>CAVZMU010000007.1:0-996721 GCA_963776455.1 uncultured Alphaproteobacteria bacterium
ACCTTCAGCAGATCATTGACGCCGCCAAGCGAGTCCAGTGGTCCGGAGCAGTCGCGCGGCCCCGCCCATAGCTTCCACTCGATGCCGGAATGATACACGCCGAGCCCGGCGCCGATCAGCATCGCGAGCGCGAGCGCACCAAGCCCTGCCATCACGGCGGCGTGCGGCACGCGCCGCGACGCCGCTATGGCCACGACAATTGCGAGCGGGATGGCGGCGTAATAGGGAAGGCGCTGGTCCAGGCAGAGCGGACACGGCTTGAGGCCGAGTCCATACTGGAAAAACCATGCGCCGAGGATCGCCGCCGCCCCGCCGGCCGCGATCGTCAGCGCGGCCGCGACGGCGGGATTGGCGCGGACAAACACAGGCAGGCCTTCACGCATCGTCACCTCTCCGGGCGTGTCGGCATATCGCTGGCGCATCGGCATGTCGATTCCCTTGCCGGCGGACGTGATCGCGAATGCGTGATGGGGATGCGGTCGGACCGCGACAGATCGATCGGACCGCATGCACACGTGCCCGCGTGCAAGCCGCCTTCCGCGGCCATGTGCTTTTTCCTCCATCCCCTGTTGGCGAATGCCGACGCCTGACGTAGACAGGCTTCCGTGCGGGTGTGGCGGAACTGGTAGACGCGCTGGATTCAAAATCCAGTTCTGGTGACAGAGTGTGGGTTCGATTCCCTCCACCCGCACCATCCCAATCCAGGCGGGTGACGGCGGTCAGGACAGCGGTTCCGGCGTGGGTCACGCATGGGCCGCCTTGGCGGCCGCATCGGCGAAGCGCGCGCCGACCATGGCGGCCGAACGGGGCCGCCACCGGGGATGCGGCGCAAGCAGTTGCGCGATCAGCGAGGCGACATCAGGCGCGAGCCCGGCGGCCGTCAGACGGCGCGCGCGGGCGGAGTGCCCGGAAAGCAGCCACCCCATCGATGTCGTTTCCGGCTCCGGGCGCGCCTTGAGCAGCACCTCATGGGCGACGACGCCGAAGGCGTAGATATCCGCGCGTGCATCGGTGCGGCGGCCCGCCGCCTGTTCTGGCGCCATGTAGAAGGGCGTCCCGCCCTTGAGGTCCTTCTCGCGCTTGCGGCCGATGAGCGCGATGCCGAAATCGACCAGCACGGGCGAGCCGTTGGGCCGCAGGATCACGTTGTCCGGCTTGAAATCCCGATGCACGACGCCGGCCGCATGCACCGCGGCGAGGGCGTAGGCAAGCCGTGCCAGGAGGTCGAGCGCATGTGGGGCCTCGATCTTCGGCAACGCGGCGCGCAAGGTTTCGCCTTCGATGAATTCCTCGATCAGCAGCGCCCCGCGGTCGCCCTCGACCAGCATGCCGTGAATGCGTGCGACGCCGGGATGCTCGATGCGCGACCCCGCGGACACTTCGGTCCGCGCCGCGTCCAGCAGCCGCTGGCGCATGGCCGGGTCGAACACGTCTTCCAGCACGCTGCGCTTGAGGGCGACCTGGATGCCGAGCTCAAGATCATAGGCCCGCACGACGCTGGCAAAGCCGCCGGCACCGAGCGCGCTGCGGCGCACGAAACGCCGGTTCAGCTCGTCGTCGATCGGCGTATTCGTCGTGTTGCCCGGCAGCCACACCCGTTCCGAGCCGCCGCGCTCCGCGATCGCCGAGCGGACCTCGTCGGCATGGGCGCGCAGGCCTCGCGCATTCGCCCGCCGCAGCGCGGCGGCGAGCGTGCGTTCGGCGTCGTCGGGCTTGCCGAGTGCTTCGAATATCCGCGCCTGGAGCAGGCGCGCCAGGACCTCCCGGCCGGCGAGATCGTCGGTCGCGTCGCGCGTCACGACGGTGTCGATGAGCGCGGCGGCGCGCGCCGCATCGTTCTCGGCAAATGCAAGCTCAGCGGCGGCTTCTGCGATCTCCACATGCTCGAAGCATTCGGGATCGCTCGGCGCCAGCGCCGTCGCGCGCTCGAGTGCGGCATGGGCTTCGATGAGATCGCCGCCGGCATGCGCCATGCGGACCCGTTCGATCTCCACCAGCATGCGCAGGCGCGCGGTCGCGTCGCCGAGCATCGGCAGCAGATCGGCGAGCGTGGTGCGCGCGTCCTCGAACCGTTCGCCGGCGACAAGGGCCTGAAGCAGGTTCACGGAGAGGCGGCAGCGCTCGCTCTGCGGCCAGTCTTCGCCTCCGATGTCGGAGGCCGCCGCCAGCAAAGCCTGCGCGTCGCGCGGCCGGCGAATCTCCATCGAAAGGCGTCCTGCCGCAGCGAGCGCGAACGCGAGCGCCGACCGGTCGTTGGGCCGGGCGGCCTCGGCGGTCGCCCGCAGGAGCGCGAGCGCAGCCTCGCGCGCGTCGCCGCACCAGAATCTGAACGGTCGCGATCTCGCGAAACACGTCCGAACGCTCGCGCCAATCGGTGCCACCGTCGAGCGCCGCGCAGGCATCGTAAAGATCGCCGAGCGCCGCATCGGGAAATCCGAGGCGGTGCGTCGCGACGGCGCGCGTGCGCAGGAAGCGAGCATGCCGAAGCGCGGGCTTGGCGGCCAGCCCCTCGATCGTGCGCAACTGGGCGACGACGTTCTCGGCAGGCGCATGAGCGGCAAGGTCGGCAAGGCAGGCCGCGATCACGGCATCCGCATCGGCGGCCGGAGGTTCAGTCATCGGCGATCAACGGCGTGCGGATGCGTGGAGGGCCTCGTGCGTGGCTGGCGATGGCGTGTCATCGTGGCGAGTATCGTTCGGACCGGCGCTTGCGAGCAACGGATTTTCCGCCCGCCGTCATAAGCCGGCGAGCGCGCGGTCGTAATAGGAAAGGTCGAGGTATTTGTCTGGCGCGCCGGGGTGCCTCCTTCGAACGACGCGCGCAGCGCCAGCACGTTCTCGAATCCCGCGACATCGAAGCGAGCGTCCTTGGCCAGCCCCTCGGCGGGATCGGTGGCGATCGCGTAGGTGCGCTCGGCGACGTCGGGTGGCAGTTTCAGTCCGTCGGCGAGGAGCTTGATGGCTTCCGTCTTGTTGGCCGGATCGAGCGCCCAGCGCAGGCCCTCGATATAGGCCTGCAGGTAATGCACGAGCGTGTCGGCATTGGCCTTCGCCCAGTCGCGCCGCACGATTCCCGCGGTGCCTGATAGGGCCCGAGGATCTTCACCGCGGAGCCGAGGCTTTTCAGCCCGGCCTTCTCCGCCCGGACGGTGAAGGGCGGATTGAGCATCGATGCCTTGAGCTCCTTGTCCTGCGTGAGCGCTTCGAGCCGCTTGAAGGTCGCGCCCACCGGCTTGATCGTGTAGTCGCTTTTCTCCAGGCCGTTCTTCTTCAGAATCGCATAGAGCTGGAATGCATAGGCGGTGTTGAGCGCGTCGACGATCACGGTCTTGCCGCGCAGGTCGGCGAACGACATTGACGTCGGGCTGCACGATGACCTGATTGAACCCGTTGTCGCCGCCGATCACCGCCGCGATGTCGACCTTGGCGACATCCGCCATGGCGACGCCGTTGTCGACCGCCGCAGTGGATGATCTGGAAGCGGCCGTCGGCCAGGCCGGCGCGCTGCTCGTCCGAGTTCGGCGCGATCTTGATGTCGACGGAGAGCCCATGCTTGGCGAACAGCCCCTTCGCCTGTGCGGCGAGCAGCGGCAGGTTCTGCATGCCCTGGAACACCATGATGGTGAGCTTGGTGTCGTCCGCCGCCGCACCGCCCCCCGTCGCGAGCGTGGCGGCCACCGCGACGGCGGCCAGCGCACGGATCATGCGCGAAGTCTTCATTGGTTCCTCCCGGTTGGCTGTTCGACGATCATGAGATCGGCACGTCGGCGGCATTCCGCCGTCCGAATGCCGCCTCCATCTCGCGCCGAACCTTTACGGCGACATCGGTAGGGTCGTAGTCGACGTCGCTCCACCGCAGCGTCTCGCCGGAGCCGATATCGCGCTTGAGCTTCACGCGATGCGCGAGACCCAGCGGCAGCAGCTCCCTGTCCAGCGAGTCGCCGGCCGGCGTCTGTTTGCCCCATACGCAGAAGCCGCCTTCGCCGTCGAGCATCTCGCCGGCCTTGAGGCCGCGCTTGGCGGTCGCCACCACGTCGGAGCGAAAGCCGGTCGGTGCGCCGGTCGGCTCGCGCCGCAGCGCCACGGATGCGACCGAAATGCCGAGCTCGAGCCCTATCATATGAATCGGCCGGTAGAGCGCCGCGTAGCGGCCGGTGCGGTCCGGCATCAGGTGATACTCCCTGAAGCAGAGGCGGGCGTATTCGCTGTCGCCTTCGAACACCACATAGGTGCCCATCGCGAGATGATGCGGCACGTCGCTGCCGTCGCGATAGACCGAGGAGACGACCTCGGTGACGCCGGTCTTCTCCAGGGTGCCGCCGACGGCGATCGGCTTGCAGACATCGGCGAGCTCGAAGCGGGTCGCGGGCGGGAAGCCAAGGCCCTCGCTCTGCGGCACGAGGCCGGTGGCGTTGCACACCGCCGTCATCTCGATGCCGGACTTGGTGCCGTCGATGAACGAGTTGAACATCTTCGGATTGATCGAGGCGCGGTCGTCGATGCGCAGATACTTGTCGAGGATGTCCCAGACGTTGTCGGGGTTGGAGGCGTGGTAGCTCGGTTCGTAGCGCGTGCCCTTGCCGGCGGCGATCACCGCGAAGCCGCAGGTCCGCGCCCAGTCGACATGCTCGCAGATCAGCGCCGGCTGGTCGCCCCAGGCGAGGCTGTAGACCACGCCCGCATTCTTCGCCTTGCGAGCGAGCAGGGGACCGGCAAGCGCGTCGGCCTCGACGTTGACCATCACGATGTGCTTGCCGTGTTCGACGGCCTTCACGGCGTGGCGGATGCCGGCTTCCGGCACGCCGGTCGCCTCGACGATCACCTCGATGTCCGGGAACGCAAGCAGCGCCTCCGCATCGGCCGTGACGTGGGTGCGGCCGGACGTAAACGCGTCGCCCGGCGACGGGGCGGCGAATGCTTCATCTTCCCAACCTGCGCTGCGGAGTTGAGAGCGGGCGCGCTCGACGTCGAGATCGGCGACCGCGACGAGATGCATGCCGCGGGTGCGGCGAACCTGGGTGAGGAACATGGTGCCGAACTTGCCGGCACCGATCAGCCCCACGGTGACCGGGCGACCGACGGCCTCCCGCTCCAGCAGCATGGCGTGCAGATTCAAGATTTTCTCCCCGGCGAAACGTGCCGGCATGACATATGGTCGAGGGACAGGTTGCAAGAGCGACGGCAACGGGTGCTGAAGAGACCTCAACCGGGCCCTGCTACTGGCACATGGCGCGGGTGACGTAGGTCTCCATCGTGCATTCGCCCGGCGCCGCCTGCCGGCCGGAGATCCAGACGTCGGCGGGGCATTTCTGCGCCGACTGGACGTCGACGCTGCGCCCGGTGATGAAGCCCTTGTCGCGGCACAGGGCATCGGTTGCGGCCTGGCAGTCGGGGGCCTTGTTGGCGGCTGCGACGCAACGCTGGCGGCCGCCAACAACCGACGTGAGCGGGATTTTCGCGACCTTTGCGGCAGTGTCGGCGGCGTCCCGGGCGGTGTCGCCGGCGCGCCCGGCGGCGTCATCCAGCGTGCCGCGGGCGTTGTCGAGGCTCTCCGTCACGCCGGCCAATGCGTCGTCGACCCACTTGCCGATGGCGCCGAACACGCCGGCGTTGGGTGGCGGTGGCGTCGCCGCGGCGGGCGGTGAAGCGGGTTGGGTTGCGGGCGACTGCGCCAGGGGCAGCGGCGCGGGCTGTGCCGGCGTGTCCTGGGCGGTCGCCGCTCCGGCCCACAGGGCAATGATGCAGGCGCCGCCGCAGGCTAAAGCGGCCAGCGTCCGCGCCTTGCCGGCGACATTTGCGTTCGGTCTCGCGATCATGGCGGTGCCGCCCCGCGGCGTTGGCCTCATCGGGGGATTTTAGCCGATCGCGTGGCGAAAATATGAAAGGAGGCTCAGATCAGGCGGACCACGATGACGAAGCCGACCACGATCGTCACCGCGCTGACCGCGACCCAGAAGCCGAGCCGCTTCTCGATGATCTCCCGGGCCTGTTCGCCGTAGCGGTTGAGCAGGAAGGCCACGAAGAAGAAGCGTGCGCCGCGGGTGATGATGGAAAGGATGATGAACAGGAAGATGTCGTAGCCGGCAAACCCCGCCGTCAGCGTGACGACCTTGTAGGGAATTGGCGTCAGGCCCTTGAGCAGGATGATCCACACGCCGTATTGCGCGTAGGCGTCGCGGAAGGCCTGGACCTTGTCGCCGTAGCCATAGAGCTGGATCAGCCACTGGCCGAGCGAATCATACAATAGCGAACCAATGAGGTAACCCACGAGCCCGCCGAGCACCGATGTCCAGGTGCACAAAAAGGCGTAGGACCACGCCTTCTCCGGCCGCGCGAGTCCCATCGGAATGAGCATCGTGTCCGGCGGAACCGGAAAGAACGAGCTCTCGGCAAACGACACGCCGCCCATCAGCCACGCCGCGTAAGGCTTGTGGGCGGCGGCGAGAAACCAGTCGTATATGCGGCGCAACATGGGCCGCCTCTTAGCGGCGGGTCGGGGGATTGTCCACGTCCGGCCGTTCCCGCGTCGGCGCAGTTGCGCCGCTACGAGGGCTTGCGAGCCAGAAGGTCGCGGATCTCCTCCAGGAGGACCTCCTGCCGGGGAGGGGCCGCGGAGGGCTTCTCGGATTCCTGGCGGCGCACCCGGTTGATGCCCTTCACCGCCAGGAACAGCACCCAGGCGATGATAATGAAATTGATCGCGATCGTGATGAAGCTGCCCCAGGCCAGCACCGCGCCCTGCTTCTTGGCTTCCACCAGGGAGGTTGCCGTCACCGACTTCGAGAGGGGCAGGAAATAGTTCGAGAAATCGAGGCCGCCGGTCACCGCGCCGATCAGCGGCATGAAGATGTCGCCGACCATGGAATTGACGATCTTGCCGAAGGCGGCGCCGATGATGACGCCGATCGCGAGGTCGACGACGTTGCCGCGCAACGCGAATTTCTTGAATTCCTCGAACATCGCATGCCTCTTTTTGCCGGCGTAGCGGACGGTGACGGCCTCGCCCGCCGCCAGTATGATGACATCGGAAATGGATTGAAACCGGTGGGCCGTCCGGCCCAGGAGCCTTCATGCTGCAAGGCTCGGTGGTCATCGCGATCGCGCTCGCCTATCTCGGGCTCCTGTTCGTCGTGGCGAGCTATGGCGACCGGATGCATCGGCGCGACGGCGGCCAGGCGCTCGCGCCGCTGATCTATCCGCTCTCGCTCGCGTCTACTGCACCTCCTGGACATTCTTCGGCTCGGTCGGCCTCGCCTCGCGCTCGGGCTTCGACTTCCTGACGATCTATATCGGCCCGATCCTGATGATCGGCTTGTGCACCCCGCTGGTCCTGCGCGTGGTGCGGCTCGCCAAGGCGCAGAACATCACCTCGATCGCCGATTTCGTCGCCGCCCGCTACGGCAAGAGCCAGCCCGTGGCGGCGATCGTCGCGCTGATCGCGATCATCGGCGACGATCCCCTACATCGCGCTGCAGCTCAAGGCGGTGTCGTCGTCGCTGGGCACCATCCTGGCGCATATCAGGATCACCACCGGCGTCGTGCAGCCGGTGCTCGGCGACATCGCCCTGTTCGTCGCGCTCGGCATGGCCACCTTCGCCGTGCTCTTCGGCACGCGCCATATCGACGCCACCGAGCATCAGGACGGCCTGATGCTGGCGATCGCGACCGAATCGATCGTCAAGCTCGTGGCCTTCCTGGCGGTCGGCGTCTTCGTCACCTTCGGGATGTTCGACGGCCTCGCCGCCCTGCTCGAGGTGGCGCGCGCGCGCCCCGAGACGTCGGCGATGCTCAACCAGGAGCACCGACTTCGGCAAGCTGATCGCGATGACGCTGCTGTCGTTCTGCGCGATCCTGCTGCTGCCGCGGCAGTTCCACGTCACCGTGGTCGAGAACAATAGCGAAGCGGAGATCAGGCGCGCGGCCTGGCTGTTTCCGCTCTATCTCGTGCTCATCAACCTGTTCGTCGTGCCGATCGCGATCGCCGGCCTGCTCGTGTTTCCGGCCGAGACGCGTCGACAGCGACATGTTCGTGCTGGCGCTGCCGCTGCCAGGCGATTCCGATATCCTCGCCATCGCGGCCTTCGTCGGCGGCCTGTCGGCGGCGACCGCCATGGTGATCGTCGAGTCCGTCGCGCTCGCCATCATGGTGTCGAACGATCTCGTCGTGCCGTTGGTGCTGAGCGCCGGGGCGCGTCTCCTCCGGCGGCGGCGACATGGGCGCTCTCCTGCTGACCGTGCGCCGGGCTGCGATCTTCGCGATCCTGCTGCTCGCCTATGTCTATTATCGCTCGCCGGCGATGCCGCAGCTTGCCTCGATCGGCCTGCTTTCCTTCGCCGCCATCGCGCAGTTCGCGCCGGCCTTCTTCGGCGGCCTGTTCTGGCGGCGCGGCACGGCGCGCGGCGCGATCGCCGGCATGACGATCGGCTTCGCCGTCTGGGCCTATACGCTGCTGCTGCCGAGCTTCGCCGACGCTGGCGATCGTCGGTCGGCCATCGTCACCGACGGCCCGTTCGGCATCGCCGTGCTCAAGCCGCAGGCGCTGCTCGGCCTCGACCTGCCGCCGCTGGCCCACGGCGTCGTGTGGAGCCTCGACGCTCAACATCGTCGCCTATGTGGCGTTCTCGCTCGGCCGCGAGCCGGCCGCGATCGAGCGCCTGCAGGCCAACTCTTCGTGCCGTCCAGCCTCGCGCCCGACACGCCGAGCTTCCGGCTGTGGCGCTCGTCGGTGACGGTGGAGGAACTGACGCACGACGGTCGCGCGCTATCTCGGCGAGGAGCGCACGCGCGACTCGTTCGAAGGCTTCGCGACCGCCGCAGCGGCATCAGCCTCGAGTCCGAGGCACGGAGGCCGATTTCCACCTGCTGCGCTACGCCGAGCACCTGCTCGCCTCGGCGATCGGCGCGGCGTCCTCGCGGCTCGTGCTGTCGCTGCTGCTGCGCCGGCGCACGGTGTCGACCAAGGCGGCGCTGAAGCTGCTCGACGATGCCAACGCGGCCATCCAGTACAGCCGCGACATCCTGCAGACCGCGCTCGACCATGTGCGCCAGGGCATCGCCGTGTTCGACAAGGACCTGCAGCTCATCTGCTGGAACCGGCAGTTCGGCGACATCCTCGATCTGCCGCCGGAACTGGTGCGCGTCGGCATCGGGCTCGACGAGATCATGCGCTTCCATGCCGAGCGCGGCGCGCTCGGGCCCGGCGAGGTCGACGACCTCGTCGCCGAGCGGGTCGCCCGATACGCATCGGCGTGCCGAGCCGTTCCAGGAACGCTTCGCCGGGCAGGGGCCGGTGATCGAGGTGCGCGCGAACCGCATGCCGGACGGCGGCCTCGTCACCACCTTCACCGACATCACCGCCCAGCGTCGAGGCCGCCGAGGCGCTGGAACGCGCCAACGAGAACCTCGAGCGCCGCGTTCACGAGCGCACCGAGGAACTGACGCGGCTCAATGCCGCGCTCGCCCGCGCCAAGGCCGACGCCGACGAGGCCAACGTCTCCAAGACGCGGTTCCTCGCCGCGGCGAGCCACGACATCCTGCAGCCGCTCAACGCCGCGCGGCTCTATGTGACCAGCGCTGGTCGAGCGGCAGCGCGGCGGCGAGGACGAGCGCCTCGTCGGCAATGTCGATGCCTCGCTCGAGGCGGTCGAGGAAATCTTCGGCGCGCTGCTCGACATTTCGCGGCTCGACACCGGCGCGATGAAGCCGGAGATCGTCACCTTCCGCATCGACGAGCTGCTGCGCCAGCTCGAGGTCGAGTTCGAGCCGCTGGCGCGCGAAAAGGGCCTCGAGCTGGTCTTCGTGCCGTGCTCGCTCACGGTGCGGTCGGACCGCCGGCTGCTGCGGCGGCTGCTGCAGAACCTCGTTTCCAACGCGATCAAATATACGCCCGAAGGGCCGCGTGCTGGTCGGCTGCCGCCGCCGGCGCGGACGGCTGCGCATCGACGTCTACGACACCGGCCTCGGCATTCCGCACTCCAAGAAGCGGGCGATGTTCAAGGAGTTCCAGCGCCTCGACCAGGGCGCCAAGGTCGCGCGCGGGCTCGGGCTTGGGCTGTCGATCGTCGAGCGCATCGCCCGCGTGCTCGACCACAAGGTCGACATGAATTCGGTTCCCGGCGCGGGCTCACATTTCTTCGTCGAGGTGCCGCTCGCTCCCGCCGTACCGGTCGGGCGCAAGGCAGCGGCCGCCGCAGCGCATCGACCCCGGCCAGCTCGCCGGCCTTACGGTGCTTTGCATCGACAACGAGCCGCAGATCCTCGACGGCATGGAGACCTTGCTCGGCGGCTGGGGATGCCGGGTGCTGAAGGCCGCGGATCTGAAGGCCGCGCTCGCAAGCGTCGCCGACGCGAAGACCGTCCCGCACGGGTTGCTGGTCGACTACCACCTCGATGACGGCAACGGCATCGATGCCATCGTGCACCTGCGCTGGCGGCTCGGCGCCGAGCTGCCGGCGATCCTGATCACGGCCGACCGCAGCCCTCGCGTGCGCGAGGACGCGCGGGCTCGCGATATCCAGGTGCTCAACAAGCCGCTGAAGCCGGCGTCGCTGCGCGCGCTGATCGCGCAATGGCGGGTGCAGCGGGTGGCAGCGGAGTAGACGCCGCCGCTCGCGCTGACCGAGCAAGCAGACGCAGGCTCCTTTTATTCTGGCGTAGGCAGGGGAACTCTACGTGTCCTGGCCGGCCTGCGGCCAGTGGCCGGCTTCGATCTTGGCGGCGGCGATCACGGCCTGGGTGCGGCTCTCGACGCCAAGCTTCTGCAGGATCGCCGAGACATGCGCCTTGACGGTCGCTTCCGACACCGTGAGCTCGTAGGCGATCTGCTTGTTCAGCAACCCTTCCGACAGCATCATCAGCACGCGCACCTGCTGCGGCGTCAGCGTGGTGAGGCGCTTCACCAGTTCCGCGGCCTCCACGTCGGTATGCTCGAGGTCGATGTCGGGAGGCGTCCATATCCCGCCATCGAGCACGTGGCGGACCGCCTCGCGGATCGCCTCGATTCCCAGGGTCTTGGGAATGAAGCCCGAGGCACCGAATTCCATGCAGCGGCGGATCACCGCGGGATCGTCGTTCGCCGAAACCACGACTACGGGGACGCCGGGGTACTGGGCGCGCAGATACATGAGGCCGGAAAAGCCGCGCACGCCGGGCATCGCGAGGTCGAGCAGCACGAGATCGACATCGCCACCCCGGTCGAGAAACGCGGAGGCCTCCTCGAAAACGCCGGCTTCCAGGATGTCGGCCTTCGCCAGCAGCCCCGATACCGCCTCACGCAACGCGCCGCGGAACAGCGGGTGATCGTCCGCGATGACGAAACGGTATGAGGTGGAAGCATCCACGCGACAGGACCTCTGGTGGTCGACGGGGGCCGAATCTTGGCCAGGGGACGCGAATGGCGACATGTCACGCCACCCTGCCGCGGATGAAAAGGCTTGCGCGCGGCGCTCACCTGCGCTCCGCAGCATGACGTTCATCCTATATAGACTTTTGATCTAAGACCAGTTGGCTAGAGACAAGGCCAAAGGGAGAAGCAATAGCTCCAGCCGGGGGCGCCATGTGCGCCTCTAGCGAAACAATGGGGAGACGCCATGACTGCTGTCACAGCCGACACGTTGCCGTCGAGGCGAATGACCGCAGAGGAGCGGCGCGTTATCGTCGCCTCTTCGGCCGGCACGGTCTTCGAATGGTATGATTTTTATCTCGCCGGCTCGCTGGCCGCGAACATCGCCGCCAACTTCGTTCCCGGCGACCAACGACACGGCCAAGTTCATCTTCGTGCTGTTCGGCTTCGCCGCCGGCTTCGCGGTGCGGCCGTTCGGCGCCCTCTTCTTCGGCCGCCTCGGCGACCTCATCGGCCGCAAATACACCTTCCTCGATCACCATGACGATCATGGGCCTTTCGACCTTCGTCGTCGGCCTGCTGCCCGGCTATGCCAGACGATCGGCTACGCCGCGCCGACGCTCTTCATCGTCTGCCGCCTGCTGCAGGGCCTGGCGCTCGGCGGCGAATATGGCGGCGCCGCGACCTATGTCGCAGAGCATGCGCCGCATGGCCGGCGCGGCTTCTACACCTCCTGGATCCAGACGACCGCGACGGTCGGCCTGTTCCTGTCGCTGCTGGTCATCCTGGCGCTGCGCCTCAACATGTCGCCGGAAGCCTTCGCCGCCTGGGGCTGGCGCGTCCCGTTCCTGCTGTCGATCATCCTGCTCGGCTTCTCGATCTGGATCCGGCTGCAGCTGCAGGAATCGCCGGCCTTCCAGAAGATGAAGGCCGAGGGCACCCGCTCGAAGGCGCCGCTGACGGAGGCGTTCGGCCGCTGGGACAACGCCAAGATCGCGATCATCGCGCTGTTCGGCGGCACGGCCGGCCAGGCCGTCGTCTGGTATACGCGGGCAGTTCTACGCGCTGTTCTTCCTGACGCAGACGCTGAAGGTCGACGGCACGACGGCCAACCTCCTGATCGCCTTCTCGCTTCTCATCGGCACGCCGTTCTTCATCTTCTTCGGCTGGCTGTCGGACAAGATCGGCCGCAAGCCGATCCTGCTCGCCGGCTGCCTGATCGCGGCGGTCACCTATTTCCCGCTGTTCGACATGATCGCGCAAGGTCGCCAATCCGAAGCTGATCGCGGCGACCGAGAATCGTGAAGATCACGCTCACGGCCGATCCGGCGGAGTGCGGCATCCTGTTCGATCCGGTCGGCGTGCGCGATCTTCACCCGGCCCTGCGACGTGGTCCGCCGCACGCTCGCCGACCAACTCGATCCATTACGACCTCGTCCCCGGCGCGGCCGGCTCGGCGCTCACCGCGTCGGTCAACGGCACCGATGTGCGCGGTCGCCGACAAGACCGGCGCCGCGCGTCGTCGCCGCGGCGCAGGCGGCCGGCTATCCGAAGCCCGGCGACGCGACGATCCTGAAGCAGCCCTCGGTCGGCGGCGTGCTCGAGCGACAGCCGGTCGCTGACCGTGATCGGCCTGCTGTTCATCCTCGTCCTCTACGTGACCATGGTCTACGGCCCGATCGCGGCGCTGCTGGTCGAACTGTTCCCGACCCGCATCCGCTACACCGGCATGTCGCTGCCCTACCATATCGGCAATGGCTGGTTCGGCGGCTTCCTGCCGCCCACGGCCTTCGCCATCGTGGCGGCGAGCGGCAACATCTTCGCCGGCCTGTGGTATCCGATCGTCATCGCGCTGATGACGTTCGTCATCGGCCTGCTGCTCCTGCCGGAGACCAAGGACCGCGATATCTTCACGTACGACCCCAACCCTCGATAGGTGGTCGACGGTTTGTGCCTGAAGACCCCGCTGCGAGGCGGGGTCTTTTTTTGCGACTATGAAATTTGTGAACCACGCGCTGGGCATAGCCAGAACGACAGCGCAAGTTGTCGTTTATCCTGTTGCCATCGGCATCTGAGCGGTTCCGGACTATGTCGACTTACGCAGTATCCCTATGTCGGATTCCGCACTAATCCTACGTCGACTTCCCGACCTTGTGAGAGCAGAATCGTCGAATCACCAGCAAGGCGTGTGGTTTTGGGCAAGTGGTGACTGAGAGCCTCGCTCCCACCTAATCGGGGGGTTGCACGATGAAACATGCACGCGTCGATCTGAGGCTCGTAAGCGGGCCCTGGCAGAGCGCACTCGTCTCGGCGCCACCGATCCTGGACGCGAGCAGCCATACCATAGACTACACATGCGCGGCGTGCGGCACGGTCCTGATGCATGCTGAAGAAGGCCAGGTCCACGGTCTCACGATCCTATGCCAGAGCTGTGGATCGTATAATTCGACCGACCCGGAATTGCCGCTGATGCCATCGCTGTGATCGTTCCCGATCGATAACTGCGCTCGAATTGCAGGCGGCGGCGCGCAGGCGCCAACGGGCACCGCCGTCAACTGAATATACGGGCCGCTTTCAGCTGTCCCTGCGATGGGTCCGGCTTGCGTCTCGCACCCTCCATCAATGCCGCCAAACCTCGCTCGCAGCCGTCGCATGCGCCGGCGGGGGGTATTCCGGCATGGCGCTTGCAGCGCGCCGGGCGAGGGGTAACGAACCGTTAACCAACAGGGCGCAGACTTTCATCAAGTTGTCACAGAGCCGTCTGCGGACGGCATGAACCGGTCCGCAGCAACCAAGGGTACTTGGGCGCAAGGGTACTTGGGCAGGAGCCTCCGAGAAGGGAAACGGGACGGCCGATGACGGCGTTCCGAGATCCGGTCCACGATCGGACGGGTGGTCCGATCGTCTCGAGAAGGCGACGTGCCATGCCCGACTTCCATGACTATGCCGACCGTTACGCTCCGTGGGTGAAATCCCGCACCATGCTGACCCTGCTTGCAGCCTGGGCGATTTTCTCGCTCGGGGTGCAGACCTTCCTGAAATCGCTGAACAAGATCACAGTCCCCGTCCTGGAGATGCCGCTCGGCATGGTCCTGGCGATGCAGGGCTCGCTGATCGTGTTCGCGATCCTGCTGTTCTGGCTCGCCAGGCACAGGCCCGATCCGACGGCGTAACGCCGCGGGCCTGTCAGCGGCAGGTGCCGAGGAACTGCAGCACGACCTCGCGCCGATGCGGCCGCGCGCGGTGTTCGGCGAGGTAGATCGCCTGCCAAGTGCCGAGTGCCATCGTGCCGCCGGCGACGGGGACATGGAGCGACGCTCCCGTCACCATGGTCCTGATATGCGCCGGCATGTCGTCGGGACCTTCGGCGTCGTGGACCCATCCGGCATCTTCGGGCGCGATACGACGCAATGCCGTCGTCAGATCGGTCAGCACATCCGGATCGGCGTTTTCCTGGATCGTGAGCGACGCCGAGGTGTGACGCAGGAACAGAAGCAGGACACCGTTGTTGGCGGCGGCGTCCCGCAGGAAGCGTACGGCGTCATCGGTGATGTCGACAAAGCCTTCGCCGGGCGTATCGACCGACAGCGACGCGCTGACGATGACGTCCGCCGTCGTCTTGCTGATCGTGTGAAGGCGCCTCATGACGCGTGGCCCGGGGCTCGCGCCTCACCCCTTCCTGTCGCGGTCCTTCATCTCCTGGACCATGTCGAGGAGGCGGCGCCAAGCCTTTTCCATGAAGCCCATGACGCGGTCGAGCTCGGCGTCGCTAGGCAGCCGCAGGTCGACGTCCGGCCGCCGCTTGGTCGGGTCGGTCTTGGGCGGATCCGCCTTGACTGGACCCGGCAGCGGCACGCCGCGCGCGATCATCTCTTTCTTCAGCAAGGCGTTGTCGGTTTGCAGGCGGGCGATTTCGCTTTCCAGGACGGTGCGCTCGTCGGGTACGACCTGGCAGGCCCAGCCCGCCTCCCGCCGGCTGCAGATTGAGACATGGCCGGTGCGGGTGTCGAGACGAAGGGAGCCTTCGGGGACCTGGCTGAGGGCGAAGCGTCCATTCTCGCTGTCGGGCGCGCCGTTCTGAGCGGATGCCGGAGACGAAGCGAAGAGCAGGATCGCAAGGACCGCTATTTTGCGGATCATGGTCTCCTCCCGGCTGGAGCGGGCCGCCCCGATCCGGGCGTCACCAGGGAGCCATGGTAGCACTCCGCGGGCGCGATCAAGAATGGCCCGGCGCAGCCTTTGCCCGATTTTGCTGCGCCCGCGAACGTCATGTTGGGAAACCCTGCGGCATAAAGGCAAGGGACGAATAATTCATGTTTTATTTCAAAGCGTTGAGATGGATTTGACGATTCTTGACAGGGTTGGAACGGGTCAGTATGGTCCGCGCGCTTTCGAGGGCGGCGCGATCTCTGGTATGTCTTTGTGGGTGTCGTTCGTGCGAGATTTGGACGCATGAGCGATACGCGTGGAGACGGCAAAGGATCCGGGCCGGCCGAGGAGGCCGCGCTTTCCGCGAGGCTCCGCGGTCTCGGCCAGAAATTGGATGAGATCGCTCCCAACCGGAAAACCGAGACCGGCTCCGCGCCCCGGACCGTCGCCGACATGTCGGCGTTCGCCCGGGGCATGCGGTTGTCGGCCGAGCTTGTCGGCGGCGTCGTCGTCGGCTTTATCCTGGGTTGGTTGTTCGACCGTCTGCTCGGGACGTCGCCGTGGGGACTCATCGTCCTGGTGCTGCTCGGGTTCGCGGCCGGCGTGCTCAATGTCATGCGTTCGGCCGGCGTGATCCCGACTGCAGGTGGTTCCATCGTCGGCAAGGAACGGCGAGACTGATTTCGAATGCCGGCGGGCAGGGTCCGGACGGTGGCGCTGAAGAAGGATTGATCCGGTCATGGGTGACCCGATCCACCAGTTCAATATCATCAAGTATTTCACGCTCGGGCACATCGGCGGCTACGAGCTCGCCTTCACCAATTCGGCGCTGTTCATGTTAGTCGCCGTGCTCGGCATCAGTCTGTTGCTGATCGGCGCGACCACCAGCCGCTCGCTGGTGCCGGGGCGCATGCAGTCTTTCGCCGAGATGTCCTACGAGTTCGTCGCCGACACCATTAAGAATACCGCCGGGACCGAGGGGATGAAGTTCTTCCCCTTCGTGCTCACGATCTTCATGTTCGTGCTGTTCCTGAACCTGATCGGCCTCGTGCCCTACTCGTTCACGGTCACGACCCACATCGTCATCACCGCCTCGCTCGCGTTTCTGGTCTTCTTCACCGTCATCATCTACGGCTTCTGGAAGAACGGTCTGAAATTCTTCAAGCTGTTCGTGCCGAGCGGCATCCCGATCTACATCCTGCCGCTGGTGACATTCATCGAGGTGTTGTCGTTCCTGTCGCGGCCGATCTCGCACAGCGTCCGCTTGTTCGCCAATATGCTGGCCGGTCACATCACGCTGAAGGTGTTCGGCGGATTCGTCGTCATGCTCGGCGCGATGGGCGCGCTCGGCTGGGGCGGCGCCATCCTGCCGCTGATCATGACGATCGCGCTTACGGCGCTGGAAGTTCTCGTCGCCGTGCTTCAGGCCTATGTGTTTGCGATCCTGACCTGCATCTATCTCAACGATGCGATCCACCCGGGCCATTGAGCGCCCGACAGTTCCGTCAACCTCGAATCGGACATCGAAAAGGAGTTTCTCATGGACGCGGCGGCTGCAAAGCTTATTGGCGCGGGCATCGCCTGCATCGGCATGGGCGGAGCCGGCATCGGCGTGGGCATCATCTTCGGCCAATACCTGGCGGCCGCGCTCCGCAATCCGTCTGCCGCGCAGGGCCAGTTCGGCAACCTGATCTTCGGCTTCGCCGTGACCGAGGCGCTCGGCATTTTCTCGCTGCTGATCGCGCTGCTGCTGCTGTTCGCGCTCTGATCGACGCGGCGGCCCGCGGCCGCTGCGCCGGCGTTCGCGCATTTCGATAGGTAGGGCGATGGCAACGACCACGCATACGGAAGTACCGGGCGGCGCCCACGAACGTGGCCCGTTTCCGCCGTTCCAGAAGGAAACCTTCGCGTCGCAGCTTCTGTGGTTCGCGGTCTTCTTCGTGCTGCTCTATCTGATCGTGTCGCGCGTCGCGGTGCCGCGGGTCGGCGGCATCCTGGAAGCGCGCCGCGCCCGCATCGCCGCCGACCTCGCCGAAGCGGAGCGCCTGCACGAAGAATCGGAGGCGGCACTCGCGGCTTACGAGAAGGCATTGGCGGAAGCCCGCGCGCGTGCGCAGGCGATCGGTGCCGAGACCACCGCGAAGCTCGCAGCCGAATCCGAGCGCCAGCGCAAGGTTCTCGAGACGCAGCTCAACACGCAGCTCGCCGCAGCGGAGCAGACCGTCGCCGCGACCAAGACTGCGGCCATGGCCAACGTGCGCGGCATCGCCGCCGACGCCGCGGTCGCGATCGTGGAGCGGCTGATCGGCACGGCGCCGTCGCCGCAGGCGGTCGACGCCGCGCTCGATGCGTCGCTGAAGCGCTGAGGATCAGACCATGTTTGAGTTCGACGCCGAATTCTGGGTCGCGGTCTCCTTCGTCATCTTCCTGGGCTTCCTGGGCTACATGGGCGTGCACCGCATGATCCTCGACGCGGTCGACCAGCGCAGCGCGCGCATCAGGGCCGAGCTCGACGAGGCGCGGCGCCTGCGCGAGGAAGCCGCCGGCATCGTCGCGCAGTATCAGCAGAAGCGGCAGCAGGCCGAGGCGGAAGCCCAGGCGATCATCGCCGGCGCGCAGGCCGAGGCCGAGCGCACCGCCGCCGAGGCCAAAACCAAGATGGAAGAATTCGTCGCGCGCCGCACCCGGATGGCGGAGACCAAGATCGCGCAGGCCGAGGTCCAGGCCATCGCCGATGTCCGGGCCGCCGCCGCCGACGCGGCGATCTCGGCGGCCGAACGAATCTTGGCCGACACCGCCAAGGGAACGGTCGCGGATTCGCTGATCGACCAGGGCATCAGGGACGTGAAGGCGAAGCTGAACTAGGCGCCTCGCGCGCTTGCTCCGGTTCGGGCCTTGATTCCAGGTCATTGAAGTTGTCCCCATGGAGAACGGGTCGAACCCCTGGATCGACCTCAAGGCTTCGCCTGAATGCCTCCCCCCGTGTTCCGCTTCGCGCCAAGCCCGAACGGCTATCTTCATCTCGGCCACGCGCTCTCGGCGCTCCTCAATTCCGACATGGCGCGCCTCGCTGCCGGACGGCTGCTGCTGCGCATCGAGGATATCGATTCGACGCGCTGCCGCCCCGAATACGAGGCCGCCATTTCTGAGGACCTCGCCTGGCTTGGCGTCGCTTGGGAGGACCCGGTGCGGCGCCAGTCCGCGCATCTCGACGACTATCGCGCAGCGCTCGGGCAGTTGGAGCGTGACGGCCTCATCTATCCGAGCTTCGAGAGCCGCGCCGAGATCGCCCGGCTGGTGGCGGAACGCGAACGGCAAGGACCGTGGCGGCGCGATCCCGAAGGCGCGCCGCTTTATCCGGGAACGGCCCGCACGCTGACACCGGCGGAGCGCGCACGACGTATTGCTACCGGCGAGCCATACGCGTTGCGTCTCGATATGACCGCGGCTGTCACGCGCATCGGTCCATTGAGGTGGCGGGAAACGGGCGCTGACCCTTGCGGCGAAGACTCACGGGTCGCGGCGGCGCCGGAAGCCTGGGGCGACGTGGTGCTGGCTCGCAAGGAGACGCCGACGAGCTACCACCTTTCCGTCGTGGTCGACGACGCCGTGCAGGGCGTGACCCACGTCGTGCGGGGGCAAGACCTTTTCCATTCGACCGGCGTCCATCGCCTCTTGCAGGCCCTGCTCGGTCTTCCCGAGCCGATCTATCATCACCACAGGCTGGTGCTGGACGAGAACGGCCGCAAGCTCGCCAAATCCACCCGGGCTACCGCGTTGCGCGAATTGCGGGCGCAGGGAGTATTTCCGGGCGCCATTCGCCAGATGGCCGGGCTCGCCTGATCAATCATCCGTTCCACGACCCGGCGATGGCGATTCTTCGCAATGGCTCATCGGCTGATCGCATGGCATCCTGTCCGGGGGACGGGACTGGCATGCGCAAGGCCAAGACTGCGAAGCCGGCGCCGCGGCGCCGGCGGATATCCGAGGGCGCGGCCAAGCCGCGCGGACGGCCGGAACAGCGCGCGCTCGAGAACGCGCTCGCCGCGCTGGCCCATGAGGTTCGCACGCCGCTCACTGGCATCCTGGCGCTCGGCGAGCTGCTTGCGGCTTCCGACCTGCCGGAGCGGGAGCGGGCATGGGCGGCCGCGATCAGGAGTGCGGCTGAGCATCTGGCGCAGCTCACGACGGTGGTGGTCGACGGCGTGAGGGCGCGCGAGCGCGGCCTCACGCTTCGCGCCGACCGGTTCCGGCCGCGACAGCTTGTCGAGGCAGTCGCCGCGACCCTCGCGGCGCGTGCCCAGACCAAGGATCTTCGCGCCGACGTGACGGTCGGCGATCTCCCCGAGCTTGCGGTCGGCGATCCGGTTCGCCTGCGCGCCGCGCTGGAGAACCTGATCGACAACGCGGTGAAGTTCACCCAGCAGGGGGCCGTGACGCTTCGCGTGGCCGCGCAACAGGCACGCCGCGGCCACGTGCGGCTCACGTTCGAGGTCGAAGATACCGGCATCGGCGTGACGCCGGCCGAGGCGCGGCGCCTGTTCCGTCCCTTCAGCCAGGCCGGCCTTCTGGTCGCGCGGCGTTACGGCGGAGCCGGTCTCGGGCTGGTGCTGGTCAAGCGCATCGCCCAGGCGATGGGAGGTGACCTCACTTTCAGGAGCGCACCAGGGCGCGGCAGCACGTTTCGCTTCCATGTGCTCCTGCAAGTAGGGTCGTCCGGGGCTACCGGTACCGACGCGCAGGGAAGCCTGCCTGCGGCTGCCGCCCGCGCCGTGCGCGTCCTTTGCACCGAGGACAATCCCTATGGCCGCGTGGTGCTCAACACGATCCTGACCGAGCTCGGCCATCGCGCGGATTTCGTCGGCACCGGCGAAGCCGCGGTCGAGGCCGCGGGCCGCGGCTATGATGTTGTATTGATGGACGTGACCTTGCCTGGCATCGATGGGATCGCGGCGACGACGCGCATCCGCGCGCTTGACGGACCTGCGGCGCGCGTCCCGATCATCGGCATTTCCGGCCGCGGCGAAGCCGAGCAGGAAGCCGCCGCCCGCGCCGCCGGCATGGACGACTATCTCGTCAAGCCGGTGAGCCCGAGCACGCTCGCGCGGGTGCTGGCGGCGCGAGTTCGTGAGATTCGTGATTAACGTATGGCGGTGCGGCGAACTCGATCTGCTCCCTCCCCTTGAAAAGGGGAGGGGTGGGAGGGGATCAAGCATGCATATGGCCCCCTGCCTGTCCCTCCCCCTTTCAGGTGGAGGGGAGCGGATGAGAGACCATCCAAGCGACACTCAGGTCAGCGTGAACTCCAAGTCGCCCAGCTTCTCGATCGAGGTGAGGAGCTTGTCGCCGGCCTTGAGCCAGACCTGCTGGTCCTTGGGCTTGCCGGAGATCACGCCTTCCGGCGTGCCGGTGAAGATGATGTCGCCGGGTTTCAGCGTCATATATTTCGAGATGTAGCTCACGAGCTGCTTGCAATTGAAAACCATGTCGCTGGTGTTCGATGACTGCACCACCTTGCCGTTGACCTTGCATTCGATCTTGAGGTTGTCGCCATCGACCTGATCCGCGGTGACCAGCCACGGGCCGACCGGCGCCGAGTTGTCGAGCGCCTTGCCGAGCATCCACTGGCTCGACCTCGACTGCAGGTCGCGCGCCGTGAAGTCGTTGCCGGTCGCGTAGCCGAAGATGTATTTCGGCGCGTCGGCCTCGCTGACGTTGCGCGCGGTGCGGCCGATCACGATCACCAGTTCGGCCTCGTAGTCGAACTTCTGCGCGTCCTCCTCGGACACCGCGATGGTGCCGTTATGGTTGTTCAGCGCGGTGTTGAACTTGTTGAACAGGATCGGCATCTTCGGGATCGGATTGTTGGTTTCCATCGCATGCTTGCGATAGTTCAGGCCGATGCAGACGATCTTCTCCGGGCTGGTGACGCAGGGGCCGAACTTGGCCTTGTCCTCGGCGATGAAGAAGCGGCCGGCCGATGCGCTCGCGCGGGCCTTCTCGACCAGGCGCCGCAGGCCTTCGGTGTCGCCCTGACCTTTGAACACGGCGTCGATCGTGGTCGGTGCCTTCTCCTTGAACTCCGCTTCGGCCGCCGCGACGTCGAGGATGCCGCGGTCGGTGCGCACGCCCAGTGTGTGACGGCCGTCATGGGCCAGCGTGGCGAACACGAAATTCTTCGGCATCTCCGTCGAAGCGGTCGCGGCGGTGGCCTGCGCCAGCGATGGTGTCGGCATCGGCGATCGCGCCTGCGCCCGCGGCGGCCGCCGCGCCTGCAAGCGCCGTGGTCTTCAGAAACGTCCTGCGGTCCTGGTCCATGGTGTCCTCCGTGACGCGCCCTCGCGGCGCTTGCCGACACTTTAGCGTGTTTCTCCGCCCTTGTGCACGGTGTCATATCCGCAAGCGGGGCAGCGCGCAGAGATGCGGCGCATGATCTCGCTTCATTTGCCACTGCGCCGCGCCCGGGACACGAGCGGCGGTTATAGCTTGTAGGCCTTCTTCGCCAGGCGGTAGGCGAGGTCGTGCGCGACCTCGCGCGCTTCGTCCTCGTCGAGCCGGTGGTGACGACCAGCTCGGCGAGATAGGCGCAGTCGACGCGGCGCGCCACGTCGTGGCGCGCCGGGATCGACGGGAAGGCGCGGGTGTCGTCGTTGAAGCCGACGGTGTTGTAGAAGCCGGCCGTCTCGGTCGTCAGCTCGCGGAAGCGCCGCATGCCCTCGGGCCTGTCGTAGAACCACCAGGCGGGCCCGAGCCGCAGCGCCGGATAATGCCCGGCCAGCGGCGCGAGCTCGCGCGAATAGGTGGTCTCGTCGAGCGTGAAGAGGATGATGCGTGAGGTCGCGCTCGTTGCCGAAGCGGTCGAGCAGCGGCTTCAGCGCGCGCACATAGTCGGTGCGGCGTCGGGATGTCGGCGCCCTTGTCGCGGCCGAAGCGCGCGAAGCAGCCGCGGATTGTGGTTGCGCGAGCGAGCCCGGATGGATCTGCATCACCAGCCCGTCGTCGAGGCTCATGCGCGCCATCTCGGTCAGCATCTGGGCGCGGAACAGCTCGGCCTCGCCGGCGCGTGACTCGCCGGCGCACGACCTTGCGCGAACAGCGCCTCGGCCTCGGCCTGCGGCAGGTCGGCGGTGCGCGCCGTCGGATGGCCGTGGTCGGTCGAGGTCGCGCCGATGCTGCTTGAAGTAGGCGCGGCGCTGCGCGGTGCGCCTCGAGATAGCCGCGCCAGATGTCGCGTGTCGCAGCCGGTCAGCTCGCCGAAGCGCTGCGAGATTGGCGCGAAAGCCGTCGAACTCCGGGATCGACCACCGGGTCGGGCCGGTAGGCGGTGACCACGCGGCCCTTCCAGCCGGACGCGCGCGATCGCCTCGTGCGCAGCCAGGTCGTCGAGCGGGCTCTCGGTGGTGGCGATCACCTCGATGTTGAAGCGCTCGAACAGCGCGCGCGGCCGGAACTCCGGCTTCGCCAGGCACTCGGCGATGCGGTCGTAGATAGTGGTCGGCGGTCTCCGGCCGAGAGCCGCTCGTCGATGCCGAACAGCGTCGCGAACACGTGGTCGAGCCACAGCCGCGACGGCGTGCCGCGGAACAGATGATAGTGCTCGGCGAAGCGCCGCCAGATCTTGCGCGCGTCGGTCTCGACCGGCGCGCCGTCGCGGCGCGGCGACGCCGAGCTCCTCCAGCGGCACGCCCTGGCTGTAGAGCATGCGGAAGACGTAGTGGTCGGGCACGACGAGCAGCTGCGCCGGATCGGGGAACGGCGCGTTCTCGGCATACCAGCGCGGGTCGGTGTGGCCGTGCGGCGAGATGATCGGCAGGTCGCGCGACCTCGTCGTAGAGCCGCCGCGCGATCGCGCGCGTCGCGAGGTCGGCCGGGAACAGCCGGTCGGCATGGAGCAGCGGCGAGGCGAGGGGGGCGGCGCGCAGGGTGGTCGTGGACATGGCGGATCTCCGGAGCCCTTCCTCTGAGGGTAGCATGCCGGCCCGTCCGGACAAATCCGCACGCGCCCGCACAGCGTCGCCAAGTCGCGCGTCAGCGCGGCCGGCCGGTCCGGAACGCGCCTGAAGATGACGCTCGAATTCTTTGAAAGCGTGTGGGAAATCCAATCGACTTGCCGGATCGTAGCGACCCGGGACCGAACCTCGCTCGGTCACGACCTCGACAAGTTTCGGCGCACGATACGCCCCTGCACCCCCGCCGCCTCCCGGGGATGGAGGTCACCCATGCTCGCCACTGCTCGCGCCGGCTTCTCGCCGCGCTCGTCACCCTTGCGCCGTTTACCGCCACTCGCCGCCGACAAGCCCTTCAAGAACGACGATCTCGCCGATGCCGCGATCAAGCTCGAGGCCAAGATCAAGGCGACGCCGGCAGCGTCGGCCAAGCCGCTCGCGACGTTGCGGCGCGATGCGGACGCCGCCTTTCGCGACAACGATTTCCGCACCGGCATCCAGGTGCTGGCCAGATCGTCACGCGTCGCGCCGCAACGACGGCGCCAACTGGCTGCAACTCTCGCCCGCACCATCCTGCAAATCTGTCCGCCGAACGACGACGAGCGCGCGCCTGCTGGAGCGCGCCGCACGCCGGCTACATCGCCTATCAGCGCGCCGGCAACGCCGATCGAGGAGGCCGACGCCCTGCATCATCGTCGGCCGCACCTTCGCCGATCGCAGGCCATGGCGGCCGGCGCTCGACGCCTGCGCCTGTCGCTCGAGCTGCGCGAAGTCGCCGACGTGCGCGGGACTCTATGAGCAGCTGCGCGACCGATCACGGCTTCCGCGTCCTCGACTATTCGGTCGACTACGAC
Source organism: uncultured Alphaproteobacteria bacterium (assembly GCA_963776455.1). Lineage (GTDB taxonomy): Bacteria > Pseudomonadota > Alphaproteobacteria > Rhizobiales > Xanthobacteraceae > CAVZMU01. The sequence continues at coordinate 24,292 of CAVZMU010000007.1, forward strand.
TCCGCTTCGCCCCGCGCGTGCTTCCAGTTCTCCGAGGAGCTGCCGGCCAAGCGCGTCGATTTCTCGCCCTTCGTCAGCGTCGGCGGCCAGGACAAGCCGGCGATCTCGGTCGACGCCAAGCAGCTCTGCGTCGAAGGCCTCAAGCACGGCGAACGCTACGGCATGACGCTGCGCGCCGGGCTGCCGTCGGTGGTCCAGGAGACGCCTGCCGAAATCCGCCGACTTCTCGATCTATGTGCGCGACCGCAGCCCCTTCGCGCGCTTCACCGGCAAGGCCTATGTCCTGCCGCGCACCGGCCAGCGCGGCATTCCGATCATCACCGTCAACACCGACGGCGCCAAGATCGACATCTATCGCGTCGGCGACCGCAGCCTGATCGACACCGTGACCGGCAGCGACTTCCAGCGGCAATCTCTACCGCTACGACCTGACCCAGCTCGAGAACGAGAAGGGCACCAAGGTCTGGGAGGGCGAGCTGAAGGTCGAGTCGCCAGCTCAACGCCGACGTCGACGACGGCCTTCCCGGTGGACGAGGCGGTCGGCAACCTCGCGCCCGGCGTCTATGTGATGACGGCGGAGCCGAACGGTCAGCCGACGGACGACTATGGGCGCGGTCGCGACGCAGTGGTTCATCGTGTCCGATCTCGGCCTCACCGCCTTCTCGGGCAACGACGGCATCAACGCCTTCGTCCATTCGCTCGCCACGGCGGCGCCGGCCGCCGGCATCGAGGTCCGTCTCGTCGCGCGCAACAACGAGGTGCTGGGCACCAAGACGACGGATGCGCAGGGCTTCGCGCGCTTCGAGCCCGGCCTCGCGCGGGGCGAGGGCGGGCTGGCGCCGGCCTTGATCGTCGCGGCGAGGAGCACGGCGACTACGCCTTCCTCGGTCTCAAGACGCCGGCTTTCGACCTCTCCGACCGCGGCGTATCGGGCCGTCCGGCACCGGCGCGGCCTCGATGCCTTCGTCTATACCGAGCGCGGCGTCTATCGCTCCGGTGAGAACGTGTACATCACCAGCCTGCTGCGTGATGCCCATGGCGTCGCGGCGGCCGGCGTGCCGGTCACGCTGGTCGTCGAGCGGCCGGACGGCGTCGAGTATCGCCGCGTCGTGCTCGCCGACCAGGGCATCGGCGGGCGCAGCCTCACCCTGCCGATGGTGTCGACGGCACCGACCGGCACCTACCGCGTGAAGGTCTTCACCGATCCCAAGCGTCCGGCGGTCGGCGAGACCAGCTTCCTCGTGGAAGACTACGTGCCGGACCGCCTGGAGTTCGACGTGTCGTCGCCCGCCGCTTCGATCGCGCGCGCGACGCCGATCGAAATCAATCTCGATGGCCATTATCTTTATGGCGCGCCGGCCTCGAACCTCACGCTGGACGGCGAGGTCACGATCACGACCGCTGCGGAACGGCCCGGCTTCGCCGGTTACAGCTTCGGCCTCAGCGACGAAGAAGCAGTGAATGCGCGCCAGCCGCTGGAGAGTCTTCCCGACACGGACGACAACGGCAAGGCCAAGTTTCCCCTCGTCGTCGACAAGTTTCCGGTTTCGACGCGGCCGATGCAGGCTCAGGTCACGTTACGGCTTGCAGAGTCCGGCGGTCGCGCGGTGGAGCGCTCGCTGACAGTTCCGGTCGCGGCGGCGTCCGACATGATCGGCGTCAAGCCGCTGTTCGCCGGGCGCTCGCTCGGCGAGGGCGAGACCGCGAGCTTCGATGTCGTTGTCGTGGCGCCGGATGGCAAGCCGACCGCGAAGCCCGGCCTGCGCTGGGAGCTGCTCAAGATCGAGAGCAAGTACCAGTATTACAAGCAGGACGGCACTTGGCATTACGAGCCGGTCAAATCGACCAAGCGCATCGCCGACGGCAAGCTCGACATCGTGGCCGGCCAGCCCGCGCGCATCGGAGCGCCCGTCAGTTGGGGCCGCTATCGTCTCGAAGTGACCAGCAATGATCCTAACGGTCCGCTGACATCGATCGCCTTCGACGCCGGCTGGTATACCGAGGCCAGCGCCGACACGCCGGACATGCTGGAGATCGCGCTCGACAAGAAGGAATACAAGGCGGGCGACACGATGACCGTCGCGGTGACGGCGCGTACCGCCGGCAAGGTCACGCTCTCGATCGTCGGCGACCGCCTCATCACCACCGCGACCGCCGATTTCGTGGCCGGCACCGCGAAGGTTCCGGTCACGGTCGGCCAGGATTGGGGGACCGGCGCCTATGTCGTCGCCACGCTACGCCGTCCGCTCGATACCCAGGCGCAGCGCATGCCCGGGCGCGCGATGGGCGTGCAGTGGTTCTCCGTCGACCGCACCGCGCGCACGATCGCGGTGAACATGACGCTGCCGGGCGTGATGCGCCCCAACGGCACGCTGCGCATCCCGGTGAAGCTCAACGGCCTCGCGGCCGGCGAGGAAGCGCGCATTGCCGTCGCGGCGGTGGACGTGGGCATCCTCAACCTCACCAACTACAAGCCGCCGGCGCCCGACGACTATTATCTCGGCCAGCGCCGGCTCGGTTCCGAGATCCGCGACCTCTATGGCCAACTGATCGACGGCATGCAGGGTACGGTCGGCGCGATCCGCACCGGCGGCGATTCGGCGTCCGCCAAGATGCAGGGTTCGCCGCCGACGCAGCCGCCGCTGGCGCTCTATTCCGGCATCGTCACGGTGTCGCCTGACGGCACCGCCGAGATCGCGTTCGATATCCCGGCCTTCGCCGGTGCCGTGCGCGTCATGGCGGTTGCCTGGAGCAAGGACAAGGTTGGCCGCGCCTACGGCGACGTGATCGTGCGCGATCCGGTCGTGCTCACCGCGACGTTGCCGCGCTTCCTGCTGGTCGGCGATCGCGGCGGCATGCGACTTGAGCTCGACAACGTCGAAGGCCAGGCGGGCGAGTACAAGCTCGCGGTGACCACCGACGGTACCTTCAACGTCGGCGATGCCGCAAGCCAGTCGCTGCGGCTCAATGCCAAGCAGCGCTCGGGACTGTCGCTGCCGCTGACGGCATCGCGTGTCGGCACCGGTAATGTGCAGGTGCGGATCACCGGACCCGGCGGCTTCGACCTGGAGCGCAACTATACGCTGGCCGCGAAGCCGGCGACGCAGACGCTGACGCGTCGGACCGTGCGCGAGATCGCCAAGAATGAGAGCCTGACGATCTCCAACGACCTGTTCGCCGATCTGGTGCCAGGCTCGGGATCGGTCGCGCTGTCGGTCGGCGCGTCGACCGCGCTCGACGTCGCCTATCTGCTGAAATCGCTTGACCGCTATCCGTTCGGCTGTTCCGAGCAGATCACCAGCCGCGCGATGCCGTTGCTCTATGTCAACGAACTTGCGGCGGAGGCGCGGCTTGCCCTCGACACCGCCGTCGACGACCGCATCAAGGGCGCGATCGATCGCGTGCTGGCGCGGCAGGGCTCGAACGGATCGTTCGGCCTGTGGTCGCCGGGCGGCGAGGACGGCTGGCTCGATGCCTACGTCACGGACTTCCTGACGCGGGCGCGCGAGCGCGGCTTCGCCGTGTCCGACGGCGCGTTCAAGCTCGCGCTCGAGCGGCTGCGCAACAGCGTCAGCGCGGCGCCGGAACCGTCCAAGGATGGCGGCCGCAACCTCGCCTATGCGCTCTACGTCCTGGCGCGCAACGGCGTCGCGCCGGTCGGCGACCTGCGCTACCTCGCTGACGCCAAGCTCGGCGACATCGCCACCCCGATCGCCAAGGCACAGATCGCCGCGGCGCTTGGCATGCTCGGCGACAAGGAACGTGCCGAACGCGTGTTCGCGGCGGCGCTGGACTCGATCGCCCTGAAGCCGCTGCTCGAATACGGCCGCACCGATTACGGCTCGGACCTCCGCGACGCCTCGGCCCTCGTCACGCTCGCCTCGGAAGGTGGCGCGCCTCGGCCGACCATCATCGCGGCGGTGCGGCGCATCGAGGCGGCGCGCGACATCACGCCTTACACGTCGACCCAGGAAGAGGCGTGGATGGTGCTTGCCGCTCGCGCGCTCAACAAGGAGGGCGTGCGCGTCTCGCTCGACGTCGACGGTGCGCCGAATCAGGGGCCGCTCTACCGCACCTATCGGCAGGCGGAGCTCAACAATCCGGTGAAGGTCTCCAACACCGGCGACGCCAATCTCCAGGGTGTCGTCTCGGTGAGCGGATCGCCGGTGACGCCGGAGCCCGCGGCCGAGAAGGGCTTCAAGATCGAACGCAACTACTTCACGCTGAGCGGCGATCCCGTGAGCGTCGCCAAGGCGAAGCAGAACGCGCGCTTCGTCGTGGTGCTGCGCATCACCGACGCTGCGCCGAAATTCGCCCGCATCATCGTCGCCGATTATCTCCCGGCTGGCTTCGAGATCGATAACCCGAAGCTGGTATCGTCGGGCGATACCGGCGCGCTTGCCTGGATCACTGACGCGGCCGAGCCGCAGAACGCCGAGTTCCGCGACGACCGCTTCTCGGCGGCCTTCGAGCGCAAGACCGGCGATCCGGCGGTGTTCAGCGTCGCCTATGTGGTGCGCGCGGTCTCGCCTGGCCGCTACGTCCACCCGCAGGCCTATGTCGAGGACATGTACCGGCCCGACCGCTTCGGCCGCACCGCCACCGGCAATATCGAGATCGAGGCGGCGAAGTGAGCTGATCACCGCAAGGTTGGCCGATGAGTGAGCACACTTCTTTGCAGCAAGCTCCCACCCTCCCCCTTGCGGGGAGGGCCGACCGTCTGAGCGAAGCGAAGACGGTCGGGGTGGGGGCAGGTGAGGCCCACTCTGCATCACAACAACATCTACCCCCCTCCCTAACCCTCCCCCACAAGGAGGGAGGGAACAGGCCGAGGCTGGTGCGGCGCTTGCGTTGGAGCCTCGCCGCCTTATTGCTTGTGTTTGTTGCAACGCTAGGCCTCTTCGCCGCGTGGGTCGTTTCGCTTGGGCGTGCGCCGATCGGGGAGGGTCTCGCGTTCTCCACCCTGGTGGTCGATCGCGAGGGGCGTCTGCTGCGGCCCTATGCGACTGCGGAAGGGCGTTGGCGGCTGCCAGCCACGATCGAGGGCGTCGACCCGCGATTCTTCAAGCTGCTGTTCGCCTACGAGGACAAACGCTTCCGCGAACACACGGGCTTCGATCCCGTCGCGCTCGGCCGCGCGGCGTGGCAGCTCGCCACCAATGGCCGCATCGTGTCCGGCGGCTCGACCATCACCATGCAGGTCGCGCGCCTGCTTGAGCCGCGCGAGGGCCGCAGCCTCCTCGTCAAGCTGCGCGAGATCGTGCGCGCCGTCGAGATCGAGCGCGTGCTCTCCAAGGACGACATCCTCGCGCTCTATCTCAGCCTCGCGCCTTATGGCGGCAACCTGGAAGGCATCCGCGCGGCGTCGCTCGCCTATTTCGGCAAGGAACCGCGGCGGCTGACGCTCGGCGAGGCGGCGCTGCTGGTGGCGCTGCCGCAGTCGCCGGAGGTGCGGCGTCCGGATCGCTCCGCCGACGTTGCCCGCAATGCCCGCAACCGCGTGCTCGACCGCCTCGCTCTCGCCGGCGCGGTGCCGCTCGACGAGGTCGTGCGCGCCAAAGCCGAGCCCGTTCCCGCCGCGCGCAAGCCGATGCCCGCGCTCGCGCCGCATGCCGCGGAGGAAGCCGTCGCTGCCGCTCCCGCGCGCAAGCTTCACCGGCTGACCATCGATGGTCATCTGCAGCGCGGTCTCGAAGAGCTCGCTCGCGACCGCGCCCATGCGCTCGGGCCGGAGATTTCGGTCGCCATCATGGCGGTCGACAATGCCACCGGAGAGGTCCTGGCGCGTGTCGGCTCGGCGGATTATTTCGACGCCGCGCGCGCCGGCCAGGTCGACATGACGCAGGCGCTGCGGTCGCCGGGTTCTGCGCTCAAGCCGTTCATCTACGGCCTCGCGTTCGAGGACGGCGCGGTCCATCCCGAGACGCTGATCGACGACCGTCCGGTGCGCTACGGCACCTACGCGCCGGAGAATTTCGACCTCACCTTCCAGGGCACGGTGACGGTGCGCAAGGCGCTTCAGATGTCGCTGAACGTGCCGGCGGTGGCGCTTCTTGACGTGGTCCATGCCAGCCGATTCACCGCGCGTCTGGCGCAGGCCGGTGGCGCGCTGGTGCTGCCGAAGGGCGAAGTACCCGGCCTGGCGATGGGGCTCGGCGGCGTCGGCGTGAAGCTTGCCGACCTGACGATGCTGTATGTGGGGTTGGCGCGCCTCGGCACGACGGTGCCGCTGATCGAACATCGCGATGATTCCGTACAGGCTGCGGCACCGCAGCGCCTGCTCGACCCGGTCGCCGCCTGGTATGTCGGCAATGTGCTGATCGGCACGCCGCCGCCGGACAATGCGGCGGCCGGGCGCATCGCCTTCAAGACCGGCACCTCATACGGCTACCGTGACGCATGGTCCGTCGGATTCGACGGCAAGGTCACGATCGGCGTGTGGGTCGGGCGGCCGGACGGTGCGCCGGTGCCTGGGCTGATCGGCCGCGCCGCGGCGGCGCCGATCCTGTTCGATGCCTTCGCGCGGCTGGGCCGCATGGCGGCGCCGCTGCCGCATGCACCGAGGGGCGTGCTGTTCGCGTCAAACGCCAAGCTGCCGCCGCCGCTGCAGCGCTTCCGCCCCGGCGGGCTGACCGGCGAGCCGGCCGAGCCGCCGCTCAAGATCATGTTCCCGCCCAACGGCGCGCGTCTTGAAATGGCGAGCGAGGCAGGCGCCAGGCCGGACGCGGTCGCGCTCAAGGTCGCGGGCGGCCTCCAGCCGCTCACGGTGCTGGTGAACGGCGTGCCGGTGGCCGCCCAGGCCGGCAAGCGCACGCTGTTCTTCGAGCCCGATGGGCCGGGCTTCGTGCGCCTCACGGTGATGGACGCACGCGGCGCGACCGACAGCGTCGTGGTGCGGATTCAGTAACGTGATTGATGAATCGCGAAGGTTGTGGATCAGCGTGTCGAAGCGGACCTTGGTCTGAGGCGGATCGCTTTCAGGAAGTTCCTCGCCGTCGTCGATCAATACATCGATGAAGCCGGAGAGGGCGTCCCGCGCCATGGTGCGCGCCTCGTCGAGAGTCGCGCCGTGCGTTACCAGCCCCGGGAGGCAGGGCACGTCACCACGAAACCTCCCTCGGGGTCGGGATCGAAGACAAAAGTGTAGGTCCGGGTCATTGTCATCACAGATTCTATCGGGTCCTGAAATTCAGTATACCACGCCACTGGATTGAGGCACACACAGCGCACGATGCTGAAGGCTAATCCGAGCGAGTCGCGATCCATCTGGCCGGCGGACCCGCTCGGACGGCTGCTCGACGTCGCCACTGCGTCGCACGGCCGCGCAGTGTCATTTTTGATCGCCGTCTGCCTGCTAATTTTCCTGCCGGGCTTCTTCCAGCTTCCGCCGATCGACCGCGACGAGGCGCGCTTCGCGCAGGCGACCAAGCAGATGGTCGAGACCGGCGACTACGTCGACATCCGTTTCCAGGACGAGGTCCGCTACAAGAAGCCGGTCGGCATCTACTGGCTTCAGGCCGGCGTGGTGAAGACGGCCGAGACGCTCGGCCTGCGCCGCGCCCTCACGACCATCTGGCTCTATCGCCTGCCGTCGCTGTTCGGTGCGATCGGCGCCGTGCTGCTGACCTATTGGACGGCGCTCGCCTTCGTGCGCCGCCGTTACGCCTATCTCGCCGGACTGATGATGGCGGGCTGCCTGCTGCTCGGCGTCGAGGCGCGGCTCGCCAAGACGGATGCCATGCTGCTTCTCACCGTCGTGGCGGCGATGGGCGCGATGGCCCGCGTCTATCTCGGCGAGACCCAAGACCCCGCCTCGAATGACGAACTACGGCCTAATCCCTGGGTCCTGCCAGCGGTGTTCTGGACGGCCCTCGCCGCCGGAGTGCTGCTCAAGGGGCCGCTGATCCTGATGTTCGTCGGCCTCACGATCGTGACGCTTGCCGTCGTCGACCGCTCGCTGCGCTGGGTGCTCGCGCTGAAGCCGCTTGCCGGCATGCCGTGGTTCCTGCTGCTCGTGTTGCCCTGGTTCCTCGCCATCCTGGGCCGGGCCGGCGAGAGCTTTTTCGCCGAATCGGTCGGCCATGACCTGCTCAGCAAGGTCGTCAGCAGCCAGGAAAGTCACGGTGCGCCGCCGGGCTATTACTTCGTGCTGTTCTGGCTGACGTTCTGGCCCGCCGCACCGCTTGCCGCGGTGACGGCGCCGGCGGTGTGGGCGGAGCGCCGGGATCGCCATGTTCGCTTTCTGCTCGCCTGGCTGGTGCCGAGCTGGATCGTCATGGAGATCGTGGTGACCAAGCTGCCGCATTACGTGCTGCCGCTCTACCCAGCGGTGGCGATCCTGATCGCGCGGGTCCTGCAGCGCCAGTCGCTCACCGAGATCGTCTGGCTCAAGCGCGCCGCCATATGGTGGCCCATCATCGCCGTCATCCTGCCGCTCGTGGCCATCGGCGGCTTGATCTATTTCCGGCATCAGCTTGGGCTGATCGCCTGGCCGTTCGCCGCGGGGGCGATGATCCTCGGCTTCCTCGCTTGGCGGTTCTACGAGGTCGACGGCGCCGAGAAATCGCTGATGCGCGCGACCGGCGCCCAGATGCTGCTGGCGGTCGCGGTGCTTGGGGCGGTCGCGCCGTCGCTGCGGCCGCTGTTCCCGAGCGTCGCGCTCGCGCGCAGCCTTGATGCGGTCGGATGCGACGCGCCTGACGTCGCGACCGCCGGCTTCCACGAACCGAGCCTCGTCTTCCTTGCCGGAACGTCGATCCGACTCACCGACGGCGCGGGGGCCGCGGAGTTCCTGCGCCGCGGCTCCTGCCGGGTGGCATTCATCGAGCAGCGCCAGGAGCGTGCCTTCGTTATGCGCGCCCAGGCGCTCGGCCTGCTCTACCGTCCGGGACCGCGCATCGACGGCTTCAACATCAACGGCGGCCGGCCGGTCTCGATCGCCGTGTTCCGCTCGGACGGCGGGCCGTGACGTGACGGGCGGCACCCACGGACCGGCCATCGCGCAACCCGGCCCAGGCTGGCTGCCTCGCATTGCCGCAAACCTGGCCGGCGCGGCCGCGCTCCTGTGCCGGCGCCCTCGTGAGCCCGACGTGTGGCGATGGTGGTCCCCCGGTCGCGTCGCCGCCACTGTCGTGATCGCCGTGGGCGCCTTCGCCGCGACGATGCTGTTGCTGGATTCCTGGGAGATCCCGTTGCACCGCCTGATGCCGTACGGGGTGCTCGCGGTCTTCTCGGAGATCACCGATTTCGGCAAATCGCACTGGTTCCTGGTGCCGGCGGGGATCGCGCTGATCGCGATCTCCCTGCTCGCTTCACCAAGGCTGGGGCGCACCGCCTATCTGGTGCTGACCAGCCTTGCCGTGCGGCTGGGGTTCGTATTCCTCGCCATCGGGTTGCCGAGCCTGTTCGTGACCATCGTCAAGAGACTGATCGGTCGCGCCCGGCCGCCGCTTTATTACAAGACCGGGCCATTCGATTTCGCGCCGTTCTCGTGGCGCGTCGAATATGCGAGCCTGCCGTCGGGGCACGCCACCACCGCTTTTGCCGCCGCCATCGCGATCGGCTCGCTGTTTCCGCGCGCCCGCGCCGTGATGTGGGCCTACGCCGCCCTCATCGCGCTCAGCCGCCTCGTGCTCGCGGCGCATTATCCCAGCGACGTGCTCGCCGGCGCCGCGGTCGGCATCGCGGGCGCCCTGGGGGTGCGCGCGTGGTTCGCGTCGCGCCGGCTCGGCCTCGCTGTTGCGCCGGACGGCGCTATTCAAGCGCTTCCCGGCCCCTCGCTGCGTCGCATCAAAAGGGTTGCCCGCAGGCCGCCCGGCCCATAATACGGGCTTTTCCCGCGGCGATCCGGCGCCGCGGCCTACTTCGCCAGCGGAAACGATGCCCGACGACGCGCCCACGAATGCGCCAATGACTGCGCCCATCGGTACGCCCGCGGTTTCGGTCGTGGTGCCGGTCCGCAACGAGGCGCAAAATGTCGGTCCCCTGGTCGACGAGATCGCGGCGGCGCTGACCGGCCGCTGGCCGTTCGAGGTGATCTACGTCAACGACGGTTCGACCGACGATACCGGGGCAGCGCTGACGGCCCTGCGCGCGACCCGGCCGTGGCTGCGCCAAGTGAAGCACGCGGTGTCGTGCGGGCAGTCGGCTGCGGTGCGCACCGGCGTCGCCGCCGCGCATGCACCGCTCGTCGCCACGCTCGACGGCGACGGGCAGAACGATCCGTCGTTCATTCCGGCAATGCTGCGCATGCTGGAGGAGGGCGCGCCGCGCGTCGGCCTCGTGGCCGGCCAGCGCATCGGGCGGCGCGCCACCGGCTTCAAGCGCTTCCAGTCGCGGGTCGCCAACAAGGTCCGCGGCGCCGTGCTGCGCGACGGCACCCGGGACACCGGCTGCGGCCTCAAGGCGTTCCGCCGCGACGTCTTCCTAAGCCTGCCCTATTTCGACGGCCTGCACCGTTTCCTTCCCGCCCTGTTCCGGCGCGAGGGCGCCGACATCGGCTATGTCGACGTGATCGACCGCGAGCGCGCCCACGGCGTATCGAACTACGGCTTCTTTGACCGCCTGTGGGTCGGCATCCTGGATCTCATCGGCGTGTGGTGGCTGATCCGCCGGCGCAAGCGGGTGCCGCAGGCCACGGAGATCGCCTGATGCTCATCACGATCGGCTCCGAGCTGCGGGAGTATTTCTACGACGTGTTCGTCGCCAAGCTGGACTTCTGGCTGGTGTTCGGTCTCGTCGCGCAACTGCTTTTCGCCGGCCGGTTCATCGTGCAGTGGATCGCCAGCGAGCGTGCCGGAAAGAGCGTGATGCCGTTCGCGTTCTGGATCTTCTCGATGGGTGGCGGACTGATGACGCTGGTCTACGGCGTCGTGCGCCGTGAACCGGTCATCATCTTCGGCCAAGGGCTCGCGACCATCATCTACGTCCGCAACATCATGCTGATCTTCCGCGAGCCGCCAAAGGCCGGCGGAAGCTGACGCCGGCTCTCGCGTCCCCGCGCCCCGCGTCGCGTGCGGGACACGCGCCCTACGTCGCCGCCGCCATGGCGGCGAAGCCGCGTTCCAGGTCGGCGGTGAGGTCGGATACCGCCTCCAGCCCGACATGGAAGCGCAGCGTCGGCCCGCCGGGGTTCCACGTCGTCGCCGAACGATAGTCGGTGCAGTCGAACGGGATCACCAGGCTCTCGTAGCCGCCCCACGACGCCCCGATGCCGAACAGCGTGAGCGTGTCGATGAAGGCATGCACGGCAGCCCGCGGGGCCGGCTTGAGCACAACGCTGAACAGGCCCGTCGCGCCGCGGAAGTCGCGTTGCCAGAGGGCGTGGCCGGGATCGCTCGGCAGGCCGGGATGGAGGACGCGCAGGATTTCCGGACGTTCGGCCAGCCAGTGCGCCACGGCAAGCGCGGACTCCTGGTGATGGGCGAGCCTTACGGCAAGCGTGCGCAGTCCGCGCGTTGCCAGGAAGACATCCTCCGGGCCGGCGCAGACGGAAAATAAATCGAAGGTTTCGCGAAGCCGCTTCCAGCATCGCTCATTGGCGGTGACGAGGCCGAGCAGGAGGTCTGAATGGCCGCCGAGATATTTCGTGCCGGCCTCGATCGCGATGTCGGCGCCGCGCTCATGCGGCGGGAAAAACAGCGGTGTCGCCCAGGTATTGTCGAGCAGGACGATTGCGCCCTTGGCATGCGCCGCCTCCGCGATCGCCGGGACGTCCTGAATGTCGAAGGACTGCGAGCCGGGACTTTCAGTGAATACGGCGCGGGTGTTGGGCTGCATCAGCGCCGCGATGCCGGCGCCGATCAGCGGGTCATAATAAGTGGTCGCCACACCGAACCGCTTGAGCACGGTGTCGCAGAAATTGCGCGTCGGCCGGTAGACCGAATCCGACACCAGCAGGTGGTCGCCGGCCTCGACGCAGGACATCAGCGCGATCGCGATCGCGGCGAGGCCCGAAGGCACCAGCACCGTCCCGGCGGCGCCGGAGATTTCGCTCCACGCGGTCTCAAGCGTCTCCATGGTGGGGCTGCCCTTGGTGCCGTAGGTGTAGCGGGCGCGCCGGGCGAGAAAATCCTCGGCGTTGCGGTAAAGCACGGTCGATCCGCGGTAGACCGGCGTGTTGACGAAGCCATGCTGCGAAAAAGGATCGCGGCCCCCGGTCACGAGCCTGGTCTCGGGTTTCAGCGGGTTTTCGCCATGCCGATCCCCGTCGATGTTGGCCTTCTGCGTCATGCTTCACTCCGGCGGGGAGGCCTTTTCCCATCGCGCGCACGCCAGTGCGACGGGCAAGCCCTTGACCTCACTGTTCGATCGTTCTGTGATGAGGCCATGTCGGGGGCGATCACGCAAGCGAGGCGGCCTCGCGGGGCCCGGATGGGCGGCCGCACACCGATCAACGAGGGGTCGTCCCAACCGGGATGGACCAAATCGCGGAGAAGTTTCATGACACGTGTTGCTACCACGCTGGCCGTCGCGGCGGCGCTCGCAGTCGCCGCGTCGGCGGCATCCGCCCAGACCTTGAACACCGTCAAGCAGCGCGGCACGCTCGTCTGCGGCGTCAGCCAGGGCCTGCCGGGCTTTTCGAGCCCTGACGACCGCGGCAACTGGACCGGCCTCGACGTCGATTTCTGCCGCGCCATCGCGGCGGCGATCTTCGGCGACGCCACGAAGGTGAAGTTCACGCCGCTTTCCGCCAAGGACCGGTTCACCGCGCTGCAGTCGGGCGAGATCGACATCCTGTCGCGCAACACGACCTGGACGCTGTCGCGCGACACCTCGCTCGGCCTGAACTTCGCCGCCGTCAATTATTACGACGGCCAGGGCTTCATGGCGCGCAAGGCGCTCAAGGTGAACTCCGCGCTCGAGCTCAACGGCGCCTCGGTCTGCACCCAGACCGGCACGACGACCGAGCTCAACCTCGCCGACTATTTCCGCGCCAACAAGATGAAGTACGAGGTCGATCGCCTTCGCGACCGACGACGAGACCGTCAAGGCCTATGATGCCGGCCGCTGCGACGTGTTCACCACCGACGTCTCGCAGCTCTATTCCGAGAAGCTCAAGCTCGCCGCGCCCGACGACCACATCATCCTGCCGGAGAGTCATTTCCAAGGAGCCGCTCGGGCCCGTCGGTGCGCCAGGGCGACGACCAGTGGTTCGACATCGTGAAATGGGTGCACTTCGCCATGATCAAGGCCGAGGAGCTCGGCGTCATCGTCGAAGACGGTCGACGACGTGCTGAAGTCGGACAAGCCCGACATCAAGCGCATGCTCGGCGTCGAGGGCAATTTCGGCGAGCAGCTCGGCCTGACCAAGGACTGGGTCGTCAAGATCGTCAAGCTCGTCGGCAATTACGGCGAGATATTCGAGACGCAATGTCGGTACGGGCTCGCCGCTCGAAGATCGCGCGTGGCCTCAACAACCTGTGGAACAAGGGCGGCATCCAATATGCCCCGCCGATCCGCTAGCGGACGATCGACGACGGAAACGGATGGCTGGTGACGGAACGGGACTTGCTTCGCACATCGAATTCCGTTCTGCCGCATCCATCTTCCGTCGTCCGAAGGAGGGGGCCAATGACGATCGAAGCCGACGCCGGACCTCCGCCGTCCCGCGTGCCGTTCTACAACGACCCGAAGATCCGCGGGATCGCCTATCAGGTCCTGCTGTTCGCCTTCATCCTGTGGCTCGGCTACGAATTCTGGATCAACGCGCGGGACAACCTGCGCGCCTCCAAGATCCAGACCGGCTTCGGCTTCCTCGACAACACTGCCGGCTTCGACATCAACCAGACACTGATCCCCTACACCGAGTCCGACAGCTATGGCCGCGCCTTCCTCGTCGGCCTGCTCAACACGCTGCTGGTCGCGATCCTCGGCATCTTTTCGCCACCATCATCGGCTTCCTGGTCGGCATCGCGCGGCTGTCGCAAGAACTGGCTGCTGCAGAAGCTTGCCGGCGGTCTATGTCGAGCTGATCCGCAACCTGCCGCTGCTGCTCCAGATCCTGTTCTGGTATCTCGCCGTGCTCGGCTCGCTGCCGGGGCCGCGCCAGAGCATCTCGATCTTCGGCGAGGTCTATCTCAACAACCGCGGGCCTCATCGTGCCGCGGCCGGTTTTCGCGGACGGCACCGGCATCGTGGTGGCGATCTTCGTCATCGGCATCATCGCCAGCTTCGTGATCCGCGCCTGGGCGCGCAAGCGCCAGATGGCGACCGGCCAGCAATTTCCGGTCGGCTGGACGGCGCTCGGGCTGATCGTCGGCCTGCCGCTCATCGCCATGGTGGCGACCGGCTTCCCGATCACCTTCGAGCGGCCGGAGCTGCGCGGCTTCAACTTCGCCGGCGGCGTCCGGGTGATCCCGGAACTGTTCGCGCTGCTCGTCGCGCTCGTCCTCTACACGGCGGCGTTCATCGCCGAGATCGTGCGCGCCGGCATCCTCGCGGTGTCGCCACGGCCAGACCGAGGCCGCCCATTCGCTCGGCCTGCGCAACGGGCCGACGCTGCGCCTCGTCGTCATGCCGCAGGCGCTGCGCGTGATCATCCCGCCGCTGACCAGCCAGTATCTCAACCTGACCAAGAACTCCTCGCTGGCGGTCGGCGTCGGCTATCCCGATCTGTTCGCCGTCTTCGCCGGCACCACGCTCAACCAGACCGGCCAGGCGATCGAGATCATCGCCATCACCATGGCCGTCTATCTGCTGATCTCGCTCGCTCACCGCGCGTTCATGAACTGGTACAATTCCCGCATCGCGCTGGTCGAGCGATAGGGCAGGCGATGACCGATCAGACTGCCGAGATCGCCTTCATCCGCCACGAGCTGGCGGAGCGCCAGACTCCGCCGGGCTCGACGGTCGGATTCGTCGGCTGGGTGCGCCAGAACCTGTTCAACGGCGTCCGCGACACCATCCTGACCCTCGTCGGCCTCTACCTGATCGTATGTCATCCTGCCGCCGGTGATCAAATGTTCTGATCATCGACGCGGTGTGGACCGGGACCAGCCGCGAGGACTGCCTCGCCGAGAAGGTCGGCCGCGAGGTCGGCGCCTGCTGGCCGTTCATCCGGGCGAAGTTCAGCCAGCTCATCTACGGCTTCTATCCGCTGGGACCAGCGCTGGCGCGTCAACCTGACCTTCCTGCTCGGCGCCGCGCTGCTGATCCCGCTCGCCATCCCGAGCCTGCCCTGCAAGAAGGCTGAACGCGCATCGCGTTCTTCGTCGTCTTCCCGCTCGTCGCGTTCATCCTGCTGGTGGGCGGCGTGTTCGGCCTCGACCGATGTCGAGACGCGCTCTGGGGCGGCCTGCCTGGTCACCCTGGTGGTCGCCGTCACCGGCATCGTCGTGTCGCTGCCGCTCGGCATCCTGCTGGCGCTCGGCCGGCGCTCGCAGCTGCCGATCGTGCAGGATGCTTTCGCGTCGTCTTCATCGAGTTCTGGCGCGGCGTGCCGCTGATCACCGTGCTGTTCATGGCCGACGTCATGCTGCCGCTGTTCCTGCCGCAGCGGCTGGACTATCGACAAGCCTGCTGCGCGCGCTGATCGGCGTGGCGCTGTTCGCCGCCGCCTACATGGCCGAGGTGATCCGCGGCGGCCTGCAGGCGATCCCGAAGGGCCAGTACGAAGGCGCCGAGGCGCTCGGCCTCGGCTACTGGCAGATGATGCGCCTGATCATCCTGCCGCAGGCGCTGAAGCTGGTGATCCCCGGCATCGTCAACACCTTCATCGGCCTGTTCAAGGACACGACGCTGGTCGATCATCGTGTCGATCTTCGACCTCCTCGGCCAGTTGCGCGCGGCCTTCTCCGACCCGAACTGGGCGACGCCGGCGACGCTGTTCACCGGCTTCGCCTTCGCCGGCCTCGTGTATTTCTGGTCTTCTGCTTCGGCATGTCGCGCTATTCGATGTTCGTCGAGAAGCGGCTCGACACGGCGTACCGCCGCTGATCGCGGAGGGCGGTTGCAATGAGCGACACGATCACGACCGCGAGCCGGCCGAGCCAACGTCGGTGCCCGGCCGAAGATGCAGACCACCAAGACGAGGTCGCGGTCGACATCGATCGGCGATGCACAAATGGTACGGCGATTTCCACGTGCTGCGCGACATCAACCTGACGGTGAAGCGCGGCGAGCGCATCGTCATCTGCGGGCCCGTCGGGCTCCGGCAAGTCGACGATGATCCGCTGCATCAACCGGCTCGAGGAGCACCAGAAGGGCCAGATCGTCGTCGACGGCATCGAGCTGACCAACGATCTCAAGAAGATCGACGAGATCCGCCGCGAGGTCGGCATGGTGTTCCAGCACTTCAACCTGTTCCCGCATCTGACCATCCTGGAGAACCTGCACGCTGGCGCCGATCTGGGTGCGCAAGATGCCGAAGAAGCGAGGCCGAGGAGATCGCGATGCACTACCTCAAGCGCGTCAAGATCCCCGAGCAGGCGAAGAAATATCCGGGCCAGCTCTCCGGCGGCCAGCAGCAGCGCGTCGCGATCGCCCGCGCGCTGTGCATGAACCCGAAGATCATGCTGTTCGACGAGCCGACCTCGGCGCTCGATCCCGAGATGGTCAAGGAGGTGCTCGACACCATGGTCGACGCTCGCCGAGGAGGGCATGACCATGCTGTGCGTGACCCACGAGATGGGCTTTGCCCGGCAGGTCGCCAACCGGGTGATCTTCATGGACCAGGGCCAGATCGTCGAGCAGAACGAGCCCGAACGAGTTCTTCAACAACCCGCAGCACGAGCGCACCAAGCTGTTCCTGAGCCAGATCCTGCATTGAGCGGGCAAGTTTCCTTCGCGCGTCCCCGCGGAACCGGGGGACCCACAGGTCTGTCCTGCCGCCTGGAATCCCGCTTGCGCGGGAATGGGCGGAGCAAGCGCTGAAGCCGCAACGCGCTACAGCGCGCCGATCGGAATTTTGAGATAGCGCCGGCCGTTGCTTTCCGGCTCCGGCAGGCGGCCGCCGCGGATGTTCACCTGCAGCGCGTGCAGGATCAGCCGCGGCATCGGCAGGCTGCGGTCGCGGGCCTCACGCACGCGAACGAAGGCGTCGCAGTCGGGACTGTCCTTGAGATGCGGGTTGGAACGCCTTTGCTCGGCGACGGTGGATTCCCATGCCGGAGGCCGGCCCCCCGGTTGATAGTCGTGTCCGGTGAACAGCCGCGTCTCGTCCTGCAATGCCAGGATCGCCACGATCGAACGATAGAGCTGTGCCGCGCTGCCGCCGGGGAAGTCCGCTCGGGCGGTGCCGTAGTCCGGCTGGAACAGTGTGTCATGGACGAAGGCCGCGTCGCCGAAAATGTAGGTGACCGACGCGAGGGTATGGCCCGGCGAATGCACGACCCGGCCGGCGATCGTGCCGAGCTGCAGCGTCTCGCCGTCGGCGAACAGCTTGTCCCACTGCGAGCCGTCGCAGGGGAAGTCGGAGAGGTTGTAGATGTCGCGCCACAGCTTCTGGACCTCGACGATCTTTTCCCCGGTCGCGGTCGGGGCACCGAGCTTGTCCTTCAGATACGGCGCGGCCGAGAAATGGTCGGCGTGCGGGTGGGTATCGAGAATCCAATCCACGGTAAGATCGCGTTGCCGCACATGCACGATCAGCGCGTCGGCGGCTTCGGTGGAAACGCGGCCGGCCTTCTCGTCATAATCCAGCACGGGATCGACGATCGCGGCGCGTCGCGTCGCCGGGTCCTCGACCACATAGGCGATGCTGCAGGTCGGCTCATGGTAGAAGCCGGTCACGACGGGCGGAGTCACGTTGGCGCACCAAAAAAGCCGGGGCCCGTATGGGCACCCGGCTTTATAGCGCGCCGACAGCGTGCGGCGCGAGCATCCGTAAGTTGGACGCGGAGCCTTACTTCGGCTGCGGCACGATGCGGATGTAGGGCTTCGGCGCCTTCCAGCCCTGTGGGTAAGCTTTCTTCGCGTCCTCGTCCGAAACGGAGCCGGCGATGATCACGTCCTCGCCCTGCTTCCACTGCGCCGGCGTCGCGACCTTGTGCTTGGCGGTAAGCTGCAGCGAGTTGATAACACGCAGCACCTCGTCGAAGTTGCGGCCGACCGTCATCGGATAGACCAGGATCAGCTTCACCTTCTTGTCCGGTCCGATGATGAAGACATTGCGGACGGTCTGGTTGTCGGCGGCGGTGCGCTGGCCGTCCGCCGAAGCGGCCGCCGGCAGCATGCCGTAGGCCTTCGCCACCTTGAGATCGGGATCGCCGATCATCGGGTAGTTCACCTTGGCGCCTTGTGTCTCCTCGATGTCCTTCGCCCACAAGCCGTGCTTGTCGACAGGATCGGCCGAGAGGCCGATGATCTTCACGCCGCGCTTGTCGAACTCTGGCTTGATGCGCGCCATGTAGCCGAGCTCGGTGGTGCAGACCGGCGTGAAGTCCTTCGGGTGCGAGAACAGCACCGCCCATTTGTCGCCGACCCAGTCGTGGAACTTGATCTTGCCTTCGGTCGCATCCGCCTCGAAATCGGGAGCGGTGTCGCCAATCGAAAGAGCCATCGCAGATCTCCTCAATGAGCTCCGCTGCCCGCTTGTCTTCGCGATGAGCCTGGAGCGTGTGATGAATTCCGCTGCGTGTAGGTATTGCAGCGAAGCGCGACTATCAAGGCACCCGCTGGTTCGTGCAACACCGCGAATGAAAGATAGATCAATGCCGTAAGCTGGAGACGATTACTGTCGTGATTGTCATTCGACGTAGATCATCTTGCGCGTCATTCCGCCGTCGACGACGAAGTTCGCCCCCGTGACGAAGCCGGAGCGCTCGCCGTCGAGCAGGAACGCCACCATCTCGGCGATGTCCTGCGGCTTCCCGACGCGGCCCGCCGGATGCTGCGCGTGGTCCTTGCGGCGCAGCTTGGCGTAATCCGTCGTGGCGATCCAGCCCGGGTTCACGCAATTGACGCGCACGTCCGGCCCGAGGCTTATCGCCAGCGCGTGGGTCAGCGCGACGAGGCCGCCCTTGGTCGCCGCGTAAGCCTCGGTGTCCGGCTCCGACATCGTCGCGCGCGTCGAGGCGATGGTCACCATCGCGCCGCCCGCCTTGCGGAGCGGCTTCTCGGCCGCCTTGGCGAGCAGGAATGCCGCCGAGAGGTTGGTGCCGAGGACCTTGTTCCAGTCCGCGAAGGTGAGCCTTGCGATCGGTTTGCGGATCATGATCCCGGCGTTGGAGACGAGCCCGTCGAGCCTGCCCCAGCGATCCATCACCACAGCCACCGCCCGCGCCGCGGTCGCTTCCTGCATCACGTCGCCGTCGATCGCCAGGACGTGGCGCGTGTAGCGTGCGAAGGTGCGGCCGACTCGCGCGCTGGCGAGGTCGACGGCGCCGATGTTCCAGCCGGACGCGATAAGATGCAGCACGATCGCGCGGCCAATGCCGTTGGCGGCGCCGGTGACGATTGCGACCGGGGGCCGCTTGCGCGCCATTCTCAGCCTTTCTCCACCGGGAGGTCCTGGCGCGCGCCCCACTCCGACCACGAACCGTCATAGACGCTGGTTCGTTCCTTGCCGAGCGCGTCGAGCGCGAAGGTCAGGATCGCCGCGGTAACTCCGGAGCCGCAGCTCGTGATGACCGGTTTGCCCGTGTCGACGCCGCCCGTAGCGAAGGCGGCAGCAAGCGCCTCCGGCGCGCGCAGGCGGCCATCCTCCAGCAGCGTCGTGTAAGGCACGTTAAGCGCGCCCGGCATGTGGCCGGAGCGCAGGCCCGGCCGCGGCTCCGGCGCCTCGCCGCGGAAGCGGTCGGCGGCGCGCGCGTCCACCACCTGAATGCTGTGGCCCGCCAGCGCCTTTTGCACGTCGGCAGCGTCGGCGACCGAGCCGTGATCGAGCCGCGCCGTGAAGTGGCGCGGCATGCGCTTGATTTCGCCGGTCTCGATCGGCCGCCCCTCCGCCTTCCACTTGGGAAAGCCGCCGTCGAGGATGAAGACCTCGCGCGCGCCGAAGGTGCGCAAGGTCCACCACACGCGCGGCGCGCCATAGAGCCCGAGCCCGTCATAGACAACGATGGTCTCGCCGTCGCCGATGCCGAGCGATCGCATCGCCGAGGAAAAGGCCTCCGCGCTCGGCAGCATGTGCGGCAGTTCGCTGGAATGGTCGGAGATCGCGTCGATGTCGAAGCGTACGGCGCCGGGAATGTGCGCGGCGAGATATTCCTCCGCGGCGTTGCGCTTCATCGTGCCAAGATAAAATGAGCCGTCCACCACGACGACGTCGGGCGCCGCGAGATGGTCCTCCAGCCACTGGGTCGAGACGAGCCAGCGGCTCGCCGGTGCGGAGTTCTTCTGCCATGTGCGTGTCCTATCGTGTTCCTGGCGGCGCGACGTCGACGCCCACCAGTCCCGCCCGCTTGATGGAATCGGCGATGACGCCGGAGGCGCGCGCCTCGTCGAGGAAGCGGTTGACGATCGCCAGCTTCGCGGCGCCGCCCTTGGCGACGATGATCGTTTGCTCGACGCCATAGAAATTGTCCGGCGTCAGGCGCAGGCCCGGCATGCGCGCCACCGCCTCCGACATCCGCTGGCGGTTGCCTGCATAGACGTCGACCTCGCCGGCCTTGAGCCATTCCAGCGCGACGTCGGTGGTGCCGGCCTCGTTGCGCTTGATGGTCGCATGCCTGAGCGTGCGGGTGAGGAAGAGGTCGCCTGAGTCGCGCGCGCCGACGCCGACCCGGATACCGGGCTTGTCGACATCCGCGCCGGTTTTGATCGGCGAGTTCTCCGGCACCAGGTAGGTGTTCTGGGCGAGCATGAAGGTCTGCGAAAAATCCACCTCGGTCGCGCGCACCGGATCGTAGGCGAGGAAGCCGATATCCGCGTCGCCTTTCTTCACCGTCTCCATCACGCCGCCGACACCGCGCGAGGACTTGATCGTGAACGGCACGCCGAGCTGCGCCGCGAGCGCCCCGGTGAGATCGGCGGCCGGGCCACTCACCTCGCCGGTCCTGGGATCGGTCTTGGCCTGCGCCGAATTGGTGTCGATGAAGGTCGCGCGCAGCGTGCCGGTCGGCGCGAGGTCATCGGCGGTCGCCGGCGCGGCTGCAACGACGAGCAATGCGGTCACGATCACGAAGGCGAAGCGATGCATAAGAGCCCCTGTGGTGGCGGACATCGTCCGCTTGGCGTGGAACTTCGCCGCGAACGTGGTATTGAGTGTATCGTTCGCGGCCGCTTTGGATGTGCCACGACATCAAGGGAGCCGGACGATGTCATCTCTCATCAGCGTACTTATCACTTTTGTCGTCGTTATTCTGGTCCTTTATCTCGTCCGCATGCTGCCGGTCGACGGCCGGGTCAAGCAGATCGTCAGCATCGTCGTCATCGTCATCGGCATCATCTCGCTGCTGCGGACGCTGGGCGTTGGCTTCTAGCGGCTTCAGGCGCTCCAGGGATTGAGGACGGTGAGCCCTATGGCGGCGAAGTCCGTTACGTCCCGTGTCACGAGCGTCATGCCATAGGTCTCCGCGGTCGCGCCGATAAATGCGTTATTTGTGTCCAGCGGCCGGCCCGCGGCCTTGCCGCGGGCGACGACGTATGCCCACGCATGGGCTATCGCCAGGTCGACCGGAAGCATGCCGCCGATCACCCGTACCGCTGGCGCGCCAACGCCGCGCCCTTGCCGAGCGCGTCGAGCTTCGCCGCCGCGATGTCGCGATGCATCGGCGCCATGCCGCAATTGGTGCAGGCGACGATGCGCTCCTTCGGCACGTGCTTCATCGCCGCTGCGATCGTGCTGGCGACGTCCTCCGGCGGTCTCGATCTCGTCGGTGGCGACGTCGATGACGCCGACCAGCACGTCCTTGCCGGCAAGCAGCGACAGCAGCTCCACCGGCACCTTCGAGTTCCGGCATTCGACCGACACCTGGTCGATCCGGCTTGCCGCCAGCGCCGGGAAAATCGCCTCGTACTGGCGCCATTCGCCGCCGAGCGTCGCCTTCCAGTCGACGTTGGCCTTGATGCCGTAGCCGTAGCAGATGTGCACGGCGGTGGTGGCGGCGACGCCCTCGATGGCGCGATGCAGCGCGGCGATGCCCCAGTCCGATACCTCGTCCATGTAGACGTTGAAGGCCGGCTCATCGAACTGGATCACGTCGACGCCGTCGGCGGTGAGCGCGCGGGCCTCCTCGTTGAGCAGGGCGGCGAACGCCATCGCCATCTTGACCTTGTCGCCGTAGTGGCGGTCGGCGATCGTGTCGACGATGGTCATCGGGCCAGGCAGGGTGAATTTCAGCTTTCGCGCTTGTGTGGGCGCGCGCTGCCTTCGCCTCGCTCTCATGCACGCGTCCGCGCAGCCGAAGCTCGCCGGTCACCGTCGGCACCATCGCTTTGTAGCGCTCGTTGCGGATGCCCATCTCGACCTTGCGGGCGAAATCGATGCCCTCGACCTGTTCCAGGAAGCCGTGGACGAAATGCTGGCGCGCCTGCTCGCCATCGCTGACGATGTCGATGCCGGCGTCCTCTTGCTCCTTGATGGCGAGCAGGGTGGCGTCGCGCTTGGCGGTTTCGAGTTCGGCGCCGGATGACCGCCACGCCGCCCATAGCTTGTTGGGCTCGGCGAGCCAGGACGGCTTCGGCAGACTGCCGGCGATGGTGGTCGGAAACATGGGGCCTCCCCGGGGCGCGATAATTGGACGCTTACGGCTCCCAGTCGTAGAGCCAGTCGTAGCGCCGGCGCAGCTTTTGCCCGCCCATGGTCCGGAGCGCAAGGTTGCGTGCCAACGCGGCCGGCCCCTTCAAGTGGTAGAGGCCGCTGTTGCGGGCGGCAGCCCGCTGCACCCGCGCCGTCCGGCGGAAACGCTGCTCCTCGTAGCGGCGCAGCGCCGCATCGGGCTTGTCCGGCGCGGCGCCAAGGCAATCCGCCAGCACATGGGCATCCTCGATCGCCATGGCGGCGCCCTGGGCGAGGAACGGCAGCATCGGGTGGGCGGCGTCGCCGAGCAGGGTGACGGCGCCATCGCCCCAGCGCCGCGGCGCGGCGCGGTCGTGGAGCGCCCATTTCAGCCAGCTTTCCGGGATCGCGAGCAGATCGCGCGCGGCCGGCGCCCAGCGGGAATAGCGTGCCAGCAGGTCTTCTCGGCTGCCTTGCGCGCTCCAGTCCTCGTCGTGCCATTCGTCGCGGACGATGGCGACGATGTTTACCGCCGCGCCGCCGCTCACCGGATAGTGCACGAGGTGGGCATCGGGGCCGAGCCACAGCCACGTCGACGTCTCGCGGAACGCCGGCGCGACTCTCTCGACCGGCACGGTCGCGCGCCACGCGGTGCGCCGGGCGAAGCGCGGCGGCTGGCGGTGGCCGAGCCGCGTGCGGATTGTCGACCACAGCCCGTCGGCGCCGATCAGCGCCATGCCGTTGAATTCCTCCAGGCCGTCCGCCGTCTCGGTTTGCACCGTGACGCCATGAGCGTGGCCGGCATGATCCTGCACACGCGTGTCCAAGCGGAGCACGATGTCGGGATCGGCGTGGACCGCCGCGAGCAGTACGCCCTGCAGGTCGCCGCGGTGGATCGCCCAATAGGGGGCGCCATAACGCTCTCGCGCATCATCGCCGAGCGGGACCCGCACGATCTCTCGGCCGCTGCGGCCGTTCATGATGCGGATGTCGTCCGGCGCGACCGCGAATGGCGCGAGCTGCTCGGCGAGGCCGAGGGCGCCGAGCACCTGCATGGCGTTGGGGGAAAGCTGGACGCCGGCCCCGGTCTCTTCGAGGCGCTTGGCTTGCTCCAGCACGACGACACGAAAACCGTTGCGGGCGAGCGCCAATGCGGCCGTCAGCCCGCCGATCCCGGCGCCTGCGACGAGCACGGTCCGCGAGCGCAGCATGGCCGGTTCCGGGTCACGGTGGTCAGGCGGCCGCCGCCTCGTGCAGCGCGCAGCCGGCCGGGCGGGTCTCCCTGGCGGCGAGCGCCGGGTTATAGCGATAGAGCGTGGAGCAGTAGGAGCAGATGATCTCGCTCTCGTCGCCCATGTCGCAGAAGATGTGCGGATGATCGAACGGCGGCGTCGCCCCGACGCACATGAATTCCCTGGCGCCGATCTCGATCACCGATGCGCCGACGTCGTTATGAAAATGGGGAACAATGTAGTCCGCCATGGTGCCGCTCGCTGTCGCCGCGCCTGCATGTGCCTGCATGTGACTGCCGGACCATAGCCGGCAGGAATCGGAATTCCTACCGCTTTTGACGATCTAGCCGGCGGCGACCTTCGGCGCGGCGGCAAGCCGGTCCTGCGCGCGCTTCAGGCTCACCTCGATCTGCGTGATCCAGGCGACGTCCTCGCCGCGCTTCTCCCGCACCGCGCGGATGAGGCGGAGGTTGCGCGCCGTCGTCTCCGGCTCCCACACCTCGCGCACGACCGCGAGGGCGTGGCCGGTCTCGGCGCGGGCTTCCTCGATATTGCGGGCAAGCACCGCGAGCTCGAGCAGCGTGGCGTGGTCCCAGTAGTCGCCGTTGGCTTGGCTGCGCTGGAGCGCCGCGTAGCGCACGACCGGCAGCATGTCCTTCTGCGCCGGGTCCGGCCGGTCCTGCAATTCCATCAGCGTGACGGCGTTGATGCCGGGATAGGGGTCGCGCCAGTCGGCCTCGAAGCCCTTGCGGTAGGCGTCGATGGCGCGCTTGAGCAGGCTCGCCGCCTCGAACTCGTCGCCCTCTTTCACCGCGGCCTCCCAGCGGTCCTTATAGACGCGGCCGAGCAGACCGTTGGTCTCGCTGCTCGGCCCGAGCTTGGCGATGACCTCCTTGAAGATGCGCTCGGCATCTTCGAAACGGCCGAGCCGGTTGAGCGCGAAGCCAAGCTGCTCCTGCACCATTCGGGTGCGCTGCAAAGGCTGCGGCATGCGCTCGAACAGGTCGACCATCTCCTGGTGCGCCTTCACGGCGCGGAACGACAGGAACAGGTCGATGACCACGCCGCTCTCGACGTCGAACAAATCCTGCAGCGCCGGATCGGCGGCGATGGCGCGGATCGCGTCGATGCCTTCCTTCCGCGCGCGGCCGAGGCGGTTCTTGTATTCGCGCGAATAGTCGACGTGCTTGCGGAAAAGATCGGTCTTGGTGTGGTCGACCTCCATCGGCTGCATGTAGTCGACGAACTGGAATACCGGGCTGTCGATATGATGTTCCTTCCTGGCGTTGCGCATGTGCGCCGCAATCGCTGCGGCGTACTTCCCGGCGTCGACCGGATTGCCCGAGGCGTCGGTTTGGTAGGACATGCCGCGCAGCAGCGCTATGTCGAACGGCAGCACCGTGCCCTCGGCGAACAGCATGACGGTGCTGCGCGGACGCATCGCGTGGCGGATGCCGAGCTCGTAGATAGACGTTGGGGTTGGCGCCGGTCACGTCGGCGACGGCGAACTCGCACAGCATCAGCCGCTCGAACATCGGCTTGTGGATGGTGCCGCCGACCTGCTCCTCGTCGGCGCGGATCGGATCGAGGTCGGCGCCGGTGACGGCGGGCGCGATGATCTCGCGGTACACCGCGTCGAAATCGACCACGCGGCCGGTCGCATCCTGCTTGCGGCCGAATGGCATGAGCACGAAACAGAGCGGCTTCATCGCGTCGCGACCTTTATTCTCGTCCGCCTATCTCCGCGTGTAGCCTCAGCATGATCCCGCGTCCAGCCGGGCATCGGCAGCAATGCGGAGGAACCTGTTGCGGCCGCAATTTGTTCCTACATCAATACCTCACCCGCAACAGTCCGCCGGCCGATGAGCAAGCTCTGGATTGTCCTGTCCTTGGTCCTGGTGGCGGGGCTTCTCGCCGCCGCCGGCCAGGTCATGCCGCAGGCGATCCATTCCGGCCGGCTGATTGCGGCGGCCGACGACCCGGCCCGGCTCGCCGACCTCGCGCTGGACACGCAGTTCAACGAGGCGGTCGCCGCGCGCGAGATCGAGGCAGCGCTTCATGCCGAAGATGCGGAGCTTGCCCAGAGCTTCGTCGAACTCGCCCGTGACCGCGGCGTCACGCTCGACCCCGCTCTTGCAGCCCGGGTCGAGCGCGCCACCACGGCGTCGGCGCAGGCTTCGCGGGGCATCGGCCAGTTCGCGCGCGGCTTCGTTACCGGCGAGCCCGACGATCTCGCGAGCCTCGCCGGAACCGCTGCCGGCGACCTGTTCGTGTTCGGCGATGCGCGCGACGCCGTGCGCGAAGGCGTGCGGATGGCGCGCGGCGAGGAGGCGGACGAACTGATCCTCGGCCTCGCCTGCGTCGGCCTCGTCGTCACCGCCGGGACCTATGCGAGCTTCGGCGCCGGAACCCCGGCGCGCGTCGGCCTGAGCATGGTCAAGGCGGCGCGCAAGACCGGCCGTATCGGCGCGCGATTCTCAACCGCGATGCTCCGTGCGGTGGGCGACGTCGTCGATGGTGCGGCATTGAAGAAAGCTTTCACGCGGACATCCTTCATGCAGCCCGCGGTCGCCCTGCGCGCCGCCCGCGAGGCGGTGAAGATCGAGAAGGCCGGCGGCCTTGTCGATCTGGTGCGCGATGTCGGCAAGGTGCAGTCGAAGGCCGGCACCCGCGCGGCGCTTGACGGCCTCAAGCTCGCCGAGGAGCCCAAGGATGTCGCAAGGCTCGCGCGGCTCGCCGCCGCGAAGGGCGGCAAGACGCGGGCGGTGATAAAGCTTCTCGGTCGCGGCGCCATCCTGCTGACGACGGGATTGTTCACGCTCGCGTCGTGGATATTCTGGGCGGCGGTGAACCTGCTATGGCTGTGTGCGGTCGTGAAGCGCACCACGGAGCGCGGGACGCTACGCGTCATCCAGCGCCGCAAGATGCGCCGCCTGGCGCGGGTACGCGTCCCGGTGAAGGACCGGGTTTTTCTGCCCCGCGTAAGCATCGGCCCGAAGATCGTCCTCACCCGGTTCTATGCCGAACCCGTGAGTGTATGAACTAGCTCACACGCCGCGAAGTTATTGGCGGGCTAACCTCAGGGCGTGATTGGTTCCGCCGATATTCTTTGCGTCGGTCTGCCGGGCGACCGCCGCCCTGCAACGCGACGATCGCTGCCATGCACGGTCCGGTTTGCGATGGCGGGCGTCGGCGGCTAACGTCCGGCCCCTTTCAACCAAACGCCCGAACCCGATGCCGCGCTTTACTCACGAACCTGTCGACATCGCCTATCTCGACGAGGGGGAGGGCGATCCGATTGTCCTCATTCACGGCTTCGCGTCCAACCGGCAGGTGAATTGGGTCCTGCCGGGATGGGTCGCGACGCTGAAACGGGCGGGCCGGCGGGTGATCGCGCTCGACAATCGCGGCCACGGCAAATTGTCCAAGCTCTACAATCCGGCCGACTATACGATCGCAAGCATGGCGGGGGATGCCATTGCGCTGCTCGACCATCTCGGCGTCGAGCGCGCCGATGTCATGGGTTATTCGATGGGCGGGCGCATCGCCGCCTACCTGGCGATAAACCACGCTGAACGTGTGCGCTCGGCGGTGATCGGCGGGATGGGCCTCGGCCTGGTCGACGGCGCGCCGCCGCGCGACAACATCCTCCATGCCATGGAAGCGCCGTCGCTTGCCGCGGTCACCGATCCCCTGGGACGCGCGTTCCGTTTCTTCGCCGAGCAGACGAGGTCCGACCTCAAGGCCCTCGCCGCGGTCCAGCGCGGCTACCAGCAGACGCTGACCCGCGCCCAGCTCGCGGTCATCCGCGTGCCGGTGCTGGTGGCCGTGGGCACGACGGACGATATCGCCGGCCCGGGCCGGCCGTTGGCGGACCTGATTCCCGGTGCGCAGCTCCTCGATATCCCCGACCGGGATCATATGCGGGCAGTTGGCGACAGGGCCTACAAGGATGGTGTGCTGGCGTTCCTCGAGGAGCGGCCGTGAGCGCCGCGGTCGAGCCTGCCGTCGCGTTGTTCGCCGGTGCCAGCGGCAACCGGCTCGTCGCCGACGTCTATGGCGAGGAGGGGCCGGTCGTGCTGCTGCTCCATGGCGGCGGCCAGACCCGCCATGCCTGGCGCGCGACCGCCCAGAAGCTCGCCGCCTCGGGCCGGGTCGCCTATGCGCTGGACCAGCGCGGTCATGGCGATTCCGCCTGGATCGACGATGGTGCCTATGCGGCGCCCGATTTCGCCGCCGACGCGGCTGCGGTGGCGGGCGCGCTGACGTCGCGCGGCGCCGCTGCGCCGGTGGTCGTGGGCGCCTCCCTCGGCGGCATCGCGGCGCTGCTCGCGCAAGGTGGTGCGGAGCGCAAGGACGGGCCGCTGTTCTGCCGCGCTGGTGCTGGTCGACATCACGCCGCGGGTGGCGATGAGCGGGCGTCGACAAGGTCCAGGGCTTCATGCGCGCCCATGCCGACGAGGGCTTCGGCTCGATCGCGGAAGCCGCCGAGGCGGTCGCAAGCTACCTGCCGCACCGGTCGCGGCCGCGCTCCCAGGACGGCCTCAAGAAGAACCTGCGGCTTTACCCGGACGGCCGCTGGCGCTGGCATTGGGACCCGCGCTTCCTCGACGGACCCCGATCCGTGGGGCGCGGCGAAATGGAAGCGGCCCTGGTCGCGGCGGCGCGCACGATCGCGATCCCCACCCTTCTGGTGCGCGGCGGCTCGTCCGAACTCGTCCAGGAAAGCCACGCGCGTGATTTCCTGGGCCTCGTCCCGCATGCCAAATACGTGGACGTGGCCGGCGCCCGCCATATGGTGGCCGGCGACCGCAACGATCATTTCTCAACCGCGATTTTCGATTTTATCGGCGGGCTTCCCGTCCGCAGGTAATTTGGTACCGCCGGCCCCATGCATCGGCCACGCGCCGTGCTATATAGGCCGGACGTTACCGGCCGGATGTTCGTGGAGGCTTTCATGGCCCAGCATCAATCGCGACATGCCAACGCGCTCGACACCGTCGATCCCGTCTGGGCGCGCATGCGCCAGGAGGCGGAGGAGATCGTACGGCGCGAGCCGGAGCTCGCGAGCTTCATCTACTCGGCGATCCTGCATCACGACACGCTGGAATTGGTCGTCGTGCAGCGGATCGCCGAAAGGCTCGATCATCAAGACGTTTCGGGCGAGTTGATCCGCCAGGCCTATGGCGACGCGCTGGACGACCAGCCCGATCTTGGCCAGATGTTCCGCGCCGACATCGTCGCCACGCTCGACCGCGATCCGGCGGCGCATCGCTGCGTCGACCCCGTCCTCTATTTCAAGGGCTATCACGCCATCCAGACCCATCGCCTGGCGCATTGGCTGTGGGGCAAGGGACGGCGCGACTTCGCCTATTACCTGCAGAGCCGGGCGTCCTCGGTGTTCCAGACCGACATCCACCCGGCTGTGCGCATCGGGCGCGGCCTGTTCCTCGACCACGCCACCGGCCTTGTCGTCGGGGAGACGGCGGTGATCGGCGACGATGTCTCGATCCTGCAGGGCGTGACGCTCGGCGGCACCGGCAAGGAGCACGGCGACCGTCATCCGAAGATCGGCCGCGGCGTGCTGATCAGCGTCGGCGCGAAGATCCTCGGCAATATCGAGATCGGTGACTGCGCGCGCATTGGGGCGGGCTCGGTGGTGCTCAAGCCCGTGCCGCCGCGCACGACCGTGGTCGGCGTACCGGCCAAGGTGGTCGGCGAGGCGGGATGCCCGGAGCCGGCGCGCTCGATGGACCAGCTTTTCCGCGACAGCGGATCGTAATCCGGCCGATCTCGGCTTTTGGGTTCAATAGGCAACGGACGCCTCTCGCGTCCGCCGCAGTGGGAGATGAATGTGGACGTTCAAGATGTCAGAAAGCTCGACACCTACCTGAAAAAGCTGTTCGGCAATGCCCGCATCCGCGTCGTGCCGCGGCCCAAGAAGGACGATTTCGCGGAGGTCTATGTCGGCGATGAGTTCATCGGCGTGCTGTTCGTCGACGACGAGGATGACGAGCGCTCGTATAATTTCCAGATGGCGATATTGGCGACCGACCTGGAGTGAGCGGCGCGCATCCGCGCGGGCGACGTTAACCTTTCTTTAAGGATGTCGTGGCGCCGACGCGCCACCTGCGGGAAGACGAGGTCTCGAAACGAGCGAGGCCACATGTCCCCCGAGTCGATCCAGTCCTTTCTCGCTCTCGCCATCGGCTTTGCCACCGCCGGCATGCTGGCGAGCGGCTATCAGGCGCTCACCGAGCGGCCGGCAAGCTTCCATCTCATCGCGCGCGGCCCGGGCCTGGGTGCGTTCGCGGCGGTTCCGTTCCTGGTGTTCGCCGCGCCGTTCATCATCATGCGCAACACCGTCCGCGGCCGCCGCGTCAAGGAGCGGCGCCGCATCACCGCCGTCATGATCGCGACGACCTTGGCCGGGCTGTGGAGCCTCATGTCCGGCACCGCGGTGATCATGGCGCTCCAGGCGCTCGGCGTTGCCTTCGCCTGACGGCATCTCGCCTCTCCGCGCAACGCGTGGCAGAAGGGTGTCTCGAAACGGAGGCACCGCATGCCGATCTATGCGCTCGACGGGCAGGCGCCCGATCTCCCGGAAGCGGGACGCTATTTCATCGCCGATACGGCCGTCGTGATCGGCCGCGTGCGGCTGAAGGCCGGGGCCAGCGTGTGGTTCGGCTCGGTCCTGCGCGGCGACAACGAATGGATCGAGGTGGGCGAGCGCTCGAATGTCCAGGAGAGCTGCACGTTCCACACCGACATGGGATTCCCCCTCACGGTCGGCAATGCCTGCACGATCGGCCACAACGTCGTCCTGCATGGCTGCACGATCGGCGAAAACAGCCTGGTCGGAATGGGCGCGATCGTGCTGAACGGTGCCAGGATCGGACGCAACTCGCTGGTAGGCGCGGGCGCTCTCGTGACCGAGGGCAAGGCGTTTCCCGACAATTCGCTCATCGTCGGTTCGCCGGCGCGCGCGATCCGCACGCTCGACGACGCGGCCATCAAGCGGCTCACCGGCGCATCGGACTGGTATGTCGGCCGCTGGCAGCAATACGCCAAGGGATTGCAGCGGATCGGCTGAAAGCGTGGCCGGAACGCCTGTTGGCCTCATCCAAAAGCCAAGCTTGAATCATTGTCGCCTGGTTCTGAAGAGGCCCGGAGCGCCGTCGAAGGATTACGGGTCCAGCTCGCGCGGCCGGCCCTGCTCGACGCCGCTCAACATCTGGTCCATCAGCAGCGTGCAGACGTAGAGATGCTCGGCGGCGAGCGCCCGCGCGCGATCCTGGTCGCGCCGGCGGATCGCATCGAAGATGGCGCGGTGCTCCGTCAGCGATTCCTGCATGCGCTTCCTGCGCCCGATCATGCGCAGGTCGATGCGCTTCGAGTGGCTGGCGAGGCTCGCGAGCTGGGCGTCCAGCAAGGGGTTTTCGGCGCTTCCCACCAGGATCGTGTGAAACTCCATGTCGGCGTCGATCCATTTCAGGTGGTCGTCGGCGTCGATGATGTCCTCCTGCCGGCTGAGCGTGACGTCGAGCGCGATCATGACGTCCTTGCGCGGCCGGGTGGCGAGGATCGAAGCGCAATAGCTCTCGATGGCGATGCGGCATTGGAACACGTTACCCAGGAAGTCGGCGTTGAGCTCGGTGACGCGGACACCGCGCTGAGGGACGAATTCCACCAAGCCTTCGCTCGCCAGTTGCAGTAATGCCTCCCGCACCGGCGTGCGCGATATCGACAAGGTCGCCGCGATACTCTGCTCGGAATGCATGGAATTGGGCGCAAGCTGCCCCATGACGATGGCCTGACGAATTTGGCCGATCGCCTGTGTCCGCAAGGATTCAGGGCGTTTTACAACGTACATTTGCATCCCAATTGTGGTATGCTACATTTCATCGTGATGATAAATCAACACTGGCTTCATGCCTTCTCCGGCGAGGCCATCTGCAACGCGAGGCAGGAATGAAAAAACGTGCGCGCGACCCACGGGATCCGCGAATTGGAATGCGAATCCGGACGCTGCGGCAGGAGCGAGGTTTGTCGCAAGCCGAACTCGGCAACCTGCTCGGCGTCTCGTTTCAGCAGGTCCAGAAATACGAGAAGGGCATCAACCGCGTGAGCGCGGGACGGATTCATCGCGTCGCCGAGGTGCTGGAGGTCCCCGTCACGTTCTTTTACGCCGGGTTCACCGAAGATCGCGGACGGGCAAATTCGCATTTCATTGAGCTCGGCTTCGACCTGTTGCAGACGGCGGGCGCGGTCAGGCTGCTCCGCGCCTATGCGCGCATCGCAAACCCGAAGACCCGGCAACTTTTCATGCGGCTGGCGGAGACCGTCGCCCAATAGACCGCAGGGACTTACCGCGCCACCGGCCACCGATCTCCGCGTCGCCTCGGCCTCTGCATTGCATGGCCGGTGCTCCCATCATCGTAAGTTGCATGTTACCACAGAGGAATGCCCCATAAGCGGGAACATGGCAAGGTCTCGCGCTGTCTGCGAAATACGGCCAGTACCGGTGGATTAGCCGCCGCGTGTTGGGACCGGCAGCCGAAAATGGTGCGGCCGGCCCCTGGGGAGGGCCGGCCGCTCGCGATCCGATCTGGGACGGGGAGGGGTGGGACGTGACCGGATCGCGAAACTTCTCTTGGTTCAGCGCGACGTTGCCGTCGCCGGAGCGGGATGGGCGTCGCCGAGCGACACCCAGGCATTGGGATTGGACTGGGACTGCCGCTTGACGAAGCGGTAACCCGTCTCCGACCAGAGCACGATCTCCTCGTTCTGATTGTCGAGGATGAATTCGCCCTGATCGGTCTTGACGGTCAGCACCGCGTGGCCGTCGCCCTTCCTGTCGCGGACGACGGTGATGAGCAGGGCTTCGCGCGGCCATCCCGCCTCGATGAGCAGTCGGCGCTTCAGCAGCACGTAGTCCTCGCAGTCGCCGTAGCCGTCATCCGGATAGGCCCACTTCTCGATGACGCCGTAATGCTCCAGGTCGGTCATTGGCTTGATGCGGTCGTTGACCAGCCGGTTGACGCGCACGAGATCCCGCCACGCCTTGGGCGCCAGAACGATATCGCGCGGCGCGCTGGTGCCGGTCCGGCACTCTGTCTGATGTTCGGCGCAAAACTCGACCCAGCCGATCGGCGCGCGCACAAGGTTGCCGACCGCGATGAAGGCGGCGTCGCCGGCGACCGCCGGTGCGCAGAGCATTGCCATGAGCCAGCCGACGCTGAGTATTCCTGCAATACGGCGCTTCATTTGTGACCCCTCACGCTCCCAGGAGGCCACGTTTCGCACAAATCATTTGAGTCTGAACTAAGTGCGGAAGCGTAGTTTGAAGTAAACTTGACGGATATACTTCAGAAAATTCGATCTTGTATTTAGATGATTTTGAATAGTATTTTAGATACTACAATTTGCGTAAAATTTAAATCATTGCCCGTAGCCGCACGGCATGAGCCGGCCGGGGTGAGCCAGCATGCGAGCTAGGATGATGGGACGAGACGATGATGGGAAGGCCGCATCCGCGGCCCCGCGCCGGACGCCGTGCGCATGCGGCGCCGGGGTGCCTACAGGCCGGTGACGTTCTCTTCGAGAAAGTCCGGATGCTGGAGCCGGGTGAACTCGACCGCGAAGCCGTCCTCGATATGCCGGATGACGCGGCCCTGCGTCTTGCCGAGCCTTACGATGATGCCGACCGGAGGCTTCGTATCCGACGCGATCGCCGCGCCCGACAGCGACATGTCGACGATCGCGGCAATTGATCTGGCTGCCGTCCGGCATCACCACGACGGCGCGGGGATCGCGCGGGATGATGCGGTCGTGACGGCGGTCCTCGGGCAGGCCGAGGACATGCCGGTTGGCGAGCCAGGTGAGCTGGGAGGCGAGCTTGTCGCGCTTGCGCGGCGTCGCCGTCGATCGGTCATCGCGAAGCCGTTGGGAAACTGGCGGGCGATCGCGCCTTCGAGGCGGCCGATGTGGTCGACATAGACGATGACGCGTTCGCCGGCCTTGCCGTTGACCGGTGCGATCAGCGCCATGCCGCCGGGCGACATGTCGGTCACCTGGCAGGGAATTCCCGCCGGTCGGCGAGCATGTAGCGCCCGAGCAGGTTGACGCGCACGCGCTGGAACCGGCGGCGCTCCTCGCTCAACGGTACGACGCTCAGCTTCTTTTGCGGCAACGACATCCCTAGCCGGCCCTATATCCGCTGATACCGGCGGAGGCCCAAGGCTAGGCGCGCAGAGTTAAGGCCGCGTTATCCTCAACCGCGAAATCGTTCGCGTCGAAGCGGAATTACGCGTCGCGGCCGCCGTCATAGACGACCAGGCCGTGGCGGGGCCGCCCACCATCAGCGGCAGCCGGACAGGGGATGCGGGCAGCCGTAAAGGGGAGAGGGGCAGCCGGCTCCTGCGTAACGCCGAGATAGCGATAGCTCCCGAGCCCCAGCTCGATGACCGGACTTGAGCCCAGCCAATTTGGGACGGTGAGGGGGGCGAGCACGCCGACCTGCCGCGCATGGGTCAGGCCGCGGTGGCGCAGCGGCAGAAGCAGAAGCTCGAGCTCGATCGCATGGCCTTCCTCGGTGCTGCCCGTGGCGCCGGCGATGACCCCGGTCGAGTCGTCGGCGACGGTGGCGATGAGGTCGCGGATCGACGCGCGGTCGGTGTCCTTCCACAGCGTCTCGAAACCTGCGCGCCGGAGTTCGCGCCCGAACAATCCGCACATCCGCGTCCCGGACAGCCGCAAGGGATGCGACGCCGCGATGTCGAAGCACAGGATGAAGCTGTCGCCGAGCGCCCGGCCAAGGATGCCGGGCTCGATGTCGCCCCGCTCGGGCGCGGTGCGCGAACCCCGCCGTTCGTTCCAGTAGGCGTAAAGCGCGCGGCTCGATGGATGTTTCACGGGGGCGCCCTCGACTGCGCCGCCATCCGCCGACCTGTCTCCGATCGGGACATCGGAGCGGCCGGTTTCGGCGACCGCTCCCGAATGAGCAGGCGCCATGCCGAGGAAAGACGCCGCGGCGGACGGCCGCCGCAAACGATGCGTCAAGGTTACCGGCGCGCCAACCATGCCCGCAGTCCCACCAGGCGGGACGATGCCGCGCGCCCTTCGTCGCGGAAGGGGCGCATTGACACCCCCGGCGCGGCACTCCAAGCGTGAGCGACGCCGGCAGCCGCGACAGCCGGAACCTGGGCGCCCCGGTGAACCGATCCTCCGAACCGATTTTCAACGTGCCGCCGGTGGTGACCGTGATGATCCTCATCATGGGGATGATTCACGCAGTGCGCGTCCTGGTGCTGTCGCCGGCGAATGACCGGCTGGTGCTGGCCATGTTCGCGTTCATTCCCGCCCGCTACGACGCGGCGGTCCTTGGCGATGGAGGCTATCCGGGCGGCATCGCCGCCGAGGTCTATACCTTCGTCACCTACGCGCTGCTCCACGGCGACTGGAGCCATATCGGGTTGAATGCGGTGTGGTTTCTGGCATTCGGCACACCGGTCGCGCGGCGCTTCGGGGCGCTGCGCTTCTTGATCTTCTTCGCGGTCGCCGCGGTCGCGGGCGCGCTCGCCCACCTGATGACGTTTGGCGGCGAGCTTGCGCCGATGGTCGGCGCCTCGGCGGCGATCTCCGGCTACATGGCGGCGGCGATGCGCTTTGCTTTCCAGGGCGGCGGACCGCTCGATCTCCTGCGCCGGCACGAGCCCGACGCCTATCGCGTGCCGGCACCGCCGCTTGCCGCCACGTTGCGCGACCCGCGCATCATTGCGTTCCTCGTGGTGTGGTTCGGGCTCAACATCCTGTTCGGCGTCGGCACGCTCAGCATCGGCGAGGGTGACGCGCCGATCGCCTGGCAGGCGCATATCGGCGGCTTTCTCACGGGCCTGCTGCTGTTCGCCGCCTTCGACCCGATAGGGAGGGGGCCGCCTCCCGCGGATGCGCCACCGCCGGCTTCGGAAGCGACGCTGCACTGACAGACATCGACGCGGTGACCACAATGGAGGCAGGCCGGTCATCCGGCGTGTCGTCGCACCCGCCGCGCGCGTCTTGCCGCGGCCGTCGCGGAGGCGGATGATCGTTCCGCAGCGTTGGAGCCGAGTCAGCCATGCCGGGCGCACAGAGCGCGATCCGCGTTGCGCGCTATGATGAGGAGCCGAAGTTCAATTCGTGAAGGCCGTGCAACGGAAGGGCGATCGATCGAATGATTGTCCGTGAAACGGAGGAAGCGACATGACCGTCAAGGCAATCCTGTCCCGCAAGGGACGCGACGTCTTCACCATCGACCCGGCCGCCACGCTGGCGGACGCCACCAAACTCCTGGCGGAACGCCGCATCGGCGCCATCGTCGTCACCGGCGTGGATGGCCGCGTCGCCGGCATCCTGTCCGAACGCGACATCGTGCGCGCGCTCAACAACCTCGGCGCCAGGATGCTCGATGAGAGTGTCGAACGCGCCATGACCCGGAAGGTGGACACCGCCACCGAGGCGGAGACCATCGCCTCCATCATGGAACGCATGACGGTGGGAAAGTTCCGTCACGTGCCGGTCGTCGAAGACGGGCATCTCGCCGGCATCATCTCGATCGGCGACGTCGTGAAATACCGGCTGGGAGAGATCGAGGGCGAGTCGCAGGCGATGCGCGACTATATCCTGACCGCGTAGCGGGCCGGTCAGCCCAGCGCGGCGATGACCTCGCCGATCGGCTCGAGCGCGCGCTTGGCCGCTTCGGCGCCGACTGCGATCGCTTCGGCGGCGTGATCGAAGTCGATCAGCCCGATGCGGCCGAGGCGTGGATTGATCATGATGTCGGCCGGGTCACCGGCAAGACGCGCACGGGTGATGCGGTCCTGCATGATGTTGAAGGCTTCCATCATCACGGTCGAGAAGCCGGGCTGGCCCGGCGCACCCAGGAACTGGCGCTTGAGGTTGCGCTCCGCGCCGAACATTGCGCGCAGGCCCCGCGGCTGCGGCACTTCGGCGACCGCGTCGCTGCTGCTGTCGTCGCCGAAGCTTGCGATCGTCGTGCCGCGTCCGATCAGGTCGGCATTGACGTTGACGCCGATGACGACGCGGGCGCCGAGCGCACGCGCGGCCGAGACTGGAACCGGATTGACCAGGGCGCCGTCCATCAGCCAGCGGTCGCCGATCTTCACCGGCGAGAAGATGCCGGGCAACGCGTAGGAGGCGTGCAGCGCCTCGGCGAGACGCCCGCGCGTAAGCCAGATCTCGTGCCCGGTGCCGATCTCGGTCGCGATCGCGGCGAAATGGACCGGAAGGTCCTCGAACCGGGTCTTGCCCAATGTTCCCTGAAGGCGCTCCGCCAGCCGCGTGCCGCCGATCAGGCCGGAGCCCGAGAAGCTGAAGTCGAGATATCCGAAGATGCGGCGGCGCGTGAGGCTGCGCGCCCATTCTTCCAGGCTGTCGATATGGCCGGCCGCATAGCATCCGCCGACCAGGGCGCCGATCGAGGTGCCGGCGATGACATCCGGCTTGATGCCATTGGCAAGGAGAGTGCGAATCACCCCGATATGGGCAAAGCCGCGCGCCGCGCCGCCCCCGAGCGCAAGCCCGATGCTTGGCCGCCGCGCTCCGGTCGTGGCCCGGCCGGGCTCGGTCTCGATCACGCCAACCGCGACATCGCCGGCGGGACGCTCGTTGGCCGGACCGGCGCCGGGCAACCCCGTCGTACGGCCGGGTTTCGGCAACTCGGCTTCCAGGGTCGCTGCCCCGTCGGGTCCGCGCCGCGTCAGGAACTCGAACACGATACTATCCTCATGGCCGGATGAATCGGCCGATCCCGCGGCATCGACAAGCGCTTCCCGCGGATATGGTGAAAAACCGGCTTAAATTTGAATGACGGCCCGGCGTTTCCAGAGTTCGCAACCGAAGCCCGTCATGCCTCGCCATAGTGGGTGACGATATCCGCCAGCGCGGGGCGCGGCCGATCTTCTGGCCGGCCGGCCGATCGGCCGATATGAACGAAGCCCGCGATCTTTTCTTCGGCACCAACGCCCAAGGCGTTGAGCGCGCCGCGGTCATAGGCGTACCACTCGGTGATCCAGTTCGCCGCATAGCCGAGCGCGTGGGCGGCGAGCACCAGGTTCATGGCGGCGGCGCCGGCGGACAGCACCTGTTCCCATTCCGGGATTTTCGCGTGCGGTGCGGCGCGGCTCACCACCGCGACGACGAGCGGCGCGCGGGTGAGACGCAAACGTTCCGCCTCGACGTGATCGGCCTTGGCGTCGGGATATCTGGCCTGGAAGACCGCGGCGATCGCCTCGCCCGCCTTGAGCCGCGCATCGCCGGAGAACACGATGAAGCGCCACGGCGCGAGCTTGCCGTGGTCGGGCACGCGCGAGGCGATCGTCAGCAGCCTGTCGATCTCCGACCGCGTGGGCGGCGGGCCGGCAAGCTCCTGCGGCTTTACCGAGCGGCGGGTTTCCAGGAGGTCGAGAGAGTCTGTCATGGCGGTTCCTTGTTCCCGCGCCTAGCATGGCTCGCGGATCGTGACAAACCGGCGCAAGGCTTGAAATCGCCGCGATTCCCGCCGACAAAACCGCCATGCCGAGGACCGAGGGATCGCCGCGGAGCTGGGCCAGCCGTCTCGCGGGGGCGCTGGCTTTGCTGCTCGTCGCAGGCGCCGCCCACGACGCGCCGGCGCAATCGCTGGTGCCGCCCGCGAGCCAGGGTCCGGCGCCGGTCGCGCCCGGACCGGGATCGCCCGGCGCCAGTATCACCAGCCCAAGCGGCGCGCCGCCGGCGAGCCCATCGCCCCCGGCGTCCGTCGCGCCTGCGATCCAGGTCAATCCCACGCTGCCGCTCGGACAGATCGCTCTTGCCGTGATGGCGCGCTACGGCAAGGAGCCGCCGGCAATCAACGCCGGCCTGCTGTGGCGGGTCTACGCCGACAAGCCCGACCAGAACGGCATGTTCCGCCTGGTCAAGGAGGACCGCAGCTCCGCGCCGGTCTTCATGCTGCCGCCGGGCGGATACATCGTCCACGTCGCCTTCGGCCTCGCCGGCGCCACCCGGCGCGTGCAGTTGCGCGAACCGATGCGCGAAGTGCTGGAGATATCGGCCGGCGGCGCGCGGTTCCAGGGCAAGGTCGGCGATGCCCCCATCCCCAACGGACAGAATCTCGTTCGACGTATTCAAGGGCAGCCAGTTCGAGGCCGGCGAGAAACGCCCGATCGCGGAAGTGGGCAGCGGCGACGTGGTGCTGCTCCCCGAGGGCGTCTATCACGTGGTGTCGAACTACGGCGACGGCAATTCGGTGATGCGGTCGGACTTCCGCGTCGCGTCCGCCAAGCTCACCGACACCACCGTCACTCATCGCGCCGCGAAGATCACGCTGAAGCTCGTCAGCGACAAGGGCGGCGAGGCGCTCGCCAACACCCAATGGTCTGTGCTCACGCCCGGGGGCGACACCATCAAGGAAACCGTCGGCGCCTTTCCGGTCGTGATCCTGGCGGAGGGCGACTACGTCGTTGTCGCCAAGAACGAGGGCAAGGTCTTCAACCGCGAATTCAAGGTCGAGCCCGGCTTCGACCGCGAGATCGAAGTCCTGGCGCGCTGAAGCCTCGCCTCTTTGACGTCTTTCTTGCTCGCCTGTCGCCGCGACGCGACGACAAAATCGACCGGCGTGACGGAACGCCTCGTGCGCCGGGCCATTTCGTCCTGACGACATCCCACGACAGCAAGAGTGGCTCATGACTCCGCCCGCAATGCCGCTGCGCTATCACCCTTCGGTCGAGACGCTCGAAGACGGGGAGGGGGAGACCAGCCGCGAACTGGTTGCGACCATGCGCAAGATCGCCGAGACGACATACAAGGACATGGGCCACGCGATCCGCAGCGTGCATGCCAAGAGCCACGGCCTGCTGCACGCGCTGCTTGAGGTGCCGGGGGGCCTGCCGCCAGTGCTGGCGCAGGGCCTGTTCGCCGGCCCAGGCCGCTACCAGGCGGTGATGCGCTTTTCCACGACGCCCGGTGACATCCTTGATGACAGCGTCTCGACGCCACGTGGTGTCGCCATCAAGGTGATCGGCGTCCCCGGTGAGCGCCTGCCGGAAGACCGCGAAGGAACGTCGCAGGACGTCCTCATGGTGGACGGCCCGGCGTTCCTGGCGCCGAGCGGTAAGGCGTTCCTGCGCAGCGTCAAGCTTCTCGCCGCGACCACCGACAAGGCCGAAGGCCTCAAGAAGGTCCTGTCGGCGGCCCTGCGCGGCGTCGAGAACCTGCTTGAAGCGGTCGGCACGCAAAGCGGGACCATCAAGGCGCTCGGCGGCCAGCCGGAGACCCATATCCTCGGCGACACGTTCTTCACCCAGGCGCCGATCCGCTATGGCGACTACATCGCCAAGCTCTCGCTGGTGCCGGTCTCACCGGAGCTTAAGGCGCTGACCAAGGCTTCGCTCAACGTCAACGGCAAGCCCAACGGGCTGCGCGACGCGGTGAACGAATTCTTCCGCGACACGCGCGGCGAATGGGAGCTTCGCGTGCAGCTCTGCACCGACCTGGAGACCATGCCGGTCGAGGATTCCTCGAAGGTCTGGCCGGAGGACCGCAGCCCCTTCATCACCGTGGCACGGCTTACGGCCGAGCCGCAGGCCGCCTGGACCGACGCAAAGGCCGAGGCGGTTGACGACGGCATGGCGTTCAGCCCATGGCATGCGCTTGCCGCGCATCGCCCGCTCGGCTCGATCATGCGGCTGCGCCGGCCGTCCTACGAGATGTCGGCGGAGTTCCGGTCGCAGCGCAACCGCTGCCCGGTTCGCGAGCCGCGGTCGCTTGAGAGCCTTCCGCGATGACGCGCGGCTGACCTGCTAGCTCAGGCCGCCTGCTTGGTGCGCTTCACATCCGGCGCGATCGCCTCGTCGGCAAGCGTCGCCAATGCGAAGTCGAGCGGCATCACCTGCTGGCCCTCGCGGCCGAGCCGGCGGATCGACACGGTACGGTCGGCGGCTTCCTTCTTGCCGACCACGAGCATCGCCGGGACCTTGGCGAGCGAGTGCTCGCGGACCTTGTAGTTGATCTTCTCGTTGCGCAGGTCGCCCTCGACGCGCAGGCCCATTCGCTTCGCGGCGGCTATCACGTCGCGGGCGTAATCGTCGGCGTCCGAGGTGATGGTCGCGACCACCGCCTGCACCGGGGACAGCCACAGCGGGAAATGCCCGGCGTAGTGCTCGATCAGGATGCCGGTGAAACGC
Source organism: uncultured Alphaproteobacteria bacterium (assembly GCA_963776455.1). Taxonomy (GTDB): domain Bacteria; phylum Pseudomonadota; class Alphaproteobacteria; order Rhizobiales; family Xanthobacteraceae; genus CAVZMU01. Next base: position 65,343 of record CAVZMU010000007.1, read on the forward strand.
TCCAGCGAGCCGAACATCGCGCGGTGCAGCATCACCGGCGTGATCTTGTTGGAATGGTCGTCGATGTAGAACGCGCCGAGCCGGCCGGGCAGGTTGAGGTCGACCTGGATGGTGCCGCACTGCCAGTCGCGGCCGATGGCGTCGCGCAGCACGTATTCGAGCTTCGGACCGTAAAACGCGCCTTCGCCCTTGTTGAGCGTCCACGGCCGGCCGGAGGCTTCGAGCGCCTGCATCAGCGCATGCTCGGCCTTGTCCCACACGGCATCGTCGCCGATGCGCTTTTCCGGCCGGTCGGAGAACTTGATGCGCACGTCGGGGAAGCCGAAGTCCTCGTAGATCGAGAGGATGAGATCGTTCATCGCCAGGACTTCAGGGGCGATCTGCTCCTCGGTGATGAAGACGTGCGCGTCGTCTTGGGTGAAGGCGCGCACGCGCATCAGCCCGTGCAGCGCGCCGGATGGCTCGAAGCGGTGCACCTTGCCGAATTCCGCGATCTTCAGCGGCAGGTCGCGATAGCTCTTGAGGCCGTTCTTGAAGATCTGCACGTGGCCCGGGCAGTTCATCGGCTTGACCGCATAGACGCGCTCGTCCTCCTCGCGCTGCTGGGTGAGGAAGATCATGTCCGAATAGGTCGGGATGTGGCCGGTCGTCTCCCACAGGACCTTGTCCATGAGCTGCGGCGAGTTCACCTCGAGATAGCCGGCGTCGGTCTGGCGGCGGCGGATATAGTGCTCGAGCGCCTGGAACATCGTCCAGCCCTTCGGATGCCAGAACACCGAGCCCGGCGCCTCCTCCTGGAAATGGAACAGGTCCATTTCGCGGCCGAGCTTGCGGTGGTCGCGCTTCTCGGCCTCCTCGATCTGCTTGAGGTAGGCGTCGAGTTCCTCCTGCTTGGCGAAGGCCGTGCCGTAGATGCGCGTGAGCATCGGGTTGCTCGAAGTCGCCGCGCCAGTAGGCGCCGCGACGCTTCATCAGCTTAAAGGCGTTGCCGACCTTGCCGGTCGAGGTCATGTGCGGACCGCGGCAGAGGTCGAACCATTCGCCCTGTTTGTAGATCTTGAGCGACTGGTCCTCCGGGATCGCGTCGACGAGCTCGACCTTGAACGTCTCGCCCTTGTCGCGGAACACGCGCTTGGCCTCGTCGCGCGACCACACCTCCCTGGTGAAGGGCGCGTCGCGCGCGATGATCTCGCGCATCTTCTTCTCGATCGCGGGGAAGTCCTCGGGCGTGAACGGCGCGTTGCGGAAGAAGTCGTAATAGAAGCCGTTGTCGATCACCGGACCGATGGTGACCTGCGTGCCGGGCCACAGGCTCTGGACCGCTTCGGCCAGCACATGCGCGGCGTCGTGGCGGATCAGTTCCAGCGCGCGCGGGTCCTCGCGATTGATGAACTCGATTTTGGCGTCCTGTTCGATCGGCTCGGCGAGGTCGGCGACCTGGCCGTCGAGCGCCATCGCGACCGTGCGCTTGGCGAGCGAGGGCGAGATGCCCTTGGCGATGTCGAGGCCGGTGATGCCGTCGGGATATTCCCGACGCGCGCCGTCGGGAAAGGTCAGCGCGACCATGGCTTTGCTCCTGTTGCTCACTCCTGCGAACGAACGCAGGTAAGCGGGTCCGGACATGCTTTTCAGTGAGCGACGCCCGGCGCGTCCGGGTGGACGGGGTCCGCGTTCGGCCCTTGGTTGGTTCCTCGCCAGCGACCGTAGCGCCACGGCATATACCAGCGGGATTCCTCCGGCAACGTATCGGGGATGAAATCCAGCCCGGCCGTGCCCCAGGGATGGCAGCGCGCGATTCGCGCCAGTGTTATCCAGATACCAGCCCAAAGGCCGAATTTCATCAGCGCTTGATCGGCATAATCGGAGCAGGTCGGCAGGTGGCGGCAATGGAAACCCACGATTAGCGAGAGAGTGTGACGATAAAGCCACACCAGCCAACGACCTCCTTGACGGGGTGCCTGGGTCACTCTTGTCCAAATCTTAGTTCCCGATAACATTATGATATTACTTAATTTCCTTTTTGATCGAGAGTGCTTGCCCATTACGAAGGCGCGCCCAAGAAGTGATCAAATCGGGAGTCTTTCGCCCTTGGCGCTACGTACTGCGCCGGATTGCGTCAGGTCCAGGTCCGGCATTGTGTGATATACATGACGGTGTCGGGATGGGTCTCGCTTCGCCTGAAAGCCTGGAATTCTCGAATCCGCGCTTAAGACGCGGATCGATAGGAAAGGGCAAGCGACGGCACGGGAGACGAAAGTGCGACTGTTTCTTGGAGGCCTCGGCCTGCTGTGTTGCGCTGCGCTGGCTTCGGCGCAGCCGCCTTCTCCGGTGGGCGCGAAGATCGACGGCGCCGCATTGGCCGCGATGCGGTTCGAATGGAAGGTCGAAGGGCCCGCCGAGACCTGCGGAAATGCCTGCCGGACCTGGATTTCCGCCAGCGGCACGATTTCGGCCGACACTCCCAAGGACTTCGAGAAATTCGCCCAGCAGCGTGACGTGCGGGGCGCAACCCTCGCGCTGGATTCCGGCGGCGGGTCGGTCATCGCGGCATTGAGTCTCGGCCGCATGCTGCGCGGATTCGACGTCACCACCACGGTCGGCCGGGCCGTCGATCTGCCCGGGAAGGGCAGCGATGCGCGCGCGAAGCTGTCGCCGAACGCCGACTGCGAATCCATGTGCGCCTTCGTCCTGCTCGGCGGCAAGCGGCGCTACGTGCCGCCGGACGCCCAGGTCCTTGTCCATCAGATATGGTTGGGCGACCGCCGCGACGACGCCACCGCCGCCAATTATTCCGCCGAAGACCTGATGCTGGTCCAGCGCGATATCGGCCGGCTTGCGCGGTTCACCGTCGAGATGGGCGGCGACGTCGAACTGCTCGAGACCGCGCTGCGGATTCCGCCATGGGAGCGCCTGCGCGCGCTGACGCAGGACGAGATGCGCCGCATGCACCTGCAGAATGTCGACAAGCTCAACGATGAAATCCAGGTCGATGCCGTGGCCACCACGGCTCCGGCGGCGAAATCCAGCCTGCCTGCGAACATCACCGAGCGGAGCTGGGGCATTGTCGAGGACGCCGGCTCGCGGCTGCTGGCGCGCCGCCATCCTCTCACCGTCGAGGGCGACGAGATCGGCTCCTTCGACCTGATGTTCGCCTGCGGCGACAAGCCGGATGGCTATGCGGTCACCTACGTGGAGCGCCGCAAGCGGCCGGGCGTGACGCCCGCCTTCGAGCCGCTCAAGGAGGTGGCCGTCTGGTCCGGCAAGCAGCTTGCGGTCCTCAAGATCGAGTCGTCGGCGGTGGGCTCGCGCTCTGCCGAGCTCGACTCGGTCGCCCGCGGCGTGGTGCCGGTGGCCCTGATGCAGGCGTTCGCCGAAGCGCGCAACCGTTCCATCACCGTCGCCACCCGCACCGTCAGCGACGCCGAGACCGCGATCAGGATGGGCAATACCGGCGTCGCGGCGAATTTCGCCCAGCTCGTCGCGGCCTGCGGGAAGTAATCACTCCGCCTCTTGGACCTGCCGCTTGCGCCTCGATCTGGTCGACGGCATCGACCACCGCGTCGAAGGTGAGCAGGGTCGAGGCGTGGCGCGCCTTGTAGTCGCGCACCGGCTCCAGCACCGCGATGTCGGCCCATTTGCCGTCCGCCGGCGGCGCGCCGTTCTCCTTGAGCATCTGGCGCACGGTCTCGCGCAGGTCGCCGCAGCTCGTCGGCCTTCGACGCCGACCACATGGCGCGCCATGATCGAGGACGACGCCTGACCCAGCGCGCAGGCCTTCACGTCATGGGCGAAATCCGTGACGACGTCGCCGTCCATCTTCAGGTCGACGGTCACCGTCGAGCCGCACAGCTTGGAATGGGCGGTCGCGCGTGGCGTCCGGATCGGGCAAGGCGCCCGATGCGCGGAATGTCCGCGGCAAGCTCCAGAATTCGGCGATTATAGATGTCGTTGAGCATGGGGCAGAGCCAGGATTCCGGGCCGTCCGCTCGATTGCGCGGAGGAGCTAGAACGATTATATAGGGATTGGTCCGGCTGCCGAAAAGAGCGCCGGAGATGGCGCCTGACGGACCGTGGTATGGGAATGCGGCGTCCACTCGTTGCCTCGTGCCGACAAGGCGCAAGGCGAGCGACGCGGCCACCCGGTGACACCTCCGGCGCCGTCTGCGTGCCGGTCGAACGGAGAGACCGTCATGGACGCCATCGTCAAGCCGTTTCCCACCAGCGCCCAGTTGAGCGATCACGTGCGGGCCGCGCCGGAGCCGGCGGTGCCGCGGCCGTCGCGCGAGGAGGCGGAGGCCGCCGTGCGCACGCTCATCGCCTATGCCGGCGACGATCCCAGGCGCGAGGGCCTGCTCGACACGCCGGAGCGCGTGGTCGAGCGCCTATGAGGAACTGTTCCGCGGCTATCGCGAATGCCCGGCCGAGCATCCTCGACCGCACCTTCTCCGAGATCGGGTCCTACGACAACCTCGTCCTCATCCGGGACATCCCGTTCACGTCGCACTGCGAGCACCACATGATGCCGTTCACCGGCAAGGCGCACGTCGCCTACCTGCCGGTCGAGCGCGTGGTCGGCCTGTCCAAGATCGCGCGGCTGATCGACGTCTATGCACGCCGGCTGCAGACGCAGGAGCACCTGACGTCGCAGGTCGCGACCGCGATCGACGAGATCCTGCGGCCGCGCGGCGTCGCCGTGATGATGGAGGCCGAGCATACCTGCATGTCGATGCGCGGCGTGCAGAAGCCCGGCTCGTCGACGATCACGACGCAGTTCACCGGCACGTTCCGCGACGATCCGAGCGAGCAGGTGCGGTTCATCTCGCTGGTGCGCGCCGCGGCCTGCGGCCGTCGAGCGCTGGACCTGTCGAAGAACCGCTGCCGGCTCGACGCAGGCCGACGGAGGGCCTGCACCCTCGCGCCGAAGTTCGACGCAGACGGGCTCGTGACCTGCGTCGCCACCGATGCGACGTCCGGGCGACGTGCTGATGGTCGCGCACATGAACGCCGAGGCGCTTGCCCGCACCATCGAGAGCGGGGAGGCGCATTACTACAGCCGCTCGCGCACGCGCTCGTGGCGCAAGGGCGAGAGCGTCCGGCCACGTGCAGCGCGTGGTCGAGATGCGCGTCGACTGCGATCAGGACGCGGTGTGGATCAAGGTCGAGCAGGTCGGCGAAGGCGCCTGCCATACCGGGCGCCGCTCATGCTTCTATCGCGCGGTGCCGCTCGGACAGACGGGCGCTTCGCCGGTGCTCGAATTCCGCGACGCCGAGAAGGCGTTCGATCCGGCCGCGGTCTACGCGTCGAACAAATAAACAGGCGTCACGCGAGGCCGGCCGCCGTCGCACGCGCCAGCAGCCGCTCGGCGCGCACGAGATGCGGGCGGTCGTACATCTGACCGTCGATGCCGACGACGCCGGCGCCCGGCTGCGCCGCGAAGGCCTCGATGATCGCGCTGCGCCTTGGCGATCGCCTCGGCCGACGGCGTGAACACCTCGTTGATCATCGCGACCTGCGCCGGGATGGATCGCCATCTTGGCGGTGAAGCCGTCGCGGCGCGCCTCCTCGGCTTCGCGCCGCAGGCCGGCGTCGTTGCGGAAATCCACATAGACGGTGTCGATCGCCTGCACGCGCGCCGCCGCTGCGCCGGCGAGGCACAGGCTGCGCGCCAGGCGATAGGGATCGAGGAAGCTCCCGTCCGCGTCGCGGTTGGTCTCCGCGCCGAGCTCGACGGAGAGATCCTCCGCCCCCCAGGTGAGGCCGGTCAGGCGCGCGGCTCGCGCCCGCATAGCTGCCGGCGACGAACAGCGCCTTGGCGGTCTCGGTCGCGAGCGCCAGGATGCTCGATCGCGCCGTCGGGCAGGCCGTGCATCGCTTCGCGCGCGGCAAGCTTGGCGTCGAGATGCATCACCGATGCGCCGCCTTCCGCCTTGGGCAGCAGGATGGCATCGGGCCGGCCGCCGATGACGCGCGTCGAGGTCGTCGTCGGTCAGGCCGGTGTCGAGCGCATTGACGCGCACCAGCAGGCGCGGGCGATTTGCGCTGCGTGCCGGCCTCGCTCGAGGAACGCGAGCGTGGTCTCGCGCGCTTGCGCCTTGCGGTCGGCCGAGACCGAATCCTCGAGGTCGAGGATCAGCGCGTCGGCGCCGCTCGCCATGCCCTTGTCGAGCTTCTTCGGGCTGTCGCCCGGAACAAATAAAAGGGAGCGCATCGCGCTTATGCCTTCGGCCGCATCACGATGAAGGCCTGGCGGCTGGCATTCGGCCACCAGCTTGTCGTCCTGGTTATAGGCGCGGTGGTGGAACGTCGACGATGCCGGCGCGGCCCGGCGCGATTTCGATTCGCGCTTGCCGATGATCTCGGTCGTGCAATGGACGGTGTCGTTCTCGAACAGCGGATGCGGGAAACTTTACGTCGGTCATGCCGAGATTGGCGATCGTGGTGCCCGACGGTCAGGTCGTTCACGGAGATCCCGATCATCAGCCCGAGCGTGAACAGCGAGTTCATCAGCGGCTGGCCCCATTCGGTCTCCTGCTCGCAGAAATGCCGGTCGATGTGCAGCGGCTGCGGATTGAGCGTCATGTTGGAGAACAGCATGTTGTCCATCTGCGTCACCGTGCGCGTGATGCGGTGCTCGTAGAGCTGGCCGACGACGAAATCCTCGAAATACATGCCGCCGCGCTTGTGCCGTTCCGCTGTCGCCTGATCCATCGCAGTCCTCCTGTCGGGTCTCGTTAATCCGATCATTTACCATAAATGGCCGAGGGTGCGACCGGCGAGAAGCCGGTCCGCCGACCGCGTCGCCCCGAAGGCGGCCATGTTGGTCGAGAGCACGAGCACCAGCACGGCCGCCGGCGTCACCGGCGCGATCCGTCAGGCCGCCGGCTCGACCGGCGCGAGCTTCCATTATCTGCTGGCCACGGCGCAGATCGAATCCAATCTCAATCCCACGCGCAAGGCCTCGACGTCCTCGGCGACCGGGCTGTTCCAGTTCATCGACCAGACCTGGCTCGCCACCGTCAAGGATGCCGGGCCGGCGCTCGGCTATGGCAACTATGCCGACGCGATCACGCGCACCAAGTCCGGCCGCATGGTCGTAAGCGATCCGGCGAAGCGCGCCGAGATCATGAACCTGCGCAAGGACCCGACCGCCAATGCGCTGATGGCCGGTGCCTTCACCAAGCAGAATGCCGCGACGCTGAAGTCGAAGATCGGACGCGACGCGACCGACGGCGAACTCTATATGGCGCATTTCCTCGGCGCCACCGGGGCCTCGAAGCTCATCAACGCGGCGGCGAACGATCCGGCCACGAAATCCACCGACCTCTTCCCGCGTGCCGCGCGTTCCAACAATTCGATCTTCGTCAACAAGCAAGGCGGCGCGCGGACCGCCGGCGAGGTTTATGGGTTGCTCGCGCACAAGGTTGACGTCGCACAGGCGAAGGCCGCCGTCGCCGTGCGGGCCGCCGATGCGATACCGGCCGTCGCGCCGGCCAACGCGGTTGCGGCCGCGACTGTGCCGGGCTTTGCCACCAACAAGACGCGCACGGTCGGCGAGCTGACGGGCGGCGTCTCCGAACTCGATGCGCCGGTGAGCGTGCGCACGACCCGTATCCTTCCGCCTCCGCTCGCCTTCGCGGCTCCCACAGTCGCGCCCAGTGCGGCAGCCGACGCGATCGCGGCCACCGCGCCGGTCGCCGATGCGGCGCCGCAGGCTGCGTCCACCGATACGCCGATCGCCATCCCGACCGCGGCCCGGTCGACGGACGCCGCGCAAGCGCCGGTGTTCCTTGATCTCTTCCGCACCGATGGCCGGCAGGGCGTGTCCGCGCTGGTCAGTGAATTGTGGGGACCGCGCGCGAGTGCCGATTCGGCAGCTTCCGCAACGGCAGTCGCGCCGGTCGAGAATACCGATGCCACCGCGACGCAGCCGCGCGCCCAGCGGCCTCCGCTCGACCTGTTCGGCACCGGGCATCCGCAGCGGCCGAATCTCGACCGCAGGAGCTGATACCGGTCTTGCTTTTCGCCGCCGGGCGGATCGCTGAAACGGTGGCGCCCGGCGCGCCAAGTTAACAAATCATCAATTCTTCCAATCGGTTATGGTGAACGCTTTATTAAGCGCCTGGATGTAGTGTCCGTCCTACCGGCCAACCGGCCGGATTGTTCGTCAGTCGCGCGTCGTGGCGTCGCGTTTGGTCACCACCATGATCGTTCGTCATTTTCTTCAGTGGGTGCGTACCGCCCCGGCAGGCCATCGGGCGGATGCGACGAGTGCGTTGGCCCGCGCCTATCTCCATTCCGATCTGTCGTCCGACGACCGCATCGCGGCCGAAGGCGCCATGGTGATGCTACTCGACGATCCCTCGCCGCTGGTGCGCCATGCGCTCGCCGAGGCCTTGGCCGCGAGTCCCGAGGCGCCGCCCGCCGTGATCCTGGCGCTCGCCGCCGACCAGCCCGAGATCGCCGCCCTGGTTCTCGAGCGCTCGCCGCTCCTGTTCGACACCGACATGGTCGACATGGTCGGCCAAGGCGATCCCATCATGCAGGCGGCGATCGCGCGTCGCGCCGACCTGCCATGTCCGGTCGCGGCGGCGCTTGCCGAGGTCGGCACGGCGGAAGCCTGCCTGACCCTGATCGAGAATGCCGGCGCCGGGCTCGTGCCCTTTTCGCTGGACCGCATCGTCGAACGGTACGGCCATCTCGCGGCGATCCGCGAAGCCCTGTTTGCGCGCAAGGACCTGCCCCCATCCACCCGCCAGTCATTGGTCGTGCATCTTTCGGACGCGCTTGCGCGCTTCATCGCTGCGCGGGACTGGATCGGAGAGGATCGCGCCCAGCGCATCGCCAAGGAGGCCTGCGAGAAGGCCACCATCGCGATGGCGGCAGCGTCGGAGAGCAGGGACGTGCGCCCGCTCGTCACCCATCTGCGACAGAGCGGTCAGCTCACCACCGGCCTCGTGCTTCGCGCGCTGCTCTCCGGCAACGTGCTGCTGTTCGAGGAAGCGCTGGCGGAGCTTGCAGGACTGCCGCTCGCGCGTGTCGCCGGCATCGTGCACGACCGGCGTGCCGGCGGCTTTCGCGCGCTCTATGATCGGGCGGGCTTGCCGGCCGGCGTCTATTCGGCCTTCCGCGCCGCGATCGACGTGCTCCACGAGACCGGAATTCCGGCCGAGCCTGGCGGTGCGACGCGGCTCAAGCGCCGTATGGTTGAGCGGGTGCTGACGCGCTGCGAGAAGGAGAGGCCGGAAGAGGTCGCGCCGCTCATGACGCTGCTGCGCCGCTTCGCGACCGAGGCCGCGCGCGAGGAAGCGCGCCTGTTCTGCGACGAACTGGCGGCGGCCTGATCGCGCGCCTGGTTTGCGAAATGATCAGCCGACGCCGACGCGCAGCAGGTCGTGGAAATGCACGAGGCCGACCGGCCGGCCGGCATCGACCACCATCAGCACGGTGATCTGGCGCGAGTTGAGGATTTCCAGCGCCTCGCTGGCGATCTGGTCCGGCCGCACCGTCTTGGGCGCCCGCGTCATCACGACGTCGACCTCGACTTCCATCAGGTTGGGCCGCATGTGACGGCGCAGGTCGCCGTCGGTGATGATGCCGATGAGCCGCCCGTCCTGGCCGGTCACGCCGACGCAACCGAAGCCTTTGGTCGACATCTCCATGATTGCGTCCGACATGCGCGTGCCGGTTCGCACCAGCGGCACCTTGTCATCCGCATGCATGACGTCGCGCACGAATTTCAGCATCGCGCCGAGCTGGCCGCCAGGATGCAGCACGCCGAACTCCAGCGCGGTGAAGCCGCGGCTCTCCAGCAGCGCGATGGCGAGCGCGTCGCCGAGCGCCTGCTGCATCAGCGTCGAGGTCGTCGGCGCAAGATTATGCGGGCAGGCCTCGCGTGCCGACGGCAGCGTCAGCACGATGTCGGCCGCGTTGGCGAGCGTGGAACCGGTCTTCGCCGTCACCGCGATCAGGCCGATGCGGAAGCGGCGGGAGTAGTCGATCAGGTCCTTGAGCTCGGCGGTCTCGCCCGACCAGGACAACGCCATGATCACGTCGTCGGGGGTGATCATGCCGAGGTCGCCGTGGCTCGCCTCGCCGGGATGCACGAAGAAGGCGGGCCGTCCGGTGGATGCGAAGGTGGCGGCGATCTTGCGGCCGACATGGCCGGATTTGCCCATGCCGGTGATGATCACGCGGCCTCGCGCCTCGCGCATCAGCTCGACCGCCGCCACGAAGGACGGCCCGAGGCCATCGGCGATGGCTGCCGCGAGCGCGGTGACGCCCTCCGCTCCCATCTTCAGCGTCCGCAGCGCCGACCCGATCAGCGTCTGGGACCCGTTGCTGGTCGGGGCTTCGCTTCGCGCGCCTTTCGGTTTCGTCATCAGGGTCTCCTGAACGCCCGCCCGCCGCGTTGCGAGCGACCCTATAGCACGCGTTTTGGCACCCGGCGACTTCGCGGCCGCACCAACGCCCGGCCCGGGGTCAACCGGTCCTTAACCATAGTCGTTTTAACTCCATTAACCATGGTTGGCCGCCGGGCGACCTTGAGGGATGTACTCACGTGTCTCGTAGTCTTGTTCGGTTGGCCGTCACCCTCGCCCTCGCTTCCGCGGCCATGATCGCCGTGCGGCATGGCATGGCGCAGACCGGCCCATTTCTCGCGCCGGCCATCCGCACCAATGTCGACGATCCCGACGCGCAGCCGGACCAGGCGAAGAAGCGCCGCACCGGCGACACCAGGGCCATCGGCGAGGTTCCCGCCTACGGCATTCCGACGGGCGCGGGCAAGACGGGCTTCAACTCCTCGCCGCGCCGCAAGACGAAAGTCCGGCCCAAGACCCTGCCCAATGGATTGAACGAGCCGCCGCAACTTTCCGGGGCGCCAACGCCGTCGTCGACGCCGCTGTCCGTGCTCAAGCTGCCGCCCAGGATCGAGACGCCGCGCAGGCCCGCGCCGGTCGTGGCCCCGACCCCGGCGGCCGCCACGCTGGCGCAGATTCCGGGCGCACCGAACCCGCTTGTCCCCACGCTTCAGCCGCTGGAAGGCCCGGCGCCGACCAAGCCGCTCCCTTATGTCCTGCCGACGCGCAAGAAGCCCGTGGTCGAGCAGGATGCCTTCGAGCAGGTGGGCATCCGCTATGGCGCCTTCCTGGTGAAACCGGCGATCGAGGTGGGTGGCGGCTACGACAGCAATCCCGCCAGGGTCCCCGGCGGCAAGGCATCGTGGTTCACCGCGATCGCGCCGGAATTCGCGATGACCTCGCTGTGGCTGCGGCATGAGTTCACCGCCATCATCCGCGGCAGCTACACCGACTACGCATCGGTGGCCTCGCAGAGCCGGCCCTTCCTGGATGCCAAGTTCACCGCGCGCATCGACGTGCACGAGGACACCCGCCTCGATTTCGAGACCCGCTACGTTCTCTCGACCGATTATCCGGGCAGTCCCGACCTGCCGGCCGGCATCTCCAGGCTGCCGCTCTTCACGGATGTCGGCGGCACCGCAGGCATCACGCGGCGCTTCAACCGCTTCGAGGTGACGCTGAAAGGGCTTGTGGACCGCGTCGAGTACGAGGACGCGAAGCTCGTCAACGGCGCCGTGATCAGCCAGAAGGACCGCGACTATACGCAATACGGCACGCTGCTGCGCGGCAGCTACGAGTTCACGCCCGGCATCAAGGCCTTCGTCGAGATCACCGCCGACAAGCGCGAGCGCGACCTTCCCGTCGACGTCGCCGGCGAGCAGCGCGATTCCGATGGCTTCAGCGCGCGGTTCGGGACGACATTCGAGCTCACCCGCACGCTCACCGGCGAGGTCTCGCTCGGCTATCTGACGCGGACCTACAAGGATCCGACGCTGCCGGACCTGCATGGCCTGCTGCTCGACGCCTCGCTGGTGTGGGCCGCGACCGGGCTGACCACTGCGACCTTCACCGCCAAGACGACAGTGGATGAATCGACCCTGTTCGGCGTGTCCGGAGTGCTGCGGCATAATCTCGCCATGCAGGTCGATCACGCGTTCCGCCGCTGGCTCATCGGCACACTGAAGTTCTCATACGAGAAGGACGACTATCAGGGCTCGACGCGCGAGGACCAGCGCTTCGCCGCCTCCGCCCTGCTCACCTACAAGCTGAGCCGGGCATGGCAGGCCAAGGCCGAGCTGCGGGAAGAATGGTTGCGCAGCAACGCTCCCGGCACGGATTACAACGCGACGATCGCGCTTCTCGGCTTGCGCTGGCAGCCCTGAGCCGGGATAGTCCACCGCCCTCTTTTGTCATCGCCTGCCGAGCGAATCTGGAACAGCGTTCGTGACCGCGCCACGCGCCAAGCTGGATTGCGCCATCGCCGCGACGCTGTTCGCCACCGGCTTCGCGATTGTATTCCGGACCTGGCTGTTCACCGGCTTCGACGGCATCTTCGGCGATGAAGGCGACGGCGAGATCGCGATCGCCATCGTCGAGCATTGGCATCGCGTATTCGCGGGCGCGGCGCATTGGCCGGACCCGAGCTTCTTCTATCCCGAACGCGGCACGCTTGGCTTCACCGACGCGCTGTTTCTTTACGGCCTTGTCCATGCGGCCTTGCGCGCGGTGGGCTTCGACGTCTTCACGTCGATCATGATCATCATGGCGGCGCTCGCGGCGATTGGGTTCTTCGGCTTCTTGCGTCTTGCGCGCCGCCACTTCGGGCTGTCGATGCCGTGGGCAGCGCTCGGAGCGTTCCTGTTCGCCTTCGCCAACATGAACGCGGTGAAGATGATCCACGCGCAGGCCTATGCGGCGATGCTGCTGCCGGTGCTGTGCGACCTCGTCCTCACCGCCTGGAAGGCGGAGGGCCGGTCGAAGGCCGCGGTGCTCGTGGCCATCGCCGGATTGCTGCACGGCCTGCTGTTCATCACGGCGTTCCAGACGGCCTGGTTCTTCACGCTGTTTCTTGTTCTCTTCGCGGCGCTTTACCCGGTCGTGTTCGGGCTTGCCGCGACGCGCGTGCTCCTCAAGGAGGCGCGTGCCAAATGGCATGTGACGGTTGCGTACGCGGTCGCGTTTGTCGTCGGCGTGGTGCCGTTCCTGATGCTCTACCTCCCGGTGCTGCTGTCAGGCCGGCATCGCGAATTGTCGGAGATTTTCGGCAACTCGCCCGATGCCCGCGACATCGTCAACGTGACGCCGTTCAACTGGGTGTGGGGCGAGCTGCTGCGAATGGCCGGCATCACCGGCCGGCCGGCGCGTCCGGTGTGGGAGGTCGAACTGGGCTTCACGCCGGGCGTGTTCCTGGCGTTGCTCGGAACCGTCGCGGTCCTGATGATGAGCATCCGCCGCGCACCGGGAACGGCTGTCGATCGCGACCGCTGGATCGTCGTGTTCGGCCTCGGCGTGCTGATCTCGTGGCTGGTGCAGATCGATTATTTCGGCTTCCGTCCGTGGTCGATCGTCTGGGCGCTCGTGCCCGGCGCCGGCGGCATCCGCTATACGTTCCGCTCGCAGATTGTCGCCAACCTGTTCGCCGCGCTCGTGGTGGCGCGGGCGCTTCACGGCCTCGCCGCCTTGGCGCGTGTTCGCGGGTTCGCGCCGGCACTAGTCGCTGCCGTAGCGCTCTTTCTCGCCGTCGAGCAGGTCAACGTGCAATGGCCCGCTTCGATCTCGCGGCGAAAGCAGATCGCGATCCTCGACGCCATTCCGCCCGCGCCGGTGGGATGCCGCGCCTTCTATCTCGTGCCTGGCGCCGCGCCCACGGACAAGCAGGGCTGGGAGCATCAGGCGCAAGCCATGATGATTTCCCAGGTGCGCGGCATCGCCACCATCAATGGTTATTCGAGCTGGCTTCCCGAGGGCTGGGACCTGGAGGAGCCGTCCGCCAAGACATATCCCGGCGCGGTTCGCACCTGGGCTGCCACCAAGGGCATCGCGGCCGAGTTGTGCGGATTGGATCCCCTGAAGGGGCAATGGACGGCCGGGCTGCCTCGGTAATTCGCGCGAAGCCCGACGGTCAGCGCCGCTTGCGCACCCGGCGGCTTTCCAGCGCGATGACCTTGCGCCGGTCCTCGACCTCGATGTGGTCCTTGGGCAGCTTCTCGGCGATGCCGAACAGCCGCTCGCGGCGCTTCATCTCGGCCCAGACATCCTCGGGCTTTACGCCGGACGACACCCACAGCACGGTGAGATTATAGAGCAGGTCGGCGCTCTCGCGGACCACGGCGTCGCGGTTGCCGTTCATGGCGTCGATCACGACCTCGACCGCTTCCTCGGCGAGCTTCTTCGCCATCTTGGCGCGGCCCGAGCGCAACAGGCGGGCCGTGCGCGATCCCGCCGGGTCGGCGGTCTTCGCGGCCAGCACCGCCTCGTAGAGCCGGGTCATCGAATCAGCCATGAGCGCACCATAGCGCGATTTTTGTCAGCTTTAAGTTAAACGTAAGGTTGGCGGAACGCGGGCGCGATCCTGGTTGCTGATCGGTCGCACTTCGCCAGCACCGTCGCGTTGCCACCAGCGGTGGAGTTTTTGTCATGTCACTTGCCGTTTCATACGCCAGCCGGCCCGGTGTTTGAGCACAGGTCACAAGGTCGCGCATCGGCTCCTTGCTCTTTCCGTCGGCATGCTCTTTGCTGCGCGGGGGAAATGACATCCGTGATGTTGCGTCGCGGGACCGGAATTGCGCGGCAAGGACGAAAGGTCGAGATCCATGCGAGTGGTCGAGTTCCTCCGGCCTATGCGGTCCGGACTGCTATGTGCGTTGGGCGCCGTTGCGCTTGCGAATTCCGCCGCCGCCCAGACACCGGTCAAGTTCACGCTCGATTTCAAGTTCGAGGGACCGTCCGCACCGTTCCTGATCGGCCTCGACAAGGGCTACTACAAGGCCGAAGGGCTCGACGTCACGATCGACACCGCGGCGGGTTCGCTGGAGCCGATCAACCGCGTCGCGTCCGGCACTTATGACATCGGCTTCGGCGACATCAATTCGCTCATCAAGTTCCGCGATCAGAATCCGGCGACGCCGATCAAGGCCGTGTTCATGGTCTACAACCGGCCGCCCTTCTCAATCGTGGCGCGCAAGAGCCGCGGCATCGCCAAGCCGAAGGACCTGGAAGGCAAGAAGCTCGGCGCGCCCGCCCCAGACGGCGCCTACGCGCAGTGGCCGATCTTCGTGAAGGCGAACGGCATCGACGCCTCCAAGGTCACGATCGAGAATGTCGGCTTCCCGGTGCGCGAGCCGATGCTCGCGGCGGGTCAGGTGGACGCCATCACCGGCTTCTCGTTCTCGTCCTATATCAACCTCAAGGACCGTGGCGTCCCGGTCGACGACATCGTCGTGCTGCTGATGGCCGACTACGGCGTGAACCTGTACGGCAACGCGATCATCGTGAACCCGAAATTCGCTGCCGAGAAGCCCGAGGCCGTGAAGGCGTTCCTGCGCGCGTTCGTCAAGGGCCTCAAGGACACCGTCAAGGACCCGTCGGTCGCGGTCGACTCGGTCATCAAGCGCAACGACGTCGCCAAGAAGGAGACCGAGCTTGAGCGCCTGCAGATGGCGCTGCGCGACAACGTCGTGACGCCGGAGGTGAAAGCCAACGGCTATGGCGGGGTCGACTTCGCGCGCCTCGACCAGGCGATCGACCAGATCGCGCTCACCTACACGTTCAAGGCCGCCAAGCCCAAGGGGCAGGACGTGTTCGATCCGTCGTTCCTGCCCGATGCCGCCGCCCGCAAGGCCGACTGACCGGGGCGGGAGGACAACCGCCGGTGTCCGCTTTCGTCGCTCTCGACGGGGTGAGCCACGCTTATGGCGGCGAGAGCGGCGGCACCATCGCGGTGGAGGGGCTGACGCTCGCGGTCGAGCGCGGCGAGTTCGCGGCGGTCGTCGGGCCGTCCGGCTGCGGCAAGTCGACCCTGATGAAGCTCGCGACCGGATTGCAGTTCCCGTTCAAGGGCACGGTGAGCGTCGCCGGCGAGCCGGTGCGCAAGCCAGTGAAGATCGCCGGCATGGCGTTCCAGGCGCCGACTCTGCTGCCCTGGCGCACGACGCTCGACAACCTGCTGCTGCCGCTCGAGATCGTCGAGCCCTATCGCAGCCGCATGCACCGCCACAAGGCGGAGTATGTCGCGCGGGCCAGGAATCTTCTGACATCGGTCGGGCTCGGCGGGCAGGGCGACAAGTTTCCGTGGGAATTGTCCGGCGGAATGCAGCAGCGCACCTCGCTGTGCCGCGCGCTGATCCATGAGCCGCAATTGCTGATGCTCGACGAGCCATTCGGCGCGCTCGACGCCTTCACGCGCGAGGAATTGTGGTGCGTGATTCGCGACCTCCACAAGGCGAGCGGCATCACCGTCGTCCTCGTGACCCATGACCTGCGCGAGGCCGTGTTCCTCGCCGATCGCGTGTTCGTGATGTCGTCGCGGCCGGGCCGCATCGTGGCGGAGCGCAGGGTGGAATTCCCGCGCCCGCGAGATCTCGAAGTCACCTTCACCTCGGAATTCCAGGATGTCGTCCATGAGCTGCGCGAGCACATCGTGAGGGCGCGGTAATGACGCGCGCGCAAACTCAATGGTCGATCCGGCTCGCGCCCTGGGTCTTCACGCTGGTGCTGTTCGCGGTGTGGGAGATCGCGGTCCGGGTTTCGGAAATCCCGGCCTTCTTCCTGCCGGCGCCCACGCTTATCGCCAAAACTTTCGTCGACTTCTGGCCGGCGATCTATCGCAATTCGCTCATCACCCTGGAGGAGACCCTCCTCGGCTTCGCGCTGGCGGTCGGATTCGGCATGCTGCTGGGGCTCGTCATCGGCTGGTCGCGGACGATCTATGCCGGACTCTATCCGCTGATGATCGGCTTCAACGCGATCCCGAAAGTCGCCCTGGTGCCGATCCTGGTCCTGTGGTTCGGCATCGGCTTCGTTCCCGCCGTGCTCACCGCGTTCCTGATCTCGTTCTTCCCGATCGTGGTGAACGTGGCGACCGGGCTTGCCACCATCGAGCCGGAGCTGGAAGACGTGCTCAAGGCGCTCGGCGCCTCCAAGCTCGACATCATGCAAAAGGTCGGTATCCCGCGGTCGCTGCCGTATTTCTTCGGCTCGCTCAAGGTTGCGATCACGCTCGCCTTCGTCGGCACGGTGATCTCCGAGAGCATCGCCTCGAACTACGGCATCGGCAACCTGATGCTGCAGGCCCAGGCGCAGTTCCAGGTGCCGCTGATCTTCGCCGGCTTGATCGCGCTCGCGGTCGAAGGCATCGTCATGTACTGGCTGATGGCGATGCTCGAAACGCGCATGACCGGCTGGGCGCACCGATCCGGTTTCGCCCAGGGCTGACGTTCGACGGGCGCGTACGCGGCGATCTTATGAGCAGCCGGCCGCGCGAAGCGCAACGGTCGGCTGGGGGAGTGACACGGAGGCCGTCGCCGACCAGGCGACCTCCGGGCGGGGCCTCAGGACTTCCGCCATGCTGTCGGCAAGTTCCTCGATCACCTCACGATCGATGCCTTCGCGCATATAGATGCCGCACCACATCTCCGACGGTTTGTGCAGGAAGCCGTCGTCCTTCACCCGGAACTCGGGCGGCACGCTGCGCGCGGCCAGCATGGCGACGCCAAGGCCGGCGGCAACGGCGGCGAGCACCGCCGACTGGCTGAAGGTCGTGTAGACGACGTCGTAGTCGCAGCCGGCCAGGGTCAAGGCGCTGGTCGAAAGCCGGTGCGCGACGGTGCCCTCGCCGAGCGTCACCAGCGGCACCGGACCGCCGGCGTCGTAACGCAGCGCTTCGGCCCTCGCCCACACCAGCTCCTCGCGCCAGTGGTGGTGCGCATCGAGCGGCTGGTTCGTGCTCAGCGCGATCGCGAGGTCGAGATGCCCTTGGTGAAGGTCCCGGAGCAGGATCTCCGAGGTATCGCCCCGAACCTGGTAGCGCAACGAGGGATAGCGCGCATGGAAGGACGCAATGATCGCCGGAAGGGTCGAGCCGGCGAAGTCGCTCGGCACGCCGATACGCAGCGGCGGGTCCGTCGATCGGGGCACGGCGAGGTGCAGGATGCGATCGTTGATCGCCAGCAGGCGCCGCGCATAATTGACGATGAGTTCGCCGCGCTCGGTCAGGGTGACGCCCGGCGCGCTTCTGTCGAACAGGTCGCTGCCGAGAAGAATCTGCAGCCGCTTGATCTGGGCGCTTACCGCCGGTTGCGTGACGCCGAGCGATTGTGCGGCCTTGGTGAAACTGCGAAGCTCAACGACCGCCACAAGAGTTCGCAGAAGTTCCGTCGGAACGGTGGTCATGCGTGGTGCGGCTCCCCTTGTGCGCGTTGAATTCCGAAGACGAGCTCAGTCGGCGGCCCGATGCATATAATTTGCACAGTCTTCTGGTACTATATTCCCGCGGACGAGCCAATAACAATGTCAATGTAGGGCTATAATTTCTAATGTTCCGGCTTCAATTGCCGGCGCTGACCATAGGGCAGCGCTAGCGAGGCCGATAATTATTTGGCAGAAACGCTTTATAATTGTATTGGCCCCTAATGAATCTGAGATGAGACGTAAAAGCTGGCTAGCCGACAACCCGCGGATCACCGGACGTTCTAACCTAGATCGCCGGCGCGCTTCGCCGATATTCCAAACCGGACGCACGGAAAGGTTGTATGCGGTTGAGGACGAACGCATTGAGATTTTGACGCCGCCGCGAAAGGCGACGGCCGCCGATCACTGTGCCGGCGCGGACCTCAGCGGAATCAGTCGAGCTCGAAGGCGTCCTTGTAGTCGAGCTTCAGCGCGGGTCCTGGTCGTCCTTGCGCAGGAGGCAGTTGCCGACCACGAGCAGCTCGATCTCGGTGCCCATGAAGCAGCGGAACGCGTCCTCCGGCGTGCAGACGATCGGCTCGCCGCGCACGTTGAAGCTGGTGTTGACCAGCACCGGGCAGCCGGTCTTCGCCTTGAAGCGCGTCGATGCAGCGCGTGAAAGCGCGGATTGGTTTCGGCATGCACGGTCTGCACGCGCGCCGAATAGTCGACATGGGTGACGGCCGGAATGTCGGAGCGCGCGACGTTGAGCTTGTCGATGCCGAACAGCGCCTGTTCCTCGCCGTCATCGCGCGGCGGCGGTCGGCTTTGCACGTCGGCGACCAGCAGCATGTAGGGCGAGTCGCCGTCGAGCTCGAACCAGTCGGCGACGTCCTCGCGCAGCACCGCCGGCGCGAAGGGCCGGAAGCTCTCGCGGTACTTGACCTTGAGGTTCAGCGTCTTCTGCATCGTCGGCGAGCGCGGATCGCCGAGGATCGAGCGCGCCCCGAGCGCGCGCGGGCCGAACTCCATGCGGCCCTGCATCCAGCCGACCGCCTTCGCCGCGCAGCGAGCGCGGCGGCGGTCTGCTCGATCACCTCGGCATCGTCGACACCGTCACGAAATGCGCGCCCGCATCGGTCGAGCCGGCGCTCGATGTCGCTCTGCGCAGAAGTCGGGCCCGAGATAGGCGCCCGGCATCCCGTCGCGATCGCTCGTCGCGTCTCGCGCGGCTTGCCGAGGAACAGGTGCCAGGCCGCGAGCGCCGCGCCGAGCGCGCCGCCGGCATCGCCCGCCGCCGGCTGGACCCAGATATTCTCGAACGTGCCGTCGCGCAGCAGCTTGCCGTTGGCGACGCAGTTGAGCGCGACGCCGCCGGCGAGGCAGAGATTGCGTCAGGCCGTGCTCCGCGCGCGAGCGCGCGCGTCAGCCGCAGCACGACCTCCTCGGTCACCGCCTGGATCGAGGCCGCGAGATCCATGTGGCACTGGCGTCAGCAGGTCCTTGTCGGGCTTGCGCACCGGCTCGCCGAACAGCTCGGCGAACTGCTCGTTGGTCATGGTCAGGCCGGTGCAGTAGTCGAAGTAGCTCATGTCGAGGCGGAACGAGCCGTCGTCCTTGAGGTCGATCAGCTTGTCGAGGATGAGCTGCGCGTATTTCGGCTCGCCGTAGGGCGCGAGCCCCATCACCTTGTACTCGCCGGAGTTGACCTTGAAGCCGGTGTAGTAGGTGAAGGCCGAGTAGAGCAGGCCGAGCGAATGCGGGAAGTGGATCTCCTTGACGATCTCGAGCTCGTTGCCGTCGCCCGACGCGCGACGCGACGTCGTCGCCCACTCGCCGACGCCGTCCATCGTCAGCACCAGCCGCGTCCTCGAACGGCGAGGGAAAGAACGCGCTCGCCGCGTGGCTCAGGTGATGCTCGGTGAACAGCAGCCGGTCGCTGCAGTCGAAGTCCGGTCGAGAGTCTGCGCGAAGCTCTTGCGCAGCAGATCCTTCTGGAACAGCTTCTCGCGGAGCCAGAGCGGCATCGCCATCGCGAACGAGCGGAAGCCGCGCGGCGCGAAGGCCAGATAGGTTTCGAGCAGCCGCTCGAACTTCAGGAACGGCTTGTCGTAGAACACGACGTAGTCGACGTCGTCGAGCCCGACGCCGGCTTCCGTCGAGGCAATAGGCGATCGCATGCTCGGGAAAGCGCGCGTCGTGCTTCTTGCGCGTGAAGCGCTCCTCCTGGGCCGCGGCCACGATGCGGCCGTCGCACGACCAGCGCCGCGGCGCTGTCGTGATAGAAGGCGGAGATGCCGAGGATGCGCATGCTGTCCGCTCAGAACAGCGTGTAGATGAACGGCGCGACCACCGAGCCCTGCGGCCAGCACGATCAGGCCGCCGAAGACCACCAGCACCAGGATGATCGGCAGCAGCCAGTACTTCTTGCGCGTCACGCAGGAAGGCCCAGAACTCGGCGAGGAACGACATCATCAGGCTCTCCGCGGCCGCGCTCAGAATTGCCGCTTCATGGATTGCGGATCGGCGCCCGCCGGCGGTCGCGCGCGATCCAGTAGCTCGACAGGTCGCGCCTGCGGCGCAGCGCCAGCACGTCCTTGCCGGCGAGCCGCATGATCGAGCGCGATCGGGCGTCACGCAAAGGAAGAAGATCGCCCCCATGATCAGCGGGCTCATGACCTTGTGCAGCAGCAGGCCGAACCGGTGCCACAGCCAATTGAGCGGCCGCAGCAGGGCGGGCGCGGCGAAGGCCGCCGCCGCGAAAGCAAGCGCCACGCCGAACGCCCACCAGTGCGGCCCCTCGTGATGCAGCAACGGGCGGCAGGCGATGAGCACAAAGAGCCCCGCGAACACCAGCCCGAACGTGCGCTCGGAGCCCGGCCCGGCTTCGGCGGCGGTCGTCTTCGGATCGAGGGCGGTGGTCATGCGGCCTTTTCGGTCTTCGTCCGTTCGGCGGGAAGCCGGGCTTCTTTAGCCAACATCCGCCTCAGGGCGCAATGTCACGGGCGCCGCTGCGACACTGTCCCCATCAGTGGAGGCCAGCCGGCCAGCGCCTCCCGGACCGCGGCAGCGACCACCGCGTGGCCGTGCGGGTTCCAGTGGCCGTCATTGGGATATTCGAACACGCGATGGTCGGCCGCATAGGCGGCGCGAAACCGCGGCTCCATGTCGATCACGACGAAGCCGCGTGCCGGGGCATCCGCGATCAGCCTGGCGCGCATCCGGCCGAAATAGCTCGTGCGGGCTTCCGCAAGGTCGGTCTCGTCGTAGATTTGCGGTCGTGCGGCGTCGACCACGAGCACGATGTCGCGCGGCGCCAGGCAGGCCTCCGCGGCAAGGCGTCGAGGAACCAGTCGATCACCTGCTCGCCCTCGGCGACGCGGGCCGGATCGGCATCGGCCGAAGTGTTGCCGACGTGCTGCTGGCGCATGGCGCCAGCCTGGGCGCGGGCCGGTCCGAAGCGGCGGATCACGTCGGCGATCCCGACATTGCGCACGAGATAAAGCGCGAGCGCGCTGTTGCGGGCGAGGCGCTCGCCGATACCGGGCGCATGGGGCGGCGTCAGCGCGAAGTCGAAGCCGCCGCCCGGCCGCGGATAAAGGTGAAAGATGCCGTCGCGCAGCCGATGGGCATAGACGCTCTCGTCGAAGTCGTTGCCGACGATGGTGACGACCAGCCGTTGCGGATGATAGACGGCGCAGGCGTGCCGCGCATAGGCGACGTACTGGCTGAGCGGCGAGCCGGACTGCGCGAAGGCGTAGGCGCGGCCCGCGGTGCCGAGCATCGCCTGCAGGCGCCCGGTCAGGCTGTCCGCGAACGGGACCAGCATCGCTTCGATGAAACTGTCGCCGGCGACGGCGATGAGCGGCGTCGTCGCGGCCGCGTCGTAGTCGTAATCCGCGACGAAGCCCTGCGCGTTGGTGCGGTTGTGAGTCACGACCCCGAAGTTCCATCCGAGCGACCAGGTGAACGGCGTATTGGGCGCGTAGCGCTGGATCGGATTGTCCGCGGTCGGCGGCTGCACCGGTGGCGCCCAGGCGACCGGCAGGAACCGCAGCACGACCTCCAGCAGCACCAGCGTGACGGCGATGCTGGCCGCGATCGTCAGGCGTTGATGAGAAGCTTGCGCAGTCGGTGCATAGTGATGGTCATTCCGGGGCGCACCTTAAGGTGCGAACCCGGAATCCATCGTTGCGGCCTGTCAGTCAATCTCGATCCGGCGACGATGCGATTCCGATTCTCGCGCCAGGCGCTCGGCCGGAATGAGGCCGCCTCACTTGATCCGCTCCAGGATGCTCACGTAGTTCGCGACCGCGGCGCCGCCCATGTTGAAGATGCCGGCGAGCTTGGCGTCCTTCACCTGCATGTCGCCGGCCGTGCCGGTGAGCTGCATCGCGGCCAGCGCGTGCATCGAGACGCCGGTGGCGCCGATCGGATGGCCCTTGGCCTTGAGCCCGCCGGACGGATTGACCGGCAGCCGGCCGTCCTTCTGCGGTCCAGCCTTCGGCGATGGCGCGCGCGCCCTGGCCTTCGGGCACGAGCCCCATCGCCTCGTATTCGATCAGCTCGGCGATGGTGAAGCAGTCGTGCGTCTCGACAAGCGAGAGGTCGTCGAGCGTCAGCGCCGGCCTTGCCGAGCGCGCGCTGCCAGGCCTCGCGCGCAGCCCTCGAACTTGAGGATGTCGCGCTTCGCCATCGGCAGGAAGTCCTGCACATGCGCGGCGGCGCGGAACGCGACCGCCTTGTCTCATGCGCAGCGCGGTCTCGACGTCGGCCAGCACCAGCGCGGCGGCGCCGTCGGAGACCAGCGAGCAGTCGGTGCGCTTGAGCGGGCCGGCGACGAACGGATTCTTCTCGCTCTCGCTGCGGCAGAAGTCGTAGCCGAGGTCCTTGCGCATCTGCGCATAGGGATTGCCGACGCCGTTCTTGTGGTTCTTGGCCGCGATCAGCGCCAGCGCGTCGGACTGGTCGCCGTATTTCTGGAAATAGAGCGCCGGCGATCTTGCCGAAGATGCCGGCGAAGCCGCCCTCGATCTCGGCCTCCTCGCGCACATAGGAGGCCTTGAGCAGGTTGTGGCCGATCTCCGGCCGCGGCGTCGTCGTCATCTGCTCGACGCCGACCACCAGCACGATGCGCGCCGCCTTGGCGGCGATCGCCCGCAGGCCCTGATGCACCGCGGCCGAGCCGGTGGCGCAGGCATTCTCGACCCGCGTCGCGCGCTTGAAGCGCAGGTCCGGCGAGGCCTGCAGCACCAGCGAGGCGGTGAAATCCTGCGCCGAGAAGCCGGCGTTGAAATGGCCGAGCACGATCTCGTCGACGTCCTCGGCCGCGATGCCGGCATCGGCGAGCGCCTCGGTGGCGACCCGCACGATCAGGCTTTCGACCGTCTCGCGCGTCGAGCCTGCCGAACGGCGTATGGGCCCAGCCGACGATGCAGGCGGTCATGGCGCTCTCCTTGCCGAACTTTGGTCGCTTTCCTCGGGCCGATGGAGTCGTGCCAGCATAGATCCAGGCCGAGCGCGGGCATGCGCACGGCTTTGCCTTCTGCGGCCGTTCAGGTCTAGATAGGCCTCATTCTCGCTTCGAGGAACTAGGCTGTTCCGAGGCCCGCCGACCAGAACCGGACCGCGACCTGTGATGCATTTGCCAACGTCGATCCGCCGCCGCTCCGCCCTTCTCGCCATCGCGCCCATCGCTGGCACTCGGGCTCGGCGTCGCGCCGGCCTCGGCCGAGGCGCTGCTGCTGATCGAGGCCGACATGCGGCAAGGTGCTGCACGCCGAGAACGCCACCTATCCGTGGTATCCGGCCTCCGTCACCAAGCTGATGACCACCTACGTGACGCTGCGCGCCGTGAAGGACGGCCGCATCACGCTCGACACGCTGTTCACCGTGTCGCCCAACGCGGTGGCGCAGGCAGCCGTCCAAGATGGGCTTCCGGCCGGCACCCAGCTCACCGTCGACAACGCCCTCAAGATGCTGATGGTGAAGTCGGCGAACGACATGGCGGTGGTGCTGGCCGAAGGCGTCGGCGGCTCGATCGAGAATTTCGCCGACCGAGATGAACCAGGCCGCGCGCCGCCTCGGCATGACGCAGACGAGCTACGTCAATCCGAACGGCCTGCCGGCCGACGAGCAGATCACCTCGGCGCGCGACCTCGCGATCCTGGCGCGCGCGCTGATCCGCGAATTCCCCGAATACGACCTCTACTGGCACATCCCGGCGATCAAGCTCGGCAAGCGCGTGATGCGCAACTACAACAGCCTGATCGACCGCTATCCGGGCGCCGACGGCATGAAGACCGGCTTCATCTGCGCCTCGGGCTTCAATCTGGTCGGCGATCGCGACGCGCAACGGCCGGCGGCTGATCGCGGTCGTGCTCGGCGCGCCATTCCGGCGGCTGCGCGCGCCGAAAAGGCCGCGCAGCTGCTGGAGAGCGGCTTCAACTCGAGCGCCGACTGTCCTGGCTGATGCCGTCGCTCGGAACGGTCGAATTGCTCGCCGCCGATCAACGCCGCGCCGCCCAATCTGCGCGACGAGATGTGCGGCCCGAATCGCCGGCGCCCCGCGTCCGATGAGCCGACGACGACGACGCGCCGGCGTCGCGAGCCGAGCTCGGCCTTCGCCGCGCTGGCGTCCGGCTGTCAAGCTCGGCGCCAAGCCGGCGTCGCTGCTCGGCCCGCATGTCGCCTCGATGGCGCCGATCCCGGTCTTCATCGGCCCCGGCAAAGCGGGCGTCAAAACCGACATGGCGGGCGCGCTCAAGCGCGACAAGCTCGCCGGCGATACAGAATGCGCCGTCCAAGAACGGCACGCCGCCGCCGACCGGCGACGGCCTCGGCCCCAAGATTCTGCCCGCGAACGGGTTTTCGCCGCCGGCCCCGGCCGGGGCGCTGGCCTTCACGCAGCCGCTCGCCCGATGCGGCCGCTCCCGCCGTCGAGGCCACGGAAGCCGCGGTCCCGCTGCCGCGCGCCGCGGCCGAAGCGGCATTCGCGCAGGCAATGACGGACGACGGCCCGCGTCAATCGCGGCCGGACACGTCGCCACCTGGCGCCAGGCGGCCCGGTCCGCCCATCCCGCTGACGGTGCTGACCGGCTTCCTCGGCGCCGGCAAGACCACGCTGCTCAACCGGCTGCTCAAGGATCCGGCGCTCGCCGACACCGCCGTCATCATCAACGAGTTCGGCGAGATCGGGCTCGATCACCTGCTGGTCGAGCAGGTCGACGACGACGTGATGCTGCTGTCGACGCGGCTGCCTGTGCTGCACCATGCGCGGCGATCTCGTCGACACGCTGGAAAAGCTGCTGCGCGGTCTCGACAACGGCCGCGCTGGCGTTCCGCCGCGTCGATCATCGAGACCACCGGCCTCGCCGATCCGGCGCCGGTGCTGCACACGACCATGGTGCATCCCTATCTGGTGATGCGCTTCCGCCTCGACGGCGTCGTCACGGTGGTCGATGCGGTCAACGGCGTCGCGACGCTCGACGCGCATCCCGAAGCGGTGAAGCAGGTCGCGGTCGCCGACCGCATCGTGCTGACCAAGACCGATCTCGCTCGATACGCCGGAGCGCCGCGCAACGCAAGGATCGGCTGCTCGCGCGCCTGCAAGGCGCTCAACCCGGCGGCGCCGATCCTCGATGCGGCGGCAGGCGAGGCGAGCCCGGCCCGCCTGCTCGATTGCGGCCTCTACGATCCGGCGCGCAAGATCCCCGACGTGACGCGCTGGCTCGCCGAGGAGGCCTATGCCGCAGCGTCTGATCACGGCCACGATCACCATCATCACGACGTGAACCGCCACGACGACCGCATCCGCGCCTTCTCGCTCGCGACCGACGCCGCGATCCCGTCCGGCACCTTCGACATGTTCCTCGATCTCCTGCGCTCGCTGCACGGGCCGAACCTGCTGCGCGTCAAGGGCATCGTGAAGATCGCCGAGACGCCGGACCGCCCGGTGGTGATCCACGGCGTGCAGCACATCTTCCACCCGCCGGCGACGCTGGAGCGCTGGCCGGACGACGACCACCGCACGCGGCTCGTCTTCATCACCCGCGACATCGAGGAACACACGATCCGCGCGCTGTTCGACGCTTTCATGGGCGCCGCCGCGCCGACCGGCCCGATGCGCGGCGCTCATCGACAATCCGCTGGTGCCGTTCGGCGGGATCGACCGCTGATCGTTGCGGCGGGCGGCGAGGACGGGCGCAACGCTGCCGCCGAGCCCTTGCACTGGCCGGTCCCGTGCCCGATGTTAGACGCACCAGCATCGGCGGCCGGCCGACGAGCAACAACAGGCCGCCGCGGGGGAGGACATGGGCTTCATCGACCGCCTCAGCGGCGACCTCTCTATCTCAAGGGCGCGTTGCGCACCCTGAAGATGACGACGCCGATCGCCAAGAATCCGACGCGGGTGTTCCCGGACGTGATCGACGACCTCGCGGAACGATTCGGCGACGCGCCGGCGCTGCTGTCGGACCGCGAGAGCTTCACCTATCGCGAGCTCGCCGAGCGCTCCCGCCGCTACTCGCGCTGGGCCCTGGCGCAGGGCCTCAACAAGGGCGAGACGGTGTGCCTGCTGATGCCGAACCGGCCGGAATACATGGCGGTCTGGCTCGGCATCACGCGGGTCGGCGGCGTCTGCGCGCTGCTCAACACCAACCTGACCGGCCCGTCGCTCGCCCATTGCATCAACATCGTCGAGCCCAAGCACGTCATCGTCGCCGCCGAGCTTGCGGTGCCGTTCGGGCTGGCGCGTCCACATCTCGCCACCGATGCCAGGATCTGGCTGCATGGCGAGGCGCCGGACGACCTGCCGCGCATCGATCGCGAGATCGAGCAGCATGTCGGGTGATGCGCTGACCGGCGTCCGAGCGCCGTCCGCTCACCATCGAGGACAAGGCGCTCTACATCTACACGTCGGGCACGACCGGCCTGCCGAAGGCCGCGAACATCAACCATTACCGGCTGATGCTCGCGAGCCACGGCTTCGCCGGCGCGATGGATACCCGCCGAGCGACCGCATGTATGAGTGCCTGCCGATGTATCACACGACCGGCGGCGTCTGCGCGATCGGCTCGGTGCTGGTCGCCGGCGGCTCGGCGTTCATCCGCGAGAAATTTTCGGCGCGCGAGTTCTGGGACGACGTGGTGCGCTGCGACGGCGACGCTGTTCCAATATATCGGCGAGCTGTGCCGCTATCTCGTCGCAACCGCCGGCGACTCCGCACGAGACGCAGCACCGCATCCGCGCTCGCCTGCGGCAACGGCTTGCGGCCGGACATCTGGCCGGAGTTCCAGAAGCGCTTCCGCATTCCGCACATCCTGGAGTTCTACGGCGCGACCGAAGGCAACGTCGCGATGTTCAATTTCGACGGCAAGGCGGGCGCGGTCGGCCGCATCCCGTGGTTCGTGGCGCATCGCTTCCCGACCGCGGTGGTGCGCTTCGACGTCGAGAAGGAGCAGCCGGTGCGCGACGCGCAGGGCTTCTGCATTCGCTGCGATCCCGACGAGCCGGGCGAGGTGATCGGCAAGATCCTCAACGATCCGTCCAAGCCCGGCAACCGCTTCGAGGGCTATGCCAGCCGCGCCGAGACCGACAAGAAGATCCTGCGCGACGTGTTCGAGAAGGGCGACGCCTGGTTCCGCACCGGCGACCTGATGCGCAAGGACGCGCAACGGCTATTTCTATTTCGTCGACCGCATCGGCGACACCTTCCGCTGGAAGGGCGAGAACGTCGCGACCACCGAGGTGCAGGAAGCGATCACGGTCTTCCCCGGCATCGTCGGAGGCGAACGTCTACGGCGTCGCGCATGCCCGGCAACGACGGCCGCGCCGGCATGGCGGCGCGTGGTGGCCGACGGCGATCTCGATCTCGCCGGCCTTCCGCGCGCATCTCGACGACGCATCTGCCGGAATATGCGCGGCCGTTATTCCTGCGCATCCAGCGCGAGATCGACGTCACCGGCACCTTCAAGCAGAAGAAGGTCGATCTGGTGAAGCAGGGCTTCGATCCGGCCACGACCGCGGATCCGATCTATTTCAACGATCCCGGCACCCAAGGCTTCGTGCGGCTCGACCAGCCGCTCTACGACCGCCTCCAGGACCGGCAAATACGGGTGTGACCCTCCCGGCCGTGGCTCTAGTCGCGGCCATCGCCGCGCGATAATGTCGCAGTCAAAGTCGCGCTTGCGCCGGCGTGGGACGCGTCAGGGAGGACATATGAAAAGCATCACTCCGGTTGCGGCAGCCGCCGCGTCCCTGCTCCTGCTTGCCGCAAGCGCTCACGCCCAGGTGCCGCAGGGCTATCCGGCGGACTACGCCAAGATCATCGAGGCCGCCAAGAAGGAAGGCAAGGTCGTCGTCTACTCGACCACCGACGCGGTCTCCGCCAACCCGCTGGTCAAGGATTTCCAGGCGCTCTATCCCGGCATCCAGGTCGAGTATTCCGACCTCAACTCGACCGAGCTCTACAACCGCTTCATCGCCGAGGTCGCCGCCGGCAGCGGCACCGGCGACGTGCTGTGGTCCTCCGCCATGGACCTGCAGGTCAAGCTCGTCGCCGACGGCTATGCGCTGACCTATGCGTCGCCCGAAATGCCGTCGCTGCCGAAATGGGCGGTATGGCAGGACCAGGCCTACGGCACGACCTACGAGCCGATCACCTTCGTCTACAACAAGCGCCTGGTGCCGGCCGCCGACGTGCCGCAGGACCATCCGTCACTGCTCACGCTGCTGACCGACAAGACCGCCGACTACAAGGGCAAGATCACCGCCTATGATCCGGAGCACTCCGGCGTCGGCTATCTGTTCGTCAACCAGGATGCCGCAAACTTGCCGCAGGCCTGGGACCTGTTCAAGGCGTTCGGCAAGGCCAACATCAAGCTCTACACCGCGCCGGCGCCATGATCGAGCGCGTCACCTCGGGCGAGCACACCATCGCCTACGGCATCTTCGGCTCCTATGCGCTGAGCCGCGCCAAGAAGGACCCGAACCTCGGCATCGTCACGCCGAAGGACTACACGCTGGTCGACGTCGCGCGTCGTCTTCATCTCCGAAGGGCGCCAAGAACCCGAACGCCGCCAAGCTGTTCCTCGACTACCTGCTGTCGAAGCGCGGGCAGACCATCATCGCCAACCAGGCCGAGCTCTATTCGCTGCGCGACGACGTCGAGGGCGAGGCGACGGTGAAGAAGGTCGCGGAGCTGATCGGCGACAAGGCGCGCCCGGTGCCGATCGGGCCCGAACTGCTCGCCAATCTCGACCAGCGCAAGCGGCTCGCTTTCCTCAAGCAGTGGCAGGCCGCGATGAAGGGGCAGTAGTTTCTGATCCCTCTCGTCAGGGGGAAGTGGTCGGCGCGGGCATCAGACGGGACTACAGAATTTAGTCCGTCATCCTGAGGTGGCCGCGAAGCGGCCCTCGAAGGATGGACGGCCCGGGGCCGTCGCCCTTCGAGGCTCACTGCGCTCGCGCCTCAGGGTGATGGGACCGAGGTAGACGGGATTGAGGCAAAGCAGCGAATGTCCTTCCGCCTGTTCCGCTTCATCGTCATCGTCATCACCGCCGTCGCGGTGCTGGCGCCGCTGTCGCTCGTGTTCTACCAGAGCTTCCTCACCGCGCCGTTCTTCCAGCCGTCGGCGAAATTCTCACTCGACGCCTATTCGTTCGTGTTCACCGACGATGACTTCTGGGAAGCGTTCGGCACGACGCTGATCATCGCCGGCGGCATGACGGTCATCGCGGTGCCGCTCGGCGCCGTGCTCGCCTTCCTGATCGTGCGCACCGACGTGCCCGGCCGCCGCTGGCTCGAGCCGGTGATCCTCATTCCGATCTTCGTCTCGGCGGTGGTGATCGCGTTCGGCTACGTGGTGGCGCTGGGGCCGGTCGGCATCCTGTCGACGACGGTCAAATCGATCATCGGCGTCGTGCCCTGGAACCTTTATTCGCTGTTCTCGCTCGTCGTCATCGCGGGGCTCACCCACGTGCCGCACGTCTATCTCTATACGGCGGCGGCGTTGCGCGGCCTCGGCAGCGACCTCGAGGAGGCGGCGCGCGTCGCCGGCGCCAATCCGTTCAAGGTCGCGGTCGACGTCAGCCTGCCGATGGTGCTGCCGTCGATCC
The DNA here is from genome assembly GCA_963776455.1 of uncultured Alphaproteobacteria bacterium. Classification (GTDB taxonomy): domain Bacteria; phylum Pseudomonadota; class Alphaproteobacteria; order Rhizobiales; family Xanthobacteraceae; genus CAVZMU01. The sequence goes on from CAVZMU010000007.1 coordinate 95,705, forward strand.
TGTTCGCCGGCGTGCTGGTGTTCTTCCTCGGCTTCGAATTGTTCGGCCTGCCGCTCGTGCTGGGCGATCCGCAGGGCGTGCTGGTGCTGTCGACCTATCTCTACAAGCTCACCAACAAGCTCGGCGTGCCGTCCTACCAGCTCATGGCGGTGGTGGTCGTGGTGATCGTCGCGGTGACCGCGCCGCTGGTGTTCCTGCAGCGCCTGCTGCTGCGGCAGGCGCAGCGCTACGTCTCGGTGCGCGGCAAGGGGCTCAAGCAGGCGCCGCTCAAGCTCGGGTCCTGGCGCTGGCCGGCCTTCGCGATCATCGCTGCATGGTTCACGATCACGGTGATCGTGCCGCTCGCCGGCATCACGCTGCGCTCGTTCGTGACCAACTGGGGCGAGGGCGTGCACCTCTCCGAAGTGCTGACGCTCGATCATTACCGCGAGCTTGCGGACTATCCCAACGTCATCCGCGGCATGGTCAACACCTTCCTGATCGGCATCGTCGGCGGTGCGGTTGCCGTCATCTGGTACACGATGGTCGCGCTCTCGATCCATCGCTGGAACTCGGGCTGGACGCGCGTCGTCGATTACCTCGCGATGGTGCCGCGGGCGATGCCCGGCCTCGTTGCCGGGTTGGCGATGCTGTGGGTGTTTCTGTTCTTCAAGCCGCTGACCCCGCTCAAGTCGACGCTGGTCTCGGTGTGGCTCGCCTACACCATCGTGTGGCTCGCCTACGGCATGCGGCTCGTCTCCGGCACGCTGCTGCAGGTGGCGCCCGAACTGGAGGAGGCCGCGCGCACCATCGGCGCCAGCGAGATGCGGGTGAAGCTCGACGTCACGGTGCCGCTGATCCGGTACGGCATGATCGCGAGCTGGCTGCTGATCTTCCTGATCTTCGTGCGCGAATATTCCACCGGCATCTATCTGCTCGGCCCCGGCACCGAGGTCATCGGCTCGCTGCTGGTGTCGTTGTGGGGCACCGGCGCGGTCGATCTCGTATCCGCGCTGTCGGTCGTCAATGTGCTCATGATCGGCGTCGGCCTTGCCGTCGCGGTCAGGCTCGGAGTGCGCCTCCATGGCTGATCTCGTCGTCCGCGATTTGCGGCTTCGCCTCGGCGACAACGAAATCCTTAAAGGCGTGTCGGTGACCGTGCAGCCGGGGCAGGTGACGGCTCTGCTTGGCCAATCGGGGAGCGGCAAGACCACGATCCTGCGCGCCGTCGCCGGCCTGGAGACGCCGCACGACGGCACCATCGCGATCGGCGACGCCGTGTTCTTCGACGCGGCGCGCAAGATCGACCTGCCGGCAGAGAAGCGCGGCCTCGGCCTCGTGTTCCAGTCCTATGCGCTGTGGCCGCATAAGACGGTGTTCGACAACGTCGCCTATGGGCTCAAGCTGCGCGGCGTCTCGGCCGTCGACATGAAGGCGCGCGTCGACAAGGCTTTGAGCCAGATCGGGCTCGGCCATCTCGGCGAGCGCTATCCGCACCAGCTCTCCGGTGGCCAGCAGCAGCGCGTCGCCATCGCTCGCGCGCTGGTCTATGAGCCGCCGGTGATCCTGCTCGACGAGCCGCTGTCCAATCTCGACGCCAAGCTGCGCGAGGAGGCGCGCGCCTGGCTGCGCACGCTTATCGTCACGCTCGGCCTCTCGGCGATCTGCGTCACCCACGACCAGGTCGAGGCGATGGCGATCGCCGACCGCATCACGCTGCTCAATGCCGGCGTGGTCGAACAGGAGGGCTCGCCGACCGAGCTCTACACCGCGCCGGCCTCGCTGTTCGCCGCGGAGTTCATGGGCTCCAACATCCGGATGTCGGGCACGCTGAAGGAGAAGTTCGGCGACAAGGGCGCGATCATGGTCGCGGGCACACGGCTCGACGGCATGCTGCGCTCGCAGGCCATCGTGGGCAGCGGGGCGACCGGCATCATCCGCATCGAGCGCGTCAAGATCGCCGATGTGCCGGGACCCAACCGCATTCCGATGATGCTGAAGACCCAGATGTATCTCGGCGAGCGCTGGGAGCTTGTGCTGACGCGCGATGAGATTTCAGTCCGCGCCTTCGCCGATGCGCCGCTGGCCGAGGGCGAGCATCAGGTCGAGTTCCCGGCACAGTCATTGTGGATATTCTGATGCTCTTCAGGCGGCGGCTTTGCATCGCGCGATGGCTGATTGCCGCTGCGGCCATGCTCGCCATCACTCAGGCTGCGAATGCCCAGGTTCCGGACGGCTACCCCGCGGACTATGCGGACGTCATCGACGCGGCAAAGGCCGAGGGGACGCTGGTGATCGCGGCAGCGATCGATCGCAACGCGGCCGAGCCCCTGCTCAACGATTTTCGGACGCTCTATCCGGCGATCACGGTGACTCTTCTCGACTTTTCCTCGACGCACCTCAACGGCCATTTCCTGGGAGAGATCGGAGCGGGAAAGGGAACAAGCGATATCCTTCTGTCGTCCGACATGGCGATGCAGATTCAGCTTGCCGCCATGGGCATGGCCCTCACTTACGCGTCTCCTGAAATCCCGGCGCTTCCCGCCTGGGCGGTATGGCGCCAGCAGGCCTATGGCGTCACCTACGAGCCGGTCACCATCGTCTACAACAAGCGGCTTGTGGCTGAAGCGGATGCGCCGCAGGACCACGCGGCATTGCTCGACCTGCTCACGCGCAAGACCGACGCCTATCGTGGCAAGATAGCCGCCTACGACCCGGAGCGTTCGGGCGCGGGATATCTGCTGGCGACGCAGGACGTCGCCAATTGGCCGCAAGCCTGGGACCTGTTCGAGGCCTTCGGCAAGGCCGACATCAGGCTCTACACGGGCGCCGCCGATATGGTGGATCGCGTCGCGTCCGGAGAGCACGCCATCGCCTATGGGGTGTTCGGTTCCTATGCGCTGACGCGATCGCGCGCCGACTCCAATCTCGGCGTGGTCATGCCAAAGGATTATACGCTGGTTGCCTCGCGCGCCATGTTCATCTCCAAACTGGCGAAGCATCCGAACGCCGCAAAACTGTTTTTGGATTATGCGCTCTCCAGGCGCGGCCAGATCATCATGGCTAACGAGGCGATGCTCTATGCGCTGCGCTCCGATGTCGAAGGCGAGGCGACGATCAAGTCCGCATCCGCATCGATCGGAGATCGCGCCCGTCCGATTCCCATCGACGACACGCTTCTCGCCGATGTGACGCCACCGAAGCGGCGCGAGTTTCTCGAACGCTGGCGCGCCGCGATGCACAGGCCGTAGCCATGCCTGTTTTTCATGGCGTCTTCCCTTATCTGGTTTCGCCAATCGATGGGTCGGGACGCGTCAAGACCGACGTGCTCGGCAAACTGTGCGACGATCTCATCGAGGCCGGCGTCCATGGCCTGACGCCGCTCGGCTCGACCGGCGAGTTCGCCTATCTGGATCGCGAGCAGAGGGTCGCCGTCGTACAGGCGACGATCGAAGCGGCGGCCGGTCGCGTGCCCGTGGTCGCGGGCGTCGCCTCGACCTCGACCGCCGACGCGGTCGAGCAGGCACACAGCTATCAGCGGCTCGGCGCGGCTGGCATCCTGGCGATCCTGGAGGCCTATTTCCCGCTCAAGGATGCGCAGGTGGAGGCGTATTTCCGCGCCATCGCCGATGCGGTCGACATCCCGGTCGTGCTCTACACCAACCCGAACTTCCAGCGCAGCGACCTCACCCTCGACGTGATCGCGCGCCTCGCCGAGCATCCGCGCATCCGCTACATCAAGGATGCCTCGACCAATACCGGCCGCCTGCTGTCGATCATCAACCGCTGCGGCGACAAGCTCGCCGTGTTTTCGGCCTCCGCCCATATCCCGGCAGCGGTGATGCTGATCGGCGGCGTCGGCTGGATGGCCGGTCCCGCATGCCTGATCCCGCGCCAGAGCGTGCGGCTCTACGACCTCGGCCGCGCTGGCCGCTGGGATGAGGCGATGGCGCTGCAGCGCCGCCTCTGGACGGTCAACGAGGCCTTCGCGCGCTTCAACCTCGCGGCCTGCATCAAGGGCGGCCTACAGGGCCAGGGCTACGACGTCGGCGACCCGGTGCCGCCGCAAGCCGCGCTGACGGCTGACGAGCGCCGGCAGGTCGACGCCGTGCTGACGGACCTCAGTTTGACGCAATAGGGCCCCGAGCTAACGGCCGTCTGAGACGAGGCGCCACACCTCGGACACTCAAAGTCGCCGTCGCGCCCAACAGATTGTTAACGCTTTCTTTCTAGCTTCGCAGGAGCCCGCATGCGCGGCCCATACGGAGCTGATCCCTTGACGGTGACTGGTTCGCACGACCTTCCGCGTTCCGGGAGCCGGCTGTCGCTGGCCGGCGGCGCCAGGCGCATGCGCGCGTGGCTCGCTGACCGCAGCGACACCTCGCGCGCCCAGCGAACCGCGAGCGCCGCGTTCCTGATCCGGGTCGCGAGTGCCGCCATCCTGTATCTCTCCCAGGTGCTCCTGGCGCGATGGATGGGCAGCCACGAGTTCGGCGTCTATGTCTATGTCTGGACCTGGGTGCTGCTGATCGGCGTCGTCTCCGACATTGGCCTCGCCACCGCGGCGCAGCGCTTCATTCCGGAATATACCGAGCGCAAGGCCTTCGACCTGCTGCGCGGTTTTCTCATCGGCAGCCGTTGGCTGGCCTTCGCCGTGGCGACGGTCCTCGCCGTGATCGGCGCGATCGGCGTCAAAGTGATCGAGCCCTGGATCGACCAGCTTCTCGTCGTGCCGCTCTACCTCGCCTGCGTCTGCGTGCCGCTGTTCACGCTCGGCAACATGCTCGACGGCATCGCGCGCTCCTATAACTGGGTCAACCTCGCGCTGGTGCCGCCCTATATCCTGCGGCCGGTGGTGCTGCTCGCCGTCATGGCGGTCGGTCACCGTGCCGGGTTCGGCGCGCACGCCACGACCGCGATGGTGGCGGCGGTGTTCTCCACCTGGCTATGCGCGATCCTCCAGCTCGTGCTGGTCAAGCGCAAGCTCGCCATCAAAGTGGCGCCGGGTCCTGCCGCCTACGCGCTCGGCACCTGGCTCAAGACCGCACTTCCGATCTTCATGGTCGGCAGCTTCTTCCTGCTGCTGACCTATGCCGACGTCCTGATGCTGCAGGCCTTCCGCCCGCCCGAGGAAGTCGCCGTCTATTATGCCGCCGCCAAGACGCTCGCGCTGGTCTCGTTCGTGAACTTCTCCGTCGCAGCGGCGTCCGCGCACAAGTTCAGCGAATACCATGTGGCGGGAGACCGGCCGCGGCTCGCCGCATTCCTCGCCGATTCCATCCGCTGGACGTTCTGGCCCTCGCTGGTCGCGACCGGCCTCATCCTGGCGGCCGGCTGGCCATTCCTGTGGCTGTTCGGCCCCGGCTTCGTCGACGGCTATCCGCTGATGTTCATCCTGGCGCTTGGGCTCGTGTCGCGTGCCGCCGTCGGCCCTGTGGAGCGACTGCTTAACATGCTCGGCGAGCAGCACGCGTGCGCGCTCGCCTATGCGGCGGCCTTCGCGGTCAATATTGTGCTGTGCCTGATCCTGATCCCGCGCTTCGGCGCTACCGGCGCCGCGATTGCGACCTCGACGGCGGTGGTCACGGAATCGGTGCTTCCTGTTCTTCACGACGAAAGTCCGCCTCGGCCTGCATGTCTTCGTCTGGCGCCCGCGCGGCGCGGCCTGACGGGACGAACCAAGCATGACGGTGGCGGTCTCACCGAAATCGATCACCGCGGCGGCGATCCGCATCGAATGGCGGCCGCTCGCCGACATGGATGCGGTGCTGCCGGCGTGGCACCGGCTCGCCGAGCGTGCGCTGGAGCCCAACGTGTTCTACGAGCCGGCGTTTGCGCGCGCCGCTCTGCCGTTGTTCGGGCACGGCGTCAGCGCCGGCCTGGTCTGGCTGCAGGACAAGCTTATCGGCTTCTTTCCCGGCCGCGTCACACGGCGCTACGGCATCCCGCCGGCGGTCCTGACCGGATGGACACACCCTTACGCGCCGCTCGGCACGCCGCTCGTCGACCGTGACGACGGCGCCGTCGCGCTCAACGCCTGGCTCGATCATCTGGCGCGCGGCGGGACATTGCCGACCCTGTGGCTGTTGCCGTTCCTCTCCGATGGCTCTTTTGCACGCATGCTCGATGCCGCCCTGGCGATCCGGGGCGCCCGCTCCGCGGTCTTCGGACAGCATCGCCGCGCGCTGCTCGCGCCGCGAGATCGGACGGATGACCTGGCGCTCGCCGTGAGCGCCAGCAAGCGCAGGCAGTTGCGGCGGCTGCGCCATCGGCTTGAGCAGACCGGTGTGGTCGCAACCAGCGTCACCACCGATCCTTCGGCCATTGTCGCCGCGCTCGACGATTTCCTGGCGCTCGAAGCGGCCGGCTGGAAGGGCCGCGCCGGCACCGCCGCGCGCAACGGCCCGGCCCGTCACTTCATGGGCGCCGCGGTCGCGGAACTGGCCGCCGACGGCAAGGCCCGGATCGACCGGCTGACGGTGGCGGGACAGCCGATTGCGGCTGCGATCACGCTGCGCAGCGGCGACACCGCCTGGATCTGGAAGATCGCCTACGACGAGGCACATGCGCGCGCCTCTCCCGGGCGTTCAGCTCATGGTCGATCTGATCGGAATCGCTGCTCGCCGATCCGGCCCTTGCGCGCGTCGATTCCTGCGCCACCGCGGGATCATCCGATGATCGACATCTGTGGCGCGATCGTCTCGCGATCGCCGATCATCTGTCGGCGCGGGTGGAGGATCGGTCGCGTTCGCGATCGGCATGCCGGTTTGAGGCCGCACGGCGCAACGCGATCGCGTGCCGCCAAGCAGCTCCGCGACCGGCTGCGCTAAGCCTTCTCGCGCAGCAGCCGGCGGATGACCTTGCCGGTCGTCGTCATCGGCATCTCGTCGATGAAGGCGATCTCGCGCGGATATTCATGCGCCGAGAGCCGCGTTCGCACGAAGTCCTGGATTTCGCTCGCCAGCGCGTCCGACGGCGCATGACCCGGCCTTCAGCACGATGAACGCCTTGACGATCTCGGTGCGCACCGGATCGGGCTTGCCGATCACCGCCGCGAGCGCGACCGCCGGATGCGCGATCAGGCAATCCTCGATCTCGCCCGGGCCGATGCGATAGCCGGCCGACGTGATGACGTCGTCGTCGCGGCCGACGAAGGTGATGTAGCCGTCCTCGTCGACCACGCCCTGGTCGCCGGTCGTCATCCAGTCGCCGATGAACTTCTCCTCCGTCGCGTCCGGCCGGCCCCAGTAGCCGAGGAACATCACCGGGTCCGGGCGCTTCACCGCGATCTGGCCGAGCTCGCCGGCGTCGGTGCGCGTTCCGTCGTCGCGGATCACCGCGACGGCGTGGCCGGGCACCGGCTTGCCGATCGCGCCCGGGCGCGACACGCCGATCATGGCGCAGGAGGCGAGCACCAGATTGCATTCGGTCTGGCCGTAGAACTCGTTGATGGCGAGACCGAACGCCGCCTTGCCCCATTCGTAGGTCTCGGCGCCGAGCGACTCGCCGCCCGATCCGATCGTGCGCAGGCGGATATCGTGGCGACCCCGCGGATTTCGCGCCGCGCGCAGCATGCGCAGCGCCGTCGGCGGGATGAAGGCGTTGCGCACGCCGGCCCGCGCCATGAAGGCGAAGGCATCCTCGGGATCGAACTTGTCGAACTTGCGCGCCACCACCGGCACGCCGTGATGCAGGCTCGGCAGCAGGCAATCGAGCAGGCCGCCGGCCCAGGCCCAGTCGGCCGGCGTCCAGAAGCGGTCGCCCGGCTGCGGAAAGAAATCGTGCGGCATCTCGACGCCCGGCAGATGGCCGAGCAGCACGCGATGGGCATGCAGCGCGCCCTTGGCCGGACCCGGTGGTGCCGGAGGTGTAGATCATCAGCGCCGGATCGTCGGCAGTGGTGTCTTCCGGCGTGAAGTCCGATGACGCGCGCGCCAGCGTCTCGTGGAAGCCAGCCGCGCCGTCGTCCGGTCCGTCGATCGACAGCACGAATTCCAGTCGGAACGTCGGTGCGTATCGCAGCGAGCTTGGCGAGCCCCTGCGCGTTGGTGATCACCGCTTTGGCGCCGGAATCCTGCAGCCGGTAGTTGATCGCGTCGACACCGAACAGGATGGCGAGCGGCAGCGCGACCGCGGCGAGCTTGTAGATCGCGATATGGGCGGCCGCGACCTCCGGCGCCTGCGGCAGCAGGATCGCGACGCGGTCGCCGCGGGCGATGCCGTGCGCGCGCAGGACGTTGGCGAGGCGGTTGGAGGCCTGTTTCAGCGCGCCGTAGCTGGTCTCTTCAATGCCGCCGTCCGGGCGGGCGTGAAGCAGCGCAAGCCGGCCGGGTTCGCGATCGGCCCAGCGGTCGCACACGTCGACGCCGATGTTATAGCGCTGCGGCACCTGCCAGCGGAACGCGCGATAAAGCGCGCCGTAGTCATGGATATTCGGAAGCATGGTTCACCCGGCGCGCCGACCCTATGGACCTCCACTCGTCAGGTCTAGCATCACGTTTCGATTGACAAGTGTAACGTTACAGACTACATTGACCCCCGATGATCGAGAGTTTTCGCACAAAGGGCTCAGGCGGCTTTTCGACCATGACGATCGCAGCAAGTTGCCGCCCGATATGGTGGAGCGCATTCGGGATATTCTTGCCACGCTCGACGCCGCCGCGACGATGGACGGGATAAATCGCCCGAGCTTGCGGCTCCATCCGCTCAAGGGCGGGTTGAAAGGTTCTTGGGCCGTCACGGTTCGGGCGAACTGGCGGATCATCTTCCGTTATAACGACGGAAAAGCATTCGACGTCGATTTCATCGACTATCATTGAGGACGAAGCATGCCGATGAAAAATCCGCCGCATCCCGGCCCCTCGGTCAAATCCGATATCGAAGCTCTTGGTCTGACCGTCGCGGAGGCGGCGAAAGGCCTGGGCATTACGCGCCAGCAGCTTTACCGGGTCATCAACGGCGAGAGCGCGGTCACGCCGGAGATGGCGTTTCGTTTGGAAAAAGCGATCGGCGGTACAGCAGACACGTGGCTGCGCATGCAGATGAATTATGATTTGGCTCAGGTGCGCGCGAGGGCGCCGTCGATCATCGTGCGTCCGTTGGGAAAAAAGGTCGCCTGATCAGCCCTTCTTGTCCGGCGCGGCGAGGACCAGAGCCCAGAACACCTTGTACTTCGTGCCCGGCACGTAGACCGCCGCGATGCCCATGCGGGTCGCCGGCTTGAGCAGCATGTTGGCGCGGTGGTGCGGGGAATCGCGCCAGCCCGAGAAGGCCTCCGCCATGGTATGGTAGCCGGCCGAGATGTTCTCGGCAGCCGCGCCGGCATCGAAGCCGGACCGCTTGAGGCGCACCTGGAACGAGCCGGCGACGTCGTGGTCGAGCTTGTTGCGGGACGCCATGGCGCGCGCCTGCTCCTGCGCCATCTTCATGAGCTGAGGGTCGAGCGTGACGACGGACAGCCCATTGTTCACGCGGTAATTGGAGATCATGGCCGCGGCGTCGGTGGCGTTGAGCTCCGCCCCCGCGGCGGCCATAGTGCGGTAGAAGCTCGGCTCGCTGACGGTCGGCGGGCTGTCGGCAACCGCTCCGCAGCCGGCGACGGCGCCGGCAAGCAGGACTGCCGCCGGGCGCAGGCCGAGCCTGAAGTTGCTGCAATTCATGGAAGCCTCTGGAATGCCGGGCCGACCCTTGCCCGCCGACGATGACCGAACCAAGGCGATAGCCCCCGGCGATTAACGCTCCGTCACCTCAAGCTTCTGCGGTACCGGCGCTTCGTGGGTCCCTTCGCCGACCAGCCGCACCTCGCACTGGGGGGAGGCGATCCTGATGCCGGCGCTGCGGAAGCGCCTCAGGATGGCGAAATGGATGTCGCTCTTGATCGGGCCGCCCTGGGTCAGATCCGTGATCACGGCATAGACCTCGAACTGCAGGACATTGTCGCCGAGCGAGGCAAGCTGGACCGACGGGTTGGAACTCTTGATAACCTTGGGATGCTCGAGTGCGGATTCCATCAGGATCTCGCGAATCTTGTCGGGGTCGCTGTCGTAGCTTACGCCGACCTTGATGATGATCTGCCCCCACATGTTGGCGTGGGTGCGGTTCTTGACGAGCCCGGTGATCAGCTCGGTATTGGGGACGATGACGCTGCCCTGGTCGCCGGTCTGGATCTCGGTCGCGCGCACGCTGATGCGGCGCACGACTCCTTCCTCGCCCTTCACCACGATCTGGTCGCCGACGCGGATCGGCCGCTCCGCCAGAAGGATCAGGCCGGAGACGAAATTCGACACGATCGCCTGCAAGCCGAAGCCGATGCCGACCGACAGCGCGCCGGCGATGAAGGCGATCTTCTGCAGGTCGATGCCGAGTTGCGCGAGCGCGAACGAGATCGCGGCGATCACGCCGAGATAGCCGAAGATCGTCACGATCGAGAGCTGCAGGCTGGGATCGAGGGAGCTGTGCGGCAGGAGCTTGCGTTCGAGCCAGCGCTGCACAGCCCGCGTGATGCCGAGAATGATGATCATCACGATGACGGCGCCGAGCACGGTGCCGAATGAAAACGTGATGCCGCCGATCTCGAAGCCGACCGAGATGTTCCTCACGCGGTCGATAAACGAGGCGGTCGAGACCTGCCAGGGCCCCACCAGCAGGACCAGCGCGACGACGATGAGCAGCACCCGCATCGCCCCGGCGACCAGGGTCGCGATCAGCCCGACATTGCGGGGATTGAGGCCGAAGTTGATGGCGATGGCACGGGCGCGCGGCGTCTCGCTGTTCACGTAATCGGCGAACAGCGCATCGCTGGCCGCGATCAGGAGATAAAAAGCGGCGACGATCGCCACCGTCGCCAGGAGACGCTCGGCGATGAAATAGGCGAGCCCGGCATAACCGGCGATCAGCGATACCGCGATGCCGACGACCACCAGCCAGGCCAGCGCCCGTGTCCACAGCGAGCGCGGCGGCGCATCGGCATCATGCTCCTCCTGGGTCTGCCGCAGGTCGAACAACTGGTGCAGCAGCAGCGCGAGGATGACGAGCGCGAACAGCGCGCGCGTGGCGACCGTGAGCACCGGAACCGCCACGATCGCGCGATGGAGGGTGAGGAGGAAGATCGTGGCGCCGAACGCGCGCGATGCCCACGTCATGTGCGTGTGGAGGGAGTGCGCGGTGCGGTCGTCGAACCGGGTGAGCCGCCGCTGCGGCCGGCCCGGCGCGAGAGCGCCCCTCGCTACGCCGCGGCCGAAGGCTGCGACCGCCACCGCGATCATCAGGCCCTGGACGATGTCGTCGATACGCGGCGGCACGAGGTCGAAGGCTTCGAGAATCTGGACCATCGCGACGACGATGAGCGGCATCTTGAGCGCGCCGCGCGCGAAAGCGCCGAGCGACGCAAGGGCCTTGCCGGAGCGGCTGTCGCGCGGCACGCGCGCGCCGAAGCGCCGGCGCCACCAGCGCACCGCGAAGCTGAAGCCCAGCGCGAGCACCACGAGCGTGCCGAGTGCGGCCGCGATCCGCGGCAGCCCGCCATTGTCCTGGCTGTAGCTCAGCCAGGACTGGGCCACGATCCAGACACTGCGGACCTCGCCCGGGACAGCTTTCGCCACCTCGATCCAGAAGAACGGATCGAGCACGCTCGCGGTGCGCTCCAGCAGCCGCTGGGCGAACAGGTCGCGCCGCTGCTCCGCGATCCGGGCCGTCAAGCCATCCGAGCGCGACACGAGCAGGCGCGCCTGCTTCACCGCGGCGTCGACGTTGCCATAGGCTTGATCAAACCGCGCACGCTCCGCCGCGATGGCCGGATTTTCCGGCGTCGCACCGGCGGCCGGCGCCGGCCCGATCTGCTTGCGCCGCTCGTCGATCCGCGCCAGCCGTTCCTCAAAATCGGCAAGCTTGGTGCGCAGGTCGTCGCGCACCGGCCCGAGCGCCTTTTCCAGTTCGCCCAGCGCGTCCGGATTGAGCCGCTGGCGCCGCAGCGCCGCCTCGATCTGGTCCAGCGCGAGCTTGACCGGCGCCAGCTCGGCGAGGGGCGGCTGCCGTGGCGTCTGCGGCTGCTGCGTGTCCTGCGGCTGCTCCGCGGCGGGCGGCGCGGCGTCCTGCGCCAGCACGGGCAGGGAGCAGGCCAGCACGATGGCCGCCAGAACGGCGACCTGCCGCGCAATCACGGTCACTCGGGGCAGCATCCGGGCGGCTCCTTCGATTGTCCGCACGCGATTCCGGTGCAATTCGTCCGGCTGACGGCAAGCCCCGCAGCATGGGCAGCCATGCCGGTACAAAGGGGGCGGGCATGACGACACCCGCACCGCCTTCCTCTATAACCGCGGCAGAAATTTAGGCGAGGGATGAAACGACATGATTTTGAGCCGGGACCGCATCCTCACGACGCATGTCGGCAGCCTGCCGCGTAATGAGAAACTGTCCGACCTTCTGGTGCAGCGGGAGGCCGGCCAGCCGGTGGACCAGACGGAATTCGCCGCTGAAATGGACCGTGCGGTGCGCCACGTCGTGGCAAAGCAGGCCGGTGCCGGCATCGACATCGGCAATGACGGCGAGCAGCAGCGAGTCGGCTTCCAGACCTACGTGCCGCAGCGCATGTCCGGCTTCGGCGGCATCTCGAAGCGCCGCCGCGGCAAGGAATTCGAGGAATTCCCGGAGCTGGTGGCGAGCCTGCAGCGGCGCTTCCCGCATGTCAGCAAGCAGCAGAACGCCCCGGAAGCGCAGGGGGATCTCAAGTATCTCGACATCAAGCCGATCGAGAGCGAGATCGCGCGCTTCAAGGCCATCGCGGCGGAGCAGGCGCACTTCGCCGAGACGTTCATGACGGCGCCGTCGCCCGGCATCATCTCGACCACGATGCTCAATGCGCATTACGACTCGCACGACGCCTATCTCGACGCGCTCGCGCGCGAGATGCGCAACGAGTATCTGGCGATCCACAACGCCGGCCTCATCCTGCAGATCGATGCGCCGGACCTCGCGATGGACCGCACCATGATGTATCGCGACCTCTCCGACGGGGAGTTCGTCAAGAAGGTCGAGCGCCATGTCGCGGCGATCAACGACGGCATCGCCGGCATCCCACGCGACCGCGTGCGGCTGCATGTCTGCTACGGCAATTGGGAAGGCCCGCACATCCACGACATCCCCTTGGCGACCATCCTGCCGTCGCTCTACCAGGCGAATGTCGGCGCGCTGTCGATCGAGTTCTCCAATCCGCGCCACGCGCACGAATACGCGGCGCTCAAGGCGCATCCGCTGCCGAAGGACATGATCCTGATCCCCGGCGTGATCGAGACCACCAGCAATTTTGTCGAGCATCCGCAGGTCGTGGCGCGCCGCATCGAGGATGCGGTCGCGGCGATGGGCGACCGCGAGCGGGTGATCGCGTCGACCGACTGCGGCTTCGGCACCTTCACCAACCGCGAATGGGTGATCGAGCCGGCGGTATGGCTGAAGCTCAAGTCCCTGCGCGAGGGCGCGGACCTGGCATCGCAAAAGCTGTGGGGACGCAAGAGCGCGGCATAGCTGCGTTTTCACCGTTCCATGAGAGGATGGGAAAGGCGCCCGTCGCGACCATCCGCCAGAAAGGCCCGTGATGTCCTTCACCCTCTACAACGCGTCGCAATCGACCTGCAGCCAGCGGGTCCGCTTCGTGCTCAACGCCAAAGACATCCCCTTCGATGAAGTGAAGCTCGACCTGCTGGCGGGCGACCAGCTCAAGCCCGACTACCTCAAGCTCAATCCCAACGGCGTCGTGCCGACGCTCGACCACGATGGAGCGCTGGTCATCAATTCCTCCGTCATCATCGAATATCTCGACGAGGTCGCGCCGGAGGAGAGCTTCACGCCACGCGATCCGGTCAACCGCGCCGCGATGCGCGCGCACATGCGCTTCATCGACGAGATGCCGGCCGCCGCGGTGCGCGTGCCGACCTTCAACCTCGCCTTCCTGCCGCGCTTCCAGGCGATGACGCCGGAGGAGTTCCGCGCCTTCGCGGAGTCAAAGCCGCTCCGCAAGGAGATGATGCTGGCGATGGGACAGACCGGCTTCCCGCAGAAGGACATGGATTCCGCGCTCGACCGCATGCGCCGCACCTACGAGCGCATGGAGGACTCCATCACAACGAGCGGCGGCCCATGGCTGATGGGCAAGGACATCACGCTCGCGGATGTCTCGCTGATGCCCGCCATCGTGCGCATGGCGGATCTCGGGCTCGACACCATGTGGGCCGGCAAGCCGCTGGTGGCGCGCTGGTACGAGGCCATCCGCGCCCACCCGGCGTTCAGGCCGACCTATTATTTCGGCAGCCTGCTGACCGAGCGTTTTCCGCATCTGGCGGAAAAGCTGGCGCGCCGGTGACGGTTGCGCGCTCACACCTGCTTCGACCACTCCACGTTCCCCAAATTCTCCCGGAATGCGAAGCGCTTGAGATGCTCGATCACGACGCCCTGCATGCGTTCGAGGGTAGCCTCGTCGGCCGCCTCGATGCGCAGAATAAGCCGGTCGGGCTTCGCATCGAGCGTGCATAGCCGCGTGGCGTCGAACGGGATGGTGCCGTGCTCGGGCGTGAAGGTGACGGCAAACTTATGGCTCCAATGCTTGCAGAGCTGCTGCAGATAGCGGCTGGCGGATTCGGTTGTGATCGAGGCTTGCGAAGCCTGCATGATGTTTCTCCTGATGATGCATGAAGCCCGGCGGCTCCCTTCCGGCATCGTCGTAGAGCGGACGCGGGATGTGCACGAACGGCATGGCCGAAAACGAGACAGGGGGACCGGGATATGAGATTGATCCGATATGGCGACCCCGGCGCAGAGGCGCCAGGGCTCATCGACGAGGCCGATCAGCTTCGCGACATCTCCCGTACCGCAGGGGACGTGTCGGGAGCCTTGCTTTCGCCCGACGGCCTGGCCGGAATCGCGAGCGTTGCACCCACGTCGTGGCCGATCGTCCCGGGACGGCCGCGGCTCGGCGCGCCGGTCTCGGGTATCGGCAAGATCATCGGCGTCGGGCTGAACTACCGCGATCACGCGGCGGAGGCCAATATGCCGGTGCCAAGCGAGCCTACCTTGTTCCTCAAGGCGACCAGCGCGCTATGCGGCCCCGACGACGACCTCGTCATCCCGCGCAACGGCAACAGCGTCGACTGGGAGATCGAGCTCGGCGTCGTGATCGGCACGCAGGGAGTCTCCATCGCCGAGCGCGATGCGATGTCGCATGTCGCGGGCTATTGCGTCGGCATCGATTTTTCCGAGCGCGAGTTCCAGTTCAACCGCGGCGGCCAGGGATTCAAGGGCAAGAGCGCGGACACCTTCGGGCCGCTGGGGCCGTGGCTCGCGACCGGCGACGGCCTCGGTCCGCAGGCGCTTTCGATGCGGCTTTCCGTCAATGGGGTCGTGCGCCAGGACGGCAATACGCGCGACATGATCTTCCCGGTGGCCGCGCTCATCGCCTCCATCAGCCAGTTCATGAGCCTGCATCCCGGCGACGTGATCCTGACCGGTACGCCGGCGGGCGTCGGGCTCGGCATGAAGCCGAAGCACTATCTCAAGCCGGGCGACCTGGTCGAGGCGACGATCGAAGGCCTGGGCACGCAGACCCACCGCGTGGTGGCGTGCCCCTGACGCTTATACCGTCACGCGCCACCGGGGCTTTGCGAGGCCGCCAGGGTACGCCGTCTCTTCGCGTCCTCGAAGCCGTGCATGCCGGCCACCCATTGGAGGCCGACGATGGCGCCCTTGACCGGCTGCATCAATGCCACCGAGAGGCCGATGGTCGACGGCAGCCACAGCGCAAGATGCACCCAATAGGACGGTGCGTAATGCGTCTCCACGTACAGCACCGCCGGAATGATGATGTGGCCGACGATGACGATCACGATATAGGCGGGAAAGTCGTCGGCGCGGTGATGGTGGAGATCTTCGCCGCAGACCTGGCATGTGTCCGCCACCTTCAGGAAGGCGCGAAACAGGCGGCCCTTGCCGCAATTGGGACAGTGGCACAGAAGCCCGCGGCCCATCGCCTGCCAGGTGGATACCGCAGCAGGGGCCGGCGGGGTCCCGCCGGCTTGAACGGGTTCAGCCGGCACCAGGATTTCGACCGTCATCTGGCAGTCCTCAGTCGACGCGGGATTTACAGGTAGGCGCACCGGTCCGATGGCGCCACCCGCGCCCGTCTTCAATACCGGTTGGCGATCGGCAGTTCCTCGGCGGGGAACAGCGAAATCACGCGGCAGCCCTTGTCGGTGACCACGACCTCTTCCTCAATGCGTGCAGCCGAATAGCCGTCGGTCGCCGGGCAGTATGTCTCGATCGCGAATACCATGCCCTCCTTGATCTCGGTCGGATGATCCATCGACACGACGCGCGAGATGATCGGCCGCTCATGCAGCGCGAGGCCGAGGCCATGGGCGAACTGCAAACCGAACGCCGACATCTCATCCGGGAAGCCGAACTCGTCCGCCTTGGGGAACACCGCGCAGATGTGGGCGGTCGAGGCGCCGGGCTTGATCCGCTCGATCGCCTTGTCGAGCCACTCGCGCGCCTTCTTGTAGGCATCGTGCTGCGCGGGGGTAGCGCGGCCGACGTTGAAGGTGCGGTAGTAACAGGTGCGGTATCCCATGAAGGCTTGCAGGATGTCGAAGAATGCCTGATCGCCGGGCCGAATCATGCGGTCGGTGAAATTGTGCGGATGCGGGTTGCAGCGCTCGCCGGAGATGGCGTTGACCGCCTCCACGTCGTCGGAGCCGTGGGTGTAGAGGAACTTGTTGACCTCGGCGACGACATCGTTTTCGCGCACGCCGGGGCGCAGCATGTTGTTGATCAGATCATAGGCGCCGTCCACCATGGCGGCGGCGCGATTGAGCAGCGCGATCTCATCGATGTTCTTGATCTCGCGCGCCTCCAGCATGACCTGCTGGCCGTCCACGATCTTGAGGCCCTGCTTCTCCAGCTCGAACATCATCGGCGGCTCGATGATGTCGACGCCGATCGGCATCTTGTCGACGCCGGCCTCCTTGAGCAGCGCCGCGATCTCCTTGGCATGGCGCTCCATCAGGCCGAAAGAGGGATGCACCGTGCCGCGCAGGCCGACGAGGCCCGCCCGGCAGTTCTCCGGCTTGAGCCATGGCGTGTAGAGCTTGTGATGGATCGCAGCCGAGCCGAAGTCCCACAGGATCGGGTCGGGACTGTTGCGCGTGAGCAGCGCCCAGCGCGAGAGCTTGTCGCGCTCCCATTCACCGATCTTGGTCGAGGTGATGTAGCGGATGTTGTTGACGTCGAACACCAGCAGCGCGCCGAGGTCGGAATTCTCCAACGCCTGCTGGGCCCGCGCGATGCGGTAGCGGTGCAGGCGGCGATAATCGACGCGCTCCTC
This sequence comes from uncultured Alphaproteobacteria bacterium, assembly GCA_963776455.1. Lineage (GTDB taxonomy): Bacteria > Pseudomonadota > Alphaproteobacteria > Rhizobiales > Xanthobacteraceae > CAVZMU01. The sequence goes on from CAVZMU010000007.1 coordinate 113,049, forward strand.
GAAATCGACCCCCATGATGCCTAGCGCGGGCAGGTGCCGGCCCCAGTTGAAACGCGGGTTGATGTCCTCGGCATTAACCCGGATCGGCTGCTCGCGCGACATGTCGTCCATGGTCGTCTCCTCGGGATTTTCTTCAACAACTCGGTGGGCCACCGGGGTTATAGACGTTCCGGCGACGCGAAGCAGCGGGCTTCCCTCTACCACAAGGGGAGGGCATGCGGCGCGTCACCGCTCCGTCAGCTTGAGCTCGATGCGGCGGTTGCGGCGGTAGGCATCGTCGTTCGGGGCGGTGTCGAGCGGCTGGAACTCGCCGAAGCCGGCAGCGACGAGCCGCTGCGGCGAGACGCCCTTGGTGATCAGGTACTGCACCACCGAGATCGCGCGCGAGGCGGAGAGCTCCCAGTTCGAGGGAAACTGCGCGTTGGTGATCGGCCGCACGTCGGTGTGGCCGTCGACCCGCATCACCCAGGCGATGTCGGCCGGTATCTGTTTGTCCAACTCGGCGAGCGCGCTTGCGATCTTGTCGAGCTGCACATGGCCTTCATCCTTCAGCACGGCCTGGCCGGGATCGAAGAAGACCTCGGACTGGAACACGAAGCGGTCGCCGACGACGCGGATGTCAGGCCGCGTGCCGAGGATCGTGCGCAGCCGCCCGAAGAATTCCGAGCGGTAGCGGGTCAGCTCCTGGACCCGCTGCGCCAGCGCGACGTTGAGCCGCTGGCCGAGATCGGCGAGGCGCGCCTGGGATTCCTTGTCGCGCTTCTCGGTGACGTCGAGCGCCTCTTCGAGCGAGGCGAGCTGGCGGCGCAACGCCGATATCTGCTGGTTGAGGATCTCCACCTGCGCCAGGGCGCGCGCGGTGACCTGGCGTTGCGTTTCGAGCTGGGAGTTGAGCGAGCCGATCTGCCCCTGGGCCGTAGCGGCGCCGGCACCCTGGCTCTCGGCCAGGCCCCTGTAGCGGTCGCGCTCCCCTTCCGCCCCGGCGAGGCTGGCGCGAAGCTGGGCGAGCATCTCCTCGAGGTTGGTCTTGCCGGTCTTCTCCAGCGACAGCAGGTCGGTGAGCTGCGCGATCTGCGCGGTGAGGCGCGCCAGCGCGGTGTCCTTGCCGGTCACTTCCTGGGACAGGTAGAATTGCACGACCACGAACACCGTGAGCATGAACACGATGCCCAGGATCAGCGTCGACAGCGCGTCGACGAAGCCGGGCCAGTAGTTCATCTCGCCGCCGCCGCGGCGGGCACGGGCCAATGCCATGTGTCCGGTTCCTTAAATCAACCTATCTTTCGCGGACGTCTTCGCGCGCGATGCGCTCGAGCAGGCGCTGGATCTCGCGCTGCTGCTCGGCCTGGGATTCCACCCAGTCGCGGATCATCTGCTGCTCGGTGCGCATGTGCTTGACGAGGCCCTGGATCGCCTCGGCGAGATTGGCCATCGCGGTGGTCGCGGCCTTGCTGGAGCCGGTCTCGGAGATCACGTCCTTGAGCCGGTCGAGGGAGGCGCGGACCTCGCCGCTCATGGCGCCGCCGCCGGCCGCGGCACGCGCGTCCGGCTCGTTGAGGTCGGCGACGACGGTGGACAGCCAGTCCTCGAGGTCGGTGTAGAACCGGTTCTGCGCCTGGCTCATCTGCAGGTCGAGGAACCCGAGCACGAGGGAGCCGGCGAGGCCGAACAGCGAGGACGAGAACGAGATGCCCATGCCGCCGAGCGGGGCGGCGAGGCCGTCCTTGAGCGTCTCGAAGATCGCGCCGGCTTCGCCGCCGACCGCGAGGTTCTTGATCACGCCGCCGACCGAGCCGACGGTGTCGATCAGGCCCCAGAAGGTGCCGAGCAGGCCGAGGAACACCAGCAATCCGGTCATGTAGCGCGAGATGTCGCGCGCTTCGTCGAGGCGGGTCGCGATCGAATCGAGGATCGAGCGCATCACCGGCATCGACACCGCCATGCGGCCGACGCGGTCGCCGAGGATCGCCGCCATCGGGGCGAGCAGCACCGGCGGCTTCTCGTTGGTGGTCGCCGGGTCGGCGAGGCGGAAGCTGTTGACCCAGTCGATCTCGGGATAGAGGCGAAGCACCTGGCGGAACGACAGCGCGATGCCGATCAGCAGCACCGCAGCGATCAGGCCGTTGAGGCCCGGATTGGCGAGGAACGCGACCCAGATCTGGCGGTGGAGGATGACCACCACCAGCGCGCACAGGATCAGGAAAACCAGCATCCGGACGACGAAGATCCGGGGCGAAGAGAGCTTGAGCGGGTCTGTGGGTCGCGCCATGGGCCCTCGATTCTGCAGAAATCGGTTCTCAATATGGCACAGCCGCGGCGGTACGTCGTCAGGCAACCGCGGCGGTGCCCGCCGCGGCCGCTTTCAGCAGCCGAAGCAATTCGCGCGTCATGGCCTCGTTGCCGGCCATGATATGCCCCTTCGACATCATGCCGTCGCTGCCGTCGGTGTCGGTGACGTAGCCGCCCGCCTCCCGCACGATCAGGATGCCCGCGGCGACGTCCCATGGCGACAGGTTGCGCTCCCAATAGGCATCGAGCCGGCCGGCCGCGACCCAGGCAAGGTCGAGCGCGGCGGAGCCGAAGCGCCGCAGGCCGGCGACCTTCTCCTGCACCACCGCGAACTCGCTGCGGAACAGCGCGAGGTCGCCGCGGCCGAGGTGGGGCAGGCCGCACGCAATCACGGCATCTTGAAGCCGCTGGCGCCCGGCGACGCGCAGGCGCTGGTCGTTGAGGAAGGCGCCCTTGCCGCGCTCGGCGACGAACAGCTCGTCGGTGATGGGATTGAAGATGACGCCGGCGACGATCGTGCCCTCGCGGTCGAGCCCGATCGAGATGGCGAATTGCGGGATGCCGTGCAGGAAGTTGGTGGTGCCGTCGAGCGGGTCGACGATCCAGGTATTGGTCTTGTCGGTGCCATCGGTGCGGCCGCTTTCCTCGCCGAGGAAGCCGTAGCCCGGCCGCGCCTTGGCGAGCTCCTCGCGCAGGATCTGCTCGGCCTTGCGGTCCGCGGCGGTGACGAAATTGGCCGGCCCCTTCAAGGAGACCTGGAGCTTCTCGACCTCGCCAAAGTCGCGCTTGAGGCTGCGCGCCGCCTTGCGCGCGGCCGACACCATGACGTTGAGAAGCGCGGAATGGAGCATCGCAAAACCAGGTGTTTCCGATCCCCTTGCGGGAGCGGGTGGTCCAGGGGCAGCGGGGGACCGGGTGAGGGGTCGTGTAGCACACAAGCGCGCGCCGGAAAGCCCGGCGCCGGCATCACGAGCGCGACTGCGCAAGCAGCGCCAGCCAGGGCTTCGCGGCCTTTTCTCCGGCCTCGCGCTGGGGCGGGGCGAGGTTCTGCAGGAAGCCGTCGAGCCAGAGGTCGGTCACGCCGCCGGCACGGGCGATGAGATGCCATTTGGCGGCCTCGGTCGGGTCGGCCGTGATCCCGCGTCCGCTCGCGAGCAGGCGGGCGAGCCGGTTCTGCGCGATCGGGCTGCCCTTGCGGGCGGCGCGGCGCAGGATGGTGGCGGCGGCGGCCTCGTCCTTGGGCGTTCCGGCACCGTTGAACAGCGCGATCGCATATTCGACCTGGGCGTCGGTGTTATCGGCCGCCGCGGCGATCGCGAGCAGCCGCGCCGCCTCGGCCTCGTCCTTCGCCACGCCGCGGCCCTCCTTGTACAGGGTGGCGAGCGCGTATTGGGCCTCCGGGCTGCCGGCTGTAGCGGCGGCACGGAACATCTCGGCGGCCTTGGCGAAATCCTGCGGGAACTGCTCGCCCTGCAGGTAGAGCAGCCCGAGGTCGTAAGTCGCCGCGACATGGCCGTGGCTCGACGCCTCCGCGAGCAGCCGCGTCGCCTCCTTGGCGTCGCGCGGGCCGCCGCGCCCGCCCAGCCGGAACATCGCCATCGCGAACGTCGCCGCGGTGTCGCCGCGTCCCGCCGCGAGCTGGTACCAGTCCAACGCCTTCTTGTCGTTCTGGGGCACGCCATACCCGTTGGCGTAAAGCTCGCCGAGCAGCGCCATCGCCCTGGCGTCGTTGCTGCCGGCGCGCTTGGTGGCCTCGGCAAATGCGGTGAGGAACTGGCCGCGCTGGTAGGCACCGAAGGCGATGTCGACGGGCGGGCCGGCCGATTGGCGCGGCCCAGCGCTATCGGGCGGCTTCTTGGTAATAGCCTTCGGCGCGGCGCGCTCGGGGTTCTTGGTGGCGGCCTTCGGCGCGACGCGGTCAGGCTTCTTGGCCGCCGCGCGAGGCGCAGCTTTATTCGGCTTGGCGGCCGGTGCGGCCTGCGGCGGTGGGCTGATGACAATCGGCGCCTGCGCCGAGGCGTGCGGAGCGCCCAGGAGGAGCACACAGGCCACGGCCGCACGCGTGCGGTTCATCATCGGGCGGGCTCTGGAACGAGGAGCCGGCTCGCGGCTTGGACCGCAGCGGCCGGTCCGCTCGAATCGGTAAAGGCGGTTTCGCTGATAGCCACGAATTCTGCTCCAACTTCAACCAGCGCTGCAACCTCGTCGAGATTTGCCGCATAGCCGACGCAGGGCACCTCGAATAGTTCCGCCCACCACTGCACGCGGTCGCGGACCGCCTCGAAAGGCGGCCGGGCGCCCGTGGCATCCGGCTCGCCGAACAGCACGTAATCGGCACCCGCCTCGGCGGCCAGCATGGCGTCGTGACGCGTCTCCAGCCCGCCGATGCCGGCGATACGCTCCGGCTTGAGGTTGGGCAGCGCCGCCTGCAATGCGTCGATGCCGACGAGATGCGCGCCGTCGGCGCCGCCGCGTCCGACGAGCTCGGGATGGCCGTCGACCAGGAGCGCGGCGCCATTCTTCTGCACGATCGGCGCCAGCGCCTTGATCTTCTTGGTGAGCGCGCCCTCGGAGTCTTCGGCGAGGCGCAGCAGCACCGCGGCGATGTCGGCGGCCTCCACCATGGCGGCGAGCGCATCGGCGACGGCGCCGGCATCGGTCACGAGCGGGGTCACGACATAGAGGCGCGGGGCGAGACGCGATGTTTCCGCCCTTTGCCGTCTTTGATCCATCGGGCTCAACTGCATCGCCAATCCGGCGGAAAGGGGGCGGGACGTGCGTGGACTTGGGGCTTCGCGGTCGCCATCATCCATTTAGCGAAAGGGCAAAGCGATGGCGATCCTGGTTCGAGGCGGCACGGTCGTGAACCACGACTTCTCGCGGCGCGCCGACGTCCTGGTGGTGGAGGACACGATCGCGGCCGTCGGCCCGGACCTCGATGTGCCGTTCGGGGCCACGGTGATCGACGCGGCCGGCTGCTACGTCCTGCCCGGCGGCATCGATCCGCACACCCATCTCGAATTCAGCTTCATGGGCACGGTGTCGGCGGACGATTTCGAGTGGGGCACCAAGGCGGCGCTTGCCGGCGGCACCACGATGGTCGTCGACATGTGTATTCCGTCGCCGGGCCAATCCCTGCTCGCGGCGTACCAGGATTGGCAGCGCAAGGCAGCGAATGCCGCATGCGACTTCGGCTTCCACATGGCGGTGACGTGGTGGGACCGGCAGGTGTTCGATGAGATGGAAGCCTGTGTCAAAACCTACGGCATCAACACCTTCAAGCACTTCATGGCCTACAAGGGCGCGCTGATGGTGAACGACGACGAGATGTATCACTCGTTCGTCCGCTGCGCTGCGCTCGGCGCCATGCCGCTGGTCCACGCCGAGAACGGCGACATCGTCTTCCGCCTGCAGCAGCATTATCTCGGCGCCGACGTCACCGGGCCCGAAGGCCACGCCTATTCCCGCCCGCCCGAGGTCGAAGGCGAAGCCGCCACCCGCGCGATCATGATCGCCGACATGGCGGGCTGTCCGCTCTACGTCGTGCACACGTCGAGCCGGGATGCCCAGGAGGCGATCGCGCGTGCCCGCGCCGCCGGAAAGCGGGTCTATGGCGAGCCGCTGATCCAGCACCTGGTGCTCGACGAGGACGAGTACCGCAACGCCGATTGGGACCACGCCGCGCGCCGCGTGATGTCGCCGCCGTTCCGCGCGCGGGAGCATCAGGCAAGCCTGTGGGCCGGGCTGCAATCGGGAGCGCTCCAGGTCGTGGCCACGGATCATTGCGCCTTCACGACGGAACAGAAGCGGCTGGGCCGCGACGACTTCACCAGGATCCCGAACGGCACAGGAGGACTGGAAGACCGCTTGCCGGTGCTGTGGTCAGCCGGGGTCAATACCGGGCGCTTGACGCGTGAGGAGTTCGTCGCGGTGACGTCGGCGAACATCGCCCGCATCCTCAATATCTATCCGCGCAAGGGAGCCGTCGCGGCGGGGTCGGACGCCGATCTCGTGGTGTGGGACCCCGATGCCACCAAGACCATCTCGGCCGCCGGTCAGGTGAGCCGCATCGATTACAACGTGTTCGAGGGCTTCGCCTGCCGCGGCCTGCCGCGCGCGACGCTGAGCGGCGGACGCATCGCGATGATGGACGGCGACCTGCGGGCCAAACCCGGCGAGGGCCGATACGTGCCGCGCGACGCTTTTCCCGCTGCGCATGTGGCCAACGCGAAGTGGCGTGATTTGAATTCGCCGCGGCCGGTGCAGCGCGCCGAGGTGACGCCGTAGGCAAGTCGTCGAGTGAACCCCGTGTCGTCGGATTGATCTCGCTCATTCCCGCGCAAGCGGGGAATCCAGAAACACCACGCACGCCATGGGGTATCGCCTGGGTCCCCGCTTTCGCGAGGACGAGCGGCGTTTGCAGCGCCGTTCAAGCCGCCTTCTTCTCCATCTCGGCCTGCCACTGGCCGAGCGCGGCGAGGCCGTTCATGCGGGCGCGATGCGCGAACGCGCGCTGCGCGGTGGTGACGTTGTCCGTCTTGCCGGACCATGCCTTCTGCACCGGCGCCTGCAAGGCGCGGCCGTAGGAGAACGTGACCTTCCAGGGCAGGTTGCCGACACGGTTGATGGCGTCGAGATGGGCGGTCGCGTCCTCGTCGGACTGGCCGCCGGAGAGGAACGCAATGCCGGGTACGGCGCCCGGCACGCACGCCTTGAGCACGCGCGCGGTCATCTCCGCGACCTGGTCGACGGAGGCTTTCGTCTTCGATTTCTTGCCCGGCACGACCATGTTGGGCTTGAGCACGATGCCTTCGAGCGCGACCCGCTGGTAATAAAGTTCCTCGAACGTCGTCTTGAGCACCCACTCGGTGACGCCGTAGCAGCGCTCGATGTCGTGCTCGCCGTCCATCAGCACCTCGGGCTCGACGATCGGCACGATGCCGGCTTCCTGGCAAAGGCCGCGTAGCGCGCGAGCGCGTGGGCATTGGCCTTGATGCAGGCGTAGCTCGGGATGCCGGTACCGATGTCGATCACCGCGCGCCACTTGGCGAACCTGGCGCCCATCTTGTGATACTCGGCCAGCCGTTCGCCGAGGCCGTCGAGGCCCTCGGTGATCACTTCGCCGGGGCAGAACGGCAGCGGCCTTACGCCCTTGTCGACCTTGATGCCGGGCAGCGAACCCGCCTGCTCGATCAGCTTGACGAGCAGCGTGCCGTCCTTGGCGCTCTGCCGGATCGTCTCGTCGTAGAGGATGACGCCGGAAATGTGCTGCTTCATCGCCTCGGCCGAGCGGAACATCAGCTCGCGATAGTCGCGGCGCGTGTCGGCGGTGGATTCAACGCCGATGGCGTCGAACCGCTTCTTGATGGTGGCCGACGATTCGTCCGCAGCAAGGATGCCGCGTCCCGGCGCGACCATGGCTTCGGCAATTTTGTTGAGCTCGGCGAGGTTCATGCCCCTCCCTCCTTGATGCTAGAGGCCCATTGATTCTTGCGGCCGGAATTGCGAGCGCGCGCCTTATTAGCGCAGGGGCGAAGGCGCTGGCCATCCCCTCCGCACGGCCGCGACGGTATGGCTGCCGGCAGTCCCTTACCACCTTCATCTCGGCGGCGTTCCGGGGGTTGAAAAGCAAGCGCTCGGTCTCGATATGCTGCGTTGCAGCAATTTGTTTGCATCGCAGCAACCAAATTCCGTGGTTTTCGTTGGGGTGGGATAGCGCAGAAGGAAAATCAGCTTGGCGCAATCTTGGAACGGTTCTTTCGCGCCTGTCACGGCACCGTCGTGTCTGGGAGAAACTGGTCGAGCAGGGCCGCCTCGCGCCGCAATCCGGGGACCCCGGCGTCGCGGCCACGAAGGCCCACCTCACCGAGGTGACCGGTTTCGGCTCCAACCCCGGCGCCCTGCGCATGTTCAAGTATGTGCCGACCCGCCTGGAGGCCGCTCCGGGCCTGGTCGTGGTGCTGCACGGCTGCACCCAGACGGCGGCGGGCTACGATCACGGCGCCGGCTGGTCGACGCTGGCCGACCGCTACGGTTTCGCGCTCCTGCTTCCGGAACAGCAAAAGGCGAACAATCCGAATACCTGCTTCAACTGGTTCCAGCCGGCCGACACCACGCGCGACAGCGGCGAGGCATTGTCGATCCGGCAGATGGTCGAGACGATGATCGTCGACCATGGCATCGACCGCGGCCGCGTGTTCGTCACCGGCCTGTCGGCGGGCGGCGCGCATGGCATCGGTAATGCTGGCGACCTATCCTGACGTGTTCGCCGCCGGCGCCATCATCGCCGGGCTGCCCTATGGCACCGCGAGCAACGTCCAGCAGGCCTTCGAAAGCATGTTCAATGGCCGTCCGCGCGCGGCCAGGGAATGGGGCGACCTGGTGCGGCAGGCATCGCCCCATCGCGGGCCGTGGCCGCGCGTCTCGGTGTGGCACGGCGACCGCGATCCGACGGTCAAGGTCGCCAATGCCGCCGACATCGTCAGGCAATGGACGGATGTCCACGGCATCGATGCGCCGCCGGCGGAGGAAGTCGTCGACGGATATCCGCGCTACGTCTGGCGCAAGGGCGGCGCGGATGTGATCGAGTCCTACACCATCACCGGCATGGCCCATGGCACTCCGCTTGCGGTGGGCAGCGCAGACGGGCAGGTCGGTGCTGCGGGACCCTTTCTCCTCGAAGTCGGGATTTCGTCCTCGTACCACATCGCGAAGTTCTTCGGCCTCACCGGTCACCCCCATGTCGAGGCAAGGCCAAGACCGCCGGAGGCGAAGGCAACGAAGCCGGAGGCCATGCCAGACCAGCGCGCCGCTGCGCCCGACGGCGGCGCGCATGCCTCGATCGTTCCCGACGACAAGGTCGAGATCATTCCCGACGACCGCGTGGAGATCCTGGATCGCGACAGCGGGCCGGCGAAGCCGCGGCGCGACGACACGCAGCGCGCCGGCTCCTTCGACGTCTCCGCGATCATCACAAAGGCCTTGACGGCGGCCGGGTTGATGAAGCCGCGCGAATAGAGCGCCTCAGGGCTTGGTCTTGAGCACCTCGACCCCGGGCAGCGCCTTGCCTTCCATCCATTCGAGGAAGGCGCCACCGGCGGTCGACACATAGGTGAACGCGTCGGCGACGCCGGCGGCATTGAGTGCCGCGACGGTATCGCCGCCGCCCGCCACCGAGACGAGCGTGCCGGCCTGGGTGCGCGCGGCGGCATGGCGCGCCGCCAGGACCGTGCCATTGTCGAAGGGCGGCATCTCGAACGCGCCGAACGGGCCATTCCATACGAGCGTCGCAGCGTCGTCGATCGCGGCTTTCACGCGCTCGATCGACTGCGGGCCGATGTCGAGGATCATGCCGTCGGCGGGTATCGCGTCGAGCCCATAGGCGTGCGAGTGCAGCGTGGGCCTCGAAGCGGAAGGCAACGACGGCGTCGACCGGCAGGATGATCGCGCAGTTCGCGCTCTCGGCCTTTTCCAGCACGCGGAGCGCGGTCGCGGCCAGGTCCTTCTCGGCCAGCGACTTGCCGATGCCGATGCCCTGCGCATGCAGGAACGTGTTCGCCATGGCGCCGCCGATCACCAGGGCGTCGACCTTGGTGATGAGGTTCTCCAGGAGATCGAGCTTGGTCGAGACCTTGGCGCCGCCGACGATGGCGATGACGGGCTTCTGCGGTGCGTCCAGCGCCTTGCCGAGCGCTTCCAGCTCGGCTTGCATGCTGCGTCCGGCATAGGCGGGCAGCTTGTGGGCGAGGCCTTCGGTCGAAGCATGCGCGCGATGCGCCGCCGAGAAGGCATCATTCACATAGATGTCGCCGAGCGATGCGAGTTGCGCCACGAAGCCCGGCTCGTTCTTCTCTTCCTCCTTGTGGAACCGGGTGTTCTCCAAACAGAGGATGTCCCCCGAATTCATCGCGTCGACCGCGGCCTTGGCCTTGTCGCCGACGCAGTCCTCGGCAAACGCGACGGGCCGCTTGATGACGCCCGCGACCGCCGCCGCGACCGGTTTGAGCGATTGCTTGGGGTCATGCCCTTTCGGGCGGCCGAAATGCGCAAGCAGGATCACCTTGCCGCCTTTGTCGGCGATCTCGGTAATGGTGTGTGCGATGCGGTCGATGCGCGTGGCGTCGGTGACGACGCCGTTCTCCATCGGCACGTTGAGGTCGACGCGCAGGAGGACGCGTTTGTTCGTCACGTCCACGTCGTCCAGCGTACGGAAGGTCATCGCTTCAAAATATTCAGCGCAAAGATAAGAATGCCGGAACCGATGGCCCACGTCGTGAACGTGATGGTGAGGATCGACCAGGTCTTCGGGAGGGCGGAAAACCGAGATTCCAGGCCGGTCATTCGACCTTCTAACCCTTTGAAATGGCCTTCCACGCTCTTGAAATACCCGTCAATTTTGGCCAGCGAAATTTCGATCGCTCCAAGTCTCGAACTCGACCGACCTCAATTTGACATCAGCCATATCGTCCTCAAGCCGCTCGACCCGATGTTCCAGCGAGGACCATTTCTCAGAATCGCCAGGGCCTAACATCTTCTTTCAGGGCTCAGAGCTCTTCTCTATCACAGACGAGGAGGGAAGCGAAAAATCGGTAGTCGCGCTTTCGTATCAAATCAGCTTGCCCATCGCCACCGCCGTATCCGCCATGCGGTTGGAGAAGCCCCACTCATTGTCGTACCACGACATCACGCGCACCAGCGTCCCGTTCATCACCTTGGTCTGGTCCATGTGGAACGTCGACGAATGCGGATCGTGGTTGAAGTCGATCGAGACGTTGGGATCGTTGGTGTAGTTGAGGATGCCCTTGAGCTGCTGTTCGGAGGCGCGCTTCATCGCGTCGTTGATCTCGTCCTTGGTGGTCTCCCGCTTGGCGACGATCTTGAGGTCGATGACCGAGACGTTCGGCGTCGGCACGCGAATGGCGACGCCGTCGAGCTTGCCCTTGAGCTCGGGGAGCACGAGGCCGATCGCCTTGGCGGCGCCGGTCGAGGTCGGGATCATCGACAGTGCAGCGGCACGGCCGCGATAGAGATCCTTGTGCATGGTGTCGAGCGTCGGCTGGTCGCCGGTATAGGCATGAATCGTGGTCATGAATCCGGTTTCGATGCCGACGGTGTCGTTGAGCACCTTGGCGACCGGCGCCAGGCAGTTGGTGGTGCAGGAGCCGTTCGAAACGATCTGATGGTCCTTGGTCAGCTTGTCGTGGTTGACGCCGTAGACGACCGTGAGGTCGGCGCCGTCGGCGGGCGCCGAGACCAGCACGCGCCTGGCGCCGGCGGTGAGATGTGCCGAGGCCTTGTCCTTGGCGGTGAAGATGCCGGTGCATTCCAGCGCGATGTCGACGCCGAGGTTCTTCCACGGCAGGGTCGAGGGGTCCTTCACGGCCGTCACCTTGATGGCGCCGTTGCCGATGCTGATGCTGTCGCCCTTCACCGTCACCTCGCCCCGGAAGCGGCCATGCACGCTGTCGTAGCGCAGCAGGTGCGCATTGGTCTCGACCGGCCCGAGGTCATTGATCCCGACGACCTCGATATCCTTGCGTCCCGACTCCGCGATGGCGCGCAGGATGTTGCGGCCAATGCGGCCAAATCCATTGATGGCGACGCGAATAGTCATTTCAATCTCCTGGGGTGCCCGGCGGCAATGGCGCGTTATGACTCCAAAATCCCCCGGGTCGCAATGCGGCACGGGGAATACGAGCGGAGGCGGTCAGTTCCTGCCGAGCTTCCTCAGCGCCGCCTCGGCGACAGCCTCGGCGGTGATGCCGAAGTGCCGGTAGAGGTCCTTATATGGGGCGCTGGCGCCAAACGTCGACATCCCCACGAAGGCGCCGTCCGAGCCGATGATGGCGTCCCAGCCCTGCCGGATCGCGGCCTCGATCCCAACGCGGACCCGCGCCGTGCCGATGATCTCCTCGCGCATGTCCTCGTCCGCTTCCATAAACAGCTCGAAGCACGGCACCGACACCACGCGGGAGGATATGCCGCGCTCGCGCAGGAACTTGCGCGCCGCGATCGCTATCGCCACCTCGGAGCCGGTCGCGAACAGCGACACTTCCGGACTGCCATCCTCGGCCGGCACGATCTCGTAGGCTCCGGTGGCGCAGCTATTATGCTCGTCATGGGCGAGCCGGAGCTGCGGCAGGTTCTGGCGCGTCAGCGCCAGCACGCTGGGACGCTTCGCGTGCTCCAATGCAAGCTGCCAGCACTCGATCGTCTCGACCGTGTCGCAGGGCCGGAACACCATCAGGTTCGGGATCGCGCGTAACGCTGCGAGATGCTCGACCGGCTGGTGCGTCGGCCCGTCCTCGCCGAGTCCGATCGAATCGTGCGTCAGCACATGAATGACGCGCTCGCCCATCAGCGCGGCGAGCCGGATCGCCGGACGGCAGTAGTCCGAGAACACCAGGAACGTGCCGGAATAAGGTATGATGCCGCCATGCAGCGCCATGCCGTTCATCGCCGCCGCCATGCCGTGCTCGCGGATGCCGTAATGGATGAAGCGGCCGGAATAGTCTGCCCCCGACAACACCGTCATGGCCTTGGTGCGGGTATTGTTCGAGCCGGTGAGGTCGGCCGATCCGCCGACCATCTCGGGAATCGCCGGCACCAGCGTTTCCAGCGCGAATTCCGACGCCGTGCGGGTCGCGATCTCCTTCGGTGCCGCCGCGAGCTTCTCCTTCACGCTCCGCACCGCCGCCGCGAGCTTGTCCTGCGCGATCTCTCCGCGCGTGCGGCGCTCGAATTCGGCGCGCTTGTCGGCCGGAAGAGCGCCGAGCTTCTTGGTCCAGGCGTCGCGCACCGCCTTGCCGCGCCCGCCCGCCTCACGCCATTGCGCGAGGATTTCGGCCGGGACGTCGAACGCGGCGGACGTCCAGCCGAGCTTGTTCCGCGTGCCCGTGATCTCGTCGGCGCCGAGTGGCGAGCCGTGCGAGGACGACTTGCCGGCCTTGGTCGGCGCGCCGTAGCCGATGGTCGTCTTGCAGGCGATGAGGTTGGGACGGTCGGATTTCCGCGCCTGTTCGATCGCCGCGGCGATGGCGTCGGGGTCGTGGCCGTCGACGCGGCTCGCCGCCCAGCCGGCGGCCTCGAAGCGCTTCACCTGATCGACCGAGTCGGAGAGCGACAGCGGACCGTCGATGGTGATGGCATTGTCGTCGAACAGCACGACCAGGCGGCTGAGCTTGAGATGCCCGGCGAGCGAGATCGCCTCCTGGCTGATGCCCTCCATGAGGTCGCCGTCCGAGGCGAGCACATACGTGTAGTGGTCGACGATGTCGCCGAACTCCGCCGCCAAGTGCCGCTCCGCGATGGCCATGCCGACCGCATTGCCGAGGCCCTGGCCGAGCGGCCCGGTGGTGGTCTCGATCCCCTGGGTGACGAAGTTCTCCGGATGGCCCGGCGTGATCCCGCCCAACTGGCGGAAGCGCTTGAGCTGGTCGATCGTCATCTTCTCGTCGCCGAGCAGATGAAGCAGCGCATAGACCAGCATCGAGCCATGGCCAGCGGAGAGCACGAACCGGTCGCGGTCCGGCCATTTCGGCTCGGCGGGATCGAATTTCAGGAACCGCGTGAACAGCACGGTCGCGATGTCGGCGGCGCCCATCGGCAGGCCGGGATGGCCGGATTTCGCCTGCTCCACCGCGTCCATGGCGAGCGCACGGATGGCGTTGGCCATGCCGTCATGTTGGTCGCGCCCGGTCATGCAAGTTCCTGTCTGAGACGGACCGGGCGTGACGGAAGCCGCCATCTGCCGCGCGGCCAAGCCGCGCGCCGTCTGGTCCGGAGGTCCGCTGAAGGGACCCCGGCCACCCGAGGCGGCGGAGAGATAGCATGCGAGCCCCCGGAGTCAAAGGCTCGGCCAGGACGATACGTTCGGGCAGGGACGTGGCGCGGGGACCATTCGCGCGTCCGGTTGCGCGCCTGCACGCCGTCATCGCCGTTATCGGTTCCTTAACGCATGCGGCGGTCTGCCCGATCCGGTCCAAAGAGTGAGGCCGATTTAACGGAATCTAGAAGGTGCTTGAGTAGCCTGCCAGCCGGGCCCCCCTCTTTGGAGAGGCGCCGAAGTGTTTTGACGATCGGGAGGCGGCGTTGGAGGCTGAGCATCGCGGCGGTCAGGGCGGCGAGCCCGGCATGGACGATCTTTTGGGGCATGTCCTGTCCGTCCACGGGTCGCAGGCGAGCGTCGGGCTTCCAGCCGCCAGCCTGGAGGGTTCGGACGAACTGTCCGTCACCGTCGGCAAGTTCCTGCGCATCAGCCGCGGAACGACGCTGCTCATCGGCATGGTCACCGACGTCGCGCTGGAGGATTCGGCCGCCGCCCGGGCGCAGGGGTTCATCGCCACCGCCAAGCTCGACATGATGGGCGAGATCAAGCGCGACGAGACGGGCGTGCAGAGCTTCAGCCGCGGCATCACCAACTATCCGGCGATCGGCGATCCCGCGGCCCTCATCGGCAACCGCGAGCTGCGGCTCATCTATGATATCTCGGGCTCCGACACGATCGACATCGGGCACCTGCAGCAGGACGAGACGATCGGCGCCTACATCAACGTCGACGAGATGCTGAGCAAGCACTTCGCCATCCTGGGAACCACGGGCGTCGGCAAGTCGACCGGCGTCGCGCTCATCCTGCGGGAAATCCTGCAGACGCGGCCCAACCTTCGCCTGTTCCTGCTCGACGGCCATAACGAGTATGGACGCTGCTTCGGCGATCGCGCCCAGATCCTCAACCCCCGCAACCTCAAGCTGCCGTTCTGGCTGTTCAATTTCGAGGAAACGGTGGACGTCTTCTTCGGCGGCCGACCCGGCGTCGAGGAGGAGGTCGTCGTCCTCTCCGAGCTCATCCCGATCGCCAAGAGCACCTATTCCCAGTTCAAGACGCGGTCGAGCGACCGGCTCGCGATCAAGCGCAGCGATCCCAAGTCGACCGGCTATACCGCCGACACGCCGGTGCCTTATCGCCTGGCCGATCTCGTCGGCCTGATCGACGAGCGGATGGGAAAGCTGGAGAACCGCTCGTCGCGGCTGATCTATCACAAGCTCATCACCCGCATCGAGCAGGTCCGCAACGACCCGCGCTACACGTTCATGTTCGACAACGCCAATGTCGGCGGCGACACCATGGCCGACACGCTGCGCCAGCTCTTCCGCCTGCCGGCCAACGGCAAGCCGATGACCATCATGCAGCTCGCCGGATTCCCGGCCGAGGTCGTCGACTCCGTGGTCTCGGTGCTCGGCCGCATGGCATTCGAGTTCGGGCTGTGGAGCGACGGCGCGTTCCCGCTGCTGTTCGTGTGCGAGGAGGCCCACCGCTACGCGTCGGCCGACCGCAGCGATCGGCTTCGGGCCGACCCGCAAGGCGCTGTCGCGCATCGCCAAGGAGGGCCGCAAATACGGCGTGTTCCTCGGCCTGGTGACGCAGCGCCCGGCGGAACTCGATGCCACCATCATCTCGCAATGCTCGACGCTGTTTTGCATGCGCATGGCGAACGATCGCGACCAGGCGCTGGTGCGCTCGGCGGTGTCCGACGCCGCCGCGAACCTGCTGGCCTTCGTGCCGTCGCTCGGAACGCGCGAAGTGCTCGCCTTCGGCGAAGGCGTCGCGCTGCCGACCCGCCTGAAGTTCAGGAAGCTCGAGGCGCAGTTCATCCCGCAGAGCGAGGCCATCACTAACGCGCGCATCGACAGCGCGCGCGACGACGACACCTTCATCGAATCGGTGGTGGAGCGGTGGCGCGGGGCAACCATGAGCCACAAGGTGCTCGGGGATGGCGGCTCCGATTTGCCGGGCATTCCTCGCGACGATCTGGCCCCGCTGCAGCCGACCGGTACGCTTGATCCGGACCGCTTCAAGCTGCTCAAGAAGCGGCCCGAGGGCGGCGACATCTTCGGCAGCGCGCCGATGTCTGGATCGCCGGGCTGGCCGCGTTGAAGGCGGCCCGCCTTTGTTCGATCCACCGCAGTCCTGCCGGCGCGATGTCACGCGCACACGCGGTGTTGATCCCCTGCGGTTTCTTGCTTGTTAAAATGGTGGCCTGAGCCGGGCGAGAGCCGCCTGGCACAGCCGACGGAGTGCCGTAATGCCGCTCACCCGCGTTTCGATGAGGCGGGGCAAGCCGCCCGCTTACCGTAAGGCGATCCTCGACAATATCTACGGCGCGCTGCGCGAGACCTTCGACGTCCCGGAGAATGACCGGTTCATGGTACTCACCGAGCATGACGCCGACGGCTTCTCCTATGGAGCGCGCTATCTCGGGATCGAGCGCAGCGATGACCTGGTGCTCATCCAGATTACCGTGAGCAAAACCCGCTCGATCGACCAGAAGAAGGCGCTTTACCGCAGCATCGTCCAGCGCATGGTCAAGGACCCTGGCCTGCGGCCGGAAGACGTATTCATCAACCTGATCGAGGTTGTGAAGGAGAACTGGTCCTTCGGACTCGGCGAAGCGCAATACGCGTGATCCGGTGCATCTCCGGAGATTGACGCCGGCACGTTCTACGCCTTAACCAAGTTGTTTCCAGCCACGCGGCGTGGCTGGAGGCGGCGAGGGAGGCCATGACCGACGCCAGCATCGAAGCTGCGACCAAGCGCCTTGCGTCGGCGCTGGATGCGCTCGACGCCGCGCTGGAGCGCCGGCGCGAGGCCGACCGCACCGAGGAGCGGCTCGCCGCGCAGCTTCAGGCGCTCGGTGCCGACCGCTCGCGCCTTGCCTCCGACCTCGATGCCCAGGCGCGCGCGCGCCAAGCGCCTCGAGACCACCAACCGCGAGATCGCGCGGCGGCTCGACGGCGCCATCGAATTCGATCCGCACGGTCATCGATGCGAATGAACGCGCATAATCCAGGAAGGCTGGCGGGGCTCCATGGCGCACGTGACAGTCACCATCAACGGCCGCCAATACCGGATGGCCTGCGAGGATGGCCAGGAAGCCCATCTGATGCGGCTCGGCCAGGACCTCGAGCGGCGCCTCCAGGACCTACGCGGCAGTTTTGGCGAGATCGGCGATAGCCGGCTGGTCGTCATGGCGGCACTTACCGTCAGCGACGAACTCGCCGAGACCAAGCAAGCAAGATGCGCCAGCTCGAAGAGGAACTGGCCGCTCTGCGCGAGGCGCGCGTCGTGATCGTCCGACCGCGGCAAGGCAGCGGAAGCCGCCGTCGCGGCCGCGCTCAATCAGGCGGCGGAGCGTATCGAGCGCGTCGCCAAGGGCCTCAACCAGAGCCTCGGCAACGGCGTCGGCATGGGATGACGCGTTGGTGTCCTTGACGGGATAAGGAATGGTGGCGGTTGCGCGCGCAACGCACTACATTGATCTGGCGGGGCTGCGGAGTGCGACGGAGACATACTCCCGGGGCCTTACGATCCCACAGGGAGCTGTCCCTGGCCGGGCCCGTGGGCTCGGTCATATGGCGCCCACCTACTTATGTAGGTTCCCGGGGTCGAACTCCGACGGCTCAGGCGGCTCCGCACTTTTCTCGCGTTAAGTCTGCGTCTCGCATCAAGTCCGCGCCTGCGGCAGAGCGGTCACGCGGGACCAGACCAACGGCCAATCGCGTGGCCGTCCGGGTTGGCCTAGGCTGGCGAGATGACCGCCGCCGTTTCGCTCCAGGATCAGAAAGCCGCCCTCCGCAGCGCCGTGCTGGCGCGTCGCGATGCGATGCCGGCGCAAGTCCGAGCCGCCGCTGCCGAGACGATCGCGGCGCGCCCATTGCCGGTCGCGGTGAGGCCCGAGCCTGATCGTCTCCGGCTTTTCCCCCATCCGCAGCGAGATCAATCCGCTGCCGCTGCTGCGCCGCTTCGCTGATGCCGGCGCGCGCCTCGCGCTACCGGCGATCGCCGGGCGCGGCCATCCGCTGGTCATGCGCGCCTGGACCTTGGGGGCGCCGCTTGCGCGCGGCCAATGGGGCATCCGCGAGCCGCGGGCCGACGCCGCCCGAGGTCGCGCCCGATGTCGTGCTCGTGCCGCTTGCCGCCTTCGACCGCCGCGGCTTCCGCATCGGCTACGGCGCCGGCTATTACGACATGACGCTCAATGCCCTGCGCACGCGCAAGCCGGTGATCGCGATCGGCATCGCCTATGCGCTGCAGGAAGTCCGTGACGTCCCGACCCACGACCGCGACGCCCGGCTCGATCTCGTGGTAACGGAGGCCGAAGTGATCCACTGCGAGGCGTAATGCGGCTCCTGTTCATCGGCGACGTCGTGGGGCGCAGCGGCCGTTCGGCGGTGACGTCGCGCCTGCCCGGCCTCATCGCCGACTGGAAGCTCGACCTGCGTCGTCGTCAATGGCGAGAACGCGGCGGGCGGCTTCGGCATCACCGAGCCGATCTATCGCGAGATGATCGATGCCGGCGCCGAATGCCGTGACGCTCGGCAATCACGCCTGGGACCAGCGCGAGGCGCTGGTGTTCATCGAGCGCGCGCCGTTCCTGGTGCGGCCGGCGAATTATCCGCCCGGCACGCCCGGCCGCGGCGCGGCGCTGGTCGAGACGCGCAACGGTGCGCGCGTGCTCGTCGTCAACGTGATGGGCCGCGTGTTCATGGACGCGATGGACGACCCGTTCGCGGCGGTCGACCGCGAGATCGCGGCCTGCCCGCTGAAGAGCGCGGCGGATGCGATCGTGGTCGACGTCCACGCCGAGACCACGAGCGAGAAGCAGACCATGGGCCATTTCCTCGATGGCCGCGCGAGCCTCGTCGTCGGCACCCATACTCATGCTGCCGACCGCCGACCACCGCATCCTGCCGGGCGGCACCGCGTTCATGTCCGATGTCGGGATGACCGGCGACTATGACTCCGTCATCGGCATGACCAAGCAGGAGCCGCTGACGCGCTTCCTGCGCAAGATATCGACGTCGGCAAGTTCGAGCCCGCGCTCGGGCCCGCGACGCTGTGCGGCATTGCGGTCGAAACCGACGCTGCCACCGGCCTCGCCACGCGCGTCGCTGCCGTGCGCCTTGGCGGACGGCTCGAAGAGGCGCGGCCGGCGATGTGGGAGTGAGACGTCAGGCGCGCCGCTCGCATTCCTTTATTTCCTCCATCGTCCATTCTATAAATCCCGCGCCCTTCAAACACGTGAAACAGAACCATGGCCGGCCATTCCCAGTTCAAGAACATCATGCACCGCAAGGGGCGCCAGGATGCGATGCGCTCCAAGCTGTTCGGCAAGCTCGCGCGCGAGATCACCGTCGCCGCCAAGATGGGCATGCCCGATCCCAACATGAACCCGCGGCTGCGCGCCGCCATGCTCGCGGCGCGCGAGCGAGAGCATGCCCAAGGACAACATCGAGCGCGCGATCAAGAAGGCATCCGGCGGTGATGCGGAAACCTTCGAAGAGATGCGCTACGAGGGCTACGGCCCGGGCGGCGTCGCGATCATCGTCGAGACGCTGACGGACAACCGCAACCGCACCGCGGGCGAGGTGCGTGCCGCCTTCACCAAAAGCGGCGGTGCGCTCGCCGAGACCGGTGCGGTGTCGTTCATGTTCGACCGCCTCGGCGTGGTGGAGTTCGACGCCAAGGTCGCCTCGGCCGACGCCATGCTGGAAGCGGCGATCGACGCCGGGGCCGAGGACGTGACGTCGAGCGACAACGGCCACGAGATCTATGCCTCGGCCGACAGCCTCGCCGAGGTCGCCAAGACACTGGAAGCTAAGTTCGGCGAGCCGCGCAAGGCGGCGCTCACCTGGAAGCCGCAGAACACCGTGCCGCTCGACGACGAGAAGGGCGAGAAGCTCCTGCGGCTGATCGAGCATCTCGACGACAATGACGACGTGCAGCACGTCTATGCCAATTTCGAAATATCGGACGCGCTGGTCAGCAAGATGAGCGCGTGACCTTCGGCTATTTGTCGTCGGGCTGTTTGTAAAGATTCTTGACGGCGTTATCGCGAATGCGTTCGATGGTCGGATCGCGATGGCGCTTTCGCCACATGCCGATGCCGTAGGCCAGTGCCGCCCCCAGGGCGACAACGGCCAGCACGTCGATAACCATCCACAACGATCCGCCCTGGTCCATTGCGCGCTCCATCCGTTCCGGTGGCCGTGAACCGTATCGCTTCGCTAACGTGCGAAGCGGTATTCCGATCCCAAGCAATTTGCAGGTTCACCGGAACAGCCCATCGAATACCGGGAGGCTGACGATCGCCGCCACGACGATGATGAGATAGGCGGCGCGCCGGTAGGTTTCGTCGGAGGCGCCACGGAACCAGTGCGCGCCCAGCCACAGGGCAAGCACGAAGGGCACGCCGAGCAGCACCGATAGCGCGATCACCCCCGGCGTGATCACGCCCTGGATGACGTAGATCGTCCCGGTGATCGCGCCCATCAGGAAGAAGAACACCATCAGGTTGGCGCGCACGGTCGCGGCGTTGTTGGCGCCGCCGAGCCAGAAGATGATCACCGCCGGGCCGGCGATCTGTACCGCGCCGCTGCCGAGCCCGGCGATGATGCCGACGCCGCTCGTCACCGGCAATGTCGGCTTGCCGCGATAGCGCCATCCCGACGACAGCACCACCAGCAGCGCCACAACCAGCGTTGAAATAACCCAGCGCAACGTCACCGGATCGACCAGGATCAGCGCCATGGTGCCGACCGGGACCGCGAGCGCGGCCGCGATGGTGATCGGCAGGACCTCGCGCCAATTGCACTGGGAGAACGAGCGGACCGTGAACGGCGCGCTGCCGATGAAATCGATCAGCAGCAGGGTCGGCGCGGCGATCGCCGGCTCGTAGACGGCCGCGACCAGCGGAATGTAGATGAGCGCCGAGCCAAAGCCGGAAAAGCCGCGCACGAAGCCCGACAGCACGGCGATCGCCACCGCGATGGGCAAGCGCCGGTCGTGTAGCACGGCGGCGAACACGGCGATGTCGGGAAGCTCGATCACGGCGGGCAGTGGTCCGGTGGGACTTTGCCTTAACAGGCCGGACCGCGGCGCGACAGTGACGCCCCGCCGCCGCCGCGCTATCACGGGGCGGCATGAACAGGCGCCCGATTCGCATTCTCGGCATCGATCCGGGTCTCCGGCGGACCGGCTGGGGCGTGGTCGACGTCGAGGGCAACCGGCTCACCTATGTGGGCTGCGGATCGGTCGAGACCGATGACCGCGCCGGCCTCGCGGTGCGCCTGGTGACCATCCACGATGGGCTGGTGCGGGTGATGGAGGAATTCCGCCCCGAGGAGGCAGCCGTCGAGGCGACCTTCGTCAACAAGGATGCCGCGGCGACGCTCAAGCTCGGGCAGGCACGCGGCATCGCGATGCTGGTGCCCGGGCGCTCGGGGCTGCCGGTCGCCGAATACGCCCCCAACGTCGTCAAGAAATCCATCGTCGGCGCCGGCCACGGCGACAAGGCCCAGGTGCGCATGATGATCGGCGTGCTGCTGCCCAAGGCCGATCCCAAGAGCGAGGACGCCGCCGACGCGCTTGCGATCGCGGTCACCCATGCGCACCATCGCCAGAGCCTGATGCTGAGGGCCGCGGCGGGCGGACGTTGACACCCATGAGGGCGCCGCCTCCGGAAAACCTGCTTCATTCGCGATTCAATCGCAGGTGCCGCATCGGACGCGGTCTGCTCCCTTCCCTTGAAAAGGGGAGGGGTGGGGAGGGGATCGGATTGCAGCGACGAAGATCAGTTGACCCCCTCCCTGTCCCTCCTCCTTTCAGGTGGAGGGGACCGGATGCAGGACCGCGCTTCCTCTCGCCTGTATCGCATGGGGGGAGGGGAAAGTGATCGGCAAGCTCAAGGGCATCATCAATTCCTACGGCGAGGATTTCATCATCCTCGATGTCGGCGGCGTCGGTTATGTGGTGCATTGCTCGGGCCGCACGCTGCAGGCCTTGCCGGCGCCCGGCGAACCGGCGGTGCTGGCGATCGAGACCTATGTCCGCGAGGACCAGATACGGCTGTTCGGCTTCATGAGTGACGTCGAGCGCGAGTGGTTCCGGCTGCTGCAGACCGTGCAGGGCGTCGGCGCCAAGGTCGCGCTCGCGGTGCTCGGCACGCTCAAGCCCGCCGACCTCGCGACCGCCGTCGCGATGCGCGACAAGGCGACGGTGGCGCGGACGCCCGGCGTCGGCCCCAAGGTCGCCGAGCGCATCGTCACCGAGCTCAAGGACAAGGCGCCGGCCTATTCCGACCTCGATCCCGCGGTGATCCGGCTGGCCGGCCAAGTCGACGAGCGGCGTGCGCCGCAGCCGGTGCATGACGCCATCTCGGCGCTGGTCAATCTGGGCTATGGTCAGCCGCAGGCGGCGGCAGCGATCTCCGCCGCGACCCGCGCCGCCGGGGAGGGCGCCGACGCCGCGCGCCTGATCCGGCTGGGGCTGAAGGAGTTGAGCAGGTGACGAAGCTGCAGTGTCGGTCCGTCCGGAACTCATGCTGAGGAGCGCCCGCGGGGCGCGTCTCGAAGCATGGGTCCGGCGCCATCCTTCGAGACGGGCGCTGGCGCGCCCTCCTCGGGATGAGGGCGGATCAGCCGCATGCGTGCTCCGAAAATCGATTTCACCATCCGGCCGATCACCGATCGCGCCTTTCTTGACGACCTGCTGCGCCTGCGCTGGAGCGGCGGCTCGCTGATCGTTCATGACAAGGTGATCGCGCCTGCCGATGTCGACGCGCTTGCCGCCTATGACGGCAACCGGCTTGCCGGGATCGCGACCTGGCGCCTGGAGGGCGATGTGCTCACCATGTTCACGCTCAACAACATCACCGAGCAGCGCGGCGTCGGCATCGCCCTGCTCGATGCGATGATGGCGCTCGGGCGCGACAAGGGCGCGGCGCTGCTCCGCGCCATCGTGACCAATGACAACCTCAACGCGCTCGGCTTCTATCAGCGGCGCGGGTTCCGCATCATCGCGGTCTATCCGGGCGCGGTCGATGCCACGCGCGCCATGAACCCGAACGTTCCGGTGATGGGCGCCCATCGGATTCCGCTTCACGACGAGATCGAGCTGGAGCGCAGGCTATGACCTTCTGCCGCGACAGACCGGAAATGCAGGCGGATTATCGATGCTGACCGAGAAGGACCAGGAACTCGTCGCCGCGGCGCGCGACGCCATCGCGCGGCGCTACCGCAACGATTGGCAGGAGGTCGGCGCCGCGATCCGCACGCGCGACGGCCGCATCTTCACCGGCGTCAACCTCGACGCCTATCTCGGCCGCATGGCGGTCTGCGCCGAAGGCGTCGCGCTGGGCAAGCTGATCACCGATGTCGGCGAGATCGCGATCGAAACCATCGTCGCGGTGCGGCATCCCAAGCCCACCGAAGCGGATCAAACCATCACCGTGGTCTCGCCGTGTGGAAGCTGCCGCGAGCTGATCTACGATTACGACCGCACGGCGCGCGTCATCGTGCCCAACGGCAACGGCCAGTCGGTGGTCGCGATCACCGAACTGCTTCCGAACAAATACACGCGCGAACGCGTGCTCTGATGAGGGCGACGTGAACGCCGGTCCCGACCGCATCGTCACCCCCGAACGCCGCGATGAGGACATCGCCGAGGCCTCGCTACGGCCGCAGCGGCTGTCCGAGTTCATCGGCCAGGAGCAGGCGCGCTCGAACCTGCGCGTCTTCATCGAGGCGGCGAAGAGCCGAGCGGAGGCGCTCGACCACGTGCTGTTCGTCGGGCCGCCGGGCCTCGGCAAGACCACGCTGGCGCAGATCGTCGCGCGTGAGCTCGGCGTCAGCTTCCGCGCCACCTCCGGCCCGGTGATCGCCAAGGCCGGCGACCTCGCGGCCTTGCTCACCAACCTCGAAGCGCGCGACGTGCTGTTCATCGACGAGATCCACCGTCTCAATCCGGCGGTGGAGGAAATCCTCTATCCGGCGATGGAGGACTTCCAGCTCGACCTCATCATCGGCGAGGGGCCGGCCGCGCGCTCGGTGAAGATCGACCTCGCGCCGTTCACGCTGGTCGGCGCCACCACGCGGGCCGGCCTGCTGACGACGCCCTTGCGCGACCGCTTCGGCATCCCGGTCCGATTGAATTTCTATACCGAGGCGGAGCTTGAGCTGATCGTCTCGCGCGGCGCCCGCGTGCTCGGCATCCAGGTGACGGCGGACGGCGCCAACGAGATCGCCAAGCGGGCGCGGGGCACGCCGCGCATCGCCGGGCGGCTGTTGCGCCGCATCCGCGACTTCGCCCATGTGGGGGGCGAGACGGTGAGCCGCGCCGTCGCCGACAAGGCTTTGCTGCAGCTTGAGGTCGACCCCGCCGGGCTCGACGCGATGGACCGGCGCTATCTCGGCGTCATCGCCCACAACTATGGCGGCGGCCCGGTCGGCGTCGAGACGATCGCGGCGGCGCTCTCCGAGCCGCGCGACGCCATCGAGGAGATCATCGAGCCGTTCCTGATCCAGCAGGGCTTCATCCAGCGCACGCCGCGCGGCCGCCTGATCACCGTGCATGCCTTCCGCCACCTGGGCCTGCCTGAGCCCAAGCGCGACCCCAGCCAGTTCCAGTTGTTCGGAAGCGGCGGTGGGGAGGAATAGGTCCCCCTGGCTCACCAAAAGTGCTAATTAGAATGCCATGAGCACAACGTCTGAAAAGGCTGCTGCCGCCCTGGATCTTCTCCCAGAGGAGATGCGGGAACCTGCCGTCGCGTACCTGGTGGAGCAGGCGGAAAAATACCGTGTTCTCAAGGGCCTTCTAGACGAAGGGATGGAGGACGTGAAGGCCGGCAGAACGTCCGAGTGGAGTTTCGAGGAGTTCTTGCGCGACGCGCGCGCCTTCAATAAGGACACGCGCAGCACGGAATGAAGCTCACTTTTTCGGACAAGGCAAGAAGCGATCTGCGTCGCATTTACGCCTATCTGTCAGTGCGAAACACACCAGCCGCGGATACGCTTCTGAGGCGGATCAATGAGAAATTCGTCAGCCTCTCCCGCTTTCCCTTCATAGGCCGGCCAAGGCCGATTTTTGGTTCGGGCCTGCGCGGTGTTCTTGCCGGCAGTTACATAATCTTTTACATCGCGGATTCCGACCAAATCGAAATCGTGCGAGTCATCCATGGAAGCATGGATATCGACGAAGAGTTTGGGCGATGAAGAGCGTCCTCTCCACGCATCTCGACGGGGCCATCGTCGACGGCCGCCACGTCATGGCGGTGCGGGTCTATTACGAGGACACCGATTTCACCGGCATCGTCTATCATGCGAGCTATCTGCGCTTCATGGAGCGCGGACGCACCAACTACCTGCGCCTGATCGGCGCCGATCATCGTTCGCTGTTCGAGGCGACCGAGAAGGAGGCGCCGGGCTTCGCCTTCGTAGTGCGCGCGATGACGATCGAGTTCATCCAGCCGGCGCGCATGGACGACGTGCTGGAGGTCATCACCACGCCGGCCGAGGTGAAGGGCGCCTCGGCGACGCTCAAGCAATATGTCAAACGCGGCGCCGACACGCTGATCGAGGCGGATGTGAAGTTCGCCTTTGTCTCCGGCGGCCGGGCGCGGCGGATTCCCGAGCCGCTGCGGCTCGCCATGCGGGCCGACCGGGACGGCGGGGAACCTCCTGCGGCCTGATGCATCCTTTGCTATACGACGATGCCGGCCACGCATCAGTGGTCCACACGCGAGGAGCCGCCTCATGTCGCGTCCGCCGTTTCCGCCCTTCACCGCCGACACTGCCCGCCAGAAGGTGCGCATGGCGGAGGATGCCTGGAACTCGCGCGATCCGGTGCGCGTGTCGCTCGCCTATACCGAGGACAGCGTGTGGCGCAACCGCTCGGAGTTCCTCAAGGGCCGTGCGGCGATCGTGGAGTTCCTCGCGCGCAAATGGGCGAAGGAGCATGACTACCGCCTGATCAAGGACCTGTGGGCCTTCGACGGCAACCACATCGCCGTGCGCTTTCAGTACGAGTGGCACGACGCGGCCGGCGCGTGGTTCCGCTCCTATGGCAACGAGCAGTGGGAGTTCGACGAGAGCGGCTTGATGAAGCGCCGCGAGGCGAGCATCAACGACGTCGCCATTGATCCGGAGGACCGCCGCTTTCTGTGGACTGCGCCGGGCCCGCGGCCGGCGGACGTTCCCGGGCTCGCCGCCGAGCCGTTCTGACGCCTCGCATCGGCTCACGCGCCTGATGGACGGCTGCCCGTCGCCATCGACGCGCATCCCCCGCTCATGTAAGAGCCATTCACATGAGCTGGTCGCGGCGCCCCGGCGGTGAGCGGGGATATCATCATGGCAACCTGAAGGAAGCGCTGGTCCGCGCCGCCTTGGATCTGATCGCCGAGAAGGGCGCGGCCGGCTTTACCTTCGCCGATGCGGCGCGCTGGGCTGGGGTCAGTCCGGCCGCGCCGTACCGGCATTTCCGCGACCGCGACGAGTTGCTGGCCGATGTCGCGCGCCGCGGCTTCGAGCGGTTCGAGGCGGCGCTCAAGCTCGCGTGGAAAGGCGGCCAGCCCGATGCCTTCACGGCGTTCGAGGGGCTGGGCAAGGCGTATCTTGCCTTCGCCCGCACCGAGCCCGCGTTCTATTCGGCGATGTTCGAGGCCGGCGTGTCGCTCGATGCCAACACCGAGTTGCGCGCCTCCGGCGACCGCGCCTTTGCGGTGCTGCGCGAGGCCGCCGAGAAGCTTGCCGCGCGTCTGCCCGCCGGTTCGCGGCCGCCCGCGATGATGATGGCGCTGCATGTCTGGTCGATGGCGCACGGCATCGCGTCGCTGTTCGGACGGGGCGATGCGGCGCGCCGTGCGTTGCCGATGCCGCCGGAGGACCTGCTGGAAGCCGGCGTCCTGATTTATTTGCAGGGGCTGGGCTTGCGCCCGGGGCTCGCAACTCCGACTTGAGCGCGTCGGAGGGCTGAACGGCCTCCGCAAAAACGCACCCGGCAAAAAAGCGTCCTCATCCCTTGACAGGCGACCACACCCACCGTAGCTATGTAAATGTGATTAACATTCACACGCGGAGCCCGGCCATGAACTACGCAGGCTACTACGGAATACCTCGCCCCCTCTGGATCCTGATGGTGATCCTTGGGTTCATGTTCTGGTGGCCGGTCGGCCTCGCGTTCCTATTTTTCTCACTATGGAGCGGACACATGGGTTGTCATGGCGGCATGGGACGCTGGCAGCACAAGATGGAGCGCATGCAGAGCAAGATGGACTGGATGCGCTCGCGAATGGAGGGCACCGGTCACGGCGGCAGGCCCGACTGGTGGGGCGGCCAGCGCTCCTCCGGCAATCGCGCCTTCGACGAGTATCGCACCGAGACCCTCAAGCGCCTCGAAGACGAGCAGCAGGAATTCCGCGACTTCCTCGACCGCCTGCGCGTCGCCAAGGACAAGACCGAGTTCGACGCATTCATGGCCGAACGCCGGAACCGTCCGTCGCCGCCCGTCGCCACGGACCAGCGGCCGGCCTGACTTCACCACTTCGCGATACGACGACGGCCGGGCTCGCGCCCGGCCGTTTTGTTTGTAAGTGCGTTGGCTGCGACTATCATCCAGAAGCCATCCTTTAAGACGGCGCTTGGCACCTCCTCCTAATGAAGCGAACAACGATTTTCCGCCAGACTCTCGGGGTGAGGCGAGACCGATGTCCGCCAGACTCCGATGTCACCGACCGGCGCGCATGGCTCAGTTCTCCCGGAACGCCCGCCGCGACTGGTCGGTGAGGGGCTTGAGGAAATACGACAGCATCGTGCGGTCCTTGGTCTTGATGAAGGCCTCGACCGGCATGCCCGGCACCAGCCGGTGGCCGCCGAGGCGCTCGATCTCGCCGGCATCGATGGCGAGGCGCAGCAGATAGTAGGACGTGCCGGCCTTCTCGTCCTTGATGGTGTCGGCGCCGATGCGGATCACCTTGCCGTTGAGTTCCGGCGTCGAGCGCTGGTTGAAGCTGGTGAAGCGCAGTTGCGCGGCCTGATCGAGCGAGACCTTGTCGATGTCCTGCGGCGTCGACCTTGATCTCGACGACGAGCGCGTCGGCCTGCGGCACGACCAGCATGATCTGCTCGGCCGGCGCGATCACGCCGCCCTTGGCGTGGACGATGAGCTGCTGCACGGTGCCGTCCTGCGGCGCGCGGATGTCGATGCGCTTGAGCTGCTCGGCAGCGGTGATCTTCTTCTCGATCAGTTCCGACATCTTGGCGCGGATGTCGCCGAGCTCCTTGGCGACGTCGCTGCGCAGATTCTGGTCGAGCTGGATGATCTGCAGCTCGATCTCGGAGATCTTGCCCTTGGTCTGCGCGCCTTGCGCGACGAGCAGGCCGCGCTCGCCTTCGAGCCGCGCGGCGTCGCGTTCCAGCGCGGTAAGCGCGGGAGATCGGCACCAGGTTCTTGTCGAAGAGCTCGCGCACGCCGCCGAGCTCCTTCTGGACCAGCTCGTTTTCCTTCTTCTTGGCGGCGGCCTGCTCGGTCAGCCCGCCGGCCTCTTCCTTGAGCTGCTCGATGCGTTCGCGAAGCTGCGCCTTCTGCCCCTTCTGGGCGTCGCGGCGCAGCTCGAACAGCTTGCTTTCGCCGGTGATGATGCGCGCGATCTCGGCGTCGCCGTTTTCCGCGCATGAGATCGGGCGGGAACGCCACCGTCTCGGCGCCCTCGCGTTCGGCTTCGAGCCGGGCGCGCCGCGCGGTCAGCTCCCACAGCGCCTTGGTCACGGCGGACAGGTTGGACTGGGCCTCCGTCGGGTCGAGCCGGACCAGGAGGTCGCCGGCCTTCGACCCGCGCGCCGTCCTGCACCAGCAACTCGCCGACGACGCCGCCGGTCGGATGCTGCACCTTCTTGACGTTGGACTCGACGACCAGCGAGCCGGCCGCGATCACGGCGCCGGCGAGATCCGTCACCGCGCCGAGCACGCCGATGCTGCCGACCAGGAACACCGCGATCAGCGCGACCGCCATGACGTGGCTGCGCAGCGAGCGCCGGATGGCGGGCATGCCCGGCTCGCCACCACGCGTGGCCTCGGCCTCGGCGCCCTGCGTGACGGCGTCGCCGCCGGGCATCTTGCCTCGCAGCAGCGCCGCATAGCGCCGCAGCGTCGCGACCTGCCCCGACAGAGCCTCCTGCGCCTTGCTCCAAGCTTCATCCATGGCTGGCTCCCCCCTCGGCGGTGCGCGCGTGACGTTGCTTGCCCGCGCCGGTGCGGCGGACGAATGGCTCTTCCGCCTGCTGCGGCTGCGGTGCCTGCTGCTGGAGGATTCTGTCGCGCGGTCCCAGCGCCTGGACGCGGCCTTCGTTGACGATCAGCACGTGGTCGACGGCGCGCACCGCGCTCGGCCGATGCGCGATGACGATCGCGATGCCGCCGCGGCCGCGAACCGACGCGATGGCGTTGGACAGGGCTTCCTCGCCGAGCGCGTCGAGGTTGGAGTTCGGCTCGTCGAGCACGACCAGGAACGGGTCGCCGTAGAGCGCGCGGGCGAGCGCGATGCGCTGGCGCTGGCCGCCCGAGAGCAGCGTGCCGGCCTCGCCGACCTGCGTTTCGTAGCCGTTGGGCAGCCGCAGGATCACCTCGTGCACGCCGGCCGTCGGCGGCGGCGATGAGCTGTGCCGGATCGCCGCCGACCTCGAAGCGCGCGATGTTCTGCGCCACCGTGCCGTCGAACAGCTCGACCTCCTGCGGCAGGTAGCCGATGCAGCGCCCGAGCGCGTCCGCGGACCACTGGTCCGGCGTCGCGCCGTCGAAGCGGATGATGCCGCGCGCCGGCTTCCAGACGCCGACCAGCGCGCGCGCGAGCGACGACTTGCCGGAGCCGCTCGGGCCGATGACGCCGAGCGCCGATCCGGCGGCGAGCTTGAAGGTCACGCCCTGCAGCACGGCCGAGCTGCTGCCCGGCGGCGCGATGCTGAGCGCGGTCACCCGCAGCGACTGCGAGGGACGCGGCAGCAGCGTATGCTCCTGCTCGACGGGGGCGCTTCTGAGCGCGTCGGAGAGCATGCGCCAGGCCTGCCGTGCCGACACGAAGGAGCGCCAGTTGGCGATCGCCAGCTCGACCGGGGCGAGCGCGCGCGAGGTCAGGATGCTTGCCGCCAGCATGACGCCGGCGCTCGCCTCCTGATTGATGACGAGGTAGGCGCCGAGCGCCAGCACCGAAGACTGCAGCAGCAGGCGGAGCACGCGCGACAGGCTGCCGAAGGTGCCGGTGAGGTCGGAGATCGCCTGCTGGTGCGTGAGGAAGGCGGTGTTCTCCACCGCCCAGCGCGCCGCCATGCGCCGGCGCATGCCGAGCGCCTGCAGCAGCCCGGCATTGCGCCGCGCCGATTCCGCAAGCTGCCGGCGCTGCGTCGCGAACGCCACCATATCATAGCCCGGCGCGCGCGTCGCGAAATCGGTGATCAGCGTCAGCGTGCACAGCATCAGCGCGCCGATCAGCACCGCCCAGCCGAGCAGCGGATGGAACGAGAAGCAGATCGCCACATAAAGCGGCATCCAGGGCAGGTCGAACAGTGCGGTGAGGGCGAGGCTGGAGAGGAACGTGCGCACGCTGTCGAGGTCGCGCAGCGCCTGCAGCCCGTCGGCGGGACCGCCACCGCGCATCGCCGAGCGCATCACGACGTCGAACACGCGCGGGCTCAGCGTCTCGTCGATCGAGAGGCCGACACGAAGCAGCACGCGCGCGCGCAAGGTTTCGAGCACGCCCTGGAACGCGTAGAGCACGAGGGCGAAAAAGCAAAGGCCCAGAAGGGTCGGCACGCTGCGGCTCGGCAGCACGCGGTCATAGACCTGCAGCATGAACAATGGGCCGGTCAGCATGAGCAGGTTGATGAGTCCGCTCGCGAGCGCGACGCTCGCGAGCGCCTTGCGGCAACTGCGGATCGCGGCTCGTAGCTCGGGTGCGGCAACGCTCATGACATCCCCTCGATCCGCCGCGTCGCGGCGCTTCCCCACCGCGATGCGGCATCACGGCAATGCCGTGGCGGCATCGCGGTTCGAGCCGTTGCGGCGAGCTTTGGCGCCAAGGTGAACGGGACGTTTCCACCGCGGTCGGCGAGCGCCGCCTTGGAGGGAAAAAGAAAAAGGCGGGGCAACGTGCCCCGCCTTCTCGTAGGTGCCGATCACGCTACGGCGTGGTCAGGCTCAGACGTGGCCGAGCACGCCACCCGACAGCGCCGGGTTGACCAGGCCGGCGTCGTGGTTGCCGGTGTCGGCGTTGCCGCTCAGGTCTCCGTCGACCAGCGGCTGCCCGCCGATGTCGAGCGACGGGGTGGCACCCGCCGGCGCGATGCTGGCAACCTGTCCCACGTCCGGCAGGGTGCCGGCGAGGCCATCGGTTCCCGCCCCGTCGAGCGCGGGGAAGTGGAACTGATCCGGCGAGGTCAGCACGTCGGCATTCGCCGCCTGCGGTCCATCCGTATGGATCAGGTTGGCATCGACCGTGGGGTTCGAGCCGTCGGTCTGGCCGCCGAACCCGTTGGCGACAACGTCGGAGCTCGAACTGTTCTGGCCCGCGCCGGCGTCGACGAGGTTGCCGGACGACGACTGGTTGTCGCCGAACGCGTGGGCGTCGACCAGCGGGCCGGAGCCTCCAACCGTTCCGGAGACCGGGGCGTTGCCGTTGGCGTCCGCCTGGCCGGCATTGGCGTCGGCGATCGGACCGGTCCCAAGCACGCCAGTGGCGTTGTCACCCGAGGTGCCGATCAGGCTGGAGACCGCCGGATCGCCGCCGGGCACTGCGCCCGCCGTCAGGATCGGGCCATCGCTGCCCGTGCTGCCGGCCACGCCGCCCAGCAGGCCGTCGGTCGAGCCGCCGGTCGTGTCGCTGAGCGTGCCGCCGAGATCGCCGGTGCCGTGGGTCGCGTCAGCGGTGACGATCGGACCGTTGCCGGTCGCGCCACCGAGGAGTCCGCCGTCGCCGACGAGGCCGTTACCGGCGACGCCGCCCGTGAGGCCGTTGGCGTCATGGACCGCGGTGTCGACGATGCCGCCGACGCCGCCATTGGTCGCGCCGGTCAGTCCGCCGTCGCCAAGGAGGCCATTGCCGGTCACGCCGCCGGTGAGGCCGTTGACGTCATGGGCTGCGGTGTCGACGATGCCGCCGACGCCGCCATTGCCAATGCCGCCAGTCAGTCCGCCGACAGTGCCGGTCACTCCGGAGAGCAGGCCGTTGCCGCCGGTGAGCCCGTCGGCGAGGCCGCCGACCGTGCCGAGCGGGTTGCCGATCACGCCCAGCGTGCTGCCGAGCCCGGTATCGGTGGCGATGTCGCCGAGCAGGCCGTTCGCGTCACCGGTGACGTCGGCCACGAGCCCTTGGCCGGCGCCGGAGATGTCACCGACGACGTCATTGCCAAGATGGCTGGTATCGCTGACCACGTCCCCGACCAGGCCGTTGCCGATGCTGCCATCGCCGAGCCCGGCAATGCCGATCCCGCCGCCGTTCGAGCCGTCGCCGGCGGAGTCGCCGCCAGTGTCACCGGCCTGCTGGCCGGTCCCGCCGGTGTCCGTGCCGCTACCCGACGCGTCGCCGGCATTCGCCGAACCGTCGGCTCCGGAAGCCGAGGTATCGCCGGCGCCGGCATTGTCGCCGTCCTGCGCCGCCGGCGGCGGGGCTTGGTCTTGCGCTGCGGGGGGCGGGGTCTGGCCGCTGTCGGCCGTCTGCGTGGAGCCGTCTCCGTTGGCCTGGGCCTGGGAGCCGTCCTGCCCGTCGTTGCTCGACGGCGGCGGCATGTTGGATTGATCGTCGGCATTGGTCGGCTGGGTCGCGGCGCCTTTCGGGCCCGGACGCGATGCGGTGTTCTGGTCGTCGGCCATGTTATCCTCCTGATTTCGTGGGTCTCCGGGAAGTAACGGCCGGAAGGGAGGAGAGTTTTCTCCGGCCCAGGCGAAACACCGACCAGGGCCAACGGGGGGTTAGCCTGGTCTCTAAAATTCGCAGCATCGTCGGGCTTATCGCGCAGCGTGCGGTAAATGCGGGTCCAGCGCGCCCCCCAAGCCGGTGGTAACCGGACGTTAACCAAAATCACGCTGGTTAGAGCCTCGATGACCGGCGAGAGGCCCTAGTTTGGACAATTTCGCGACGAATCCGTACCCGTCAACAGCGGCCAGCCGGACTTGTCGCGACATCCGGGTGACGGCAGCGCGCCCGTCGCGGTGCTCAAGGCCGCACGCCCTTTTATTCCACGTGGCATCGCCGCCCGGTCGCCCGTGACGGAGCCGGACTCCGAAAGGACACGACATGAACCCTGCCGACGTGGCGCAGTCGGCGCTGCCGCTCGCATCCTCCGATCTTTCGATCTTCGGCCTGTTCTGGTCGGCGCATTGGATCGTCAAGCTGGTGATGCTCGGGCTGCTCGCCTGCTCGGTCTGGGTATGGGCGATCGCGATCGACAAGGTCCTCCTGTATGCGCGCACCAAGCGCGCCATGGACCGGTTCGAGACCGCGTTCTGGTCCGGCCAGTCGCTTGAGGAGCTCTACCGCTCGCTGTCCGCGAAGCCCGCGCATGCCATGGCGGCGCTGTTCGTGGCGGCGATGAAGGAGTGGAAACGCAGCTTCGAGGGGCCGTCGCGCTCCTTCGCCGGCCTGCAGATGCGCATCGAGAAGGTGATGGACGTGACCATCACCCGCGAGGTCGAGAAGCTGGAGCGCCGGCTGCTGGTGCTGGCGACGGTCGGCTCGGCCGGGCCGTTCATCGGCCTGTTTGGCACCGTCTGGGGCATCATGACGAGCTTCCAGTCGATCGCCGCCTCGAAGAACACCTCGCTCGCCGTGGTGGCGCCGGGCATCGCCGAGGCGCTGTTCGCGACCGCAATCGGCCTTGTCGCCGCCATCCCGGCGACAATTTTCTATAACAAGTTCATTTCGGACGTGAACAAGCAGTCGCAGCGTCTGGAAGGCTTCGCCGACGAGTTCGCCGCGATCCTGTCGCGGCAGATCGACGAGCGGGCCTAAGGGGGACGGCATGGGGCTCAATATCAGCGCAGCGCCAAGCGGGAAGCGCCGCCATCGCCGCGCCGCGGTGATGAGCGAGATCAACGTCACTCCGATGGTGGATGTGATGCTCGTGCTGCTGATCATCTTCATGGTGGCAGCGCCGCTGATGACCATGAATATTCAGATCGACCTTCCCGAAGCGAGCGGCGGCAGCAACGCCAAGAACGATTCGGTCCCGCTTGCGGTCTCGGTAAAAAGGACGAGTGGCACCTGCAATTCCAAGGTCGAGATTTTCTTGGGCGATACGGCGATTGATTCCGCCGACCTGGAGTCCAAAATCAAGGCAATCCGTGGATCAAAGAGTGACGCGGAAAGCAATGTCTTCCTGCGTGGCGACCGCGACGTCTGCTATACCGATGTTATGAAGGTGTTAGGCCGTGTTCGAGCTGCGGGTTATCGCGTCAACGTCGTAATTCTGCCGGAGCAGGGTTCGTAGCGATGTTTGCGAGAGGCGGTCCCGATTCCGAAGGTCGCAAGGTTGTGTCCTTGCGCAGCGGAACCGCGATCTCGGCGATCATGCATGCTGGCGTGCTCTTATGGACGCTGATCTCGTTCTCCAGCCGGCCGCTCCCGGCGGAAGCAGTCGAGTTGGTTCCGGTCGACGTGATATCTGACGCGGAGTTCTCGAAAATAACAGCCGGCTCCAAGACCGCGCCGAAGGCCGAGACGCCGAAGCCGCTGGTGGAGAAGGTCGCCGACAAGAAGCCGGTCGACGATCCCGCCGCCAAGGTCGCCGACAACAAGCCAGAAATCCAGGCGACCGCCGAGAAGCCGCCGACGCCCGAGAAAACCCCCGATCCGCCCAAGCCGCCGACGCCCGCCTTCGCGCCGGAGACGCCGCCCGAGCCCAAGAAGGAAACCAAGGCCAAACCCGATCCGAAGCCGAAGCCGGACCCGATCGCCGAAGCCTTGAAGAAGGACGACACCAAGAAGCCCGATCCGAAGAAGGAGGCGAAGGTCACGCCGCCGCCGCTGCCGCCCAAGAAGCCGACGCCGCCGCAGCAGCCCAAGTTCGACGCGACGCGCATCGCGGCGCTGCTCGACAAGCGCGAGCCGCAGCGCAAGTCCGCCACCGGCGATACGATCAGCACCCGGCCGACGCTGGGCGCGACAACCGGCAACGCGCCGCAGCTCTCGCAGAGCGAGATGGACGCGTTGCGCGCGCGCCTGCAGTCGTGCTGGTCGGTGCCGGCGGGTGCGTCCGAGGCCAAGGACCTCGCCGTGCAGGTGCGCATCCAGTTCAAGCAGGACGGGTCGCTGATGGCTGAGCCGGTGGTGATGAACCGCGGGTCGAGCACGTTCTTCCAGGTCGCTGCGGAATCCGCGTTGCGCGCGGTGCGCCGCTGCGCGCCCTACAGCTTCCTGCCGGTCGCGAAATACGACGCGTGGAAAGATGTCGAGGTCACCTTCGATCCGCGCGACATGTACCGCGGCTGACGCCGTCGCCGCGGTCCCTCCCACCAACCGAAGATCAGATGCGCAACCAATTCCCTCATGGCTCCCCCAGCTTTACGCGCAGGCGCATGATCGGCCTCGGCGCCGGCGCATTCGCCGCCGCAGCGGCGCCCCGCGCCGCCCTCGCGGCGCTCAAGCTCGACGTCACCCAGGGCAACGTCCAGCCGCTGCCGATCGCGATCCCGGAGTTCGGCGGCGAGACGCCGGGCGAGGGCGAGGTGGCGCGCGGCGTCAGCGGGGTCATCACCGCCAATCTCAAGCGCTCCGGGCTGTTCGCGCCGATCGACCCGGCGGCCTTCATCGAGAAGATCAACAACATCGACGATGTGCCGCGCTTCGCGACTGGCGCACCATCAACGCCCAGGCGCTGGTCACCGGCCGGCGTGGCGCGGGTCGACGACGGCCGCCTGCAGGGCCGAGTTCCGGCTGTGGGACGTGTTCGCCGGCCAGCAGCTTGTCGGCCAGCAATATTCCACCGACGCCGGAGAACTGGCGGCGCATCGCCCACATCATCTCCGACGCGATCTACGAGCGGCTCACCGGCGAGAAGGGCTATTTCGACACCCGCATCGTCTTCATCGACGAGACCGGGCCGAAGGAGCGCCGCGTCAAGCGGCTCGCCATCATGGACCAGGACGGCGCCAACGTGCGCTACCTGACGCGCGGCGACGACCTCGTGCTGACGCCGCGCTTCTCGCCGTCGACCCAGGAAATCACCTACATGTCCTACGGGCAGCGACGAGCCGCGCGTCTATCTGCTCAACATCGAGACCGGCCAGCGCGAGGTCGTCGGCAATTTCCCCGGCATGACGTTCTCGCCGCGCTTCTCGCCCGACGGCCAGCGCGTCATCATGAGCCTGCAGCAGAGCGGCAACTCCAACATCTTCGTGATGGACCTGCGGTCGAAGCGCGACCACACGCCTGACCGACACGCCGGCCATCGACACCGCGCCCTCCTATTCGCCGGACGGCGGACGCAGATCTGCTTCGAATCCGATCGCGGCGGCACGCCAGCAGATCTACGTGATGGGCGCGGGCGGCGGCGCGGCCCAGCGCATCAGCTTCGGCGAGGGATCACTACTCGACGCCGGTGTGGTCGCCGCGCGGCGACTTCATCGCCTTCACCAAGCGATCCGGCGGCGGCTTTGCCATCGGCGTCATGAAGCCCGACGGCTCGGGCGAGCGCATCCTCACCGAGGGCTATCACAACGAAGGGCCGACCTGGGCGCCCAACGGCCGCGTGCTGATGTTCTTCCGCGATCCCGGCGGCAGCGCCGGGCCGGCGCTCTACACGGTCGACGTCACCGGCCGCAACGAGCAGCGGGTGCCGACGCCGAGCTTCGCCTCGGACCCGGCGTGGTCGCCGCTGCTGAGCTGATGCCGCTTCGTTGACGGCTCCCTCGGTTGGGGCGAGAGCGAGCGCAGTGCGAATGATGTCGGCGTCTAGAACGGATACCGGGCGTTGCTGCGGGATCACTGGATCCGCATTTCAGCTTATTTGCCGCAAGGCGCCTCATTCATGCCTCATTAACCATTCCAATCGGTATCCGGCGATCGTGGCATTTCAGACGGCCCCGGCAAGGCTTCATCAAGGTTGACGGAACCTTCGCTTAACGATCCGGGGGTAACCAAGGGGCAGGGCCAAGTCACATTCGGAAAAGGGAGCCCCAGTATGACGAGCGTCTCGACCCTCTATCGCGCTGCCAAGCTGGCGGCCGTCCTCGCGGCGGCGTTGGCGCTGGCGGCCTGCGCCAACAATCCGGCGACGAACCCGAACGCGAATGCCGGCTCAACGGCGCCGCCCCTCCGGGCAGCGCGCAGGACTTCGTGGTCAATGTCGGCGACCGCGTGTTCTTCGAATCCGATTCGACCGGAGCTCACCTCGCAGTCGCGCGGCGACGCTCGACAAGCAGGCGCAGTGGCTGCAGCTCTACAACCGCTACACCTTCACGATCGAAGGCCATGCCGACGAGCGCGGCACGCGCGAATACAACATCGCGCTCGGCGCCCGCCGCGCCCAGACGGTGCGCGATTATCTGGCGTCGCGCGGCATCGACAGCTCGCGCATGCGGACGATCTCCTACGGCAAGGAGCGGCCGGTCGCGGTGTGCAACGACATCTCCTGCTGGTCGCAGAACCGCCGCGCCGTCACGGTGCTCAACGCGAGCTCCGTGAACGGTACCGAGTCCGGGCCCAACGGCACGAGCCGGCGCCGACAGGCGCCGGTTTTGCTTTGCGGACACACTTTGGTCCACTCGGCCGCTTACGATTCGGTCCGAACGTCTCCCAGTGCGGACCGCCTCCCGATGACCACACGTGTTGCGACTTCTGTGCGCCGTGCTTGCGCTCGTGCTGCTTCTCGCTATGTCCCGTCCATGCCCAGTCGGCCCGCCGGAAGCGACAAGCGGCGTCCGCCGGCCGGCGTCGATTCGCTCGAGCGCGACACCGGCAATTTCTTCGGCGGCATCTTCGGCCGCCGACGACAGCCAGCCTGACGAGCGCCGTGGCGCGACGCAGCCCGCCGGTCACCGCGCAGCTGTCGTCGTCCGATCTGGTGGTGCGGCTCGACCGCCTGGAGAACCAGATCCGCCAGCTCACCGGCCCGATCGAGCAGTTGCAGTACCGCAACCAGCAGCTCGAACAGCAGGTGCGCGGATGCAGGAGGATGTCGAGTACCGCTTCCAGGACAGCGGCAAGGGCGCGGCGCCGCCCGCCGCCCGCGACGCGACCCCGGCGCGCGCCCGCTATCCGCCGGCAGCCCCTCCAGCGCCGCGGCCCACCGCCGCAGCAGGCGCCGCCGGCCGGCGCCGCCGGTCCCCGGCGCGCTCCGCGGCCGCGCCGCTCCGACGCCTTCGATCCCAATGCAGAATCCGATCGCGCCCGGCGCGCCTCGCGACGCTCGGTTCGACCGCGCGAGCTCCGGCGCCGCCGCCGGTCGTCTCGGCTCGCCAATGACGACGGCGCCGGCGAGGAGCCCGTCGGCGCGCCCGGCGGCCGCCGGGCCGGCGCGCCGCTCGACCTCTCGACGCTGTCGGCCAGCGCGCCGACGATCCGGCCCTGGCGCCGCCGCGGGTCCTCGGCCAACGCCAGGCCGCTGCCGCCGCCGCCGCCGCGCAATCCCAGCGGCACGGGCGGCCAGCAGCAGATGGTGATGGCGCCGCCGCAATCAGCGCCAAGGACGAATACGACCTCGCCTACGGCTACGTGCTGCGCAAGGACTACGCGCGTCGCGAGGAGGGCTTCCGCGCCTTCCTGAAGAAGCATCCGAGCGACCGCCTGACCGGCGGACGCGCAATTACTGGCTCGGCGAGAGCCTGTTCCAGCGCCAGCGCTATCGCGATGCCGCGGAAGCCTTCCTCACGGTCTCGACCAAGTACGAGACCGCCGGCAAGGCGCCGGACGCGCTGCTGCGGCTCGGCCAGTCGCTCGCGGCGCTCAACGAGAAGGAGGCGGCCTGCGCGACCTGCGGCGAGATCGGCCGCAAATATCCGCGCGCCTCGGTGAACGTGAAGCAGGGCGTCGAGCGGGAACAGAAGCGTGCGCGCTGCTGAGCCAGTCCGGCCGGCCGGTCTCGGATGCCGAGGCCGGCCGCGCTGTTCGCCGACCTTGCCGACGAGCCCGCGGCGCTCGTGCTCGCGCGTCTCCGGCGGCCCGGATTCGACCGCGCTGCTGGTGCTCGCGGCGCGCTGGCGCGCGGCGCTGCGGGCGCGGCGGTCCGCGATCTCGCTCGCCGTCACGGTCGATCACGGCCTGCGGCCGGAATCGGCGCGCGAGGCCGCGGCGCGTCGGCGCGGCTGGCGCGACGCGGCTCGGCGTCGCGCACCGCGACGCTGCGCTGGGACGGCGCACAAGCCCGCGACCGGGCTGCAGGAGGCGGCGCGCGCCGCGCGCTATCGGCTGCTCGCGGCGGCGGCGCGCCACATCGCGGCGCGCGCCACATCCTCACCGCGCATACGCTGCGACGATCAGGCCGAGACCGTGCTGATCCGCCTGGCGCGCGGCAGCGGGCTCGACCGGGCCTTGCCGGCATGGCGCGAGCGCGCCGTGCCGCGACGGGCTCGCCTTGCTGGTGCGGCCGCTTCTCGGCACTGCCCAAGGCGCGGCTGGTCGCCACGCTGCGAGGCGCGCGCAGCATCGCCTTCGCGCGACGGATCCCTCGAACCGCGATCCCGCGCTTCACCCGCGCGCGGCTGCGCGCGCCTCATGCCGGCGCTCGCCGCCGAGGGGCTCGACCGCGGCGCGGCTGGCGCTGCTGGCGCAGCGGCTGGCGCGGGCCGAGGCAGGCGCTCGAAGCCGCGCGCCGACGGCGGCGCTGCGCGATCTGGCGGCCGAGGCGCCGCCTCGGGCGACTTCGACTCGACGCGCCGCGCTTTCGCCGACCTGCCGGAGGAGGTCGCGCTGCGGCTGCTCGGCGCGGGCGATCGCGCCGGCTCGGCGACGAGGGCCGCCGCTCGAACTCGGCAAGCTCGAAGCGCTGCTCGACGCGCTCTGGCCGGCGCCGTGCAGCCGGAGCGCCGACGGTTTCGCCGCACGCTTGGCGGGGCGCTCGGTGACGCTCAGTCAGGACGCGCACGTCGTGCCGTGCGTGGCAGACGCGGCAGACCCGCCGCGGCCGCCGGACGGCGAGAAGTCCGTCAAACGGCCCGGATGCACCGGCGAACGCTTTGCCCGCGAAGCGCCGATCTGTGCCTAAGGAGATTGCGGGCCCATTCCCTTGGCAGATGTCCCGCGGCGGACCTACATTGAGCCTTGGGACAGGAGTGGCGAGCACTGCGACTCGCGCGACGCGAACCGACGGCCGCCGGATTCGCCGGCACGTCATGAAGGACGCCGGATGAACGCCAATCTGCGCAATTTCGCCCTCTGGGTGATCATCGTCCTGCTGCTGCTGGCGCTGTTCACGCTGTTCCAGAATCCCGGCCAGCGCACCAGCGCGCAGGACATCTCGTTCTCGCAGCTGCTCACCGAGGTCGACCAGGGCCGCGTCCGCGACGTCGTGATCCAGGGGCCGGAGATCCACGGCACCTATCACCGACGGCGGCACCTTCCAGACCTACGCGCCGAACGATCCCATCGCTGGTCCAGCGGCTCTACGCAGCAAGGGCGTGCAGATCACGGCGCGGCCGCAGTCCGACAACGTGCCGTGGTTCGTGTCGCTGCTGGTCTCGTGGCTGCCCTTCATCGCGCTGATCGGCGTGTGGATCTTCCTGTCGCGCCAGATGCAGGGCGGCGCGCGGCAAGGCGCATGGGCTTCGGCAAGTCGAGGGCCAAGCTGCTGACCGAGGCGCATGGCCGCGTCACCTTCGAGGACGTCGCCGGCGTCGACGAGGCCAAGGAGGATCTGCAGGAGATCGTCGAGTTCCTGCGCGATCCGCGGCAAGTTCCAGCGGCTCGGCGGCAAGCATTCCGCGCGGCGTGCTGCTGGTCGGCCCTCCCGGCACCGGCAAGACGCTGCTCGCGCGCGCCGTCGCCGGCGAGGCCAACGTGCCGTTCTTCACCATCTCGGGCTCCGACTTCGTCGAGATGTTCGTCGGCGTCGGCGCCAGCCGCGTGCGCGACATGTTCGAGCAGGCCAAGAAGAACGCGCCCTGCATCATCTTCATCGACGAGATCGACGCGGTCGGCCGCCATCGCGGCGCCGGCCTCGGCGGCGGCAACGACGAGCGCGAGCAGACGCTGAACCAGCTGCTGGTCGAGATGGACGGCTTCGAGGCGAACGAAGGCATCATCCTCATCGCCGCCACCAACCGTCCCGACGTGCTCGACCCGGCGCTGCTGCGTCCCGGCCGCTTCGACCGCCAGGTCGTGGTGCCGAACCCCGACGTCGTCGGCCGCGAGAAGATCCTGAAGGTGCACGTGCGCAAGGTGCCGCTGGCGCCCGACGTCAACCTGCAGGACCATCGCGCGCGGCACGCCCGGCTTCTCCGGCGCCGACCTCGCCAACCTCGTCAACGAGGCGGCGCTGATGGCGGCGCGGCGCAACAAGCGCATGGTCACCCAGGCCGAGTTCGAGGACGCCAAGGACAAGGTGATGATGGGCGCCGAGCGCAAGTCGCTCGTCATGACCGACGAGGAGAAGCTGCTCACCGCCTATCACGAGGCCGGCCACGCCATCGTCGCGCTCAACGTCCCGGCCACCGATCCGGTGCACAAGGCGACCATCATCCCGCGCGGCCGCGCGCTCGGCATGGTGATGCAGCTGCCGGAGCGCGACAAGCTGTCGATGAGCTACGAGCAGATGACCTCGCGCCTCGCCATCATGATGGGCGGCCGCGTCGCCGAGGAGCTGATCTTCGGCCGCGAGAAGGTGACCTCG
The DNA here is from genome assembly GCA_963776455.1 of uncultured Alphaproteobacteria bacterium. Classification (GTDB taxonomy): domain Bacteria; phylum Pseudomonadota; class Alphaproteobacteria; order Rhizobiales; family Xanthobacteraceae; genus CAVZMU01. The sequence continues at coordinate 154,977 of CAVZMU010000007.1, forward strand.
GGCGCCTCCTCCGACATCGAGCAGGCGACCAAGCTCGCCCGCATGATGGTGACGCGCTGGGGCTTGTCCGACGAGCTCGGCACCGTCGCCTACGGCGAGAACCAGGACGAGGTGTTCCTCGGCCATTCGGTGTCGCGCGCACGCAGAACATCTCGGAAGCGACCGCGCAGAAGATCGACGCCGAGATCCGCCGCCTGGTCGAGGACGGCTACACGAGGCGCGCGCGCATCCTCACCGAGAAGCGCGACGACCTCGAGACTGCTGGCCAAGGGCCTGCTCGAGTACGAGACGCTGATCCGGCGACGAGATCAAGGACCTGCTCGACGGCAAGCCGCCGGTGCGCGAGTCGGTGATCGAGCCGACGACGCCGCGCTCGTCCGCGGTGCCGCCGGCCGGCAAGGGCCGCGCCGCGCCCGGAGCCCGGCCGGCCTCGAGCCGCAGCCTTCGGCTTAGTCCGATTGCAAAAGTGTTTGAGATGGCCGGGCTTGTCCCGGCCATTTCGATTCGAGAGGCACGTCGGTGCATTGCCACGCGGGATTGCCGGGACAGGCCCGGCAATGACAAGCTCGCGCATGCTCCGCCATGCCGACAGCATGACCTCCGGTAAGCCGCTTCAGAACCGCGTCGATCCTTTCGGCCGGCTGTTCGCCGACGCGTCGCGCGGGCTGTTCATGGGCAACCGCGGCGGGCGCTTCCACCGCGACGACCGCACGCTCGGCAAGCGGCGATCAGTGTCGCGCCGCTGGATCTGCTGTGTGCTGGAGTTCCGGGGCCGCAAGCGCAACATCTGGAGCAACAGCTATACGGAGCTGTTCTTTCTCGACGAGCCGACGGCTTTCGCGGCCGGCCACCGGCCCTGCTTCGAATGCCGCCGGCGTGATGCGAATGCCTTCGCGGCGCGATGGGCGCAAGCCGACGAACTTTCGCATGCGCCGCGGGCTGACGACATGGACGACGTGATGCATCCCCAACGCTGGCCAGTGGACGGCAAGCCGCGCTATCGGCGGCCGGTCGATGATCTGCCGGACGGCGCTTTCGTCATGCTCGACGGCGTGGACGGCCCGTTTGCCATCCGGGAGGACCGCTTGCTGCCCTGGACGTTCACCGGGTACGGCGAGGGCCGGCCCCGGCCGCGCGGCACGACGGTCGGGCTGGTGACGCCGCCATCGATCGTCGCGGTGCTGACCGCAGGCTACCGGCCGGTCTGGCACCCCAGCGCAGGTTAAGCGCGGCTGTCAGAACGCGCGCTGCATCCGGCGTTGTCAGCTCATCGCCGCCTTGATCTGCTCCACGGTGGCGCCCGGCGCGCGCGCCGCGTTGATGATCTTTGCTTCCTTCGCCGTGATGGTCTCCAGCGCCGGCATCATGGCGTCGATGGTCTCAAGGGGCACGATCACGGCGCCGTGGCGGTCGGCATGGATAAGGTCGCCGCTCGCCACCGCCATGCCGTGGATCGTGACGCCGATGCCGAAGTCGACGACGTGGACATAAGCGTGCGATGGCGAGATCGAGCCCGCCAGCATCTGGAAGCCCGGCGCGACCTGCGGGATGTCGCGGACCGAGCCGTTGGTGATCGTGCCGAGGCAGCCGAGCGCCTTGTGCACGTTGGTCTGCACCTCGCCCCAGAACGCGCCGTAGCCGACCGGATCGTCGAGATCCTCGATCACCACGATGCCGGGTTTGGGCGCGGCCGCGATGTAGTCGAGATAGTCGAGCCGCTTGCCGGCGTAGTTGGCGTCGCCCAGCGGCACCTTGTCCTTGGCCCGCATGGTCACGGTCTTGGCGAAGCCGACCATCGCCGGCAGGTCCGGGAACGGGCAATGCAGATGCTTGACCGTATAGCCGTGGCCGCGGCGTTCCGGCGCCACCATCTCCAGGAGATTGCACACCGTCGGCGTATCGATCGAACGCAGGAATGCGAATTGTTTTTCCGTGACGCCGGTCATGGTGATCCTCCCCGAATGCCGTCATGGCCGGGCTTGTCCCGCCATCCACGTCTTTCTTTTCTGATTGCCGGTTGAAAGCAAGGCGTGGGTGCCGGGACAAGCCCGGCCATGACGCCGAGCGTGACGATTGATCTGCGATTACCAGCAGCGGACCCTGACGGGCCAATCGCTCCTACCCGTGTCCCTCGTAACCAATGCTTACATTTTTTGAAGCCTTTGGGGGTAAGGTGGCGATAATATCCAGCCCGCAGCGCCCGGGCCGGGTGCTTGCCAACAGCACCGGAAATGGGCAGAGGGGGTCTTGATGACTCGCAAATATTTCGGCACCGACGGCATCCGCGGCCGCGCCAATGCCACCATCACGCCGGACCTCGCACTGCGCGTCGGCCAGGCGGCGGGCCTCGTCTTCACCCGCGGCGAGCATCGCCACCGCGTGCTGATCGGCAAGGACACCCGCCTGTCGGGCTACATGATCGAGACCGCGCTGGTCTCCGGTTTCACCTCGGTCGGCATGGACGTGCTGCTCACCGGCCCGATGCCGACGCCCGCCGTCGCCATGCTGACGCGCTCGATGCGCGCCGACCTCGGCGTGATGATCTCGGCCTCGCACAACCCGTTCGACGACAACGGCATCAAGCTGTTCGGTCCCGACGGCTACAAGCTCTCCGACGAGGTCGAGCGCGAGATCGAGACGCTGGTCGATTCCGACCTCGGCAAGCGGCTTGCCAAGCCGACGGACCTCGGCCGTGCCAGGCGCATCGACGGCGTCACCGACCGCTACATCGAGTTCGCCAAGCGCACGCTGCCCAAGGCGCTGGAATTCGACGGCCTGCGCATCGTCATCGACTGCGCCAACGGCGCCGCCTATCGGGTCGCGCCGGAGGCGCTGTGGGAGCTCGGCGCCGACGTGATCTCGCTCGGCGTCGAGCCGGACGGCTTCAACATCAACAAGGACTGCGGCTCGACCTCGCCCGAGGCGCTGTCGCGCAAGGTGCGCGAGATGCGCGCCGATATCGGCATCGCGCTCGACGGCGACGCCGACCGCGTGGCGATCGTCGACGAGAAGGGCCACGTCGTCGACGGCGACCAGATCCTCGCTGTGATCGCACAGAGCTGGCAGGAGGACGGCCGCCTTGCCGGCAACGGCGTGGTCGCGACGGTGATGTCCAATCTCGGCTTCGAGCGCTATGTCGAGAGCCTCGGGCTGACGCTGGCGCGCACGGCGGTCGGCGACCGCCATGTGCTGGAGCACATGCGCGAGCACGGGCAGAATCTCGGCGGCGAGCCCTCCGGCCACATCATCATGTCGGACTACGCCACCACTGGCGACGGCTTCGTCGCCGCACTGCAGGTGCTCGCCGTGGTCAAGAAATCCGGCAAGCCGGTGTCGGAGGTCTGCCACCGCTTCGACCCGCTGCCCCAGGTGCTCAAGAACGTGCGCTATCGTAAGGGCGAAGGCCGGCCGCTGGATGTGACAAGCGTGCGCGATGCAATTCGCCTCGCCGAGACCCGCCTCAACGGCCATGGCCGCCTCGTCATCCGTCCCTCCGGCACCGAACCGGTGATCCGCGTGATGGCCGAGGGCGAGGACAAGATCCTGGTCGAGGAGCTTGTCGACGGCATCGTCGATGCCCTGACGCAGGCCGCGGCGTAGAACAGGTCAAGCAAACTCGACGCCGGCAATCGACCACGCCGCCTGCTTCACCCTCCCCGCAAAGGGGGAGGGTGGAGCAAGTGATGGACGCTCAGTTGTCGCGCTCGCGGCCGCCTTCCGCCGCGGCAAAGGCCGCGGCCAGCGCACCGGCAAGCAGGGCAGCCGCCATCAGCAGAGCGAGCTTCGCCGCGGCCTTGCGGGCATCGTCCGCCGCGGTCTGCGCCTGCGTGATGACGTCGTTGACGCGCTTCTCTGCGTCGGCCTGCGAGAGGCCGGTGCGGGCCGAGACAATCTGCGCCAGGTAGGTCCGGTCGCCCGCTGAGAGGCTTCCCCCGGGGATCAGCGCGCGGCTGAGGATACGGCCGGCTTCCGCCGTGCTGGCGGAGGTGTCGCCGGGCGCCGCCGGACGGTCGCTGCGGAACAGCATGTCGACGGAATAGGCGTTCTTGTCCGGCACCAGGCCGGGGTTCGCGGCCGCACCCTGAGCGGCATTGCCGGCGATGGACGCCGCGCCGCCGACCATCGAGGCCACGGCACCGGCGAGAATGGAGGCCGAGAGGATAGTGGCGAAGGCCCAGGCCAGCAGGCCATGCGCGGTATCGCGGAAATGGACCTCATCGGTGTGCAGGCCGACCCACTTGGTGCGCAGCCGGCCGGCGAGATAGCCGCCGAGCGCCGATGCCATGACCGACATCAGGATGAGCGCGACCGCGCCGCCGATCTTCACGGTCGTCGACGAGGCGCCCGAATTCGCCCACGGGCTCACGACGGAGAGCCCGAGGCCCGCCGCCAGTTCCACCAGGAACAGTGAGAACGCCGCCGCGGCGACCGCGCCGGCCGCGATCGCGCCCCATGATACCGCCGAAGCGCTGGATTCCTCGTCAAGGACGGCGGGCTCCGCCGAAACAACAGTCACCATGGCAACCTCCGAGATTGCGCATGTCCCGGCGACACGCGCGCGCACTGTAAGCGCCGCACTCTCGATTAGGTTCCGTGATGCAAACGAACGGATTGCGCGCCGGCTGGAACGGGCCGAAATCCTAGTCCTCGTCGAGGGCATCCACCTCGTAATGGACCGCCGGACCGATATGCGCGCAATCGCCGGTGAGCGAGCCGAGCTTCTCGATCGCCTCGGCCTTCGACGAGGCCTCCACCGACCAATGCTCGATGCGCGTGACATGCATCGTGGCGTGGAAGGTGCGGGGTTTCTTCGCTGCGGCGGATCGTGCCATGGGGTGAGGTCTCGCGAATCAGTTGCGATGGGTCGGCCCCGTGTCTATCCCAGGCGCCGGCATTGATGAAGCGCGCGCCGGCCTTCATCCCCGGTCCCATGGCCCCGATGGGCGAAGCGACATCCCGCATGCGCGCACCCGCATGACGGCGACGGCAATGCGATTGACGCCGAAGCCGGCACGGCTGCACCATCGCCGTCATGAAAGTGATATTTTTGGATATCGACGGCGTCCTGAATTGCGAGCGCACGCGCAACCCGCGCAAGCTTCCCTACGTCGTCGACAGGACGCTGCTCGCCCGCCTGAAGACGCTGCTCAAACGCACCGGGGCAAAAGTGGTGCTTTCCTCGACGTGGCGGATCGATCCGGTCGGCCTCTATGCGGCGAAATACTGGGGCGTGCCGTTCATCGGCGCCTGTCCCGACCTGCCCAGGAGCCCGCGTTGCAAGGAGGTGCAGACATGGCTCGCCGGCCATCCGCGCGTCACGCGATACGCGGTCATCGATGACGAGGACGATGGGCTGGACGACCTGCCGCTGTTCCAGCCCTCGAGCGCGACCGGCCTTACGCCAGAGATCATGCGCGGCGTGGCCCGCTACCTCGATGGCAAGACCGACGAGACCATGCGCGCGAACATCGCGGTGCGCGTCGGCCAGAACATCCACTCGCTGTTCAAGCGCGATAAGAGCTGAGGCGAGGCGGATGCCGCATCCCGGATGAGCGCAAGCGACATCCGGGACTCTGCAGGGTAGGTCGAGCGCAAGCGAACCCACCGAAGCGTCGCGGGATCGATGGGTTTCGCTTTCGCTCAACCCATCCTACGAGCTGCTACGCTTCATCGCCATCGTCGGCCTGCGTCGCTTTGGCGTTCACTGTTTCACGCTGCACCTGAGCGGAACCCGCGCGCGCGAGATTGAGTTCCAGGAGCTTCGCAAGCGCGTCCTCTTCCGAGATATCGGCCGGCCAGCCGTAGGCGGCGGCCACTGCGGCATCGAGATCGCGATGCGCGTCGGCGAGCCATTGCGGGCGCGCGTTATAGAGATTGGTCAGCGTGCGCTTCTTGAGTTCGGCGGCGGCGGCTTCGTTCTTCGGCAGGATGCGGTCGGGATAGCCTGGAACGACCTCGGGCACGATGTCGACAAGGTCGGGCGGGTTGAGCCAAGCGTTGCGCAAGTCATCGAGGCGCTTGGCCGCCGCCGCGATGGCGATGGCCCGCGGATCGTCGGCGTAGTCCTTGGCCGGAATGTTCGGCGTCAGCCCTGCGGGGAAGGGAAAGGTTTCGAAGGTGGTGGTGGGTGTGTAGCGGGGGCGGTCTTCGAGGCTGGTGCCGAGGCGAAGCGACCAGGCTTCGTGGAAACGGGAATGGAGAATGCCGAAGGTCGTGTCGTCATCGCGGGCAATTGCAACAAGTTGATGATCTGGTTGTATTGAGGATGCGCGCCAGACAAACACACGGTGCTTTGCCACGGTCGCAGTTGCGATATAGCGTGGTACCTTAGCGATAGCTTCTCGCAATGCAGGGAGGGCGCGCGAGAATATCCACCAAAGCCTCTTCTCTCTTGGATTTCTAACTGTCTCGCGGTGAGGAAGAACTTTTTCTTTGACGTGCGCAAACGGCGCGTCAAAAAGCGCAGCTTCGTTTATCGGAATGTCGATTCCGAAATCGATAATCCACTTATCACGCGGTCGTCTGACGTTGCCCCCAAGTTTTATCCAGGCGTCATTAGAGTCCTGGCGTTGGTGATGCCCTGTTGGGCTGGGGTAGAGGCGGTCCGCGGAGCGGAGCCGTCAGGTGAGCGCAGCGCAGCGGACCGCCGGGCCGCGGCGTAAGTTTCGGGGGTCATCCAGCCGAGCCGGGAGTGCGGGCGTGCTGTGTTGTAGTCGTCGCTCCAGGCGTCGAGCGCGGCACGCACGTGAGCCAGCGAGCGGAACAGGGTCTCATTGAGCAGCTCATCGCGCAGGCGGCCGTTGAACGACTCGATGAAGGCGTTCTGTACCGGCTTGCCGGGGGCGATGTAGTGCCAGCCGACCTTGCGATCGTCGGCCCAGCGCAGGATCGCGTTGGAGGTGAACTCGGTGCCGTTGTCGCTGACGATCGTGGCGGGCCTGCCGCGCTCGGCCAGCAGCCGATCGAGTTCGCGGGCAACCCGGTGGCCGGAGATCGAGGTATCGGCGACAAGGGTGAGACACTCGCGCGTGCAATCGTCGACCACGGCGAGGATGCGCATGCGGCGGCCGTCGATGAACTGGTCGGAGACGAAGTCGAGCGACCAACGCTCGTTCGCTCCCTGGGGCACGATCATCGGCGCCCGCGTGCCCAGAGCCCGCTTGCGCCCGCCACGGCGGCGAACCATCAGCCGCTCCTCGCGGTAGAGCCGGAACAGCCGCTTGTGGTTCACCACGAACCCCTCCCGCCGCAACAGCACGTGCAGCCGCCGATAGCCGAAGCGCCGGCGCTCATGGGCCAGTGACCTCAGCCGCGCCCGCAGGCCGGCATCGTCGCTCCGCTGCGGGCGGTACCGCACCGTCATCCTGGCGCAGTCGATCATCCTGCACGCCCGCCGCTCGCTCACCTCAAACCCCAAACGAAGGTGCGCGACAGCCTCTCGCTTGGCAGCGGGCGTCACCATTTTTTTGCCAGAAGATCCTTCAGCGCAGCGTTGTCCAGCATGCTGTCCGCCAGCAGCTTCTTCAGCCGCGCATTCTCGCTCTCCAGCGCCTTCAGCCGCTTGGCTTCCGACACTTCGAGCCCGCCATATTTAGCTTTCCAATTGTAGAAGGTCGCATCGCTGATCCCGTGCTTGCGGCACAAGTCGGCCGCCTTCATCCCGGCCTCGTGCTCCTTCAGGATCGATATGATCTGCTCTTCCGTGTGCTGCTTGCGCTTCATCGTCCGGTCCTTCCTTCAAGGCCGGAACTCCACTTCAACCTGGATCAATCCACAGGGGCAACGTCAACGTCAAACGATCCACCCTTGACAGTGCCCATGAATCCAACGTCAATATTTTTGTCTAGTCGGCGCGCTTTTGTTAGATCCGAATGGTCATCGCTACTTGACCCAGTTAAATCTGGAAAAATTTCTTTGACCGACGCCCCATTGAGCAGCGGCGCTTTTTCGGAGACCAAAGAAAAACAAATTAGTGAGACTCTGACAGACGCTCCGTCTACGACCCAAGGTTCGTCAGCCCAAGCTTCGAATATTGCAAGATTTCTGGAAACCTCGTCTAGCACGAGACAATTCCTACCTCCGCGAATCGAATTTGTTGCAACCAACCCAGCGCGTTTTGCGCGGCAGTTCTTTATCTGAGAGGACGCCTTATAAAACCAATAGCAAACGAAATCCGAGAAAGGCGATACCCGCCCTTCATAAATCTTTCGGACTCTTCGTGCGTAGTCATCTCCAAGTCCTCGTAATATCTTCTTCGTTCCAAGAAACGGCGGATTGCCGACGATAAACTCTGCGTCCGGCCACTCGGCTTCGACATAGTGCTCCACTTTGTCCGGCCGGAGCTTCATTGTCGGCGGAGCGACATAGTCCGCCGCTGGCGTCGTCACGACACGCGTCACCAGCGCATCGCGGCACTCGATCGAATTCGAGCGCGTCCAGCACCGGCTCCTTGCGCGCCTCGAAACCGTTGCGCCGCTGCCATTGGATGTTGCCGATCCAGATCGAAGTGCGCGCCAGCTCGGCCGCGTAGGGATTAATCTCGATGCCCTTCACGTTCTGCGGGCCGCACTGGATCACGCGACGGGCGAGCCCCATCGTCTCGGCCTCGATGATGGCGCCGTATTCGATATCCTTGAGCGACTGCAGCGCGAGATAGAGGAAATTGCCCGAGCCGCAGGCCGGATCGAGTACGCGCACATCGGCAAGTCGCTTGAGAAATACGTCGAACCTTGCTTCGGCACGGTCCAGCACCGCCTTCCCGGGCTTTCCACGACTACGGGACATAATGTCGATCAATTCCGCCTTCACGGCTTCCCACTCAGCCTTCAACGGACGCACGATGACCGGGTCGACGATCATCATGATCTTCGTCGCGTCGGTGTAGTGCGCGCCGATCTGCGCGCGTTTGTCGGGATCGAGGAAGCGCTCGAACAGTGTGCCGAAGATCGACGGATCGATCGCCGACCAGTCCTGCCGCGCGATGGTGCGCAGGATGTCGAGCGAGTCCGCGTCGAGCGGCAGCGCCTCGTCGTTATCGAACAGCCCGCCGTTGAAATGCAGGATGTGCTCCAGCCCGTATTCGCCGCCATCGCGCATGTTGGCGAATAGTTCGGAGAGCATGCGGCGCGAGCGCTCCGGAATCTGCTCGCGGCGCTTGCCCAGCGTGTCGAGCAGCCGCTTGAACAGGTCGTCCTGCAGCAAGTTCACGTCTTCGGCGAACAGGCAGAACACGAGGCGGTTGAGGAAATGCGCCACCTTCTCGGGCGCGTGGCCGGCCATGCGCAGGCGCTCGGCGATGGTGGAGAAATTCTTCGCGGCGTTCTTGGTGACCTGCTCTCGCGTCGTTGCCGGCTTGAGGCGTTCGGGGTTGCGGAAGACGTTGTGCAGCAACTCGCGCGTCGCGGTGCGGGCGAGGTCTTCGAGCGCGAAGTCGTGCTTTTCCTGAACCGTGTTGGTCCAGTTGGTGTAGATGCGGAAATGCTTGGTGTCGGAAACGACCAGCAGCGGCGGATTTTCCAGCGCCACCGAATAAAGCTGCAATTGCTGATAGGCGCGGTCGAGGTTGGCGCGGTCCTTCTTGTATTCCCAGCCGAAGCAGCCGCGCTTCCACACGTCGGCAAAGCCGGCGCGGCCATCTGTCTTGGAGGCACCCTTCTCGAAGCTGTAAGCGTCGGGATCGGCGGCCTCGTTGGGGGTCGGCTCGCCGAGCATGCGGCAGAGATCGATGAAATGCTCCTGCGCGGCCTGCCGCTCGGTGCGGTCGGCACGGCTCCATTTGTCGATGAATTGCTCGGGGGTCATTTGGCCGAGAGGTAGCAGGGATTTCGGCGACCTGAAACTTGTCCCGCAGCATCGCTTGACTTCCCTCTTATCCTAGATTATATTCCTATCGTCTTGTCCACGAGGGGCGCGCTCATGAGGGCGATTATCCTGGACTTGACTGGTATAGTTGTCCATGCTAGGGTGCTTTTGTCCTAGAGACAGGAGCGTTTCCCGATGGCCCGCCGTCCCAAGCCCGTCCCCCAGATGACGGTTGCGCAGTTTGAGAATGCGTTCCCAGATGAGGACGCTTGCAGGGCGTATTTGCAGGCCCGGCGCTGGCCGCATGGCGTTCGTTGCCCGCGTTGCGGCAATACGGGCGTGTTTCCGGTCAGCTCCATGCCGTTCAAGTGGCAGTGCTACGAGTGCGTGCCGAACTCGGGCTATCGGTTCTCTGTGATCGCCGGGACCATCTTCGAGAACACGAATAAGCCGCTTCGCGACTGGTTTCGCGTCACGCATTTGATGCTCACCAGCAAGAAGGGCATGAGCGCGCTTCAAATCATGCGCTACATGGGCTTCGGCTCTTACGGCACGGCGCATTCGATGTGCCACAAAATCCGCGCGGCGCTTGTCGAGCCGGAAGAAAAGCTTGGCGGCATCGTCGAGATTGACGAAACCTGGATTGGCGGGAAGGCGTACAACAAGCATGGTCGCCGCAGCGGCGGCGGGCGTGGTGGTGCGGGCTCTGGCAAGGTGCCGGTCATTGGCGCCGTTGAGCGCCGGGGCAACGTCGTGGCCCGCGTGCTTGGCCGCGTTACGAGCAAAGCCGCACTTGAGTTCGTGGCCGAAACCGTTTCGACCAAAGTCAGCCTGATCGCGACCGATGAAAGCCGCGCCTATAAGGGCTTGCGTCGCGCGGGCTTTCCTCATGGCAGCGTGAACCATGAGGCTGGCCAGTACGTCATCGGCGCCGTGCATACGAATACGATTGAAGGCTTTTGGAGCATCTTCAAGCGCGGCATCGTCGGCTCGTTCCACAAGGTGAGCGCCAAATACCTGCCGCTGTACGTTGCCGAATTCCAGTTCCGTTACAACAACAGGAACAACCCCGATATCTTCGGTTGGGCCATAGCAGGGTGCTGAGACACAAACACCGCCGACTGTCTCAGCTAGGAGATAGAGACGGCGGCAAGCGAGAAAAACAACTGGAGTTGCCATTCGCGTAGCGCAGATATCAGACGGCGCTTTGAACATCTTATGCGTTGCGCATCCTATATCGCTCGATCATAGTTGAACGCTGATGGATAACGATTGTTTCTATTTCTGCGCGCTGCGCACGTAGGAACGACGCGGTGTATACTGCCCTCCTAAACGATATGGCGTAGTCTCTCAGGATCAGAGAATCGACACCTGGAGGTCTCTGGTCTTGCGGTGTTTCGCGTAACAGCCGGTCGGCCTCTCCCTCTGCTCTAAGCCAAATATTTTGGTAGTTGCGAGCGCGCTCTGATCCATCGCAGATGAAATGCCTAACGGTTTCCAGGTAGATGTCGGCGTCGTTTCGAGCCTTCGCGTTGGCGAATTCTGCCGGGAAAGGGCTCATCGGATCGACGTCGTATTTCTCAGGTATCCGATCGACTAGATGGCTAAGCATTACGAGTGTCGTCTGATAGACCCCAAAATCTAATAGATGCAAAATGTCGCGCGCGGACTCCGCATCCTCTGCCCGCAATGAAACATCTTCAGCCCTAAGCGAAGCTTTGCGCGGCGCAATGGAAGTTGCATCCGCAACGACGACAGGCAAAGGAGGGGGAGGAGGCAGCGGGTTAAAATAACGCCATGCCACTAACGCTGCGCTCATAACAAGGGAAAGAACGCACGCGGCGCCTAGGCCGATAAAAACGTATGCAGCCCAACCAAGGCCGGAAAGCGCTGTGATGTAGGAGGCCAAGTAACTCATGCCGCCCCACACAACGCCGAGCGCTGTTGCCCAGATGCCAAGTCGATTGGCCAATGCTTCGATTCCGCGCCACATCGCAAAAGACTCCCTCTGGGGGTGCCATCCCTAGAAGAAAACTCCACTGAGTCGCTGATCCAGTCAAGTCCCGGATAATCGCCCTCATGAGGCGTTCCTGGGTGCGGGACATGATGCGGCGCCCGCGGGCGTGCCTCGCAAGCACGCACCCGGGGGGCTTGGGAACTCCGTCCGGGCACCACTACGGGTGCTCTGCGAGGAGCTCGCTGGACTTGGCAGGGGCCGTGAGGCTCGCGAGTCTAAGGAAGCGCGGACCCCGAGCCGAGGAAGTCGCCGCGAGTGGAGCGCCGGAAGGCGAGCCTCCTTCGCAGGGAGGCGCCGCGCCTCGCACGCGCGGACGACAAGGTGCGCCTGCCGGCGCTCCACGCCCCTCATTTCAGGGGCAACGGCCGAAACTCCGGCGGCGATGGCCGCGCGGAGACGCCGCCCATTCCTCTTCCCACACCGGAGATGCCATGGCCAAGCCCGCGAAGACCGTCAAACCGCCAGCCCAGGACTCGCAGGCCCAGAACTCGCCGGCCCAGAACTCGCCGGCCCAGGACTCCCCGGCCCAGCGCCCGCCAGCCGACGGCCGGACGCAGGAGGAGATCCGGCTCGGCCTGTTCAAGAAGGTCGTCGATTTCGGCGGCGCCTGGCGCCATTGCGAGAACACGGCCTGCCGCCGCTCCCGCGAATGCATCGACCCGGTGCCGTGCACGGAGCGCTACCGCGAGGTCATCATGATGTGGCTGCGCGAGGCGATCGTCCCCGAGCTGCGCCGGATGCGCGCGGCCGGGTTCGTCCTCGGCGAAACGCACACTCCCGCCAAGCGCGCGGCGGCGCTGCGCGCGCTCCGCCGCGGGCCGCGCCCTGCGACGAAAGTTTCCGGCGCCAAGCCGTGATGGGCAGCGCCGCTCCCCGCGTTCGTGGCGCAGTAATCGGGCGCGGCCGGAAGGATCGCAGTTGCCGCCGTGCCAAGCAAAACGTCGCGGGCATGTGTTGCGCGGCGGGCTCTCAAGCCTATGCTCAGGGTCTACAATGTTGATTGTAGCCGTCTACAACGACTTATCCAGGCCTATCGCCGGACGGACGGTGCAGGTGTTCATCGCAATACTATATCGTCTGCAGAACTATGCTCAAGGAACCAAGAAGACTAGCAGTTTAGAACGGATAAAAACAACATTTTTCTTTTGCGTGTTTGCGAAAGTCATGACATGGATGGCGAAACGCCGCCGGGTGCCTCGTGATCGTCTGTTCCTGCAACGTATTGACCGACGCCGATGTCCGCACCGCCGTCGCCACCGCGACGAGCCGGAAGACCCGCGAAGTTTACGGCTGCCTCGGCTGCAGCGCCGAATGCGGCCGCTGCGTCCGCACCATCCGCCGCATCATGGACGAAGCGCTCGGCGCAGCCGCCGAGCAAGCCGACGCAAGCTGCGCCACGGCCTGCACCGGCTGCAGCCTCGCGGATCACTCCCACTCCTGAATTTCAATGCCGGCCTGCCGTTAGACCTGCCCCCGCCGGGTGGATATGCGCGGCAAGACGCTTGCGCTGCGTCCATTTCGGATTAGAATAAATCTAAACAAGAGCGCGGTGCGCTTTGATCGGGAATTTCAGGAGCGCGATATGAAGGGCGACCCCAAGGTCATCGATTTCCTCAATAAGGGCCTGCGCAGCGAGCTCACCGCGATCAACCAGTACTGGCTGCATTACCGGCTGCTGCATCACTGGGGCTTCCTGGAACTCGCCAAGCAGTGGCGCAAGGAATCGATCGAGGAGATGGTGCATGCCGACAAGTTCGTCGACCGCATCCTGTTCCTCGACGGCTTCCCCAACATGCAGGTGCTCGATCCGCTGCGCATCGGGCAGAACGTCAAGGAGATCCTGGATGCCGACCTTGCCGCGGAGATCGGCGCGCGCGCGCTCTATGAGGAGGCGGCGACGCATTGTCAGGCGGTGAAGGATTACGTCACGCGCGACCTGTTCGAGAGCCTGATGAAGGACGAGGAAGGCCATATCGACTTCCTCGAGACGCAGATCGATCTCGTCGGCCGCATCGGCATCGGGCTCTACTCGCAGAAGCATGTCGGCAAGCTGGAAGAGGACCATTGACCGGTCCGTTTCCGCGCCAGCCGGCGATCTCATATGAATGCCCGGACGCCGGCGCCCGCCGGGCCGGGCATTTCCCGTTTTGGCACAAGCCGGCCGGCAATCGTAAATACATCCCTAACAAAGCCGGTGTCTTCGTGGCCTTTGGGCAACAGAGAATAGAGCATCCGTGCCGTCGGGTTTAATAATCGAGGTTAAAAGGTAAGGTTAAGTGCCGTTTAACGATTAGCTGCGAACGTCCAATCGTCGAGTTTATGTGGGGCCGTCGCCCGGCGGGCCCGCCGGATGAAAGGACGTGTAGTCATGGGCAATATCAAGAGTTTCGTTCTCGCCGGTGCGGCCGTGTTCGCCAGCATTCCGGCCTTCGCAGCCGATCTCGCGCCGCTGATGCAACGGGGACCAATGATGGCCCCGGTCGCGGAGGAGTTCGGCGGCTGGTACCTGCGCGGCGACGTCGGCGTCGGCTCGCAGAGCTTCGACTCCTTCGACTTCACGCAGACCAATGCCGCCACCGGCGGTGCCTTCCCGGCGAGCTTCCGCATCGACCAGAAGGGCATCAACGACACGGCCTTCGTCGGCTTCGGCATCGGCTACCAGTTCAACAGCTGGCTGCGCGCCGACGTCACCGGTGAATACCGCGCGTCGAGCAAATTCAAGTCCATCGCGAGCTACACCGAGTTCTGCCCCGGCGGCCGCTGCTTCGACGTCTACGACGGCAGCCACCAGGCCAACGTGTTCATGGCCAATGCCTATATCGACCTCGGCACGTGGTGGTGTCTGACGCCGTTCATCGGCGCCGGCGCCGGCTTCGCCCAGCACAACATCACTGGCCTCACCGACGTCGGCTACATCACCGGCCCCGGCGCCAGCGCGCTCGGCTTCCCGCAGACCGACAGGACCGAGTGGAAGTTTGCCTGGGCGGTCCATGCCGGCCTTGCCTACAGCGTGACCAACAACGTCAAGCTGGAACTCGCCTATCGCTACCTCAACATGGGCGACGCCGTCACCAGCGAGATCAACTGCGGCGGCGGTGGCTGCAACGTGGTCGGCGGCGGACCGCGCGCCTTCTACACGCTCACCAACATGAGCTCGCAGGACATCAAGCTCGGCGTGCGCTGGATGTTCAACGAGCCGTCCGTTGCGCCGCCGCTGGTGCGCAAGGGCTGATCGCTTACAAACAAGTCACAAAGCGTGACGGCGGACGGCGCGGGATCATCCCGCGCCGTTTTGCTTTTTGAGGCCTACCATCGGAACCGCGAAATCAAGGGTTCATTAAGGTTAATCGTCAATGATTGCCTGAAAGCAGCGACGTCGATGTTGCGTCAGTTTCAGAAGGGAACGGGACGATGCGTGCAGTGCTGGTCATCGGTCTGGCCGTGCTCGGGTTTACACAGAATGCCGTCGCGGCCGATCCTGCCGAATACGATGTGCCCGAGCTGCGCGGGTCAAGCGACTACGAGCCGCCGGCCTATCAGACCTACACGCGCTGGAACGGTTTCTACGCCGGCGGCCAGGTCGAATACTCGAATGCCAAGGTCAAATACGGCACCGAGGCAAAATCGATCCTGGCGAATACGCTCGGCACGACGCCGCTGCCGCAGCAGAGCCTTCTGGCGAGTGCGGTGCCGCTTGCTCCGGACAGCGCGGCCGGCACCAGCTTCGGCGCCTTCGTCGGCTACAATACGCAATTCGAGGACGTCGTGCTGGGCGGCGAGCTCGGCTATCACCGCCTGTCACTGAGATCGTCTCAGACAAACACGGCGAGTCCCACGCTTCCGGTCGTCGGCACGACCGCGTTCGCCGCGACGGTCACGGCGACGTCGTCGGCGAATATGCTGGATTATGCTTCGCTGCGCGGCCGCGTCGGCTACGCATTCGGCTCCATTCTTCCCTACGCGACGCTCGGCTTCGTTGCCGGCCGCACCGACGACGCGAGCAGCGCGAGCGTCGCTTACACCGCATTCGACACGACGGGCGCGACCCCGCCCCAGTCGGGAGGAGCAGCCGCGAACAGCAACAAGTCCGGCCTGTTCGGCTACGGATATTCCGTCGGCCTCGGCGTCGACTGGATGCTGACGTCCCGAATCTTCCTGCGCGCGGAATGGGAGAACGTGCAGTTCGTGTCCTGGGGCAACCAGAAGGTCAGCCTCAACGCCGTTCGCACCGGCCTGGGCTTCCGCTTCTGAGGCGGCAGGCTCTCCGCTTTCCGTCACATCGCGTGCCCAAAACCTGTCCTTGACGGCTCGTCGCTCCTTCCCTATTCCCGCGGATGGGACACCCTTCCCCAACGAAGGGCGACTATCTGGAAGGATAGCGAAATGACCACGCGCAAGCCCGCCGCACGGCCGGCCACTCCGCATTTCTCCTCCGGCCCCTGCGCCAAGCGCCCGGGATGGAGCCTCCAGGCGCTCACCGATTCCTTGCACGGGCGCTCGCACCGGTCGAAGGCCGGACGAGCCAAGCTCAAGCGCGCCATCGACCTCACGCGCGAGGTGCTGGGCGTGCCGGCCGATTACCGCATCGGCATCGTGCCGGCGTCCGATACGGGCGCCGTCGAGATGGCGATGTGGTCGATGCTCGGCGCGCGACCGATCACTATTCTGTCATGGGAATCGTTCGGCGAAGGCTGGGTGACCGACATCACCAAGCAGCTCAAGCTCAAGGACGTGATGGTCTTGCGCGCCGATTACGGTGCGCTGCCCGATCTGAGCAGGATCGATCCGGCAACGGACGTCGTCTTCACCTGGAACGGCACGACCTCTGGTGTTCGCGTTCCCAACGGCGACTGGATCGCCGCCGACCGCGAGGGGCTCACCATCTGCGACGCCACGTCGGCGGCGTTCTCGCAAGCCTTGGCATGGGACAAGCTCGATGCGGTGACCTTTTCCTGGCAGAAGGCGCTGGGCGGCGAAGCCGCACACGGCATGCTGATCCTGTCACCGCGCGCGGTCGAGCGTCTGGAGACCTACAAACCCGCCTGGCCGCTGCCGAAGCTGTTCCGTATGACCAAAGGCGGCAAGCTCAACGAAGGCATCTTCGAGGGCGAGACGATCAACACGCCGTCCATGCTGTGCCTGGAGGATTATCTCGACGCGCTCGCCTGGGCGAAGTCGCTCGGCGGCGCGAAGTCACTGATCGCGCGGTCCGATGCGAACACGAAGGTGATTTCTGATTGGGTCGCGCGCACCCCATGGATTTCGTTCCTCGCGAACGACCCTGCGATCCGCTCCAACACATCAGTCTGTTTGAAGATCGTCGATGCTGCCGTGACGTCGCGTTCGGCGGATGCACAGGCCGCGTTCGCCAAGGTCATGGCGTCCCTGTTGGAGAAGGAAGGCGTCGCCTACGACATCGCCTATTACCGCGACGCGCCGCCCGGCTTGCGCATCTGGTGCGGCGCCACGGTGGAAACAGCCGATGTTGAGGCGCTGACGTCCTGGCTCGACTGGGCTTTTGCCGAAACCAAGGCCGCGCTGCCAAAGGCAGCGTGATCTCTCTTCCCTCTCCCCTTGTGGGAGAGGGTGCCGAGCAGCCGAAGGCTGCGAGGCGGGTGAGGGGTCAATGCAGCCTTAACCCCTCACCCGCCTCAGCCTCGCTTCGCTCGTCTTCGCCACCCTCTCCCACAAGGGGAGAGGGTATCCGAGCAAGACGCAATTCATCGAGTTACATCCCATGCCCCCCAAAGTCCTCATCTCCGACGCGCTGTCTCCCGCTGCGGTGCAGATCTTCAAAGATCGCGGCATTGAGGTCGATTTCCAGCCCAATCTCGGCAAGGACAAGGAGAAACTCGCCGAGATCATCGGCGGCTATGACGGCCTCGCCATCCGCTCGGCCACCAAGGTGACGCCGAAGATCCTGGAGAAGGCGAAGAGCCTGAAGGTGATCGGCCGCGCCGGCATCGGCGTCGACAATGTCGACATCGCGGCGGCGACGGCGAAGGGCATCATCGTGATGAACACGCCATTCGGCAACTCGATCACCACCGCCGAGCACGCAATCACGCTGATGCTCGCGCTGGCGCGGCAGATTCCGCAGGCCGACGCATCTACGCAGGCTGGGAAGTGGGAGAAGAACCGTTTCATGGGCGTCGAGATCACCGGTAAGGCGCTGGGCGTGATCGGCTGCGGCAACATCGGCTCGATCGTCGCCGAGCGCGCGCAGGGGCTCAAGATGAAGGTGATCGCGTTCGATCCCTACCTCTCGCCGGAGCGCGCGCTCAGTCTCGGCGTCGAGAAGGTGGAACTCGACGACCTCCTGCGGCGCGCCGACTTCATCACGCTGCACACACCGCTGACGGAGAAGACCAGGAACGTCATCGACGCCCGCGCGCTCGGCCTTACCAAGTCCGGCGTGCGCATCGTCAACTGCGCGCGAGGCGGTCTGGTCGACGAGGTCGCGCTGCGCGCCGCTCTCGATTCCGGCCATGTCGCTGGCGCGGCGTTCGACGTCTTCACCGTGGAGCCGGCGAATGAAAACCCGTTGTTCGGCCATCCCAATGTGGTGTGCACGCCGCATCTCGGCGCTGCCACCACCGAGGCGCAGGAGAACGTCGCGCTGCAGGTCGCCGAGCAGATGTCGGACTATCTGTTGCGCGGCGCCATTTCCAACGCCGTCAACTTTCCTTCGATCACCGCAGAGGAGGCGCCGAGGCTCCGTCCCTTCATCGACCTCGCCGAAAAGCTCGGATCGTTCGCCGGCCAGCTCACCGAGACCGGCCTGCATGCCGTGCGCATCACCTATCAGGGACAGGTTGCGCAGATGAAGACAAAGGCGCTGACGTCGTCCGCCCTTGCCGGCTTGCTGCGGCCGATGCTGGGCGACGTCAATGTTGTCTCCGCGCCAGTCGTCGCCAAAGAGCGCGGCATCATCGTTGACGAAACGACCCGCGCGGCGGACGGCGATTACGACAGCCTGATCACCGTGACGGTGGTGACCGAGCGGCAGGAGCGCTCGATTTCCGGCACCGTCTATGCCGACGGCCGGCCGCGCATCGTCGACATCAAGGGCATTCGGGTCGACGCCGAGTTCGGATCGTCGATGATTTACGTCACCAACGAGGACAGGCCGGGCTTCGTCGGCCGCTTCGCGAGCCTGCTGGGCGACGCCGGCATCAACATCGCGACTTTCCATCTCGGCCGCGATTCCAAGGGCGGCGACGCCATCGCGCTGGTCGAGGTGGACGGCGCGGTGCCGGCCGCAGTGCTGGAGCAGGTGCAGCAACTGCCGCAGGTGCAGCAGGCGAAGCCGCTGCGGTTTTGATAAAGCCACGCGAATGCGATAGCTTGCGGTAGCAAGGAACGGACATGGCCCGACCCATCGTTGTGACTGCCGTTTCGCGGCTTCGGGTCGGCGGCTTCGAGTTCAAGCGCCCGGGGTGAGGCGATCATGAGATTTGGTGGAATCCGCGTCTGAAAGTGACGGTCGACAGGAAACTGCGGTCGCGAATAACAGCCAACGAAATCCTCAAGGACGCAGGGCTTCCCAAGGCTTTCTGAAAGGACGAGGCCGACACGCGACCCCAGGAGCCGGAGATCGCGCCGAACCCGCGCAAATCCTTGGCCGGAGACGCTTTCCCGCGGCGCCGCGCCTTGCCTCGGGGGGCGGCATCCTTTATCCGAAAGAAATTCCCGTTTCGTCGCGGCCCTGTGCCTGAGCCTCGCGAGTGCCGGGCTCACCGGTTAAAGGTTGTTCATGGCGAATGTGGTTGTGGTCGGGTCCCAATGGGGCGACGAGGGTAAGGGCAAGATCGTCGACTGGCTGTCCGCGCAGGCCGACATCGTGGTGCGCTTCCAGGGCGGCCATAATGCCGGACACACCCTCGTCATCGACGGAGTGACGTTCAAGCTGTCGTTGCTGCCATCGGGGGTGGTGCGCGGCAAGCTGTCGGTGATCGGCAACGGCGTCGTGCTCGATCCCTACGCTCTCATCGAGGAGATCGACCGGCTGGCAGGGCTGGGCGTGGTGGTGGGGCCGGAGAATCTCAGGGTTGCCGAGAACGCCACGCTGATCCTGTCGCTGCATCGTGATCTCGATGCCATCCGCGAACAGGGTGCTTCGGGAACGCGGCTCGGCACCACCAAGCGCGGCATCGGCCCGGCCTATGAGGACAAGGTCGGACGGCGCGCCATCCGTCTCGGCGACCTCGCGGATTCCTCAGGTCTCGACGGCAAGATCGACCGCTTGGTCGCGCACCACAACATCCTGAGGCGCGGAATGGGATTGGCCGAGATCGACCCGCAGATCATCCGCGACGAGCTTGCGGCGGTCGCGCCCAAGGTGCGGCCCTATGCGGCCTCCGTATGGTCGCTGCTCGACAAGGAGCGCCGCGAAGGCAAACGCATCCTGTTCGAAGGCGCGCAGGGTGCGCTCCTCGATATCGACCACGGAACCTATCCGTTCGTGACGTCGTCCAATACCGTGGCGGCGCAGGCCGCGACCGGCTCGGGCCTTGGTCCCGGCGCCATCGGCTATGTGCTCGGCATCTGCAAGGCTTACACGACGCGGGTCGGCGAGGGGCCGTTCCCGACCGAGCAGATCAATCCGGTCGGCCAGAGACTCGGCGAGCGCGGCCGCGAGTTCGGCACCGTCACCGGCCGGCCGCGCCGCTGCGGTTGGTTCGACGCCGTCCTGGTGCGCCAGACGGTCCGGACCAGCGGCATCAATGGGCTTGCTCTGACCAAGCTGGACGTGCTCGACGGCTTCAATGAATTGAAAGTTTGTGTGGGTTACCGTCTCGACGGCGTAGAAATAGACTATCTTCCTGCAGGAGAGGGCGCACAGGCGCGTGTCGAGCCGATCTATGAGAGCATCGAAGGCTGGCATGATTCCACCGCCGGTGCCCGTTCATGGGCGGCGCTTCCGGCGCAGGCGGTGAAGTATGTGCGCCGTATCGAAGAACTGGTCGGCTGTCCGGTGGCGCTGCTGTCGACCAGCCCGGAACGGGAGGACACGATCCTTGTGCAGAACCCGTTCGAGGCGTGAGGGATGATGGATATCGGACGCTGATGGCCGACTATTATCCGCTCATCGCCAAGGCCGTGACCGGGCTCGACAAGAGCACCGGCGAGGCCCGCCGCGCCGTTTATGAGCGGGCGCGCGGGGCGCTGGTCGCCCAGTTGCGGAGCATGACGCCGGCGCTCTCCGAATCGGAGATCACGCGCGAGCGGCTGGCGCTCGAAGAAGCGATCCGCAAGGTCGAGGCTGAAGCCGCACGCCGCATGCGCGCCGAGCCCAAGGGCGAGGCTCCCCGGGCGGCCGAGCCGCCAGCGCGTCCCGACGACCCGCCCGCGGCACCGTCACGTGACCCACGAGATTCGGCGCCTGGCGGCGGTGGGGCGCCGCGTCCGGCGCGCAACCGCCTGTTCGAGCGCTCGCAACTGACTGACAAGGGCTTGCGCGGCTTCCGTGACGTTGTGGCCGAGGCCGAGGGCTTGGGCGAGAAGACCGCGCAGGCGTCGAAGTCCGCGCGTGCGGCCTATGCCGCCGTGCCCACCAATATTCCCGAGATCGACCGCGTCGAGCCGCGCGTGGAGCCCGAAGGCCTGCGCAGCCCCCCTCGCGAGACCCCGGCGCGGCGGCCGTCCGAGCCGTCGGCACGCCAGGACTCACGACAAGGCGAAGCGCGTCAGCCCGAGTCCCGCCAGTTTGATCCCCGCCAAGCCGATGCCCGCCAAGCCGATGCCCGCCAAGCCGACGCGCGCTACGCCGATCCGCGCCAAGCCGATGCCCGTCAGGTAGATCCTCGCTATATCGAGGCCAGGGCAGTCGAGCCGCGTTACAGCGAGCCGGCGCCGCAACAGGACGTGCGCCAGGCGCCGCCGCGAAAGGTGCCCCCGCATCCGCCCCAGGCGCCGCTCAGCGCGAGCCGCGACAAGCCGCCGCATTCCCGCAAGGGCTTGGTCGCGGCGCTGGTGAGCCTTGCCGTCATTTTCGGCTTGGCGGCGACGCTGTTCCTCATGCGGGATCGGCTTCCCGGCTGGATAGGCACCGTGCGCAGCCTGGCGCCCCAGGCGCAGAAGGACGCGCCCCGCCCGAAGATCCCGGACCGGATCGGCCAGGATGGACAACTGCCGGCTCCGCCGTCGACGCCTGGCAGCAACCAGGGCAACCAGCAGACGGCCGCGGTGGCGCAGCGCGTCGTGCTCTACGAAGAGGATCCCGCCGATCCCGCCGGCAAGCGTTACGTCGGCTCTGCGATCTGGCGCACCGAGATGGTGACGCCGGTCCAGGGGCAGCCGCCCGAGCTCGCGGTGCGCTGCGACGTCGAGATTCCCGACCGGCGCATCGCCATGACGATGTCGATGCGGCGCAACACCGACCCCGCGCTTCCGGCCAGCCACACGGTCGAGATCATGTTCAACCTGCCGGCGGATTTCCCGTTCGGTGGCATTACCAACGTTCCGGGCATCCTGATGAAGCAGGCGGAGCAAACGCGCGGCGCTCCGCTCGCGGGATTGACCGTCAAGGTCACGACCGGGTTCTTCCTGATCGGGCTGTCGTCCGCCGAAGCCGAGATGCAGCGCAACCTCCAACTCCTGAAGGAGCGGGCATGGTTCGACATCCCGGTGGTCTACAATAACGGGCGCCGCGCGATCCTCGCGGTCGAGAAAGGCAATCCCGGCGAAAGGGCGTTTGCGGATGCCTTCGCTGCGTGGAAGCAATAGAGACGCCGAATAGCGCCACAGCTTTGTCGGCCAGACGTCGTCCGGACAAGGTTCCGGCTCAATAAGATCGGCGCGTGTTCCGCGTCGGCAATCGCGGAGGAAGCAAATGGTGGACGTCATCGCCTGCGGATCGAAACCCACGCGCCGGGGGCCGGCCAATTCTTTCACCGGCACGGTATGGCAGGACCCGATCGTCGAGGCGCCTGCGCCGGCCCGCATCCGGGTCGGCCGCGTGAGCTTCGAACCCGGCGCGCGCACGGCGTGGCACACCCACCCGCTGGGGCAGACGCTGCACGTCATCATGGGATGCGGACGGGTTCAGGCGCTCGGCGGGCCGATCCGCGAGATCAAGGCCGGAGACACGGTATGGATTCCGCCGGGCGAGAAGCACTGGCACGGCGCCGCGCCGACGACCGGAATGACCCACATCGCGATGCAGGAGTCGCTCGACGGCAGCCACGTCGTCTGGCTCGAGCACGTGACCGACGAGCAGTATGGCGCCGGCGTCTCGGCTTGATAGCCGGGAACGAAGCGCCCCATCAGCGGCGTTTGATGCCGCTGCCGGCAGCTTTCTTCGATTTGCGTTTCGTGCCGCGGCGTTTCGGCGCAGCGCCGTTGGTCTCAGTGCACTTCGCGCACTTGCAGCCATGGGGTTTTATGAAGGTGTCGAAATAGGCCTTGCCGTAATTGTAGGTGATCTCCTCGCCCAGCTCGATGTTCTTGCGCGCCGTGACGAGGATCTCGCCCTTCACGATGTCGGTTTCCGCATTGGGGCGGCATGAATGGTTACAGTAGCGTGCAGTGTTCCGCCGGTTCGACCCGTCGATGGTCCAGCGGCTGTTGAGCTCGAACAGGTATTTCGTCTCAAGCTCGTCGGCGTCCTTGTTGGCGAGCTTCCTGCCCCGGTACTTCATCAGGAACTCGCCCTTCTTGATGGGCGCGGTGGCGAACAGGCCGAGTCCGGTAGCGGACCGGCCTACGCGAAAGGGACGGCGGGATGACGTTTTCATGGCGGCCACAAAATCGCGTGGCGAGCGAAAGGTCCAGACCCGCAACGGCGTCTTTCACAGGAAGGTCTGTTCATTCACAGAAAGACGGGGCTTCCGCGGGGGAATAATCGTTCGCGGCGGGTTTTCTTTACACGAGGCGGAATCACACCGCTCATAAGAACGGGAGGAATGGATGACCATCAAGCATACGACACTGGCCGCGTCGGTCGCGGTTTTCGCGCTTGGCTTCGCCGCCGCTGCGCAGGCCCAGCAAGCCAACATGACCTTCTTCGTCACCAGCGTCGGCTCCGGCAAGGGCGCGGACCTCGGCGGCATCGACGGTGCCGACAAGCACTGCCAGTCGCTTGCGCAGGCCACCGGTGCCGGCAGCCGCACATGGCACGCCTATCTCAGCACGAGCGCAGCGGGTGGGTCGGCCGCGGTCAACGCCAAGGACCGCATCGGCAAGGGCCCCTGGACCAATGCCAAGGGCGAGGTCATCGCCACCGACGTGAGCGACCTGCACAGCAAGGCCAACAAGCTCACCAAGCAGACCGCGCTGACCGAGAAGGGCGCCGTCGTCAACGGCCGCGGCGATACGCCGAACACGCATGACATCCTCACCGGCAGCCAAGCCGACGGCAGCGCGTTCGCCGGCGGCGAGGACCGGACCTGCGGTAACTTCACCAAGAGCGGCACCGATGGCGCCGTCATGATGGGGCATTCCGACCGCACCGGACTCGACCGATGACGACGTGGCCAAGTCGTGGAATTCGTCGCATGCCTCGCGGGGCGGCTGCAGCCAGGATGCGCTGAAGGCCACCGGCGGCGCCGGACTGTTCTACTGCTTCGCCGCAAACTGAGCTCGATGCATGCTCCGCTCGCTGCCGCGAACGCAGCAATCCGGCGCATCGGTGCGCACACCAGCCCCGCTTTTGCGGGAGACGCAGCGGATGCATCCGCAAAAAAGAAGGGCCGCGTCGGACGCGGCCCTTCATCCGTAGGTGATCGTCACGCTGTTCAGTGCATCGGTGCCATCGCCGGGCTTTCCATCTCGGCGAGACGGTTGCGCACCGCCTTCTGCACCTTCTCGAAGGCGCGGACCTCGATCTGCCGCACGCGCTCACGCGAGACGCCGAATTCCGAAGCCAGATCCTCAAGCGTGATCGGGTCGTCCGCAAGCCGGCGCGCCTCGAAAATACGCCGCTCCCGGTCGTTGAGCACGGTCAGCGCCTGCCCCAAGGCGGAACGGCGGTTGTCCATCTCCTCCGACTCGGCGAGCACGCTTTCCTGGCTGGAGCTGTGATCAACCAGCCAATCCTGCCATTCGCCGGAATCGCCGTCCTCGCGGATGGGAGCATTAAGCGACGCGTCGCCGCCGAGGCGGCGATTCATGTCGATCACGTCCTGCTCCGTGACACCGAGGCGCTTGGCGATCAGCTTGACCTGGTCGGGGCGCATGTCGCCCTCTTCCAGCGCCGAGATTTTGCTCTTCGCCTTGCGCAGATTGAAGAACAGCTTCTTCTGGTTCGCGGTCGTCCCCATCTTCACGAGCGACCACGAGCGCAGGATGTATTCCTGGATCGACGCCTTGATCCACCACATCGCATAGGTGGCAAGGCGGAAGCCCTTCTCAGGCTCGAAGCGCTTGACCGCCTGCATCAGGCCGACGTTGCCCTCCGAGACGACCTCGGAGATCGGCAGGCCATAGCCGCGATAGCCCATGGCGATCTTGGCGACGAGGCGCAGATGGCTGGTGACGAGCTTGTGCGCGGCGTCACGATCGCCGTGCTCGCGCCAGCTCTTGGCCAGCATGTATTCTTCCTGCGGCTCCAACATGGGAAACCGCCGGATCGCTTCCAGGTAATGGGTGAGGCCGGATTCCGCACTCAGAACCGGCATCGACGCAGCTTGGGCCATTGATGCCCTCCTCATAATTGCCCCCGTTTCGGCGGGCAGATCACCGTCGCTTCCAGAGCCGACGGAACCTCGTGTTGCGGTCGCGAAGACGCTGACCGCAAGCGCAGCATACAGGACCGACCGGAGCGAAAGAAGAGACCGCCCCCGTCAAGTCGTCGTGACGTGTCCGTGACATCTTCGCCTAAGACATTGAGATCACATCTGTTATTCCGCCGACATGCGCCGGCGTCGCAGGTCCTAGGCGAACAGGATATGTCGTAAACGGGCAAGGTCCGCCGGCAGTTCCGAGCGGAACTCCAGGAAGTCGACCGGTTGATGGATGCTGGAAGCCAAGAATATGGGCATGCAAGGGCCTGCCTGCCAAGGGCCGCGAGCGCGCCTTCGCGCTGGCTCGGACAGGTGCGATTCCTTAGTTTTGAAGCCGGCGCCGTAGGCGTCGTCGCCGAGCAGCGGATGGCCGATATGGGCGAGATGCACCCGGATCTGGTGCGTCCGGCCGGTTTCGAGCCGGCAGGCGATGAGGCTCGCGACCGGCTTGCCGTCGTTGCCCTGGTAGGCTGCTCCAGCACCTCCCAGTGGGTGATGGCCTCGCGCCCGTCCTTGCGCACGGCGCGCTTGTCGCGGGCGTGGGGATGCCGGTCGATCGGCGCGTCGATGGTGCCCTTCGGCCGGTCCGGCACGCCCCACACAAAGGCGAGATAGCTCGCGCACCAGCGGCCCGGTGCGGCCATGGTCGGCGAACTGCGCGGCGAGCGCCTGATGGGCGCGGTCGTTCTTGGCGACGACCATCAGGCCGGTGGTGTCCTTGTCGAGCCGATGGACGATGCCGGGCCGGCGCACGCCGCCGATGCCCGACAGGCTGGCGCCGCAATGGGCGATCAACGCGTTGACGAGCGTGCCCGTCCAGTTGCCGGCCGCCGGATGCACGACAAGCCCGGCCGGCTTGTCGATGACGATCAGGTCGTCGTCCTCGTGGACGACGTTGAGCGGGATCGCCTCGCCCTCGGGCTCCGCCGGCTCGGGCGGCGGCACATGCACGGTCACGGCATCACCGGCCTTCACGTGATAGCCGGGATCGCTGACCATCTGGTCCGCCACCGTCACCTCGCCGGCGAGGATCAGCGCCTTGAGCCGCGAGCGCGACAGCGCGCTATGGGCCGCGAGCACGCGGTCGAGGCGCTCGCCATGTTCGTCGGGCGCAATGGCGACGTGTTCGAGGTGGCCTTCGGCCATGCGGTTTCCGGGAGTGACAAGACGCCGCCTGGTATCGGGCAGGTTCGCGCGGCCCGCAACTATTCATTCCCCGATACCGATGGTAGCTATGCGGCTGCGCCGGCGCACGGGAGACATGCATGGCAGCCAGAAAATCCGCCGCGGCGAAGCCGGCCAAGGCAAACCAGGCCGCACCGGTCGAGCCACCTGCGCCAGACCATGCCTTCATCGTCGGCAAGAGCCACAAATACGAATATCTCGACCTCAAGTTCGGCAACCGCCACGGCCTGGTCACCGGCGCGACCGGCACCGGCAAGACCGTCACGCTGCAGGTGCTGGCCGAGGGCTTCTCGGCCGCCGGCGTGCCGGTGTTCGCAGCCGACGTGAAGGGCGACCTCTCCGGCGTCGGCAGCGTGGGCGAGGCGAAGGAGGCGTTCGTCAAGCGCGCCGCCGAGATGGGCCTGCCCTACCAGCCCGACGAATTCCCCGTGGTCTTCTGGGACGTGTTCGGCGCGGAGGGCCATCCGATCCGCGCCACGGTGTCCGAGATGGGGCCGCTGCTGCTGGCGCGCATGCTGGAGCTCAACGACACCCAGGAGGGCGTGCTCAACATCGCCTTCCGGGTCGCCGACGAGCACGGCCTGCTGCTGCTCGACCTCAAGGACCTGCGCGCCATCCTCGGTCATGTCGCCGAGAACGCCGCCGCCCTGCAGAAGCCTACGGCAACGTCTCGGCCGCGAGCGTCGGCACGATCCAGCGCCAGCTCCTGATCCTGGAGAACCAGGGCGCGACGTCGTTCTTCGGCGAGCCGGCGCTCGACCTCAACGACCTCATGCGCACGCGACCGCGACGGGCGCGGCACCGTCAACATCCTCGCCGCCGACAAGCTGATCGCCAATCCCGCGGCTCTACGCGACCTTCCTGCTGTGGCTGCTGTCCGAGCTGTTCGAGACGCTGCCCGAGGTCGGCGATCCCGACAAGCCCAAGCTCGTGTTCTTCTTCGACGAGGCGCACCTGCTGTTCAACGACGCGCCCAAGGCGCTGCTCGACAAGGTCGAGCAGGTCGTGCGGCTGATCCGCTCCAAGGGCGTCGGCGTCTATTTCGTGACGCAGAACCCGCTCGACGTGCCGGAGACCGTGCTCGGCGCAGCTCGGCAACCGCGTGCAGCACGCGCTGCGCGCCTTCACGCCGCGCGACCAGAAGGCGGTGAGCGCCGCCGCCGAGACGTTCCGGCCCAATCCCGAACCTCGACACCGCACAGGTGATCACCGAGCTCGGCAAGGGCGAGGCGCTGGTCTCGTTGCTCGAGGACAACGGCGTGCCCTCGATGGTGGAGCGCACCATGATCCGCCCGCCGTCGTCGCGGGTCGGCCCGGTGACGCCGGAGGAGCGCGCCGCCGTCATCGCCAAGAGCCCGCTCAAGGGCGTCTACGATACCGCGATTGATGCGGACTCGGCCTACGAGCGGCTGCAGAACCGCGTTCACGAGACAGCCGCTCCGCCGCCGCCGGGACAGGTTCCCGGCGTCCCCGGACCGTGGGGCCGCGCACCGGGCCAGCCGCCGGGTGCTCCGCCGCAGGGGCAGGGTGAGCAGCCCGAAGGCGGCGGGTTGCTGGGCCAGATCGGCGGGGTTCTCGGCGGCCTGTTCGGCACCGGCCGGCCGCGCAGCCAGCGCCTGAGCACCGGCCAGCTCGTCACCCGCGAGGTGACGCGCTCGGTCGTCAACAAGGTGGCCGGCAAGGTCGCCGCCGATGTCGGCAAGTCATTGGGCGGATCGCTGGGCGGCTCAATCGGCCGCGCCATCGTGCGAGGCACGCTGGGTGGCATCCTGCGGCGCTGATTGTTGGATGATGTTATGACCGCGCCGGCCGATCCTCCGTTCGAATCCAGCGCCGCGCAGGCGTTTGCCCGCGTACGGCGCATGATGCTGATCTCGCTCGTCGTCACCGTAGTGGCGATCGGCGCGGTGCTGATGGTGATCGGCTATCGCGTGTCGCGTTCCGCTGACGGCGGTCCGCCTCCGGACGTGACGGAAATGCTGCCCAGGGGCGCGCGCATTTTTGCGACGAGCGTCGGCGACGGCCGCATCGTCATCACCATTGAGGCCGGAGGCGAGACCGAGATTCGCAGCTTTGACCTCAAGACACTGAAACCGGTAGGCCGCCTGCGGCTGCCGGCCGCGCCGTAACGGACGTAAGCTTGCGACTTCGGGTGAACCGAGGCGCTTCCGATGCTCAGCGCCGGGCGGACTTCTTGCGGGCCGGCGCTTTCTTGCGGGCAGCGGCTTGCCGCGTTGCCTTCTTGGCGGGGGCGGGCCTCGTCTTTTTCGCTGTTGTCTTCGGTCCGGCGGCCTTGCGTCCGGCGGTCTTGCGGGAAGCGGATGTCGTGCGGCGCGTCTTGCCGGCCCCCTTTGGATTGACCCGCCGTTCGGCCAGCTTGGTCAGCTTGAGGTCCGTCGCCTTCTCTTCGTTGAGATTCTGGGTGAGCAACTGGATTCCTTTGCGGCCCAACTCGCGCGCCCAGGCGATCAGCGCGCCGTAGCGCGTGATCTCGTAATGCTCGACCGCCTGGCCGGCGGCGATGATGCCGACATTCATGACGTCGTCGTTGCCGATCTCGCCCATGAGATCGTCGCCTTCCTTCAGGATGCCGTCGATCGCGGGACATTTGGTCGCCCTTCGGCTCCTGGCCGTTGGCGTCGAAGACCTGCTCCAGCCGCTTGATCTGGTCCTCGGTCTCGCGGAGATGAAGCTGGAGGCCCGCTTCAGATCGGCGTCGTGGGCCTTCTCGATCATCGTCGGCAACGACTTGGCGATCTGGTTCTCGGCGTAATAGATGTCCTGCAGGCCGTGCAGAAACAGGTCGTCCAGGCTCTGGATGTCCTTGGAGAACAGTCCCATCGGTCGCTCCTCAATGAAACGTGGTTATCGTCAGTACAATGATGGTGGCCGCGTTGAGTTCCGCAGGGGACCGGCTCGACAGGTGGTTAAGGCGCTTCGGCCGGGAACGCCGGGCGCTCCGGCAATCGGCCAGCTTGCGCGGGGCCGCCATCAAGGCTATTTGGAGCCGTCGCAAGCTCCCTTCGTCTAGCGGCCCAGGACGTCGCCCTCTCACGGCGAAAACAGGGGTTCGATTCCTAGGGAGCGCCAATAAAATCAAACAGACTTTTGCGCCGCGTTTTTCAGCTCTTGGCCGATATCGATCCGGCCTTATGGGGCCAAGCCAATGCGGCCACGTCGCAGAGCGCAGACACAAGACGGGTCCCCCAGCGCCCCATTTCCTGGTTTCGAGGAGTGGCCAAAGCTAAGGCGCGTGCGCGCCGCTGAGAATCTTGCGCGCGCACTAAGATCACGACAAGCACGTCAAGGAAGGGTGGACCTGCCGTCAGGCTTGATCGAAACTGCGGACCACAACAACAAGCGCCTCGCGCCTCGGTGAGTGAGCCGATCCACAGTGAAGGCATAAGGGGAAACGCATGATCAAGCTGATGCCCGCGCTTGTTGCGGCCTTCGTCTTCGTGACGGGCTTCGCCGCGCCGGCCTGCGCGCAGGATTATCCGCAGCGGCCGATCCGCGTCATCGTGCCCTTCGGTCCCGGCGGCGGTGCCGACATCGTCGGCCGCATCCTGGCGCAGTCGATGTCGGAAAAGCTCGGCCAGCCGGTGGTGATCGAGAACCGGCCCGGCGCCGCCGGCACGATCGGCAACGAGGCGGTCGCCCGTGCCGACAAGGACGGCTACACGCTCGGCGTGATGACGGCGGGCCAGATCATCGCGGCGACGATGAACAAGTCGCTGCGCTACGACACGCTGACCGCCTTCGAGCCGGTGTCGCTGGTCGCGACGGCGAGCCTGATCATCGTGACGCGCCCCGACTTTCCCGCCAACAATGCCAAGGAGCTGGTCGCGGCCGGCAAGGCGGGCACCAAGATCGTGTTCGCGAGCCCCGGCTTCGGCGCGACGCAGCACCTCGCGGCCGAGCAGTTCAAGCAGATCGCCGGCGTCGACATGCTGCACGTGCCGTATCGCACGTCGCCCGAGGCGATCACGGCGGTGCTCGGCAAGCAGGTCGACGTGCTGTTCGACACCGTGCTGGCCGTGCTCGGGCAGGTCCAGTCCGGCCAGCTCAAGGCAATCGCCGTCACCGGCAAGGATCGCTTCCCGTTGGTGCCCGACGTGCCGCCGGCGATCGAGTCCGGCGTGCTGCCGGGTTACGATGTGACGACGTGGTACGGCTTCTTCGCGCCGCGCGGCACGCCGCCCGAGATCATCGCCAAGCTCAACACGTTGCTCAACGAGGCGATCGCGGAGCCGGCCGTGCGCGAGCGCCTGATCAAGGCCGGCGTCGCGGTGCAGGGCTCGACGCCGCAGGCCTTCGGTATGTTCATGGCGGGCGAGTTCGCGCGCTGGAACAAGGTGCGCGAGGCCGCCGGCATCGCGCAGCAGTGACGGAGCAATATTACGAAGCGTGAACCACGACCGGCTCGCGGGACGTGATCGAGGCGATGGCCGCCTCGAAGCCGGCGACGGTGTCGAGCATCTGCGCCGTCGAAACCGGGAACGGCTTGCCGGTTTCAATCGCCTCCGCGAAGGCCTCGATCAGGACGCCGAGAGAGTCGGCCGGCGGATAGGTGCGCGTCTCCGGCTCCTGGCCCATCAGCGCAACGGTTAGGGTCGTCTCGCCGCGCGCTTCCGCCCAGCCCTTGGTGCCGAAGGCGTGGATGCGCCAATACATCGGCCCGGCCCGTACCGTAGCGAGAAGGCCGGTCGCGCCGCTGGCGAATTGCACCAGTGCCGCCGCGACGTCGCGCGGATCCGGCGGTGGCTTTTGGGCGAACAGCCGGGCATCGATGCGTGCCAGCGGGCCACCGAGATTGACGAGCGCGTCGAGCACGTGAAGCCCGGCGCCGGTGAAGCCGCCGCCTGGAGATTCGCGCGGGTCGTCGCGCCAGCCGCCGCTCACGCGCGTGCTGTGCTCGTTGGTGAAATGACCCTCGATGTGGAGGATGTTGCCCAGCGTGCCGTCGTCGACCAGGCGCTTGAGCTCGCGCATCGACGGGAAGGC
This sequence comes from uncultured Alphaproteobacteria bacterium, assembly GCA_963776455.1. Lineage (GTDB taxonomy): Bacteria > Pseudomonadota > Alphaproteobacteria > Rhizobiales > Xanthobacteraceae > CAVZMU01. The sequence goes on from CAVZMU010000007.1 coordinate 186,708, forward strand.
GCGCTTGTTGTTGCCGAGCGCGAAGACGACGCCAGCCTCGTGGCACGCCGCGACCGCGCGCGCGGCGTCCCTGCGCGTGAGCGCCAGCGGCTTCTCGCACCACACCGGCTTGCCGGCCGCAGCCACCGCGATGATTTGGTCGACATGCAGCGAATGTGGCGTCGCCAGGAACACCGCCTCTATGCGCGGATCGGCGAGCGCATCCTCGAAATCAGTAGACAATTCGATGCCATGTGATGCCGCGAGGTCGCGGACCAACTCGGGCTCCTTTGTGACGCCGAGGATAAAGCGCAGGCGTGGACTCTTGCCCTGCACTGCGTTGAGGATCGACTGGCCCCATCGCCCCATGCCGATGACGACTGCGTTGATCACGCGTATTCTCTCATCATCATGGTCGGCGCGCGCCTCATGGTCCCGTTCACATTGCCAGACCATGGGTACGGAATCGCGATGGCCACGACAAGTCCGGTCATGACGGCCCGATGGTCAAGACTGATGGCCGTGCTGTAGATGAGATGTGAAAGCGTCGACGTCCGCGCGTAATATCAAAAGGAGTTCAGGGGATGGATACCAACGACCTCGCCGAGAAGGGTTTGAAATTCCGCAAGGAGATGTTCGGCGGCGACGTCGTCGACAAGCGGATGACGGCGTTCGGGCCGTTCGGCGAGCCGCTGCAGGGGATCATCAACGGGCTCGCCTATGGCGACATCTGGCAGCGCACGGCGATCCCGCCGAAGGTCAAATCGATGATCGTCGTCGGGATGACGGCGGCAGCGGGCCATGCCCCCGAGCTTCGCGTCCATCTCAAGGGCGCGCTTGCCAATGGCTGCACCGTCGAGGAGTTGCAGGAACTGGTGCTGATGGTCGGTGTCTATTGCGGGATTCCGGCATCCAACGAAGCGCACCGTGCCGCGTTCGAAGTTCTCAAGGAAGCCGGCAAGCTCTAGAACCAGCGTTCCGGCACGACGATGGTGTCTCCGGGCCGCACCGGCGCGATGTTGGGCACCGGACCGCGGGTCGGGATGCCGTCGATGTTGCGGCTCAGCGTCACGGTCTTGCGTTGCGCGCGGGGCGTGAAGCCGCCGGCGATGGCGACGGCATTCTCCACGGTCATGTTGGGCACGTAAGGATACTGCCCCGGCGTCGTCACCTCACCGAGGATGAAGAACGGGCGGTAGGTCTCGATCTCGACCGCGACATGCGGCTCGCGGATGTAGCCCTGGCGCAGCTTGTCGGCGATGGTCTTGGCAAGACCGGCCGGCGTGTTGCCGCGCGCATGCACGGCGCCGATCAGCGGCATGGTGATGCTGCCCGAAGCGTCAACGGCGTAGATCGCCGAAAGGCCCTCCTGGCCGAACACGACGATGCGCAGCTTGTCGCCGGCGTCGAGGGTGTAGGGCGCATCCTCGGGCGCCATGGCGAGCGGCATGGCAACGATCGGCTCGGCGACCGGCGTCATGACGGCGGCGCGGCGCGCGCAGCCCGACGCCGCGAGCGCGACGGCCAAAGCAAGAACCAGGAGACGTGGCCGCATGAGGCGAATCCAACTCTGCACATCAGAATCCGACCTCGATTAACGCTGCGCATGGTTAACAAAGACTGACTTTGGGATGCCCCTCGTTGAGTTAGACCACCTGATGCAACTCTACCCTTGCGCAAAGTCGAAGCCACGTAGCCGCTATGCTGCATCCTTGACCGCGCCGTCCGCGATCATGGTGCCGCGTATCTTGGCCGTGAAGTCGTGAAGCGCGGCCATGACGGTTGCGACATCTTTGGCGCGGATCGCGCCGCCCGTCGCCGTGATCACGATGTGCGCGGCGGTCTCGGCGAGAGCGTGCGCCGCCGGTGCCGCCGGGTCGGCCGGTCCGTCGATCAGGATCACGTCGAAATCCTTGGCCTGCGCCAGCACGCGCGTGAGGTCGGATGTGCCGATCGGCCGGATGACTGCGCCTTTCGCTCGGGCGGCGATCGGCAGCACGTGGAGTCCCGTCTGGGGATCGCGGATAAGCGCGTCCCACAGCGGGACCGTCCCGGCGGCGACCTCGGCGAGGCCGGTACGGCTCATGCTCGCCACCGCTTCCGACAGCGTGCGATCGACGACGTCACCGTCGATGAGCAGGACCTTCTGTCCCGCCGCCGCGGCGGCGAACGCCATGTTCAACGCGACCGTGGTCTTGCCCACCGCATCGCCCGTGGACATGAGCAGCACGCTTTCACCCGGCTTTGCGCCTTTGCTGCTGTAGACGTCGCGCAACGCGCGCAGTTCCGGCGTCAAAGAGGAGCCAACGGGGAGGGGAGGAGCGCTCTGCGCGCCAGCAGGCAGCACACTTGGCCGGCTGTTCCCGCGTCCCTGCCAGCGGCGCGAACTGCCCTTTACGTCCCGGAGTACGGCGAGGACCGGCATTCCGGTCAGGCTTTCGATCGCAACCGGAGAATAGATGCGGTCATCGGTCCGCTCGCGGAGCAGCGCGAGGCCGGCACCGGCGCCGATGCCGAGGAACAGGGCGGCGGCGAAGAGCACGATGTTACGCGGCGGCGAGCTGCGATATTGTGGCGGCTCGGCACGCGAGATGACGCGGACGTTGGATGTGTCGAGCTGCTGCTGCTCGCCGGTCTCGCGGGCGCGGACCAGGAAGGCTTCGTAAACGCCGCGGTTCGCATCCACGTCGCGCTGCAATTCGCGCAGGCGCACCAGGGCCTCGTTGGTCGTCGTCGCCTCGCGCTTGATGGCATCGAGACTGTTCGACAATGCTTCTTCGGTGGCGCGCGCACGCTCGTAGTCGTTGTAGGCAGCCTGCCCGATACGCGCGACCTCTTCGGCGATCAGGCGGCGGATGTCGCGCGCCTGGGCGTGGATCTCGCTGATCGCCGGATGGCGCGGCCCAACCTTGGCGGTGAGTTCCGCTTCGCGGCGCACGATCTCGGCATACTGCGCACGCAAGGCTGCGACGGTCGCAGACTGGACGGCCTCGGCGATTGCGCCGGGCTCCGTGCCGCTGCGCTTGAGCGTCTGGATCTGGTCGTAGCGCGCCTTGGCTTCACCCGTGCGGGCGCGGGCCTGGACCAGTTGATTGCTGATCTCGCTGAGCTGTTGCTCGTTGACGAGTTGCCCGCTCGCGCCAACGATGTTGTTCTGGGTCTTGTATTGCTCGACGCGCTCCTCCGCCCGGCGCACCTTGTCCTGAAGCTCGGCGAGACGTCCCGTGAGCGAGCCGGAGGCGCGGCGTGCGGCCTCCGAGCGCGCGGCGTTGGTTTCTTCGAGATAAGCTTGGGCGATGGCGTTGGCGACCTGTGCCGCCTTGTCGCGATCCGCCGCTTCGACGCTGAGGTCGACGACGTAGGTGCGCTCCGCACGGCGCGCGGTGATGCGCTTGCGCAGTTCGCGCAGGACGTCGAGTGTCGGATTGGCCTCTTGCTTGGCAAATTCGAAACCGGCGGCCCCAAGCATCGAACTGACAACGCGGCGGTACAAAGAAAGCTGCTGGGCAAGGAACTCGGGATCGTGGTCCAACCGCTCGCTGGCGATCATGCGGCGCAGGACGGTGTCCGAGGTCAGCACGCGGGCCTGGCTTTCGATCTTCGCCAGGTTGGCATCGCTGGTCTGGCCGGCCGGCGTGACGACATTGTCGACCACCCGCAGGTCGCTGGGGTCGATCAATATCTGCGTCGTCGCGACGAACTTGGGCGGCACCACGAGGACGAAAAGCAAGGCGCCAAGAAGCGCCAGAATTGTTGTGCCGATGATCCAGCCCTTGCGGCGCCACATGACGGCGATAAGGTTTCCGGTGTCGATCGTCGCGTTGCCATTCGTGCCGGGGCGCGCCTCCGCGCCAAGCTCCTTGTCGACGGGGATGCCCGCCGGTCCGGCCGCCACGATGCTGCTTTGCTGAAACATGTCTGACCCGCGTGAATGTGTGTCACTGTGGTATTGCGGACAATAACACCGCAACTTCCGGGCCGTGATGCAGAGTCTTAATGTTGGGTTAATCGGTATGCTTAAGCACTAATTAAAGCTATATCGCGTGCGCATTCGCTTTTCAGACGCTGCAATCGCTTGTTGAAGAAAGCTGGCAGGCCGGCGTCTGTTAAGTCGCCGACGACAGGCGCGACGCGCGGGTCTGCAGCGCACGGATGCGGTCCGCAAGGCTGCCCTTCGCATTCTCGATGCTGGTGACGGTCGCGCCATTGTCGCTGTTCGAGCCGCCGTTCATGGCGGTCTGCAGGCGCGGCGCGCTTGCTTCCGCGAGAATGGTCTCGATCGGGGAGTCCGGGCCTTCCAGCGCCGACGTCAGGCGCGCGACTTCGGCGGCGACGTCGTTGATGCGCTCACGCAGAAGCGCATTCTCCACCCGCTCGGATTTCCAGGTCTCCTCGGCTTCGCGCTTGAGCGTCGCGAGCTCCTGCTGTGCCTTCGCGCGCTCTTCGCGTGCCCGCTCGATCTGGCTTTCGGCCAGCGTTTTCTCCATTTGCAGCGCCTCGGTCGCGGCGTCGTGGCGCCGGTCGAGAGAGGCAAGCTCGCCGCGCAGATCCGCCTCGACGCGGCGCGCCGCCTCGACGTCGAGCCGAAGCTGGTCGCGCTCGCGGTCGCGTTCGGCCAGGACGCGTCCCTGCTCCGCTGTAAGCCCTTCAAGTTCGGCGACGCGGCGGTTCAAGGTCTCCGCTTCGGTGGTCTGCTGGGCGATCTGCTGTTCGAGCTGGGCGATGCGCCCGGCGAGGTTTTCCACCTTGCCGCGCTCGTCGGCGAGCAGTTTGGTCGCCGCTTCCGCGCTGACGCGCTGATTGGCGAGACGGCCTTCGGTCGCGGTGACTTCTTTCTTGAGGCTCGCGACCTGGTCCGTGAGGGTATCGACCTGCGTCGTCGAGCGATACGATCTCGATCTGCTGGCTGGCGACCGGCCACCGACTGTTGGTCGAGCCCGGAGGTGAGCTTCGACAATTCCGACTGGCGGTCGGCGAGCGAGCGTTCGGTCTTCGCGCAACGCGTTGGTCTTGACGGTCAGCTCGTCCTCGGTGGCGTTGAGCTGGTCCCGTAGCGCCTTGTCGCGCGCTTCCAGCGCGAAGATCGTGGCGGTCTTCTCGCCCAGCTCGATCTTGAGCCGGTTGATGACGTCGGTCTTCTTGCCGAGCTCGGCGAGCTGGCCGGTGGTCTTGGTCTTGAGCTGCTCGACGCTCATCTCCAGCCGCCGCGTCGACATCGCGAATTCGGCGCGCAACTGGTCCTTGTCGGCCTGGATTTCGGCCATCGACAGCGGGGTCGCGGCTTCCAGGCGGCGGATGGTCAGACGCACGGCGCGCGCGTGGACGAACGGCACGATAACGAGCCCGATCAGGGCTCGCGGCCAGAAAGCCGAGCCCGAAATACATGATCGGTTCGATCATGAACGACGCCTCCGAGCCGGGTCTTGCGAATGATCCGGCCGATACCATGCCACGCACGCAATTGTCGCGGCCAGCGCTGTGCGCCGATTAACCTGAATCGCGTGCGGCGTGGGCGTGCTACAGGCGAAGCACGGCCGCTTCAGAACGGGTTCCAGGTCGACTGCGGCGTGAACTTGAGGTAGCCGACGTTGGCGCCGAGCCGCAGCCCGACGTCCGGAGCGGATCGGCACCAGCACGATGTTGTTGGCGGTCAGCACCGTCATGCCGAAGCCGCCGACGAGGTAGGCCGAGCCGTCGACGCCGCCGAAGCGCTGGTAGATCGCTTCCGTGGCCGGCAGGCTGTAGACCAGCATCATGGTGCGGGCGCCGTCGCCGCCGAAATCCTAGCCGAGCGGTCGGGCCCTGCCAGAACACGCGCAGGTCGCCGGCATTCTTGGTGTAGAGCGTGCCCTCGCCGTAGCGCAGCCCGCCGATGAACGCGCCGCCGCCCTCCTGGCCGAGGATGTAGCCGTTCGGCAGGCCCCATTGGGATATCGCCTTCTCGATCACGCTGGCGAGCCCGCGCGACACGCCGCCGAAGAAGCGGTGGCCGGCGTCCATGATTTCGCCCGGCGCATATTGCGTGCTCGGCGGCGGACCGGACTGTGGGGGAGGCGGCGGCTGATACTGGCGCTGCGGCGGCGGGTAAGGGTCAGACTGCGGCGGATACTGGCCGGGGGGATTTTGCGGAGGGGGATACTGCCCAGGGGCATTCTGTGCCGCGGCAGGGAGGATACCCATCAGCAAAAGGGGCAGAAGATAAAGTGCGATGCGTAAGTCGGCGCGCATGAGCTCTCCCCAGGGTCTTCCACTTAACCGCTTGCATACGCCGATGCCGTATCGAAAGACGCACTTCGAATCGCGGCACGTTTACGCAAAAACTATGACGGCAGCGGCGGCGTATGGGGAAGTCATCGGACAGGTTCGGCGTTTTCTTGCTCCGCTCGGCGGCACTTGTGGCTGCGCTCGGGGCCGCGCCGCAGGCGGGAGCGCAAACCACGGAACGGGTCGTGGTCGACCGCAACAGCGGTCTCGCCATCCATGGCTTCGACCCGGTCGGGTACTTCACCGACGCCAAGCCCATGCTCGGATCATCGGTTCTGGAATATCCCTTCGCCGGCGCCGTCTGGCGTTTCCGCAACGAGGGCAACCGGGCGGCCTTCGCCGATCGCCCGGAGGTCTACATGCCGCGGTTCGGCGGCTACGATCCGGTCGCGCTGGCCCTCGGGATCGCGACGCCGGGCCATCCTCAGCTTTGGCTGGTCACGGCAGCGCGGCTCTATCTGTTCCACAGCGTGGAAAGCCGGGACAGGTTCCTCGCCGACCCGGAAAACGCGGTCGCGGCAGCCGAGGAGAAATGGCCGTCGGTCATGCATGAACTGATCAACGAGGACCTACGATGCTCAGGTCCGATAGCGCGCCGCCGCATCCGGATCGCCCCATGCGATGAAGGGGAGCGCGCGGAAGCCTTGGTCGGCTCGGCCGTAACGCAAGGCGGCGCCGTCAGGCTGAAGCACGACGCCGCCGGCGGCGACGAGAATGGCGTGTCCCGCGGCGATATCCCACTCCATCGGCGGGACCAATCGCGGATAGACGTCGGCGGTCCCTTCGGCGAGGCAGCAGAACTTCATCGATGAGCCGGAGATGACCTCTGGTGGCGCCTGGCAGGCGGCCGATGAAGGCGTCGGTTTCCGGATCGGGATGGGAACGGCTCACCGTCGCCACGAGCGCGGACGACCGGGCACGGCGCGGATGGATCGCAATGCGCTCCGCAGCGTCGGCGGGTGCCGCGCCCGGGCCAAGGCGGAGGCGCTGCGATCCTTCGCCGGCCACTCCGCGCCACACCAGTCCGAGGGCAGGGGCCGCAATCACGCCGATCACCGGCGTCTCGTCCATCACGACCGCGATGTTGACGGTGTATTCCGAAAGGCCGGCGAGGAACTCGCGCGTTCCGTCAAGAGGATCGACGAGGACGAAGGTCGATGCCAGTGCCGGGATTTCCCCTCTTGAAACGGCTTCTTCCGAGACGACTGGCACACCCGGAAGAATCCGGGCCAGCCCTTCCAGGATCACCGCTTCGGCCGCCTCGTCCGCCGCGGTGACGGGTGACCGGTCGGCCTTCAGGCGATGAATCGGTGCCGCCGCAAGGATGGCTTGGCCGGCATGCGAAGCCACCGCGGTCAGCGCATCGAGCAGACCGGGATCGTTATGAATCGTCGGCGGCATGATGGAATGAACGCGGCCCAGCACGGAGAAACGGCACAGCCTTGGCAGTCTGCGCGCGTGCGGTGTATCACACCGGCGTCATCCGCGGGCATGTCGAGTCGCGGCCATGGGTAGCGGCGGCCGGCCGCTCATCGTCACCGGAGATTCACGTCATGTCGGGTCCTAACCCAATGGACAACCTCGACTTTGCAGCTCTTCTGTGCTCGCGAGTCTGCCATGACCTGATCAGTCCGGTCGGAGCGATCGTCAATGGCATCGAAGTGCTGGAAGACGACAACGACGAGTCGACCAAGACCTTTGCCCTTGAGCTGATCAAGAAAAGCGCCCGCGCGGCTTCGGCCCGCCTCCAGTTCTGCCGGCTCGCCTTCGGCGCCGCCGGTTCGGCCGGGGCGCAGATCGATCTTGGGGATGCCGAGGCCGTGGCACGTGGCTTCTTCGAGGACGACAAGACCAAGCTTGCCTGGAACCTCCCGCGCGTCTTCCTGCCGAAGAACCGCGTCAAGCTCCTGCTCAATCTGCTGATATTGGGTGGGCAGACGATCCCGCGCGGCGGCACGCTGACGATTGCGCCGGTCGGCGACGGCGAGACCATGGGCTTTCAGATCAACGCCGAAGGCCTCAATGCGCGGATTCCGCAGGCGATCCCGGCGCTCCTTGCCGCCGATCCTGCGGTTTCCGTCGATGCCCACGCCATCCAGCCGTTCTTTACCGGGCTGCTTGCGCGCACCTGCGAATTGCATCTGACGATCGCGCCGGAGGGCGACACCATCGTGCTCAGCGCGCGGCCCGACGCGGCCTGACCGCGTCGTTCACTCGCTGGCATTCGAACTGTGCGGAGGGTCGGCAGCGCGCCGATGGAATGGCCTTTCTGTTTTTCCAGCGAAAACTTGTTAAATCACCATGACTGCAATGTCCGGCCGCCGCGCAACCAAAATTAAAGGGTTTCCCAACACACTGCCATCGCTTCGCAAAGTACGACCTGCTGGTCGCGCTTGACGACGAAGGCACCTTTCCATGGACGACTTGCTTCGGGAATTCCTGACCGAGACGAACGAAAGCCTCGACATGGTCGACGTCGAGCTCGTTCGCTTCGAGCAGGACCCGAACAACGCCAAGATTCTCGATAACATCTTCCGTCTCGTCCACACCATCAAGGGCACCTGCGGCTTCCTCGGCCTGCCGCGTCTCGAGGCGCTGGCGCATGCCGCCGAGACGCTGATGGGCAAGTTCCGCGACGGCATGCCGGTGACCGGCGATGCCGTCACGCTGATCCTCGCCACCATCGACCAGCTCAAGGCCGTGCTCGGCGGGCTCGAGCGTAACGAGCGCGAGCCGGAAGGCTCCGACGCCGACCTGATCGCCCGGCTCGAGCAGATGGCGATGGCCGGGACCATGCCCGGGCGCGCCAGGAATCAGGCGGTGGCCGATCCGGAGGAAGCCATCGGCTCGCTGGTCTATCAGGTCGCTGGAGCGTCCGCTGCGCCCCGGCGAGGTTTCGCTCGACGAACTCGAGCGCGCCTTCCGCGAAGCGCCGGGTCCCGAAGCGGAGACGATCGCAGAAGCCCCGGCGACGCGCAAGCCGAGGCCAAAGCGCAAGGCCGGTCGCCGAAAAAGACGACGGCGAGACGTCCGACAGCAAGATCGCCAGCCAGTCGATCCGCGTCAACGTCGACACGCTCGAGAAGCTGATGACGATGGTCTCCGAGCTGGTGCTGACCCGCAACCAGCTGCTCGAGATCGGACGCCGCCACGAGGATTCCGACTTCAAGGTCCCGCTGCAGCGGCTCTCGAACGTCACCGCCGAGCTGCAGGAAGGCGTCATGAAGACGCGCATGCAGCCGATCGGCAATGCCTGGCAGAAGCTGCCGCGCGTCGTGCGCGACCTCGCCAGCGAGCTCGGCAAGGAGATCGAGCTGGAGATGCACGGCGCCGAGACCGAACTCGACCGCCAGGTGCTCGACCTCATCAAGGATCCGCTGACCCACATGGTGCGCAACTCCGCGGACCACGGCCTTGAAACTCCGGAAGAGCGCCGCGCCGCCGGCAAGCCGGAGAAGGGCACCATCCGGCTCTCCGCCTATCACGAGGGCGGACACATCATCATCGAGATTTCCGACGACGGCCGCGGCCTCAATACCGAGCGGATCAAGGCCAAAGCGGTGACGCTGGGCCTCAGTCACCGATGTCGAATGCGGAAAAGATGCCGGAGGCGCAGGTCCACAAGTTCATCTTCGCGCCCGGCTTCTCGACCGCCGCGCAAGGTGACGAGCGTGTCCGGCCGCGGCGTCGGCATGGACGTCGTGCGCACCAACATCGATCAGATCGGCGGCACCATCGACGTCAAGTCGGTCCATGGCGAAGGCTCGAGCTTCACCATCAAGATCCCGCTCACGCTCGCCATCGTCTCGGCGCTGATCGTGGAGGCCGCCGGCGACCGCTTCGCCATCCCGCAGCTCGCGGTGGTCGAGCTGGTGCGCGCGCGGAGCAATTCCGAGCACCGCATCGAGCGCATCAAGGACACGCCGGTCCTGCGGCTGCGCAACAAGCTGCTGCCGCTGATCCACCTGAAGACGCTGCTCAACATCGACGTGACGGCGCAGGATCGAACCCGAGAACGGCTTCATCGTCGTGACGCAGGTCGGCAACCAGATCTTCGGCATCGTGGTCGACTGCGTGTTCCACACCGAGGAAATCGTGGTCAAGCCGATGTCGACCAAGCTGCGCCACATCAACATGTTCTCCGGCAACACCATCCTCGGGCGATGGCTGCGGTGATCATGATCATCGATCCGAACGGCATCGCCGCAGGCGGTCGGCGCGGCGGCAACCGCAGACAGCCGAGGAAGCGGAGGGCGCAGGCGCCGCGACCGACGAAGAGATCGTGTCGCTGCTGGTGTTCCGTGCCGGCTCCGCGCAGCCGAAGGCGGTGCCGCTCTCGCTCGTCACGCGGCTCGAGGAGATCGATTGCAGGAAGATCGAGCTCTCGAACGGCCGGCACCTCGTGCAGTATCGCGGCCATCTGATGCCGCTGATCCGCGCCGACGCGTCCGTCCGTATCAGGACCGAAGGCTCCCAGCCGCTGCTCGTGTTCTCCGACGCTGGGCGGTCGATGGGCCTCGCGGTCGACGAGATCGTCGACATCGTCGAGGATCGTTCTCGACATCCAGGTCGGCAGCGACACGCCCGGCGTGCTCGGCAGCGCGGTGATCAAGGGTCAGGCGACCGAGATCATCGATATCGGCCACTTCCTGCCGCTCGCCTTCGAGGACTGGTTCCGGCGCAAGGAGATGCGCGCCGAGGCGCTCGACGCCGCACGCTGCTGTTCGTCGACGACTCGTCGTTCTTCCGCAACATGCTCGGGCCGGTGCTGAAGGCTGCCGGCTACGACGTGACGGTGGTCGGCGGCGGCGACGAGGCGCTCGCCGTCCTGAAGAAACAGATCGCACTTCGACGTCATCGTCTCCGACATCGAGATGCCGGGCATGAACGGCTTCGAACTGGCGGAGGCGGTCCGCGGCGATCCGCGCACGGCCGTCGTGCCGATCATCGCGCTGTCGTCGATGACCTCGCCGGCCGCGATCGAACGCGGCCGGCAGGCGGGGTTCCATGATTTCGTCGCCAAGTTCGACCGGCAGGGCCTGATCGCGGCGCTCAAGGGCACCGGCCGTCGAGTGGGAACAGGCCGCCTGAGAGCAGTGCGATGAACACGAGCCCATGAAAACATTATCGAATACGTCACCGTGCTGATCGACGGTCAGCTGTTCGGGCTGCCGATCTCGCGCGTCCAGGACGTCTTCATGCCCGACCGCTTGACGCGAGTGCCGCTCGCCGCGCCGGAGATCGCAGGCGTGCTCAACCTGCGCGGCCGCATCGTGACCGCCATCGACATGCGCCGCCGGCTCGGCTTGCCGCCGCGCACCGAACGGCGGGACGGTCGATGGCGGTCGGCATCGAGTTCAGAAACGAATCCTACGGCCTGCTGATCGATTCTGTCGGCGAGGTCCTCAAGCTCGACGATGGCACGCGCGAACCCAATCCGGTCAATCTCGACCGGCATCTCGCGCGGATGTCGGACGGCGTGCATCGCGCTCGAAGGCCAGCTCATGGTGATCCTCGACGTCGATCGCGTGCTCGACACGGGCGGCGAGGCCCTGGCGGCGTTAAGTATTGGCTGTGGAAATCGGGCGCATCACGCGCCCACGAAACGAAGCGAGGCTGTGATGAAGACCTGTCTGGTGGTCGACGATTCAAGCGTGATCCGCAAGGTGGCGCGCCGCATCCTGGAAGGCATGGAGTTCCAGATCAGCGAGGCCGAGGACGGGCAGCAGGCGCGTCGACGAGTGCCGCCGGCAGATGCCGGACGCCATCCTGCTCGACTGGAACATGCCGGTGATGGACGGCTACGACTTCCTCAAGGTGCTGCGCCGTCTGCCAGGCGGCGACCAGCCGAAGGTCGTGTTCTGCACGACCGAGAACGACGTCGCCCACATCGCGCGCGCGCTCCACGCCGGCGCCGACGAATACATCATGAAGCCGTTCGACAAGGAGATCGTCGAAGCCAAGTTCCAGGAAGTCGGACTGATCTGATTCCCGTCTCCGGCTTCGCGTCGGTTCTGTAGCGTTTGTTCGAGTTGCGTTTTCCATGACCGTTGCCGCTACTGCCGCATCCGCGGTCCGCTGTCACCGGCGCCCGATCCGATCCGCGTGATGGTCGTCGACGACGCCGTCGTGGTGCGCGGCCTGCGTCTCGCGCTGGATCGACGAGGAGGCGGGCCTCAAGGTCGTGGCCTCGCTGCGCACCGGCCGCCAGGCGGTCGACCAGCTCGAGCGCACCGATCCCGACGTCGTCATCCTCGACGTCGAGATGCCGGAGCTCGATGGCATCGCCGCGCTGCCGCTGCTGCTCGAGAAGAAGCGCGACCTCGTCGTGATCATGGCGTCGACGCTCACCCGCCGCAACGCGGAGATCAGCCTGAAGGCGCTCGTCGCTCGGCGCCGCCGACTACATCCCCAAGCCCGAGAGCAACCGCGAGGTCACGACCTCGGCCACGTTCCGCCGCGACCTCATCGAGAAGATCCGCCAGTTCGGCGGGCAGACGCCAGCGCAATGCCGAGCCGGTGCGCGCGCGGTCGTGCGGCCGGAGCGCATGCTTCGTCCGGTTGACGGACTCGATGTCGCGCGATCTCGAGCCGGCCCGGATCGCGGCCCCGTGCGATCAAACTGCGTCCGTTCTCGTCCGTCGTTCCGCGCGTGCTGCTGATCGGGTCGTCGACCGGCGGCCCGCAGGCGCTCCAGACCGTCCTGTCCGGTCTCGGCGCCGTGCTGGAGCGCATTCCCGTGCTGGTCACCCAGCATATGCCGCCGACCTTCACCACCATCCTCGCCGAGCATCTCGGCCGCGCGACCGGGCGGCCGTCGCGCGAAGGCATGCGACGGCGAGCCGATCCAGCGCCGGGACATCTACGTGGCGCCGGGCGCGCCGGCACATGCGCGTGCGTGCGCAAGGACGGGCCGGTGATCGCGATCGACGACGGGCCGCCGAGTCAATTTCTGCCGGCCTGCGGTCGATCCGTTGTTCTCGTCCGCTGCCGCGCTCTGGGGCACCGCTGTCCTGTCGGTGATCCTGACCGGCATGGGACGTGACGGTACCCACGGCGCGGCCGACATCGTCGGCGCCGGCGGCAGCGTCATCGCCCAGGACGAGGCGACGAGCGTGGTCTGGGGAATGCCCGGGTTCGGCGGTACAGGCCGGCCTGTGCTCGGCGGTGCTCCCGCTCGACCAGATCGCTGCCAGGATTGTGCGTCTGTTTCTCGGAGACCGGCCGTGACACCTCGCGACTACGACTATCTTCGCAAGCTGCTGAAGGATCGCTCGGGGCTGACGCTGTCGGCCGACAAGCAATATCTGGTCGAGAGCCGGCTCCTGCCGATCGCGCGCAAGTCGGGGCTCACGGGCCTCGGCGACCTGGTGCAGAAGCTGAAGGCGCCGGGAACCGAGACGCTCATTGTCGAGGTGGTCGAGGCGATGACGACCAACGAATTCGTTCTTCTTCCGCGACAAGATTCCGTTCGATCACTTCCGGCAGTTCATCATGCCAGAGATGCTTGCAGCGCGCGGCGCCCAACGTCGGCTGCGCATCTGGTGCGCCGCGGCGTCGACCGGCCAGGAGCCTTATTCGCTCGCCATCATCCTGAAGGAAATGGCCGACAAGCTCGCGGGCTGGCGCGTCGAGATCGTCGCGACCGACTTGTCCGGGGATGTGCTCGAAAAGGCGAGGACCGGTATCTACTCGCAGTTCGAGGTGCAGCGCGGGCTGCCGATCCAGTTTCTGGTCAAATACTTCACGCAGGTCGGTGAGATGTGGCAGATCGCGCCGGAGATCCGCGCAATGGTGCAATACCGGTCCTTCAACCTGCTGCACGATCCCGCGGCGCTCGCCAGGTTCGATATCGTGTTCTGCCGCAACGTGCTGATCTATTTCGATCAGGACACCAAGATCGGGGTGCTCAACCGCATCGCGCGCCAGACCGAGCCGCACGGCTATCTCGTGCTTGGCGCCGCCGAGACCGTGGTCGGCCTCACCGACAGCTTCAAGCCGCTTCCGGACAAGCGCGGGCTTTATGTCCCGAATGCGGCCGTCCACAGCGTCGGGACGAACGACGCACTGAAGCAGATGACGGCCCTTCGCCTGGCCGTCGCGCGAGGGCGCTGAGGTCACCTCCGAGCATCACCGCCGGACCGCGATCCCTGTGCGCGACGCCCAGCGTATGCGTATGCTTGACGAAGAAATGTGATACAACTTGTGCGGCTAGGCAACTCAAGCTCTCGGGAGGGGACGATGCCCGCCGTCGCATTTTCCAACAATGATATCGCCGTCGTCGCCTGGACCTTCGACCGCCATCTCGACGGCTGCCTCGGCTTTGCGATTCATCAGATCGACGCGCAGCGGCAAGGAGACGGTGCTGCCGGCGCTCGCGCGCTTCGCGACCCAGGACAAGAACGCCAAGCTGACTACCGAACAGGCTCCGATCCAGAAGTTCTGGTGGAAGGATCTCTTCGCCAAGCGCGGCGGCACCTATCACTATCGCATCGTGCGCGATGGGCGGCACGCCCGGCGGCACGCTGACGCCGCTTGCCGGCGTGGAGCCGCTCGTCAGCAACACGGTGACGCTGACCGCGAAGCGGCCGCCGTTCAGCGCCTATTTCAACCGCGGCATCGTGGCGACGCAGGCGCTGAGCCACGCGCTCAACGACCAGCCCAGCATTCGCCGCGCTGACCCCGCACATCCTGGATCCGGCCGATCCCATCCGCATCAGGCTGATGGGTCAGCTTTCGGAGGGCGTGACCTCGCTGCTCGATCGCGCCGACAAGGGCGGCGGCACCATCCATGCGCGCGCTATACGAGCTCAATGATCCCAAGGGACTTGAGAAGAAGGCGGCCGAGCCAATCCGAAGAGCCGCAACGTGATCCTCGGCAACGAGCAGTCCGTCGATCCGAAGACCAAGGAGGCGATCGAGGATGCGGATTCCGACAACCGCGCCGCGCTGAAGGCGGCCGGGGTGACGGTGATCGACCGCCTCCTCGGCAAGGGGAGCATCCCGCACAACAAATTCATGGTGCTGAGCGCAGAAGAACGCGCCGGTGGCCGTGCTCTCGGGCTCGACCAACTGGACCAGCACCGGCCTCTGCACGCAGACCAACAACGCGCTGGTGATCGAATCCGCCGGAGGTGGCGCAGCGCTATCTCGACTACTGGAACGCGACTCAAGGCCGATGTCGACGCCGCGCGGCGGCGACCAGAAGAAATTGCAGTCGCCGACGCAGCGCGGCTTCACCCACAACAACAACGACAACTCGATCAGCGAAGCCGATCGATCTCGGCGACGGCGTCACCGTCGAAGTGATGTTCTCGCCCAACACCAATCACACGCTCGCGAGCCCGCCCAAGGAGGTGCCGAACGACATGAAGCGGGTGTTCGACCTGATCGCGGCGCCAAGCAGGCGGTGCTGTTCCTCGCCTTCGATCCCGGCAACAATTCGATCCTCGATGCGGCCGGCAAGGCGCTGGCCAAGAACCCGGATCTGTTCGTGCGCGGTGCGCTCACCAGCGCGCAGCGCGCCAGCAATTTCTCGCAGGCGCTGCATCAGGGCGGCGCGACCGACCAGGAGTGGCGGCTCGCAGCACCGGCGTGACCGTCGTCGGCGAACCCGGCAAGCCGAAGAAGAAGGGTGCGAAGCTGGCCGTCGGCTCAAGCCGGACTTCCGCGCGGTTCCCGCCGGCGCCATCACCGCCAACGACGCCTTCGGCGCCTGGGAAGCGGAACTCGCCAAATTCGGCTTCGCGATCATTCACAACAAGATCGTCGTGATCGATCCGTTCAGCGACAACTGCACGGTGGTGACCGGCTCGCACAATCTCGGCTTCCGCGCCTCGCACAACAACGACGAGAACATGGTGATCATCCGCGGTCATCGCGGGCTGGCGGAGGCCTACGCCTGCCACGTGCTCGACCTCTACGACCATTACGCCTGGCGGTTCCTGCTCAAGCAGCATCCGGACATCTTCGGCAAGCCGCTGCGAGCCCGACGACAAGTGGCAGGAGCGCTACATCATCGGGCAAGGACGAGAAGTCGCCGGAGCTGCGCTTCTGGCTGGCGGCTGCAGGCGGCGTCGTTGCGCCGTTGCGGCCCGACGCCAAGCGCCCATCGGGCGGCCCCGCGAAGGCCGGACAAGGCGCCGAAGACGACCAGCAAGAAGGTGGGCAGGGCATCGACCAAAAAGGCCGGCAGGAAGGCGACGGCGCAGAAAGCCGCGAAGAAGCCGGCGCGCAAAACGGCGCGAAAGTCCGCAAGACCGCTGCGGCGAAGGCCGAAAAGAAGACCAGTCAGGACGAGCCGGAAAAAAGCGGCGAAGACGGTGAGGACATCCGCCAGGAAAGCCGGCAAGTCGGCTGTCAAGACGGCGAAGAAGTCCTCTCGCGGAAACGATAAAATCGCGCTTGATGCGCAATCCGTGAACGCCAAACCCCGCCTTTGCGGCGGGGCTTGCTTGGGTCGGACTAGGAGGCGGCTAAAGGCGGGGCGGCGATCGTTCAGGCCGGAATGCGTGCCTCTTCGTCGGTCGGCTCGCGCAGCACGTAGCCGCGGCCCCAGACGGTCTCGATGTAGTTCTTGCCCGTCGGAGGCGTTGGCGAGCTTCTTGCGCAGCTTGCAGATGAAGACGTCGATGATCTTGAGCTCCGGCTCGTCCATGCCGCCATAGAGATGGTTGAGGAACATCTCCTTGGTGAGCGTCGTGCCCTTGCGCAGGCGAGAGGAGCTCCAGCATCTGGTACTCCTTGCCGGTCAGGTGCACGCGCTGGGCCGTCGACTTCGACCGTCTTGGTGTCGAGGTTGACGATGAGGTCGCCGGTCTGGATGACCGACTGGGCGTGGCCCTTGGAGCGGCGCACGATGGCGTGGATGCGCGCGACCAGCTCGTCCTTGTGGAAGGGCTTGGTCATGTAGTCGTCGGCGCCGAAGCCGAGACCCTTGACCTTGTCCTCGATGCCGGCGAGGCCGGAGAGGATCAGGATCGGCGTCTTCACCTTCGAGACGCGCAGCGAGCGCAGCACCTCGAAGCCCGACATGTCGGGCAGGTTCAGGTCGAGCAGGATGATGTCGTAGTCGTAGAGCTTGCCGAGATCGACGCCCTCTTCGCCGAGATCGGTCGTGTAGACGTTGAAGCTCTCGGATTTGAGCATCAACTCGATGGACTGCGCGGTGGCGCTGTCGTCTTCGATCAGCAGTACGCGCATGCCAATCCCCTTCCTCGCCCGCTCCGGGTCCGACTGGCGCGCCGCCCCGGCGCCGCCTTGATACGCCCTGGGACAAACCGATTCGAAACTATGCCGAATGGTTAACAGAACCTGAATCTCTGGCGCAACCATTCCCCGTGCGAATCGTAGCGAATCGCCGTAAGATATTGCGAGACGGCTCGTTTTCCTGTCGTCTGACGGCTCATGTTTCGCTTTAAGAGTTGGGTTCAACCGACTCTCAAGACTCGCCCTCCGTCGAAGCGCAGGCGAGCGGGATCGGTTCCCAAGGACGGTGACGCGATCATTAACGACGCGGGTAAACGCGGAGTTAAGGACTGTGCCGGCACGGTTAGGAATTGGGAGGGTTCAGCGCTGAAGGCTCTCGCGCAAGCAGATCTCCGAGCTCGACGGCGTCGAGATCTACGGCCGGGTGGCCGGCGTGCGCGGCCTGATGGTCGAGGTCGCCGGGCCGATCCACGCCATGTCGGTCGGCGCGCGGGTCGTGATCGAGACCGGCGCCGGACGCGCCATCCCGTGCGAGGTGGTCGGCTTCTCGGGGCCGAACGCGCTGCTGATGCCGTTCGCGGCGCTTGAAGGGGTGCGGCGCGGCTGCCGCGCGGTGGTGAGTTCGGTCGCCGGCGCGGTGCGGCCCTCGCCAGGCTGGCTCGGCCGCGTCGTCAACGCGATGGGCGAGCCGATCGACGGCAAGGGGCCGCTGCTCCGCGGGCCGTCGCCTTATCCCTTCCGCGCCAGCCCGCCGCCGGCGCATTCGCGCAAGCGCGTCGGCGCCCCGCTCGATCTCGGCGTGCGCGCGCTCAACACCTTCCTGACCTGCTGCCGCGGCCAGCGCATGGGCATCTTCGCCGGCTCGCGGCGTCGGCAAGTCGGTGCTGCTCTCGATGCTGGCGCGCAACGTCGAGGCCGACGTCTCGGTGATCGGCCTGGTCGGCGAGCGCGGCCGCGAGGTGCAGGAATTCCTGCAGGACGATCTCGGCGAGGCCGGGCTTGCGCGCTCGGTCGTCGTGGTCTCGACCTCCGACGAGCCGGCGCTGATGCGCCGCCAGGCGGCCTATCTCACGCTCGCCATCGCCGAATATTTCCGCGACGAGGGCCGAGGATGTGCTGTGCTGATGGATTCGGTCACGCGCTTCGCCATGGCGCAGCGCGAGATCGGCCTGTCGGCCGGCGAGCCGCCGACCGCCAAGGGCTATACGCCGACCGTGTTCACCGAACTGCCGCGCCTGCTGGAACGCGCCGGCCCCGGCACCGAGGACGGCACCATCACCGGCCTCTTCACCGTGCTGGTCGACGGCGACGACCATAACGAGCCGGTCGCCGACGCGGTGCGCGGCATCCTCGACGGCCATATCGTCATGGAGCGCGCGATCGCCGAGCGCGGCCGCTATCCGGCGATCAACGTCCTGAAGTCGATCTCGCGCACCATGCCGCGCGCCGCCGATCCCGGCCTATCTCGCCGGCCATCGCCAAGGCCGCGGCAGGTGATGGCGACCTATGCCGACATGGAGGAGCTGATCCGCCTCGGCGCCTATCGGCCGGGCTCCAGCGCCGAGGTCGACGAGGCGATCGCGCTTCATGCGCCGCTCGAAGGCTTCCTGTCGCCAGGGTAAGGAAGAAGCAACCACGCCTGGGCGAAGGGTATCAGCGTCTTGAGCAAATCCTCGCCGCCGCGGAAACCGAAAACTAACGTTGTGGTGACAGGATCGCGGTCGCCATTGCTGGCTGCCGGCCGTGTTGCGGCGCTCAACGGCGCAGTTGCCGGGCCGGCGCTCGGGGCTTCTGGGGAGTACGAGTCGATGAAGTCGCGTGAGACGCTCATTCGCCTGAAGAAATTTCAGGTCGACGAGAAGCGGCGCAAGGTCGCGCAGATCGAGGGCATGATCGCCGAGTTCGACCGCATGGCGGGCGATCTCGAGCGCGAGATCAAGGTCGAGCAGGACCGCGCCGGCATCCAGGACCCGGCGCATTTCGCCTATCCGACCTACGCCAAGGCGGCGATCCAGCGCCGCGAGAACCTCAAGCGCTCGGCCGACGAGCTGCGCGGCCAGCTCGACGATGCCAAGGACCTCCTTGCCGAGGCGTTCGAGGAACTCAAGAAGGTCGAGCTGCTCGACGAGCGCGACCAGATCCGCGAGCGCGCCGTCGAGAGCGCCCGCGAGCAGGCCGAGATGGACCGCATCGGCGCGATGCGCCTCCGCGCTGCCGTGCGGCCTTTAACGCCGCGGTTCGCCGGACCCTCTGCGCAGTGCAAGCCGTTGCCCGGACCGTTCGGGCCTTTTGCCGGCATCTGAAAGCCTGCGGTGGGCATTCCGGCGGACGGAGTGTCGCGCCGGCGCCACGATAAGACGCAAATCCGTTTTTGCCGCTCGACGAGGACCGCTCCGGCGCGGCCATACTCAATTCCATGACTGGGCTGGGGATTCGCGAATCACGGATGCAGGCGCCATGCTGACGCCGTCCGAACTCGTTTGGCTGCTTGCCGCCGTCGCCAAGGGCGACGAGGCCGCGTTCGAGCGCCTCTATGCCGCCACCCGGGCGAAACTGTATGGCGTCGCCTTCCGTATCTTGCGCAGAGCGGATCTGGCGGACGAGGTCATGCAGGACACCTATCTCAAGCTCTGGCGCAGCGCCGGCGACTTCGATCGCGCGGCTCGCCTCGCCGATCACCTGGATGGTGGCGATCGCCCGCAACCGCGCGATCGACCTCGTGCGCAAGCGGGTCGATGCCTCGATCGAGGACGAAAGCGCGGCGATGGACGTTGCGGCCGACACGCCCGATCCGCTGGCGCGCCGCGAGGTCACCGACGATCTCAAGCGCCTGCTCAACTGCCTGGGCGGTCTCGACGACGAGCGCCGCCAGATGGTGCTGCTCGCGTATTACAACGGCTGGAGCCGCGATCAGCTCGCGACCAAGTTCGACAAGCCGGTGAACACGATCAAGACTTGGCTGCGGCGCAGCCTGGTGGATGTCCGGGAGTGCCTCGGAACGTGAGCACGGACGACGACAGGGACGCGCTCGCCGCCGAATACGTCCTCGGCACGCTCGATGCCGAGGAGCGGGCGCAGGCGCAACTCATGACGACGGTGGACCCTGGCTTCGCGGCGGCCGTGAAGGTCTGGGAGCGCCAGCTTGGCGAACTCAGCGCCATGGTCGACTCCAAGGAGCCGCCGGCCGAGACGTGGGAGCGGGTCAAGGCGCGGATCGCCGGTGTCGAGCCGAGCGCGATGCTCGCCCTGCCGGAATTGGAAAGGCCGGAAGACCTCAAGCCGCAGCCGGGCCCCGCGCCCGTCGCACCGGTGATGATTGATCCGACGCGAAGTGATGCCGAGGTGATCGATCTCACCGGCCGCGTGCGCCGCTGGCGCGCCGCCACGATGTTGACGGGCGCCATCGCAGCCAGCCTTCTCGCATTCGTGGCGATCCGGGAAACCCGTCCGGATGCGCTGCCGGTAGCGCTGCAGCCCAAGCCGAAAATCGTCGAGGTGACCAGGACGGTGGAAGTGCCGTCGGCGGCGCCGGTCGAGTTCGTCGCCGTGCTGCAGAAGGATGCATTCTCGCCGGCCTTCCTGCTCACCCTCGACCTCGACAAGAAGACGGTCACCGTCCGGGCGGTCGGTGCTGAACGCCAAGCCGGCAAGAGCTATGAATTGTGGTTGATCGCCGACAAGAATCCGCGGCCGCGCTCGCTCGGCCTGATCGGCGACCAGCAGTTCACCGTTCGCCGGGCGCTTGCCGATTATGACGCCGGTACGATCAACCGGGCGACCTATGCGGTTTCGCTGGAACCGGAGGGCGGCTCCACGACCGGCGCGCCGAGCGGGCCGGTGCTCTACAGCGGCAAGCTGGTGCAGGCGACGCCGCCCTCGATTACGCAGACGCCGTAATCGGCGTCTCCACGCCGTTGACGAATTCATCGTTCGATTTCACGGATACTCGCTTTAGCTTGCCTTCCCTCCAGAGAAAGCGGACGAGCCGCTCGATCACCGTCATCTCCCATTGTCATGAAGCGGCTGGAATCGGCCTCGGGTCAAGTCGCACTATCGACCAAAGAAAAACGCCGCTCCCGGGGCACAGGAGCGGCGTTTTTGGAGGTCAATCGGCGTGGTGAAGCGCCGAATGCCTAAACTGGGGCTTTAGCGGACCGCGACGGTCTCGTTTCCGGAGAAGGTTGCCGGCTTGCCGGCCTTCAAGACCGGCCCGTCGGTGCGCACCTGCGCCGTCAGCGAACCGGTGTCCGCGACGCGCGCCGTAATGCCGACGGAAACGACGCCGATGGCGGCCACAAGCGCCACGACAACGATCTTGAGGTGGGTGTTGCGGTCGGCGCCGATCAAAGAATGGGTCATTTCAGGTTCCTCCCCAGAGGGTCTTGACGGTTCGTCGCACCAGCGTGGGAAAAGGTTCAACTCGGTCTACAGAGAGATACGTATTGGCCGGCTCGGGGTTCAGGTCTGACGCGGTCACAAACGCGTGTGCCTTTTTTACAATTCCGCCGGGCAAAGAGAGTTCCCGTCGATTTCCGTGATTGACAATCTTTCACGGTCCTGTTTCCGGCGAATGTCGCCAAATGTTTCACGGCAGAAACATTCAGTCCCCCGAATACGAGGCTAGGTTACTCAGCGGGGTCGGCCGCGAGGTGCATCAAACGCGTTGCGGCTAGGTAAGCTTTTGGCGGATAAACATAATTCGCTACGTCTGCGACGCGGAATATGGACACAAGCCGGCAATGGCGGGCGGCAACGCCTGCGCTAGATGCTTCCCACGGTCTTGAGCCGGGCGCGGGGATGGATCTCGGTCTGCGACAATACCGGCCGTCTGGGCCCGGAAGCGCTCGACGATCGAGCGCACGAAGGGGCGGATTCCCGGCGAGTCAGCAGCACCGGCACCTCGCCCTGGCGCGCGGCTCCTCGAAGCGCTCGCGCACCAGGGTGATGAACTCGGACAGCCGGGACGGCGCCATGGCGAGCTGCGCTCGTCGCCCTGGCCGACGATCGCTTCGGCGAAGGCCTGCTCCCAGTCCGGCGAGAGCGCGATCAGCGGCAGATAGCCGGCTAGCGTCGGTGTGCTGGGCGCAGATCTGGCGGGCCAGGCGCGCGCGCACATGCTCGGCGATGCGAAGCCGGATTGCGGCGTGGCGGCGACCCCTTCGGCGATGCCTTCGAGGATGGTGCGGGAGGTCGCGGATCGAGACGCGCTCGCGAGCAGGGTCTGCAGCACGCGCTGGATGCCGGTGACGGTGATCTGCGCGGGCACGATGTCCTCGACCAGCTCCGTCTGCTCCTTCGGCAGGTCCTTCAGCAGCTTCTGCACCTCGGCGTAGGAGAGCAGCTCGCGACATGTTGTCCTTGAGCACCTCGGTCAGGTGCGTGGTGAGCACGGTCGCGGGATCGACGACGGTGTAGCCGCGGAACGCGGCTTCCTCGCGCAGCGCGTCGTCGATCCAGGTGGCGGGCAGGCCGAAGGCCGGCTCGGTGGTGTGCATCGCCGGGCAGCGTGATCTGCGCGCCGCGTCGGGTCCATGACCATGAGACTGGCCAGGCGCAGATCGCCGCGGCCGGCCTCGACCTCCTTGATCCGGATGACGTAGCTCGTTCGGCTCGAGCTGCATATTGTCGAGGATGCGCACCGCCGGCATGACGAAGCCGATCTCGCTCGCCAGCTGGCGGCGCAGCGCCTTGATCTGGTCGGTGAGGCGGTCGGCCCGTCCGGCGTCGTTGATCAGCGGCAGCAGGCCGTAGCCGAGCTCGATCTTGAGGTCGTCGATCGCGAGCGCGGTCGGCGATCGGCTCCTCCGCGGGCGGCGCCTTGGCCTCGTCGGCGGTCTTCGGTCGCGCCTCGGCGATCTCGGCGGCCTGTGCGCTTGTCCAGTCGACATAGGCCAGCGCGCCGGCGCCGCCGGCGAGGACCAGGAACGGCAGCATCGGCATGCCGGGCAGCAGCGCCACCACGCCCATCACGGCCGCCGACATGCCGAGCGCCTTGGGGTAGCCGGAGAGCTGCTCGACCAGCGCCTTGTCGGCGGCGCCGTCGACGCCGGCCTTGGAGACCAGCAGGCCGGCGGCGGTCGAGACGATCAGCGCCGGGATCTGCGTGACCAGGCCGTCGCCGACGGTCAGCAGCGTGTAGGTGCTGCGCCGCCTCGGCGAAGGCTCAGGCCCTGCTGGCGCGACGCCGATGATGATGCCGCCGATGATGTTGATGAACGATGATCAGCAGGCCGGCGATGGCGTCGCCGCGCACGAACTTGGAGGCGCCGTCCATGGCGCCGAAGAAGGAGCTCTCGTCCTCGAGCTCCTTGCGCCGCTGCCGGGCCTCCTTCTCGTCGATCAGGCCGGCCGAGAGATCGGCGTCGATCGCCATCTGCTTGCCGGGCATGGCGTCGAGGGTGAAGCGCGCCGCGACTTCGGCGATGCGGCCCGAACCCTTGGTGATGACGACGAAGTTGACGATCACCAGGATGGCGAAGACGATGACGCCGATGACGAAATTGCCGCTCATCACGAAGTTGCCGAAGGCCTCGATGACGTGGCCGGCGGCGTCGGTGCCCTCGTGGCCGTGCGCCAGGATCAGGCGGGTCGAGGCGAGGTTGAGCGCCAGCCGCAGCATGGTGGCGATCAGCAGCACGGTCGGGAAGGCGGAGAATTCCAGCGGCTTCTGGATGAACAGCGCCGTCATCAGGATCAGGACGGACAGGATGATCGAGATCGCCAGCAGCAGGTCGAGCAGGAACGGCGGCAGCGGCAGGATGAGGACGACCAGGATCGCCATGACGCCGATGGCGAGCGCGATGTCGCCGCGCTTGCAGCGCGCCGAGGTCGCCGAGATTGGCAGCCTGAAGCGCTACGCGATGCGCGACGTCGGCTGGTGCACTGCCGGACTGCGGCGCCCGGCAGATCTGCCGGTGCCGTTAGCGAGGTTCGGCCGGCGACGTTGCGGACGAGCCGCGGCCGCGCCGCTGCTCTCGCCCATGCGAGGGCGCTCGCTCCACTCGAGCTCGGAAGCGCTCTCCGGACGTGGTAATGCGGGATTCAGCGGCGATGTTCATGATGGTCGCGCGTGACGATGCGGGAGTATCGACGCGCGGTCCGGCATCGGTGCTCAGGCTCACGCCGCGCCGCGTCTCGCCGATGCGCCGCCGGGCGGCGGGATCGGCACGCCGTCGCCGGAATATTCGTTGAGCTTGTTGCGCAGCGTGCGGATCGAGATGCCGAGGATGTTGGCGGCGTGCGTGCGGTTGCCGAGGCAGTGGTCGAGCGTGTCGAGGATCAGGTCGCGCTCGACGTCGGCGACGGTGCGGCCGACCAGCGCCGCGCGTCACCGCCTCGGCGGCCGAGCGCGGCGTGCGCGACCGCCGGCGCGGCGCGTGCGCATCGAGCCGGGCGCCGTCGGGCGTGCGGATCGCCTCGGGGCCGATCTCGGCGCCGGGCGCCAGCAGCACGGCGCGGTGCATGGTGTTCTCCAGTTCGCGCACGTTGCCGGGCCAGCGGTTGCGACAGCAGCTGCGCGGCGCGCCTCGGCGGAGAGCGGGCGCACGGGCACGCCATTGGCCTGCGCATATTTCTGCGACGAAATGCTCGGCGAGCGCGAGCGATGTCGCGCGGGCCGCTCGCGCAGCGGCGGGAGCCGCAGGTTCACGACGTTGAGGCGGTAGAGCAGGTCCTCGCGGAACGTGCCGTTCGCGCACCGCCTCGGCGAGGTCGCGGTTGGAGGTCGCGATGATGCGGATGTCGACCGGCACCGGCTTGCGCGCCGCCGACGCGGTCGATCTCGCGCTCCTGGAGGCGCGCAGCAGCTTGGCCTGCAGGCGCACGTCCATCTCGGAGATTTCGTCGAGCAGCAGCGTGCCGCCGTCGGCCTCCTCGAACTTGCCGATGCGGCGCGCGATGGCGCCGGTGAAGGCGCCCTTCTCGTGGCCGAACAGCTCGCATTCCAGCAGGTTCTCGGGGATCGCGGCGCAGTTGACCGAGATGAACGGCTTGCGCGGCGCGGTTCGACTTGCGCGTGGACGTAGCGCGCCAGCACTTCCTTGCCGGTGCCGCTCTCGCCGGTGATCAGGATCGAGGCGTCGCACGGCGCGATCTGCTCGGCGAGCTTGACGACGCTGCGCCATCGCGTCGTCGCGATAGACGAGGTCGCGGCTGTCGTCGGCGACCGCGGCCAGCACGGCGGCGATCAGCTCGGGATCGGGCGGCAGCGGGATGTATTCCTTGGCGCCGGCGCGGATGGCGGCGACCGCGGCGCGCGCGTCGGTCCCGACGCCGCAGGCGACGACCGGCACGTGGATGCGCTCGGCCTCGAGCCGCGGCGATCAGGTCGCCGATGTCGAGCGCGACGTCGACCATCAGCAGGTCGGCGCCGCGCCCGGCGCGCAGCACCCGCGAGCGCCTGCTCGACGGTCTCGGCATGGGTGACGGCCGCGCCCTTGTCCATCGCGATCTTGGTGGCGAGCGCGAGCTGGCCCTTCAGCGTGCCGACGATCAGAAGACGCATGGGTCTCGGTCCTCTCTGCACGTTGCGCCTGCGGCGTCGAGCGCGCGCCGTCAGTTGCGTTCCGCCTTGATGATTTCCGTCATGGTCACGCCGAGCCGGTCGTCGACCAGCACGACCTCGCCGCGCGCGACCAGGCGGTCGTTGACGTAGATGTCGATGGCCTCGCCGACCTTGCGGTCGAGCTCGAGCACGGTGCCGGGGCCGAGCTTGAGCAGCTGGCCGACCTCCATGCTGGGCGCGGCCGAGCACGGCCGAGACCTGCACCGGCACGTCGAAGACCGCTTCGAGGTCGGCGGCGCCGCGGCTCGGCGCATCGTCGTCGGGCGCCAGCGGCATGTGCTCGTCGGCAGGCGCCATCGGCGTGCTCGCGGTCGAGGTCCGGCAGCGGCATCCTGGGCTCGTCGGTCATTCATCGAGGCTCTCCGGTTCGGATGCATGCGGCATCGGCTGCGGCGCGCCGCCACATAGCGGTCGACCGCCTCGGCGATGACCGCCTCGGTCGCGGCGCGGTCGCGCGACGACGCCGCCGTCGGCCCATTCGATGCGGCAGTCGCCGGCGGCGATGTCGGGCTCGGCAAGCACGACCAGGCGGCCGTCGAAGCCATGCGCGTGCGCGATCTCCGTCGAGGCGCTCGCGGGCGCGCGTCGTCGAGCGCATCGCTGACGCGCACGACGACGTGCGGCGCGCCGACGAGCTGGCTGAAGCATTCGCTCGCAAGCGCGGCGATCTCGGCGAACGGCTCGCGCGGCGATCAGCGCCGGCGCGAGCTTGCGTCGCGACCGCCGCCGCGACCTCGACCGCCTCGGCTTCGAGCCGCGTCCTCGATGGCGCGCAAGCCGCTGCGCGATGCCGGCCGAGCACCGTGCGCCGATGCGCTCCATGCGCGAGCGCGATGCGGCCGCTCGGCTTCCGCGGCGGCCTCGGCGCGCCGCGGCGGCCTGTCCGGTCCGGTAGCCGCGCGCTTCGGCCTCGGCGAGCGCGGCTTCGTGCATCGCTTGCGATATCGCCTGGTCGGCCGGCTTGCGGCGGTCGACGCCGAAGTCGACGTCGAACAGGAATTTCGCCGGCGCGCTCATGTCAGTAGACCAGCTCGTCGTCGCCGCGGCTCTTGGCGATCATGATCTCGCCCTTGGCGGCGAGGTCCTTGGCGAGATTGACGAGCAGCGCCTGCGCCTCGTCGACGTCCTGCAGGCGCACCGGCCCCATGCGCCTCCATGTCGTCGCGCAGCATCTTGGCGGCGCGCGTCGACATGTTGGACAGGAAGAACTCGCGCACCGCGTCGGACGCGCCCTTGAGCGCCAGGGCGAGCTTGTCCTTGTCGACGTGGCGCAGCAGCGTCTGCGCCGAGCCGGCGTCGAGCTTGACCAGGTCGTCGAAGGTGAACATCAGCGTCTTGATGCGCTCGGCGCTCTCGCGGTTGCGCTCTTCCAGCGCGGTGATGAAGCGCGTCTCGGTCTGGCGGTCGAAATTGTTGAAGATCTCCGCCATCAGCTCGTGGGCGTCGCGCCGGCGGGTCTGCGCCAGGTTGGACATGAATTCGGTGCGCAGCGTCTGCTCGACCCGCTCGAGCACGTCCTTCTGCACCGCTTCCATGCGCAGCATGCGGCTGACGACGTCGAGCGCGAACTCCTCGGGCAGGATCGCCAGCACGCGCGCGGCATGCTCCGGCCGGATCTTGGAGAGCACCACCGCGACGGTCTGCGGGTATTCGTTCTTCAGATAGTTGGCGAGCACCTGCTCGTGCACGTTGGAGAGCTTCTCCCACATGTTGCGGCCGGCCGGACCGCGGATCTCCTCCATGATGTTGGCGACGCGCTCGGGCGGCAGATACTGCTGCAGCAGCCGCTCGGTCGCGTCGAAGTTGCCCATGCAGGGCGCCCGAGGCCGACAGCCGCGAGACGAATTCGAGCAGCAGGCTCTCGACCGCTTCGGCCTCGACCGTGCCGAGCGTCGACATGACGATCGAGAGCTGGCGCATCTCGTCGTCGTCGAGCAGCTTCCAGACCTTCGCGCCGTGCTGCTCGCCGAGCGCCAGCATCAGCACGGCGGCGCGCTCCGGGCCGCTGAGCTGGCGGCCGCTGCCGTTCGCTGCCTGACGGCCGGCGAGCGTCGCGACGAGGTCGGCGATTTCGTTGGTGCTTGTCGGCGTGCGGCATGGATTCGATCAGGCCGGGCTGTCGTGGAGCCACTGGCGGATGATCGCGACGGTCTCGTTCGGATTGCTGTCGGCGAGCTCGCCGACCTTCTGGACCGACTGCGCGTGCACCTGGCCCTGGACCTGGGCGATGTCGATCATCTTGCGAGGTCTGGCTGCGATGGGCTCGGGACGCTCTCGCCGGCGGTCGCCTGCGGCGGCTGCGGCGTCAGCGGCGGGCGCATGCCGCGACGGAGCGGATGCCGGCGAGTGCGGCGAGCGCCGGGCCGTCCGGGCGTCAGGATGCGGCGCACCAGCGGCCGCACCACGAACAGCAGCACGACGAGGCCGAGCAGCGCCATCACGACGAGCTCGATGCCGCGCATGACGTCGTCCTTGGTGAACTGGAACACCGACATCCAGCCGGTCGGCTCGGCGATCGGCAGCGGCGGCGCTCGGCGAAGCGCAGGTTGACGACCTCGACCTGGTCGCCGCGCTTCTGGTCGAAGCCGATGGCGGAGCGCACCAGCGCGGCGATGCGGTCGATCTCCTCCTTGGTGCGCGGCTGGTAGGCGATCTCGCCCTTGTCGTTCTTGGCGTAGGTGCCGTCGACCAGCACCGCGACCGAGATGCGCTTGACGCGGCCGCCCTCGATCACCTCGGTCTTGGTCGTGCGGGAGATCTCGTAGTTGACGATCTCCTCGGACTTCTTGCTCTGGTCGCGCGGGCGTCGGCGTCGGGCGGGCGCTGGTTGCGCGCCGGGCAGCTCGTTGCCGACCGTGACCTGCCCGCCATTGCGGTCGGCGGTCGCCGCGGTCTCCTCGCGCGTCTGGCTCGAGCGCACCACGCGGCCGTCCGGATCGAAGGTCGGACGTCTGGGTGATGCGGTTGAAGTCGAACTCGGCGGCGAGCTGCACGCGCGCCCGGCCGGGGCCGACGACCGACGCGACGATCGCCTCGACCTGGTCGCGCAGGCGCCGCTCGAAGGTGGCCTGGCGCTCGTCGGTGCCGCGACCGCCGGCCGACTCGCTCGCGGCGCCGTCGGCCAGCAGCCGCCCGGTCTCGTCGACGATCGAGACGCGCTCCGGCTTCAGGCCGTCGACGGCGGAGGCGACGAGATGGCGGATCGCGCGCACCTGCTGGGCTTCCAAGCTGCCGCGCACCTTGAGCACGATCGAGGCCGACGGCTCGACCTTGTCGCGCGAGAACAGCGGCCGTTCGGGCAGGACGAGGTGGACGCGCGCCTGCTCGACCCGGTCGATCGCGCGGATGGTGCGCGCGAGCTCGCCTTCGAGCGCGCGCAGGTGGTTGATGTTCTGGACGAAGCTGGTGGCGCCGAGCACGTCGGACTTGTCGAAGATCTCGTAGCCGATGCCGCCGCCCTTCGGCATGCCGTCCTCGGCGAGCTTCATGCGGAGGCGCGGCGACCTGGTCCTTCGGCACCAGGATCGATGCCGCCGTCGTTCTTGAGCTCGTAGGGGACGCCCTGGCGTTCGAGGTCCTTGACGATGGCCGCCGAGTCCTGCACGGAGAGGTCGGTGAACAGCGTCGCCATCTGCGGCGCGGTGACGCGCAGGATGACGAAGGCGAAGAAGCCGATCAGCGCGACGGTGACCGCGGCCATCGCGGCGAGGCGCGCCGCGCCCAGCGTCCTGACGAACTCGACGAACCCTTGCACCGGACCCCGAGCCCCGTGACCGCGCCATGCGACCGACTCGGCAAGATTTGCCCGGGTTATGGTTTCCATCTGGTTAACGGGCTCATAGCCCGCGTTGGAATACGGACTACCCTCTCGATCGAGGTCGGGCAGCAAAGCGGGGCGAATTGGCGCGAACGATGCTATTTTTCGACAATGAGCACGCGCGAGACCATCAGCGCCTTCGAAGCCCAGTACGTATGCACTTTTAGGCCTGAGCCGGAAGGAGGCTACACGGTTCGATGCGAGGCATCTCCGGAAATTGTCACCTACGGCTCTTCCCTCGATAGGGCGCGGCGCAATGCCCGCGAGGCCATCGAATTGTGCCTTGAAGTTTATCGCGACGATGGCCAGCCCTTGCCGCCGTCAGATAGCGATCTTCGTGAGACGATCACGGAAATGGTCCCGGTCAAGCTCGCCGCTCAATGAGCCGTCTTCCGCGCATCACGGCGCGCGAAATGCTTTCGGCACTGCAGCAGGCTGGCTTCGTCATCATCCGGTCGAAGGGAAGCCATCACTTCCTGCAACACCGAGACGATCCCGGTCGCCGGACCGTCGTGGCCATGCACAGGGGCGACCTGCCGGAAGGCACCGTGCGCGATATTCCTCAAGCAGTCGAGGATATCGCCCGAGGCGTTCTTGGATTTGCTCTGATGGCCGGCCCGTCGCAAAGCCTACCGCCGCACCGGCCGCGACAGTTCCCGGTCGAGCCCAAGCAGCAGCTTCTCCGCCACCGATGATTCCATCGCGATCAGCAGCGGAATGCCGTACGTCGTCGGAAACCGCACCACGACCATCGGGCCGACGCGGTCGGTTCGTAAATCCGTGGCCTGATAGGGGTTGATGACTTCGGCTGCGAGGCCGACGCTGGCGCGGCGGGAGCGCTCAGCGATCCCGGCAAATCCCTTGAGGTCGCTGACGATGCGCGGGAACTCGTCCGAGATGGCGTGGAACTTCTCGCGGCTGCCGTCGGCGAATTCAAACTCGAACTGCACCGCTTCGCCGAATGCGATCGGTCCGCCGCCCGTGACGTGGCGCACGGCGCGGCCGTATTGCGATCCGCCGATCAGGTCGTTGGGAAAGGGTGTGTGTTCAGGCGCAAGGTCCGGCGCCCTCTCGACGTCGTCCGCATCTGCATGCGGACGGAAATCGACTTCGAAGTCGGAATCAAAATCAGAATCAGAATTCATGGCAGCCCTCCCCAGAGGAGCAGACCTTCACGTCCCAACCGCAGCGTCCCCACGCCACGTTTAAGACCTCGTTAACGAAGTGGCTTTAAGCCCGATATTGCTGGATGCGCGTCGTGCGCAGGCCGGCAAGCCCATGGCGGTCGATGGAATATTGCCAGGCAAGAAACTCCTCGACCGTCAGCGTGTAACGGGAGCAGGCTTCCTCCAGCGACAGAAGCCCGCCGCGCACGGCGGCGACGACTTCAGCCTTGCGACGGATGACCCACCGCTTGGTTCCGGGCGCCGGGAGATCCGCGATCGTCAGCGGACTTCCGTCAGGCCCGATGACGTACTTCACCCTCGGGCGGTGGGGTTCAGTCATGGTTACTCTCACAAAACTCAACTGACCAACTCAACCGGGAGGCTAACCGGCTCGGCTTAAAATTTGCCTAAGCGCAGCGCTCAAATGGGAAAAGTCTGCCGCGGGCCGTCAAAGCGCCCATAAAATGCCGAAAACAACGCGGGGGGCGGTGCCGATCGCGATGAACGAAGGGGCCATCGAGCAATCAGATAAGCGGCCCGGGCTGAGCCATCGTAGCCGTGAGGCCGGGGCGGGCACGCGCCTCATGTGCCGGTGCGGACGACCTGCTTGATCTGGTCGATCCCGTAACTTTGGTTGCCGATCGACAGCGTCGGCGGGCTTTGCGTGACGTCGACGCCGGTGACGACGCCGGTGACGTCCGTTGAGATCGCCACGTTCTGGCCGCTGGCGTCCTTCGCGGTGATCGACAGCGTGTAGTTGCCGTCCGCCCACAGCGCGCCGTTGGTGCCGCGGCCGTCCCACGTGAAATTCTGCCCGCCGGCATTGACCGGATAGGTGCCGTTATAGGCGGTCTGGCCGGTCGCGTCCGTGACCGTCACCGTCGCCGTCGCCGTCTTCGGTGACGAGAAGCTCCACTTTGCCTGGCCGTTGGCCAATGCGGAGGTGGTGCCGCCAACAACCACGGTCGAACCGATGAACCCCAGCGCCGACGTCGCCTGGTTCGACTTCTGCAGCGCGATCAGCGTCGTCAGCGACGAGTTCATGTTGATCTGCTGCTCGACTTGCGAGAACTGCACGAGCTGCTGGGTGAACTGATTGGTGTCCAGCGGATCGAGAGGGTTCTGGTTCTTGAGCTGGGTGGTCAGCAATTGCAGGAAGGTGTCGAAGTTGCCCGCGATCGTCGATTGATTGGCGATGGCGGAGGTCGCCGCCGAAGCGGTGGTCGGCGTGGTCGTAGCGGCGGTGACGGCCATGGTTCGGTCCTCTACACGCGGATGTCGACGCCGCTGCCGGCGCCGCGAAGGCTCCAGTAGCTGCGTTGCGCCGCGGCGATGGGGGTGGTTTCGTCGTCAGGCGGGAAAGACGCGGCGACGGTCGACGGTGTGTCGCGGCCGCTGCCATGATTGGCCTGGTCGCGCAGCGAGAAGTCGAGACCGCCGTCGGTCTTGAGGCCGGCGGCTTGCAGCGCACGTTCGAGTGCGGGCGCATCGCGGCGCAGGAGGTCGAGGGTTTCGGCGCGTTCCACGATGAGCCGCGATGTCACTTGGCCGTGGTGGTCGACGTCCAACCGCACGTCGATGCGGCCGAGTTCCGGCGGGTCGAGGCGAATCTCGAACCGGTGCTTGCCGTCGCGAGCCTGTGCGGCGATCTCGACCGCAAGCCCGGTGACCGGCACCGCGGCGACGTAAGACGCGCCGTGCGAGGGCACCGGCGCGGCGTTGGCGATGCTTGCGGCGCTTGCGTCAACAGCGGTCGCAACCGATGCAATTGTGCCGGAGGTCACGAGGCCCGATCCCGGCACCATGTCGGCCGCCTGGACGCCGGCGGCAACGACGGGCGTGACGTCGAAGCGCGCCGCCGTCACGCCGGAAGCGCTCTTTTCCGTGAGCTTGTCTGCCGGCGCGGCGGACGCCTCCTTTCGGGATCCTGCGTCCTCGCCCTGCGGCCCGGACGACCCCGTATCGGGACGATGGGCCGGAATGAGCGAGCCCGGAACACCGCTGGTCAAATTGTTCGTCGTTGGCCGCGGGGCCGATGCATCCGCCGGGTCCGCTTTCGACGGGGAACTGGCCGTCTGTTTCTTAGGGGACACGGCACGCCCGGTCAGGACCGATTTGGGATCAAGGACCGCAGTGGCTGCGCTGGCGATTCCGGCAACGGCAGTCGTGGCGGTGCTATCGGACGTGGTCTCGGTGACACCGGGTTGCGTCGCGGCTGCGACCGGCACCGGATCGGTCGGCGCCGCATCCACGGAAGCTGACGCAGCCGGAGTAGCGCCGGCGATGACGGCCTCGACGGAGGCGGAATCCATCGGCGCCAACCTGTGAGAATGGCGGAGCAACCAGCGGGGGCACGGCGGCAAGCAGCGGCAGCGCACCGGTCCCGTCCGGCGGCACGGGGGCGTCTGCGGATAGCGGCGTGTCATCCGTCGCGGGCACGCCGCCGAGTCCGTCTGCCTCTCCGACGTGGTCGCCGTTTGCAACCTGAATCGCGGCAGCCTGCGCGACGGCATCGTCTGAGCGCACAGCATCGGCCGTTGCCGGAACGGCATTGGGACTGGCGGTCTCGGGTGCGGCATCGCCAGAGGGCGGCGACGGTTTGTTCGTTGTCGCCGGCACCGGTCTTGCCGACTGCGCGTTGGTCGCGGCCCTTCGTGCCGGAACGTCCGGTGGGGCGGGGGCATCGCTTGTGTCGTTAACGTCCATCAGGGTGGCGAAGCTGTCGGTCGACGGCACCGTGCTGTTCGACGGACGACCGGACGTGCCGGCGCGCCGAGAGGAGGCGGCGACATAGGTCTCTGATGCAATGCTCGACACTCGATCGGCTCCACGCGACGGATTGATCCGCCGCTCGGCTTGCAAGCGCCACGCCATCGGGTGTGGTCGAAAAACGTTCGTTCTGTCAGCATCTTGCAGTGACGGCCGTATCGGTCCTGCGGTCGCGGCCCGGCAGGCGCATGCTGATCCCGGCAAGAACTGCCGACTGCGCGCCGCGCTCACGTTGCACGCCATCGGCGCGCCCTATAGGTATGGCGGCATCATGCTCAACAGCCTCGACATCGAAGGCCGGCCGCAGGACACCCGGGTGGTCGTCGCCATGTCGGGCGGCGTCGATTCCGTCAGTCGTGGCGGCGCTTCTCAAGGCCGAAGGCTATGACGTTGTCGGCGTCACGCTGCAGCTTTACGACCACGGCGCCGCGACCGCACCGCAAGGGTGCGTGCTGCGCCGGTCAGGACATCCACGATGCCCGCGCGGTCGCCGATCGCATCGGCATTCCGCATTACGTCCTCGATTACGAGAGCCGCTTCAAGACGGCGGTGATCGATCGTTTCGCGGACAGCTACGTCGCCGGCGAGACGCCGGTGCCGTGCATCGACTGCAACCAGTCGGTCAAGTTCCGCGACCTGCTCGACACGGCCCGCGACCTCGGCGCCCGCGTCATGGCGACCGGTCATTATGTGGCGAGCCGGCGGCTGCCGGGCGGTCGCCGCGCGCTCTACCGCGCCGCCGAGGCGGAGCGCGACCAGAGCTACTTCCTGTTCGCGACCACCCAGGCCCAGCTCGATATCCTGCGCTTTCCGCTCGGCGAGTGCAGCAAGGCCGAGACGCGCGAGCTTGCGCGCCGGTTCGGGCTGGCCATCGCCGACAAGCATGACAGCCAGGACATCTGCTTCGTGCCGAGCGGACGCTACAGCGACATCATCGAGCGCCTGAAGCCCGGCGCCGCAGAGCCAGGCGACATCGTCGACCGCGACAGGTCGCGTGCTCGGCCATCACGCCGGCATCATCCATTTCACGGTCGGCCAGCGTCGCGGGCTCGGCATTGCGTCGACGGCGCCGCTCTATGTCGTGCGGCTCGACGCTGCCGAGCGTCGTGTCGTGGTTGGGCCGCGCGAAGACCTTGCGACACGGCGCGTGTTGCTGCGCGACGTCAACTGGATCGGCGACCACGATGTCGAAACCGCGCTCCCGGAAGGACGCCGCGAGGTCTTCGTGAAAGTGCGCTCGACGCGGACACCGCAGCGCGCCTGGCTGACCACCGGACCGGATTTCGAGATCGAGCTTTGCGTCGGCGAAGAGGGCGTCGCGCCAGGGCAGGCCTGCGTGTTCTACGATGCGGGCGAGGGACAGGCGCGGGTGCTGGGCGGCGGCTTCATCAAGCGCATGGCCGCGGCCGGCGCGCCGGCGGATGTTGGTGCAGGCAGGATGGCGGCCGAAGCCACTTACTGAGGTTATCGCGGGGCAGGGGCGGCGTGAGCGATCTCGACAGGACCACCATCGCCAAGGCCTATGCGCGGTGGGCGCCGATCTACGACATCGTCTTCGGCGCCGTGTTCGAGCGCGGGCGGGTTGCCGCGACCGCGGCTGCGGAACGGATCGGCGGCCACATCCTCGAGGTCGGTGTCGGCACCGGCATCTCGCTTCCCGATTACGGCCGCGGCAACCGTGTCGTTGGTGTCGACATCTCGGAGCCGATGCTGCGCAAGGCGCAGGACCGCGTGAACGAGCAGGGCCTCGTCCATGTCGACGGCCTCTCGGTGATGGACGCGGAGAACCTCGCCTTCCGTGACGGCGCCTTCGACGTCGTGGTGGCGCAATACGTCATCACGGCGGTCCCGCATCCCGAGGCGACCCTCGATGAGTTCGCGCGAGTGGTGAAGCCCGGTGGCGAGATCGTGCTGGTCAACCATATCGGTGCCGAGACCGGGCCACGCCGCGTGTTCGAATTATGCTTCGCGCCGATTGCCCGCCGTCTCGGCTGGCGCCCCGAATTTCCCTGGGGACGCCTTGCATGCTGGGCCGAAAGCCGCGGCGACGTCACCCTGATCGAGCGCCGCCCGATGCCGCCTATGGGACACTTCTCGCTGATCCGGTTTGGGAAACAAGCGATGCCCGCATAGCGGGGCGTCGCAATAGCCGCCCTTCAGCATCCCTGTGTAGCGAGAGTGCCCCCGCAATCGGGCTGATCGGCGCGTGAGGGTTGCCCGGGTTTCATCCGCAGGCTATCTAGGCGCCATTCTCGTGGAAAACGTACTGTGACGAGGGTACGAGGCGTAAGGATTTCGGTGGGTCTGAGACTCGCCGGAATCATTCAGGGGCGGAGTAGCTCAGCTGGTTAGAGCAACGGAATCATAATCCGTGTGTCGGGGGTTCGAGTCCCTCCTCCGCTACCAAGTCGCTGCAATATCGAAGCCTCGATCTCCGGCCGGCGAGCATCGCTACCGTGCGACGCAGTCCGTACGCTTATGCCCCCCGCATCGCGCGGCTCATCTGCCGGAACGAGGGCGGCGCTGAAAGGACCTCGGCCGCTTCTGTGAGCGTCGTTCCATCAAGGAACCTGTAGAGCAAGGTTCGCTCACCGGCGGTCATGTCGCGGGTCACCGGCATGAACCGAAATGCCTCGAAGCTGGTCTTCGCCGTGAGCCGGTGCAGGATCGCGGCGAATGATTTGACCTGATCGGGATCGCCGAGGTCGAGCCAATTATCCATGCACGGCGCCATCGCCTGCCAGTTCCGCAGGACTCGGCCGTGCACATTCGCCCAGGTCGGTTCGAGCGCCGCAATATCCGCGTCCGCCGGCAAAGTGCGGACATAGACATAGGTCGTGGTTTGCGTATCGATCGCCTGCGGAACGGGGGTCCCTTGCCCGGCCACCAACACAAACCCTTCGATTTGCCCTGTCGTCCCAGCGAGGGGAAAGCTCGCGATCCCCTCGGCGTTGGTGACCTTCGTGACAGACGCGGCGGTGGCCGTGTCGGGGTTCGCCATGGTCACGGTGACTCCCGAAGCCGCGGGCTTGCCGCGGTCGAGCACCATAACGTCGAGCGCTGCGGTTTCGCCCTCGTCGAGATAGTTATTCGGCACAGCCGGGATCGCGCGCAGCGCGCTCTCGGCGAGAAGCACGGTGCCGTCCTGCTGCCGGAGGTGGATATCGGCGGTCATCGCTTTCCGTGCCGCGGCGGGATCGACCTTGATGGTGACGATACCCGCCGACGCTTCGTAGGCTTCGCGGCGGTACGCCTCGTAGCCGAAGGTCCCGAGAGTCGCGACCATGGTGTGGCCGTCCGGCGCGACCGCGACGGCGGTGAGATCGCCGAGATTCAATTTCGTCAGGTCCACTCCGGTTTCGGGGACGCTGTTCGCAAGGTCGAGCGCGAGATGGCCGGTCGAGAGACGAACATGCGCCGACGCCATTCTGCCGGGCCGCCGCGTCAGGAGCGCCCGATCTCCCGGTTCGGAGACCGGCTCGCCCTTCCGCCACAGGCCGAGCACGCCGACTAATTCGCTCCGGGCCGGGTTCGGCTGAAATCCGCCGCCGACGAGCTTGTCTTGGAGCTGTTTGGCAAGCGCCGGGTTTTTCGACGGATCGCGGCTGTTGAAGTAGAGCGTCAGGTAGGCGTTCCACCGCACCGTCAAGCCGATAACATCGTCGTCTTCGAGCGCGTGGTTCAGCGCGAGAAGAGCCGGAGAGTCATGAGCGTCGATGCGCAATCCGTCATTCTTGGCAAAGGACGTCTGCCATACCACCGACGCGCCGCCTGCGACCACGTTCGGATCGTTTTGAGGCGTGAATGTCGTGTTGCGGGCGAAGTTGATATAGCGGGCGGCCATGCGGGAGGCGCGCGGCGCGAAGACCCGGCATCCGCCCTGGATGCCGAAGCTCATGGTATCGAAGAATAGCTGTGAGCTGTATGCGCCATACGGCTCGAGATCGACTAGCATTCCGATGAACGAGACCGGATTCTTGACCACAGGGTCGTCGGCGCTAGGTCCTGCGCCGCTGTCGACGCCGACGACGGACGTGTCATAGAACGTTGCACGGTGCGTTCCATGGGGATTCCAGTTGCCGCCGCCGACAACCGCGGCGATTGCCGCCTTGCGAAAGGCAGCGACATCGACACCCGAATTGAACACCGTCTGGGCGTCGGTTTCGTCATATTGCTGCGGCCGATTATTGGTGACGATCGGATCCCAGGTCACGCGTCCGCGAAAGATGAGGCGCGGTGTTTCGAGAACGCTCATCGCACAGCCTCCATCTTGAGATTTGGACGATAGTGGAAGCTTGGCCCTGCCACCTGCGTCGGCACCGCCAATGGCACCGTCAGCGCTTGCTTGGCCGCGGTGCGAAGGTCGAACATGGCCCGGACGGCGTTGCCCATGTGGCCAACTTCGCCGGCGACCGCCTTCTGCAGTTCTTGGACAAGACGCGTGAATGCCTCGTCGCAGCGATCCTGCGCGGTCTGCGCCGCCGGCGGTTCGTTGGAGAAATCGTGACTGCCCGGATCGGCAATGGCCGGGTAGACCTCGTTCCAGTCGACTCCGAGTTTGCCTTGCCAGACGTATCCCTTCGGATTGTCCGCCTTCGTCAGCACCTGATCGTAAAAGACCTCGGCGAAGCGATAATAGTGTGCGACATCGCCCTGGAAATCCAGCGGGCTCTCCTTCGAGCCCTCACCCTCCGATACGATGCGCTGGATCGCGCGTTGCGCATCCGGATAGCCATTGACCGCAAACACCTGGCCCTGGAAGAACTGGCGATCGTCGATCTGGTTGCGTCCCGGCTGCCACGTCGACGTCGGCAGCGTCGCCAGAAACCGGTCGAGATGGTTGTAGAACTGGCCGATCGTCATGAAGCTCGGCTGGGCTTCAAGAGCCAACGTATGTGGGAAATCGATTGCACCGCCTTCCGGCTCCTCGATCGCCATCGCCTGTGCCATGGCGTCTTTGGAAAACGGCAGGAGGTGAATGATCAAGGCCTCCTTTCCGCCGCCGCTGATACCGCCGGGGAGCGGCCCGGGATAGGTCGGTGCGGTAAGCACCGGATTCGTGCCGAGCGCGTTGAGGATATTGCACGCAAGGCACATGTGGACCATCTCCTCCATCGCCACGAACCTGATCCGGCTCGATGCCACGGTGTTGGTCCCGGGTCGTATGGAGTAGAGCGCGTAGAGGTAGGGCGGTAGCGTGCTGAATTCGAGGCCGATGGCCATCTGCAACAACTCGATGGCATCTTCCATCGAGTTTATGGGCTTGAATTCGAGAAAGATCATGTGATGCCCCTTGCCTGGGTGCCTTTGCTTGAGCGCATGGCCGTGGGCACCTTGCGTTCCATTCGCGTTGTGCCGCGGCCCTTTCCGGTGGATGACGTTCCTTCGTGTTCGCGCAGACCAATAAACCGCGCGCGACGTGGATCAGGTGATTCTGAGGTCGCTCATGGACCGCCTGGCCGGCTCGATGCGAGGCACCTGCCCGCCGCGCAGCACGCTGTTGCCCTGGAATAACGTACGCTGGTCGAGCGGCGCAGGGTCGAGCCAGTCGGTCTGTTTCATCGCTCCCGACAGGCCATAGACGGCGAGCGCGTTGTCGTAGGTGACTTGGCGAATCGCGTCGGCGGGAATGCCCCGCTCGGCCATCAGCGCCGCGGTCTTCGGCACGGCGAGCGGGTCGGAGACGCCCCAGTCACACGCCGAATCCGCGATGATCCGCTCCGGACCGTAATGGCGCACGATCTCGGTCAGGCGCTCGTTGCCCATCTTGGTGTGCGGATAGATCGAGAATCCCGCGAAGTATCCGCGGTCGAGCACCTCGCGCACCGTTTCCTCGGTGTTGTGGTCGATCACGCAGCGGGCCGGATCGAAGCCGTGCTCTGCCAGCACGTCCATCGTCCGCAACGTGCCGCGGTGTTTGTCGCGATGCGGCGTGTGGATCATGATCGGCAGGTCGAGCTCCTTGGCGAGATCGATCTGCACGCGCAGGCATTTGTCCTCCTGCGGCGTCTGCTCGTCGTAGCCGAGCTCGCCGAGCGCGACGACGCTCTCCTTGACGGCGAAGTGCGGCAGCACGTCGAGCACCGCTTCGGCCAGCGCCTCGTTGTTGGCTTCCTTCGGATTGAGCCCGATGCAGCAGTAGTGGCGGATGCCGAACTGGCCGGCGCGGAATTTCTCGAACCCGAGAATGGTCGAAAGATAATCGACATAGCTGCCGAGATTGGTGCGCGCCTGGCCGAGCCAGAAGGACGGCTCGATCACGGCGACGACGCCGGCGCGCGCCATGGCTTCGTAGTCGTCGGTGGTGCGCGAGATCATGTGCGCGTGCGGATCGATGAACATCGTGCCCGCCGCAGCCGGCAGGGCGCGACCGCCCGCGTCGGCTTCCAGCATCGTTGTGTGGCTGTTCGTCTTCAACGCCAGGCCGGAACCGCAGCACGGGCAGACCAGTTTCTCGCCGGGCGGCTCGGGAGGCGCCGTTGACGTCGCTGATCCGCCATCCTTGCCCTAACTCCAGAGCTCGATCACCAGCCGCGGCCTTCTCGCTGTGCAGATATGCGACGAGCCGCTTGCGACGCTATATTCGACGATATTATACTCCAGGTCGCATCGCAACAGTATCGAATTTGTTCGCGCCTGATTGCATACTCATTCGAAAACGTGGCGCAGGACAATGTTCTTGACGGCGGTCGCCGCGACCGGCTCGTCCGGCATCAGCCGGGCTTCGCTCGAGATGAAAACCGGACCGTCGGCGGCATTGTCGGTCACGCGGCCGTGCGAGCCTTTGACCAACGTCGCGTCGAGCGGGATGACGTCCATCAGGGTTGTGAGGCCGAGCGCCCGCTTGGCGAGCCGCCATCCGATCGCAAGCTTGGGAAAGCGGATCGCCGGATCGAGGAACAGCTCGACCGGATCGTATCCGGGCTTGCGATGGATCTCGACCAGGCGCGCAAAATCCGGCGCATGGCGATCGTCGAGCCAGTAGTAGTAGGTGAACCAGGCGTCGCGCCGCGCCAGCGCGACGAGTTCGCCGGAGCGCGGATGGTCGATGCCCGAGCGCGCGCTGCTCGGCGCGATCGAGCACGCACTCCACGCCGGGAAGCGCGCTGACGATGCGGCG
Source organism: uncultured Alphaproteobacteria bacterium (assembly GCA_963776455.1). GTDB lineage: Bacteria > Pseudomonadota > Alphaproteobacteria > Rhizobiales > Xanthobacteraceae > CAVZMU01. Next base: position 227,594 of record CAVZMU010000007.1, read on the forward strand.
CACCTCGTCGATCAACTCCGGCTTCGCCACGTAGACATGCGCGATCTGATGGTCGCTCACCGCGAAGGCATCCGACTGACCGGGATCGAGCAGTTCGCCGTCGCCCTCGCGGCGCACTCGCAGCAATCCGGCCTGGCGCAGCGCGCGATTGATGTGCACCGGCGTCGAGACCGGCGTGATGCCGTATTCGGACAGGACGATGACGCGCGCGCCGTCGCGCTCGGCGTCCGCGATCAGGTCGCCGGCCACCGCATCGATCGTCGCGCAGGCTTGCGGCGATGCGCGGATCGTCCGGGCCGAAGCGCTGCAGGTCGTAGTCGAGATGCGGAAGGTAGACGAGCGTGAGCGTCGGCGAGCGCGTGCGCCGCACGTGCAGGGCGGCGTCCGCGATCCAGCGCGACGCCGCGATCGATGTCGCCGGTCCCCAGAAATTGAACAGCGGAAACGTGCCGAGCCGCTCGCGTCAGCTCGTCGCGCAGCTCGAGCGGCTTGGTGTAGCAGTCCGGCAGCTTGCGGCCGTCCGCCCGGTAGATCGGCCGCGGCGTGACGCCGATGTCGTGCGTCGCCGCCATGTTGTACCACCAGAACAGATTGGCGGTGGTGAAGGCCGGATCGCGGCGCCGGCCGGCCTCCCAGATCTTCTCGCCGCGCGACGAGGCGGTTCGATTGCCGCCACAGCCACACTTCCATGAGGTCGCGGAACAGCCAGCCGTTGGCGACGATGCCGTGTTCGCGCGGCAGCGTGCCGGTCATGAACGTCGCCTGCACCGTGCAGGTGACGGCCGGCGTCACGGCGGAGAGCGGGCGCATCGCGCCGGCGCGCGCGAGTGCGCTGATATGCGGCGTGTCCGGGCCGATGTGGCGCGGCGATAGACCGACCACGAGGATCACGATCGTCGGACGCATGCTGCCCATCGGACGGCGCCGCGACCCGGCCGGTCACACCGCGCGCGATTGACAACAAGCAACCACAAATCGAATATCAGGGAAAGGGCCGTGTCGCACGGCGCGGCGTGGCGCCTTGTCGGAGATTGCAATGACAATCGCCGTGCACGAGCCGGCGACGCTCGCCACGCTGCTCAGGCTCGGCCGCGTCTCCAACCTGCCGACGGTGTGGACGAACGTGCTGGCCGGCGCGGTGCTTGCGGGCGGCGACTGGCGCGACTGGCGTCTCGGTGTGGTGCTTGTCGGCGATGTCGCTGTTCTACGTCGGCGGCATGTATCTCAATGACTATTTCGATCGCGCGATCGATGCGCGCGAGCGGCCCGAGCGGCCGATTCCGAGCGGCGCGATGGCGGCGGTCACGGTCGCGGCGATCGGATTCGGCCTGCTCGGCGCCGGAATGCTGGTGACGGGCGCGATGGGGATGGCCGCGGCCGCGATTGCGCTTCTGCTCGGCGCCGCCATCGTGGCGTACGATCTCCATCACAAAGGCAATCCGTTCGCGCCGGTGGTCATGGGCGCGTGCCGCACGCTCGTCTATTGCGTCGCTGCTGCGGCGCTGGTGGGACTCGTACCTCCGGTCGTTGTCGCGTCGGCGATCGCGATCGGAGCCTATGTGGCGGGGCTCACCTATGCGGCGCGGCAGGAGAGTCTCGACAAGGTCGGCAATCTCTGGCCTCTGCTGCTGCTCGCCGCGCCGATGGTGGTCGCGATCGGGGTGTTCCGCAATGGTCTCGGTGCGATCGCGATCTATCTGCTGCTGGTCGCCTGGGCTGCCGTTGCGGTCTATTTGCTCGCCAAGCGGCCCGTCGCTGGTTCGGTGCCGCGCGCCGTCGGATGGCTCATCGCCGGAATATCGCTGGCCGATGCGGCGATCCTCGCCAGCGTTGACGCGATAGGGCCCGCGTCGGTGGCGGTCGTCGGATTTATCGCCACCCTGATAGCGCAAAAATACATCGCTGGGACTTGAGGCCGCATGACCTCTGCCGCTCCGCTTCGAACCAGCGACGCTGCGCCGGCACCCACGCTCGCTTTGCTTCGGCAATGGCTGGTGCGGATGCTGCCAGCGGAGGAGGCGCGATGGCTTGATGTCGAAATCGATCGCCAGCGCGACGCCGTGGACGAACGCCGGCTGGGAATGGCCCTTGGGCTCGCCGGCCGCCGGATCGGACGGGCCGATCTTGCGCTGTCGGCCGAGGACCTGGCCACCGCCGGCACCCTGCGGGATCGCTGGCGGCCCGACATGTGGGGGACCGGAGAGGCGGCGCGTGTGGCGCTCGTGCTGGCGACGTGGAATGGCGAGGAGGAGTTCTTCGCAAGGCGTGTCGACCGGCTGTGTGCGACCGGCGAGTTGACCGAGCATGTCGCCTATCTGAAGGGGTTCGCGGTATTTCCCGCTTCAGAACGGCTCCATGGACGCGCCCGCGAGGCCGCGCGCTCCTCGGTGCAGCCGGTGTTCGAGGCGATCGCGTGTCATAATCCGTATCCGGCGGATCATTTCGACGAGGCGGCGTACAATCAGTTGGTCGTCAAATGCGTATTTTCCGGCGCGCCGATCGGCGCGGTCGTCGGTCTCGCCGAGCGGCGCAACGCCGATCTCGTCCGTATGTTGCAAGGCCTGACGACCGAGCGCCATGCTGCGGGACGCGCGGTGCCAACAGAAGTCCTTAGCTTCGTCTCCTGATCGGGAGAGAAAGACGTCCCCCGATCGCAGCAGAGTTGGCCGCCTTGTCGATCGATAGGCGGCCTTCTCCGCCCAGGTCGAACACCGGCGCTGCACCACCTTACGATGCGGCCTTAATGAACTGCGCGCGGCAGCGGGGGCTCATCTTGTCCTTCTGGCGGCCGAGGCAGTCGATGATGCGGTTGACGTTGGGGATATCCGAGGAACACAACCGGAGTGCATCACCCATGCAGGCTGACCGCTGCTCGCTCGTCGGCCGAAACTCGGCGAAGCTGGCCGTCGGAAGCCCGCCCAGCACCGCGGCTAGAGCCGCACCACGTACCCAATTCATGCGACGCTTGATCATGACTCTCTCCCTTGGTTTGCCGAGGCGCTCCCGGCTCATCTGATGGGAGCAACATGCTGGAGGCGGGCATCAAGCGATGTGACCGTGGTCACAAGATCGGCGATTGCAGGACGACGCCGCGCCAGGGCGAGGCCGATGCGGCCGCCAGCCGTGGTCCGGTCGGGGCGAAGACCAGCGCCCGCTTGTATCGGTCGCGCCGGAAAGCTAACGACATAGGCTGACGTTGGCTCAGCGAGCCCTCCGCGCCCGTCGCTTCGTCGTGAACCGGCGGCGGCTGCTCACGGCGACGGCATCGAGCGCGAGTGGTCCAGGCAGGTTCATGTGATGGAATTCTATGTGGTGGAAGGTCTCGGCTATGCGGCTGCGGCTGCCAGCCTCTATGCCACTTATTCCAAGACGATCGTCCCGCTCAGGATCGCGGCGATCGTCGCCAATACGCTGGCGATCGTTTACTGCATCGGCAAGGGAACCTATCCCTCGCTCATCCTCAACGCCGTGCTGCTGCCGCTCAACACATTCCGATTGCGGTCGATGTTCAAGCTCGTCCGCGACGTCGAGACGGCCACCAAGGGCGACCTCAATGTCGAATGGCTGCGCGGCTACATGCGGCCGAAGAGCTTCAAGGCCGGTGATTTCGTCGTGATGCGCGGAGATATCGCCGCGGACGCCTTCTACATCGTTTCTGGTGAAGTCGAACTTCCCGAGATTGGAAAGACGGTCGGCCCGGGCACGCTGCTGGGCGAGATCGGATTGTTTGCACCAGGCAATCGGAGGATGACCTCGGCACGCGCCAAGACCGATGTCAGCGCCGCTACGATCACCTATGACGAGTTCAAGGAACTCTATTTCCAGAATCCGCAATTCGGTTTCTTTCTGCTGCGGCTGATTGTTGCGCGTCTCCAGGACAACGTCGAACTCCCGCAACATCCAACGATGCCGTAAGCATGGAGTTGTGCTTGCTCCGTCGTGGCGCATGTCGATCGGCCGTTGATTGTGTGTCGACCCGACATGTTGTGATAGCAATCACATCGCGACGGGAACGGCGATCGTAGGGTCGGCTCCTCAACAGGGCGACGGTCGCTCTGGATCGACAGGAGTACAACACCATGACCCTCACAAAGAAAATGTTTGTAGCGGCGGTTGCCACCATCGCCTTGAGCGTGGCCTCGATGGCGGCGACGTCCGGAGCGTTTGCGAAGGGCGGCGGCGGCGGAAAAGGCGTAGGGCACCACGGCCCCAGCGGCGGAAAAGGCATGGGACGCCACCACGGCCCCGGCGGCCATTTCCGTCACTCGGGACACCGTTTCCGCGGGCACGTGTACTCCAGGTATAACGGCTGCTGGAAGCGCACCCGGCACGGCTTGGTCAACGTGTGCGAGCTCGACGACTAAGGCCGCGCTTCATGACGATCACAAGGCCTGCCCGGCCTCGATGACCGGGCAGGCTTCTTGCCGATTGATATGCGGCCGTGTCGATATGACCGATCATTGCAACGGAAGACCGGCAATGTCTGCTGCACTTGCATGGCCGTATGCGGTCGCGTATGGCGGTGCAATGGCAGCGCCTGCCCTTGGAGACAGCCTCTTTTCGGTCTTGCCGGCCGAGCTCTTCGCCGCGCTTTTCAGTCACTCTCGTCCGGTCGCTCTTGGCTCCAACCAGATGTTGTTTCTGGCTGGAGATCCCGGCGACGGCTGCTACCGCATCGACGAAGGGCTTGTGAAGGTTTCCGTCGTCTCGCCGGCCGGCGGCGAGCGTATTCTTGCGATCCTGGGGCCCGGCACCCTGGTCGGCGAATTGTCGATGCTCGATGGAGCGCCGCGGTCGGCTTCGGCCGTCGCGATCCGCGAAACCAAACTGTGCTTCGTCAGCCGCGCGGCCTTCGACGCCTTTGCCGGCTCCCACCCCGAGGTCTATCGGTATATGACGACACTTCTGGCGCGCAGGCTTCGAGACATCGATGGCGTGGTGGCGGCGACGAGCTTCCTCTCGCTCAAGGGCCGGGTCGCCCGCTCGCTCCTCAATCTCGCGGAGGCCTTTGGCAAGGACGTCGGCGCCGGGCGCGTCCTCATCCGGCAGAAGATCAACCAGAGCGACCTTGCCGCGATGGCCGGCATGGCGCGCGAGAATCTCAGCCGCATTCTCCAGGATTATACTCGACGCTCGTTGATCAGCCGGCTTGCCGGCTATTACTGCCTCGAAGACAAGGCTGCGGTGGAACGAGAGGCTGAACTCTGACGATTCCAATTTGGAGACACGGGCATGGTTCATGTCATGTGCGGGGGATTAAATTTATGTCAAGCGATACGCGCTGACCGGTTTCAAACAATGGTTCGTGTCGTTCGTCATCCTGGCTTGTCTCGATGGATCGCTCGTCCATGAACGACAATCTCGTGTCTAAACAGCCGTCCATGGATCAAGCCGGCGCTTCGCCCGACGCGATCAGCGAGCATTACGACGTCAGCGACGATTTCTTCCGGCTGTGGATTGGCCCGGACCTCGTCTATTCGGCCGCGATGTTCGCGGGTGCGGACGACCTCGCGAGCGCGCAGGTCCGCAAGCTCGACTTTCACATCGACGCCGCGAAGGCTCGCGGCGCGGCACGCGTCCTCGATGTCGGCTGCGGTTGGGGCGCGCTCCTGCGGCGCATGGTGGAGCACGCGGGTGTTTCGCAAGCCGTGGGTCTTACGATCAGTCCGTCGCAGGCCGCGATCATCCGCAAGCACGACATACCCGGAATCGAGGTGCGCGAGGAGGACTGGCGCGATCACAAGCCTTCCCGCCCCTACGATGCGATCGTTTCCATCGGCGCATTTGAGCATTTCGTGCGGCCTGGAATGAGCCGCGAACGCAAGCTGGAGGTCTACGGCGAATTCTTCGCCTTCTGCCACGACGCGCTGGTCGAGGGCGGCCGCCTGTCGCTGCAGACGATCGCCTATGTGGCGTCATCGGGCAGCCTTGATCCCCATATCGCAAAGACTTTTCGCGACAGCGATCTTCCGGCCGCGTGGGAGCCAGCCGCTGCCGCCGACGAGATGTTCGAGCTCGTCGCCTTGCGCAATGACCGCGACCATTATTACCGCACGCTGCGGCTTTGGGAGCAGAACCTGTCGGCGCAGTATGAGGCGGCCGTTGCCCTGGTCGGCGAAGCCACGGTGGAAAGCTTCCGACGCTATCTGCGCATAGCTGCCGCCGGCTTCCGGCTCGGCTCGATCTGCCTCCTTCGCATGAGCTTCGTGAAGCGGCCATCGTATTTCACCGCGTCACCGCAATCGTGACCAGGCCGAGGGCATCGTGGTCAACGGAACGTCCTGACCGCGAGCACCGCGTTGAGGCCGCCGAACGCAAACGAATTCGACAGCGCGTTGTCGATACGCATGGGCCGCGCTTCGTTCGGGACATAATCGAGATCGCAGTCGGCATCCGGCCCGAGATATCCGATCGTCGGTGGCGCCACGCTTTCGCGCATGCCCATGAGGGTCGCGACCAGCTCCAGCGCACCCGAGCTGCCCAGCGAATGGCCCACCATCGATTTGGTTGAGGAGATCGCGAGCCCCTGCGCATGCGAGCCGAACACGCCCTTGATCGCCTTCGTCTCCGTGGCGTCGTTGGCCTCGGTTCCCGTGCCGTGGGCGTTAACGTACTGGATGTCGTCGGGTGAAAGCCCGGCATCGTCGAGCGCGCTCGTCATGGCGCGCGCCATGCCGCCTTCGTCGGGATTGATGATGTCCTTGGCGTCGGCGCTCATGCCGAACCCGACGATTTCGCCGAGCACCCGGGCGCCGCGCCTCTCGGCGTTCTCCAGCGTCTCGAGGACGACGATCGCGGCGCCCTCGCCGATGATCAGGCCTTTGCGCTCCCTCGAAAACGGCCGGCAGGAATCCGGCGCCAGGATGCGCATGGCTTCCCATACCTTCAGCGGACCGAATGCGAGCGATGCTTCGGCGCCGCCGGTCACGGCGCATGTGACGATTCCAGAGCGCACCATCTGGAAGGCGAGGCCGATCGCGTGGGTGGCCGATGCGCAGGCGCTTGCGACGGTGAATGCCGGACCCTTCAGTCCGCAGTGAATTGAGATTTGGCTCGACGCCGCGTTGACCATCAGCCGGACGATCGCAAACGGCGTCAGCCGGCGGGCTCCCTCTTTGTAAAGCCGCCGATAGTTGTCGTCCTGCGTGATCTGGCCTCCGACCGCAGTTCCGATGATGGTCGCGCACCGCTCGGCCAGGCCGTCCTCGAATGAAATGCCCGAGTGCGCAATCGCCTCGCGCGCCGCGACGACGCCGAGTTGCGAGACTCGATCCATCAAGGCGAGCTGCCGATGGTCGAAATGGGCGGCCGGATCGAAGCCCTTCACCTCGGCCACGACCTTCAAGGCAAGGTCGCCGGAGTCGAACGTCGGTGCGGCAAGCCCGGACGCCGCGCGCGCAAGGCCGTCCCAGTAAGCCGCCGCATCATTGCCGATCGGCGACACGACGCCCCATCCGGTGACGACGACGCGGTGCACCGTCATGCCTTCGCGTCGACGAAATCCTCGACCGCATGGACGACATCGCCGACGGTCTCGAACTTGGCGCGGACTTCGTTCGGGCTAAAAGGAATCTGGATATCGAACTTTTCCTCAAGATCGAAAATGGCTTCAACGGTGTCGAGCGACTCGAGGCCCAGATCCTCCAGCCTGTCGGTCAGCTTGATGTCGGGCTTCTGCCCGCGAAGCTTGCCTGCGATGATCGCAATCACGTCGGCCGTCAGGTCCGCCATAATCCTATTGCCCGTTTCGCGAGACGCAGCGTACATGCCGGCCCCGACCCGGTACGCGCAACGATAAGCTCCGCCGCGTCATGTCGGGTGCGCCTCGTCGAAGCCGCTCCAGCCCGACAGGCGGAAGCCGGCGCGCCGCGCGGCGGATTCCAGCCAGGGAAGCTTGGCGATATCGATGTCCTGGCCGAGCGTGCCGCGCGACGGATCATGCTCGAGCGCGAGCAGCATCGTCTCCGCCATGCAGGCATAGGTCCGGTTGCGGCCGACTCCGAGATCGAATCCGCAGTCGAACGGTGCGTGGGGCCTGAGCACGCCGCCCTCGATCAGGATCACGTCCGGCCGCAATCCTGTGATCAAGCGCGATACGTTGATCGGCCGCGATACGTCACAGACGATCGCGCCGCGAGCGAGATCTGGTGCCGTGACGAGCTCGCCGACTGCGCTCGTGGCGGTGACGACCACGTCGCATGAGGCCCAATATGGTCCCGGGTCGCCGGTCACGATGAAGGAATCGCCGGTATCGTCGCCCTTGAGCAATGCGGCTGCCACGCTTCCCGGCGAAAACTGGCGCGGATGCGACGCGAGCTCTTCCAGCAACGCGGCCCGCAGGACGCGGGACCGGTTCCTGAGCTGCCGCTCGTCTTCATGCTTGACGATGAGACGGAGCCGGCCGACGCGCCGCGCGAGCAATTTGGTCATGGCGCTTCCGATGGAGCCGAAGGCGCCGAAGATCATAGCGGTGATCTGCGAGGAGGGCCGGGCGGTCCTGGCCAAGGCGGCGTCGATCGCCTGCGCTCCGGTGATGGCCGTGAACGCATTTCCCGTCGTCAACGGCACCTTCACGCGTTTGGCGATGCTGCGTCCGCCGCCCGTGACCACAGACGTAAATCCCCCGAGGCCAATGACCTGCGCACCACGCTCGGCGGCGAGTGCGGCGGCATCGCCCACGACGTGCTTGGACCGGGCGAGCGGCATGTCCATGAGCTCGTGGGCGGTATGGGGCACGATGACAAGGTCGCCGACGGCGCGGCGGCCATCGGGCGCCCTGATCTCGAACGTCGTGAGAACCGCCGGATCGCTGAGATCCGGTAGGCTGGCGCGCGCTTTGGCAAACGTGTCGGCCGGGATCCCTCCAAGGCTTGAATCGAAGCGTTCGAGATCGTCTAGGTCCATCATGTGAACCAGGAACGCGAAGCGGCCGTCGGTGCCGCTTGCCGGGTTGCATGCCGGCCTGGCCCTCGTCCGGCGGTCGGGAAAGCCCCGCTTCCTGCCGGGCTCCAGCCCGAGGATATGGCCGAAGACGGCGGGGCTGTCGCCGTGGTCGAGCGCCTCCGCAAGCGTTTCGAGCCCGTCGAACAGGGTATTGAAATGCGCGGCCGAAATGTCCAGCGCCGGCTCGATGCGAAGGACCGCGGTTTGATTGATCGCCGGGGCGACGCGAAGGTAATGGCGATCGAGCAGGTATGAGGACAACAGGAAGCCGAACGATTCCGACCGGCAGAGCAAAGAGGCGATGCTGCCCTCGTAGTCCGACGGCTCCGCCGAGAACTCGGCACCAAGAAGATATCCACGTCCGCGTACGGCGCGAACGATCTGGGGATGGCGGTCGCGAAGGGCTTCGAGCTTTGCCTTGACGAGGGCGCCCCGCTCCGCAACGGTTCTGATCAGTAGACTGTCGTTCGCGGTGATGCGGTCCAGCGTCGCCATGGCAGCGGCGCAGCCGATCGCATTGTTGGCGAATGTCGATCCGTGCCGCATCATGAAGGCGTCGGTCGCGAGTTCGTCGCGGTAGAGCAGCGCCCCGATCGGAACGAGCCCGCCGCCAAGCGCCTTGGCCAGCGTCATCACGTCGGGCATGACGTCGGCATCCGACGATGCAAACAGCCTGCCGGTCCGGCCAAGCCCGGTCTGCACCTCATCGAGAACGAAAGCGACGCCGTTCGCTTGGCAGAGCTTGCCCGCCTCGCTCAGATATCCCGCGGGAGGCTCGACGATCCCGCCCTCGCCCTGAATCGGCTCGACGATGAACGCCGCGTAGCGCAGGGGATTGCGATCCAGCGCCTCGCGCAACGCGGCGATATCGCCGTAGGCGATCTTGTCGAATCCGGGAAATGGCGCGCCGAACGGATCCTGATACGTGGCGCGCCCAGTCACGGAGAGGGCGCCCAAAGTCAGCCCGTGGAAGCCGCCGACCGTCGATAATATACCCGGACGGCCGGTCGCCGCACGGCAGAGCTTGATTGCCGCTTCGATCGCTTCGGAGCCGCTCGAACAAAAGAACGCGCGATTGAGGCCCGGAGGCGCAAGCGAGGTCAGGCGTTCGGCAAGGCCAGCGGCGGCGAGGGGCAAGGACAGGCCGGCCATCACCGGCGTCTGCTCCTGGCGCACCGTGTTCAGCGCTTTCCAGATGACCTCGGGATTATGGCCGAACGGCAACGCTCCGAACTGCGCAACGAAATCGATGATCTCGCGGCCGTCGCTGTCGATCAGGATTGATCCGCTGCCCTGCACATAGGTGCGGTCCAGCCGGACATCCTGCAGCCGCCGCGCCATGGCAGGGTTGAGGCGCCGTGCAACGTCGAGGTCATCGTCCTTCGGACCATGCCCGCGCGCCGATTCCGGTGAAGCGCGGCTCCCGCGGTTCGGCAGACTGAACACAGACATCCCAACGCCCTCTCATGCCCTCTATTGCAAAAAGAGGGCCGAAATCTCCGGCTCGATACGACGGCAGATATGGACGTTCATATCCGGCACTCTGACACAGCTACTTCTGCCTTGGTATCATGGGAATGATACTCGGGGGTCTGCAGCCGCCGCATGTCGAGACGTTCGTGGGATTATGCTTACCGTCCATCGCCGCCGATGGCGTGACCGGCATCACATCTTGGGCGAATATCGACGCCGGCCCGACGCGAAAACGTCGGGATCGAATGGCGATCACGGCAAGCGGGTCTTTGCCGCCGTCGTCGGCGCGGAAAGGCAGGCGTTCGGCGCGAACCGCATCTGTAAGAGTCTTAACGTCGATCACCACATTAACACATTGGACGATTGTCCGGAACGACCGCTCACCACGGGTGCGATATCGACAAGCAGGCCGAGACGGCCTGCTTTGAATCTTGTTTCTAAAATCTGGAAAGACGGAACGATGACGCGCGGTCAATCGTCGTCGTCTTCTGCGTCGTCATCGGGCGGAGGGGGCCCCATGTTGAACGGAAAGGGAGCAGGCATCGCTTCCCGGACAACAATGACGACCGGCTGGGCATTCGCCTTGATGGTGCCCGCCTCGACGAGTTCGGCGACGACCTCGTCGATGTCGTCGACCAACTTGCCGCGGCCCTTGCGCAGACGCCGAATCTGCTCGACCGTGCGCCGCTTCGCCAATTCGACGACAACGAGCTGGGACTTGCCTTGCTTGTCGGCCTCCCGCTGTTCCTGTCGTTCCGCCGCTGCTGCCGCCGTGGTCGTTTGCGCTGCCATTCTCAAATCCTCCAGATTAAGGGTGCATCACGCCTTGGGCAGAAGCCTGAAGGGAACGGATTTCCGTACCTCGTTCAAAGCCTTGCGCCGCGCTTCCTTGAAATTCTCCGGCGCGTCCGCGAGCCAGCCGTTGCGGCCCCGGCGTTTGGATTCGTCATGCCGCCGAAGGAGATCCTGGGCGAAAATGATCTCCGCCTTGACCAGGCGCCTTGCGATGCGCTCAAGCGGACGTGCCCAGAGCGAATCCTTCTTCTTGCCGCCTTCTTCTTTCGGCCTTTTGTAGACCGTGACGGCCTCTGGAGCACCGGCACCGCGCTGAACCACGGTGACGCGTCTGACGAGTTTTTCCATGAAACACCTTCTCCTATCGCCGATCAGGTTCGCGAGAAATTTCCAGGAAAGCTTGGGGAGCATCGACGGTTTGCGCCGCTACGCGCCCCGCGTCCCTGCGATGGCATGCGGAAGAGAACTGCTGGCGCGAGACAATCATCAACCGCCCCGAAGATACTGCCGCTACCGTGTCGAACTCAATCTCGGCCGAAGCGGCCTCGATGCCGACGGTAATCTACAAACTATACGCCCGCACGCCAGACGGGCGCAAGCGATGGCGATGTGATCGAAGGTCTCATCCGCGTCCAACGAGGCATTGCCGCTGCGAGGTGCGATTTTTCACGGCTCATGGCGCCCGCTGTCGTCCTTCCAGACTTCAAGGGCGATCTCATCCTCCTGCGCTTCTAGGCGCGAATAAACAACTACGACGGGTACGAAGACCGTGCCCGCAGGCACAGGACCCGCGGCGGTGCGGATTTTGTTTATCACTTCGCGAACATCCTCCACGAGCGGACCGCCGCCGCGCCGCATGTGCTCGACGTCCTTGTCATTCGTCTTGCCGAGATCGACGATGATAGGCGAGTTGATGATGTTCATGGGAGGGGCGTGTTCTTCGCGCGGTCTTTAAGTCTCGGGCGTCAGGATGACGTAAGGCTGCTCGGATTCGCGATAGAGCAGGACGACGGGAACGATCTCGATTGCGGCATCGACGCCAAGCTTTTCCCGTGCCTGGAATACGGCGGCTTGAATCCGCCGCGTCAGCTTCCCCTCGCCCCGTTTCAGCCGGTCGATGTGCTTCCGGCGCTGGCTGCCGCAATCGACCAGAAGCCCGGCGACCGGCGGATCGATCTGCATCGGGAGGAGGGGCTGCGCGTCGTCGATTCCGTCCATGTCCTGGTCCATTGGCTAGCGTCCGGAGTCCGGCTTCCTGTCGGGCTCGTTCAGGCGGATCAGAACACGCCGCATGAGAACGAGCGCAAGCAGGAGCGCACCGAGGTGAATCCAGTCGAATGAAGCCGCCCACTGGATGATTCCGACCCAAGAGATGTCGCGATGAAGCCATCTCTCCAGAACAAACTGCGCGATCAGGGCCAGCAGGAAGACAGTTCCGGCAAACAGCGCGAGACGGACCAGGAGGGACATGCTGTAGGCCAGCTTTCCGACGATGTTGCGGAACTGGACGATCGGGTCCTCGACGCTTTGCTGTATCCGAAAGAAGAACTGAGTGGCCATGTCCACCACCTGCTCGATTTCCAGATAATCGTTGTTCTTGAGCCCTTTCATGCGCGACTGCACCTGCTTGCGCAGGCGCTTCTTGGCCTCCTTGCCCGCGACACGCGCGTAACTCTCGTATTCCTCGACGGGATCGATGTCCTTGTCCAGCCTCACGAGGACGGAATCATAAAGAAGCGTCGCGCGGAAAAACTGTATCGTCTCAAGGCTTACCGGCACCCCATATTCGCGGGCGACATTGATGTAGCGCAGCCAGTTCTGCGCGCTGCTGCGTTCCCACCATTCCGCGTCGGTGCTGACGACGGCGTAAACCCAGTCGGCATAGATTTCCGCGGTCGCGGCCATGACGCTGTCGACGTCGATCGGCGGAAGCGGCCCGGCCAGCTTGACCGAACAATGGACCATCCGGCCGATGTCGCGCTTGCGCATGTGGAACTGGAGTTCGCGCAGGGTGTTGCGCATGTCCGTCGAAAACCGCCCGACGGCGCCGAAATCGATGAAGCAGATCTTGCTGTCCGGGAGAATGACGAGGTTCGCCGGATGCGGGTCGGCGTGAAAGAAGAGATGCTCCAGCAATTCCCGGTGCAGCGCCCGCACCAGGCGGCGCGCGACGGCGGAAGGGTCGATGCCCATGGTGCGCACATTGGCGAGGAATTCCTGGTCGTTGCGATCGACCGCCGCCATGAGTTCCCACATCCACACGCCGGCGACGAGCTCGCTGACCATGACCTCGTCGGTGCAGTAGTCGAAATAGACCTTCGGGGCGCTGATGCCGTCGCCGTCCTTCAAGGCCTGGAGCCGGAAGATTTCCGTGTAGCGTGCCTCGGCACGAAAGTTCAGTTCCCCCAGCAGCATCGTGCGAAGGTCCTTACGGAAATCTCGCGTCGTGCCGGGACGAATGATGGTCAGGCCTTCTCCGATCGTGAGCAGCCAGTCGAGCGCGCGCAGGTCCGCCGCCAGCAAGGGACCGATCCCCGGCCGTCGCACCTTCACCGCGACCTGCTCGCCGGTCCTCAGCTTTGCCTGATACACGCAGGCGAGCGACGCCGAGCCGATCGGTTTGGGATCGAAGGCTTCGAACACCTCGTGCAGCGGCTTGCCCAGGCTCCGCTCGATGATCGCGATCGCGTCCGGCGTCGGGAATGGCTGCGCCTGATCGAGCATCTTGCTCAGTTCCGCACAGTAGGCATAAGGCAGGAGATCGGCTCTTAGCGACAATTGCTGCCCGAGCTTGGCGAAGCTCACGCCCGCGCCTTCGAAGACTTCGCGCAACCGGATGGCGCGCCGCTGGATCGAGCCCCGCCCCAGGAGCGTATCGAGGGCATTACCGGCGAAGAAACGCAGGCATGCGAAGGCCCAGAGAAACAACCGGATGACGGGAAGAAATATGCCCGCCCTGAACACGACCCGGCGCGCCATCGGAAGGGTGACATGGGCGGCGTCGGTCGAATGCACCGGCTTGCGCCGAGGCATGTCGCGAATCACGGTCAGCGCCGATGCCGGTTCGGGCGACGCCTGGGACTCCAGCCGGACTCCCGGCCGGGTCCATCGGGCGATGCCGGCCTCCACGGCCTGGTCGATTTTTTGCTTGCGATCTTCGTTCATGCGCAACACTGACCGTTCGTTCGCAAGTGCCGCGGCTCCATCCCGTCATGCGGCAGGAGAGGGCCGCGACTTTCAAGGCAAGATATCCATATCTGCCGCCGACGGGTTCCGGCGGCGCGGCCATTCATTCACGAATTTGGGATGGATACAAATGCGCAGCATTATCCCGCGTGGGCGATCGAGGGCCGCGGCACCAGCGATGGACATAGGCGGGCATCTGCGATGAGCGCTTGATGGCCGTTACCTATCGACTCGCCGGCGCGATCGCCGACATGAATCAAGACGATTGGCGAAGGATTTCCTCGCTATGCGGCGACCCGCTGTCGCTGGACATCCGCTTCATTGCCGCCATGGAGGCTGGGATGAAGCAGAGCTGCAAATTCTGGCATGCCATCATCGATCAGAACGGTCATCCCGTCGCATGCGCGAGCTTCAGCGCGATGACGCTCGATCTCGCGGACCTCGCCGATCCGGTCCTTGGAGGCCTCATCCGGAGGCTGCCTGCGCTGTTGTCGAAGCTTCGCAACCTGAAGCTTCTCGTTTGCGGTCTGCCACTGTCGATCGCAGAAACGAGTTTCGCACTGACAAGCGACGCTGCTGTGGACGGCGTCCTGCCGGTGCTGGACGGCCTGGCGTCCAGGCTTGCGGTCGAGACCGGAGCGAACGCGATCGTCTACAAGGAGTTTGACGAAAATCATCTGGCGTGGACGGCGCCGCTCGTCGCGCTCGGCTATCGCCGTATCTCGACGCCCCGGATGCATTTCTTCACACCCGGCTTCGGGGATTTCCAGGCCTATCGCACGGCGCTGAAATCGAATTACCGCCAGCAGATCAACCGATCGACGCGAAAGCTCGAAGGGTCGGGTATCGATGTCCGCGTGCTGAGCGACCCTGCTGAAATCCTGGCGGTATACAGCCCCGGCGTTCATGGCCTTTATCTTGAGATGCTGTCCCATTCCGATTTCAAGTTCGAAATTCTCCCGATCGAATTCTTTCAGGAATTGACGGTCGGACTTGGCGGAAAAGTCGACCTCATCGTCTTCTCCCGCAATGGCGAGGTGATCGCGTTCGGCTGGTGCGTGTGGATCGGGCTAACGTACCATTTCCTTTTCGCCGGCATGAACTATGCGTTGAACGAGCAGTTCGATCTCTACTTCAACTTGATGTACACGGGAATCGACCGTGCCTTGCGCGGAAACGCCGCGAAGATTGCGATCGGACAAACGGCGGACGCCTTCAAGGCAAGGCTCGGCTGCCTCTCCGAGCCGATGTATGCTCTCGTCAGGGGCGTTGGCCCCCTGATGACGCCGTTCATCCGGTATTGCGCCGGGCTGCTGGTGGCCAAGACGATGGCCGTGCCGCCGGCCGACGTCTTCAGGTCCACGTCAGGCGCGAACACAAAACCCAAGAGGCCATAATGGATGTTCAGCGCAGGACGCGGCTTACGCCGGCCGAGTTCGACGAAGTCATCGCCATGCTTGTGACGACCTACGACAACCATCCCCACGTTGTGGCGGTGTTTCCCGACGCGATATGCCGGGCGAAGGCGACGCGCGCCTTGTTTGCCGCGAGCCTCAACGATGGCCTGCGCGCCGGGATCGTCGACATCGTCCTGGACGAGAAGATCGTGGGCGTATCGATCGTCTACCCGCCGGGAACCTATCCGCCTCCGCTGTGGCGGGTTCTTCGCGCGCTGCCGGAATGGCTGCAAATCGCTGCCATAAGTCCGAGGGGCTTGCTGAGCCTGATCCAGACCAAGAAGGTCCTCGACGCACTGCGGCCGAAAGAGCCCCACTATTACGGGTTCTGCATCGGCATCGACCCCTCGCGGCAGGGTTCCGGTATCGGCAACGTGCTTCAGGACCGGATGTTTGACGACGCCGCGCGGGACGGCAGCGCCATCTATGTGGAGACGCAGAAGCGCAGCTTGTTCGAGTGGCTGCTGAGCCGCGGCTTCACGGAGTTGCATAAGCAGGTCGAGATGTTTCCGGGAGGGCCGCTGACGTGGAGCTTGTGGCGCTCCGCGCAGGGAAAGGCGCTTCAAAGTCGCTGCCGCGTTTGACGGGCCGAGAGCGGGTGCGCGGCCGGCCGCTGCTCGAAGGGAATGCTCTATTGCGGGCGGGTTCGAACAACGGCAGGATGCCAGGCGCGGGCGACGTCCGACACGTCGCGCGGGAGGGCGCTCAGTTGCACCGCCGCTTGAAAATTGGCATTGCGATCGTGGCATTGCTGGCCGGCTCAGGCTTCGCTCAGGCGCGTTCGATGAACCTGAGCGGGACCGCGGGCTATCTCTCGGAATGGGAGATGCGCGCGAACCTCGCTTCGGCGGCATCATCCGGCGATGAATTGTTTTCGGGACCGCTGACCGTGACGCATGTCGGGCTGTGCAATTCGAATGGCCCGGTCGAGAAAAAGGGCGAAATGAAGCTGCGGATATCGCGGTCGCCGCTCTCGACCCGGGTGTCTGCCACGCTGTCTTTTGACGATGTCAGCTGCACGTATGACGGTCCGCTATCATCGAGCTTGAACGGCAGCATGGAATGTTCCGATGCCAAGGGCGTTCCCCTCCAGATGACAGTGAAATGACGCGATGAGGGTGTCCACCGTCGCCGCGGCAATTTGGCGACCGGCCGTTGCGCGCTGTCGGGAATCGGCCGCTGCCTTGAGACAAGCCGGTTTCTGCAGCTTGAACGGGAACGGCTGATGTCGATCAACATTTCGTCGTGGTCGATCCGGCAGCCGCTTCCGGCGCTGGTCATGGCGGCCGCGGTCGTGGCGCTCGGATATATCAGCTTCGTACGGCTTCCGATCACGCGGATGCCGAACGTGGACGTCCCGGTGATCTCCGTCACGATCACCCAGTTCGGATCGGCGCCGTCCGAGCTCGAAACCCAGGTCACGAAGATCGTCGAGGACGGCGTGTCGGGCGTCGCCGGCGTGCATCACATCAACTCGACGATCACCGACGGCGTGTCGGTGACGGCCATCACCTTCCGGCTGGAGACCAATACCGACCGCGCCTTGAATGACGTGAAGGACGCCGTGACGCGCGTCCGCGGCAACCTTCCGAGCTCGATCAACGAGCCCTATATCGAGCGCGTCGATATCGTCGGTCTACCCATCCTGACCTATGCCGCGATCGCGCCCGGTAAGACGCCGGAGCAGCTTTCGTGGTTCGTGGAGGATGTCGTCGTCCGCGCCATCCAGGGTGTGCGCGGCGTCGGCGGCGTGGAGCGCATCGGTAGCGCTCAGCGGGAAATCCGGGTCGGCCTCAATCCCGTGCGCCTCCAGGCGGTCGGGCTGACGGCGCTCGACGTGAGCCGGCAGTTGCGCGGCAGCAATGTCGACCTCGCCGGTGGCAGGGCCGAAATCGGAAGCCGCGACCAGGCCATTCGGACGCTGGCGGGCACGAAATCGCTAGCCGACCTGTCGGCGACGCGGATCGCACTGCCGGGTGGCGGCGAGGTGAGGGTCGACGACCTCGGCGTCGTGACCGACACGATTGCCGAACGGCGCACCTTTGCCCGGTTCAACGGCGAACCGGTCGTCGGCTTCAGCATCGTGCGCGCCAAAGGCGCGAGCGATGTCGTGATCGCCGATGCAGTCGCCGCCCGCGTCGAGGCCATCAAGGCTGCCAATCCCGGCGTCGACCTCAAGCTGATCGACAGTTCGGTGACCTACACGGTCGGCAACTATCACTCCGCGCTGGACACCCTGTACGAGGGCGCGCTCCTCGCGGTCATCGTCGTGTTCCTGTTCCTTCGCGACGTCCGGGCAACGTTGATCGCGGCCGTCACGCTTCCGCTGTCGATCCTGCCCGCGTTCTGGGCAATGGATGTCTTCGGCTTCTCGCTCAATGTCGTGAGCCTGCTCGCCATCACGCTCAGCACCGGAATCCTGGTAGACGACGCGATCGTGGAGATCGAAAACATCGCGCGGCACATCCAGATGGGTAAACCGCCTTATATTGCCGCGCTGGAGGCGGCCGATGAAATCGGCCTCGCCGTCATCGCCATCAGCCTGACAATCATTGCGATCTTCGTGCCGGCGAGCTTCATGACGTCGATCCCCGGGCAGTTCTTCAGGCAGTTCGGCATCACCGTGTCCGTACAGGTGCTGTTTTCATTGCTATGTGCTCGGCTGATCACGCCGATGCTCTGCGCCTATTTCATGCGGCCTCACGTGCACAAGGAAAAGCCGATCGGCTGGTTCACCAGGCTCTACGTCCGGCTTCTCGGCTGGTCGGTGCGCCACCGTTATCTGACCGTCGGCATCGGACTCCTGCTTTTCGTCGCGTCGATGTGGAGCACACGCCTCCTGCCGTCGGGCTTCCTGCCGCCGACCGATACGGCGCGCTCGCTCCTCGCGGTGGAGTTGCCGCCCGGGTCCCAGATCACCGACACGGAGGCCGTCACCGAAGCGATCGTGAAACGGTTGCGTGCACGGAAAGACGTGGTCAGCGTTTTCGTCGACGGCGGCCGGGTCCCACCGGTGGTGCTCGAGGTGCGCAAGGCCTCGCTGACGATCAACTACGTTCCGAAATCGGAGCGCACGCTGTCGCAGCGCCAACTCGAAGAGGCGATCAGCCGCGATCTCGCCAATGTCCCCGACCTCCGCGTCTGGTTCCTCGACGAAAATGGCCAGCGCGCGGTCACATTCATTGTCACCGGCCAGGACAGTGCCACGGTGGCGAATGTCGCCACCGAACTCGCCGGGCAGATGCGGCGGGTTCCGCTTCTCAGCAATATCGTCTCCTCCGCGTCGCTGGACCGGCCGGAGCTGCGGATTTTTCCGCGCCGCGACCTGGCCGTCCGCCTGGAAGTCTCGACCGAGAGCCTGTCGGAAACCGTCCGCGTCGCGACCATTGGGGACGTGAGCCCCGCGCTCGCCAAGTTCGATACCGGCGACAGGCTGGTGCCGATCCGTGTTCTGCTGGAGGAGAATGCGCGGACCGATCCGCAGATCCTCGAGCAGCTCAAGGTTCCCTCGCCGCGCGTGCCGGGGGGGATACCTCTCATGGCCATCGCCGATATCCGCTTCGGGCAAGGACCCATCAACATCACGCGGTTTGAGCGCGAAAGGCAGGCGAGCGTCGAGGCGGATCTGACCGGGAACGTAGCGCTGAGCGACGCTACCGCGGCGATCAAGGCGCTTCCGATGATGAAGAATCTGCCGCCGGGCGTGCAGATCACGGAGGGCGGCGACGCGGAACTGCAGGCGGAGTTGTTCGACGGCTTCAGTTCGGCAATGCGCAACGGCCTGCTGATGGTCTATGTCGTGCTCGCCATTCTGTTCACCAGCGTGCTGCAGCCGCTGACCATTCTCTTTTCCCTTCCGCTGTCGATCGGAGGCGCGATCCTCGGCCTTCTCATCACGGGCAAGCCGATCAGCACGCCGGTGGTGATCGGCATCCTCATGCTCATGGGTATCGTCACCAAGAACGCGATCATGCTGGTGGACTTTGCGATCGAGGCGATGCGGCATGGGGAGAACGACCGTGCCGCAATCATCGACGCCGGCCAGAAACGTGCCCGGCCGATCGTCATGACGACCGTCGCCATGGTGGCGGGCATGATGCCGAGCGCGTTGGCCATCGGAGCCGGCGGCGAGTTCCGCTCGCCCATGGCGATCGCCGTGATCGGAGGCCTGCTCCTGTCAACATTCCTGTCGCTGCTGTTCGTGCCGGCGTTCTTCGTCTTGATGCATGACGCCGGCAAGCTCACGTGGCGGATATTCGGCCGGTTCATTGGAGCGGCCGAGGAACGGGACGCCCCGCACAACGCAAAGGCTGATCCATCCGAAGCAAAACAGCCTGCCCTCGTTCCCGCGAGCGCGGGCATTCAGGGCGCCTGATATCATCGTCGGATTATCGGCCGCTGGTGTCCGCTTAGCGAAGGAGTCGGGACACCATTTATGCCGGACATTGCCGCGTTCGCGGGACGCCATCATACGACACGTACGAATAGAGAGGCCTCACACGGATTTGCACAGCGGCCCTTTGCCTCAGCGCCGCCGCCTGTTGCGGTTCTTCTTCTGAGGCCTGTGGCCTGTTGCCGTCACGACAACGGTGATCGGTTTCGACATGACCGCCGGATCGTGAGGGACATGGTTCTCGTCACCGAGAAGAAGCTGGATCGTGTGCGTTCCCAACGGCAGCGTCACCTTGGCTTCGGTCTGTCCCGCACCAAAATGCAAGTGGTTGAAGTCGCTGGGAATCGGCTGATCGAGCGCGGGCACCGGGGTATCGATCAGCAGGTGATGATGACCGGTATTGGCCTTTTCGAACCCCGCCGGCGCCACGCCCATGTTAACCAGCCCGAAACGCAGCGTGGGATTGGGCGAAAGCACGGATCCGCTGCGGATGCCGACGAAATAGACTCGCGCCCCGGCGGGAGAGGGCTTGCGCGGCATGGGAGGCGGAGCTTCCACCGCGCCCTTAGCCGACTCGCTGACGATGATCTTGATCTGCGGAGACATCAGCGGCGGCTTGTGAGGGATGTGGTTCTTGTCCCCGAGCAGAAGCTGCAACGTGTGCTCGCCCGGCTTCAGGGTGACCTCCGCCTCTGTCTGTCCGGCACCGAAATGAAGATGATTGAAGTCGCTCGGGATCGGCTCGGTGAGCGGCGGCAGGGGCGTATCGATCAGCAGATGATGGTGCCCCGCATTCTCGCGGTCCGACCCGGCCGGTGCGACGCCCATGTTGCGCAAGCCGAAATGGACCACGAACTTGGCTGAGACGGTGTCTCCGTTCTTGATGTCGACGAAATAAACTGCGGCTCCGGGAGGAGACGGGCTAAGGGTGTTTTGCTGAGCCACGGCAGCGCCTGCCGTAAGGGTAGCGGCTGCAAGCGATAGCAAAATCGAATTCACGAATTTCGAACGCCCGGCAACAAGATCCGTCCGCATCGACATGACTGCGTTCTCCGATCCTTCTCCCGCCGCCAGATCAGCGGCAACCTCAGAAGCGGCAATCTATGCGAACTCCGGACTGCTGGGAAGCGCCGCGCCTGCGGCTCCCGTCGAGGGGTGTCCATCGATCAAAGTGAGATATCAGATCAACCGGCAATTCGCGTCGGTGCCTGCAAATCGGAAGTCGTCGCGCCGGGCCGCCGCTGCGGCGGATCGCGCGTTGAGGCCCTTCGCTCCTTGGCGCCGTTGTCCCAATGCACCAATGTGTCTAGGATATTGCCGGGTCCGAGGATCAGGAATGAACTGCGGGCGGATGGTGTGCGCGCATGACGATTAGTATGAGAGATTGCGCGTGGAACTTTTCCCCCGAGGGGGTGGAATGAAAATGCGGTTTCTTTTCTGGATATGTTTCGCCCTTGCGTCTTCATCGCTGATAGTCCCGGTATCCGCCCAGCAGAAGGTCCCTCGCGTCGCGCTCCTCATCGGCAATGCCAATTATCCCGATGCCAGCACTCCCCTGTCGACGACGATCAAGGATGCGCGCACCCTGGCCGACGAATTTCGACGCAACGAGTTCGAGACCGAGATCAAGGAGAATCTCGGCAAGGAGGACATGCAGCGTGCGATCGATGCTTTCACCGGAAAGATTCGCAATGGAGCTACGGCTCTTTTCTACTTCAGCGGCTTTGGCATCCAGGTCGCGCGCCAGACCTATCTGATCCCCATCAATGCCCAGATCTGGAGCGAGGCCGACGCGCGCAGGGACGGGATCAGCCTTGATGCGGTCGTGGCGGAAATGCAGCGCAAAGGCGCCCGCGTGAAGATCGTCATCGTCGATGCGGCGCACCGCAACCCCTTTGAGCGGCGGTTCCGGCCATCCGCATCTGGGCTGGCCGCCATTGACGCCCCGGATGGCACGCTCGCCATCTATTCCGCGGCTCCGGGCAAGGTGCTCAATGACAGCACCGGTGAGAACAGCCTTTTCGTCGGTGAGCTGCTCAAGGAACTCCGGGTTCCCAATCTGACGGCCGAACAGGTCTTCAACCACACGCGAATGGGCGTGTCCCGCGCCTCGAGCAACGAGCAGGTGCCATGGGTTGCCTCGTCGCTGGTCGAGGATTTCTCGTTTGGGCAGGCGCGCCAGAGCTCGCCGGCTCCCGCGCCGCAACCTGCTCCGAATTCGAATCCGGCACCGGCTCCGGCTCCGCAATCCAATTCCACGCCCAAGACGCCGACGACTTCCGCTCCTCCCTCGCCGTCAACCGGATATAAGACCGGCGACACCTTCCGCGATTGCCCCGAATGCGGTGAGGTGGTCGTCGTGGGCGCCGGCTCGTTTCAGATGGGCTCCAGCGCTGAATTCGAAGGGCCGGCTCATCGCGTCACCGTGGCCAAGGCCTTCGCGATCGGCCGCCGCGAGGTGACGTTCGACGAGTGGGATGCGTGCGTCACGGCGGGCGGGTGCAAGCATCGTCCCGACGATCGCGGCTGGGGCCGCGGCGACCGGCCCGTGACGAATGTGAGTTGGCTCGACGCCAAGGCGTTCGTCGCCTGGATGTCCCAGAAGACCGGGAAGACTTATCGTCTGCCGTCCGAGGCGGAATGGGAGTTCGCCGCCCGCGGCGGTACGGATACCGCTTATTGGTGGGGTCGCGACGTCGGCGGCGGAAACGCCAACTGCCGCGATTGCGGCAACGCCACCATGAAAACGGTGCCGGTCGGCTCGCTTAAGCCGAACCAGTACGGCCTCTATGACACCTCCGGCAACGCCGCCGAATGGGTCGAGGACTGCTGGAACAATTCATACCGGAGCGCTCCGACCAACGGATCGGCGTGGACCACGGGACAATGCCAGCTCCGCGTTCTGCGCGGCGGCGCGTTCGACAGTCTCGGGCGATCGCTTCGTTCCTCCGCCCGCTTCAGGTACGACAACGACGTTCGATTCGTTGCCAACGGATTTCGCGTATTGCGTGAACTTCAATAAGTGCGCTGGCTAGATCGATCGCGAGCGCCGGAACAATCATGACGCCGTCTGCCGGAACAAGGATCGCGCGAAGGGCAGCCGAGATCGCGGTCCTGAGCCTCTTAGCGTTTCCCGTCGCCAATGTCCGCGCACAGGAGGCAAACCCGCTGCCCGGTGCACGGGTGCTTGCGGTGCGCGCGACCAGCGCGTGCTTCTCGTCGATGATCCGGGTCGTCGGATTCCTCGTGGCGCGGGAAGAGGCCGTCGTGACGCTCGATGCTCCCGGCTATCGGGTTACGGAATTGCTCGTGGCCGAGGGCGACCGCGTCACCGCCGGGCAGGAACTGATCAAGCTGGTGCGGCAGACGGTCGAAGGCCAGGACAACGCCGCGGCAGCAAGAAACCTCACTCTAAAATCCCCCGCCGCCGGCCTTGTGACGAGGTCCACGGCCGCGGTCGGCTGGGCCTCGGGGTCGCCGTTGAATATGGAGCCGCTGCTGCGGATCGCCGTCGGCGACACCATTGAGCTGGAAATCGACGTTCCGAGCATCCGCGTGCCGGAGATCAGCACCGGCCAAACCGCGCGCATCACGCTCGAGGGTGGGCGCCAGCTCACAGGCCGGGTCCGCCTTGTACCGGCCGAAATCGATCGCAGAACCCAGCTCGGCCGCGCGCGTCTTTCACTGGAGCGCGATCCGCTCTTGAAGATCGGCCTTTTCGCCCGCGCCGCGATCGACGCCAATCGAAGTTGCGGCATCTCGGTCCCGCGTTCGGCGGTCCAGTACAAGACGGAAGGAACCAGCGTCCAGGTCGTGAACGGTGGCGTCATCGAGACGAGGCTGGTGCAGGTCGGGCTTCATTCCGACACCGACATCGAAATTCGCGATGGCGTCCGCGATGGCGATATCGTCGTCGGAAATACCGGAACGTCGTTGCGTGATGGCGAGAAGGTCATTCCGGTTTTCGTCGAGTGATGCTGGATCGCATCGCGGATATCGACGTGAAGGCACCGCCTTGGCCGCCGTGAGCGAGATCGCGCAGACGCCGCTTGAGCACGAGCTCCCCGGCGAAGAGCCCGCACCAGTTGCGCCGGTGCAGGGGCGAAGCTGGTTTCTCCGGCGGAGCCTCTTCGGCAAATACGCGGTGATGTTCGTGGGCCTGGTGGTGCTCGTGCTCACCGTCAACGGCGCGCTCGAAACCTGGTTCATCTATCGAGAGACGCTGGCGTCTCTCGTGAGCAGCGAGTCGGAGAAAGCCAAGGCAACGACGCGCCGCATCGTGCAGCTTCGCAACGACGTCGAGCGCCAGATAAGCTGGGCGACCCGCGCCAGCGCTACGCCGGAGCAGCGGCGCGCAGATTACGCGCAACTGCTGCAGCAGGTCCCGGCGATCGAGCGGCTGCTTCAGCTCGACGGAGCGGGCAGGGAGCAACTACGCGTCACCCGCAGCGAAACCGTCGTCGGAAGCGGCATCGATTTCTCGCTTGACCCAAGATACACCGAGACGCTCAACGCGCCGGCGTGGGTTTCCGCCGTCTATTTCGATGGCATCGATCCGTTCATTACGTTCGCGATGGCCCACGCTGGCCGCAGCGCAGGCTCGACCGTCGCCGAGTTGAACATCAAATTCCTGGCCGATCTGGTCGACGCAAGCCAGGTTGGACCCAACCTTTACGCGTACATTGTCGGACCGACCGGACGTCTGCTTGCCCATTCAGATAAGGAGCGGCAGCCGGGCGCTGATTTTTCTGCCCTTCCCCAGGTCGCGGCCGTGCTGAAGGCGCAAGCCGATCCCATCGCGGTCGGAAACGATCCCGAAGGCCGTTCGGTGGTGACCGGGTCCGCGTCGACGCCGCTGTTGAACTGGCATGTCTTCTTCGAACAGCCGCTGAGCAGCGCCCTCGAACCGGTCTACAAGCTGCTGGCGCGGACCGCCTGGTTGCTTGCGCTCGGCATGCTGGTCGCCATACTCAGCGGAATGGCGCTGGCCCGAAAAATGGTGGTCCCGATCCGCGCCCTCCAGACGGGCGCGCGTCAGCTCGAGTCCAGCGATTTTGGTCACCGCATCGATGTCCGCACTGGGGACGAGATCGAGGAGGTGGCCAACCAGTTCAACCGGATGGCCGACCAGCTCCAGGGCTCCTATGCGCGCCTGGAGCAAAAGGTCGAGGAGCGCACGCGCGATCTTGAGCAGTCCGTCCAAGAACTGAAGGCGCTGGAAGAAATCGGCCGCGCGCTGGCGTCATCGCTCGATCTCAAGTCCGTGCTGGCGACGATCGTCACCCGCGCCGGGGCGTTGACGCAGGCGGATGCCGGCGCGATCTACAGCTACAATCCGCTGGGGCAAGGATTCGAGCTTGCGGAAGCCTACGGCCTCGATGACGCGTTTTGCGAGGCGGTGCGCGCTATCCGCATCAATCCCGATGATGGCCTGCTCGGCTCGTCAGAGACGACCCGGCAGCCGATCAGCATTCCCGATCTTTCGGACGCGCCGCGCCAGCCTCTCAGCGACCTCATGCTGGCAGCCGGATTCAAGTCGGTGATGATCGTGCCCCTTGTCGCTCATGACCGGATGCTTGGCGCGCTGGTGTTGCAGCGCCGCGCCAGCGGCACGTTTCCGGCCAGCGCCGGCGGCCTGATGCAGACCTTCGCGCACCAGTCGGTCCTCGCCATGAACAACGCGCAGCTCTTCCGCGCCGTCGACCAGAAGGGGCACGAGCTCGCGATCGCCAACGAGCACAAGTCGCAGTTCTTCGCCAACATGAGCCACGAATTGCGGACGCCGCTCAACGCAGTCCTCGGTTATTCCGAACTGCTCGTCGATGGACTTTATGGCGACCTGCCGGGCAAGGCCGTGGATGTTCTCGATCGCATCCAGACCAATGGCAAGCATCTCCTCGGCCTGATCAACGATGTGCTCGATATCTCCAAGATCGAAGCCGGCCAGCTCACGCTGGCGCTGGACGACTATTCCGTCCATGCCGTCGTCGAATTGGTCGTTGCGTCGACCGGATCGCTTGCCCAGAAGAAGGGCATCGAGCTGAAGTCGATAATCGAGAACGGTCTTCCTCCCGGACGCGGCGACGAGCGCCGCCTGACGCAGGTCGTCCTGAACATCGTCAGCAATGCGATCAAGTTTACCGACAAAGGCGCCGTCGAGGTCAGCGTCCGTGGCGCAGGCAACGAGTTCGTCATCGCCGTGCACGACACCGGTCCAGGAATTGCGCCCGAGCATCAGGCCCGGATATTCGACGAGTTCCAGCAGGTGGACAACAGCATCACACGCCAGAAGGGCGGCACCGGGTTGGGATTGTCGATCTCCCGCCGGCTGGTGAACCTGCATGGCGGCCGCATCGATCTTGAATCGACCGTGGGTGCCGGTTCGACCTTCTCGATCGTCATTCCGATGCGCGTGATGGAGCAACAGGTGGCATGACCAAGCGCATCCTCGTGATCGAAGACACCGAAGATAACCGCCGCATCCTGCGCGATCTCCTGACCCATGCCGGTTTCGAGATCGAGGAAGCGATGGACGGCGAGCGGGGTGTGGCGATGGCGGCGGAATATCAGCCCGATCTCGTCCTCATGGATATCCAGCTTCCCCTGATCGATGGCTATGAGGCGACCCGCAGGATTAAGGCCAACCCGAAGACCAAGCATATTCCGATTATCGCTGTGACGTCCTATGCGCTTTCGGGAGACGACGCGAAGGCGACTGCTGCCGGGTGCGACGGATACATCGCGAAGCCCTACAGCCCGCGGCAAATCCTCGCGCTGATCCGCTCCTTTTTGTCGTAAAGGGGCCGTGGCTTGCACAACCCGCCTCGCATCCTCGCCGTCGACGATATTCCGACGAACCTCGACATCCTGAGGATGCGGCTGGAAGCGCAGGGCTATGAGGTCGTTACCGCAGAGGACGGCGAGGAGGCGCTGATCAAGGCGCGCACCCTCGATCCCGATCTCGTGCTGCTCGACATCATGATGCCGAAGCTGGACGGCATCTCCGTGCTCAAGCAGCTCAGGCAGGAAACTGCGGGGCAGTTCCTGCCCGTCATCCTCGTCACCGCCAAGGCGGACACGCGCGACATCATCAACGGGCTTGAAATCCGGCGGCGATGATTATCTGACCAAGCCGTTCGAGCAGGCCGCCTTGGTGGCGCGCGTCAGGTCGCTGCTGCGGACCAAGGACCTGCACGACACCGTCCGGGCCCAGGCGAAGACGCTCCAGGACCAGGCCGATCAGCTCCTGAACTGGAACGCCAAGCTTGAAGAGCGCGTGGCGGCCCAACTTCAGGACATCGAGCGGATGAGCCGCTTGCAGCGGTTCCTGGCGCCGCAGGTTGCCCAGGTGATCGCGTCGAACGACGCGCAGGATTCTCTTCTGTCCAGCCACCGCCGCGAAGTGACGGTGGTGTTCTGCGACCTGCGCGGTTTTACCGCCTTCACCGAAACGGCCGAGCCCGAAGAAGTCATGACGGTCCTTCGCGAGTATCATAATGGCCTTGGAGACCTCATCTTTCATTATGAGGGTACGCTGGATCGGTTTGCTGGGGATGGCATCATGATCGTCTTCAATGATCCGATCCCTTATCCGGACCACACGCGCCGCGCCGTCCGGCTGTGCATCGACATGCGCCGCTGCGTCGAGCGGCTGTCGGCGCAATGGGCGCGCCGGGGCCACGCGCTCGGCTTCGGCATCGGCGTCGATGTGGGGTATGCAACGCTGGGTCAAATTGGCTTTGAGCGTCGCTTGGAATATACGGCGATCGGCAATGTCACCAATCTTGCTTCGCGGCTTTGCGGCGAAGCCAAGCCGGGGCAGATCGTGATCAGTCAGCGCGCGTTCAACGCGGTCGAGCCATGGGTTGAGGTGACGCCTCTTGGCGAGCTCAGCCTGAAGGGCTTCAACAAGCCTATGGCCGCCTTCGCAGTCCTGGATCATCGTGATGACGCCTAGCCGCGAACTGGAATGCCGCGTTTCGCGGGACACCCGCTGCAAGGGGGCACCGATGTCGGCTCTTACGGCGGGGATTTTCGGCTCATGGCGTGATGTCGGCCTGCGCCATGTCGTGGCGGGATTCGCAATATTGACCGTTTTAATCGCCGGCGCGGACGTCGCGCGCGCGGCAGAGCCGACACCATCAAGCGGCAGCGTGGACATGGCGGTCACCGTCGCGAAGGTCGGGAAAAGGTGCTTTTCCGATCTGGCACAGGTCGCCGGTGTGCTGGTCGCAAGAAGCGATGTCCTCGTGCGGCCGGAGCGCGAAGGGCTGCAAATATCCCAGGTGCTGGTCGAGCCGGGAGAATCGGTCATTGTCGGGCAGGTGCTGGCGCGTCTGGTGCCGCCCAATTCGCAGGCCGGCGCGGCGGGCGGGGCGGCGATCCAGTCGCCCGTGGCTGGCGTGATCACGGCGAGCTATGCGGTGGTCGGCGCGCTGGCTTCCGCGCGGGCGGAGCCCTTATTCCGGATCGCGTCGAAGGGGGAGATGGAGCTACTCGCCGAAGTGTCATCCAAGTTCTTCGGCCGGATCGCGCCCGACCAGGCAGCAAAGATCGAAGTCATCGGCGCCGGCGAACTGCAGGGCAAGGTCCGGCTCGTCTCGACCGCGATCAATCCGACCACACAACTCGGCGAAGCCCGGCTCTCGATCGACAATCCATCACGCGTGCGCATCGGGGCATTTGCCCGGGCCACGATTACCCTGGAACGTCGCTGCGGCCTATCGATCCCGTTGTCGGCGCTGCTTTACGGGTCGGAAGGCGCCGTGGTCCAACTCGTTCGCGACAACCGGATCGAAGGCCGGCGGGTCATTGTCGGACTTCTCGCCGCCGGCACCGTCGAGATTCGCGAAGGTCTCGCCGAAGGCGAGACGGTGGTCGCCCGGGCGGGCACCTTTCTGCGAGAGGGCGACCGCGTCCGCCCGCTGGCCGTGAACGACCCGGCACCGGTTCAACAATAATCCATTCCGCCGGATAGAGGTCCGTTGCGTCTGTCCTGAATCGACCAGGGCGTGACGGCCGTCACATCGGCCGCCACGGCCTGTCGACATGCTTCTCCCATCAGAACCGCCGAGGTCCGGAAACAGGGAGAAGAGCGATGACCATCCTTCCGAATACAAAGACATCCGTCCGCCGTTTTGCAACCGCTGCCGGTATCTTCGCGCTCGCACTTTCCACTTCGTGGATTGTCGCCAGCCAGTCTTTGCCGGCGCTCTCGATCGATGAGACCTACGGCAATATCCCGGCGGACCTCGCGACTGTCTCGGCAGTCCCCGCACTCCCGATGGCCGGCGACGCCATCCCGGCGCAAACGGTTGCGACCGCTCAAGCCTCCGTGTCCATGCCGCTTGAAAAAGCAGCCGGTCTGCTGGTGCTTCTCGCGATGGCTTTGGGACCGATTTTCGCGTCCGGCTGGCGCCAGTCATCGAAATAAAAACGTCGTGAACCGGGCCGTCCCGGGATCAGCAGGCGATGCGTCGACTTGCGTCCCGTCCGCCTGTTCGCCTCCGCTGACATCGCTCCAAGCACGCCGAACTCGATCTCACCCCGCGATCGATGATTTCGTGATGGCCATCACTTCCCCCGGGATGATGCGCAGGCATCCTTTCCCCATCAGAGCCGCCGGGACCCGGCATTTCAGGAGAACACCATGATCGCCAGCTTGTTTTCGAAGACCTCCACCCGGATCGCAATCGTCATCGGCGGCGGCGCTCTCGTGGCTTGCGCGACTTTCGCGGTACTCAGCCCGACGCGGCAGGCCCCGGCCTTCATCATGCCTTCCGAGCTGAAGACGGCGCGCGTCGAGACACCGTCCGTTCCCGTCGCGACGCGGCCCGACGTGGCCGCCAATCCTGCGCCGACCGTGTCCGAACGGAAGACCCCGCCCCATCCCCTTGAGCAACTTGTGGAGACAATGGCGCAGCCGGAATTCGCCAAGGCGGTGGACGACGTCGTCGGCATGCTGGGACTCCAGGAATCCGCGAACCGCCGACACGGCGACGAAGAGGCGAACGCGGAGCTTCGGGCCATGGAAACAGTGTTCCGCGACCGGCTTCGTCAGCTTCTGCCGCCGCGTCCAGGGTATTGAACCGTCGTCGCGATGCGCTGGTGCTCGGGCGCGATGCCGCCGCGATCCGCCTGCTGAATTATCAATTCACCTCATCGGCGAGAAATCCGCCGGCAGATAGATATCGGTGCGCTGCGTTGTGAAGTGATCGGGTCCGCCGGCCGGCGGCCAGACGCCATCCGCGATCGCCTTGGCGCGCAGGCGCTGGCGCTCCTCCAGGCTCCGGTAAGGCCAGATGTGCATGAACCGCGGCACGGCTCCCGTGACCGAGTACATCGCGGCGATCACCGGCGACACCTTTGCGCGCGCGGGCATTGCCTTGCGCCAGAGGTCCATGGTCGGCGCAATGCCGCTCTGCCGGAAGTCATAGCTGCGCACTTCATAGACGGGTCCGAAGTCGCCGGACGCGATCGGGTCAAGAAGGGGAAACTGTACGTAGCTGTCGAACGACATCGATGTGACCAACTCGCCGATGGCGAACGGATTGCCGCTTTCCAGCGCGGCGCGCCGCTCATCGAGCGCAGCCGCCTGGTCATCGAAGTGGCGGAGGATCAGGATCTGGTTCAGCGCGCCGATCTCAGAGGTCCAGCATGCCAGGAGTTGGCGGTCCGGCGCTGTCGCAAGCGAATCCTTCAGCACGGCGAGCGCGTGGTTTTGAGTGGCGGGACGCACGGTGATGATGGTCACGTCGTAGATCACAAATAATCCTCCCAAATCCAAGTTTTTCTGAATTGCATCTGCCGGCTGGCGTGACGCGTTCATTGTCGTGATGCGCTCGCGTGCCTTCGTTGACAGCCTTCCGGCCGGTTCCTAGTCTGCGCATGCCGCATAATGAGCCGAGGCTACTCGGCCGCGGGACGCCGGGCAATTCCGGCGAGCCGCACGGCATCGGGCGCCCGAACAGGGCACGGGAGGATAGCGTGAGAAGACCCACCGCATGGCTGGCGGCGCAGCTTGCCGCGTCGTTCGTGTTGTTGTCGGCGACCGCCGGCAGCGCCGCCGACCCCGTCAAGATCGGCTTCCTGTGGCCGCTGACCGGCAACGCCGCCGCGGCCGGCCAGGCAGCCAAGGCCGCCGCCGAGGTCGCAGCCGAGATCGTCAACAACCCGCATCCGGAGCTCAAAGGCCTTCCGCTTGCCGAAAGCGCGGGCCTGCCGAATCTCGGCGGCGCCAAGCTCGAGCTGGTCTTCATCGACCACCAGGGCAATCCGTCGGTCGCCCAGCAGCAGGCGCTGCGCCTCGTCACCCAGGACAAGGTGCATGTGCTGTTCGGCGCCTACCAGTCCTCCTGCACGCTCACCGCGACGCCGGTCGCCGAGCGCTACGGCATTCCGTTCGTGGTCGGCGATTCGGCGGCGCTCAACATCACGGCGCGCGGCTTCAAGTGGATGTTCCGCGTCACGCCGATCGCGACCGATTTCGCCGCCGCCTACATGCGCTTCTTCGACGACATGAAGCAAGGCCGGCAAGCAAGGTCCGCTCGATCGCGGTCGTCAACGAGAACACCGATTACGGCACCTCGGTCGCCGATGCCATCGAGGCCGCCGCCAAGAAGGCGGAACATCACGGTCGCCGACGCGCATTCCCTACAGCGCGAGCACGACCGACGTCTCGGCGCAGGTGCTGCAGCTCAAGGAGAAGCAGCCCGACGTGGTGATCTTCATCAGCTACACGGCGGATGCGATCCTCTACATGAAGACGATGAAGAACCTCGACTACATGCCGCCGATGGTGCTCGGCGACGATTCCGGCTTCTCCGATCCGTCGTTCATCCCGGCGGTCGAGCGATATCGCCCAGGGCGTGATGAACCGCTCGTCCTGGGACATCGGCAAGCCGGGCTCGATCACCTACAAGATCAACGAGATGTACAAGGCGAAGACCGGCCGCGACCTCGACGACACCAGTCGGGCCGCAACATGCAGGCCGATGCTCGCGATGGCCGACGCGATCAACCGCGCCGGCTCGACCGATCCGGCGAAGATCCAGGCGGCGCTGAAGGCGACCGACCTCAAGCCCGAGCAGCTCATGATGGGCTATCGCGGCGTGAAGTTCGACGAGACCGGACAGAACATCCTCGCCTCGACCTATCTGATCCAGCTCAAGGGCAAGGACTACGAGCTGGTGTGGCCGGACAGAGTCCGCGACCGAGCCAAGCTCGTATGGCCGATGAAGGGATGGAAGTAGCTTCGGCCACTGTGACGTCGATCCGTCATCCCGGATGCGACCCGGCGCTTGGCCGGGGAGCCGCGAAGGATGCACGGCCCCGACGTCGCATCCTTTACGATTGCGACATCACGGCCGTCGCCCTTCGAGGACGGCTTCGCTCGCCACCTCAGGGTGACGGCATCAACACCGTCCAATGGCCGGCATCCATGCTCCTCCTCCAAGTCATCGTCGGCGGCCTGCTGCTCGGGGCGATCTACGCGCTGTTCTCGTCCGGCCTGACGCTGATCTGGGGCATGATGAACTTCATCAATTTCGCCCATGGCGAGTTCGTCATGCTCGGCATGTATGTGGCGCTGCTGGTCGTGATGTGGCTCGGCGGCGGGCCGGCCGTCTTCGGCTTCGCGGCGGCGTTCGCGCTGTTCGTGCTCGGCGTCGATCGTCTATGTCAGCCTGATCCGCCACGTCACGCGCGGGCCGATGCTGGCGCAGATCCTGTCGACCTTCGGGCTCGCGCTGCTGCTGCGCTACACGGCGTTCTGGATGTTCTCCGCCAACGTCGTGTCGCTGCCGCAGACCTCGCTCGGCGGCACGCTCAACATCGCCGGCATCCTCGTGCCGGTCGCCGCAGCTCGTCGCCGGCATCACGGCCGCGGTGCTCACCATCGCGATGCACCTGTTGCTCACCCGCACCACGATCGGCGCTCGAAGCTGCTCGCGGTCGCCGAGGACCGCAACGCCGCGATGCTGATGGGCATCCGGCCGGACCGCATGCAGGCGCTCGCCTGGGGCCTGGCGGCGGCAAGCGCCGGCATCGCCGGCGCGCTGATGGCGATCTCCTATCCGTGGTCGCCGTCGGTCGGCGAGACGTTCGGGCTCACCGCCTTCGTCGTGGTGACGCTCGGCGGCTTCGGCAGCGTGCCGGGCGCGATGTATGCCGGGCTGATCATCGGGCTGATCCAGGCGCTGTCGGCCTTCTATCTCGGGCCGATCTACAAGGACGTCGTGGTCTACGCGCTGTTCGCCGCGCTCTTGTGGTTGCGGCCGCAGGGCCTGTTGGGCAAGGCCTGAGCGATGCAGCGCGTCGCCTGGGGCTGGCTCGCTGCTCGGCATTCGCTGCGTCTATCCGCTGGTCTTCTCCGACGCCTTCTATCTGCGACATCGGCGTCGCGCTGCTGCTGGCGGCGATCTCGGCCTCGGCCTGGAACATCGTCGGCGGCTATGCCGGCCAGGTCTCGGTCGGCCACGGCATGTTCTTCGGCGCCGGCGCCTACCTGCCGCTGCTCGTTCTATCACGCACTGGCGGCTGCCGCCGCTGCGTCGGCGTGCCGGTCGGCATCGCGGTCAGCCTTGTGCTCGCCGTCGTCGTCGGCATGCCGACGTTCCGCCTGCAGGGCCACTATTTCACCATGGCGACGATCGCGGTCGCCGAGCTGATCCGCCTCGTCGTCGGCACACTGGGACTTCGCTCGGCGCGGCGATCGGCCTGCAAGGGCCCGGCGGTCGGGCGCGGCTGGTGGGACCTGACGTTCCGCAGCGAGGTGCCGTACTACTACATCTTCCTCGCCGTGCTCGCGCGTGCTGCTGTTCGTCACCTGGCAGATCGCAGCGCAGCCGCTTCGGCTATTACCTGCGCGCCATCAAGGCGGGCGAGCGCGCCGCGCGCGCAGCCTCGGCGTGCCGGTGCGCCGCACCAAGCTCTATGCGCTGATGCTGAGCGCGACGTTCACGTCGATCGCCGGCTCGCTCTACGCCATCAAGACCGGCTTCATCGATCCGGAAAGCGGGTTCGGCATCCTGGTCTCGGTGCAGATGGTGATCATCGCGGCGCTCGGCGGCGCCGGCACGCTGTACGGGCCCGCTGGTCGGCGCGCTCATCCTGATCCCGCTGCAGACCGCGACCAACACCTGGTTCGGCGGCGGCGGCACCGGCCTGACCTACATCCTCTATGGCGGCATCATCGTGCTGCATCGCGCGCTTCGAGCCGGGCGGGCTGCATCGAGCTGTGGCGCGCGCATCGCGCCGAAGTTCAGCGGAGGCGCGGCCATGCTGCTTGAGCGCGCGAAAACGTCTCGCAAGACTTTCGGC
Source organism: uncultured Alphaproteobacteria bacterium (assembly GCA_963776455.1). Taxonomy (GTDB): domain Bacteria; phylum Pseudomonadota; class Alphaproteobacteria; order Rhizobiales; family Xanthobacteraceae; genus CAVZMU01. Next base: position 262,160 of record CAVZMU010000007.1, read on the forward strand.
AGCCTGCGCGCGGTCGCGGGCGCCGATCTCGCCGTGACGGAAGGCGAGATCATCGGCCTGATCGGCCCGAACGGCGCCGGCAAGTCGACCTTCTTCAACTGCCTCGCCGGCGACACGCTGCCGACCACCGGCCGCATCACTGTTCGACGGCATCGACGTGACGCGCGCCTCGCCGGAGGAGCATGCGCAGGCTCGGCATCGGCCGCACCTTCCAGGTGCCGGCGACGTTCGAGGACATGACGATCCTGGAGAACGTCATGGTCGGCGCCTTCCTGCGCCATCCGCACCGCGCCGCCGCGCGCGCGCATGCGCTCGAGGTGCTCGAGCTTGACCGGCCTCGACGACGCAGGCGCATCAGCGCGCCCGCAGCCTCGGCACGCCGGGCCGCAAGCGGCTGGAGATCGCCCGCGTGCTCGCGACCGGGCCGCGCCTGCTGCTGCTCGACGAGGCGCTCGCCGGGCTGACGCCGGCCGAGCTGCAGCACGCGATCGCGCTGGTGCGCAAGATCCACGCACACCGGCATCACGCTCGTGATCGTCGAGCACATCATGGAGGTGATCATGACGCTGGCGCAGCGCGTGCTGGTGTTCAACCAGGGCCACGTCGATCGCGCAGCGGCAGGCCGCAGCGACGTGGTCAAGCGACGCCGGCCGTGATCGAGGCCTATCTCGGCCGCGGCCACGCGCGACGCTGGCGCAACGCTATGATCGCGCCCATGGACCGCTCTGCGCGTCGAGCATCTGGAAGTGCGCTACGGCGACCTCGTCGGCGTCGCCGACGTGTCGCTCGACGGTGCAGCCGGGCAGCGTCGTCGCGCTGCTCGGCTCGAACGGCGCCGGCAAGACCACGACGCTCAACGCCATCGCCGGGCTGGTGCCGCCGAGCGCGCGGCACCATCGAATGGCGCGGCGCGGCGATCGCCGGCGCAGCCGGCCTACGCGATCGTCGCCGAGCGGGCTCGCGCTGTCGCCGGAGGGCTGGCGGCTGTTCGTCGACGCAGACCGTCGAGCAGAACCTGCGGCTCGGCGCGACCGTGCTCGAGCGACAAGGCGCAAGCTCGCGCGCGCTGTTCGAGCGCGTCTACGCGCTGTTTCCGCGCCTCGCCGAGCGGCGCAAGCAGCGCGCCGGCACGCTGTCGGGCGGCGAGCGGCAGATGCTGGCGCTCGGCCGCGCGCTGATGAGCGAGCCGACGCTGCTGATGCTCGACGAGCCGAGCCTCGGCCTCGCGCCGGCGGTGGTCGAATCAGCTCTACGACACGCTCGTACAGGCTGCACGAGGAGGGCCTGACGCTGCTGCTCGCCGAGCAGTCGATCCCGCTGGCGCTCGAGATCGCCGACTACGCCTACGTGCTGCAGACCGGCCGCACGGTGCTGGAGGGCAGCGGCCGAGGCGCTGGAGAACGACGCGCAGGTGCAGGAGATCTATCTCGGCATCCGCACGGGCGAGCCTCAGCCGACGCGATAGCGCGCAAGCAGCGCTTCATCCACGTCGACGCCGAGCCCCGGGCCTTGCGGCAACGTCATCATGCCGCCCGCCGCATCGATGGCGCCACCCAATGGACCCGGTTCCAGGTCGCAATAATAGCGCTCGACCGCAACGCCGCTTTGTGTCGCGGCAGCGAGGTGCATCGTCGCTAGCAGGCCGGGGCCGAAATACGGGGAGTGCGCCGCGACCTCTATCCCGTGCTGCTTCGCGAGCGCCGCCACATCTATCATCGCGCTGACGCCGATCTTGCTCACGCTCGGCTGCGCATAGGCGACGGCGCCCAGGCGGAACATCGTGGCGAAGTCCACTACGCTGGTCACGTTCTCGCCTGCCGCGACCGGCAACGCGCCCCCCTTGGCGACTTGTGCCAGCGCATCGAAATCTTCCGGCGGCCAAACCGGTTCCTCGATCCAGCGAACGTTGAAGTCCTGCAGGCGGCGAGATTCATTTCGATCGCCTCCGGCACGGTCCAGGCGCAATTGACGTCGAGCGTGAATGGGATGTCCGGGCCCGCGGCCTCGCGCGCCGCCCGGATAATATCGATGTCGATCTCGTGCAGCTTCAACTCGCGATAGCCGCGCGTCACGGCGCGCTCGACATTGTGTCTGACGGCCGACGCATCGCCGTAGCGCCAGAGACTGGCATAGGCCGGAAGCAGCGTACGCGTCTCGCCGCCGAGCAGGCGATACAGCGGGAGTCCCGCAATCTTGCCGGCGATGTCCCACAGCGCGATGTCGAGCCCGGCGAGCCCGAACAGCACGGGTCCGTTGCGGCCGTAGTTGTGCATCCGGTAATGCAGGTCGCGCATCAGCGGCGCGATCGCCGTGGGATCGCGGCCGATGCATAGCGGCGCGATCAGCGTGTCGATGGCCGTCTTGGTGGTCGCACAGAGCTTGAAACCGAAGGCCTCGCCCCAGCCGGTGATGCCGTCGTTGGTATCCACACGCACGAACAGGGAATCCATCCCGTGGAGGCCGAGCCGCCCACCCGAGCCTGCGGATTTCTTTTGAAACGGAAGCTGGATGTGGATCGTTTCGACGCGTGTGATTCTCATGAAAATAATAGTTCAGGTTGTGTCCGACGGATTGTCGTGGCGACGGTCGGCGCACAATCGATCTGATCCGGTGGATTGTCGACGTCAACGCCATGCATGGCGGGACTGCGCCGCCAACGAACGTCGCAGCGCTCGCGCTCCGCGCGACAAACGCTCCTCTATTCGGGCTCGACGTTACAGGCAGGCTCATTTAACGTTTCCGTGCTCGATTCATCGTTGAGACACAGCTAATTCCGGGAGAAAGACGTGAATATCCCTGCCGTCATGATGGCGACCCGCCGCGGGCTGCTCGCGTTTGCCGCTGGCTTCTTCGCCACCGGCGCATTTGCCGCCGACCCGATCAAGATCGGCGTCACCGTCGCCCAGTCGCCGCCCGGCTCGGTGTCGCAGGGAACGCAGGTGCAAGGACGGCGTCGAAGTCGCCGCCAAGATCATCAATGACGGCGGCGGTGTGCTCGGCCGCACGATCGAGCTGGTGTTCGAGGACACCCAGGGCATTCCCGAAAAGGCGCGCGCCGCCGTCGAAAAGCTGATCACGCGCGACAAGGTCGCCGCCGTCGTCGGCGAGCACCAGAGCTCGGCGGCGCTCGCCGCCATGGAGGTCGCGCATCGCTATCACGTGCCCTACGTCAACACGAACGCCTGGTCCGACTGATCCGCGAGAAGGGCTATGCCGAGGTGTTCAACCCGACCAACTACAACAGCCGGGTCGCGATCGCCGCCGCGGAGATGATCAAGGCGATCGGCGTCAAGCGCGTGGTCGCGTTCTGCGAGAACACCGACTACGGCGTCGGCCTCGCGAAGATCCTCGGCGAGCAGATCAAGCGAGCGCGCGCCGGGCATCGAGTACAAATACGAGACGCTCGATCGCGCCGGCAAGGATTTCCTGCCGGCGCTGCTGCCGCTGAAGGCCAACCCGCCGGACGTGGTGGTCGAGATCATGCTGCCGCCGGCCGCCTACATCCTGATCAACCAGACTCTACGAGCAGGGCATCGCGCCATCCGCCAAAGACGTGGCTTTTACGACGCCGGCGGTCTCGCCGATTATCCCGACTTCTGGCAGAACGTGAGCGACGCCGCCAAAGGCATGCTCGTGTTCGGCCTCTACCATCCCAAGATGGCAATGCCCGAGCTCGGCAAGAAGGTCGCCGACGCCTACAAGGCGAAGACCAAGAACGAGCCGAGCCGCCTGCTGTTCCAGGCTGCCGACAGCCTGTTCATCGTCACCGAGGCGATCAAGGCCGCCAATTCCGCCGAGCCGGACGCCATCATCAAGGCGATCGAAGGCTTGAAATGGTCGGGCACGCGCGGCGAGATTCACGTTCTCGCAGGAGAAGGGCGGCTACAAGTATCACCAATGGATCGACATCCCCTACGTGACGTTCCAGATCACCGCGGTGAAGCAGACGATCGCCGACACCATGCTGGTGCAGGACCCCGGCAAGCCGCTCGACACCTCGCGGCTGGTGAAGCCGCAGTAAGCCACGCCGTTGACACGTCCGGAGGGAGGCCTGCCTCCCTTCCGCGACTCGAGCGATGCAGCCTCATGCTCACGCTCGACCTCGTCGATCAACGGGCTGATCATCGGCGTGTTCTACGCGCTGATGGCGATCGGCCTGTCGCTGATCTTCGGCATTCTGAAGATCGTCAATTTCGCCCATGGCGAGTTCTACATGGTGGGCGCATACGCCTACACGCTGACGGCGCTGATGCTCGGCATCTCGCCATGGCTCGCGCTGCCCTTCGCGTTCTTCGTCGGCGCGCTGGTCGGCTGTGGTCGTCGAGCGCCTGCTGATGCGGCCGCTCTACGCCGGCTATACGCCTCCTGGGGCCTGATGCGCGACGAATACGCCGTCATCGTCACCTTCGGCGCTCTCGCTGCTGCTGATCAACCTGGTCGACAAGGTCGTCGGCCCCTATGCGTACAAGGGTCCGGCGCTGGTCGGCGTCTCGCGCATCGACTCTCGGCCCCGTGATCATCAGCGGGCATCGGCTGTTCGCCGCGCTCGCTGCCGCGGCCGTCATCGTCGCGCGTCATGCTGGTCGTGCGCTATTCGTACTGGGGACGCCAGATCCGGGCGGTGGCGCAGAACCGGCTCGGCGCCTCGCTCGCCGGCATCGACACCGGCCAAGGCGAGCGCGATCGTGTTCGCGCTGGCCGGCGGGCTCGCCGGCGATGTCCGGCGCGCTGCTTGCCAACATCTTCAATCCGACGCCCGATGTCGGCGTGTTTCCGGCGATCAAGTCCTACGTCATCGTCGTGCTCGGCGGCATGGGTTCGGTGCCGGGCGGCATCGTCGCGAGCCTGATTCTCGGCGTGCTCGAAAGTTTCGGCGGGGTCTATATCTCCTATCAGTATCGCGACACGTTCGGCCTGGTCCTCCTCATCCTGTTCCTGCTGTTCCGGCCGCAGGGCCTGTTCGGCGAGAAGGTCGCGGGAGGTGTGATGGCGTGCAGATCGCCGACACGCGCGAGTCGCACGCGCATCGAATTGTGGGCTTCGCTCGCGCATTCTTGCGGTGGTCGCCGCTGCTGCCGGTCGTCGTGACCAACGACTATTGGCGCGGCGTGATCATCGTCTCGATGTATTTCGCCTGCTCGCGATCGGCGTGGAATCTGCTCGCCGGCTACACCGGGCAGTTCTCGTTGGCGCCCGCGACATTCGGCATGATCGGCGCCTACACCACCGGCCTGCTCGCCTACCATTTCGGCGGTACTCGCCAGTCGCCGGCATTCCGGCGGCGATCGTGGTCGCCGGGCGTGATCGGGTTCATCCTCGCGCCGCATCGTGCTGCGGCTGCGCGGTCCTTACCTCGCGCTCACCACGCTGTCCTTCGCCGAGATCATGCGACTGGTCGATTCGGCAATTCGATCGACATCACGCGCGGCGATCTCGGCCTCAGCGTGCCGGGACTTTTCGACGGAGCGCCTTGTCTATTACTACGTGATGCTGGCGGTGCTCGCTGCGGTCCAGTTCGGCTTGTATCGCGCTGCTGCGCAGCGCCGGCAGGTCTCTATCTGCGCGCGATCCGCGACGACGAGGTCGCGGCGGCCGGCCGCGGCGTCAAGGTCGTGCGCTGGAAGACCTACGCGTTCGCCTTGAGCGCGGCGATCAGCGGGCTCGCCGGCGCACTGTACGGCCACTTCGCCCAGCTCGTCAGCCCGGAGCTCGGGCTCATTTCGCAGACCGGCATCATCATCAGCATGGTGGTGATCGGCGGCCTCGGAACGCTGGTCGGGCCGATCGGCGGTGCCTTCCTGGTCTATGTCGCGTCTGAATTCCTGCGCGACTTCGGCGGCTATCAGCTCATCGTCTTCGCGCTGCTCGTCATCGTGTTCGCCCGCTTCTTCCGCGCAAGGCCTGTGGGGGTTGCTGCGCGCCGGCTACGAACGCTCGCCCCGCGTGCGCGCCCGCCGCGGAGCCGGCGGAGTGACGATCATGCCGTGTCTGGCAGTCGAACGACGTGACGATCTCGTTCGGCGGCCTCAAGGCGCTCGACGGCGTGACCTTCGCGATCGAGAGCCGGCGATCTCGTCGGCCTGATCGGTCCGAACGGATCGGGCAAGACCACCCTCATCAACATCCTGAGCGGTCATCTCGCACCGGATGACGGGCGACGTCTGCTCGACGGCGCGCGACATCGACGGTCTGCGGCCCGAAGCGCTGGCGCAGCTCGGCGTGCTGCGCACGTTCCAGCTCACCCGCGTGTTCCCGCGCATGAGCGTGCTCGACAATCTGATGGTGGCGGGCTGCGCGCTCGGCCTGCCGCAGGATGCCGCGGAGCGATCGGGCGCTGGAGCTGCTCGACGATCTATCGCTGCGCCGCCTGAAGAGCCTGGACGCCGGACATCTTTCGGGCGGCCAGATGAAGCTCCTGGAATTCGGCGCCGTGCTTCATGGTGCCGCCGAAGATCGCGCTGCTCGACGAGCCGTTCGCGGCGGTGCATCCGACCATGAAGGAGATCATGGCAGGCTTCATCCGCCGCCAGCCATGCCGCCGGACAGACGTTCCTGCTGGTCAGCCACGACATGCCGGTGATCGTCGAATTGTGCCCGCGCACCGTTTGCATGAATGCCGGCGCCGTGATCGCCGACGGGACGCACGCGCGCCGTGCTGACCAATCCGGTGGTGATCGAGGCCTATCTCGGCGAGGCCGCGGCATGACGCGCTTTGCTCACGATGGGAGATGTGAGCGCCGGCTATGTCGCCGACATCGACATCCTGCGCGGCGTCAACCTCGCGGTCGAGCCGGGCGCCATCACCGGCCTGATCGGACTGAACGGCGCCGGCAAGTCGACCATCATGAAGACGATCTGCGGCTTTCTGCATCCGCGCGCCGGGACGATCGTGTTCGACGGTGCCGACATCAGCGCGCATCGCGCGCGCACACCGTCGATCGACCGCGGCATCTGCTACATCCCGCAGGAATCCAGCCTGTTTCCTTACATGACGGTGGAGGACAATCTTGCGCCTGCCGCTGGATCATCTCGCGCGCAGCGGCGCCGTGCTCGCGCGCCGATATGACGCCGCCGGGTGGACGACATGTACGCGCAAGTTCCCGGCGCTGCGCGGCGCGCCGCCGCGCCAAGGCCGGCGACCTCTCCGGCGGCCAGCAGAAGATGGTCGAGTTCGCCAAGGCCTATCTGCTGCGCCCGCGCTTGTGCCTGATCGACGAGCCGAGCATCGGGCTCGCGCCCAAGATCGCCGAGGAGGTCTATCGGCTGGATCGACCTGTTCGCGTCCGAACGGATGGCGATCCTGCTGGTCGACCACAATGTGCGCCGCGTGGTGCGGATGTCGCAGTTACATCTATGTGCTCAGTCTCGGCGAGATCGCCGCAGAGGGCACGCCCGAGGCCTTCACCGGCGATCTGCACGAGCAGGTCAAGGGCTGGCTCGGCATCAATTTCTGACTGATTGAAAAGACCCTAAGCATCGAGAGGGGGGACGACGGGGGTGCTAGGCAATGTGCCTCACTCGACGACAAAATCGAAATACGTCTTCGGGAACGGCTCGTCGCGCAGCGTGAAGTGCCACCACTCCTTGTCGAAGGGCGCAAAGCCTGCCGCCTGCATGGCCGAGCGGAGGCGTGCGCGATGATCCTTTTGTGCGGAGGTGATGCCAGGATGCGCATAACCCGCCCGTGCATCGAACAGATCGAAGTGAGTTCCCATATCGACCTCGCGGCCGCTTGCGAGTTCGATCAGCGTGAGATCCGCCGTCGATCCGCGTGAATGGCTCGATCGGCGCGCGATATAGCCGAGGCGGAACAGGTCCTTTTTGTCGATGTTCGGATAGAAGTCTGCTTTTCTGAGATTGTCCTTGGGCTCGCGCGCCCACCGCGCAAAATGCGCGACCGCGCGGACAGGCCGATAGCAGTCGAACACCTTGATCCCGAATCCCTGCGGCATGATCGCGTCCTGCACCGATTTCAGCGCCGCCGCGGCCTGCTGCGTCAGAACGCACCGTGGGTTGACGTATCCGTCGATGCGGCGGCCGACGAAATTGTTGTCGCCGGCATAGCGCACGTCCTCCACGAGCCCGGGGACCGCATCGCCCGCGTCGACGAAACCCGCCGGCAACGCAGCCGCAGGGACACCTTCGCCCGAACACAATGTGAGAAGCATGGCCAATCCGACGGTTCGTCGCGTCAAGGAATGATGAACGAAGCTCATCGATAATGACCGCCGACGATATCGATGAATGCTAATTCGTCAATGCACGACGCACCGCGTCCACGATGCGATCTTGCACATCTTGCGTCAGGTATGGATGCATCGGCAGGCTGATGACCTCCGCCGCCACCGTCTCGGATACCGGGAGGCCATTTCCGGCGTTCGGATACTGCCGGTACGCGGTCTGCTGGTGTAGCGGCTTCGGATAATAGATCGCGGTCGGAATTCCCTCCGCCTTCAGGGCCGCCGCCAAAGAATCACGTTTGGCGGCAGCGACGCGGATCGTGTATTGCGCCCAGGTCGAGATGCAGCCGTCCAGCACGGCAGGTATGACGGCGACATCGGCAAGCGCCGCGTTGTAGCGCGCCGCCACTGAGTTCCGCTTCCCGATCTCGTCGGAGAACACCTTGAGCTTCTCGATCAGGATCGCCGCCTGGATCGTATCCATCCGCGCGTTGAGGCCGATGCGGACGTTGTCGTAACGGTCCTCGCCCTGACCATGCATGCGTAGCGAACGCAGCACGTCGGCAAGTTCCGCGTCGTCGGTAAAAATCGCACCGCCGTCACCGTAGCAGCCGAGCGGCTTTGCAGGAAAGAAGCTGGTTGAGGTGGCGAGGCCGAACGTGCCGAGCTTGCGGCCCTTATAGGTGCCGCCGAAGGACTGCGCGGCATCGGACAATATCCAAAGGTCGTGGGCGGCGCACGCCGGCTCGATCGCGTCGTAGTCGGCGGCCTGTCCGAACAGGTCGACCGGAATGACGCAGACGGGCTTCAGCCCCTTTCGCTTCGCGGTGACGATGGCAGCTTCGAGGCTGCGGGGATCCATGTTGAAGGTGTCGGGGTGGATATCCACGAATACCGGCGTCGCGCCCACCCACGCAACCACCTCCGCCGTGGCGGCGAAGGTAAAACTCGGGCAGAACACGGCATCGCCAGGACCGACATTCCTCGCCATCAGCACGAGGCCGAGCGCGTCGGTGCCGTTTGCGCAGGAGACGACATGCTGCGCGCCGCAGAACGCCGAGAGATCGGCCTCCAGCATCCGGACCTCCGGCCCAAGGATGAACTGGTGGTGCGCGAGCACGCGCTGGATCGCGGCCTCGATGTCGGCGCCGATGCGGCGCGACTGCGCGGCGAGGTCGATGAATGGAATCGAGGCCGGCTTGATGGACACGTGTTGGGTCATGCGGTCGAGGGTCGTTCCGAAGGCTGGAAGAAGGGCTCGCAATTCGATGTGCGGCCGGACAATACACGCCCGGTCCGCGCGCGGCGTTGACATTTTGATTCAATCCATTTCACCAAGGCGCGCCGTTGGCAATCGCGCCGAGGCGCTCGATCTCGATCTTGCGAAGGACAAAACGTGTCAGCCAATGCCCCGCGCGAGCCGTTCGATGAGCCGGCATTCCCGCGCTTTTCGCCGGCCGAATATGAGCGCCGCTTCGCCGCCGTTCGCGCAGCGATGGCGCGCGACGACATTGCGGCCCTGATCATCTATGGATCGCGCGGACGCGAGCCGTTGTCGGTGCAGTATCTCAGCAATTTCCTCGTCACCGCCAAGGCACATCTCGTGTTTGCGGCCGAGGGCGAACCGGCCTTATTCGTACAGCTCTACAATCATGTGCCGATGGCGCGGCGGCTGGCGACGATCCCGGATGTCCGGTGGGGCGGCGTCAACAGCGGAGCCGGGGTCGCCGCGGATTTGAAGGCGCGGGACCTCACGCGCGGCCGGATCGGCATCGTCGGCGACCTGCCCTGGACCGACGCGGCGCTGCTCAAGGACGCGCTTCCCTCGGTAACCTTTGTCAACTGGACATCCGCATTCCTGCGCGTCCGCGCCGTCAAGAGCGGCGAGGAGCTGGACCGCATGCGTCGCGCTGCGATGCTGTCAGACCGCGCCATGGAAGCTCTGGAGCGCGAGCTCCGCCCCGGCCTCGATGAGCGCGAGCTGCCACGCATCGTCGAATCGAGCTATCTCGGCGAGGGCGCCACCAACGAAATCCATTACCTGACGACGACGTCGATGCATCGGCCGGAGATCTGTGTGCCGGCGCAGTTCAGCGCCGCGCGCAAGATCGCGGTCGGCGACGTGCTCATCACCGAGGTCAGCGCGACGTGGTGGGGCTACGCGGCGCAGATCCTGCGCCCCTATGCGATCGGCGAGCCGTCGACGCGTCAATATCAGCAACTCTACGACACGTGCGAGCGCGCCTTCGTAGCCGTGACCGCCGTGCTGAGGCCAGGATGCACCGCGCGCGATGTCGTCGATGCGGTGCAGTTCATCGAGGACGAGGGCTTCAGCATCTATGATGACCTGTTCCACGGCTATGGCGGCGGCTATCTCCCGCCTGTCCTGCGCACGCACGGAACGGCGCATGAGCCGGTGCCGGATTACGTGTTCGAAGAGAACATGACGGTGGTCGTACAGCCCAACGTCATCACCCGTGACGATCAGGCCGGCGTGCAGCTTGGGCACCTTATGCGGATCACCGGCACGGGCTGCGAGCCGATGCACGCCTATCCTAGGGAATTCAAAGTCGTGGGCGTTTAACTCGAGATGGCTGGCGATGCCGCCGAATTGGGCAGTGATAAGCTTGCTGTCTACATAATAGGCAAGGTAGTTCTTATGCCGTTGATCCGGCAGGAATTCCGCCATGGCATCGACCTTGCTACCTGCATCACGGAACCCTCGTCGACTGGGAGTCGTGAATGCGCTGTTTTGCTCTCGCCGTGTCGTTGCTGCTCGGGTTGTCGTCGCTGCCGGCACGGGCGGAAAGCGTCGTGCGGTACGGGATTTCGCTGGCCGACATTCCGCTGACGTCAGGACAGCCGGATCGCGGCGCCGGTGCCTATCAGTTCACCGGCTATACGCTCTACGACCCGCTGGTGGCGTGGGAAATGGACGTTGCCGACCGGCCCGGAAAGCTCGTTCCCGGCCTCGCGACGGAATGGAAGGTTGACGCGGCCGATCCCGAAGAAGTGGGTCTTCACGCTTCGCAAGGACGTCAAGTTCCACGACGGCAGCACGTTCACCGCCGATGCGGTGATCTGGAACCTGGAGAAGGTGCTTGACGACAAGGCCGCGCATTACGACAAGCGCCAAGCCTCGCAGGTGAAGCCTCGCCTGCCGTCGATCGCGAGCTACAGGAAGATCGACGACTACAGCGTCGAGATCACCACCAAGGATATCAATTCTTTCTTCCCGTATCAGATGCTGTGGTTCCTGGTCTCCAGCCCGGCGCAGTACGAGAAGGTCGGCAAGGACTGGGACAAGTTCGCCGCCACGCCGTCGGGCACCGGCCCCTTCAAGCTCGACAAGCTGGTGCCGCGCGAGCGCGTCGAACTGGTGAAGAATCCGGACTACTGGGACAGGAAGCGTATCCCGAAGACCGACCGCATGATCCTGATCCCGATGCCGGAGGCGCTGACGCGCTCCAACGCGCTGCTCGCCGGACAGGTCGACCTGATCGAGACGCCGGCGCCGGACGTGCTGCCGCGCCTCAAGCAGGCGGGCATGAAGATCGTCACCAACGTGACGCCGCATGTCTGGAACTATCACTTGAGCATGCTGCCGGGCTCGCCGTGGACCGACATACGGCTTGCGCAAGGCGCTCAACCTCGCGATCGACCGCGACGCGATCCTGCAACTGCTCAACGGGCTCGGCAAACCGGCCATCGGTCAGGTCGACCCGTCGAGCCCGTGGTTCGGCAATCCGAGCTTCAAGATCAAGTACGACCTCGCCGAGGCCAAGCGGCTGGTGAAGGAAGCCGGCTACTCGCCGGAGAAGCCGCTCAAGGCGACGTTCGTGATCGCCCAGGGCGGCACCGGCCAGATGCTGTCGCTGCCGATGAACGAGTTCCTGCAGCAGAGCTTCAAGGAGATCGGCATCGACATCGACTTCAAGGTCGTCGAGCTCGAAGCGCTCTATACCTACTGGCGCAAGGGCGCGAAGGACGAGTCGATGGCCGGCATCACGGCGAACAACATCGCCTATGTCACCTCCGATCCGCTCTACGCCATCATCCGCTTCTTCCATTCGCGGCCAGGTCGCGCCGGTCGGCGTGAACTGGGGCTATTACGCCAATCCGAAGGTCGACGCGATCATCGACGAGGCCAAGCGCACCTTCGATCGCCAAGAAGCAGGACGAGCTGATGGCGCAGGCCCACGCGCTGATCGTCGACGACGCGGTGCTGGTGTGGGTCGTGCACGACACCAATCCGCATGCGCTGTCGCCGAAGGTGAAGATCTTCGTGCAGGCGCAGCACTGGTTCCAGGATCTGACGACGATCGGGCTGGAATAGACCGATCGCTCAGGCGGCTTCGCAGGCCCGCCGCAAGAAAATCCGTTCAACATCTCAGAGAGTAAGGCCATGACATCCATGAAATGGACCGCCGCCGCGCTTGTCGTGATCGCGCTCTCGGCGACACCCGCATCGGCGCAGGGCACGCTGCGCATCGGCATGACCGCCTCCGACATCCCGCTCACCACCGGCCAGACCGACAATGGCGGCGAGGGCATGCGCTTCATGGGCTATACGGTCTACGACGGGCTCATCAACTGGGATCTGGCTCGCGCCGACAAGCCGTCCGACCTCGCGCCGGCCTGGCGACCACCTGGTCGGTCGACGCAACCGACAAGACCAAGTGGATCTTCAAGCTCCGCGAGGGCGTGAAATTCCACGACGGCAGCGACTTCACCGCCGACGCCGTGGTGTGGAACTTCGACAAGCTGCTCAACGACAAGATCGCCGCAGTTCGATCCGCGCCAGTCGGCGCAGGGCCGCTCGCGCATTCCGGCGGTCGCGAGCTACAAGGCGGTCGACAAGCTGACGCTCGAGATCACCACCAAGGCGCCGGACGCGACGCTGCCCTACCAGCTCGCCTGGATCATGATGTCGTCGCCGGCGCAGTGGGAGAAGGTCGGCAGGAGCTGGGACGCTTTCGCCAAGACGCCGTCCGGCACCGGCCCGTGGAAGCTCGACGCTGTTCGTGCCGCGCGAGCGCGCCGAGCTGGTGCCCAACACGGACTATTGGGACAAGCCGCGCATCCCCAAGCTCGACAAGCTGGTGCTGATGCCGCTGCCGGAGGCCAACGCGCGCGTCGCCGCGCTGCGCTCGGGCCAGGTCGACTGGATCGAGGCGCCGCCGCCCGACGCCGTCGCCGTCGCTCAAGGGCGCCGGCTTCAAGATCGTCACCAACGCCTATCCGCACAACTGGACCTGGCATCTGTCGCGCGTCGAGGGCTCGCCCTGGAACGACATCCGCGTGCGCAAGGCCGCCAACCTCGCGATCGACCGCGAAGGCATGAAGGAGCTGCTCAGCGGCCTGATGATTCCCGCCGAGGGCTTCTTTCCGCCCGGCCATCAGTGGTTCGGCAAGCCGACGTTCAAGCGTCAAGTACGATCGCGGAGGCGGCGAAGAAGCTGCTGGCGGAGGCCGGCTACGGCCCCGACAAGCCGCTGAAGACCAAGATCCTGATCTCCGCCGTCGGGCTCCGGCCAGATGCAGCCGCTGCCGATGAACGAGTTCGTGCAGCAGAACCTCGCCGAGGTCGGCATCAAGGTCGAGTTCGAGGTGGTCGAGTGGAACACGCTGATCAACATCTGGCGCGCCGGCGCCAAGCACGACAGCGCCGCGCGGCGGGACGGGCATGAACTACACCTACTTCATCCAGGACCCGTTCACCGGCTTCATCCGCCATCTGCAGTGCAACCTCGCGCCGCCCGACCGGCACCAACTGGGGCTACTACTGCGATCCCGGAGATGGACAAGCTGTTCGAGCAGGTCCGCAACACCTTCGACAAGGCGGCGCAGACCGCGATCCTGCAGAAGATCCACGAGAAATACGTCGACGAGGCGCTGTTCCTGATGGTCACGCACGACGTCAACCCGCGCGCGATGAGCGCCGAAGGTGAAGGGCTTCGTGCAGGCGCAGAACTGGTTCCAGGACTTCTCGCCGATCGCATGGCGAAGTGAGGTGGCTCCGCCTCGTCTCAGGCTTTGCAGCGGTCCCGCTCATTCCCGCGGCGGGAATCCGGCATGCTGAAGTCTGGTCCCGCTTCGCGGGGACGAGCGGAGCAAGGCGGCCCTTCGCTTCATGGATCGCGGTGACCGCGGCCATGCTGATCTACATCGCTCAAGCGCCTCGTCTACGTCACGCCGGTCGCGCTCGGCGTCAGCATCGTCTGCTTCCTGCTGGTGCACATCGCGCCGGGCGATCCGCTCACCGCCGATCCTGCCCGTCGGACGCCTCGCTCGAGCTGCAGGAGCAGATGCGCGCGGCCTACGGCTTCGACAAGCCGCTGCCGGTGCAGTACGCGCTGTGGCTCTGGAAGGTGCTGCACGGCGACCTCGGCACCTCGATCGCCACCGGCCGGCCGGTCGCGACCGAGGTCGGCGCGCGCGGTCGGCAACACGCTGATCCTCGCCTGCGTGGCGACGCTGATCGGCTTCACCTTCGGCACGTTCTTCGGCTTCGTCGCCGGCTATTTCCGCGACTCCTGGCTCGACAAGCTCGCCTCCGCGGTCTCGGTGCTCGGCGTCAGCGTGCCGCACTACTGGCTCGGCATGGTGCTGGTCATCATCTTCTCGGCGCAGCTCGGCTGGCTGCCGCCGACCGGCGCGGGGCCGGACGGCTCCGGCAACTGGCGGCCCGACCTCGGAGCACCTGCGCTACATCATCCTGCCGGCGATCACGATGTCGGTGATCCCGATGGGCATCATCGCGCGCACCGTGCGGGCGCTGGTCGCCGAGATCCTCAACCAGGAGTTCGTGCAGGCGCTGCGCGCCAAGGGGCTCGGCGAATACGGCGTGTTCCGGCACGTCGTCAAGAACGCCGCGCCGACCGCGCTCGCGGTCATGGGCCTGCAGCTCGGCTATCTGCTCGGCGGCTCGATCCTGATCGAGACGGTGTTCTCCTGGCCGGGCACCGGCTTCCTGCTCAACGCCGCGATCTTCCAGCGCGACCTGCCGCTGCTGCAGGGCACGATCCTGGTGCTGGCGATGTTCTTCGTCGCTGCTCAACCTGATGGTCGACGTGGTGCAGACCGCGCTCGATCCGCGCATCCAGCGGGCCTGAGCATGGCGATCGCGACCGCCGAGATCGCGCCTGCGCCGTCCAGCCCGCAAGGCGACGCGCCGCGGCTATTGGGCGGGCGTCGGCGCGCCGGCTGTCGCGCGATCCCGTCGCGATCGCGGCGGCCTGCGTCATCCTGCTCATCGTGCTGGCGGCGATCTTCGCGCCCTGGGTCGCGCCGGCCGATCCCTACAAGGGCTCGATGCTCCGCCGCCTCAAGCCGATCGGCGACGCGGGCTATCCTGCTCGGCACCGACGAGCTCGGCCGCGACATGCTGACCCGCCTGATCTATGGCGGGCGGCTGTCGCTGTTCATGGGCGTGCTGCCGGTGGTCTGCGCCTTCGTCATCGGCTCGACGCATCGGCATCTTCGCCGGCTACGTCGGCGGCTGGGTCAACACGCTGATCATGCGCACCATCGACGTGTTCTACGCCTTCCCCTCGGTGCTGCTGGCGATCGCGATCTCCGGCGCGCTCGGCGCCGGCATCGTCAACGCCATCGTGTCGCTGACCATCGTGTTCATGCCGCCGATCGCGCGCGTCGCCGAGAGCGTGACCACGCAGGTCCGCACCCTCGACTACGTCGAGGCGGCGCGCGCCACCGGCGCCGGGCCGCTCACCATCATCCGCGTCCATGTGCTCGGCAACGTGCTCGGGCCGATCTTCGTCTACGCGACGAGCCTGATCAGCGTGTCGATGATCCTCGCCTCCGGCCTCTCGTTCCTCGGCCTCGGCGTCGAAGCCGCCGGAGCCGGAATGGGGCCTGATGCTGAACACGCTGCGCACCGCGATCTACGTCCAGCCGCTGGTCGCGGCGCTGCCCGGCGTCGATGATCTTCATCACCTCGATCTCCTTCAACCTGCTGTCCGACGGCCTGCGCTCGGCGATGGACGTCAAGCAATGAGCGTCGCGCCGGCCTCGGGCGATGAGGCGCACGGCGCGGCGCGACCGCGGCGGCCCGGCGCAGCCGCTGCTGTCGGTCCGCGGGCTGGTCAAGCATTTCGGCGGCAAGAAGCGGCCTGTTCGGCGGCAAGCGCAGCGTCGTGCGCGCGGTCGACGGCGTCGACTTCGACGTCGCCAAGGGCGAGACGCTCGGCATCGTCGGCGAATCCGGCTGCGGCAAGTCGACGACCGCGCGGCTGCTCATGCACCTCATCCAGCCCGACGCCGGCGAGATCCTGTTCGACGGCGAGACGGTCGGCACGCGCTGAGCTCGACCGTTACGCGAGCTACCGCCGCCAGGTGCAGATGGTGTTCCAGGACAGCTACGCCTCGCTCAATCCGCGCCTCACCGTCGAGGACACCATCGCCTTCGGGCCGCGCGTGCACGGCTTCGCGCGGCGCGACGCGCATCGACGCGCGCGCACGATCTGCTCGCATCGCGTCGGGCTCGAGCCGGCGCGCTTCGCCGGCCGCTATCCGCACGAGCTCTCGGGCGGCCAGCGCCAGCGCGTCAACATCGCCCGCGCGCTCGCGCTGGAGCCGCGGCTGCTCGATCCTCGACGAGGCGGTCTCGGCGCTCGACAAGTCGGTCGAGGCGCAGGTGCTCAACCTGCTGCTCGACCTCAAGGACGAGTTCGGCCTCACCTACATCTTCATCTCGCACGACCTCAACGTCGTGCGCTTCATGTCCGACCGCGTGATGGTGATGTATCTCGGCAAGGTCGCCGAGATCGGGCCGGCCGACGCGATCTTCGGCAACCCGCGCCATCCCTACACCGCGGCGCTGCTCGCCTCGATGCCGTCGATGGACCCCGACAACCGCACGCAGGAGGCGCCGCTGACGGGCGATCCGCCCAACCCGATCAACCCGCCGCCCGGCTGCCGCTTCCACACGCGCTGCAAGTTCGCCGCGGCGGTCTGCTCGGCGAACGAGCCGCCGCTCGACGCGATCGTGCCGGATCATCGCAGCCGCCTGCCTCATGGCGCAGCCCGGGCTCCGGCCATCCGCAGGCGCCGCCCGCTGGACGCAGGCAGCGCCGCATGAGCACGCCGACGTCGCTCGTCGACGTGAACGGACCTGACCGTCGACTTCGCTCGGCGGGCGCGAAGCCGGTCCGCGCGGTCAACGGCGTCGACCTCGACGCTGGCGACGCGGCGAGGTGCTGGCGCTGCTCGGCGAATCCGGCTCCGGCAAGAGCGTGACGCTGCGCGCGCTGATGCGGCTGCATGCCGCCGAAGCGGGCGCGGATCGGCGGCGACGATCCGAGGTCGACGGCCGCGACGTGCTGGCGCTGACGCCGCCGAGCTCTCGCGCGATGCGCGGGCCGGTCGTGTCGATGATCTTCCAGGAGCCCGGCTCGCGCTCGATCCGGTCTATCACGGTCGGCGAGCAGATCGCCGAGGCGATCGTGCGGCACGAGGGGTGTCTCGCGCCGCGAGGCCGCGCCGCGCGCGCTCGAACTGTTCGAGCGCGTGCGCATCCCGTCGCCGCGAACGCGGCTCGACAACTATCCGCACGAGATGTCCGGCGGCATGCGCCAGCGCGCGATGATCGCGCTCGCGCTGTCCTGCCGGCCGAAGGTGCTGCTCGCCGACGAGCCGACCACCGCGCTCGACGCCACCGTGCAGATCCAGATCCTGCTGCTGCTGCGCGAGCTGCAGCGCGAGCTCGGCCTCTCGGTCATCTTCGTCACCCACGACATCGGCGTCGCGGTCGAGGTCGCCGACCGCATCGCGGTGATGTATGCGCGGCCGCATCGTCGAGTCGGGGCCGTGCGCGCGCGTGATCGCGCGCCGCGCGCATCCCTATACGCAGGGCCTGCTGCCATCGCGCGCCGGCCACGCGTTCGCCAAGGGCGCGCGGCTCGAGACCATCCCGGGCTCGCCGCCGGATCTCGCGAATCTGCCGCCGGGCTGCTCGTTCGCGCCGCGCTGCAAGTTCATGATCCCCGCCTGCAACAAGGACGTCCCGCCGCCATTCCTCGTCGAGGGCGGGCACTTCGCCCGCTGCATTCGTCTCAGCCCGACGATGGACATGTCTGCGAACGCCCCGGAGACGGCGCTCGCCTGATCCAACACGGAGATGGAACGGCCATGCGGGAGCTGAACTGCGCCCACGTTCTGACCGCGCCCGATGCCATGGCTGCGAGTGGTGGCACGATCCAGATGGAGGGCGGCAGGATCGCCGCCGTTGCGCCGCTCGGCACTGCGCGTCCTGAGCCGCTTCTGGCGATCCCGGTGCTCGCCAACGCGCATGATCATGCCCGCGCGGCGCGCACCAGCTCGTTCGGGACGTTTGGCAAGCCGCTCGAAATTTGGCTGAACTACCTCGCCCTGTTCCCGACCGTCGACCCGTATCTAGCGTGTGCGGTTTCGTTCGCGCGTTCCGCGCTCGGCGGCTCTGGCGTCGTCATGGTGCATTACACCCGGGCGCAGGGTTTGACCGACCTGCCGACCGAAGCGGCGGAGGTCGCGCGTGCCGCCCGAGATGTCGGTGTGCGCGTCGGTTTCGCGCCGGCGCTGCGGGACCGTAACCCGCTGGTCTATGGACCGTCGGAACCGATCCTGGCCGCGTTGCCGCAGGACTCGCGCGACGAGGTGACGCGCCGCTTTGTTCGCGCGCCGATGCCGGTCGCCGATCAGATCGCGATGGTCGACGCCATCGCCGCAGCGACGGAGGGTCCGAGCTTCAACGTTCATTACGGTCCTGCCGGCGTCCAGTGGTGCACGCCGCAACTGCTTGAAGCCGTCGCCGAGGCGTGTGCGCGCACGGGACGCCGCGTCCACATGCATCTCTTGGAGACGCGATATCAGCGGGCCTGGGCCGACCAGGAATTTCCCGATGGCATCGTGCGCTATCTCGATGAGATCGGGCTCCTGAGCCCGCGGCTCACATTGGCGCATTGCACCTGGGCGCGTCCCGAAGACCTCGAACTCATCGCCGAGCGCGGCGCGACGATCTCGGTCAATACGAGCTCGAACCTGCACCTGAAGTCAGGCATCGCGCCGCTCGCCGAAATGGTCCGGCGTGGCTGCCGCGTTGCGCTGGGACTCGACAGCGCGGCTCTCGACGATGATGACGACGCATTGCGCGAATTGCGTCTTGCTCACCTGCTGCACGGCGGCAACGGCTTCCGCGTCGACATCAGCCGCGCAACGATGCTGAACATGATCCTGCGAAACGGCCGCTTCTCCGTGCTCAACACCGAAGACGGTGGCAGCCTCGCCGCCGGACAGCCAGCCGACATCCTGCTGCTCGACTGGAAGGCGGTCGACTACGAGCGCGTCCGCGACGATATCGACCCGCTGGGCCTGCTGTTCGCTCGCACCACGGCACGCCACATCGACGAGATGATCGTCGACGGGCGGACGGTGGTGCGCGAAGGCCATGTGCTCGGCGTCGATTATCCGGCGGCGCAGGACGAGCTCATGGCGCGCTTTCGCGCCGGGATGGCGCAGAACGCGTCATTGGCGAAAGCGCTGCCGGACCTCGAACGCGCGATCTGTGCGCATTTCGAGCCAGACTATCCTTGCTGTTGAGGTATCAGGCGCCAAACCCAAGTTCGACCCAACCTCAACGAGCGGGCGGGTGCTCCGCTCGTCCCCGCGACAGCGGGGACCCAGGCAATATCTCGAAGCTGGATTCCCGCTTGCGCGGGAATGAGCAGAGAGCGGATCGAGACCGGCTCGAACCTCACGCCATCATTTCATCGCATCGTAGATCGCGTGCGTCCAGGCGCCGGTCGGCTTCTTGGTGATGACCGGGTCCGAGCCGCCGGCGAGCAAGGTCGCGACCGTGCGGTCGTAATCCTTGGGGTCGAGCTTGCCGTCGCCGGCGTCGAGCAGCTTGGCGATCTCGCCCATCATGCGGGTCTGGTGCTTCTCGGTCTGGGCACCCGTCGAGTCGTTGGCGAGGACGATCTTGGCGGCCTCGTCGGGATGCGCCCGCGCGTACTCCCAGCCCTTCATCGACGCCTTCACGAACTTCGCCATCTTGGCGACGAAGTCGGCGTCCTTGAGCTTGCTCTCGATGACGTAGAGACCGTCTTCGAGCGTGCCGACGCCTTCGTCCTCATATTTGAAGACGACGAGCTGGTCCGGCTTATAGCCGCCGTCGATCACCTGCCAATATTCGTTGTAAGTCATGGTGGAGACGCAGTCGGCCTGCTTCTGCAGCAACGGGTCGACATTGAAGCCCTGCTTGAGCACCTTGACGCCGCCGGCGGAGCCGTCGGTCTTGAGGCCGAGCTTCGACATCCACGACAGGAACGGATACTCGTTGCCGCCGAACCAGACGCCGAGCGTCTTGCCCTTGAGATCCTCCGGCTTCTTGATGCCGGTCTCGGCGCGGCAGGTGAGTTCCAGGCCCGACTTCTTGAATGTCTGCGAGATGTTGACGAGCGGCACGCCCTTTTCGCGCGAGGCCAGGGCCGACGGCATCCAGTCGATCACCACGTCGGCGCCCCCGCCCGCGATCACCTGAGGCGGCGCGACGTCGGGACCACCGGCATTGATCGTCACGTCGAGGCCGGCGTCCTTGTAGTAGCCCTTGTCCTTAGCGACGAAATAGCCGGCGAACTGCGCTTGCGCGACCCACTTGAGCTGGATCGTCACCTTGTCGGCGGCCTGCGCATTCGTGGCGAGCAGTGCGCCCAGCGCGATGCCTGCTGCCAGTCTCGATATCGTCCTCATAGGGGTCTCCTTCGGTTGAACAAGCCAGAGTCAGGTTCGATAGACCGGATGCCACGACGTGGTGGCGCGTTCGGTGAGCGCGATGAGGCCGTAGAACGCCATGCCGGCGAGCGCCGCGAGCGTGATCTCCGCCCACACCATGTCGAGCGACATGCGGGCGACTTCGATCGAGATGCGGAAGCCCATGCCGCGGATCGGCGTGCCGAAGAACTCCGCCACGATCGCGCCGATCAGCGCCAGCGTCGAGTTGATCTTCAGCGCGTTGAAGATGAACGGCAGCGCCGCCGGCAGGGTGAGCTTGACCAGCGTCTGCGCCGGGCCGGCGGCGTATGAGCGCATCAGGTCGCGTTCAACCCTTCCTGCCGCCTCAAGGCCGGCCAGGGTATTCACCAGCATGGGGAAGAACGTGATGATAGCGACCACCGCCGCCTTCGATGGCCAGTCGAAGCCGAACCACATGACCATGATCGGCGCGATGCCGACGACGGGCAGCGCGGAGATGAAATTGCCGAGTGGCAACAGGCCGCGCTCCAGGAACGAGAAGCGGTCCGCGACGATCGCGGTCAGGAAGCCGGCGCTACAGCCGATAACGTAGCCCGACAGCACGCCACGCACGAAGGTCTGCACGAAATCCTCGCCCAGCGTCGGAAGCGATACGGCGAAGCGCGCGGCAACCGCGCTCGGCGCCGGCATCAGCACGCTCGGCACGCCGAAGCCGCGAACGGCGACCTCCCACAAATAGAACAGCACGGCGCCGAACAGCAGGGGAATGGCGAGGGAAACCGTTTGATGCGCGGTAGCCGTGGTCGTCTTGAGCGACGACAGCCGCGTCAGCGCGATGCCCGCGGCCAGCCAGACGGCAATAACCACGACCCAGAATCCGCTTGCTGCATTGCCGGCGACATCCGGCGCCCGCAGGAGCATCAGCGTCGCGCCGCCCGCAAAGATTACTCCAGCGAGGCCGAGCAATATACCGGACAATGCGCCATAGCGTCCGGCGACGACGACCATGAGCGCCGCGATGAGAATCGCCGAAAGGGCAACGGGCCGGCCGGTCAATCCTTCGGCTGCGGTGCTCGACAGCGGCAAGACCAGCGCCGACAGCATCATGACTGCCGCGACGATCGAGGCGAACCGCGCCTTGATCTCCGTGCGCGACGTCAGCCACGGCATGAGTGCACTCATGGCCGCGCCCCCATGGCCCGCGACACGGCACGCTCGCTGACCCCGATGAGCGCCACGAGTATCGCAGCGATGAGCCCAGCCGCCAGCAGAGCCGCCCAGATCTGGATGGTCTGGCCGTAATAGGACCCGGCGAGCAGGCGAGCGCCGATGCCGGCCTGCGCCCCTGTCGGCAGTTCCGCGACGATGGCGCCGATGAGCGAGATCGCGAAGGCGACCTTGAGGCTTGCGAACAGGTACGGCACTGACGACGGCCAGCGCAGCTTCCAGAACATCTGCGCTCTGTTCGCCGACCATGTCCGCATCAGGTCGCGCTGGATCAGGTCGGGCGCGTTCAGTCCCTTCACCATGCCGATGGTCACCGGAAAGAAACACAGATAGGCGGAGATGATCGATTTCGGCAGCAGGCCGCGAATGCCGATCGAGCCGAGCACGACGATGACAATCGGCGCGATGGCCAGGATCGGCACCATCTGCGAACAGATGATCCACGGCATCAGGCTTTTTTCGAGCACGCGGACATGCACGATCAGCACAGCCAGCACGATGCCGAACGTGACGCCGATGGCAAAGCCGGTGAGCGTCGCCGAGAGCGTCACCCAGCCATGATAGATCAAGCTGCGGTTCGAGGTCGGCGGATAGCCTGCGACGGAATCCATAAATTGCAGAAGAATCTGATGCGGAGCGGGGAGGAGGGGCCGTTCGGCGCTGAGAGTCCCCTTGACCAGATCGGTGAAGCCATAGGCGATGTCCTGGCGCTCAAAGGCGCCGCGCACGAGGCTCAAGTTCATCAACACGGCGGCGACGTACCACAGGATAATGAGGCCGACGACGATGACGACAACCGGCGCAACCGTATCGACCCATCGAGGCTGCGCAGTCGCGGGGGGGCGGATATGGATTGTCGTGTCAGTCATCGTACGAATGCCCGGACCGCAGGCCCGCGCGGACGCGATGGGCGATCTCGATGAATTCCGGCGTCTCGCGAATTTCCAGCGTGCGGTCTCGCGGCAGATTGCATGGAACGATGTCGATGATGCGGCCCGGCCTGGGCGACATCACAACGATCCGCGTCGACAGAAACACCGCCTCGGGAATCGAGTGCGTGACGAAGACTACGGTCTTTCCGGTCTTGTCCCACAGCTTCAGCAACTGTTCGTTCAGATGATCGCGTACGATCTCATCGAGGGCGCCGAATGGCTCGTCCATCAGCAGCAGCGAAGGCTCGAAAGACAGCGCGCGGGCGATCGACGCGCGTTGCTGCATGCCGCCGGAAAGCTGCCAAGGAAACTTTCGCTCGAAGCCCGCAAGATTCACCAGCGCAAGATAGCGCTTGGCCCGCTCCCGCCTCTCGGCCGCGGGAATTCCCATCAGCTCGAGCGGCAGCATCACGTTGCGCTCCACGTTCCGCCACGGATAGAGCGCGGGGGCCTGGAACACGTAGCCATAGGCACGCCGCAGCCGCGCCTCGTCGGGCGACAGGCCATTGACCAATAGCGTGCCGGCGGTCGGCTGCTCCAGGTCGGCAATGAGACGCAGCAGCGTGGTCTTGCCGCAGCCGGACGGACCGATGAATGAGACGAACTCCCCTTCGGCGATCTGCAGATCGACGCCCGACAATGCGTCGATGCGCCCGTCCGCGGTGTGGAAGGTCAGCGAAACGCCACGCGCGTCCACCGCGGCCGAACGGCCGACGGCTGCCGGCTTGCCCTCCGGTCGGGAGCCCGATTGCATGTCCATCGCTTCAGCCGTTGGCACCAACCTGACAGCCGGATACGCCGGGGCATCCGAGCGCGCAGTGCTCGAATTCGCCGATACTGGCATGGGACGGGACATCCCCCAAATATTCGCAAGCGCCGTGCCAGCAGGGAAGCAGCAATTTCGGCATTGATATCGGCGGCGAGCACAAACATTGGTCACGCGGACGCCGATTTGAGCATGGGTTACGGACGCAGCGGATCACTGCGAAGCTTTTGACTCGGGGCTGCAATCCTTTCCATACTTGGCCGTCGTCGTCCTCTGTTCATCGGCACGCATGAAGCCTCCGCCGTTCAAATATGTCGCCGCCCGCTCGCGCGAAGAGGCGCTGGCGGTGAAGGCCGAATATGGAGGCGAAGCATGGTTCCTGGCCGGCGGACAGAGCCTGATGCCGGCGCTGAATTTTCGTCTCGCCGCCCCCGCGGTCCTGATCGACTTGAATACGACGCCCGGGCTCGACGGTGTCAGCCGCTATGACGACGGGGTGCTCAGTGTCGGCGCCATGACACGCCATGCCACCGTCGCGGGCCATCCGCTGATCGCGCGACATCAGACATTGATCCGTGAAGCGATGCCGTTTATCGCGCATCCGCAGATTCGCAATCGAGGAACGACCGGCGGCAATCTTGCGCATGCCGACCCCGCCTCGGAACTGCCGGCCATCATGCGCGCGCTCAACGCCCGCATGCTCGTGCAGTCGTCTGCGGGCGAACGATGGATCGACGCGGAGGATTTTTTCCAGGGTGCGCTCACCACGGCGCTCGAGCCGGACGAGATGCTGGTCGAGATCGAGCTGCCGGACCTGATGCCCGGTTCCGGCACGTGCTTCATGGAGGTGTCGCGCCGCCGGGGTGACTTCGCGCTGATGGGTGTGGCCGCGATCGTCGCTTGCGGAGAAGACGGGATCTGCACGGACGCGCGTCTCGCCTATTGCGGTGCCGGTGACGGACCGGTGCTGGCAGGGACGGCAGCGAAGTCTTTGATCGGTCATCGCATGACCGAATCCGCGATCAACGCAGCAGCCGTGCTCGCGCAAGCCGCCGTCGATCCGCTCGGCAGCATCCATGCGAGCAAGGAGTATCAGCGCCATCTTGCCGGCGTGCTGACGCGGCGCGCGTTGCGGATAGCAGCGGATCGCGCAACCGGGTTCGTCGACGATCGCCGGCAGAGCGCATGACGGATACCGAACGGCATGGCGTGAGTGTCACCGTCAATGGCCGGCGGTACGAGCGGCAGGTCGAAGTCTCGTCTCCTGCTGAGCGATTTCATCCGTCACGATTTGCTGCTCGCCGGTACCCATGTCGGTTGCGAGCATGGCGTCTGTGGCGCCTGCACCATTCTCTACGATGGCGACCCCGTGCGTTCCTGTCTCCTGCTTGCCGTGCAGGCGAACGGCCGCGAGATCACCACGGTCGAAGGCTTGGCGCCGGATCGCGACCACCTCAACCCGTTGCAGGAGGCGTTCCGGGATTCTCATGCGTTGCAATGCGGCTATTGCACGCCGGGCATCCTGATGACGATGACGGCGTTCCTCGCCGGCCATCCGAATCCGAGCGAGCCCGAAGTGCGCGAGGCTCTGTCGGGCAATCTCTGCCGCTGCACCGGCTATCAGCACATCGTCGATGCGGTGCTGCTGGCGGCGCAGCGGACGGAAGCCTGACGCGCATGGCGACCCGCTATTTCGGTGCCCCCATCAAGCGGAACGAGGACACGCGCCTGCTCACCGGACAGGCACTGTTCGTCGACGACGTCGAGCTGACTGGCCTGCTCCATGCCGCGTTCCTGCGGGCGCAGGTGGCGCATGCCCGCATCCGGAACATCGACGTTTCCGCGGCGCGGGCGCGCGACGGCGTGATCGCGGTCTATACGGCCGACGACCTCGGCGACTATTGGCGGCACGGGCCGCTGCTGGTGCCGCCGCCTCCGATTGCCGGCATCACCTTCAACGAGCGCACGCAGGTGCCGCTCGCCAAGGACAAGATACGGCATGTCGGCGAGCCGCTCGCCGTGGTGATCGCCGAGAGCCGATACATCGCAGAGGACGCGTTGGCGGATATCGTCGTCGAGGTGGAGCAGTTGCCGGCCGTCGTCGATCTCGAAAAGGCACTTCGCCAGGATGCGAGCCTCGTCCACGACGATGTGCCGGCAAACATCGCGGCACATGTGCGCCAGACCAAAGGACATTACGACAAGGCGGCGGCACAGGCCGATCACATCATCCGCCGTCGTCTCGTCTACGATCGCGGCGCGTCTTCGCCGATCGAGACGCGCGGCGTCGTGGCGCAATGGGACGCGCGCGGCGATCAGCTCACCATCTGGGACACGACCCAAGCGCCGGTCTTCGTGCGCAACGGCCTTGCCGGGATGCTGGGCCTTAGCGAGCGGCAGGTCCGCGTCATCGCGCCCTTCGTCGGCGGCGGTTTCGGCCCCAAGATCATGATGTTCTACCCCGAGGAGGTCGTGATCCCCTGGGCCGCGATCAAGCTTGGCCGCCCGGTGAAATGGATCGAGGACCGCCTGGAGCATTTCTTCGCTACAACGCACGAGCGCGGCCAGATCCACGATGCGGAGATGGCGCTCACGCGCGACGGACGTATCGTTGGCGTCAAGGACGTGTTCCTGCACGACACGGGCGCCTACGATCCCTATGGCCTCACGGTGCCGATCAACAGCCAGTGCACCTTGCTCGGTCCCTATGTGGTGCCGAACTACGACAGCACGTTTACGGCGATTTTCACCAACAAGCCGATCGTGACGCCGTATCGCGGCGCCGGACGACAGCACGGCGTCTTCGTCATCGAACGCCTGCTCGACATCGCGGCGCGGGAGCTCGGCATCGATCGTGCCGAAATCCGGCGGCGCAATTTCATTCCGGCCGACGCGTTCCCTTACAACAACGAGATCATCTATCAGGACTTTGCGCCGCTCGAATACGACAGCGGCAATTACGAGCCGATTCTCGACAAGGCGATGGCGATCGTCGACTACGATAAATTCCTCACGGATGAGCAGCCGCGGCGTGCGCGCGCAAGGCCGCTACGTCGGGCTCGGCATCGCGGCTTACGTCGAGGGCACCGGCATCGGACCCTACGAAGGCGCCCGCGTCCAGGTGCAGGCGAACGGTCGCGTCAGCGTCGCGACCGGTATCGGCACGCAGGGGCAGGGGCACTTCACGAGCTTCGCGCAGATCGTCGCCGACCAGGTCGGCGCCGAGGTCACCGACATCGACGTGGTGACCGGCGACACCGACCGTTTTCATTGGGGCGCCGGCACGTTCGCGAGCCGCGGCGCGGTGGTGGCGGGCAATGCTGTCAATGCGGCCGCCGGTGCCGTGCGCGAGAAAATCCTGCCGCATCGCCGCAGAGCATTTCGAATGCGCCGAGGACGACCTCGAGATCGGGCGACGGCCAGGTCTCGATCAAGGGCATTCCTGATCGCGTCGTTCGTCTCGGCGAGCTGGCCGCGAAGGCGAATCCGATGCGCGGTGCCGTCCGCCCGGGCACCGAACCGGGCCTGGAGGCCACACGCTATTTCGGCCCGCCGCGCGGGGCCACGGCGGCCGGTGTGCATGCGGTGATCGTCGAGGTCGATCCCGAGACCCTGATCATGGAGGTCCTCAGGTACGTCGTGGTGCATGACTGCGGCACGGTGATCAACCCGCTGATCCTGGCCGGGCAGATCCATGGCGGCGTCGCGCAGGGCATCGGCAATGCCTTCTACGAGCAGCTGGTGTTCGACGAGGAGGGGCAGCTTCTCAACGCCTCGCTGGCGGATTATTTGCTGCCGACCGCGCTCGAGGTTCCGCGCATGGAGCTCGATCATACCGTGACGCCATCGCCGCTCAACCCGCTCGGCATCAAGGGGCTGGGGAAGCCGGCGCGATTCCAGCCGGGGCGCTGTTCGCGCAGGCGATCGAGGACGCGCTCGAGCTGCCGGGTAAGGGAATGGAATTGCTGGAGATTCCGCTCAGCCCGAGCCGGCTGTGGGAGTTGGCGGTCAAGGACCGATGATCTTCGTCACCGGCGCGAGCGGCAAGACCGGTAGGCGCCGTCATCAAGGCGCTGGCGGCAAGCGGCGCAGCCGTCCACGCGTTCGTCCGGCGCGCGGAGCATGTGGCGCGGCTGCGCGGTTTCGGCGCAAGTCAGGTCAGCGTCGGCTCCCTGGACTCGGTGGACGCACTTGCCACGGCGGCGAAGGGCGCGCGGGCGATCTATCACATCTGTCCGAATGTCAGCCCGCACGGAGCTGTTCTACGCGCAGTGTGTCGTGGCTGCTGCGAAGCGGTGCGGCGTCAAGCGGTTCGTCTTTCATTCGGTGCTGCATCCGCAGATCGCGGCGATGCCGCATCATTGGGAGAAGCTGCGGGTCGAGGAGATGCTGTTCGCCACGGATCTCGACATCACCATCCTGCAGCCGACCGCCTATATGCAGAACATCCTGGGCGCGTGGCGTGGCATCATCGACGACGGCATCTATCGCGTGCCCTATCCGGTCGAGACGCGGCTCTCGCTGGTCGATCTCGACGACGTGGCCGAAGCCGCCGCGAGCGTGCTGACGGAGCCGGGGCATGGTGGCGCGACATACGAACTCGTCGGAACGCCGCCACTGAGCCAGATCGAGGTCGCCGAGACGTTGAGCGCGGCCGCTAGGTCGGCCGTGCGTGCCGAGGACGAAGCCGCTCGACGGCTGGGAGCTGCAGGCGCGCGTCAGCCGGCATGGACGATTATCAGCGCGAGACGCTGACAAAAATGTTTCGCTGCTATGCGCACGCGATGGCCTCAAGGGCAATCCGAATGTGCTGCGGTGGTTGCTCGGCCGTGCGCCGACAACGCTTGCGGCGTTTGCGGCGCGCGCAGCCGCCCGCTCAGGCGTGAGGCGGCCAGCCGATCGGATGCGCCTGCTGCACGATCTTGGCGACCGACAGGATCAGCGGCTCCTCGAAGCGCGGGCCGACGATCTGGATTCCGACCGGCAGCCCGTCCGCGGTCATTCCGGCCGGCACGCTGCCGCCGGGCAGGCTCATCAGCGTGATCAGGAACGCAGCCGCGATCCAGTCGGTGTAGTTGTCGAGCTTCTTGCCGTTGATCACGGTCGGAAAGTTCATCTCGACCGGAAACGGCTTCACCGGCGACGCCGGCGTGATCAGCAGGTCGTAATGTTCGAACAGCGTCGCGGAAGCGCTGCAACAGCTGCGCCCGTTTCTGTTCCGCGGCGGCGAAATCAGTGGCGTCACCTTGAGGCCGGCCTTGACGTTGCCTTGCAGGTTGACGCCGAATTCCTCCAGCCGGTCGAGATTGGCGAAATTGCTGGCCGACCATCCAGAGCGCCGCGCCACGCCTGATAGGGCGCACTTCCGTCGGAGATATCGAACGCGATCTCCTCGACCGTCGCGCCGGCGTCGCGCAGCGACATCGCGGTGGTGCGGCAGATGTCGTCGATCTCGGCGTCGACGCCGATGCCGGCGATGTCGGACACATAGGCGATGCGCAGGCCCTTCGCGTCAGGCGTGCGCTCGACGACGTCGCGCGCGCTCGCCCAGGGCGGCGCGACCGAGATCGGCGAGACGCGGCTGAAGCCCACCATCGCGTCCAGCATCAGCGCGGCATCCTCGGCGCGTGCGCGCCAGCGGGCCGTGGACCTGACCCGGGTCCCAGGCCAGCGGCATCGGCTAATTCGGCGTCAGGCCCGGCGTCGGGCGGATGCCGACGATGCCGCAGAACGACGCCGGCATCCGGATCGAGCAGCCGAAATCGGTGCCCTGCGCCAGCGGCACCATCCCGGTCGCCACCGCGACCGCCGATCCGCCGGACGACCCGGCCGGGCTCAGCGCCGGATTCCAGGGATTGCGCGTGACGCCGAACACCTCGTTGAAGGTGTTGGCGCCGGCGGCGAATTCCGGCGTGTTGGTCTTGCCGAGCACGATGGCGCCGGCCGCCTTCAGCCGCCGCACGACTTCGGCGTCCTCGGTCCGGCACGTAGTCCTTGAACAGCGGCGAGCCGAAGGTGGTGCGGATGCCCGCGGTCGCGCGTGACGTCCTTGATGACGACCGGCAGGCCGTGCAGCGGCCCGAGCGTGTCGCCGCGCATGACGGCAGCTTCGGCCTCCCGCGCGCCGTTCGCGCGGCATCGTCCACCAGCGTGACGATGGCGTTGAGCTTCGGGTTGACCCGCGCGATGGTGGCAAGATGCGCGTCGAGCACCTCGACCGGGCTCACTTGGCGCGATCGAATCAGCGAGGCCAGATCGCCGGCGGATTTGCGGGTGAGGGATTCGTCAGCCATGACGCAGCATCTTACATCAATCCGTCATCGATGCGTCGCTCGTTCCGCGAGCCGCAAGCGTCGACGGACGAGGACCAAGCAGAACGGTGGGGAGGCGCCTATTTGCCCGACCAGTGCACGAAGCGCCGCTCGATCATCAGGAACAGGAGATTGAGGCCGTAGCCGAGCGCGCCAGCGGCGAAGATCGCCGCGTACATGCGGGCATGTCGAACAATTGCTGCGCCTCGAACACGCTCTGGCCGAGCCCGTCCTGCGAGCCGATGAACATCTCGGCGACCACGATGATCACCAGCGCCAGCGACACGCCGTTGCGCAGGCCGACGAAGGTCTGCGGCAGCGATTCCAGCAGCATCACGTCGAACAGCACGCGCAGGCGCGACGCGCCCATCACCTTGGCGGCCAGCAGGCGGGTCTTGCGCGCGTTCATCACGCCATAGGCGACGTTGAACAGGATCACCAGGATGGCGCCGAACGCCGCGACCGAAATCTTGGTTTCGTCGCCGACGCCGAACAGCACCAGGAACAGCGGAAACATCGCGGAGGCCGGCGTCGAGCGAAAGAAATCGATGACGAATTCGAGCGAGCGATAGAGCTTTTCCGACGAGCCCAGCACGATGCCGAGCGGAATGCGCGATCACGGCGGCAATCGCAGTCGAAAAGATCGTGCGCTAGACCGTCTTGATGAAATCGAAGCCGAGCGCGCCATGCATGCCCTTCCACATCGCATCAAACGTCAAGCTCGGCGACGGCAGCAGCACCGGATCGACCCACTGGCGCCACGTCGCCAGCGACCAGACCGCCAGCAGCACCGACGACTCCGACGACCGGCAGAAAGGCCTCGAGCTTTCTCGCATTCATATGCGGCGCACCTCGCGCTGGAATACTTCGAGGCAATGCGCCTTGGTGCGGACGAAGTCCGGCTCCGACATCGTTTCGCGTCGGTGCGCGGCCGCGGCGCCGTAGACGCGGGCGAATTCGACGACGCGCGCCGGATGGCGCGACAGCAGCAGCACCCGGTCGGCGAGATAGACCGCCTCTTCGAGGTCGTGCGACACCAGCACCGTGGTGGTGCCGCTCTCCATGAAGATGCGCTGCAGCTGCTCGCGCATGAACAGCGTCATCTCGTAGTCGAGCGCGGAGAACGGCTCGTCGAGGAACAGGATTTCCGGCTCGACGACCAGCGCCCGCATGATCGAGACCAGCTGCTGCTGGCCGCCGGACATCTGATAGGGATAGAGGTTGAGGTCGATCTTGACGTCGAGATGCGCGACGAGCTTCTCCGTGCGCGCTCGGCGCTCGGCCGAGCGGCACCTTCATCATCTTCAGCGGATAGGCGATGTTGTCGAACGCGCGCAGCCAGGGAAACATCGCCTCGCGATAGTTCTGGAACACGTAGCCGAACTTGATCTCATGAAGCCGCATGCCGTCGAACAGGATTTCGCCGGCATCGGGCGGAATCAGGCCGGCGATCATGTTGATCAGCGTGCTCTTGCCGCAGCCATTCGGCCCGAACACCGAGATCAGCTCGCCGCGCGGAATGTCGAGATCGAAATTGTCGTAGATGATGGCCTCGCCGAAGCGCTTGCTCAGGCCGCGGATGGTGACGTGCGGACGCGGTGATTCCGATCGGAGATGCGGGCGGCACGCCGATCGAGGGCGCTCGACAGCATGCCGGACCGTGCTCATCGCTCACCAAACGTGGTCGATGGAAGCCTCAGAATGTCTTCAGAAATTTCTTGACGTCGACCTTTTCCGGCACGACGCCGATCTCGGTGCCGAAATCGGCGAATTTTTGCAGGTTCGCGAGCTGTTCCGGGCTCATGTCCTTGGCCATGATGTAGCCGAGCATCGAGACCATATCGACGACGTTGTCGGGCGTCATGGTGTTCTTGGCGAGATATTTCCGCGCGGCATCGGGATTCTTCTTGATGTAGTCGATCGCCTTGGCCCAAGCCGCGCGAAGCGCTTGGCGACGTCCGGCCGCTTCTCGATGAAGTCGGACGACATCGCGCAGCCGGCGGCGTAGGCGTCGGCCTTTGGATCGCCCAGGATGTAGTTGGCGATCACGCCGGCCTCGACAGTCCTGGCGACACCGTTCTTCTTCATGATGGTCGCGTTCGGTTCGAGCGTATAGCCGCCGTCGAAGGTGCCGGCCTTCATCGCGTTGACATGCTGGCCCATGTCGAGCTGGTCGATCGTGTAGTCGCCATCCTTGAGACCGATCTTGGCGAGCACGCCCTTGGCGGTGTTGAGGTTGGCCGGGCCCGGCGCCGACATCAGCTTGAGGCCCTTGAAGTCCTTCAGCGACTTCACCTTGTCGGCCAAGCCCTCGCGGACCACGAATTGCTCCATCTTGTAGACCGGGTTCTGGCTGTTCATGCCGATATACATCGCCACGCCCGGCTTCTTGACGTTGGCGTTGAGGCCTTCGAGCGTCACCAGCACGACCGACACTTCGATCTGGTTGGTGATCAGCGCCGCGACGTTGGGCGGCCCGCCCATCAGGGTGGTGCTTTCGGGCTCTATGTTGACCTCCTTGAAGTAGCCGAGTTCGAGCGCCACGAAGAACGGCAGCGACGACGAGATCGGGAAGACGCCGACCTTGACCTTGTCCTGCGCCGTCGCGGGATTGGCGGCCACGAATCCGGCCGCCATTATCAAGGCCGCCAGCACGCTTCGCACGACTCGTCCGTTCAACTTCATCGCATGCAACTCCCGCTGGACGCCTATCTGCTTAATTTCTCCATCCAATCAATGGATGACAGCCGAGGCTATCACGAAGCAAGGCCTATGCCGCCCCGTTCGCAGGGCCTTAATGCCCTGGCCTTTAATCGCCCAGGTCCTTGGATACAGGTCCTTAATCGCCCAGGTCGACGATCGCGATCACCGGGCCGCCCCCATGGGGCCCCTGGTGCATGGCATCAACCGACACGAACACCGCAGGATCGCCGATCGCCGCTGCCGCGACGCCGCCGACAGCGGCCTTCGAGTGGCGATGATGGTGCACGTCGGAATCGTCGAGCATGATCTGCCGGCGTCCGCGTAGCGTGCCGCGACGATCTGCCTCGCATTTCATGAAGCAGTTGACGACGCGCCCGCCGAGGTCTTCCGCGCGAGGACGCTCCGGAAGCGTCAGGCCGGCCGACCGGATAGAGTCGTAGATGCCGTCCATGTCGAGCGCATCGCGCATCACGGCGTGGCCGATACCGTAACGCCCACCCGCGCCCGCCTTGTTGCCGAGCAACACGATCTGCGCCTGCGTCAGTTCCACGCCCGAGGAGCATGACGCCACCGACGAGTACAGGTCGAGATCCTTGCAGATCTGCTCCGCGCGCGGCATCGATATCTCGCCGAGCGCCACGGCGATGCCGAGCGCCGTCGTGCCGTTCGAGACGCCCATGGAATCGTGGACCTCGCAGGCGACATGCTGGCCGCGACCTTCCGCATCGAGCACCGACTCGATGGTGAGCAGCGGCGTCTTGGTCTGGACGTAATGGACGTGCTTGGGGTCGTCGATGCCGGCATCCCGCATCGCGGCTTTCACGGCTTCCGCTACTTTCTCCACCATCGCTAGGCGGCCGATATCCTCGGGCAGCAACTCGGCGCTCAGTGCCGTGCCGATCACAAGTCGAGGCTTGTTCGCCGGGCCGATCTCGTCGTTGCGCGCGAATACGGTGGCGTGCGGCGTGATGACGCCGTCGCAGCCGCCCGACCACACCATCGGCACATCGTGAATCTCGGCTTCGCTGCGCCTCCCATGCTTCATCAGCACGCGGCGGAACGCCTGGTCCGCAAGAATGCGCGTGAAGTCGTTGACGCCGCCATTGCCCTCGGTCTTGCCGATGACGGCGATCACCTGGTCGGCGGTGAATTGCCCGGACGCGATGCAGTGTTCCAAGCCACTGGCGTCCTGCACTGTCTTCAACTCGACCTTTGCAACTTCGATGGCCATACGTATGTGTCTCCTAAGCTCGCATTCGTGGAGCAAGTTCGCCCCGTATCATCTTCTCATATCCGTCGCCGCGATCGATCATCGGAAGCGGCGTCGAGCGGCGACGCCGTAGAGCGGCGCGCCGCTGGTTCGTCGCGTCGTCGTCGATGGCGAATTCGTCATACTCGCCTGACCGGCTCAGTATCACACCATAATCATCCGCCGCGCTGGCAAGCGACACACGTCCCTCGACAATGTCGCGCAGCACCAAGTCGGTTTCGCGTTCCAGCGGATTACCCCAGCCGCCGCCGCCGGTCGTCACGACGCGCACGATCTGACCTTTGAGCACGGGCTCGCCATCGACCAGTCCACCGAGGTCGCGCTGCTCGCCTTCGAGGTCAACAGTGACACAGAACGGCTGCCCCGCTTTGCCACCGTTGAGGCCATAGCACCCCAGCCGCACGCGATCGGCGGTGACGATGGTGCGGCAGTCCACCAGTGCCCGGTAGTGCTTCTCGTAGCCGAGACCGCCGCGGCGCGTGCCGGGACCGCCGGAATCGGTGCGCAACGCGAGCTTCTCGACCAGCAGCGGAAACCGCGTCTCGGTGAATTCGGCCGGCTGGTTGCGAGAATCCGGCACGATGTGGACGGCATCGTTGCCGTCCGCATAGCTGCGCCCGCCTGAGCCGCCCCCCAGCACCTCGCGGGAGAGGAACGTCTTGCCGTTCTCGTCCTCGCCGTAGAAGCCGGTGTAGCGGATGGTTTCCTGGTCCGCCGGCATGCGGCCGTCCACCGCCTGAGCAACCACGCCGGCGAGCAGGCCGAGGCAGCGCAATAGCACGAAGGAGCGTGCGTTGGTGGCGGCCGGCCATTCC
Organism: uncultured Alphaproteobacteria bacterium; assembly: GCA_963776455.1. Classification (GTDB taxonomy): domain Bacteria; phylum Pseudomonadota; class Alphaproteobacteria; order Rhizobiales; family Xanthobacteraceae; genus CAVZMU01. The sequence continues at coordinate 297,114 of CAVZMU010000007.1, forward strand.
GGCGTGATCAGCGTGCCCTTGGGCGGGAACACGATGTCGAAGACCTCGCAGACGCCTTCGTTGACGTGAATCTCGGCGGCGCGCTCGGGCGTGTCGGCAAGGTTGCGCAGGATGGGCGCGATCCATTTGATCAGGAACGCGCCGTCGGCATAGTCCGCCGGCCAGTTGATCGGCCCCGACGACTGGGGATCGGTGCCGTTGAAGTCGAGCGTGATGCGGCCGCCCGTCTTCGTCATCGTCAGCGCGAGCTTGTGCAGCTTGGGATCGGTCAGGCCGTCGTGCTCGACATAATCCTCCCAGGCATATTCGCCGTCTGCGATCTTCGACAGCAGCTCGTCGCGATAGATGTCACGGCATTTGTTGAGAATCGTCTGGAAACAGGCCTCGACTTGCGCGCGGCCGAAGCGCTCGAACAGTCCCGCCATCCGCCGCGCGCCCATCAGGCAGGCCTGGATTTCGGAATCGAGATCGGCGGCGAGCATCTCGGGAACGCGGGTGTTGCGCTTGACGATGGTGAAGACCGCGTCGTTGCGCACGCCGGCGTCATAGAGCTTGATCGGCGGGATCGCGAGACCTTCCTCGAACACCGTCGCGGCGGTGCCGGGCATCGAGCCGGGCACGCGGCCGCCGATGTCGTCATGATGGCCGAAGGCCTGTATATAGGCGACCACCTTGCCACCATGGAACACCGGCACTGTGCTGCACAGGTCCGGCAGGTGGCCGATCGAGCCTTCGGTGAGATAGGTGTCGTTCATCAGGAACACGTCGCCGGGTTTCATGCTGTCGGGCGGAAAGTCGCGCACTACGGCGTTCGGCATCGCCGAATAGGAGCGGCCGGTGAGCTTGCGGCAATGGCGGTCGAACAGGCCGACACGATAATCATGCGCTTCGCGGATCATCGGCGAGCGCGCGGTGCGCTCGATGGCGTATTCGATCTCGGCCTCGATTGAGTTCAAGGTGCCTTCGACGATCTGCAGCACGATCGGATCGACATGCGCATTGGTTTGCGCAGCCGCTGGGATGGTGTCTCGCGACTGCATGTTCATGACGCCGTCTCCGCGGATCGGGCCATCGGCCGCACGATGAGGATGCCGTGCGGATCGACGGTAAGGCGCTGGCCGGGAAACACGACGGTTGTCGATCCGAACTCCTCCACTACCCCAGGGCCGTCGAATGCGAAGTCCGGAGTCATTCCCGCGCGGTCGTAGACCGGCGTATCCTGGAACGACCCGTCGAAATAAACCGGCCGCGTGCCTTTCGGAGAGGGGCTCGCGGTGCCCGCCCGGAGCTGCGGCATGGTCGGGCGCTCAATGAGCCCGAAGCCGGACACCGTCAGGTTGACGATCTCGACCTTCTGCCGTCCGGCATAATTGTATCCGAACGTGCGCAGATGCGCCGAGTGGAACGCCTCGACGAGCCCGGCCAGGAACGCGTTGTCGATGGCCCCGCCGGGCGCTGCGACCCTCACCTCCATCGATTGGCCGGCATAACGCACGTCGGCTTCGCGCGTGAGACGGATGCGGCCCGCCTCGATGCCGTCGCGCCGCAACGTCTCGGTCGCGTCGCGTTCAAGCGCCGCGTAAAGCTCACCCAGCGCCACGATGTCGACCGCGTCCTCGTGCATCACCTTGGTGACGATGTGATCGGTCCGCCAGTCGACCGCGAGCAGGCCGAATGCCGAGAGGTTGCCGGGATTGGGCGGCACGATGCACGCCTTCATGCCGATCAGGTCCATCACCGCGGCGGATTGCGCGGGCCCACCGCCGCCGAACGACAGCAGGGCGAATTCGCGTGGGTCGATGCCGCGCTGGATGGTCATCTGGCGGATGGCGTTGGCCTGGCTCCAGTTGGCGATCTCGATAATGCCGTGGGCGAGTTGCTCGGCGCTCATGCCGCCGGGAAGGCGCGCCGCGAGCGCCGCAAGTCCGGCCCGCGCGCGATCCACATCGAGCGCGATACCGCCGCCGATCAGCGCCGGCGGGATGCGGCCGAGAACGAGATTGGCATCGGTGATGGTCGGCTCGGCGCCGCCGTTGGGGTAGCACATCGGTCCCGGTTCGGCACCGGCGCTTCGCGGCCCCACCTTGAGGTGGCCCTCGCGCGTGATCCAGGCGATGGAGCCGCCGCCGGTGCCGATGGTGGCGATGTCGATCATCGGGATGCGCACCGGGAAGGCGCCGACCGAGCCGCCATTGGTGACTTGCGGGCGGCCGCCTTCGATCAGGCAGAGGTCGGTCGAGGTGCCTCCGGCATCCAGCGTCACGAGATCGGGGAAGCCGGCGATTTCTGCGATCACCGCGCTGCCGAGCGCGCCGGCCGCCGGCCCGGACAGGGCGGTGGTGATCGGCTTGCGCACCACCTGCTCGGCGCTCGCCACGCCGCCGCTCGACTGCATGACCAGGAAAGGCGTCTCCTTGAGCGGGCCGAGCGCTTCATGCACCCGCGCAAGATACCGCGACATGTGCGGCTTCACGAAAGCATCCACCAGCGTCGTTACCGCGCGCTCGTATTCGCGATATTCAGGGAGCACGGCGCAGGACAGCGACAGCGTCGCCTCCGGATACTCCTCGGTGAAGATTTCGGCGAGGCGCCGTTCATGCGCATCGTTGGCGTAAGAGTGGATCAAACAAATCCCGACCGACCGGATGTCCTGGTCGCGGAAAAACCGCGCCGCGGCGCGCACGCTGACCTCATCGAGCGGCCGCAGTTCCTCGCCGCGGAAATTCAACCGTCCGCCGACCTCGCGCACGAAGCGCAGCGGTACGATGCGGTCCGGCTTGACCCAGAAATACGAATTTCCGTAGCCCTCCGGCACCGACTGGCGGGCGATCTCCAGGATGTGCCGGAAGCCTTCGGTGACGATCAGCCCGAGCGAGTCGATCCGGCCCTGCAGCAGAGCGTTGGTTGCGACCGTCGTGCCGTGAACAAGGCCGTCGACGTCATCAGGCGTTGCGCCGGCCGCTGCCAGGATGGCTTCGACGCCGCGCACCAAGCCGATCGCGGGATTGGCGGGCGTGCTGGCGACCTTGGTCACCCGCATCGCGCCGGTCGCGGTATCCACCGAGACGATGTCGGTGAACGTCCCGCCGGTATCAATGCCGATGCGATAGCGGGCCTTCACGGGCACCTCGGTCATGGCTGGCGGATCAGTCCCACGCGCCGGCGTGGATCGCCGCCGCCTCGTCCTCAAGCATGGGACCGATCACCACGACCTCGCGCTGCCCAGCCGCGAATACGGTACGGCATGGAAGGTCGAGGGTGGGATTCTCCGCATGATTTCCAGTGAATGTCTTCAGGCGTGCCTCCGACAGGCCGTAGACGACGCGTCCGATCCCCGCCCAGTAAATGGCACCGGCACACATCGCGCAAGGCTCGGCCGAGGTGTACAGAGTGCAGTTCGCAAGATACGGCGGATCGAACGCCGTGCAGGCCTTGGTGGCAAGCAACCGCTCGGCATGACCGGTCATGTCGCGGTCAGGCAGGTAACCGTTCTCGACCTCGATCAACACGCCGCCGTCCGGTCCGGCAAGAATGGCGCCGAACGGATGCATGCCATGCGCCCGCGCCCGGCGCGCAACCTCGAAGGTTCGGCGGAGAAGCGCCTCATGAAGCGTTGCCGAGAACGCATCGCCGGCCCCGTCACGCGGGTTCAAAGGCGGCACAAACATCTCCACATTGTCATTGGGCGAAACAATTTGCAGGCCGCGATGTCGGCGCACCGGCTCTTAACTGCCAAAAATTTGAGCGTACCCATGCTGGAACGCCACCGGGGGTATTATGTTGAATATCAGATCGTTGATATTTGGAGGAGCACAACATGAAGACTTATTTCACCGCTGCTGTCGTGGCGTCGGCTCTTGTTCTCGGCGCGACGGGTGTTATGGCTCAGGCCACGCCGCCCGTGGGCGATCCCACCGCGCAATCGGCCGAGACCCCCAAGCAGAAGGTTGACAACGGCACGGCGCCGGCCAAGGCCCCGACCGGCACCACGACCCAGACCACCGGTTCGGGCGCGGCGACCAATGGTGGCGGCACCGCACCGTCGGGTACCGCGAAGTAATATCGGCATTACACCCGATGCGCTTCCCCGGCGCATTGGTTAATGGCCAGCCATGTGACGTCCGATCTCGGTGAGATCGGCGTTGCTGGCTGGAGATTCGTATACGAACTCGCCATGAAACATCACGATGACGCGGTCAGCGAGATCAAGCAATTCATCGAGATCCTCGCTGACCAGCAGAACCGCCGCACCCCGATTCCGGACCGCCATGATCTCAGCGCGGATTTGAGCGACGGCCGCGAAATCAAGCCCGAAGCACGGATTGGCCGCTATCATCACCTCGACATCGCGCCCAAGCTCCCGCGCAAGCACAGCACGCTGGATATTGCCGCCTGACAGGTCGCCGATCGGCGTATCCGGGCTGCGCGTCTTGACGCGGTAGGCGGCGATCTTGCGCTGTGCGCTCTCCCGGACGTCGTTTTGGTTAAGCCAGAACCGGCCCGCCGCAAAGGGCGGCCGGTCGAAATCGCGGAACGCGATGTTGTCCGCCACGCTCATGCGCGCGACGCACGCATTCTTAAGCGGTTCCTCCGGCAGGCACGACAGTTTGTGCCGCCGCATCTCCTCGCGAGTGGCTTGATAAATCTCGCCGTGAATACGGATGGTGCCGCCCTCGGCCTCGCGTTGACCGGCCAGGACCTCGACCAGTTGCCGCTGGCCGTTTCCTGAAACGCCGGCGATCCCCACGATCTCGCCGCCGCTGATCGTGAGCGACGCGTTGCGCAAGGCGATCTGTCCGCCGTCGTCGAGCGCCGTCAGGTTTTCAAACTCGAGGCGCGGTTTGCCGAAGGTGCCGGCCCGCGGAGGTTTCACCGTCAGTTCCTCGGCGCCGATCATCGTCCGCGCCATGGTGTCCGGCGTGAGGTCGGCGACGCGGCCTTGGCCGACCAGCTTGCCACGCCGCAGGATGGTCACCTCATCGGCGAATGCCATCACCTCGCGGAACTTGTGGGTGATCATCAGGATGGAAAGATCGCCCGACTTCACCATGTCGCGCAGCAGCCCCAGAACCTCGTCTGCCTCGCCGGGAGTGAGCACGGAGGTCGGCTCGTCGAGGATGATGAAGCGGCGATTGAGATAGAGCTGCTTGAGGATCTCGCACTTCTGCCGCTCGCCGGCGGAAATCGAGGACACCTTGGTGTCCAGCGGAACGCGGAACGGCATGCGCTCCAGGAAGGTCTCGATCTCCTTCTTCTCCTTGCGCCAGTCGACGACGGCCGGAAGCTCGTCGCGCGCGAGCACGAGATTTTCCGTCACCGTCATGGCGGGCACCAGCGTGAAATGCTGATACACCATGCCGAGGCCGAGCATGTGGGCGGCCCGGGGGTTGTCGACGGTCTGCTCGCGGCCGCCGACCAGGACCGCACCGACATCGGGTCGGTAGTATCCCATGATGCATTTGACGAGCGTGCTCTTGCCGGCGCCGTTCTCGCCAAGCAGAGCATGGAAGCTGCCCGGGACGATCTTGAGGGACACCTCATCGAGGGCAGTGAATTCGCCGAAGCGCTTTGTCATCGCGACCGCCTCGACGGTCAGGCCTTCCCGCTGCACCGGTGCGGCCTGGCTCATGCGATCGCTCCGGCGAATGCGGCCGAATCCGACACCGCGCCGAACACGCCGCCTTGCATCTTGATCATCTTCACCGCGTGATCATGATTGCTGCGGTCGGTCGCGCCGCAACAGTCCTCCAGAAGCAGGCATTCGAAGCCGCGGTCGTTGGCCTCGCGCATGGTGGTATGGACGCAGACATCGGTGGTGATGCCGGTGAGCACGATGTTGGCGATGCCGCGCAGGCGCAGCATCAGCTCGAGATCGGTGGCGCAGAAGGAGCCTTTGCCGGGCTTGTCGATCACCGGTTCCTCGGACTGCGGAGCAAGGTCCGGGATAATGTCCCAGCCGGGCTCGCCGCGCACCAGGATGCGGCCGCACGGCCCCGGGTCGCCGATGCCGGCCCCGATGCGCCGCGAGCGCCAGCGCTTGTTGTCGGGAAGGTCGGCAAGATCGGGACGGTGGCCCTCGCGGGTGTGGAAGATATGGAAGCCCTGGCTCCGCATCGTCGCGAGCACGCGCTTGATCGGCTCGATAGGGGCGCGCGTCAGTGAAAGGTCGTAGCCCATCTTGTCGACATAGCCGCCGACGCCGCAGAAGTCGGTCTGCATGTCGATGATGATGAGCGCGGTGTTCTCCGGCCGCAGGTCGCCGTTATAGGGCCACGGATAGGGATCGGCGTTGACGTAGCGTTCGGTCATTGCGGGTCCTCAGGCGCCGTCAATTCGGAAGCCGAAAAGCGGCTGCTCGGAATCCATGCTGGGGTTCCTAGAATTCCAGAACTCCGGCCGGCCCGGGAATGACGACAAGATGGACGGCGGTCATCTGTTTCTACTTCGTGATGCTCAGCTCAGCCGGCGCGCCGACGAGCGCGCGCTTGGGCGAACAGGTGATGATCATGATGACCAGCGTCAGGAAGTAGGGCGCCGCGTTGAACAGGTAATAGCCCGAGTTGAAGCCGACCGACTGCAGCGCCGGCCCGAGTGCCGCGGCGCCGCCGAACAGGAGGGAAGCCGCAAAGCACAGCATCGGGTTCCAGCGCGCGAAGATCACCAGCGCGACGGCCGTGATGCCCTGGCCGCTGGAGAGGCCTTCGTTCCAGCTTCCCGGATAATAAAGCGACAGGAAGGACCCGCCGACGCCCCCGAGGAAACCGCCGATCATGGTGGCGCGCATGCGCACCGCATTGACCGAATAGCCCATGGCGCGCGCGGCGTCGGCGCTCTCGCCGGCGGTCCGCAGGATCAGGCCCCATCGCGTCGTGTTGAGCGCCCACACCAGCAGCGGCGCGAGCGCGATGCCGATCAGGAACAGGACATTGATCTGCAGCGCGGCCCGCACCTGCGGAATGTCGCTCCACCACCCGAAATCGAGCGCAGGCAAAATGGGCGCCGATGGCTCGATCAGCGGCTTGCCCAGGAAGAAAGCGAGGCCAGTGCCGAACAGCATGATCGCGATCCCGACGGCGATGTCGTTCACCTTGGGAAGGCCGCAGATGATCGCGTGCACGAGCCCGAGCACAGATCCGGCGATGCCGGCTGCGAGCACGCCGAGCCATGGCGAGCCGGTGAGGTACGACGTGCCGTAGCCGCTCATCGCGCCCATCACCAGGATGCCTTCGAGCCCGAGGTTGATCCGGCCTGACCGTTCGGTGATGCATTCGCCGAGGCTCACGAACAGGAACGGCGTGCTGACGCGAATGGCCCCGCCGATGACGGCGATAGGCACGATCCAGTATCCGAGCGAACCGTCGGCCATCGGTCAGAGACCGGCTGAGGAATGAGGAGAACGATTGAGCATGATCCCCTCCCTGTCCCTCCCCTTTTCAAGGGGAGGGGACCGGATGAGGGCATCGTCGCAGCAACTACGTTCCGCGCAGGACGCGACCGGGCGATTTCGGATAACCGGTTTTGCATCTCGCACAGGCCTGCTCCCTCCCCTTGAAAAGGGGAGGGGTGGGGAGGGGATCATTTTCATCGTCGTGAGCGGCACGGTCATGGTTCAAGCCTTTGGCCGGAAGATGCGGAACCGACCGTAGAGCGTCTCGCTGGCGAGCACGGAGATGAAGATCATGCCTTGCAGCACCAGCACCGAGGCGTCGGGGAGCCCGAGGCGGCGCTGCAGCAGACCACCGCTGGCATTGATTCCGCCGAGCAGGATCGCGACCGGAATGATGGCGAGCGGATTATGCCGCGCCAGGAATGCGACCAGGATTCCGGTGAAGCCGTAACCGACCGCGAGATTGGCATTGGCGCGGCCCTGTACCGCCGCGACCTCGACCATGCCGGCGAGACCCGCGGCCGCCCCCGCGAGGAAACAGAACGCGAGTATGAGCTTGCCGACATTGAGCCCGACGACCCTCGCCGCCCTCACGTTGCCGCCGGCGATGCGCGCCGCGAAGCCGAACGTCGTGTGAAAGATCAGCACATAGGCGAGGATGGCCGCGACGAGGCCGAAGGCAAGGCCCCAATGCACGTCGGTGCCGGGTATGGTGCCGAGCATGTTGGCGGCGCCGATCTCACGCGTCGAGGGTTTGTTGAGGCTCGATGGATCGCGCATCGGCCCTTCAACCAGATGATTGAGGACGGCGAGCGCGATGTAGACCAGCAGCAGGCTGGAGATCGTTTCGTTGACGCCGCGATAGTGCCGCAGGCCGCCGGCAAGCACGATCCATAGGCCACCCGCGACAAGGCCGGCGACCGCCATCGCGGTCAGCACGATGGTCGACGGTGCGCCTTGCATCATCAGCGCAACGGATGTCGACGCGAGGGCACCGATGAGAAGCGCGCCCTCGCCACCGATGATGACGAGGCCAAGTTGGGCCGGCAGCGCGGTGCACAACGCCGTGAGGATCAGCGGCGCAGCCCGCGTCAGCGTGTTCTGCCAGGAGAACCAGGTTCCGAACGCGCCTTGATACATGTAGAAATAAAGATCGAGAGGTTTCTTGCCGAATAGCGCGACGAAGATTCCAAACGCAATCAGCGACACCAGCACCGCCAGCGCGGGGATGACGACGTATTCCGCCGCGCCGGCCAGCCTGTCCATGTTCGACGTTCGCGGAACCGCGAACGCCGCCTCGCTGCCTGCACGCGTGCCGGCATCAGCGGTCACGAAGTCGCCCCGATGACGCCCTCCGCGAGGTAATCCATCTTCTCAAGCTCGGGATCGGTCTGGCCGCGATCGGTGCCCGCCGGGATCACGACCTTGCCCTTGTTGTCCTTGAGTCCACCGGCAAAAATCACGTGGCTGCCGGAAATGAGCTTCGCCTTGACGTCGTCGGCCTGCTTCTTGGCCGCCTCGGACACCATCGGTCCATAGGGCGAGACCTTGACGATCTCTTCCTTCAATCCGCCGCGGAAGAAGTTCGGGATGGTCTCGCCGGCCTGGAACATCTTGACGAATTTCGGGTAGACGGCTTCCCAGTTCCACTCGGCGCCCGTGAGGTACGCCTTGGGCACGAGCGGCGCCGCGCTGACGTGATAACCGGACACCATAGCGCCGCGGCGGGCGGCATTCTCCATCACGGTCTTCGGTCCATCGACGTGGCAAGTGATGACGTCGACCCCCTGGTCGACGAGGCTGTTGGTTGCTTCCGCCTCTTTCACCGGCATCGACCAATCGCCGGTGAAGATCACCTGCAGGGTCGCCTTCGGGTTGGCGAGCTTGGCACCAAGAATGAAGGCGTTGATGTTGCGCATCACCTGCGGAATCGGCTTGGCAGCGACGAAGCCGAGCTTGCCGGTCTTGGTCATATGGCCGGCGACGATGCCGGCGATATGCTGGGCCTCGTCGATGTAGCCGAAATAGCTGCCGACGTTCTTGGGGTCTTTCTCGGTCCACAGGCCACCGGCATGCTCGAACCGCGCCTTGGGATATTTGCCGGCAAGCTTCAGTGTGTGCGGGCTGAAATAGCCGTAGGAGGTCGGGAACAGAAGCGAGGCGCCGTCGAGGTTGATCATGGACTCCATGGTCTTCTCGACCGCATCGGTCTCGGGCACCTTCTCTTCTTCGATGACCTTGACCCCGGACATCTTCTTGAGTGCGGTGGCGCCCGCCGCATGGGCCTGGTTGTAGCCGTAGTCGTCGCGCGACCCGACATAGACGAAGCCGACCACGGTATCGGCGGCGAAAGCCAGCCTGCCCGGCATCAGACCAGCCAGGGCCAAGGCGCCGGTGCCCTGAAGGACGCGCCGGCGCGAAATCTGCCTGAAGCTCATGTTCGATCCCTTTGTGAAGATGCCCGGGCGGAGCCACCGCCATCGACCGCCGCCAGCGCGATCGGTCTCCCCGCGCGGGGATCGCAAGCCGCGTGCCAGAAATCCGCAGTCGCCCAACGGCTTCGTCGAGCACGAAAACGTACGGGAATCGCGTTCGGGATAACTCGGCGTACGGTCGACGCCGTACCCCGATGCTCACACCGTGGGCAAGGCGGACCTCTTTCTAGGCATCCCTGTGCCCTGAAACGATCCGCTCGTTCCCCGCGAACTTGGGGGAACGAGCGGAGGAGCCCCGTTCAATTTGGACGGATCAGGTTCCGTGCGGTCACTTGCCCGGAATCTTGTCGTCGATACCCTTGACGTAAAAGTTCATGCTGAGGATCTGCCCGTCGTCGAGATGGGTGCCGCCCTTGCACTCGACCGTCTTGCCGTCCTGGGCGACCACGGGGCACTTGAACGGATGCAGCTTGCCGCCGCTGATCGCGGCCTCGGTGTCCATCGCCATCTTCTTCACGTCATCCGGCATGTTCGTATACGGCGCCATCACCAGGAGCTTGGTGTTGAGCCCGCCCCAGGTGTCGGTGGAGGTCCACTTGCCGTCGATCGCCGCCTGGACGCGCTGGCTGTAATAGGGCGCCCAGTTGTTGACGATAGCCGTGAGCTGCGCCTTCGGGCCGAACTTCGCCATGTCCGAAGTCCTGGCCGAAGGCATGCAGGCCGCGCGCCTCGGCGACCTGCATGGCGGCCGGGCTGTCGGTGTGCTGCATGATGACGTCCGCGCCCTGGTCGGCGAGCGCCTTGGCGGCGTCGGCTTCCTTGCCGGGATCGAACCACGTGTTCACCCAGATGATCTTCACCTTGATGTTTGGGTTGATCGACTGGGCGCCGAGGATCGTCGCGTTGATGCCCGACACGACTTCGGGAATGGGGAATGAGCCGATGTAGCCGAGCGTACCGCCCTTCGACATCTTGGCGGCGATCTGCCCCTGGATGTAGCGGCCTTCATAGAAGCGCGCCGAGTAGGTCGACATGTTCTTGTCGCGCTTGTAGCCGGTGTTGTGCTCGAAGAAGATGCTCGGATATTTCTTCGCGACCTTGAGGGTCGGGTCCATGTAGCCGAACGACGTCGTGAAGATCAGCTTGTGGCCCGAGCGCGCGAGCTGCTCGATCGAGCGCTCGGAATCCGGCCCCTCGTTGACGTTCTCGAGATAGGTCGTCTCGATCTTGTCGCCGAACTCCTTCACGATCCCCTGCCGGCCGACCTCGTGCTGGTAGGTCCAGCCGAAATCGCCGACCGGTCCGAGATAGATGAATCCGACCTTCAGCTTCTCTGCGGCGGAAGCGCCGAGAAGGCCGGCACCGGTGGCCAGCACGGCGGCCGCCGCGGCTATCATGATCTTGCGCATGTTCACTCCGGGTTCCTTGACGGGTGGCTCGTTTCCCGAAGCGTGGCGCCCGTCCGCGCCGCGCCGCAGGGTTGTCTCGGCGCGCCATCATCATGACGCGCCGTCGTTTGTCCGAGCATTGATCCCCATCGGATCATGCCCTAGCGGTCCGGCACGAACACCAGACCGAGCGACGCGGGCGCGGCCGACCCGGCGGTAGCGCGCGCACGCGAAATCACGACAAGGACGATGACGGTCGCCAGATAGGGCAGGGACGACATCAGCTGAGACGGAATGCCGAAGCCGGCGCCCTGCGCATGAAGCTGAAGGATCGTCACCGCGCCGAACAGGTAGGCGCCGGCGACCAGCCGTCCCGGCCGCCATGACGCGAACACGACGAGCGCGAGCGCGATCCATCCGCGCCCGGCGGTCATGCCGGGAATGAAGAACGGCGTATAGGCGAGCGGCAGGTAGGCGCCGGCGAGGCCGGCGCAGCCGCCGCCGAACAACACCGCCAGCGCCCGGATTTTCAGCACCGGATAGCCGAGCGCATGCGCGGACGTGTGGTTGTCGCCGATCGCGCGCAGCACGAGGCCGCCGCGCGTCGCGTAGAGGAACCACCAGATGCCGATCACCAGCGCGAGCGAGAGATAGACGAAGGCGTCCTGGCCGAACAGGATGCGGCCAACGAACGGAATGTCGGTGAGGAACGGGATGATGAAGATGCGGCGCCGGCGTCGATGCGCTCGCCGACGAAGCCGGCGCCGATCAGGCCCGAGAGACCGACCCCCAGGATGGTCAAGGCAAGGCCGGTCGCCACCTGGTTGACCGCAAGACCGAGGGTCAGCAGCGCGAACACGACCGACAGCGCTGCGCCCGCGGCGATGCCGCAGAGCGCGCCGACCACCGTGGACCCGGTCAGGTAGGCGCCGGCGAAGCCGCAGGCCGCGCCCATGATCATCATGCCCTCGACGCCGAGATTGAGCACGCCGGCGCGTTCGACCACGAGCTCGCCGGCGGCCGCGAGGAGCAGCGGCGTCGAGGCGGCGAGCACCGCCATGATGATGGCTTCAGCCAAGCCCATGGGCAGCCTTGCGGTATGGCGACACGAGACGGATGCGATAGAGAATCAGGGAATCGCACGCGAGCACGTAGAACAGCAGGATGCCCTGGAACACCTTGGTGAGATCGAGCGGCACCTTGATCGAGATCTGCGCCTGCTCGCCGCCGATGAAGGTGAGCGCCAGGAACAGCGCCGCGATCAGGATGCCGATCGGATTGAGCCGGCCGAGGAACGCCACGATGATCGCGGTGAAGCCGTAGCCGGGCGAGATGCCGGGCTGCAGGTGACCGACGGGGCCGGCGACCTCGATGATGCCGGCGAGCCCCGCGAGCGCGCCGGACACGGCGAAGGTGAGCAGCACCAGCCGGTCCGAATTGAAGCCGGCGAAGCGCGCGGCCTTGGGCGCGGCGCCGACGACCCGGATCTCGAAGCCCTGAGGGTGCGGCCGAGCATGACCCAGGCGACGGCGACGACGACCAGCGCGATGATCGCGCCGAGATGAAGCCGGCTGCCTTCGATCAAGCAGCGGCACCGTCGCGACCGGATCGAACTCGGCGGTGGTCGGGAAATTGAAGCCGTGCGGGATCGCGCCACGGCCCGCGCACCAGATAATCGAGCAGCAGGTCGGCGACATAGACCAGCATCAGGCTGGTGAGGATCTCGCTCGCGCCGAAGCGCACCTTGCAGATCGCCGGGATCAGCGCGTAGAGCGCGCCGCCGAGCGCGCCGAGCGACCAGCATGGCCGGCAGCACCCAGGGCGCCGGCGTCGGTGCCCTGGGTCTTGACCGCGAGCCAGCGAGCCGGCGACGGCGCCGATCAGGAATTGACCCTCGGCGCCGATGTTCCAGACGTTGGCGAGGTAGCACAGCGACAAGGCCGACCGCGATCATCACGAGCGGCGTCGCCTTCACCGCGATCTCCTGCAGCGAATAGGAGTCGGTCAGCGGGTCGATGAAATAGACGGACAGCGCCGCGATCGGATTCTTGCCGAGCAGCGATGAACAGCATCGTCATGGTGACGAGCGTCAGCGCGATCGCGATCAGCGGCGACGCGATCGCGATCGCGGTCGAGCGCTCGGCACGCCGTTCAAGCACGAGCTGCATGGCGCTCCTCTTCCGGTGCAGCGTCGCTGCCGCCCATCAGCAGGCCGAGCGTCTCACGGTCCGCCGCCACGGCTTCGAGCGGCGCGGACAGGCGGCCGGAGAACATCACCGCCATGCGGTCGGTGATCTCGGCGAGTTCGTCGAGGTCCTGGCTGACGACCAGCACCGCCGCTCCGCGCCCGGCGAGATCGATCAGCGCCTGGCGGATCACCGCGGCAGCGCCGGCATCGACGCCCCAGGTCGGCTGGCTGACGACCAGCACGGCAGGCTCGCGCAGGATCTCGCGGCCGACCACGAACTTCTGCAGGTTGCCGCCCGAAAGACTGACGGCCTCCGGGTCGCGCTTGGCCTTGCGGACGTCGAACGTGCTGGTCGTGCGGTCGACCACCTCCAGCGTCGCGCCGCGGTCGACGAAGCCGTGGTGGACCATGTGGCTCGCGGCATGGCCGGTGAGCAGCGCATTGTCGGAGAGCTTCATGCGCGGCGCCGTGCCGTGGCCGAGCCGCTCTTCCGGCACGAAGGCCGCGCCGAGCCGGCGCCGCTCGGTGACCGTCAGATAGCCCGCGGCATGGCCGTCGATGACGACGGCGCCGGAGACCGGCGACAGCCGTTCGCCCGACAGTGCCGCGAACAGCTCGTCCTGGCCGTTGCCGGCAACGCCGGCGATGCCGAAGATTTCGCCGCCACGGACCTCCAGGCGACACATTGTCGAGCCGCACGCCATGCGGATCGTCAGGCTCGAAGCGTGAGGTCCTTGACCACCAGGCGCGGCAACGCCGGAGCATGGGCGGCGGCCATCCTCACTTCGCCGATGTCGGCACCGACCATCATTCGCGCGAGCGACCCGGCGGTTTCGCGGCGCGGGTCGCAGGTCGAGATTTTCTTGCCAGCCGCAGGATCGTCGCGGTGTCGCACAGGCGCTTCACCTCGTCGAGCTTGTGGCTGATGTAGAGTAGCGCGCGGCCTTCGCTCCGCAGCCGCTCGAGCACGATGAACAGCTGGTCGGCCTCCTGCGGCGTGAGCACGGCGGTCGGCTCGTCGAGGATCAGCAGCTTGGGGTTCTGCATCAGCGCACGCACGATCTCGATGCGCTGGCGCTCGCCGACCGAGAGGCGCCAGACCTCGCGCTTGGGATCGAGCGGCAGGCCGTAGGCACGCGATACCTCCGCCAGCGCGCTCGGAGATCGACGAGAAGGATTCCGTCGGCGCCAGCCCGAGCGCGACGTTTTCCGCCACGGTGAGGTTGTCGAACAGCGAGAAGTGCTGGAACACCATGCCGATGCCGAGCGCGCGCGCCTGCGACGGCCCGGCCAGCTCGACCTTCTCGCCCATGCCAGCGCAACTCGCCGGCGCTCGGCTGGATCAGGCCGTAGATGATCTTGACCAGCGTCGACTTGCCGGCCCCGTTCTCGCCGAGCAGGGCGTGGATTTCCGCCGGCCACAGTTCGAGGTCGATCGAGTCGTTGGCGAGGAACGTGCCATAGCGCTTGGTGATGCCGATGGCCTGCAGCAGCGGCGGGTCACCGCGCTCCGGCTTGATCGGCGTGGGATCAAGCATGCCGGATACCGCGCTGGTATGAAACCTCGCGGTTGCTCGCGGCGGATGCCGCGGCCTTGTCGCGCTCGATCAGCAACTGCGCCGCGATCGATGCCGCGATGGCAGCCGGCGCCTTGTCTTCGATCTCGGTGAGGCCGATCGGGCAGACCAGACGGCTCGATCGCATCCGTCGCAATGCCGAGCTTCCGCATGTTGCTGACGAAGCGTGCGCGCTTGGTCTCGCTGCCGATCAGGCCGACATAGCGGAAGCGGGCCGCCTTGAGCGCCGCCGCCGTCGAGATCGAGATCGAGCGCATGGCTGTGCGTCATGATCGCGATGAAGGCGTCGTCGGGCGCGTCAGCCAACAGGCGCAACAGATCCTGCTCGTTGAGGCAGGTGACGTTGGCCGGAATGTGGGATGGAAACGCGCCCGGCCGCGGATCGACCCAGGTGACGGCGAACGGCAGCGGCGCGAGCGCCAGGGCGAGGCGCGGCCGACATGGCCGGCGCCGAACAGATAAAACGGCGTGGCGTCGGTGCCGAAGCGTTCGACGATGCGGCCGTCGGGCAGCCGTGCGTAGCGCGGGCCTTCCGGCGGCACGTCGTCTGAGGGCGATACCGCGCGCCGCGCGAGCTTGCCGTCGCGGCTGGCTGCCACCGTGACCAGCGGTCCGGCGCGCTCAAGGTCCGCCAGCGTCGCGACGGCCTCGCCGTCTGCCGCATCGAAGCGCTCCAGCGTCACGATCACCCGGCCGCCGCAGCATTGCCCGAGGTCCGGTCCGAGCGCCTTGTCGAGGCGCCGGAATGCCGCGCCCTTCCGTTCGGCCAGCAGCGCCTGCGCCTCCGCGAGCGCAATCCATTCCAGCGCGCCGCCGCCGATGGTGCCGGTGAATGCGCCGTCCGGCCGCACCACCATGCGGGCGCCGACTTCGCGCGGGCTCGATCCGCGCGCGTCCGCCAGCGTCACCAGCGCGGCGGCGCCGTGGTCGCTGATGAAACGTTCGATGGTCGGCCAAACGGACATGATCTCTCAATGCTGCGTCACCGCCTGCACCGCATGCAAGATCGATTCCGGGGTCGCCGGTGCGTCAAGCGGTACCGGCCTGCCGGGAGCGAGGCTGTGGATCGCGTCCGCGACGGCCGCGAACACCGAGATCGCCAGCATCAGCGGCGGCTCGCCGACCGCCTTGGAGCGGTAGATCGTGTCCTCGCGGTTGGCGCCGTCGAACAGCGCGACGCGGAAGTCGGCCGGCACGTCGGAGGCGCAGGGGATCTTGTAGGTCGACGGCGCGTGGGTCAGCAGCCGGCCCTTGGCGTCGAACACCAGCTCCTCGGTCGTCAGCCAGCCCATGCCCTGGACGAAGCCGCCTTCGATCTGGCCGATATCGACCGCCGGATTGAGCGAGCGGCCGACGTCATGGAGGATGTCGACGCGCGAAACCTTCATCTCGCCGGTCATGATATCGACCACCACCTCGGCGCAGCACGCCCCATAGGAGAAATAGAAGAACGGCCGCCCCTTCTTGGTCTTCGCATCCCAGTGGATCTTCGGCGTCTTGTAGAAGCCGGTCGAGGACAGCGAGACGCGGGCCAAATAGGCCTTGCGGATCAGATCGGCGAACGGGATCGACTCGTTGCCGACGAAGACGTGGTTGTCGCGGAATGCGATCTGCTGCGACGAAACGCCGAAAATCTCGGCGGCGAAACCGACGAGGCGGTCCTTGATCGTCGCGGCGGCGATCCGCGCCGCCATGCCGTTGATGTCGGAGCCGGACGACGCGGCGGTCGCCGAGGTGTTCGGCACCTTGGCGGTGGTCGTGGCGGTGATCTTCACATGGTCGAGGTCGATGCCGAATTCCTCGGCCACGACCTGCGCGACCTTGATGAACAGGCCCTGCCCCATCTCGGTGCCGCCGTGGTTCAGGTGGATCGAGCCGTCCTGATAGACGTGGACCAGCGCGCCGGCCTGGTTGAGATGCGTGGTGTTGAACGAGATGCCGAACTTCACCGGCGTCAGTGCGAGGCCGCGCTTGAGGATCGGGCTCTCCCGCGTTGAAGACGGCGACCGCGGCGCGGCGGGCCCGGTAATCCGAACTGCCCTCCAGCGTCTCGATCATCTCGGGGAGGATGTTGTCGGTGACCTTCATGCCATAGGGCGTGACATCGCGGCCGGCCTCGCCATAGAGATTGCGCTTGCGCACGTCGAGCGGATCGATGCCGAGCGACCAGGCGATTTCATCGATCGCGCGCTCGATCGCCATCATGCCCTGCGGGCCGCCGAAGCCGCGGAATGCCGTGTTGGACACGGTATTGGTCTTCATCCGCTTCGAGAGGATGGTCGCGGCGGGTAGGAAGTAGGCGTTCTCGGCGTGGAACATGGCGCGGTCGTTGATCGCGCCCGACAGATCGGCCGAATAGCCGCAGCGCGCCGCGAGGCAGACATCGTAAGCGCCGATCACGCCGCGCTGGTCGAAGCCGACCTCGTAGTCGGCGCGGAAGTCGTGGCGCTTGCCGGTCATCACCATGTCGTCGTCGCGGTCGAGCCGCATCTTGCAAGGCCGGCCGGTCATGCGCGCGGCGAGCGCGGCGATCGCGGCCCACTGCGCGGCCTGCGTCTCCTTGCCGCCGAAGCCGCCGCCCATGCGCCGCACCTCGACCGTCACCGAGGCGACCGACACGTCGAGCATGTGCGCGATGAGATGCTGCAGCTCGCTCGGATGCTGGCTCGACGTGTGGACCATCATGTCGTCCTCGCCCGGAATGGCGAGCGATACCTGGCCTTCGAGATAGAACTGCTCCTGTCCGCCGATGCGGATCGTGCCCGAGAGCCGGTTCGGGCTTGCCGAAAGCGCGGCCGCGCTGTCCTCCGTGGTGAAGACGTAATCCGGCAGCACGTGGGTGTCGGCTGCCAGCGCGTCGTCGACCGTGACGAGCGGCGCCTCCGGTTCCATCTCGATTCTTGGCGAGCCGCACCGCCCGCCGCGCATCTCGCGGGTCTGCGCCACCACGGCGAACACGACCTGATCGTGGAATTCGATGGTCTTGTCGGCGAAGATCGGGTCGTCGTGCAGCACCGGCCCGACATTGTTCTCGCCGGGAATATCGGCCGCGGTCAGCACCAGCACGACGCCGGGCGCGGCGCGCACCGCGTCGAGATCGACCGTCTTGAGCCGCCCCCGCGCGACCGGCGCGCCGCCGAGCGCGATATGCAGCGTCCCCTCCGGCTCGCGGATGTCGTCGACATAGGTTGCCGAGCCGCTGACGTGCCGGACCGCGGAATCGTGCGGCGTCGCCGTGCGGACGACGCGCAGCGGCGGCGTTTCCAGTTCGGCGGCATCACGGAGCGGCCGCATGGACGTCCTCCCGGATGCCGACCACGCGGGTGCGCCGGGTGGGCGTTCCGGCAATCTCGATCAGCGCCTTGCGCAGCAGCGAGCCGGCGATCTTGCGGCGATAACCGGCGCTGGCGCGCTGGTCCGTGATCGGGGTGAAGTCCGCGTCGAGCTTGGCGATGGCCGCCTCCCACGTTGCCGGCTGATGAAGATCGGCACCGTGAAGCGCCGCCTCGGCCAGGAGAGCGCGCTTTGGCGTTGCCGCCATGCCGCCGAAGGCGATGCGGGCGGTTTCGATCACCGAGCCGTCGAGCGTGAGCTTGAAGGCGCCCATCACGGCCGAGATGTCCTGATCGAACCGCTTGGAAATCTTGTAGCAGCGGAACCGTTCATTCGGCTGAATCTTCGGCACCTCCACGGAGCGCACGAACTCGCCCGGGCTTACGATCCTGCTTGCCGTAGCCGATGAAGAATTCCTCCAGCGGCATGTCGCGCGTCGTGCTCGCGCGCTGCAGCGTCAGCGTTGCGCCCAGCGCGATCAGGGCCGGCGGCGTATCGCCGATCGGCGAGCCGTTGGCGATGTTGCCGCCGATGGTGCCGGTAGTGCGGATCTGGACGCAGGCAAAGCGGCGCATCAGCTCGCCGAGGTCGCGGATCGATCGCGGCGAGATGCGGGAGCGCGGCTTCGATGGCGTCACCGTGGCGCCGAACGTGATCGCCTCGTCCGTTGTCGTCGATGGCGTCGAGGCCGCGCACGCGCCCGAGCCAGATGATCTTCGGCAGGTCGCGCAGCTGCTTGGTGATCCACAGGCCGACATCGGTCGCGCCGCCGACCAGCATGGCGTCCGGATGCGTCCCGTAAAGGGCCGCGAGCGACTTGATCGACGCCGGCGCCGCGAAGAAGCGCTCGTCGGTGCCGACCAGGAGGTCGTCGCCGTCGTCCAACGCAGCGAGCGCGCGCACCGATCTGTCCTTCCTCGTCGGCGAACCG
The DNA here is from genome assembly GCA_963776455.1 of uncultured Alphaproteobacteria bacterium. Lineage (GTDB taxonomy): Bacteria > Pseudomonadota > Alphaproteobacteria > Rhizobiales > Xanthobacteraceae > CAVZMU01. The sequence continues at coordinate 316,353 of CAVZMU010000007.1, forward strand.
GTCGGTCGAACGCATCCGCGCAGGCGGCAAGCCCGGCATCGACGATCGGCCGATAGCCGGTGCAGCGGCACAGGTTGCCGGCGATGAAGTCGTTGACGACCGCGCGGTCGATCCGTGGCCGGCGCGGCGCGTGATAAAGCGCGAACAGCGCCATGACGAAGCCCGGCGTGCAGAAGCCGCATTGCGAGCCATGAAGGTCGACCATCGCCTGCTGCACCGGATGCAGCTGGTCGCCGTCGGCGAGGTCCTCCACGGTGATGACTTCGGCGCCGTCGGCTTGACCAGCCAGCAGGATGCAGGCGTTGACCGGCTGGTAGACGATCCGGCCGCCGGAGAGGCGCCGCAGCACCACGGTGCAGGCGCCGCAGTCGCCCTCGGCGCAGCCTTCCTTGGTGCCGGTCGCGCGCTCGTCGAGACGGAGGTGATCCAGCAGTGTCAAAGTCGGCGAGACATTTTGCAGGCGAATGGGGCGCCCGCGTCGCAGGAACTGGATGTCTTGACGCATCAGGGTCTCATTCGCACGAAGCCGGCATGGCTCCCGGCGTCATGATAACGAAAACGCCAGAGGGCAGAAGGATCGAATTGGCGGCAGGGATTGCTCAAAACCATATCATCTAGCGGCACCGCCGGATGGGTGAGGTTCGTGCAGGCCCTCATCGGACGTACCCGGAATTGATTCGCCTGCCATGCAGCTATGTAATTATACATACAAATAATGTGATTTTAGGTTCGTTGGAGCATCCAAACGGCTCCAATTTGTTGCTCCAGAGCAACACCCGATTCGCAAAGCGCGGGCTCTCAAGGAGGGTGGCGCAACGCTAGGCATGCCGGAGCAGGGCACTGTTCATGTCGTTATCATGACGGCCTGCAAGGTAGGCGGAGCAGCGCTTCGCAGTGAAAGTTATTCCGATATTTCCGCTATTTGTTCACGCCGCCGTGATCGTTGCCGATGCCTCTGCGGGAGATGCCTAACCGTCGCATTGACATCCATAAAATGTTCGCCTGCTGCAAGAACCGCCAATGCCTGCGCACTATTCGAGCTTGAAGGAACAAGCTGTTTTATCGGTAATCACATCGACCAATGCGTTTTCTTAACTCGCTATTCGGGGGCTGCACATGAAACTCAGGGGCATCGACATGAACATCAAGCGGTGTGGATTTGCCGCCCTTATGCTGGCAGCGGCCGGGGCACAGGCCAGTGCCGCCGACATGCCAGTCAAAGCGCCGCCGGCTCCGGTCGAGGCGCCGTTCTTCTTCGTGAACGATAACTCGATCAGCTATCACTACGAGTTTACGGCCAACAATCCCGGGGCCGGCAAGACGCCGAAGGACGTGGTGAGCTTCACGCATTTCGACGTGTGGGCCTATGGCACGAACTTCTTCAACGTCGACTGGCTGAAGGCGACCAATGGCGCCAACCCGCCGTTCGGCACGCCGGCAGCGACCGTGCGACCGTGGGGCGCCGTTCGGCGGCTGCTCCGGATACACCGAGATCTACGGGTTCTTTCGTAGCACGTTCGGCTGGAATCAGCTCACCGGCACCAAGAACTTCGCTTTCGGTCCGCTGACCAACATCTCGTTCATTGTCGGCGCCGACCTCAACACCGACAACACCTCGCTCGAATCGGCCAAGCGCTCGATCGAGGGCGGCGTGCAGTTCGACTTCGCCGCGCCCTACAAGGGCTTCCTGAACGTTGCCGTCGTCGCCTACAAGGAATGGCAGAACGACGGGTTCGCCGCCCTGGGCACGATCAACCCGTCCGGCAAGGTCGATTTCGACACCACGTGGGGCATCGAAGCCCTTTACGTGCAGCCGCTGGGCTTCCTGCCGCCGAGCATCCCGCTGACCTTCAAATCCCTGCTGGTGATCCATGGGCCGAAGGGCTGTGGAGAGGTGTGCAACCCCGGACCGGGACTGCAGCGCACGACCGAATACCTCACCCAGCAGACCCTTGCCCTGGACGTCGGCCAGATGGTTTGGAACAAGCCGGGCAAGGTGTCGGTGTTTGGCGCCTATCGCTACTGGAAGAACAAGTTCGGCATCGATCCGAACCAGTCCTTCGGAACCTTCCCCTTCACGGTCGAGAGCACCTGGCTTGCGGGCGCGACCATCACGTTCTGAGACGGCCTGACGAATTCCTGCGGTCTTGAAGTTCAAGGCCGGACGACGCGAAAGCGGCCTGCCTGTCGAGAGATCGACCGGCAGGCCGTTTTGTTTTGCCGTCAGGCTTCGCCGGACAGGTCCATGCCCGGTCACCGAGACCGTCCGTCAATACCGGACCTTGTCGGGCTTCTCCGCCCATTCCTTGAACGGTAGGCCCGAGTCCGCCGTCAGGAGACGAATTCCCGGAATGCTGCGGGCGGCGGGGTCCAGGGGGATCTCCCGATAGATGAACTCGTCGTCGAAACCGATCTCCGCCGCCTCCACCCGTGTATTCGCGTAATAGAGCCGCCGCAGCCGCGCCCAATAAACGGTGCCGAGGCACATCGGGCAGGGCTCGCAGCTCGCATAGATGTCGCAGTCCGGCAGGTTGAACGTGCCGAGCTTCTCACAGGCCTGACGGATCGCCACAACTTCGGCATGAGCGGTCGGGTCGTTGGTCGAGGTCACCTGGTTCCAGCCTTCGGCGATGATCTCGCCGTTGCGCACGATCACGGCGCCGAACGGGCCGCCGTCGCCGGCATTCATCTTCTCCCGCGCAAGTGCCACCGCCCGCGCCATGAAATCCTGCTCGCTCATCGCCCCTCGCTGATTTCGGTATTGAAAGATGTTAGCAAAGTTCAAGCCAGGGTGCGGATCATGGGGTCGGGATGCAGCAGCAGGAGTTCGGCGGCGCGTACCAGCGGGTCTCGATAATAGGCCAGGGAACCTGGTACATCGATGCCGGCGATCGGCGAACCGCTGTCGCCGCACTGCGCCGGGGCATGGACCTCGGCATGAGCCACATCGACACCGCGGAGATGTATGGCGATGCCGAGCTCGTGGTCGCGGAAGCGATCGAAGGCCGCCGCGATTCGGTCTTCCTGGTCTCGAAGGTGCTGCCGTCCAACGCCTCGCGCCGCGGAACGGTGACCGCCTGCGAGCGCTCGCTGAAGCGCCTGCGCACCGATCACCTCGATTGCTACCTGCTGCACTGGCGCGGCTCGCATCCGCTTGGTGAGACGTTCGCCGCGTTCGACCAACTTCAGCGCGACGGCAAGATCCGGTCCTGGGGTGTCAGCAACTTCGACGTGGACGATCTTGAGGACGCGCTGGCCGTCGCCGGCGAGGGCCGCATCGCCTGCAATCAGGTACTTTATCATCTTGAGGAGCGCGCCATCGAGCACGCGGTGCTGCCGTGGTGCGAGCGCAACGGCGTCGCGGTGGTCGGCTACTCGCCATTCGGCCACGATCGCTTCCCCGGCCCGCGCACGCGTGGCGGCCGCGTGCTGCAGGAGATCGCCGATCACCACGGCGCAACGCCGAGGCAGGCGGCGCTGCGTTTCCTGACACGGAAACCGTTTCTCTTCACGATACCGAAGGCGGCATCGCCGGATCATGCCGCGGAGAATGCCGGCGCCGGCATGCTGGAACTGAGCGAGGGCGAGTTCGCCAGGATCGACAAAGCATTTCCCATAGGCCCGGTGCCGCGCTCCCTGCCGATGCTTTAGCGGCTATCCGGTGTGTGCAACGCCGGCAACGGCCAGGTGAAGCTGCGGCGGCCGCGCTTGAGGCCGAACAGGGGCTGCTTGATCTCGGCGACCGCGGACGCCCGGTCCGTGCAGTCGAGTACGACGATATCGGCGGGATTGCCGATCGCGATGCCGTAGTCATCCAGGTTCATCAGCTTCGCCGGCAGCGACGTCACCATGTCGAAGCACGCGGCCAGTTCGTTCGCGGCGCCGATCTGGGCGGCGTTGGCGTAGAGATTCGCCATGCGGATGAGCGAGCAGTCGCCGAACGGCGTGAACGGGTTGAGCACGTTGTTGGTGGCGAGCGAGCAGGTGACGCCGTGCGCGCAGCAGCCGGTGCACCGGCGCGATGCCGCGCGGGACGTTGTGGTCGTGGTCGCGGCCCATCAGGAACAGATCGGTCGCCGGCAGCACCGTGACCGCGACGCCTGCATCGGCGAGGCGCCTCGCGATCGTTGCCAAGCGATCGGGCGGCAGCGCCGACAGCTTGGTCGCATGGCCAACGGCGACGCGGCCGCCATAACGGTTCGCATCCGCTTGGCGGCAGACTTCCTCGATATCCATCCAGGACGCATCGAGGTCGAAATCGAGATGAAAATCGATGTCGAGATCAAAGCGGCGCGCGAGCGCGAAAATGCGCGCGATCTGCCCGTGCGGATCGCTGTCGGTGTAGGGGCAGCCGCCGATCGGTCGGCGCCTTGCTCGCACGCCGCGACGAGCAGTTCCTCGGTGCCGGGATCGTTGAGCAGCCCTTCCTGCGGAAACACGCAGATGTCGAGGTCGATCGCCCAGGCATAATCCTGCTTGAGCTGTCGGACAGCATCGAAGCTCTTCAGCCCGATGCGCGGATCGACCTCGACATGCGTGCGCATCTGTGTCGTGCCGTGCACGATCGCCTTTTCGAGGGTGCGGGAGGCGCGCGCATAGACGTCCTCTTCGGTGAAGGCGCGTTTGGCCGCGGCGACCTGGTCGATGGCTTCCTTCAGCGTGCCGTGCTCGGCGCGGCAGCGGTCGAGAATGCAGGACTTGTCGAGATGGATATGGGTCTCGACGAAGCCCGGACACACCAGCCGCCCGTCGAGCTTCTCCTCGCGAGCGTCGGTGGCAATGTTTGTCGCGATGTCGGCGATGCGTCCGTCGGCGACTGCGATGTCGACGATGGCGTCCTCGCGGCCGGCGATGCGCGCGTCGCGCAGGACGAGATCGAGCGGCATCGGCTACTGCGCCGCCTGGGATTGGCCGAGATACGCGGCTTCCAGCGCGGGGTCTGCGGCGAGCGCCGCCGCCGTATCGGCGCGCACGACACGGCCTGACTCCAGCACATAGCCGCGGTCGGCGACGGTAAGCGCGAGCGCTGCCATCTGGTCGACGAGCAGGATGGTGACGCCGTCGTCGCGCAGGTCCGCAAGGATATCGATACAGCTCGTTGATCATCGCCGGCGCCAGCCCCAGCGACGGCTCGTCGAGCAGCAGGATGCGCGGCTTCGCCATCAGGCCGCGCGCGATCGCAAGCATCTGCTGCTCGCCGCCGGACAGAAGCCCGGCGCGGCTGGCGAGCCGTTCGCGAAGGCGCGGGAAACGGCCGAGCATCGTGGCGATGTCCTTCTCGGGATCGCTTCCGTGACTTGCGTAGCTTCCGAGCTTGAGGTTATCGAGCACCGAAAGTTCGGGAAACACCTGCCGCCCCTCCGGTACGAGCGCAAGGCCGGAAGCGGCGATGCGGTGCGCGGGCATGCGCTCGATGCGCATATCGTTCAGGACGATCGCGCCCTCGACCGGCCGCAGCAATCCGCTCACGGCGCGCATGGCGGTCGACTTGCCGGCACCGTTGGCGCCGAGCAGTGTGACCATTTCACCCGGGCGTACCTCGAAGCCGAGGTTGTCGAGCACGGGCGCGGCGCCATAGCCGGCGCTGAGGTCGAGGCAGGCGAGGATGGCGTCACGCGAGCCGTCCCATGGCTTGGCGCGCGCGCGGATGCGCGCGGCATCGTCGCCGAGATAGGCCTTGAGCACGCGCGGGTCACGCTGCACGTCCGCAGGCAGCCCCGCCGCGATGACCGCTCCGGCGTCGAGCACGACGACGTGGTCCGACACGCCCATGACCAGCGTCATGTCGTGCTCCACCAGGATCACGGCAATGCCGAGGTCCGCGATCCGGCGCAGCAACGCGCTCAGCGCCGTCTTGTCGACGCGCATCAGTCCGGCGGCCGGCTCATCGAGCAACAGCACACGCGGTCGCGCCGCCAGAGCGCGCGCAATCTCGATCAGCCGGCGGTCGACATGCGGCAGGTCGCCCGCGATGGCGCCGAGCGCGCCGCGATAGCCGACGAAAGCGAGCAGCCCTTCGGCGGCGCGGTGGTCGGCGGCGGAAGCAATGGCCGCCAGGGGATTGCCGAGCCGTCCGCCGCGCAGCGCGATGAGCACGTTGTCGAGCACGCTCATGGTCGCGAAGAGCTGGGTGGTCTGATAGGTGCGCGCGATCCCGGCGCGCGAAATGCGCCACGCCGGCGCGCCTGCAAGCTCCGTCGCGCCCAGCCGGATGCTTCCGGCATCCGGGCGGTAGAAGCCGCCCACCATGTTGAGCACGGTGGTCTTGCCGGCGCCGTTGGGGCCGATGACGCTGGTGACCTTACCCGGCTCGGCAGTGAAGCTGACATTCGATGCCGCGCGAACGCCGCCGAACGCGATGCCGATGTCGTCGATGACGAGCGACGTGCCCCCGGCTTGTGGAACCACAAAGGCGGCGATATCGAAACCGTCACTGCGCGCCGGCCGCGGATCGGTGCGCCGCACATAGCGGCCGAGCGTGCCGATCACGCCGTCCGGCGCGAGCCACAGCACGACTAGCAGCAGGGCGCCGAAGAACAGCAGCCGGTACTCCGCGAGTCCCGACAGGAATTCGGGGAGCATGACGGTGATGACGGCGCCGACGGCGGGGCCAAGAACCCACCCGGCGCCGCCGATCACCACCGCGAGCAGGAGCAGGATCGACTGCGAGAAGGGGAATGAATCCGGCGACAGGAACATCATCAGCGGTGCGAACATGGCGCCGGCCAACCCGGTGAAGGCTGCCGACAACGCAAAGGCTGCGGTCTTGATCGCCACCGGATTGAGGCCGATGGAGTGCGCCGCGGTCTCGGTGTCGCGCACTGCGACCATCGCCTTACCCCAGGCGCTGCCGGCGAGGCGATGAAACAAATACAGCGACAGCCCCGCCAGCAGGGTCGCCAGCATCGCCATCTCGCGTTCCGCGAAGGCGTGCGAGCCGAGCGACGGCGGTATGAGGCCCATGAGCCCGTTCTGGCCGCCGGTCAGGTCGCGCCATTCGATCGTGCCATGCTGGATAATGAACGCGAAAGCGATGGTGATCATCGCCAGATACGAGCCGCTCACGCGCAACGCCGGCAACGCGAGGATCGCGCCGATGATGCCTGCCAGAAGCGCCGCGAGCGGCATCGCGATCCAGAAATTGACGCCGTGTAGCGTGAGGATCGCCGAGGCATAGGCGCCGATCGCGTAGAAGCCGACATGGCCGAGCGATATCTGCCCGGCGAGCCCGAGCAGCACGTTGAGTTCGACGCCGACGATCGTGGTCAGCGCCACCAGCGCCAGGATGAAATGCGCGTAGCCTTCGGCCTTAAGCGCGACCGCCATTCCCGTCGCCGTCAGGGCCAGGATGGCGAGCGGCATCGCCCAGGCCCGCAGACGGTCCATCGTCACACCTTCTTAACCGCGGCGCGGCCGAGCAGGCCGTTGGGCATGACGGCGAGCGCCACGATGACGACGGTGAACACGACGATCTGCGTGTAGCTGGAGCCGAGAAACGCGGTGACCATCGCCTCGATCAGGCCGTAGGCGATGCCCGCGATCATAACACCCGAGGCCGAGGTGAGCCCGCCGAGGATCGCGACCGCGAAGGCCTTGATGCCGAACAGCGTGCCCATCTCGGATGAGACGCTGAAAAGCGGCGCGATCAGCAGGCCGGCGAGGCCGGCGAGCGCGGTCGACAGCGCGAAGGAGATCGCGATGGCGTGTCGCACGTCGATCCCCATCAGGCGCGCCGCATCCTTGTTCTGCACGACGGCGAGCATCGCCTTGCCGAGCCGGGTCTTGTGGAACGCCAGATGCAGCCCCACCGCGATGGCAACCCCGACGACCGGGATGAGGATCTGCAGCGGATAGACACCGGCGCCGAAAATATGCACCGGCTTCTGCGCCAGGATCGAGGGCAGGCTGCGCGGCTCCTTGCCGAAGGTGAACAGCACGATGTTGTCGAGCACGATGCCGCCCGCCACCGTCGCCATCAGCCAGGCATTCGAGCCACGCTCGGCGAAGGGCCGCACCAGGATGCGCTCGACCACCAGGCCAAACAGCGCGCAGACGATGAGTGCCATCGCGGCCGCGACAGGATAGGGCCAGCCGAACCGCACTCCGAAGGTGTAGCCCAGCACGGCCCCGAGCATCATCGATGAGCCTTGCGAGAAATTGACCGTGTTCGAGACCACGTAGGTCACGTGGTAGCCGAGCGCGATCAGCCCATACATGCTGCCGAGCGCGAGGCCGGTAATGGCGGCCGAGATGACGAGCATATGGTCGCTTCGAAATCGGCGGCGCCCGCTCGTCCCCGCGAAAGCGGGGACCCAGAGTCACAACGCTCAATAAGGCTCACTGGATTCCCGCACGCGCGGGAATGAGCGGAGCATGGTGATGCGCCTTGGGCGCGTTCTGCGTCAATTCGTGAGCGGCAGGATTTCATCTCCCTTGAAGTAGGTGAAGATGTAATCGCTTGACGTCAGGGCGTCGTGGTTCTCCGGGGTGAACGGCTTGGCATAAGTCTTGATCAGCCCTTCGTATTTATCGATCTCATAGAAGCCGGTGCGGACCTTCGGCCCCTCCGTCGAGCCGGCCTTCTCGATCGCGAGCGCGACGAGATGCATCGCGTCATAGGCGTTGGCGATGCCGACCGCCGGCGTCACGTCGGCCAGCGTCTTGACCGCCGGATACTTCGCCTTGAGCGCCGCGAACATCGCCGCGGCCTTCGGGTTCGGATTGCCGGAGAAACTGAAGGTCTGGATGAAGTGCACTTTGGTCGCGCTGGCGCCGGCGAGTTCGCTGAACCGGCCTCCCGCCGGGCCCCAATGGGAGACGATCGGCACGTCCCAGCCCATGCGGTCGAGCGACTTCACCACCTGCGAGGACGGCGCGACGTTGGCGACCATGAACAGGAGATCGGCGCCGGCGTCCTTGAGCCGCGCGAGTTGCGGCACGACATCCACATCTGCGTCCTGGAATTTCTCGATCGCCGCGTAGGGAATCTTCTTGGCGTCCAGCGCGGCCTTGAGGCCCTTCTCGTTGGACTCGCCCCAGGGATTGTTGATGAGGATCATGCCCGGCTTCTTCGCGCCGTATTTTGACACGGCGTAATCGACAAGCGCCTTGTCGACGAGTTCGTCCACCGCGGAAACGCGGAACACGTAATTCTCCGGCGAGCCATTGCGGGTGATCGGCGTGCCCGCCGCCCATACCCCGATGAACGGCACCTTGGACTGGTTGGCGAACGGCACGATCGCCATCGAGACCGGCGTGTCGAGCCCGCCGAAGAAGGCGACCACCTTCTCGCGCTGCACCAGTTCGCGCGCCGCGATCACGCCCTTGGCGGGGTTGCTCTCGTCGTCGCGCACCAGCAGCTCGACTTTCTTGCCGAGCACGCCACCCTTGGCATTGATTTCGTCGATCGCGATCGAGAGGCCGCGGACGATCGCCTCGCCGGACTTGGCGGACTGGCCGGACATCGCCGCGACGAGGCCTAGCTTGAGCGTGTCCTGGGCGGCAGCCGGCGTGGCCCCGGCGATGGCAAGCGCGGCGGCGCCGGCGAGGATGAGACGACGCGTGGCAGCGGAACGCAGTATCGCAGGCATGGTTGAACCTCTGGCGCGTGTTGAAACGTGAAACGGCACGCAAGGGATATGCCAGCACGCCAAGACGCTGCACCGGGCAAGCGCGAGGGTGAGCGGCGTCCCCCGCTCACCAAATGGGCAGGCTGACTACGAGTTGGGCGCCGGCGGGTTCGTTCGATCGATGCTGACGCCGTGCTAGCGCATGCGCCGGAAATAGCCCTTGAAGAGGCCGACGGCGACAAAGCCGGCAAGAACAATGGCGACGATGGGTATCCAGAACAGGAGGGCCCCAAGCACCACCATCAGCAGCAGTGCCGCTGCAAGCAGGGCCCCGATCAAGGTCGCCGCGATGGTGAACGGCCCGGGCGGCTTCGCGAACGCCCGCCCATCGGCGCCGCTCATGGAGACCCAGATGCGTGCGCCGCGCGGCTGCGGCCCGGGACTCCCCGGCGGGATGATTTCCGGCTCGGAACGGGGTGTTTCGCGCCGGGGTGGGGAATCGTGTTCCACGACATCGCGTCCTTGATCAGCCGCTGCAGCCTATTTATGGGGCCGCAATACGGGCGCAACGAGGGCAGGAGCGCATTTGCCGCAATTCACCGCCGGCTGCGTGACGTCCAACAAGTGGTGGTGGCTCCTGTGCCGGTCCGGGGAGGCCGCGCTCAAGAGAAACGGCGGCGCGTTAGGCGCGGCCGCGAGTCGGTGTATTCTCGGGCCAAGACATTCGGCCGTGCGCGATCGCAAAGTGTCACGCCGGCGAAGGGAGGCGTTCCATGAAGGTGCGGGCCGTCGGTTTCACACGCGTCCTGTCGGCCGCCATGCTCATCAGCGCGGCGTTTATGCCGGCTGCGCGGGCGCAAGGCGACGCGGCAAATTTCCCGTCCAAGCCGATCCGCCTGGTCGTCGGCTTCACCGCCGGGGGAGGCAACGACATCCTGGCGCGCATCGTCGCCCAGAAGGTCTCGGAGAATATCGGCCAGCCGGTCGTGATCGAGAACAAGCCGGGCGCGGGCGCCATCATCGCGACCGAGTACGTCAAGAATGCCGCGCCGGACGGCTATACCGTGCTGATGGGCGCCAGCGGCGCCATGAGCGTCAACCCGGCGATTTATACCAAGTTGAATTACTCGTCGACGCGCGACTTCAAGCCGCTGACCATGCTCGGATCGTTTCCGCTGATCCTGACGGTGAGCGCAAGCGGCGCCTTCAAGTCGGTCAAGGATGTCGTGGCCTATGCCAAGGCCAATCCGGACAAGGCCAACTACGGCTCGTCGTCGCCGGCCTTCCAGCTTCCGACCGAATTGTTCAAGATGAAGACCGGCGCGCCGATGCAGCGCATCGCCTATCGCAGCAGCGGCGAGTTGGTGATGGCGGTGATCGCCGGCACCGTGATCCTGACGATCGCCGACGTGATTCCCGTGGCGGGCCAGCTCAAGGGCGGCCAGGTGCGCGGCCTTGCGGTGACCTCCAGCAAACGCATGGACGAGTTCCCCGATATCCCGACCATGACGGAAGCCGGCGTGCCCGACATGGAGGTCGGCCTGTGGACCGGCTTCTTCGTGCCCGCCGCGACGCCTTCCGCCATCGCCGGCAAGCTCGAAGCCGAGTTTGTCCGCGCCATCACCAGTCCGGACGTCGCCGCCCGGCTGAAGGAGCTTGGCGTCGACCCTTCGGGCAATACGTCCGCGGAGTTCGCACGCATCATGGAAAGCGACATCGCGCGCTGGACCGCGGTCGCCAAGGCCAACGACATCAAGATCGAGCAGTAGAGCTGCGACTGCCGTCGGGCGGCGGTTCGGCAATCGGCGCCGGCTGCGCAGCCGGTGGCGCCGGCGCTACCGACTCTTTGCGAAACAAGATACACTGGCTGGCGTCGATCTCGACCGAGACGTCGTCGCCGGCAGTCAAGCGCTGGCCGGCGTGGCATTGCACGCGCAGCTCGCGGCCAGACGCCAGCAGCGCCCGATATTCGCTGACGGGACCGAGGAAAATCTGTTCGCCGACCTTGGCGGGCGCGCCGTTCTTCGGCGGCGCGAGGAGCCGCGTGAGGCGGATGTTTTCCGGCCGGATCGCGATGTCGAACCGCTCGCCGGCGCGCGTCCCGGCGGGCACCTGCACTTCGAGCCGCAGGTCGGGCCCGGCTGCGATCAGGGCGACTCCCATGCGAATCTCGATGACGGTGCCGGACAGCAGGTTGGTGCGGCCGAGCAATGCCGCGACGGACGGGTTCGCCGGATACGCGTAGATTTGCTGCGGCGTGTCGAATTGCTGGAGCCTTCCCCGGTCGAATACGGCGATGTGGTCCGACAGCGCGAGCGCTTCGGCCTGATCCTGCGTGACATAGACGAAGGTCATGCCGCTGCGCCGCTGCAGGCTCTTGAGTTCGCCGCGCAACTGCTCGCGGAGCCGGGCATCGAGATGGGACAGCGGCTCGTCGAGCAGGAGGATGCTGGGCCTGCCGACCACCGCCCGAGCCAGTGCGACGCGCTGGCGCTCGCCGCCGGAGAGGTCCCCTGGGTAGCGCGCCGCGAAGCCCGCGAGATTGGCGAGGGTCAGCGCTTCGGTGACGGCACGCCGTCCCTCGTCGGAGTTTCGTGCGCCCCGCGCAAGTCCGAGCGCGACGTTTTCGGCGACGCTTCTGTGCGGCCAAAGCCCATGATTCTCTGGAACATCACGCCGAGGCCGCTCACCCCCTGCGCCGCCGTGCGCTCCGGCGACGAAACCAGTTTGCCGCCGATATGGATCGTGCCCTCATCCGGCCGGACGAGGCCGGCGATGAGGCGCAGGATCGTGGTCTTGCCGGAGCCGCTTGCGCCCAGCAACGTCACGAACTGGCCGGGCTCGATCTGCAGCGTGACGTCGTTGACGGCCGCGGCCCCGGTGCCGGGACTGAGCGTCTTGGTCACGTTCGCGAGGGTGATGCCGGCCTTGGCCTTCGCCGCTTCCGCCGGCACCGTCTCGGTCTTGCGGTCCGCCGGGGCGAGCCCAAGCTGGGACCATTCCGTCCGCGCGTGGCGCAGGGCCGCGCCTAAGCCGGCACCGTGGCTTGCGCCGCCTGCTCCCTTTCGTCCGGCCTCCGCGCTCATCCCGCCATTGTAGACACCTCAAGGTTCGCGAAGAAAGCATACAGTTCGGCGTATGTTTCGTCCGGCGCTTCCTCAGACAGATAATGGCCGCAGGGCAGGGCCTTGCCGGCCCGGATGTCTGCTGCATAGCGTTGCCATATCTCCAGCGGCTTGTGATTGCGGCCGACGCCGCCGGTCGCGCCCCACAGCAGGAGCAGCGGGCATTCGATTTGCCGGCCCGCCGCCACGTCCGCCGTGTCCATCTCGAGGTCGACGCCGAAGGTCGCGCGATAGTCCTCGCAGATGGCGTGGATGGTCGCCGGATCGCGGAAGCAGCGCATGTATTCGGCGAGTGCGGCATCGTCGAAGAAGGCGAGGCCCTGAGGCGTCTTGGCGAGTTTCTTGCGGATGAAATAGTCTGGATCGGCGCCCATCATCCGCTCAGGGAGATCGTAGGGCTGGATATTGAACAGCCAGTGCCACGAGAACCTTGCCCAGGCGCGCGTGATGTTGTTGAGCAGATAATGCTGCGGGATGATGTCGAGGATCGCCGCGGCTGCGACTTTGCTGGGGTGATCGAGGCACATGCGGTGCAGCACCCGCCCGCCGCGGTCATGGCCGGCGGCGAAGAAGCGATCGTGACCCAGCGCCGCCATCACCTCGACCTGGTCCTGCGCCATGGCGCGGAACGAGTAGCCGCTGTGATCATCTCCGGCCGGGGGCTTCTCGGAATCGCCGTAGCCGCGCAAGTCGGTCGCGACCACGGTGAACTCGCGCGCGAGCCGCGGCGCGATTGCGTGCCACGACACATGCGTAAAGGGGTTGCCGTGCATCAGCAGCAGCGGCGGCCCGCTGCCGCCATGCAAGGTGACGATGCGGGCGCCGGACGTGGCGATCTCGGTACGGGTGAAACCTTCGAACATGGGCGGCATCACACAGCGCCACCGAGCCCGGGTCAACTGCCCGGCCGGTAGGCATGCGATTGCCGCGGTCCTTGGCTGCGGTCCTGTGTCAGTCGATCCAGTTCAGCAGCGGCCCGCCATAGGTCCGGCACTGCTTCACGCAGGTGCGGCCGCAGGCGTCGTTAAAGGGCAGGCAGCCGGACAGGCCGATGGCGCCGGCACACTTGCGCACATGCCTGCCGCACTGCGCCTCGCAGGCGCGCCAGCATCCATCAGAGGCCAGCACCGTCGCCGAGAGGCTGTCGGGTGCGGACGGCCAGACCATGGCGCGATCAGCTCTCGCATGCGGCCGGTGCCGGTCCGCATCGGCGGCCGAAGCGACGGACAGGCCGGCCAATACGAGAAGGCAGGCGACGAACACAGCTTTCATGACCATCCGGATGTGCTCAGGCTTCGGCGCGGCGGCATGGTGCGCCGATCGTCCGCGCCGTCAAGTCCGTCCGCCGCTCAGGAGATGAGGACCGAGACCTGGATATCGCCGTGCGATTTAAGAACCTTCAAGGAAACGTTTTCGCCGCTGCGGCTGACCGCGATGTCGACGCTCGAATGTTCGACGCGGATGTTGCGAATGACGGCTTCGTCGATGAACTTCGGCAGCCGCGGGTTGCGCAGGCGCACCTCGCGAGCGCTCGGATCGAGCTCAAGGCCGAGCGCTGCCTGAAGCAGGGTGAACGGGGTCGCGCTCGCCCAGGCCTGCGGCGCGCAGGCCACCGGATAGAGCGTCGGTCCGCGTCCGCGCGCGCGCTGGAAGCCGCAGAACAATTCAGGCAAGCGATGCAGGTCCATGTAGATCGCGGCGTCGAACAGGCCGTTGAAGATACGGTCGACGGCGTGCTTCTCCCCGATCTGCGACAGACCCAGCGCGATGAGCGCATTGTCGTGCGGCCAGATCGACCCGTTGTGATACGACATCGGATTGTAGCGCGACTCGCGCCGCGACACGGTGCGGATGCCCCAGCCGGAAAAGAAATCCGGCGCCATCAGCGCGTTCGCCACCAGCTTGGCGCGATCGGGTTGCGCGATGCCGGTGAAGAGCACCTGCCCGGCATTGGACGTCCGTACCCGGCACGGCTCCTTCGCGCCGTCGAGCGCGATCGCGTACATGTCCAGGTCCTGGCACCAGAATGCTTGCTCGAAGCGTTCCGCGAGCGCCGACGCCTGCGCGTCGAGCGTCAGTGCGCGCTCCGGCATGCCGAGATGCTGCGCGCAACGCGCCGCCGCGCGCTTGGCGGCGAACACGTAGCCCTGGACCTCGGCCAGCGCGATCGGGCCTTCGGCGAGCCGGCCGTCGGCGTGGAACACCGCGTCGATGGAGTCCTTCCATCCCTGATTGGCAAGCCCCTTCTCGGTGGCCCGGGAATATTCGACAAAGCCGTCGCGGTCGGGGTCGCCCGGTCCGTCGATCCAGCCAGCGCCGCCTCGATGGCCGGCCACAGCGACCGAAGCGTCTCGATGTCTGCCGGTGCGCTCGAAATAAAGCCCTGCCAGCACCACGAAAAGCGGCGTTGAGTCGACGCTGCCGTAATAGCGACCGAACGGGACTTCGCCCAGCGCGGCCATCTCGCCGCCGCGCATCTCATGCAGGATCTTGCCCGGCTCGGCATCGTTCTCCTGGTCGAACGTGCTGGCCTGAAGGGCCGCGAGGCGGCACAGGACGCCATGCGCGAGGCGCGGATCGACCCATAGCATCTGCAGCGCCGTGATCAGCCCGTCGCGGCCGAACGTCGTCGAGTACCAGGGCGTGCCGGCGTAGGGATACGGTCCCTGCGGCGTCTGCGTGGTCAGCATCGACAGATCGGCCATCGATCGGCACAGCACGTCATTGAACAGCGGATTGGATGTCTGCACCACGGCGGCACCGCTCGCCGCTTTACGCAGGTCGCGATGCGCCTGCAGGAGCCCGCGCACGAACGGCACCGGCCCCGCGTCGGCGGGATCGCAGGTGACCGCTACGAAGAGCGCGCTCGACCCATGCGCCGGCAAGGTGATCCGATAGGTGGCCTCGCGCTGCGTCAGGCGGCTCGGCGCCGGGTCGAAGTGGATCGCCGTGCTGCGCACGACGGCGTCGAGGCCGAAATAGCTGAGGATCACCTCATGCGGCGCGTTCACGCGGATGCTCGACGTGCCGCGGCGCGGCCGCCGCATGCCGCGCACTTCGAACACGTCGGCGAAATCGCTGTCAAAGGTCAGCGATAGCGTCAGGTCGAGGACGCGCGGTCCGTGATTGCGCAACGCAAGCCGCTGATAGGCGACGTCACGCCATACGAACACGGTGCGGTCGACATGGAGGGTGTCTTTTTCCAGGACGAGCTCGCGCTCGGGCGAGAACATGTCGGGGTTGGTGAGGTCGACCGTGAGGACGGAGTTGTCGTCGCGCAGGTTGCTGCCGAGCAGCAGCGGCTGCACGCCGTTCACCAGCAATTCGAACCGCGACAGGTAGCGCGTATCATTGTTGTAGAGCCCGTCCCCGCCTCCCGCGGACGCGCCGATGTCGCCATGGGCATCGATGACGAGGAAGCTGTCGTTGTGCTTGAGTGTGCGACGCGGCCGTGTCGCTGGCCCGGTCGCGGGGATGTAGAACGGAACCTCCGGATTGGCTTCGGCCTCGGCCAAAGCCGCATTCGCTTCCATTGCCATGCAAGGATCAAACCGTCTCTTCGGTGTGCATTGATTGACGCGGTTGAAGCCTCACATCGGGATCGTCCACCGCCCGACTCACGGCTCGTTCGTACAATTTCACATAATCCTGCGCCATGCGCGTGGCGGAAAACCGCTCGTCGAATTGCCGTCTTATGGCGCGACGATCGTATGCCAGGATTTCCGCGAGTGCGACCGGCGCCTCATCCTCGCGCTCGATGATGCGTCCGGTGACGCCTTCGTCGATGACCTCGGGGATCGAGCCGCATCGGAACGCGAGCACCGGGGTGCCGCACGCCATCGCCTCGATCATCACCAGGCCGAACGGTTCCGGCCAGTCCACCGGAAACAGCAGCGCCGCCGCTTCGCCGAGGAACTTCGCCTTGTCGCGGTCGCCGATCTCGCCGACGAACTCCACGCCCGGGCCGTCGAGAAGGGGCGCGATCTGCGAGCGGAAATACTCTTCGTCGACCTTGTCGACCTTCGCGGCGATCTTCAGTGGAATGCCGGCGGCACGTGCGATCCTGATCGCGCGGTCGGGACGTTTCTCGGCGGATATCCGGCCGAGAAACGCGATGTAGCCGCCGCGTTCGAAGTTCGGGCGGTACAGTCCGGACGGAATCCCGTGATGGATCGTCGCGGCGAAATTCGCATGCGGCAACGGCTCACGTTGGTGATCCGAGATCGACACCAGCGGCATGTCGCAGAAGCGGGCATAGAATGGCCTATTGTCGGGCAGGTCGAGCCGGCCATGGAGGGTGGTGACGGTCCGGCCCGCCAGCGAATGAAACAGCGGCGCGTGAAGAAAATCGATGTGGAAATGGAGCACGTCGAACTCCTCGGCGAGTTCGTGCACCTTGTCGATCATCACCATGTAATAGGGGATGACGTCGCGTATATCGGGATCGAGGCGGAGCGCGTGCGCCGTGCACGGCACCAGTTCCGCTGCCGTGATGGAGTTGCCGCTTGCGAACAGCGTGACCTCATGGCCGAGGCCGACCAGTTCCTCGGTCAGATACGAGACGATCCGTTCAGTACCGCCATAAAGACGGGGTGGCACGCTCTCCATCAGGGGAGCGATCTGCGCGATCTTCATGGCTTTTGTCTTTTTCAGCCCGCCATCGACGCTAGTGGATGGCGCGTGCACTGCACAAACGCGACCAACGCGGCGAAAGTTCCGGCCGCCGTGCTGACCCGGACGGCTATCCCTGAGCGTAGGCGGTGGTCGAGAGCAGCGCGACCTCGGCGTGCCGCGAGTCCAGTCGCGTGTGCTGCACCACGATCGGCGCGTCGGACTCGAATACCGACGAGAAGTCCGTGTCACGCAGTACCGCGGCAGGGTCTTCGAGGTCGTTGAAGCGCAGATGCAGCGTGCGCCGCGCCGCGACCGTGACCCGATAGGGTCCGACCGGTTCGCGATCGGCGAAGAACAGCGTGATCGCGACATGCGCATCGCGGTCTCCGGCATTCAGGATGCAGGCGGTCTCATGCGAGACGAGGGAGCGGTCGGAAAACGAGCTTTGCGACGGGATGTAGCCCTCCGCAATCGCCCAGCGCTTGCGCCCGATGTCATCCATCTGAACCTCGATACGTTTTCCACGGCGGTGTTGGGCTTGCCGCGAATGAGTTCGCGTCCCGCCGGCACCATATCCGAAAATAGGGATTGCGGTGCTTGACGCCGTCGGTCGGGGATGTTCCGGAACGCGACGGTCCGGAACCTTTTCCAGACGCCGGGCGTCACACGCTGGAGCCAATTACGATAGTCATTGTCGCGCCGTTTTCCGGCCGGCGTTTAAGGATTTCACGATGCGCGCGATCACGCTTCAACCCGGCGTTCCCAATTCGGCCCGCCTCGACGAAGTGCCTGAGCCTCCGGCCGACGAGGGTTCGATCCTGGTGAGGACTCTGGCGCTGGGAGTCTGCGGCACCGACCGGGAGATCATCGCCGCGGAGTATGGCGAGGCGCCGCCCGGCCAGGATCGTCTGATCCTCGGTCACGAATCCTTCGGTGAGGTCCAGGAGGCGCCGGCGGACAGCGGCTTCAAGGCCGGCGATCACGTTGTCGGCATCGTGCGCCGTCCCGATCCCGTCCCCTGTCCGGCCTGCGCCGCGGGCGAATGGGACATGTGCTGCAACGGCCAATATACCGAACGCGGCATCAAGGCGCGCAACGGCTATGGTGCGGAGCGGTTTCGCATTGAACCGGACTTCGCCGTGAAGATCGATCCCGCGCTTGGCGGTCTCGGCGTCCTGCTGGAGCCGGCGACCGTCGTCGCCAAGGCGTGGGACCATGCCGAGCGCATCGGCCGGCGGTCGCGATCCTGGGCTCCCAAGACGCTGTTCGTGGCCGGGGCCGGGCCGGTGGGCCTCCTGGCCGCATTGTTCGGCAAGCTTCGCGGCCTCGACGTGCACGTCTTCGACCGGCACCAGCATGATGCCAAGACCCGGATGGCTGGCGAACTTGGCGCCACCCATCACACCAGCCTCGACGACATCGATCAGGTGAAGCCTGACATCGTGATGGAATGTACCGGCGCGGCCGCCGTTGTGCGCGACGTGCTCGGCCGTAGCGGCGTCTCGGGCACGTTATGCCTCCTGAGCGTCACGGCGCCGAAGGTGCTGGACGTCGATATCGGCAAGCTGAACCGGACCCTCGTGCTCGAAAACCAACTCGTGTTCGGCAGCGTCAATGCCAATCGCGCGCATTACGAGATGGCGGCCGCCGACCTCGCGCGCGCCGATCAGGGTTGGCTCGGCCGCATGATCACGCGGCGGGTTCCGCTGGACCGATGGCCAGAGGCGCTGGAATCCCGGCCCGACGACATCAAGGTCGTCATCGACTTCGCGCTCTGACGAAAGCCGTTCATGCCTTCCCGCATCGAAGACTACGCGCTGATCGGCGATTGCGAGACCGCCGCGCTGGTCGGCCGCGACGGCTCGATCGACTGGCTGTGCTGGCCCCGCTTCGATTCCGATGCCTGCTTCGCGGCGCTGCTCGGCACGCCCGAGCATGGCCGCTGGCGGATCGGCCCGCGCGATAGCGGCGCGCGCGTCACGCGCCGCTATCGGCCCGGCACCTTGATCCTCGAAACCCGCTACGAGAGCGATGAGGGAGCCGCCACGCTTATCGACTTCATGCCGCTGCGCGACGGATCGTCGAATATCGTCCGGCAGGTAGTTGGCGAGCGCGGTACGGTCGCCATGTGTCTGGACCTC
The DNA here is from genome assembly GCA_963776455.1 of uncultured Alphaproteobacteria bacterium. Lineage (GTDB taxonomy): Bacteria > Pseudomonadota > Alphaproteobacteria > Rhizobiales > Xanthobacteraceae > CAVZMU01. The sequence goes on from CAVZMU010000007.1 coordinate 335,802, forward strand.
GTGCTGCGCTTCGGCTACGGCGCCGTAGTGCCCTGGGTGTCGCGCATGGACGACGGCCGCCGCCGCGCCATTGCCGGCCCCGAGATGGTGCTGCTCACAAGTCCGGTGGATGTGCGGGGCGAAAACCTCACAACCGTCGCCGGCTTCACTGTGAGCGCTGGCGAGACTCTGTCCTTCGTCCTCACCTATGCGCCGTCATATCTTCCAGCGCCGGAGCCGATCGATGCCGGCGAGGCGCTCGCCGACACCGAGGCCTTCTGGACCGAATGGTCTGGCCGCTGCCGGTCCGCCGGCCCCTGGACGGACGTGGTCACGCGGACGATGATCACGCTGAAGGCGCTGACCTATGCGCCGACCGGCGGCATCGTCGCGGCGCCGACCACCTCGCTGCCGGAGCATCTCGGCGGCTCGCGCAACTGGGACTACCGCTTCTGCTGGCTGCGCGATGCAACGCTCACCCTGCTCGCGCTCATGAATGCCGGTTATTTCGACGAGGCGCAGGCGTGGCGCGACTGGCTGGTGAGGGCAGTCGCCGGCAGCCCGTCGCAGGCGCAAATCCTTTACGGCATTGCCGGCGAACGCCGCGTCACCGAATGGGAAGTGCCGTGGCTGCCGGGTTACGAAGGTTCGGCGCCGGTCCGCATCGGCAACAAGGCGCACGAGCAGGTCCAGCTCGACGTCTATGGCGAGGTGATGGATGCGTTCTATCAGGCCCGGAAGGGCGGCCTTCACCGCAGCGATGCCGCCGCGGCGGTGCAACTCGCGTTCCTCGATCATCTGGAAAAGATCTGGCGGGAGCCGGACGAGAGCATCTGGGAGATCCGCGGCGAGCGTCGCCAGTTCACCTATTCGAAGATCATGGCCTGGGTCGCCTTTGACCGGGCGGTGAAGAGCTTCGAAATCTTCGGTCGCGGAGATCCGGCACGAGCCGATAAATGGCGGCGCTTGCGGACGGAGATCCATGAGGACATCTGCCGCAATGCGTTCGATGCCGGGCTCAACAGCTTCGTTCAGTCCTATGGCAGCACGGAACTCGATGCGAGCCTGCTGCTGATCCCGGCGGTGGGCTTCCTGCCGGCGGGCGATCCGCGTGTGCGCGGCACGGTCGAGGCGATCGAGCGGCGCCTGGTCGTCGACGGGTTCGTGCTGCGCTACGACACCCGGACCAGCGACGACGGGCTGCCGGCCGGAGAGGGCGCGTTTCTCGCTTGCAGCTTCTGGCTGGTCGACGCCCTGCTGCTGCTGGACCGCGATGACGACGCCCGGGCGCTGTTCGAGCGCCTGATCGCACTGCGCAACGATGTCGGCCTCCTCAGCGAGGAATATGACGCGAAGGCCCAGCGGCTTGTCGGCAATTTTCCCCAGGCCTTTTCCCACATCGCGCTGGCGAACAGCGCCTTCAATCTCAGCCGCCGGCACAAGCCCGTCGAACAACGGGCCGCGCCGGAGGGCGGAGCCGCATCTGCGGCACCCGATGGACAAACTGTTGCGATGGAGGCGGCAAAAGGATGAAAAGGCATGCATATTGCTTTGAAACCGATGGCTTCCAGGATCGTTGACGTCGACACTTTCAAACCGGATCGTTCTCTCCGCCCATGACCACGCACGTTTACCAGGAACCCATTCTCCAGGAGCCGGCCGCGCATGCGCGGCCACTCACGTTGGACGAGGTCGCCATCTTGCTGGACGTTGACGGCACGGTTGTGGATATCGCGCCGACGCCGCGCGAAGTGTGGGTGTCGCCCGCGCTCTGCCGGACCCTGACGAGGCTCCTGAAGCGGACCGGCGGCGCACTGGCGCTGGTAAGCGGCCGATCGCTCAACGACCTCGACCTCCTGTTCGCGCCGCTGGCGCTGCCGCTGATCGGCGGCCACGGCGCCGAAATGCGGCTATCGCCGGAAGGTCCGGTTGACCGCAGCCGGGCAGGGCCGCTCGATGACGACGTCAAGCGCAAGTTCGCGGCGATCAAGTCCGTGGGCCCGGGAATCATCGTCGAGGACAAGGGCTACGGCCTCGCGCTGCATTACCGCCTCGCGCCGGAACTGGAGCAGGCCGTCTGCGACCGTGTCGCCGCCGTCCATGCCGCGCTGCCGCCCGGGACGGTGGAGATCATGTCCGGCAAAGCTGTGATCGAGGTCAAGCCCGTCGGCGTCAACAAGGGCGCGGCGGTGCGCGAGCTGATGCGGCACGCCCCGTTCGCGGGCCGCCGGCCGGTCTTTATCGGCGACGACACCACGGACGAGTACGCCTTCGCGGTGATGCCGGAATTCGACGGCATCCCGCTGTCGGTCGGACGTCCGGTAAAAGGGGTCCAAGCCCGTTTCAAGACACCGGAGGACGTGCGAACCTGGCTCCACGGCCTCGCCGAAAGCGACGCAACCATCGTGCTGTGAGGGCGCGCTTGCCACCCCGCCGGCCTATTTGAACTTTTGCTTCGAGAATTGGTTATTATGCGCTCGGCGAATGCCCTGATTCCTCGGCTCTCGCCAGGAGGCACGTTGGGTGTGACCGATTTGCATCGTCAGCGTCGCGATTTGCTCCGGCCCGATGAGATCGATCCTGAGACAGGCATGGCGGACGGCGTGCATGTGGCGCAACCCCTGGCGCGCCGGCGAATGGCGTCAAGGTGCCCACGAGGCGGGGAGGGCTGACGTTGTCGCGGCTGGTAGTCATCTCGAACCGGGTATCGATCCCGACTGGTGACGGCTCCAGCCGCGCCGGCGGTCTTGAAGTGGCCGTGAAAGCGGCGCTGCGGCGCAACGACGGCTTATGGTTCGGCTGGAGCGGCAAGGTCGCCACCCGGGCGAAGGTGGCGACGCAGACCATCCGCGAAGATGACCGCACCTTCGTCGTCACCGACCTCACCAAGGAAGACTATCAGGAATACTACAACGGCTTCGCCAACCGGGTGCTGTGGCCGATCCTGCATTACCGGCTCGACCTCGCGGAATTCACCCGCCGCGATCTGACCGGCTATCTGCGCGTCAACGATCACTTCGCCGACGAATTGCAGCAAGATCCTGCAGCCCGACGACATGATCTGGGTGCATGACTATCACCTGATGCCGTTCGCCAAGGCGCTTGCGCGACCGTGGGCACAAGAACCGGATCGGCTTCTTCCTGCATATTCCGCTGCCGCCGCCGGACATCCTGACCGCGCTGCCCAACCATGAGCGGCTGATCGGTGCGCTGTGCCATTACGATCTGGTCGGCTTCCAGACCGACGGCGATGCCGACAATTTCGCCCGCTACCTGTCGAAGGAATGCCACCTGCCGAGCCGGGACCACCGGCATTCGCCACGCGGCGGACCGCACTGTTCGCATCGGCACCTTCCCGGTCGGCATCGAGACCGCGGAATTCGCGCGGCTGGCGCGGCGCGCGATACGGTCGCAGCTTCGTGCAGGACGTGGTCGGCAGCCTCGACGATCGCGCGATGATCATCGGCGTCGACCGGCTCGATTATTCCAAGGGCATCAACCTGCGCATGGACGCCTTCGAGCGTTTCCTCGACGACCTATGCCGAATGGCGCGGCAAGGTCACCTATCTGCAGATCACGCCGAAAAGCCGCGCCGAAATTCAGGAATAATGCCGAGATCGAGCAGCAGGTGAATGCCGCCGCCGGCCGCATCAACGGCAACTTACGGCGAGGCGGCGTGGACGCCGATCCGCTATGTCAACCGCGCGCTACAGCCGCACCGCGCTCGCCGGGCTCTACCGGGCGGCGCGCGTCGGCGCTGGTGACGCCGCTGCGCGACGGCATGAACCTCGTGGCCAAGGAATACGTCGCTGCGCAGGACCCGGACGATCCCGGCGTGCTGATCCTGTCGCGATTCGCCGGCGCGTCGGTCGAGCTCGAAGCGGCTCTGCTCGTCAATCCTTACGACAGCGAATCCGTCGCCGCCGCGATCGCCCAGGCGCTGGCGATGCCGCTCGACGAACGCAAGGCGCGCCACGAGGTGCTGTTGCATGCGCTGATGGCGAACGACGTCAAGTTCTGGGCCGACCATTTCCTCGACGCCCTGACGCGTCCGCGTCCCTTGCCCAATTGGCTGAGGCAGGTTAGTTCGCTCATGGTCAGTTGAGCCGGGTAGCGCGCGTGCACCGGATCGTGCACGGTGATGCATCCCCGAATTTATCGCACATCAACGAATAATGCGCCGGTGGGAGGATAAGCCATGAAAATCGTTGGATTCCACGCGAACGGAAACGCGCGCCTCGGCATCGTCGAGGGCGACCAGGTGATCGACCTGCAAGCCGTCGATGCCAATGTGCCGGGAGACCTTGCCGAGGTGCTCGAAGCGAGCAACGGCGATCTCACTTCGTTGTCCGACCTCGCCAAACGGGCTCCGGCGAGCGCGCGGCTGCCGCTGGCGGGGCTGAAATATGCGCTGCCGGTGTCGCAACCCGGCAAGATCATCGCGCTCGGCCTCAATTACCTCGAGCACGTGAAGGAAGGGCCCAATCGCGACAACCTGCCGAAATTCCCGACCATCTTCATGCGCTGCCTCACCTCGCTGACGCCGCATGGGAGCCCGATCATCCGCCCGCTTGTGTCCGAGACGCTCGACTACGAGGCCGAGCTGGTCGTGGTGATCGGCAAGCGCGCCAAGCATCTCACGATGGACAATGCCTATTCCTGCGTCGCCGGTTTTTCGTGTTTCAACGAAGGCTCGGTGCGCGAATTCCAGCGCAAGACCACGCAGTGGGACATGGGCAAGAATTTCGACCGCACCGGCGGCTTCGGCCCCTGGGTCGTCACGGCGGACGAGCTGCCGCCCGGCGGCAAGGGCCTGAAAATCCAGAGCCGGCTCAACGGACAGGTCATGCAATCCGACAACACCGACAACATGATGTTCCCGATCGCCGAGACGCTCGTCTACATCACCCAGGGCATGACGCTGGAGCCCGGCGACATCCTGCTCACCGGCACCCCTTCCGGCGTCGGCCATGCGCGCAAGCCGCCGGCCTGGATGAAGGCCGGCGACGTGTGCGAGATCGACATCGAGGGCGTCGGCGTGCTGCGCAATCCGATCGAGGACGAAAAGGCTTCATGAGGCGGATCGACGCCGCCTCGCTGCGCGAGTTCGTCCGCGAGATTTTCGCTGCCAATGGTTCCTCGGCGGAGGAGGCCGTCCGCATCGCCGGCTCGCTGGTCGGCGCCAATCTCGCCGGCCATGACAGCCACGGCGTCGCGCGCGTGCCGCGCTACGTCAACTGGAAGCGTGACGGCGTTTTCTTCGCCGACCGGAAGGTCGAGGTCGTCGTCGATACGCCGGTGCTCGCCGTCGTCGATGGCCGATTCGGCTTCGGCCAGACCGTCGGCGCGCAGGCGGTGGAAATCGGCATCGCCAAGTGCAAGGCGATGGGCCTTGCCGCGGTGGCGTTGCGCAACTCTGGCCATCTCGGGCGCGTCGGCGACTGGGCCGAAATGGCGGCGAAGGAAGGGCTGGTTTCGCTGCATTTCGTCAACGTGGTCGGCAGCGTATTGGTGGCGCCGTTCGGCGGCACCGAGCGCCGCTTTTCGACCGCGCCGATCTGCATCGGCATTCCACGGCCGGGCGAGGAGCCGGTGCTGCTCGACTTTGCAACGTCGCTGGTCGCCGAGGGCAAGGTCCTGGTCGCGAGCCAGGGCGGCAAGCCGCTTCCCGCCGATGCGCTGATCGCCGCCGACGGCACCAGGAGTGACGATCCGCATCAGCTCTATGGCGACTACCAGGGCGGCGAGCCGCGCAATTATAAGAACGGCACCGGCGCGATCCGCGCCTTCGGCGAGCATAAGGGGTCGGGCCTCGCGCTGATGTGCGAACTGCTGGGCGGCGCGCTTACCGGCAACGGCGCCTCGAACCTTGACCGCCGCTGGCAGAGCGGCATGTTCTCCTTCTACATCGACCCGGCCAGGCTCGACCCGGGTGCCTTCTTTCCGGATGAGGTCGCCCGCGCTCTGGCCTTCGTGAAGAGTTCGAAGCCGGCACAGCCGGACGGCGAGGTGCTCGTTCCGGGCGAGCCCGAGCAGCGCAGCCGTGCCGATCGCATGGCTCATGGCATTCCGCTGCCCGACGACACCTGGACGGCATTGGTGAAGATCGCGCAGGAGGTCGGCGTGAACGCGTTGCCGGCGCAGGCACCGGATTCCACCGACAATTAGGCCGGGTCTGCCTCTTGCCTGCGACGACTATGATGGACCACCCGGCGCCGATGGGGTTTGATGCCGGGTGCGGCTCGCGGTGCACCGCCGTGTAACGGTCATCCCCGCCGCCGTTTCCTTTGGCAACGCCCGGTTCCGGCCATGCTCGATAAGCTCGAATACATCATCGCTCTCGCCCGCGAGAAGCATTTCGGCCGCGCCGCCGAAAGCTGCGGCGTCGCCCAGCCGACGCTGTCGCTCGGCATCCAGAGCCTGGAGCAGATGCTCAATGTCCCGCTGGTGATCCGGTCGTCGCGGTTTCGCGGGCTTACGCCCGAAGGCGAGCGCGTCCTGGTATGGGCGCGCCGGCTGGTCGGCGACGCCCATGCGATGCGCCAGGAGATCATCGGGCTGCAGCGCGGCGTGGGCGCGCATATCCGCCTGGCGGCGGTCCCGTCGGCGATGCCGCTCGTCGCGTCGCTCATCGGGCCGTTCCAGGCGCGCCATCCCAACGTGCGCTTCACCGTGCTGACGCGGCCATCCGACGCGCTGCTCGATCTGCTCCACGAGCGCGACATCGACGCCGGTGTCACCTACCTGCACAACGAGCCGATCGGCGACGTCAGCACCGTGCCGCTTGAGCGCGAGCATTACCTGCTGCTGACGACGGCCGACGGGCCGTTCGGCGACGGCGATCGCATCGGGTGGGCTCAGGTCGGCAGGCTTCCGCTCTGCCTGCTCACGCGCGACCTTCAGCACCGCCGCATCGTCGACGGCGTGCTGCGCGCTGCCGGCATCGAGCCGGCGCCGATGATCGAAACCGACTCCGTCTACGCGTTGAGCTCCCACGTCCAAACCGGACGCTGGGTGAGCGTCATCCCGCGGTCGATCGCCCTCTCGATCAATCTCGGAGACGCTCTGCGCGCCATCCCGATCGTCGAACCGGAGATCACCCACACTATCGGCCTAGTGGTGTCGAACCGTTTTCCCGTTCAGCCCACCATCGCGTCGCTGATGAATGACGCCCGCAGGCTCGCGTCCCCGGATCTTTGCGGCGCAGCGTCGCCGCTCCAGGATGCGGCAGCGCATGCGCTGCGCCAGCACTAGGACATGACCTGACGTCGATCATGACCGAGCGCCGCCGGCGCTCCAGCGTATGCCTAGCTCGGTTCTCTGTCCGGTGCATATTCATTGCGTTTAGCAATGAATGGATTGCGTGGACCGCCTTGATGCCGGGGCCGGGGCGACTTCTCCTGCTGCGCGTTGGTTCATGCCGCTCGGGGATCGCGCAAAGATGGCCATGCTTTCATTTCTCGACCGCTCGCGTACCGTCGCCACGCCCGGCTACAGCCGGTGGATGGTGCCGCCCGCCGCGCTCTGCGTCCATCTGTGCATCGGCCAGGCCTACGCCTTCAGCGTCTTCAACCTGCCGATGACCAAGCTGCTCGGCATCACGCAGTCGGCGCCCGACGACTGGAAGCTGACCGATCTCGGCTGGATCTTCTCCATCGCGATCGTCTTCCTCGGCGCTTCGGCCGCGGTCTTCGGCCGCTGGGTCGAGGAAGGCGGACCGCGCCGGGCGATGTTCACCGCCGGCGCTGTGCTGGGCCGGCGGCTTCCTGCTCTCGGCGATCGGCGTCTACATCCACACGCTCTGGCTCATCTATCTCGGCTACGGCGTGCTCGGCGGCATGCGGCGCTCGGCATCGGCTACATCTCGCCGGTCTCGACGCTGATCAAATGGTTCCCCGACCGGCCCGGCATGGCGACCGGCATGGCGATCATGGGCTTCGGCGGCGGCGCCTTCATCGCCTCGCCGCTGTCGGTCTGGCTGATGCGGCAGTTCTCCACCGCCGACCCATGTCGGCGTCGCCGAGACCTTCGTCGTGCTCGGGTGCGTCTATTTCTGCTTCATGATGGTCGGCGCGGCGATCGTGCGCGTGCCGGCGCCGGGCTGGAAGCCGGCCGGCTACGTCGCGCCGGCGCAGGCGCAGAAGCTGATCACCGCGCAACGACGTCTTCGTCTACGACGCGCTGAAGACGCCGCAGTTCTGGCTGATCTGGTGGGTGCTCTGCCTCAACGTCACCGCCGGCATCGGCGTGCTCGGCCAGGCCTCGGCGATGAGCCAGGAGATGTTCCCCGGCAGTCATCACGCCGATCGCGGCGGCCGGCTTCGTCGGCCTGATGAGCCTGTTCAACATGGGCGGCCGCTTCTTCTGGGCCTCGCACCTCCGACTATCATCGGGCGCAAGAACACCTACTTCGTGCTTCTTCCTGCTCGGCTTCGTGCTCTACGTCGACTGGTGCCGTATACGGGCGTCGATCGGCAGCGTCGCGCTGTTCGTGCTCTGCTTCTGCGTCATCATCAGCATGTATGGCGGCGGCTTCGCCACCGTGCCGGCCTATCTCAGGGACATGTTCGGCACGCGCTATGTCGGCGCCATCCACGGCATGCTGCTCACCGCCTGGTCGGCGGCGGGCATCTTCGGGCCGGTGCTGGTCAACTACATCCGCGAGTACAACGTCGACCCACGGCGTGCCGAAGGCGCAGGCCTACAACACCACCATGTACATCATGGCCGGACTGCTGGTGATCGGCTTCATCTGCAACTTCTTCATCAAGGCCGTGGACAGCGCGCTTCCACATGAAGTCGGAGCGCAACTCCGCTTCCACGCTGGATGATGCCGCGGAGGTTGCGGCGGCGCCGGGCGTCCAGACATCCGCCGCGCGCGCCTGAGGAGATCATGATGTATTCCGACCGCTCGCTCGAACCGTCGTTCATCAGCCTCATGCTCGCCTGGGGCTCTTTCCTCGCCGCACGCATCAGGCGCGCGGCAGCCCGCGACCGTCACGCCGAGCGCATCGCCGCGATCGTCGCGGCAAGCGGCCATCCGCCGGGAGCCTGATCCGGTCCATCCGGCAGCACCGGGGATGCTCGACTGTCCTGCCACCCTTGCGGAACCGCGTCGCCGCCGGAGAGCCGACGCCGAAAGGAAGCCGTCCATGGAGAACGAAAGCGCCGTCGAGACATCTAGCATCAAGCTGGTGCTGGCATGGGGCTTCGTCGGCATCCCCCTGCTCGGCGGGATATTCCAGACGCTCGTCAACGCAATGAAATTGTTCCAATAGGCGCGCCGTCATCGCCCATTCGTCCCCGGGAGCGAAGTCCGCCGCCTCTTCGGCATGCGCGCAAAGACATCTTGCGCGCGCCACCCTCGCCATTCACGCAACGGCTGTGATATGGACGCGCCTCCCTTGCGCGTCGTCGTCCTGACGCGGTTCGCAAGGCGGCGACCAAAGAAGGGGAAGCGACATGGCCGACAAGGCAATCAAGATCGTCACCATCTGCGGCAGCCTGCGCAAGGGCTCCTATAATCGCCTGGTGATGAACGCGCTTCCCGGCCTCGCGCCGGCCGGCATGACGTTTGAGGAGGCGCCGCCCTACGACAAGTTTTCGCTCTTCAATGCCGACGACATGAACGCGACCGGCTTCCCTGCGGCGGTGAACGCCATGTCCGACGCCATCCGCGCCGCCGACGGCGTCATCATCACAACGCCGGAATACAATTACTCGCTGCCCGGCGCGCTGAAGAATGCCATCGACTGGGTGTCGCGCATCAAGGACCAGCCGTTCGGCGGCAAGCCGGTAGCGATCCAGTCGGCCTCGCCCGGCCCGCTCGGCGGCGGCCGCGTGCAGTATCACCTGCGCACGATGCTGGTGTTTCTCAATTCCATCGTCTTCAACACGCCGGAGATTTTCGTCGGGAACTGCATTCCCAAGTTCGACGAGAAGACCGGCGAGCTCACCGACGAGACCACGCGCAAGTTCATCACCCAGCAGCTTGCGGGCTTCGCCAAGCTCATCGAGCGGGTCGAGATCAAGAGCTGAAGGTTATTTATTGCCGAGGCTCCCCCATCCTCCGTTCATTTCCGCGAAAATTGGAATCCGGTTTCGCTTGAGGTTGGCGTGGTCCCCGCCTTTCGCGGGGACCAGCGGAGCGAGATGCCGGCTCAACCGAAAAGTTGAACTACAAGCTCCCGCCCCTCAGCCAGCGCGTGCCCGTCGCATAAAGCGCCTCGACCTCGGGCCCGGTCAGGCCCGGCATGTCCGGCTTCACCTCATAGCCGATCCGCGTCTGCAGGTAGGCGAGGTGCCGGTAGCCCTCGGGAAATCGCGCCAGCAGTTCCGCGTCGAGCCTGAGCGTGGCTGACGGATCGATCGGGTCGATGCGATCCTTCTCGTAGATCGGCTGGCGCAGCACCATGCCCCAGCGCCCGCCGCGCCGCTCCAGGAAATCGTAGAACCGTCCCGTGCACACCACGTCGCAGAGCACCCCGTCGACCTCTGCGCGCTGGGAGATCGTCATCTTGGTCTGGGTGATGGCGCGGATGCCGGCGCGGTCGATCGCGGTGCCGCCGAGGAAGTGCAGGATGCGCACGCCCTTGGCGAAGCCCTCGCGGCTGACCGCGATGAACTCATCGGCGCTGCCCTGGAACCACGTCGCGTGCATGCGGCCGTCGTCGTGCCAGACGGTGCGGAAGCGTTCCCAGTCGCCGGCATCGCGCCACACGACCCAGTTCTCGAGCAGGTCGCGGATCGCAAGGCGGTCGAGCACGTCGGCATCCATCGGTCGCCTGTCCTTCGCTGTTCGTTTCTACAGGGCCTGTCCGGGCTGCATGACAGTCCCCGCCGCCATGCCGATCACGGCATTTCCGGCCTTGGCCGAATTGATCTATAGTCGCCGTCACGTTGCCTGTCGGCACAAGACCTTATGGAGGAACGTCATGGCGGTTGCCACTGCGGAGAAACCGGCCGAAAGCGGCCATGAGCCTAGCCCCAAGCACAACATCCAGGGCGCGCGGCAGGCCTATTACGACAAGATCGAGAAATACAACATGGCGCCCCTGTGGGAGCGTCTCAAAGGGCTGGTGACGCCGGAACCGCGCTCGACCTGCGTGCCGAAAATCTGGAAGTTCGAGGACGTCCGCAAGCTGATGCTCGAAGCCGGCGACGTCATCACCGCCGAGGAAGCCGAGCGCCGCGTGCTGGTGCTGGAGAATCCCGGCCTGCCCGGCAAGTCACGGGTAACCAACTCGCTGTTCGCGGGCATCCAGCTCATCATGCCGGGCGAGATCGCCGACGCGCACCGCCACACGTCGTCCGCCATCCGCTTCGTGCTGGACGGCGAGGGCGCCTACACCGCGGTCGAGGGCGAGAAGGCGATGATGGCGCATGGCGACTTCATCATAACCGCCAACTGGGCGCCGCATGACCACGGCAATCCCGGCAAGACGCCGATGATGTGGCTCGACGTGCTCGACATGCACATCGTCAACCACTTCGAGACCTCGTTCGCCGAGCATTTCGACCAAAAAATGCAGAACACCGCGCATGAGGACGGCGACTCGTTCGACCGCTATGCCTCCGGCGTGCTTCCGGACGGCGCGCCGGCCACGCTCAACCGCAGCCCGGTGATCAACTACCCCTACGCCAAGATGCGGCCGATCCTGGAGCGCCTGAAGAACTCCGGCGACGTCGACAAGCGCCACGGCGCGCGCGTGCGCTACGCCAACCCGATCAACGGCGGCCCGGTGCTGCCCACCATGGGCGCCTACCTGGCGCTGTTCCCGGCGGGCTTCAAAGGCGAGCCCTACCGCTCGACCGACGGCATGGTGTTCGCCTGCGCCGAGGGCAAGGGCTCCACGGTGATCGAGGGCCAGACCATCGAATGGGGCGTCAACGACGTGTTCGTGGTGCCGCCATGGAAGGAATACGCGCACACCGCGGACACCGAGTCGGTGCTGTTCTCGATCTCCGACCGCCCGGCGCAGGAAGCCCTCGGCATCTGGCGCGAGGCGGCGTAAGGCCTTCAGGCGTCGTTTGTCGTGGGTCGGACGCCAGCGTGGCGCCGGGCTTGGTGTCACCTCTCCCATAGGGAGAGGTCGGATCGCACAGCAATCCGGGTGAGGGTTACGGTCTATCGAAGGGCCAGTGCCCCCCTCACCCGCGCTTCTGCGCGACCTCTTCCCAGCGGGGCGAAGTGGGAGCCCGCGGTTTGGGCCGGGCGTCCCTCATGCGCTGTATAGGTAGTAAGGCATCATGCTTATCTCATTCATCCACGACGTCCCATCGCAGCGCGTGGTGTTCGCATCCGGCGCGATGTCGCGCATCGCCGATGAAGCCGCACGGCTGAACATCGCGCGCGCGCTGGTGGTGGCGACGCCGGGCAGCGGGGCGCGGCTCGGCGCGCGGCTCGTCGATCTGCTTGGTCCGAAAGCAGCCGGGCTTCACGCCGAAGCCGTCATGCATGTGCCGCGCGACGTCGCCGAAGCTGGCGTGGCGGCCGCGGCCAAGACAGAAGCGGATGGCGTGATCGCGGTCGGTGGCGGCTCCGCCATCGGTCTCGCCAAGGCGATTGCGCGTGACACCGGCCTGCCGATCGTCGCGATCCCGACGACCTATTCCGGTTCCGAGGCGACGCCGATCTGGGGACAGTCGGAAGGCGAGCGCAAGCAGACGGGCCGCGACTGGAAGGTCCTGCCGCGCACCATCGTCTATGATCCCGACCTCACGATGAAGCTGCCCGCCGCCGTCAGCGCGGCAAGCGGCATGAATGCCATCGCCCATTGCGTCGAGGGCATCTGGGTGCCGGAGCGCACGCCGGTGAGCACGGCGCTGGCGATGGAGGCGGTTCGCCGCTTCGGCCAATACCTGCCGCGCGTCATCGCCGATGGCGGCGATGCCGAGGCTCGCGCGGAATGCCTGATCGCGGCGTGGCTCGCCGGTACCGTGCTGACCACCGGCACCGGCCTGCACCACAAGCTCGCCCATGCGCTCGGCGGGCTTGGCCTGCCGCATGCCGAGACCCACGCGATCATTCTGCCGCATGTGACGCGGTTCAATCTCGAGGCGGCGCCGGAAGCCAGCGATCGCCTCGCCGATGCGCTGCACGCCAAGCATCCGGCCGACGCGCTCGACGCCATGGTGGCGGGCTTTCCGATCCCGCAGCGGCTGCGCGACGTCGGTCTCGACGAAGCGAAAATCCCCGATGTCGCCAAGCAGGCTGCCGCGCTCGGCATCAAGGAGCCGCGGCCGGTGACGGTCGAGGACGCGACGGAGATTCTCCGCCGCGCATATTGATGCTTGCCGTTCGCGCGATCGGCGCAGCGAGCCCTACCTTTGCACGCCGGCGAGGTGGAGCAAGCTGCATCCTCCCAACTCAAATTGCATCGCTGGATAAGGTGTCACGCAACGCGCTAAGATCGCGGCAAGAACAATGCGGAGGATCGTCCATGAAGGCCCGAAACACCCATTCGTTAGTGCTTGCATTGCTGGCATCGGCCGCGCTGCTGGCATCGGCCGCGCTGCTGGCCGCCCCGTCGCTCGCCCAATCCCCCAAGATCGGCGACCCGCCGGAAGCCAGCAACATGCGGCTGGTCGGCTATAGCGACCTGCAGGCGCGCAGCGCCTACCAGCCCACGATCCACAAGCAGGGCGACCGCTACATCGCCTATATCGGGCACCACGGCGGCACGCCGCAGGTGCCGAAGCCGATCAATCCGCTCACCGGACAGGCGGAATTTAACGGCACGTCGATCGTCGACGTCACCGATCCCGCGCATCCGAAATACCTCAGGCACATCCCTGGCCTCGAAGGGACATACGAGGACGGCGGCGGCCAGATGGTCCGCGTCTGCGACGGCAGGCTGCTGCCGAAGGGCGACCCGGCGAAATTCTACATGCTGCGCGTGTTCGGCGGTCAGGCGCATGAGACCTGGGACGTCACCGACCCGGCGAACCCGATTCTGCTCGCGCGCCTGCCCGGCCTGCGCGACACCCATAAGAACTGGTGGGAATGCGACACCGGCATCGCCTACCTCGTCTCCGGGGTGCAAGGCTGGCGCACACGGCGGATGACGCAGGTCTATGACCTCAGCGATCCGGCCAAGCCGGTGAAGATCCGCGACTTCGGCCTGCCCGGCCAGCAGCCAGGCTCCAACGGCGGCATTCCGACCGAGCTGCATGGCGGCATCTCGCTCGGGGCCCAGGCCAACCGCGTCTACTTCGGCTACGGCACCAACAAGGGCGGCATCCTGCAGATCGTCGACCGCAAGAAGCTGTTGGAAGGCCTCAAGGAGCCGACGGATGAGAACCTCGCCGCGCCGGAAGTCGGGCGGCTCGAAATGTCCCCGCTCGTCGGCGCCCACACCGTCTATCCGCTGGGTGAGATGGCGATCCCGGAATTCGCCAAGGATAAGTTCGGCGCCAAGCGCAATTTCATCATGATCGTGGACGAAGCGCTGATCAACGAGTGCCAAGCCGGCGAAGCGCGCCAGATGATGTGGTTCGTCGATGCGACGATCGAGACCAAGCCGATGGTGGTGGCGAGCTACACGCCGCTTGAGTCCACTGGGAATTTCTGCGATCGCGGCGGGCGCTTCGGCTCGCATTCGTCGAACGAAAGCATGGCGCCGGTGTTCTTCCAGAAGCTCGCCTTCGTGACATGGTTCAATGCCGGCGTACGGGCGATCGATATCCGCAACCCGTATCATCCCAAGGAGGTCGGCTATTTCATCCCGTCGATTACCGAGGCAACCGACAAGCGCTGCATCAAGGTCGACGGCCAGGAGCGCTGCAAGACGGCGATCCAGAGCAACAACGTCGAGACCGACGACCGCGGCTATGTCTACGTGGTGGACCGCGCCAATACCGGCATGCACGTCCTGGAGGTTACCGGAGAGGCGCGGAAGATCGCAGGATTGCCTTGAGGCCCCGTTCCACCCCTCATCCTGAGGAGGCCGCGGAGCGGCCGTCTCGAAGGACGAGGGCGGAACGGCATTTTGCCCATGGTTCGAGACGCACGCTTCGCTTGCTCCTCACCATGAGGCGCATTTGTTGCGCCCGCGCGGAGTGGAACCTCGGAAACACCGCCCTCGCATTTCGGCGCGTCTTGCTTACCTAGTTGCAATTCGCGATGACGGATGCCTTTTCCCGGACATGACAAACCGAAAGGCCAAGCCTTGACCCATCAAAATCTCGAACACCTCACCGCCGCTCATGGCCTCACCACGGCTGTCCGCACCGGGGAGGGCCGTGATCTCGTCATCCTCCATTCGCTGCTCACCGACCGTCAGGCGTTCGATCCGGTGCTGCCGGAGCTGGCGAACAGCTTCCGCGTCACGCTGTTCAACCTGCCCGGCTTCCACGGCTCGCAGGCCGTGCCGGGGCTGATCGACGCCTACGTGGCGCGCATCGAGGACGGCTTCGAGGAGTTCAAGATCCAGCCCGGAGCGGTCCTGATCGGCAACGGCTTCGGCGGTACGGTGGCGCTCGCGTTCGCGCTTGCTCATCAGGAGCGGCTCGGCGCGCTGGTCATCTCGGATGCGGCGGCGAGCTTTCCCGAGGAGGGCAAGCAGCCGTTCCGCGTCATGTCCGAGAAGGTGAAGGCGGGCGGCCTTGCTGCCATCGTCGATATCGCGGCGAAGCGGGTGTTCAGCCCCGCGTACCTCGCGACGAGTCCCGAGGCGGTCGAGGAGCGCCGCTCCGTGCTGCTGGAGATCGACCCGACGGCGTTCTGCGCCGCCTGCGACGCGCTGGTCGGTGCCGACCTTGTGCCGTCGCTGCCGCGCCTGACGGTGCCGACGATGGTGATCTGCGGCGAGTTCGACCAGGCGACGCCGCCCGAGCTTAACAAGCAGATCGCCGACAAGGTCGAGGGCGCGCGCTACGTGGAGCTGCCGGGCTGCGGCCATTGCCCGCCGCTGGAGCAGCCGCAGGCGTTCCTGGCGGCGATCAGGGATTTCATCGGCATGAAGTGATGGACGCTGTGCGTGCGCTGGCGCCGCACATTTCGGCCTCATGGTGAAGAGACGTCAACGGGTCCGGCCTTTGGCCGGACCGATGACCGGCTCCGCGCTGTCTCGAACCATGAGCGGCTACGCCCGGCGCCCATCCTTCGAGACGCGTCCTTTGGACGCTGCTCAGGATGAGGCCGGAGTAGACGCTACTCCCGCCGGCGCGAGATGACGAACGACTCGTCGTAGAACCAGAGCCCGCCATTGTCGCGCAGAACCTCGCGGGTCGCCTCGATGTATTTGCCCGTGGACACCGCCTCATTCAGGCGATCGTCCTCGACCTGCGCCACGTAAATCGCGGCGTTCCATGCCGCCAGGAGCGTCGAGGTGCCGATCGATTCCTCGGAGATTTCCGACGGCAGCGTATGCATGTCGTAACGGAACAGGGAGCGGTTGTCGGAATAGGCATTGAAGTTGAGGTCGCGGCCCGCAGGCCCGAGCTCCTGCTTCACCGCCTTGAGCAGTTCGTGACGGTCATGGGTGAACGGGTTGTCGCCCGGCCATACCTTCTCGATGATCTCCATGCCGGGATCGTGGCCGTGCGAGTGGATGGCGAGGAGCCGTCCGCCCGGGCCGAGGGCGCGGGCAAGCGGCGCGAGCACGCGCTTCGCCTTGAAGTCGACGGATGCGCGCGCGCGGTAGGGCTGCGAGGCGATGACGAGATCGTAGTTCGCGCTGGTGCCGCCCGGCCGCGGGATGATCGGGTCAAGCAGGAACTTGTGGTCCTCGCGGTAAAGCACCAGCACGATCGGCCGCTCATAGACCGGATTGCCGGTCTTCTTGCTGACACCGGCCTTCCAGTTCTGCGCCAGGAACGGCTCCAGGTCGGTGATCTGTTGCTCGAATTTGTGCGCGGAGTTCCCCGAGAGCGGCACCTCGTGCCACACCATGCTGGAAGCGGCGTTCAGCGACTTCACAGCCAGCCATGGCGCATCCGCATAGGCGAGGTTGGTGAGCACCAGCACGGTCGCCGGATGCTCGAAGAAGCGGTCCGACATCTTCTGCATCGCGAGGCGCACATCTTCGAGGCTGATCTCCTTGCCGACGACATAGAACGGCGTGTGCGGGAAGCGGTCATGCATCGCCCGCATCACCCGCACCAGGACGGTGCCGTCGCCGACGCCGGCATCGAAGATGCGCGCCGCCGGCGGGCGGGGATGGATGTTGCCAAGTTCGAGCGCGACGCGGTGCGCCACCACCCACTTCTCCGAGCAGGTGTTCACAAACAGAAGATATTTCTGCCGGTTGTCGAAGAAACGGAAATTGCGCTGCGGGTCTTCGGCGATCTGCTTGCCGACGATCGGCGACATCTGGTTCAGCGCGGTGTCCGCGAGCGCGGTTTCGCCGCTGAGCTTGGGACGGGTTGGTGCCATGGTGGGCTCACTTCTGCCGGCATGAGGTCCGCGGTTGTCCGCCATGAACGCGCGAATGCGGTCGAGGGTTTCGGTGGTGATGCGGCCGCCGTTGCGAAGGCGGCTGGCGAGCTTGCCATCATTCACGGCGCGGCGGCCAAAGGTGGATTCGGCGAGCTTGGTGTCGCGGCAGAAATCCGCAATCTCGCGAAGGATGACGTCGTTCATGGGCGTACCGTCCCGAGGCTCCGCCGCTTTCGTGGGGGCGGATTGTCGCAAGCCAATCAAGGCCGGACACGGGCGTCAACCACAAAACGTCCCACTGTCAGGGTGGGCAGGAAGGTGGGCCATAGCCCTCATCCCTTCGGCAGCGCCCCCAGCACGGCCCGGGCCACCGCGTCGGTGCCATCGCCGCCGCCGAACTCGAACGGCTTGATGCCGCCGGCGAAAGCCTGGTCGACCGCGCGCTCGATCGCCTGCGCGGCTTGTGCCGCCGGGGCGTGCTCGTGCTTGTCGGCGAGCCAGTCCAGCATCAGGCCGGCGGAGAGGATCATGGCGGTCGGGTTCGCCTTGCCCTGTCCCATGATGTCCGGCGCGGTGCCATGGCAGGGCTGAAACACCGCGTGGCGGTCGCCGATGTCGGCGGAGGGTGCCATCCCCATGCCGCCGATCAGGCCGGCGGTGAGGTCGGAGAGGATGTCGCCGAACATGTTTTCCATCACCATGACGTCGAAGTCCCATGGCCGGCGCACCAGCATCGCCGAGCAAGCGTCGACGTAAAGGCGGTCGGTGGGCACGTCGGGAAAGCGCACCGCGCATTCGTCGAACATCTCGCGGAAGAACGCATAGGCCTTGAACACGTTGGCCTTGTCGACGCAGGTGAGCCGGCCCTTGTCGGCGCCACGAGCTTTGCGCCGCGCCGCGTAGCGGAACGAGAAGTCGAACAGCCGCTCCGAGGTCTTGCGCGTGATCACCAGCGTCTCGCGCGCCTCCTCGTGCGTCACCACGCCCTTGCCCATCGAGGCGAACAGGCCCTCGGTCGACTCCCGGATCACCACGAGGTCGATGCCGCGCTCCGCCGCGCCAACGATCGGGCTCGGCACGCCGGGGATCAGCCGGCATGGCCGCACGCCGGCATAGAGGTCGAAGATGAAGCGCAGCTCGACCTGCGGCATGATCTCGGTGTTGTCGGGATAGCGGATCGACGGCATGCCGCAGGCGCCGAGCAGGATGGCGTCCGCCTCCTCGCACAGCTTGATGGTGGAGTCCGGCATCGACTTGCCGGTCTCCTTGTATTCGTAGGCGCCGGCCGGCGCTTCGGTGAACCGGAACTTCAGGCCCGGTGTTGCGGACTCCACCGCCTTCAGCACTGCGAGCGCGGGCGCCATCACCTCCGGCCCGATGCCGTCGCCGGGCAGCACGGCGATGTGGAAGCTGTCGTTGGCGCTCATGATGCTGTGCTCGCGGACGGGCCGTTGGCCTTGGAGGAAAGAGCGCGGTAATGAATACGCAATGACGCGCCTTCGCAAGCGAGGCCTGGGGAGGACACGAACGCAATGCCGAAACTCGCCGCCAATCTTGCGTATCTGTTCACCGACCGCCCGCTGATCGAGCGCTTCGGCGCCGCGGCCGCGGCCGGCTTCAAGGCGGTCGAGCTGCGGTTTCCCTATGACGATCATCCGCCGCCGCCGGTGAGGGCAGAGCTGGAGCGCCATGGCCTCACCATGCTCGGCCTCAATACCGCGCGCGGTGGCGAGGGCTCGTTCGGCACCGCTGCGGTTCCGGGGCGGGAGGCGGAGTTCGCCGCTGCATTTCAGCAGGCGCTCGATTATGCGGTGGCGATCGGCGCGCCGTCGGTCCACTGCCTGTCGGGCGAGGTCAAGGCTGGGCAGCGCGAAGCGGCGACCGCGACCTTCGTCGCCAACGTCACGCGGGCCGCCGACCTCGCGGCGGCACAGGGTGTCCGCATCCTGATCGAGCCGATCAACCAGCGCGAACGCCCCGGTTATTTCGTGTCCTACGTCGAGCATGCGGCGGAACTGATAGCAACGGTCGGGCGGCCCAACGTGAAGATCCAATACGATTTCTATCACGTGCAGATCATGCAGGGCGATCTCATCCGGCGCTTCGAGAAGCACTTCGCCGACATCGGCCACGTGCAGATCGCGGGCGTGCCGTCGCGCCATGAACCTGACGAGGGCGAGGTGAACTATCCCGGCCTGTTCGATGCGCTTGACGCGATGGGCTATGCCGGCCACGTCGCCTGCGAATATTTCCCGCGCGGCCGCACCGAGGGCGGCCTCGCCTGGGCGCGGCCCTACGGCGTCGACCCGCGGGGCTAAGCGACGCCTAGAAAGGGGCACGAATTACTTATTGTGGCAGCCGATCATCGATCAGGCGCCACATGAGCAAATCAGCAGGATCGCGCGCATTTCATAACGAGAGGCTGCGCAAGCAGCGGCCCAAGGTCGATGCCGCGTTCGCAGAAGGCTTGGCGTTCCATCGGCGTGGGATGATCGCCGACGCGGAGGCGCGCTACCGCGAGATCGCCGACAAATTCCCGACTTATTTCGACTCGCTGCATCACCTCGGCATCGCGGCGTCTCAGACCGGGCGCTACGCGGAAGCGGTGCTGATTTCGATGACGCGCTTGGCATCGAGCCGCGCTCGGCGGCGGCCCATTCCAATCGCGGCATAGCGTTGCAGGAACTTGAGCGCTTCGAGGAAGCGGTCACGAGCTTCGACACGGCGCTCACGATCAAACCGGATTTTCCCGACGCGCTGAGCAACCGCGGCAATGCGCTCGCCGAGCTCGGACGTTTCGCCGAAGCGGTCGCGAGCTACGACGCGGCGCTCGCGACCAAGCCGGACCATGCCGAAGCGTGGAGCAATCGTGCCACCGCGCTCAAGGAGCTGCGGCGCTATGAGGACGCGGTGGCGAGCTGCGACAGGGCGCTGGCGCTGCGGCTGGACTATGCCGATGCGCTCAGCAACCGCGGCTTCGCGCTCAACGAGTTGAAACGATTCGGCGAGGCTCTGGCGGACTTCGACCGCGCCCTCGCGCTCAAGCCGCAACTGGCTGAAGCGTGGCTCGGGCGCGGCAACGTCTTCCTCGATACCAATGCATTGCCTGAGGCGCTTGCGTCCTACCAGCAGGCGTTGGCGATCAAGCCGGATTACTTCAAGGCGATGCTTCAGCTCGCAGCCTGCCACGGCAAGCGCGGCGACACTCGTAACGTCATCGCGTTCTATGACAAGGCGCTCGCCATCCGGCCGGATTTCGCCGACGCGATCTCCAACCGCATCTTCGCACTGGATTTCGTCGCCGAGGCCGGGTTCGCGGAGCATCAGGCGGCGCGCCGCCAATGGTGGCGGCAGGTCGGCTCCAAGATCGCCGCGGGCTCGCATCCGCGTCACGGCAACGACCGCGACCCGGCGCGTCGGCTTGTGCTCGGCTATGTATCCTCGGATTTCAACAGGCATTCGGCGGCGACCGCCTTCAAGCCGGTGCTCGAACATCACGAAAAGTCGCGGTTCCGGGTGATCTGTTACTCATGTTCGATCGCCGAGGACGAGATCACGCTCGAGTTCCGTCGCATCGCGGATATATGGCACGATGCGGCGCAATGGCCGGATGATCGTCTGGCCGCGCAGATCCAGGCCGACAAGATCGACATCCTGATCGACTTGTCGGGCCACTCGTCCGGCCATCGGCTCCAGGTGTTCGCGCGTAAGCCGGCGCCGCTTCAGGTCACGGCGTGGGGGCATGCGACGGGCACGGGACTGCCGACCATCGATTATCTGTTCTCTGATCCGGTCGCGATCCCCGAGTTTGCGCGCCCGCTGTTCGCCGAGACCATCTACGACCTGCCGTGTCTCATCACAATGGAGCGGCCGCCCTATGCCGTGGGGCCGTCGGCCCCGCCCATGCTGTCGCGCGGATACGTCACGTTCGGCACCTTCAATCGTGTCGGCAAGATTTCCGATGAGACGATCGCAACATGGGCCGACATCCTGAAGGCCGTGCCTGGATCGCGGCTGCTGATGAAGGACACGACCCTGAATGATGAAGCGCTTTGCGCCGCACTCACCGGCAAGTTCGTGGCGCACGGCATTGCGGCTGATCGCATTGCGTTCCGCGGCGCAACATCGCGCGAAGATCACCTCGCAGCGTTCGGCGATGTCGATATCGCGCTCGATCCGTTTCCGCAGAATGGTGGCATCAGCACGTGGGAAGCGCTGCACATGGGCGTGCCGGTGGTGGCCAAGCTCGGCAAGAGCCTGCCGAGCCGGCTGTCGGGCGCGATCTCGTCGTCGATCGGGTTGATGGACTGGGTCGCCGAAAGCATCGACGACTACCGGGCGATTGCGTCGAGGTTCGCCGCGATGCCGGATTATCTCAGGGCGCTGCGCCACGAGCTTCCGGCTCGCATCATGGCATCGCCCGCGGGCAATAGCGCGGCCTACACGCAGGCGGTGGAAGATGCCTATCGCGGGATGTGGAAGGGCTATGTTGCCAGAGGTGACGCCGGGAAGGCTGCGCGCGGCGCGGCTTGAGCACGTCTACCGCTCCGGCCATGGCGACCCTGTTACGCCTCAATGCGCTGCGAATTCTCGTCGGGCGCGATCTCGTCGTCGATCGGGTTGATGGACTGGGTCGCCGAAAGCATCGACGACTACCGGGCGATTGCGTCGAGGTTCGCCGCGATGCCGGATTATCTCAGGGCGCTGCGCCACGAGCTTCCGGCTCGCATCATGGCATCGCCCGCGGGCAATAGCGCGGCCTACACGCAGGCGGTGGAAGATGCCTATCGCGCGATGTGGAAGGGCTATGTTGCCAGAGGTGACGCCGGGAAGGCTGCGCGCGGCGCGGCTTGAGCACGTCTACCGCTCCGGCCTTGGCGACCCTGTTACGCCTCAATGCGCTGCGAATTCTCGGATGTCAGTTCTGCATGCCCCAGCGCCGGATGGTGGCGTTCTCGATGGTGCGGAAGATCACGCTCTCGACCAACAGCCCGATCAGGATCACGGTGAGCAGCCCGGCGAACACCGACGCGGTCTCGAGCTGGTTGCGGTTCTCGAAGATGAACCAGCCGAGCCCGCCGGAGCGCGAGCTCACGCCGAACACCAGCTCGGCCGCGATCAGCGTGCGCCACGCGAACGCCCAGCCGATCTTCAGTCCGGTGAGGATCGACGGAAACGCCGCCGGCACCAGGAGGTGCGCCACGTAGCGACATGCCGCGCAGGCCGCAGTTCTGCCCCGCCATGCGCAGCGTCGGGCTGACCGACGGTGAAGCCCGAATGGGTGTTGAGCGCGACCGCCCACAGCACCGAATGCACGATGACGAACACGAGGCTCTTGGCGCCGAGCCCGAACCACAGCAGCGCGAGCGGCAGCAGCGCGATCGCGGGCAGCGGATTGAACATCGCGGTCAGCGTCGAGAGCAGATCGGTGCCGACGCGCGTCGAGACCGCGAGCGTGGTGAAGATGCGCCGCGAGCGCGAGGCCGATCGCGTAGCCCATCAGCAGCATCGTGCAGCGAGGTCAGCGTGCGCTCGATCAGCGGCCCGTGCACGACCGCGTCCCAGAACGCCTCCAGCGTTTCGGTCAAGCGTCGGAAACAGCAGCGGGTTGTCGAGATCAGCGCGCATAGGCTTCCCAGAGCGACGGCAAGCACCAGCGAGCACGATGCAGCGCGGCGCACCAGCGTGATGTTGCAGATGCGCTCGAACGGCGCCAAGCGGCCGCGCGACATCGCCGACCGTGCCGCATGGTCGTCGAGCGTGACGACTGCGC
The DNA here is from genome assembly GCA_963776455.1 of uncultured Alphaproteobacteria bacterium. Classification (GTDB taxonomy): domain Bacteria; phylum Pseudomonadota; class Alphaproteobacteria; order Rhizobiales; family Xanthobacteraceae; genus CAVZMU01. Next base: position 358,934 of record CAVZMU010000007.1, read on the forward strand.
TCGGGCCGCAGCGGTGGCAGAGGCGGCAATGCGCGGCGCGATGTCAGCCATGGTCGATCTCCGGCGCGAGCGCGGTCTCGACCTTGTCGGCGAACAGCAGGTCGTGGATGCGCGCTGCAGCGCCTCGAATTCCGGCGTGCCGACATCGGCGAAGCCGAGATGCTCGGCGTTGAGCTCGGCCTTCACGCGGCCGGGATGCGGCGAGAGCACCAGGATGCGGCTGCCGATCAGCAGCGCTTCCTCGATCGAATGCGTGACGAACATGCACCGTGAAGCGCGACATCGTCCCACAGCGCGACCAGCTCTTCCTGCATCTTGCGCCGCGTGAGCGCGTCGAGCGCCGCGAACGGCTCGTCCATCAGCAGCACGGCCGGCTCCATCGCGAGCGCGCGCGCGATCGCGACGCGCTGCTTCATGCCGCCGGAGAGCATGTGCGGATAGACGTTCGTCGAAGCGCGTGAGGTTGACCTTCGCGAGCAGCGCGCGCGCGTGCTCGCTCGCCTGCGCGCGCGGCATGCGGCGGTTCACCAGCAGCGGGAACAGCACGTTGCCGAGCACGGTCTTCCACGGCAGCAGCTGGTCGAATTCCTGGAACACCATCATGCGGTCGGGCCCGGGCCGGTCGATCGTGCTTGCCGTCGAGCGGGATCGTCGCCCTCGACCGGCGCCATGAAACCCGGCGATCGCCTTGAGCAGCGTCGACTTGCCGCAGCCGGACGGCCCGAGCAGCACGAAGCGCTCGCCCGTGATAGACCTCGAAGCCGACCCGGTAGGTCGCGGTGACCAGATGCTCGTCGGTCTTGTATTGCAGCGTCACGTCGTCGACGGCGAGCAGCGGCGCCGCAGTCGGCTGTGCCGCCTCCCGGCACCGGCGGCACCCGTCGCATCCATCTGCTTCCCTCCGTGCGCCGCGGTTCCGCGATGCCGTGTTGTGACCCCGTCGAGGCAGTGCGCTTTCGCCCAACCTAGCACATTGGTGTATCGTCCGAGAAGCGGTCAACGCAAGAACGCATCGGCGCGGATACGCGCCGGCCGAGGGAGGAACGACATGAATCACCGGACTGCCATTCACCGCATCGCCGCCGTGCTGGCGCTTGCGCTCGCGCTCGCGTTGCCCCAAGCCGCCTGGGCCGAGGCCAATGCGGTTCGCGTCGCCAAGCAATTCGGCGTCGGCTACATGCAATTCATGGTCATGGAGGAGCAGAAGCTGATCGAGAAGCACGCCAAGGCGGCGGGCCTCGGCGACATCACGGTCGAGTTCAACGTTCCGCTCCAGCGACGTGATGAACGACGCGCTGATTTCCGGCTCGGTCGATTTCGTCTCGCTCGGCGTTCCGGGCATCATCACGATCTGGTCGAAGACCAAGGGCGCGATCGAGGTGAAGGCCGTCGAGCGGGCTCAACGTCTCGCCGCTGATGCTCAACGTGCGCGATCCCAGCGATCAAGTCGCTCAAGGACTTCAAGGACAACCACACGCATCGCGCTGCCGGCCGTGAAGGTGTCGAAGCAGGCGATCATGCTGCAGATGGCGGCCGCCAAGGAGTTCGGCGACGCCAAGTTCAACGCGCTCGATCATCTCACCGTGTCGATGGCGCATCCCGACGCGACCGCCGCGATGCTCGGCGGCAAGAGCGAGATCATGGCGAATTTCTCCTCGGCGCCGTTCCAGTATCGGCAGCTGAAGAACCCGACGATCCACCGCATGCTCACCAGCACGGATCTGTTCGACGAGCCGCTGTCGTTCAACGTCATCGCCGCGACGTCGAAATTCCGCAGCCGAGAATCCGAAGCTCTATGCGGCGTTTCGGCGGCGCTGAAGGAGGCGACCGACTTCATCAACGCCGACAAAAGCAGCGGCGGCGGAGATCTATCTGAAGGTCACCGGCGACAAGACGCCGGTCGATGACATCATGGAAGTGCTGGCCGACCCGGCGATCCACTACACCACCAAGGTCGGCGGCATCCGCGCCTTCGTGAGCTTCATGGCGCAAGACCGGCACGCTGAAGAATCCGCCGGCCGACTGGAAGGACATGTTCTTCCCCGAGGCGGTCGGCGGCGCCGGCGGGTGATCGGAACGTGACGGTACCCGGTTGGTCTTTTCGGTGCTCACTGAGGCGTAAAGTGTTTCATCCGGTCCCCTCCACCTGAAAGGGGGAGGGACAGGGAGGGGGTCGTCGCGTTTGGTTTTTTTATCAATTGATCCCCTCCCCAACCCTCCCCTTTCAAGGGGAGGGGGCAGACCGAGCGAGTTGTCCTGCTGGTGGCCACCCGAACGTACTGTTCTCAATGACCATTCACCTCGTTTCATCCACCACCCTCCCGAGTCGACGGTACCACCGGCACGCTGGTCGGCCGCGTGTGGCGGCCGGATGCCGGCGGGCCGTCGGTGGTCGCGATCCGCGATGCCGGCGTGTTCGACATCTCCGCCACGTTCCCGACCATGCGCGACCTGTGCGAGATGCCGGCCGGCGCGCCGCCGCCGCGCAGGGCGAACGCATCGGCGATCTTGCGGACATCCTTGCCAACACACCCGAGGCAGCGCGCGACCCGGCAAAGCCATGGCTGCTTGCACCGGTCGACCTGCAGGCCATCAAAGCCGCGGGCGTAACCTTCGCGATCTCGCTGCTGGAGCGCGTCATCGAGGAGCAGGCGCGCGGCGCGCCGGAGAAGGCGGCGCAGGTGCGCGCCGAAGTCGAGGCCGCGCTCGGCGGCGCCATCGACGGACTCAAGCCCGGTTCGCCGCAGGCGGTGGAGCTCAAAGCGCTGCTGCAGGCAAAGGGCCTGTGGTCGCAGTATCTCGAGGTCGGCATCGGGCCGGACGCCGAGATCTTCACCAAGGCGCAGCCGATGTCCGCGGTCGGCACCGGCGCCGCCGATCGGCATTCTGGAGGCTTCGACCTGGAACAATCCCGAGCCCGAGGTCGTGCTCGTGGTGAATTCCACCGGCGTGATCGTTGGCGCCACGCTCGGCAACGACGTGAACCTGCGCGATCTCGAAGGACGCTCGGCGCTGCTGCTCGGCAAGTCGAAGGACAACAACGCTTCGGCGGCGGTCGGGCCGTTCATCCGCCTGTTCGATGCGACGTTCTCGCTCGACGACGTCCGGCGTGCCGAGGTGACTTTGACCGTGACGGGCGCTGACGGCTTCCAGCTTGAGGGTATCAGCCAGATGGCGCGCATCAGCCGCGATCCCGCTGACCTCGCGGTGCAGATGATCGGCCGCCATCACCAATATCCCGACGGCGCGGTGCTGTTCCTCGGCACCATGTTCGCGCCCGCCAAGGACCGCGACGCGCCCGGCATGGGCTTCACCCATCACGAAGGCGATGTCGTCACCATCGCCTCGGACAAGCTCGGTGCGCTCACCAATATCGTAACGACCTCCGAGCGCGCCGCGCCGTGGAGCTTCGGCGCCGCCGCGCTCATGCGCAGCTTGGCGCGCCGCGGATTGATCTGAGCCTTCACGGCCGCCCGCGTTTGCGTCATCGTCTTTCCCGTAATACTTTGTTAACCATGACCGAATCCGAACGGGCGATGGATGAGAAGCCGCAGGCCGAGCGCGGACCGCGCACGCCACGGCTCAAGGATGCCGTGCGGCAGGCCCGTATCGACCTCGCGGAGCGCAGCGCCGTGGTGATCGACCTGCGCGATGCCGAAATCGTGCGCCTACAGCTCCTCAATGAGGAGCTCGATCCCGCCTTCGCCGAGATCCCGCCCAACATCGAGCTGTTCGACCGCGGCCTCGTCCCGGGCGACCCGCCGCGGCTTTGGATCGACATGATCGCCCATGTCGTGATGGGCCGCGACAAGCGCGTCTACCGCTTCCTGCAGGACACCCGCTATGGCCGCCGCGTGCTCGCCGAATCCGGTGACGTCGCCGAAGTCGCCGCCGCGGTGACGGCATACGTCGCGCGCCGTCTGGTGGAACGCGAGCGCGCGCTTGCGGCCGAGGCGGACGTCGTCCTGCGGGAGGCGCCCGCGCCGACCCCACCGGTGGCGGTCGCCGTTGCGCGACGCCGGCCGCGGCGCTGGAGCGCCCTTGGAGCCTTCATGCTCGGCGTCGCCGTCGGCGCCGCGGGCCTGCTGGCGCTGGCCTGGATCGTCGTGAAGCACTGATAGCCGCGACGCGGGAGTGCTTCCTCAGCCGGTCAGCATCAACCGCTTGAGTTCGCTGATCCCAGGCTCGCCGCGGCGCAGCCCGCGCATGACCAGCTCGCAACGCCACGCACCGGGATCGCCGTCGATGCGCAGCAGATGATAGCCGGCCGGATCGTCGTCGTGGCCGGCCTGGGCGACCGACGCCGACGGCACGCCCACCACGGGAATCCTTCCGTCCGGTCCCACGACCCATTCCAGCGCATGCCGGTGATCATGGCCGTGCAGGACGAGGTCGGCGCCGTGCTCGCGCAGGACATCCCTCAGCATGCCGGCATCCACCAGGCGCGTCTGCCAGTGACCGGCACCGGCGGGCGGATGGTGGATCAGCACCACGCGGAACAGGCCCTCGCGCTTGAGCCCGTCGAGAATGCCCGACAGCCGCTCCAATTGCGCGAGGCCGAGCTTGCCGGTGGCCAGCAGCGGGAATGTCGGCAGCGCCGTGGAGAGCCCGACCAGCGCAAGCGGCCCTCGCCGGCGCACGAACGGAAACTCCGCCCCGGCCGCCGCATCGCCATCGCCGCGCATGTAGTCGTCCCACGCGTGGCGCGCGTGGCCGGCGGTGGCGCGCAGGTAGACATCGTGATTCCCGGGAACGAGGGTGACGTGGCACGGATCGCCCAGGCTCTCCAGCCATGCGCGCGCCGGCGCGTATTCGGCCACCATCGCCAGGTTGACGAGGTCGCCCGTCACCGCGATGTGGTCCGGCACGTTCGCCTTGAGGTCTTCGACCAGCGCCGCCAGCACGTCGCGGCGGTGCTGCCGGCCACGGCGCAGATGCCAGTTCACGAATCCAAGCAGCCGCTTGTTGGCAAGATCGCGGATGCGCGTAGCGGGCAGGGGGCCGAGATGCGGGTCGGACAGATGCGCGAGGAGGAACATCCGCCCGCTTCTACGAAATGAGCGGACGTTCGGCCAGCCGGAGAGAAGACGGCGCCCCCGGGAATATTGGGGGCGCCGTCTCACGCGCGCCGATGAGGGAGGGGCATCGGCGCGAACCGCTCTATCGAACACGCCGGGCCAGTGGGGGACGGCCTCGCGTGCGCTGCACAAAACTATGCACCTGGGCCTGATTGACAAGGGCTTTACCTCAGGGCAGCCATGCGCAGAGCGCGCCGTGGCATAGCCGCGCATCCTCAAACGAAGCGTGCCGCATGGCTCTCGAGGACCTGCGCCGCGCATTGGAGCCGCTTCTACGGAGGGTGCTTCACGTATTCTGGCGCGTGTCCCGCGGACTCACGGTCGGCGTGCGCGGCCTGGTGATCGACGGCGCCGGCCGGATTTTCCTGGTGCGGCACAGCTACGTCACCGGCTGGCACCTTCCCGGCGGCGGGGTCGAGGCCGGCGAGACGATAGCCGAAGCCCTCGCCCGCGAGCTTGCCGAGGAGGGCAACATCGCCCTGACGGCAGCGCCGGCGCTCCACGGCGTGTTCTTCAACGACCGGGATTCGCGTCGCGACCACGTGGCGGTGTTCGTGGTGCGGGCCTTCCGGCAAGAGTTGATCCCGGTCCCCAATCGGGAGATCGTGGAATGTGGGTTCTTCGGGATAGCCGCGCTGCCGCCAGAGACGACACCGGGCACGCGCCGCCGCATCGCCGAAGTGCTCGGCGGCGTGCCGGCGTCGGAGCGGTGGTGAGCGCCGCCATGGACCGGCATCCGGGCAAATGCTAAGCGGCCCGGCCTCTGGCCCGCGAAAGCCGATGACCGACCTGTCCTACGCGATCCTCCCGGAATCTCCGGCCGACGCCGTCCCGATCGAGCGGCTGCACGAACGCACGTTCGGGCCGGGGCGCTACGCGCGCACCGCGTACCGCATCCGCGAGCAGGCCGCCCATGGCCTCGACCTGTCGTTCACGGCGCGCGTCGGCACCCTGCTGGTCGGGTCGGTGCGGCTGACGCGGGTCCGCATCGGGCAAGCCCGCGCGCTGCTGCTCGGACCGCTGACCATCGAGCCGACCTTCCGCGACCGCGGCATCGGTGGCGCGCTGCTGATGCGTGCGCTCGACAACGCCCGCACAGGGGGGCACGGGCTCGTCATGCTGGTCGGCGACGAGCCCTTCTACGCGCGGGCCGGCTTCAAGCGCGTCCCCAAGGGCAGGGTCACGCTGGGAGGGCCGGTTGATCCGGGCCGGCTGCTGGTGGCGGAACTGGTGACGGGCGCGTTCGACGGCGTATCCGGGGAGATCAGGCCGGATTGGGCGGCACTCAGCGGTTCGTAGATCAAATACCGCTACGCCGCTTGAGAGCGTAGCACAGGACCAGAAGGTCCGACTGCGGACACGGAGTGACCGCGTATCCATATCGACCGAACCATAGCCGTTAGCCGGTCTCGCGTTATCAGTAACGCTCCAACGTGGTCCATAAGTGTCGTTACGAGTTCAACGGCATCATGTTCTTCGATGCCGCGAAGCAACCATACTGCAACCACGTTGCATCATCTTGGCTGACACCAATCGAGCCACAGAGGCGTCAGCGTCCCTCTCTCGCCCATGTCGCGGCGAGGCTGCCGATCAGCAGCAGCAGGCCGATCAGGCCGGCGAAGATCGGCAGCACGCCGATGCCGCGCACGACGCTGGCTTCCCGCATGCGCAGGCCGATCCAGTCGTCGCCCTTGTATGTGTCGCTGGTTCGCACCGCGACCACGCGCGGCACGTTGACGCCCGCCGTGGTGGTCAGGCGGCGGGCATCGCCACCGGTGGCATTGGCGAGCGGGCCGAGCACCTCGGTGGTCGAGGTCACCTCGGCGAATTCGCGCGGGTTGGCAGGACCGACATTGATCAGCGCGGTGAGCTTGCCGTCGGTCGCGCGCCACAGGCCGAGCTCGTTGGCGTCGGTGGTGCCCTGCCATACGCCCGGCTCCGACGGATCGAGCGTCAGCGTGCGGGTCGCCCCGGTCGGCGTCGTCACGGTGACCGGGTCGACAGCCTCGGCCATGCTCTGGCGGCGCACGACGAACTGGCGCCCGGCGACGCTGAGCCGCAGCGCCTCCTCCTCGAGGTCGGGCTGCTTCATCAGCCAGTGTGAAAGCCGGCGCAGCAAATCAAGATGCGGACCGCCGCCCTCGTAGCCGCGCGCCCAGAGCCAGATGTGGTCGGAGAGCAGCAGCGCGACGCGGCCTTCGCCCTCGCGCGAAAGCATCAGCAGTGGCTTGCTGTCGGGCCCTTCCATCAGGCTGGTGCCGTGCAGCGGACGGGTATCGACCAGCCGGAAGAAGCGGCTCCAGTGCGGCGGGTCGCTCTCCGATCCGTCAAGGCCGCGCGTCACCGGATGGCGTTTGCCGAGATCGCTGAGACGCGCATAGAAGGCCTGCTCGGTCGTGCGTCCGCTCGGCTCGGCCGGCAGGATGGCATCGAGAGGGGTGCGCCAGATCGATGTTGCGCTCGCATAATCGGGGCCGGCCGCCACCAGCACCGCGCCGCCGTCGCGCACGTAGCGGGCGATGTTGTCGAAATAGATGATTGGCAGCACGCCCTGGCGCGCGTAGCGGTCGAAGATGATGAGCTGGAACTCGTTGATCTTCTGCTGGAACAGCTCGCGCGTCGGGAAGGCGATCAGCGACAGCTCGTTGATCGGCGTGCCGTCCTGCTTCTCCGGCGGCCGCAGGATGGTGAAGTGCACGAGGTCGACGCTGGCGTCGGATTTCAGCAGGTTGCGCCACGTGCGCTCGCCGGCATGCGGCTCGCCGGAGACCAGCAGCACGCGCAGCTTGTCGCGCACGCCGTCGATCGAGACGACGGCGCGGTTGTTGACCGGGGTGAGCTCGTTCTCCAGCGGCGAGGCTTCGATCTCGACGATGTTCGGCCCGGCATGGGGAATCTGGATCTGCACGCGCACCGTCTCGCCGACGGCGACGGTGCGCTCCTCAAGCTGTTCGCCGTCGCGGGAGATTTTCACCCGCGCCGAGCCGGCCGGGACGCCGGAATCCTCGACCTTGAACGCCACCGTCTGCTGCTGGCTGACGATGCCGAAGCGCGGCGCGGAGACCAGCACGATACGGCGATCGCGCTCGTTCGGTCGCCCGGTGATCAGCGCGTGCAATGGCGCCGCGAAGCCGAGCGCCGCTGCATCTGCCGGCACGTCATGGACGCGGCCGTCGGTGATCATGATCGCGCCGGCGACGCGGTCCGGCGGCACGTCGGCAAGGCCTGCGCTCAGCGCCGAGAACAGCCGGGTGCCGTCGGTCTCGCCATCGGCCTGCGCGGCGTCGATCACCCGGACTTCGAGGTTGGGGATGCGCTTGAGCCGCTCCGTCAGCGCCGCGCGCGCCGCCTCGGTCTGCGCCTGCCGCTCGCCGAAGGACTGGCTCGGGCTCTTGTCCACCACGATCGCGGCGACTGACGGCAGGGCCTCGCGGTCCTCGCGCGTGAACGACGGATTGGCGAGCGCCAGGGCGACGAGTGCCAACGCCACGGCGCGCATCCATGCGCCGCGGCTGCGCGCTACGATCAGCAGCGCCGCGACGATCACGGCAACAGCAATGGCCGCCCACAGCACGTAAAGCGGCACCAGCGGCGAGAAGACGATTCCAAAGCCCACAAGCTTCTCCTTGGTCTCCATGGTTCGAGACGCGCCGCTTTGCGGCGCTCCTCACCATGAGGCCATCCTCTCCCCTCATCCTGAGGAGCCCGCGACGCGGGCGTCTCGAAGGATGAGCGGCAGTTACTGTCCCAGCCGCTCGAGCAGCGCCGGGATATGCACCTGGTCGGCCTTGTAGTTGCCGGTCAGTGTGTACATGACGATGTTGACGCCGGCGCGGAACGCGAACTCGCGCTGGCGCGGCTCGCCGGGCGTGAGCGGCAGCATCGGCTGGTTGTCGGGGCGGATCGCCCAGGCCCCGGCCAGATCGTTCGACGTGATGATGATCGAGGATACGCCGTCGCCGGCGCGCGCGGGCCGCGCGGGCTCGTCCTCGGTCGCGGCTGGCAGCGCCTCGACCCAGAGCTGGCCCGACGTGAAGCGGCCCGGGAAGTCGCGCAGCAGGAAGAACGTCTTGGTCAGCACGTGGTCGCGCGACACCGGCTCGAGCTCGGGGATGTCGAGCGAGGCCAGAATCTCGCGCAGTGCCAGCATGCCCGGGCTGCGCGTTTCGCCGCCCGCGCCCGGCGGCGCGCTGATCGCGTCGCGGGTATCGAACAGCACCGTGCCGCCCTGCTTCATGTAGGCATCGACCCGCGCCAGCGTCTCGGCGGAAGGCTTCGCCACGCCGGGAACGACCGGCCAGTAGATCAGCGGATAGAACGCGAGTTCGTCGCGCCCGAGATCGAGGCCGATCGGTTCGCCGGCTTCGAGCGCGGTGCGCTGCGCGAGGAACATGGTGAGGCCCTGCAGGCCGGCCTTGCTCAGACCATCGACCTCGGCATCGCCGGTGACGACATAGGCGAGGCGCGTCTCCGTGGTGGACTTCGTCGCCGTCTGGTCGTCCTGCGCCGATGGCGCGGGCCGCGGCGCCGCGTTGGACGATGCCGGCCGGTCCGGCGTCGGAGCTTGGGCGTGCGCCGGTGTACCGCCGAATGCAGCAAGGCCGAGCGCGGCACCGAGCAGCAACGCGCTCGTCACCGCCCGGGCGGGCATCAGCCGGCGCAGGCCGCCGGCCAGCCAGAACACGATCAGCGCGTCGAGCAGCAGCAGCGCGAGCGCGGCAAGGAACAGCGGACCGCGCAGGTCGAGCGGCTCGGTCACGCGATAGCCTTCGCGGCGGGCGTTGAGCGGACCGAAATCGATCGCCGTAAGCCGGTCGGCCGGTGCGAGCGTGTTGACGGCGAGCAGGCCTTCGGGTGGCCCATAGAAGCCGGGCGGATGATCGGCCGTCGCGCGCCCGGCGTAGCCGGCAGGCACCGGCCGCGCGGTCGCCGGCGGCGGGCCGAAAGCGCCGAAGCCATCCAGCACGCGGCTCGGCGGCACCACCTCGCGCGAGACGCGCTCCGTCGGTGACGCCGTCTCGGCGGCCGCCGACGAACCGGCGAGCGCGACGATGCGCTTGAGCATGTCGACGAAGGCGCCGGACAGCGGCAGGTCGGACCAGCGCGTATCGGCGGTGACGTGAAACAGCACGATCAATCCTTTGCCGCGGCGCACCGCGGTGACGAGCGGCGTGCCGTCGGCGAGCGTCGCCCAGGTGCGCTCGGAGAGGCCGGATTCCGGTTCCGCCAGCACCTGGCGATTGACCGTGACGTCGGTCGGCACCGCCATGCCGAAGAACGGCCCGTCGCGCGAGAAGGCGGACAGCGACTGCGGCTGCTCCCAGCTCAGACTGCCGCCGAGCATGCGGCCGCCGCGGCGCAGCTTCACCGGCACGAGATCGTCGTCGGCGGCGGCAAGGCGCGGGCCGGCGAAGCGCACCAGCACGCCGCCGTCGTCGATCCATCGCGTCGAGCCGCTCGCGCGCCTCGCCGGCGACATTGCCGACATCGGCCAGGATCAGCATCGGCAGGTTCTGGTCGAGGAAGCGCTTCACCGCGTCGGCCGGGCCGCCGCGTTCGGCGAGCCGAACGTCGGCGAACGGATTGAGCGCGCGCGCGAGATAGAAGGTCGAGGCGAGCAGCGGCTGCGCGGTGTCGGCGGTCGCGCCGGTGACGACGCCGATGGTGCGGCGCCGCCAGCGCTTGTCGAGCAGCTGCACGGCGCCGGCGCAGCGCTCGGCGACGATTTCGAGGCGCGCGATGTCGTTGCGGATCTCGACCGGCAGGTCGAGCTTGGCCTCGGTCTCGCGCTCGCCGGCCTTGAAGGCGAAGGGCGCCTCGCCGAGCGGCAGTCCCTTCAGGTCGAGCGCGCGCACCACGCCGTTGTCGTTGCCGTCGGTGGCGCGCAGGACCTTCACGGTGAGCGCGCCTGCCGCGTTGTCGGCGGCGGCGAGCGCGCGCGCGGGCTCGATGCCGCCATCCACCACGGTGATCGGCGCGTTGCCCGGCAATCCGCTTGAGGCTCTCGACGAACTCCGCCGACTTGCCGACATCGACGCCGTCGGAGAGCCAGACCAGCTCGACGCCGGGCGTGGCGTTGAGGAAACGCTCGATCGCCGGCAGCGCCTCGACGCGCTCGACGCTGTGCGGCTTCGGCCTGATCTGCTTGAGCCGCACGCGCGCGGCGCCGGGCGTCTCCAGCGAGATGTCGCGGCCGGTCTCCGACAGCGGCATGATCGCGACGCCGCGTCTTGTCCGCCTCGGCGCGCGCGATCAGTTCGTCCGCGGTGCGCACGCGCGCGTCCCAGGTCGCGGCGGCGGCCCAGCCGTCGTCGATCAGCAGCGCGAGCGGCGCGCTGTCCGACGACGCCGCGATCGGCGGGTTCCACAGCGGGCCGGCGGCCGCGAGGATCAGCAGCGCCGCGAGCGTCAGGCGCAGCAGCGAGGAGCCACCACGGCGTGCGCGCCGGCGTCTCTTCCTTCGGCAGGATGTCGAGCAGCAGCTTCTCCGAGCCGTATTGCTGGCGGCGCGGGCGCGGCGGGATCAGCCGCAGCAGCCACCACAGCACCGGCAGGCTGAGCAGGCCGAGCAGCACCAGCGGCTCGGCGAAGCCGAGCGGAAGGCCCATCATGCCGGCCTCCCGGCTTGCGCGGGCGTGTGCCAGCGGTTGACGCCGGTCGTGTCCATGCCGGCGCTCATGCTGCCATGCAGCCAGAGCAGCAGCTCGCTCGCCGGACGGTCGGTGCGATGGATGATGAAGGTCCAGCCCAGGCGGTCGGTCTCGGCGCGGATCTCGGCGCGATGCCGCGCGACGCGCGCGAGATAATCGTCGCGCCAGGTCTCGGCGCGGCCGACCGTGATGGTGTGGCCATCCTCCGGATCGAAGAACTCGACGCGGCCGGAATACGGGAAGGTCTCCTCGGCCGGATCGACGATCTGCACGACATGGCCGTGGGCGCCGGTCGCCGACAGCTGCGCGATGGTCCTGCGCACGTCGGCGATCGGGCTCCACAGGTCGGAGAGCATCACGACCTCGGACAGCGGCGACGGCGCGAAGGTCGGCGGCAGGCTCGCGCGCTCGGCGCGATCGTGCAGGATCGCCTCGGCCATCTTCTCGATGATGTTGCGGCTCGCGGTCGGCCGCATCAGGCCCGGAATGCCGACGCGCTCGCCGCCTTCGACCAGCACCTCGGCGAGCGCGAACGCGATCACGAGCGCGCGGTCGAGCTTGGTGTCCCAGCGCGGCGACGAGGCGAACGCCATCGACGGCGAGCGGTCCGGCCAGATCCACACGGTGTGCGCGGCTTCCCACTCGTGCTCGCGCACATAGAGATGGTCGTCGCGCGCCGAGCGGCGCCAGTCGACGCGGTGCGCCGGCTCGCCGAAGTTGAAGCGGCGGTATTGCCAGAAATTCTCGCCGGTGCCGGCGCGGCGGCGGCCATGCAGGCCGTGGATCATCGTCGCCGCGACGCGGCGCGCCTCGAGGATCAGCCGCGGCATCGTCGCGGCGAGCGAACGGGCCTTGCCGGTCGCGCGATGCGTCGCCTCGATGTCCTGCTGCTCGGTCCGGGCCGCGTCGGCCATCAATTCACCCGATGCGCGCCGTGAGGCGGCCGATCACGCCTTCGACCGTCTCGCCCTCGGCGCGCGCCGCGAAGGTCAGCGCCATGCGGTGCTTCAGCACGGGCTCGGCAAGCTCGACCACGTCGTCGATCGACGGCGCAAGCCGCCCTTCCAGCAGGGCGCGGGCGCGCACCGCCAGCATCAGCGCCTGGCTGGCGCGCGGGCCCGGCCCCCAGGCGATCAGCTTGGCGATGTCGCCGCTTGCCGGACCGGGCCGCGCCGAGCGCACCAGGGCGAGGATCGCCTCGACCACGGATTCGCCGACCGGCAGGCGGCGCACCAGGCGCTGCGCCGCGATCAGGTCGTCGGCCGTCATCGCGGCCTTCGGCCGGCTTTCCTCGGCGCCGGTGGTGTCGAACAGGATGCGGCGCTCGGCTTCGCGGTCGGGATAATCGACGTCGATCTCCATCAGGAAGCGGTCGAGCTGGGCTTCGGGCAGCGGATAGGTGCCTTCCTGCTCCAGCGGGTTCTGGGTCGCCAGCACATGGAACGGGCGTCGGCAGGTCGTGGCGCGCGCCGGCGACGGTGACGTGATGCTCCTGCATCGCCTGCAGCAGCGCGGACTGCGTGCGCGGGCTGGCGCGGTTGATCTCGTCGGCCATCAGCAGCTGGCGCGAAGACCGGACCGGAGATGAAGCGGAAGCTGCGCTTGCCGCCCTGGCTCTCCTCCAGCACCTCGGAGCCGAGGATGTCGGACGGCATCAGGTCCGGCGTGAACTGGATGCGCCGCGCGTCGAGGCCGAGCACGATGCCCATGGTGTCGACCAGCTTGGTCTTGGCGAGGCCCGGCACGCCGACCAGCAGCCCATGGCCGCCGGACAGGATCGTGATCAGCGCGCGGTCGACCACGCTCTCCTGGCCGAAGATCACCGCGCCGATCGCAGCCTTGGCGGCGCGCGCATGGGCGGCGGTCGATTCCGCGGCGCGCACGATCATGTCTTCGAGTTTCTCGAGCCCTTCGCTCGCCATTGACATTCTTGGCGTCCTTTTTGGTTATCGTATCGCAGCCGTGCCCGCCGGACATCCCATCCAAGTCATGCAACAACCAAGCCAATCCCCTAGCGAATCAACGCACGCACGGCGGGTTGTCGCGTCGAGCTTACGCTATTTACACATCACGGCGATTCCGGTTCGGCCAATCACGATCGGGGGAGCGTGCCCGGTCCGCTCGGGATAGGATAGGGCAATCATGGCGAAAGAAGCGCAGCCGGGACCCTCGGGTCTCGACGCCATCAGCGGCGCCGCCAAACGGGAGGGCGCCAAGGGGCCGCCGCCGGTCCATCTGTGGAATCCGCCGTTCTGCGGCGATCTCGACATGCGGATCGCGACCGACGGGACCTGGTTCTACCTCAAGACGCCGATCGGCCGGCCGGCGCTGGTCAGGCTGTTCGCCTCGGTGCTCAAGCGCGAGGACGGCAAGTACTTCCTCGTCACGCCGGTCGAGAAGGTCGGCATCATGGTCGACGATGCGCCGTTTCTCGCCGTCGAGATGACGGTCGAGGATGGGGCGCAGTCGACGGAGGGCCAGTTGACGGAGGGGCAGTTGACGGAGGGGCAGTTGACGGAGGGCAAAGGCGAGCGCACGCTGCGCTTCCGCACCAATGTCGACGACTGGGTGACCTGCGGCGCCGATCACGCGCTGCGTTTCGAGCCCGAGCCCGACACCGGCGGGCTCAAGCCCTATCTGCATGTGCGGCGCGACCTGTGGGCCAAGGTGACGCGCGCGCTGTTCTACGATCTTGTGGCGCTGGGCGAGGAGCGTGAGGTCGGCGGCACGCGGATGTTCGGCGTGACGTCGGCCGGCGAGTTCTTCGCCATGGCGCCGGCCGACGGCCTGAAGGAGTTCGCGTGAACGACGTCACCCCTTTGAATGATCTGCCGGTGATCGGCCGCGATTTCTTCGACCGCGCGCGGGCGCGCCTCACCCTCGACGTGCCGGCGGCATTGCACGACCATTCGATCACCGACGTCATCCGCGGCGATCTCGATCTCGATCCCTCGGTGTGGGAGCAGGCGGGGGTCCAGGCGACGCGGCCGGCTGCGGTGCTCGTCGCCATCGTCGATCATCCCGAACCGACGGTGCTGCTGACGCTGCGCACCGCGCATCTTTCGAGCCATGCCGGGCAGATCGCGTTTCCCGGCGGCAAGATGGACCCGGACGATGCGACGCCGCTCGCCGCCGCGCTCCGCGAGGCGGACGAGGAGATCGGCCTGGCGGGCGACCTCATCGACCCGATCGGCTATCTCGATCTCTACCTGACGTTCTCGGGCTTTCGCATCCTGCCGGTGGTGGCGCGGGTGATTCCGAACTACACGCTCGCGATCAATGCCTCGGAGGTCGCGGATGCCTTCGAGGTGCCGCTCACCTTCCTGATGGAGCCGGAAAACCACCAGCGCGGCAGCCGCGACTGGAAGGGTATCAGGCGCGAGTATTACGCGATGCCGTTCGGCGATCGCTATATCTGGGGCGTGACCGCGGGCATCGTGCGGAATTTGTACGAGCGGGTCTATGGCGGCGCCGGGAGCTGCCAAAGCGTGAGTGCGGCCTCATGATCCGCCCGGTCTTCACTGAACTGGCGCTGTTCCTGACGCCGTTCGTGCTCTACCTCGTCTTCCTGTGGGCGACGCGCGCCGACATCCTGCATCCGGATCAATGGCGGCTGCCGACGCTGGCATGGCTCACGATCGCGGCGCTGTCGCTCATCGTCTTCAGCTTCGTGTTCTTCGCCGAGGTCACCGGTGCGCCGCCGAAATCGACCTATGTCCCGGCGCATATGGAGAACGGCAAGTTCGTGCCGGGCGACACGAAGTGATGAATCCATGCGCAGCAGATGTTCCGTCACCCTGAAGTGCGAGCCAACGGGTCCGGCCGTTGGCCGGCCCGATGGCAGGTTCCGCAAGCTTCGAAAGGCGACGGCCCGGGCCGTGTATCCTTCGAGGGCCGCTTCGCGGCCGCCTCAGGATGACGGTCGAAGGTTTGCCGCTTGATATGACCCTCGCCGAACATACTCTGCCCACGCTCGCCGGCGCGCCGTGGCTCACCGATGGTCCGCTGCCGCGTCTGCTTGCGGTGCTCGACCGCGACGGCGAGGAGGCGCGCGCGGTGGGCGGCGCGGTGCGCGACGCCCTGCTCGGCATGGCGCCGCGCGAGTTCGACGTCGCCACCACGGCGCTGCCGCAGGAGGTGACGCGCCGCGCGCAGGCCGCAGGGTTCAAGGCGGTGCCGACCGGCGTCGCGCATGGCACGGTGACGGTGATCGTCGACGGCACGCCGTTCGAGGTGACGACATTGCGCCAGGACGTCGAGACCTTCGGGCGGCATGCCAATGTACGCTTCGGCCGCGACTGGAAAGCGGACGCCGAGCGGCGCGACTTCACCATCAACGCACTCTCGGTGTCGCGCGACGGCACCGTGTTCGATCATGTCGGCGGTATCGCCGATCTCGGCCGCCGCCGCGTGCGCTTCATCGGCGATGCCGCGACCCGCATTGCCGAGGACTATCTGCGCATCCTGCGCTTCTTCCGCTTCCACGCCTACTACGGCGAGGGGCATATCGATGCCTCCGGCCTGCGTGCCGCGATCATAGGGCGCGGCGGCCTCGACCTGCTGTCGCGCGAGCGTATGCGCACGGAACTGATGAAATTGCTGCGCGCGCCACACATCGTGCCGACGCTCGCCGCGATGGCGGAGTGCGGCATCCTCGATTCCGTGCTCGGCGGCGTGCCGCATCTCGCGAGCGTCAGCAACATGATGAAGGTCGAGGCGGCTGCCGGCCTGGACGCCGATCCGGTGCGGCGGCTCGGCGCGCTGGGCGTCGCCGTCGTCGAGGATGCCGAGCGGCTGTGGGAGCGCCTGCGGCTGACGAATGCCGAGCATGAACGATTGGCATCGATGGGCGATGCATGGTGGCGCGTCGATCCCGCGCATGGCGAGAGCGCGGCACGCGCGCTGCTCTACCGTCTCGGCCCCACCCGCTTTCTCGATCGCGTGCTGCTGGCCTGGACCCGCTCACCCGCAAGTGCCGACGACACCGCATGGCGCGATCTCGCGACTTTGCCGAGCCGGTGGACGGCGCCGGCTTTTCCCGTCACGGCGACCGATCTCATGGCGCGAGGCGTGGAGAAAGGCCCGGGTCTTGGCGCGGCATTGCGCGCCGCCGAAGCAGCCTGGATCGCGGCGGATTTTCCGGTGGATGAAACCAAACTCGCCCGCATTGCGGATTATGCGTCGGCTTCGCGCTGATTGGTCTGGATTGTTTGAATCGGCTACGTACTCCGCTCGTCCCCGCATAGGCGGGACCCAGACCAAGGCCTGCTGCTCAGGATCCTCGCTTCCGCGGGAATGGAGCGGGGAAGGTGTCACCTCCGGCGAAAGTATCCTGAATG
Source organism: uncultured Alphaproteobacteria bacterium (assembly GCA_963776455.1). Taxonomy (GTDB): domain Bacteria; phylum Pseudomonadota; class Alphaproteobacteria; order Rhizobiales; family Xanthobacteraceae; genus CAVZMU01. The sequence goes on from CAVZMU010000007.1 coordinate 376,001, forward strand.
GACCTCTGGTCGGGCTTCGCCGGCATCTCTGCGACCCAGCTTGTGCTGGTGGCCGGCGTGGCGCTGGTCGCGTCCGTGATCGGCGGCGTCGCCGGCTACGGCACCGGCGCGCTGATGCCGCTGGTGCTGGTGCCGATCGTCGGTGCCGAACCGGTGGTGCCGATTATCGCGATCTCGTCGCTGTTTTCCAACACCAGCCGCGCCTACGCATTCAAATCCTATGTCGACCGCCGCCGCGCCGGCATCGTGCTGATCGCGGCGATCCCGACCTGCATCCTTGGCGCCTATGGCTATACCAAGCTCGACAATGCGGGCGCCGCGCTGGTGATCGGCGTGATGCTGATGGTCAGCGTGCCGCTGCGGCGCTTCCTCAAGCATCGCGGCTTCACGGTGGGTGACGCCGGCCTTGGCGTCGCCTCGGTCGGCTGGGGCGTAGTGGTCGGCGGCACCGCGGGCGCGGGAATCATCCTGTTGTCTCTGCTGATGGCGGCCGGCCTGGAAGGCGCCGCCGTGATCGCGACCGACGCCGCGATCTCCATCGTGATTGGCATCGTCAAGGTGAGCGTATTCGTCGGCACCGGGGTCGTCGGCGCACAGGTGGTCGCCTTGGCTGTCCTGATCGGCCTGATCGCGGTGCCGGGCTCGTTCCTCGCCAAACGCTTCGTCGAGACCATGCCGGTGCATGTGCATACCGGGATTTTGGATGCGGTGGTGATCGTCGGCGCGGTGTTCCTGCTGTACGGTGCGCTCGTGCGGTGACTCGGAGCCCGGATGAGCGAAGCGACATCCGGGGACGACAACGGCCATAGATCGCAGATGTCGCTCCGCTCAACCGGGCGACGGAAACCTCACGGCCACTTCACCACTGGCGGCATCGACGACAGGATCGAGTCCACATTGCCGCCGGTGCGCAAGCCGAAGATCGTGCCGCGGTCGTAAAGCAGGTTGAACTCGACGTAGCGGCCGCGACGGATGAGCTGCTCGTCACGCTCGGCCGCATTCCACGGCATCGTGAAATTTTCGCGCACCAGCCTGGGATAGACCTCGAGAAACGCGCGGCCGACCGCTTTGGTGAAAGCGAGGTCCTCGTTCCAATCCTCGGACGCCAGGTAATCGTAGAAGATGCCGCCGATGCCGCGCATCTCCTGCCGGTGCTTGAGAAAGAAATACTCGTCGCACCATGTTTTGTATCTGTCGTAGGGCGCGACCGCGGCATGGGCGTCGCACGCCGCCTTCATGGCGGCATGAAACGCCCTGGTGTCGGGGTCGGTCTGATAGCGCCGCGCGTCGAGCACCGGGGTGAGGTCGGCACCGCCGCCAAACCACGCCTTGGTGGTGACGACGAAGCGCGTGTTCATGTGGACCGCCGGCACGTGTGGATTCGCCGGATGGGCGATGACCGAGACGCCCGACGCCCAGAAGCGCGGATCGCTCTCCGCGCCTGGAATCTCCTTGCGGAATTCCGGCGCGAACTCGCCATGCACGGTGGATGCATGGACGCCGGCTTTCTCGAACAGGCGGCCGCGCATCATCGCCATCACGCCGCCGCCGCCGGGAGCGCCGCCGTGGTCGCCGCGGTTCCAAGGGGTGCGCACGAAACGTCCCGGCTCGCCACGGTAGAGCGCGGGTTGCGCGGCATCCTCCAGCGCCTCGAACGCGGCACAGATATCGTCGCGCAGGCCCTCGAACCAAGCGCGCGCCCGCGCCTTGCGGGCTTCCAGGACGCTGGGATCGGAAGCTACCGGGGGAGACGTTTCACTTTTGGCCGGCGAAGGCGCATGGCCGGTCCATGCCTTCATGCGGTCCCCAAGGGTCACGTCACGTCGGCCTTCTCGGAAAGCCATATCTTGATTAGGGACTGGTAGGGCACATCGCGCTTGTTGGCCGCCACCTTGATTCTTTCAAGCAGATGCACCGGCAGCCTCAATGAAATCGAGGTCGTCGAGAGCTTCAAGTTGGGAAGCCGGACGCGCTGTGCCTTGCTGAGATCGAAATAATCGGCCGTGTCGTGACTTTCCCAGAACACGCGCTCTTGTGCTTCATCGCGAAAGTGGGGAACGGGCTTAAGCTTCTTATTCATAGCGGGCCCTCTCTCTGCGGCTCATGTCGCGTGCGGATATAACTCGGATCAACGCCGCTTGGCGCCGCAAGGTGAAACTGACGTGGAGCAAGCGTCCCGGGCCGGTCATTCCGTATGCCTGAAACCGATCTTCATCCTTGCTTTGCTTCTCATCCGCGAGAATCAGAAGCCGTGCGTCGACAAAAATCTGTTCGGCCTCTTCACGGCTCACTCCATGCCGGTCCAAGCTCTTCCGGCCATTGCCCTCGTCCCAGTCAAAGCCTTCGATTTGGCCCGGGTCGAACATTTTTGTATATTATCATAATATACCAATTTCGCAATATTCGATTTCGCCGGAGCCTTCATGTCCGCGTCTGCCGCATCGCCTCACCGACCACCATCGCGCCGCCATCGCGATGTTGAGCGAGCGCAGGCCGGGCCGCATCGGGATCACGAGCCGCGCGTCGGCCGCCGTCGTGGACGGCAGCCGGGACGCCGGCCAACTCGCGGCCGAACATCAGCACGTCGCCGTCCCCATAGCCATGATCGAGATAGGAGGTCGTCCCCGTGGTCGTGAGCAGCACGAGCCGCGCCTGTTCGCGCCCGCGCCATTCCTCGAAGGCCGGCCATGAGGCGTGACGCATCGCCGGACCTGGTCGAGGTAATCCATGCCGGCGCGGCGGAACGCGCGGTCGGACACCGGAAACCCGGTCGGCTCGATGATATGGGCCTCGATCCCGAAGCAGGCGCAAGCCGCAGAATCGTGCCGGTATTCTGGGCAATGTCGGGCTCGAACAGGGCGATGTGCATTCTGTGCGCCGGGAACGGTGCCGCGCGCACGCGGCGCGAAGCAAAAGACGATGGTGCAGAACGACTTGCAAGACTTCTGAAGTCCATCCAATACCGGGCTTGCGGATTTGGAACAAGGGTGCGAATAGAACGCGCCGGGTCGTGCTGCACTGCCCTCTAGGGATTGTGCGGCGCGGTCCGCTCGCCGCCGCTCCGGGCGTTCCTTTTGGGTGGAATGGACGGAGCGGTTTGCAGCGCGGGCGGCCGTGAGACCGTCCAGCGGGGAGGGTAGACCTTTGACCGCGACTACGACGCCTTCGGCCGAGCCGACACGCCGTGATTTCCTCTACATCGCCACGGGAACGGTCGGAGCGGTCGGCGCTCGCGGCGGTGGCCTGGCCGCTGATCAACCAGATGAATCCCGACGCCTCGACGATCGCGGCCGGCGCGCCGATCGAGGTCGATCTCGCGCCCGATCGCCGAAGGGCAGGTCATCAAGGTGTTCTGGCGCTCGCAAGCCGATCTTCATCAGCCACCGCACCAAGAAGGAGATCGAGGAGGCGCAGAAGGTCAACGTGTCGAGCCTTCCCGATCCGCAGCCCGACACCGCGCGCGTCAAGGAAGGCCACGACCAGTGGCTGGTGCTGATCGGCATCTGCACGCATCTCGGCTGCATTCCGCTCGCGCACCAGGGCAACTACGACGGCTGGTTCTGCCCGTGCCACGGCTCGCAATACGACACCTCCGGCCGCATCCGGCAGGGACCGGCGCCCGCCAACCTCGCCGTTGCCGCCCTACCAGTTCGTGTCCGACACCAAGATCCGCATCGGCTGAGACCGCCGCAACTGCTGTCAGGATCGCCGCAGGATCGAAGCATGAGCGGACCTTCGACCTATCGAGCCGCAGAACGCATTCCTGAAGTGGTTCGAGGCGCGCCTGCCGATCGGCGGGCTTCGTCCATTCCTCGTTCGTCGCCTACCCGACGCCGAAGAACCTGAACTACTGGTGGACCTTCGGCGCGCATCCTGTCGTTCATGCTCGGCGTCGCAGATCATCACCGGCATCGTGCTGGCGATGCACTACACGCCGCATGTCGACATGGCGTTCAATTCCGTCGAGCACATCATGCGCGACGTGAATTACGGCTGGCTGCTGCGCTACCTGCACTCCAACGGCGCCTCGATGTTCTTCGTCGCCGTCTACATCCACATCTTCCGCGGCCTCTATTACGGCTCCTACAAGGCGCCGCGCGAGGTGCTGTGGATCCTCGGCGTCATCATCTACCTGCTGATGATGGCGACCGGCTTCCTCGGCTACACGCTGCCCTGGGGCCAGATGAGCTTCTGGGGCGCGACCGTCATCACCAACTTCTTCTCGGCGATCCCGATGGTCGGCGAAACGCGTCGTGACCTGGCTGTGGGGCGGCTTCGCGGTCGGCAATCCGACGCTGCAGCGCTTCTTCTCGCTGCACTATCTGCTGCCGTTCGTGATCGCCGGCGTCGTCGTGCTGCACGTCTGGGCGCTGCACGTGGCCGGGCAGAACAACCCGACTCGGCATCGAGCCGAAGTCGGAGCAGGACACGGTGCCGTTCACGCCGTACGCCACGATCAAGGACGGGTTCGGCATCGTCTGCTTCTGCATCTTCTTCGCGTGGTTCGTGTTCTACGTCCCGAACTATCTCGGCCACGCCGACAACTACATCCCGGCCAATCCCGGCGTGACGCCGACGCACATCGTGCCGGAATGGTACTTCCTGCCGTTCTACGCGATCCTGCGCTCGATCCCGAACAAGCTCGCCGGCGTGATCGCGATGTTCGGCTCGATCGCTGATGCTCGCCTTCCTGCCGTGGCTCGACACGTCGCGCGTGAAGTCGGCGACCTACCGTCCGCTCTACAAGCAGTTCTTCTGGATCTTCGTGCTGGTCTGCCTCGGGCTCGGCTGGCTCGGCTCCAAGCCGCGCGGAAGGCGGCTACGTGATCGCGGCGCGCATCCTCACGGCCTATTACTTCGTCCACTTCCTGATCATCCTGCCGCTGCTCGGCCTGATCGAGACGCCGCAAGCCGCTGCCGAACTCGATCTCGGAGGCGGTGCTGCGCGTAAGGAAAAGGCGCCGGAACGCTCGCTGCCGCACGGCGGGAGCGGCGTCATGATCGCGCTTCGATCGCAGGCGTCGTTCTCGCCGCGCCGCTTGCCGCCGGAAGCCGTCGCGCGGCGCGGCGGAAGCCGCCGACGCCGCCGCGCAGCAACTGGTCCTTCGCCGGCCCGTTCGGCAAGTACGACCGCGCGCAGCTCCAGCGCGGCTTCAAGGTCTACAGGGAGGTCTGCTCGACCTGCCACGGGCTCGGGCTTGTCTGCGTTCCGCAACCTCGCGGAGCCGGGCGGCCCGGAATTTACGCCGGCGCAGGCCGCGGCGATCGCGGCCGGAATACAAGATCCAGGACGGCCCGAACGACCAGGGCGAGATGTTCGAGCGGCCGGGCCGTCTCGGCCGATCGCTTCCCGGCGCCGTTCCCGAACGACGCAGGCCGCGCGCGCTCGCTATAACGGCGCCGTGCCGCCCGACATGTCGGTGCTCGCCAAGGCGCGCAGCTACGAGCGCGGCTTTCCGAGGTTCCTGTTCGACATCGTCGATCCAGTACCAGGAGCACGGCGTCGACTACATCACCGCGCTGCTGCAGGGCTACGAGGAGCCGCCGAAGGACTTCAAGCTTCCCGACGGCCGCAGCTACAACGAGTACTTCCCCGGCCACTCCATCGCCATGCCGCCGCCGCTGACGGCCGGCCGCGTGGAATACACCGACGGCACGCCCAGACACCCTCGCACCAGCAGTCCAAGGACGTCGCGGCCTTCCTGATGTGGGCGGCCGAGCCGCATCTCGAGGCGCGCAAGCGCCTTGGCTTCAAGGTCATGGTCTTCCTGATCGTCTTCGCGGGCTTGATGTACTTCACCAAGAAGAAGGTGTGGAAGGAGCATGAGGCGCCGGCGGAAGCCGCGCGCGGGCAAACGCCAGCGTAAAGCACCTGATTCATTTTCATTTGTCATGATGAAAAAGGGGCCCCGTTCGGGGCCCCTTTGTTTTGTTCGCCGTCAACGCTCTGTCGACCCATCGGCCGATGCGGGCATTTGCCTTACCTGATGGTCTGGGTGGAAGGCACCTGAGCGCGGCCGAAGACAAAACTATAGCCTGTCGCAGTATTGTTTCCGGACGCAGCGACCGTTGCACTGACGTGGCAGGCAAGGCAGCCCGTATTGGGCACCTGAATGAAGGTCTCGAGAACGGCATTGACCACGGTCTGGCTATTGGGATTGCCGTCGGGCAGCGGCTGATTGAGCGGCACCGGCTTGTTGGCAATCTCCACCGGTGTCTGCGGCCACTGCACGTTGACGATCTTGTAGTATTGCCACGGCGACTTCGGATCGTACTGCCGGATCGATCGTCTGCATGTAGGTGTTGAGGCCGCCGGCGGAGGCGTCGTCCGGCGTGATCTGGACCACCTGTGCCGGGTTTGAATTGATGACGATGATTGCGCAGGTCGTGCAGGCCGGATTGTAGAAGTTATACGGACCCTTGACCGGCTGGCCCTGCACCGGCGCATTGTCGACCTGCGCGAAAGTCGCCCACACGCCCTGGCCCTGATCGGGCAGGAAGATGTGGAACCCGACAAGGCCGACGGTGACCGGCTGGGTGACGCCGGGGATCAGCGCCTTGATGGCATGGAAGCGGCCTGACGATACTTCCTTCGCCGTCAGCACTTTCCATGCGGCCTTCATCTCCAGCGCGCCCTCGTTGCCGTATTTCGTCTTTCCGCTCGGCAGGACGACGACGTTGTTCTGCGCGAAGCTCACCTGAGTCGTTGCGTTATAGAGGCTGTTCTGTACGACATATTCGTACTGGTCGCGGTTCATCGCGACTTCGTAGAACACCGGCACGCCGACCAGGTCGTAGAGGGTGCCACCCGCCGCTTGGGTAATCTCGTTGAGGATGTCTGGGTTCACCGCGCTGTGCCGCGCGACATTGGCAAGCACGGCACGGGAGACCTTGGAGTCCGAGGTCAGCCTGCGCACGGAGCCGTTTGCCACCTGCTGCCCGAGGCCGTGCGCCAGCGTGGTGAGAAGGGCGCCTTGTTCCCATGGTCCGGGGTTCTGCGCGTTGGGAAGAAACGTCTGGTCCGCCGTCTTGTAGGTTTCCCATACGGTCGGGCCGGGGGCGCCGAAGCGGGCACCCTGGTTGGGAACTCCGCGCCGGCCGGACTGGGCGGGCCAATTCAGGTACACGAAGTTCTGCCACATCATGCATTCGAAGCCGAGATTGGTGCGGTCGGCCCCCGAGGTCGTGAAGATGGGAGCGATTTTCGGTGACGTCGGATTGATGCCGCCGCAGCCGAACTTCGGCGCCTGGGCATGGGCGCTGCCTGCCGCGAGAGCGACGACGAGGGCTCCGAGCAATGTCGAAATCTGCCGATACATGAGGGCCTCCGAATCACCGTTGGTGAGGACGCCCCCTACGATGATTGAACCGGAAAATTACACAACCTGATAACTTTACCGGCCAAGGCGCCGCCACGCCGCTCACAGCAGGCGATCGGACGGTTGGCGTGACGGAAAAGGGATGGCCATGGCCGCCTATCCATGGTTTTCCTGCGCCGCACAAAGTGAGGGACTGACGCATGACCAAGGCAGTGCTCGGCATCATCGGCGGCTCCGGCGTCTACGACCTGCCGGGGCTTGAGAACGTGCGCGAGGAGCGTGATCGCAAGCCCGTGGGGCGAGCCGTCCGGCGCGCTGCGCATCGGCGATATCGCCGGCCTTCCGGTCGTGTTCCTGCCGCGCCACGACAAGGGCCACCGCCTGTCGCCGTCCGACATCAACTACCGCGCCAACATCGACATCCTCAAGCGCGCCGGCGTCACCGATCTCGTCTCGCTGTCGGCCTGCGGCTCGTTCAAGGAGGAGCTGCCGCCCGGCACGTTCGTGCTGATCGACCAGTTCGTCGACCGCACGCATAAGCGCGAGAGCTCGTTCTTCGGCAAGGGCTGCGTCGCGCATGTCTCGATGGCGCATCCGGTGTCGCCGCGCCTGCGCATCCACATCGCCAATGCGGCGCTCGCCGCCGAGCATCGAGGTCAAGCGCGACGGCACTTACGTGTGCATGGAAGGGCCGCAGTTCTCCACGCTCGCCGAGAGCCTGACCTACAAGCAGCTCGGCTATTCGGTGATCGGCATGACCAACATGCCGGAGGCCAAGCTCGCCCGCGAGGCGGAGATTTGCTACGCGACCGTCGCCATGGTCACCGACTTCGATTGCTGGCATCCCGACCACGACGCCGTCACCGTGCAGGACATCATCAAGGTGCTGCTCGCCAATGCCGAGAAGGCGAAGATGCTGGTGGCGCGGCTGGCGCAGGATTTTCCGCGCGAGCACGAGCCGTGCCCGATCGGCTCGGACCGCGCGCTCGACACCGCGCTGATCACCGCGCCCGAGGCGCGCGACCCGGAGTTGCTCAAGAAGCTCGACGCGGTGGCGGGGAGGGTGTTGAATGCCTAGCTTTTTTGGCTTGGCCTGGGAGACGTCCGTGCGCATCTTCGTCTCCTGCCTGGCGGGAATTGCGGCGGCGTCTCTTGTGTTGACGGCATCGGCGCAGGCCGATACGGCGCTGCGCATCGGTGTCGTCTCGCGCACAATTTTTTATCTGCCGGCATGGACGGCGGAGAAGCGCGGCTTCTTCAAGGCGGAAGGTCTCGACGTCGACATCGTCGTCTACGATGCGTCCGACAAGATACTGGCCGATGTTCGCGTGGGCCTCGACCAGGTCGGCATTTCGTCGATCGAGAGCGCCGTCCTCGACGCCTATCGCGGCGGTCCGATGCGGCTCGTTGCCGGCAGCGCGCAGCGGCCGCCGCATTTCATCGTCGCCAGCCGGAGATCAAGTCGCTCGACCAGATCAAGGGCAAGACGATCGGCGTCGTCTCATGACGAGGGAACGACATTCTTCATCAAGGACATCGCCAAGGCCGGCGGCTTCAAGTTATCCGACGTGAAGGTCGAGGCGGTCGGCGGCTCGCCGACGCGCGCGCGTCTGCTGAAGGAGCGCAAGATCGACGTCGGACTGCAGCCTTACCCGCTGAGCTACGAGGCCGAGCAGAACGGTTTCACCAATCTGGGCCCGATCGCGAAGCTTGTTCCCGATTACCAGTTCACCTCGGTCATCGTCGACGACACCTGGGCGCGCCAGAACCGCCCGGCGCTGCTCGCCTTTCTGCGCGCGCTTCGCAAAGGCACGGACTATATGTTTTCGCATCCGGACGAATCGGCCGAGCTCGGCGCCAAGGAACTGCGCACGACCCCGGAGTTCGCCCGGCGCGCCCTTGACGACACCCTGCGGATGGATGTCATGGCGCGCGATCTCTCGCTGACCGATCTCAGCTTGCAAAAGGTGTTTGCCACCATGCAGGAAGCGGGTGTGCTCGGGCACGACGTGGTCTATGACCGCGCAAGGTTCGTCGACGACACCTATCTTTCGGACAGCCGGCGTTAGTCGTTCTTTTTTTCACGGACATATGCATGACGTCATCCCCGCCTTACGACCTGCGCGACGCGATCCGTAACATCCCGGATTATCCCAAGCCCGGGATCATGTTCCGCGACATCACCACTCTGCTCGGCGATGCGCGCGCGTTCCGCCGCGCGGTGGATGAGCTGGTGCAGCCCTGGGCGGGCTCCAAGATCGACAAGGTCGCGGGAATCGAGGCCCGGGGCTTCATCCTCGGCGGCGCGGTGGCGCATCAAGTCTCGGCCGGTTTCATCCCGATCCGCAAGAAGGGCAAGCTGCCCTACAAGCGCGTCACCATCGGCTATTCGCTGGAATACGGCATCGACGAGATGGAGATGCATGAGGACGCGATCGAGAAGGGCGACCGGGTGATCCTGATCGACGATCTCATCGCGACCGGCGGAACGGCCGAAGGCGCAGTAAAGCTGCTGCGCCAGATGGGCGCCGACATCCTGGCGGCCTGCTTCATTATCGACCTGCCGGAGCTCGGCGGCGCCGACAAGCTGCGCGGCCTCGGGGTCCCGGTGCGCACGCTGGTCACCTTCGAAGGGCATTGACGGTCGCCATTGGCTTTCGCCGGCCGAAGGCATAACTGTCCGGGCAGCGAACGCCGGGGGCGGCTCAGGAGGAAACTCAGATGTCCGGGAAAACCTTGATCGTCGCCTTGTCGATCCTTGCAGTTGCGGCGACGGCGGCGGACGCTGCCACCAAGAAGCACAAGAAGGATGCCAACCCGCCCGCTGCGCAGGTCGTCGAGCCGGTGGCTCCGGTCAACACGCGGACCAGTGCGTCTCCCTTCGAATGCTGGACCGACGAGGGCTATGGGCGCCGGCTTCCCTGCAGCTACGGCGGCAAATAGCATCGGGAGAACGATGATGAACGCGAGGCTCTGGGTCGTTGCGTTTGTGGTGTTGACGGTGAGCGTCACCGTCGCGTCCGCCGGCACGAAGAAGCACCGGCGTCATCACCATGGTCCGGCCGTTGCGGCCGACGCCATCCCTCCCTATCGCGGCTCGTGGGACAACGGCCCGGCGCATTTCGTCCGCCTGCCGAACGGCCTCATCGTGTCGAGCTACGAATGCTTCACCGATGAGGGATATGGCCGTTATCGGCCCTGCGGCGCGAGCAACCGGTTTTAAGCGGCGTCGCGGTCGGCAAACGCCGACCGCAGCATGAACGCGAGCGGCAGGCTGAGCAGCATGGCCGCCGCGATGATCATGAGGGTCGTTGGGATGCCGAGCGCGTCGCCGATGACGCCGGACAGCGTCGGCGCCACGGCGCCGGCCCCGATGGTGCCGGTATAGAAAAGCCCGAAAGCGCGCGCGCGGTTGGCGGGTGTGACGAACTCAGGCACCGAGCCATAGGTCACCGATGACGCGCCGTTGAGCATCGCTCCGAACGGCACCAAGACCGCGAGCGCGCCGCCGATCGGGAGCACCAGCAAGAGCGCGATGCCCGCCGCGGTGACAATCTTGGTGACGGCGATCGTGGCGACCGCGCCGAACCAGCGCCCGAGATAGGCGCATAGCAGCTTGCCGGCGGCGCCGCCGAGAAACACCAGCGTGAGGGCAAGTCCCGCCGTCGTGACGGTCGCCCCCTTCTGGATCATCAGGAACGGCAGGAACACCAGAAATCCGGTGCGCGTCGCGCTGTCGATCGATCCGATCGCGAGCAGCAGCATGAAACCCGAACGCAACGGCGCGTCAGGAGCCGCGGCGGCGCGTTGCGGCTCAGCCTCGTTGCGGGATTTATCGTGTTCCGATGGAAGGCGCGGCGTGAGAATGAAGATCGCAATGGCCGCGGCAAACCCGATGCCGCCCAGGATCGCGACCACCGGCCGCCATGCCAGACCGAGCAGCATGAGCGATGCAGCGGCGGGAACCAGCACCTTCCCGATATCGCCGGAAAAGTTGTACGTGCCGAGCGCGGTGACGGACCGCGGACCGGCGAAGGCGTGCGCCACCAGCGCCGAGCCGATCGGATGCTGGGTGGACGCGCCCAGCCCTCCGATCACGAGGGCCGCGACGAGCCACGGAAAACCGGCACTGGCACCGGCCAGACAGAAACAACCGGCCGCGAGTGCGGTTCCGGCCGCCAGCACGCCGGCGCCGCCGATGCGCTCGGCCAGGATGGAGGATGGAATCTGGAAGCACGCCATGGTGCCGCTGTAGATCGTGCGCAGCAGGCCAACCGCCGCATAGGCGAGCCCGAACTCTGCCTGCCACACCGGCAGCAGCACGGTGATGAGGTCGGTGTAGCCGTCGTGCAGCGCATGGGCTCCGGTCGCCACCGCCAGCGTGCGCCGTCCGTTCGGGGAAGGGGGCGCGGCGCCGGCTGCCGTCGCGGCGGTGCCGGATGATGCGATGGCCATGGCTATTCCGGACGGCGCTGCACGAACAGCGCGCCGATGAACGAGAAAACCAACTCGCCGGACTGGTTGGTGCCGGTGTGGCGCGAGAACAGGAGGCCCCAGCCCGGGCGGCTCTTCACCGGCCGCTTGTCGATGACCTCCGTCGCGAAGGCGATGGTGTCGCCGACATAGACCGGCTTGAGCCATTTGAGCTCGCGAACGCCGGGCGACACGCCGGTCTCTGCGCTGGGCTCGCCGCGCGCCTGCTCGGCTTCGCGCTGCGTGCGCTGGAAGTCGACGATGAGCCGCATGCAGACGCCGGCGGTGTGCCAGCCCGATGCGCACAGCGCGCCGAAATGCGAGCGCGCCGCCGCCTCTTCGTCCATGTGGAACGGCTGCGGATCGTAGCGCGCCGCAAAGGCCTTGATCTCCTGCGCCGCGAAGGTGTGGCGGCCGAGCTCCGCCGTGGTGCCGATGGCGATGTCGTCGAGATACTTCATGCGCCGGTGTCCGCGCGCCCGGCATCGCGCCGCGCCATCATCATCGGGGTGGCGAGGGTCATCACCGTCGTGCCGTCCTGGTTGACCATTTCGAGATGCAGGGTGACGAAGCCGCGGTCCGGCTTGCTCCTCGAAACCCGCGCCTCGCGCACGTGACGGCGGATGGTCACGTGGTCGCCCGGCCGCAGCGGGGCGAGCCAGCGCACCTCGTCGACGGCGCCCGAGCCCATCGAGGCGGACTCGTGCAGGAAGCCGTCATAGATCATGCGCATCAGGATGGCGCAGCTATGCCATCCCGATGCGGCAAGGCCGCCCAGCATGCTGGCGCGTCCGGCCTCCTCGTCGAGATGCATCGGCTGCGGGTCGAACTGCGCCGCGAACGCGATGATTTCCTCGCGCGTGACCTCGCGCGGCCCGTATTCGGCGACATCGCCGACGGTGAAGTCTTCGAAATAAAGGCGAGGTGCGGACATGTGGCGGGAGCCAAGGTTGAGGATGTTGGGTAGTCGCGACATTCCCCTCCGTCAACCCGACGCCGTGTTTAGGCCGCCGCGGGCCGGTTCACGCAGCAGCCGGCCTCAACCGGGGATCTTCTTGACCTCGTCGGCGACCCACCGTTATCGAGGCGCAATGATGGGTTTCGCTGCGCTCGACGTCATCCTACGATTTCACACGCCGAGAACGGCGCAATACGCTTCGCTATTGCGCCCTACGATCCCATCGACGCTTACGTCGCAAAACGGAAATGCAGCACGTCGCCGTCGGCGACGACGTAGTCCTTGCCCTCAAGGCGCAGCTTGCCGGTATCGCGGGCACCGGCCTCGCCGTTGTTGGCGATGTAATCGTCGAACGCGATGGTCTCGGAGCGGATGAAGCCACGCTCGAAGTCGGTATGGATGACGCCGGCGGCCTGCGGGGCTTTGGCCCCGCGCGTCACCGTCCAAGCCCGCGTTTCCTTGGGGCCGACGGTGAAGAAGGTCACGAGATCGAGCAGGCCATAGCCGGCGCGGATGAGGCGGTTAAGGCCGGGCTCGTCGAGGCCGATCGCGCCGAGATAGTCCTCGCGCTCGGCATTCGGCAGAACCGCAATCTCGGCCTCGATCTGCGCCGAGATCACCACCGCGACCGCGTCCTCCTCCTTGGCGCGCGCCTCGACTTTCTGCGACAGCGCGTTGCCGGCCGCGGCTGAGCCTTCGTCGACGTTGCAAACGTAAAGCACCGGCTTGGAGGAGAGCAGGCCGAGCATGCGGAACGCCTTTTCCTCTTCGGGCTTGCGGTCGAGCAAACGCGCCGGCTTGCCTTCGCGCAGCAGCACCAGCGCGCGCGATACGAGATCGAAGGTTTCCTTGGCCTCCTTGTCGTTGCCGCGCATGCGCTTCTCCAGCGCGTCGGCTCGGCGTTCCAGGCTGTCGAGATCGGCGAGCATCAACTCGGTCTCGATGGTGTCGATATCGGCGATGGGATCGACGCGGTTCTCGACATGCACGACGTCGCTGCCCTCGAAGCAGCGCACCACATGCACGATGGCGTCCACCTCGCGGATGTTGGCGAGGAACTGGTTGCCAAGCCCTTCGCCCTTGGAGGCGCCGCGCACCAGGCCGGCGATGTCGACGAAGGTCAGCCGCGTCGGGATGATCTCGGCGGACTTCGCGATCCTGGCGAGCTTATCGAGCCGCGGGTCCGGCACCGCGACCTCACCGACATTCGGCTCGATGGTGCAGAACGGATAGTTCGCCGCCTGCGCCGCGGCCGTTTCGGTCAGCGCGTTGAAGAGGGTCGACTTGCCCACGTTGGGCAGGCCGACGATGCCGCATTTGAAGCCCATTGTTATCCTCGCGCCACAAGGTCGTGCGCTGCTTCCGGCACGAGGTAGGCGTCATGGTCGCGGTATATGAAGCTGCGGGTTCTCAGCAAACGGCCATCGGGTGATGTGCGCGCGAGACCGCTCTCCAGCGCGAGCAGAACCTCAATATAAGCATCAAATGTCAGCTCGTTTTGCGCTGCCATTTGCTTGGCCCAATCGTGCAGCGTGTCAGATAATTCGATTTCCAGTCGCGCCATCTTTTTTGGCCTTCTGTATTCCCTGTTAGGTCTCGTGCGCTCAGGTCGTGCGCGCCTTCGGCCCTTTTGACTCCCCAAAACCCTTGGCGTCCATCGCCAAGTGCACCTTGTTCTGAAATGTCGCGTCCTGTCTTTGCGCCAGCAGCGCGGCGTTGTCGGCGACAGCATCGTTCATCGCGGCGACCCAGTCGCGCTCGTCCTTGGCGAAGTCCGAGAGGACATAAGGGTGCACCAGCGCCTTGTCGCCCGGGTGGCCGATGCCGATCCGCACCCGCCGGTAGTCGTTGCCGACATGGCCCGAGATCGATCGCAGGCCGTTGTGTCCGGCATTGCCGCCGCCGACCTTCACCCGCAGCCGGGTGGCCGGCAGGTCGAGCTCGTCGTGGAGCACGACGACGTCGGGCAACGGCGTCTTGTAGAAGTGCGCCGCCTCCGCCACCGCGCGGCCGGACTCGTTCATGTAGGTCCCGGGCAGGAGCAACAGCGTTCGCTCGCCGCCGATCGTGCCTTCCGCCGTCACGCCCTGGAAACGCCGCCGCCATGGGGGAAAACCATGGCGGCGCGCGATCGCATCGACCGCCATGAAACCGATATTGTGGCGGTTCCCGGCGTATTTCGCGCCCGGATTGCCGAGCCCGACGAACAGCAGCATGGCATCAAGCGGCGTGCCGCCTCACTTCTTGTCGGACGCCGCGCCTGGCGAACCTCCGGGCGGGCCGGTGGGAGCGGCAGGAGCCGCCGCCGCTGCAGCCGCCGCCGTTGCCGCCTGCGCAGCCGCCGCGACGGCCTGCTTCTGCTCCTCGAGGTAGCCCGAGGGAGCAACGATGGTGACCAGGGTGGCGTCCCGATTGGCGATCGGCTTGACGCCCTCGGGCAGCGTGACGTCGCTCAGATGCAGCGAATGGGCGAGGTCGAGGTGGCTGACATCGACGTCGATCGCCGACGGGATGCGGTCAGCCGGAACCCGCACCTCGATGGTGTGGGTCACGATGTTGACCGTGCCGCCGCGCTTCACGCCGGGCGAGGCCTCGGCATTGACGATATGGACCGGGATGTTGACCCGGATCGTGGCGCCGGCGCCGAGCCGCATGAAATCGACATGGATCGGCGCGTCCCGCAACGGATCGAGCTGGAAATCGCGCGGGATCACGCGGTGCTTCTCGCCCTCGACGTCGATCTCATGGATCGTGGTGAGGAAGCGGCCGGCATAGATGCCCTGGCGCAGCTCGGCATGGTCGAGCGAGATGGGGAGCGGCGGCTTGTTGTCGCCGTAGATGACACCGGGCACGCGGCCGGCACGTCGTTCCGCCCTGGCGGCCCCCTTGCCGGCCAGCGGACGCGACGTCGCCTTGAGTTCCTTGACGGACGCCATGGTTGAGTTCCTTGAGACGCGAGTTCAATGAAAAAACCGCGGCATGCCTCCAGGGGTGCCGGGGGCCGCGGTTCCGGCCGGCTTATAGCGGGGGCAGGGGGGAAAGACAAGGAAAGCAGGCGGTGGGTAGTCATCAGTTTGAAACTGACCCACTACCGGCGAGCCATACCGCTTGACGGCCGGACCATGGACCGGGCTGACGTCGTCGCCCATATGAAAACCGGAGACGACGTTGACGGGCTGATCCGCACCTTGAATACGTGGAAGGTGCAGTTCGCGCCTATGGCAAGCATCAAGCAGCCGCCCGACAACGAGGACGAGACCGCCAACTGGGGCGGCTCTCGGTGGTGGCCGAGTATTGTTGCGGATACGCAAACTTGTTAAACGGCGCGCATGTTCGAAAGGCTCGCTGACGCGATTGGTCTCCGAAGAGTGCGGCGATCGGCGCGCCGGTTGCGCGTAGGTGTCGACATCGCTTTGTCGCAGCTTAGTCCGGCCACGGGTCACGGCAGGGTTTGGTCTACCGCGATCGACCTGCTGGAACCCGTCGCTACGGTCGTCCACGAGACGGAAAATTTTGCCGGCACGCTTCGCCCGGATGTTTGGCTTTCCAACGGCCATAACGGGCCGATCCCCGTCCGTGAGCCGGTTGTTACGATGGTGCACGAAGCTCGTTGGGTCGAGCCGGTTTTGGCCGCGGACTGTAATTCAGCATTCCTGTCCTCGATCGTTCCGAACACGGCCCAAGCGGTGCAGCAAGCAACCCGCGTCCTCACCGTCTCCTTTGCGTCGGCGCGCAATGTCGCACAGCTTGGAATTAGTGCCGATCGGATCGACGTCGTTCCGCTCGGCGTCGACCTGAATGTGTTTCGTCCCGGGCTGAGTGGCGGACGCCAGCTGGTCGCTGCCCGAACCGGTGATGATCGACCCTATATCATCTGCGTGGCGTCTCTCTTTAAGGGTAAAAATCTGCTCCTGCTGCGCGATGCGGTCGATCGCCTCTCGACACGCGGTTTTCCGCATCGGTTAGTGTTGGTGACGCAGAGGCCTGGGGATGGATCGGATTCTGCGGCTCGCCTCGACGAATTGAAGCTGACCAAAGGACTTCCGCCGGAAATATTTCAGGACATGACGGAAGAGGATTTAGCGGGCCTCGTCGCTGGCTCCTCAGCGTTTTGCCTTCCAAGCCGATTCGAAGGGTTCGGTCTGCCGGCCCTGGAAGCGTTGGCGTGTGGAGTGCCCGTAGTCGTATCGGACGGTGGCGCATTGCCAGAAATCGTCGCTGACGCCGGATTAGTGGTGAGCCCGACATTAGAAGCAGTAGAAAACGCACTAGCGATGATCTTAGAGGATGCCGGGTTAGCCCAAGATCTTTCCTCAAGAGGTCGTCGAAGAGCAGAAGCCTTCCCATGGGAAAGAATGAAACGGGGGTGGATGTCCTGTCTCGAACGGGCGGCACAATCGGGCGCTTCTTAATTCGTTCACTAGCGGGGTCATTTTTCAAACCGACCCTCTACCGGTCGGTGTCTGTAAAATGGAACTGCCCTGAGAAGTCTGCCCCTCAGAGCGGCCACGCTTTGAATGGGATGCGCCGATCCCAAACTGAGAAACGAAAGGTCAGTGGCTTACGCCACCGGCGGCGTCCCACCCGGCGGCGGGGTGCCGGCGGCTGCGGAGGCATCCGCCATCATCGTGGTTGGAATCGCGCCCGGCGGCTGGGCCGGACGCGGCGCAGGGGTGACGATCGGGGCGGCCGCGACCTTCGCTTCCAGGGCGGCGATCCGCGCCTTGAGCAACTCGTTCTCCTCGCGGGCGAGCTGCGCCATCTCCTTGACGGCCTCGAACTCCTCGCGCTTGACGAGGTCCATGTCGCGCAGGAAGCGCTCGGCCTGGGCGCGCAGCATGGTGTCGAATTCCCGTCGCAAGCCTTGCGCCACGCCGGCGGCGTCATTCATCAGCCTCGCCGCCTCGTCGAAGAACCGGTTCGTGGTCTGCACCATGGCTCGTCTCCGCTCGCTAAATCCTTGAGCCATAACGATGGCAACGATAGCCGCGCCCGGCAAGGGCCGGCGGGCGCTTGTGTCCGGACGAGCGAGCAGGTCGCTTGGTCCAACGTGAGCGAAAGGAGGCGGGAAAGTTCTTTGGAGTGGCAGGATTTGAACCTGCGACCCCACGTCCCGAACGGGAAGTGCCACCTCTAAGTCATTGATCTCTTTGCTTCAGCGAGCATAACGGCTAGCAGCAGGAGAGTGCTCACGACCCCTGCCATAGGCGATGCCGATTTTATTTGCGGTCCCGGTAGCTGAACGGTTCCCGAGGGCGCGGCGCGGGCAATACAATTGAATGTCAGCCCCCGACGCTAGGCTAGCCCAGCGTGGCGGGCTCGCGGCTTGCCCGCAAGCTTGGTCCGCAACCATCGTTGAGCTTGGACTTCCACCATCCGGTAGCTTCCCGTTGCAAATATTGAAGTTATCAGGACTAAAGCCGCCAATTTTAACGGTGGAATTGAAATAGGCCAGCCCAGAAGGCGCCGCTGATACAAATGATGGCGGCAAAAGGGTTATTGCAACTCACGACCAGATGTACACGGAGTAGCTAATATTGCCGCAGAATATGAAGGGTCTACTTTGGAGACACGAAGTGCGGCGGCAGACGCATATCAGCAACCCAGCGAGCGGGCGCGCTATCGCCGTTAGGCTGTCCGCCCTGCCGCTCTGCGCCCGCTAAATCGCGCCGCACCTCACGTAAAATCGCGCGAGTTTCTTCGTTTGGTCTATCTGGAAGTCGAGTCCCAGCTTCCCCGGCTCCGGCCGGGGTTCCGAGGTCACACCGGGCCGCCTCACGGCGACAACGCCTCGAGCGCCCGCTTCGACGAGAACATTTTTTTGGCGCTGTGGCCGGTACGCGGCAGTTCGACGAGGCGCCAATTGAAGGCCCAACCTTTGGATCGCGCCAGAGTTTGCGCGGACCGGAAAGCGTTCACGCCGCGATCATATCGCGTCTCGCCTTGCGCCCGCGCCTCGGCACTGTCGTTGCGGTTTTCATCGCCGGTATCGCCCTCTCCGAGGAAGATCGTCACCGGTGCCTGAAGATAGCGTTGGAGCTCCGCGGTCGCCGCTTCGGACGGATAGACGCCGCCAAATCCGAAGGGAGCCTTTATGTCGAGGCTCGCGAAAACGTAGGTCGACGAATTGGCAATGACGATCCGCTTGGCTTCCGTCGGCGTGAACGCTGCCAACCGGCTGAGGAATTGGCCGCCTGCAGAATGCCCGATCATCGAATACGGGGCGTTTCGGCCTTCCTCCCGGCGGACCCACGCCACAAGGTCGAGGACCAACCGGCCCGTCCATTCTTGGGCGGGCTGCACCGTGTGCCGGCGCGTGATGCCGCCGCGCTGATAGCGCCAGGATGGAAACCGCTCCTCGTCGAATAGCGGCGCAACGACAATCATGCACAGCTGTGTGCCCAGCTCGCGCGCGTGATCACGGTAACCATCGGCATTCCGTCCGACGCCATGAAAGACCAGAAGAATGCCGGGATTGTCGCATTTGGGCCGATAGGTGAAGACGCTCAGTTTGATGCTTGGGAGATTGGCCGTGCGTTCCTGCTCGCCTGATCCGATGGGTGCAGCAGATACGGGAAAACTAAACAGCGCCGAGAGCAGCAACGGCGTCAGTCCGCGCAGCAGGCGAAACATGGTCACCCCCCTCACACTTGCCGGTTTCGCCCGAGCCCGCCGGGCGGCCGCCTAGATGCCGGGCCCGTACCGGCATCACGGCGCCTACCCTCCGCGATGCCGTCATGCATCCCGAATTCCTCGCCGGCCTGCTTAATTACATCATCGTCGACGAGGGAGTGCTCGCGGTCGTCAAGGATAGCCGCCCATCGGCGGAGCAGATCGTCGACGCGCAAGCGGCGCTCAATCCGTCGGTCGACTGGATCTAAGCGCCCCTCGGCTTTTTTGCCTTACCCATCGGTCGTGACGGAATTTTCTGCTTTGCTTTCGACGGCTTCCTGTGATCGGTAGACGTAGGCGCCGGATGTGCCTCGGGTGGCACGACGTCCAGTTTGCGGCCGGTGGCCCTGGCCTGCGAGGTCGCGAACTTGGCCTCGCGCATGGCGCGGAGGTGGTCGGCGCGAGGAGATGGCTGTTTGGTCATTTTGCGTCGGTTTCGTGGGCAGTTTCTTGGGCGGGAAATGCGGGAGCCGCGCCAAGTCTTTGGAAAGCTGGTCGGAGTGGCAGGATTTGAACCTGCGACCCCCACGTCCCGAACGTGGTGCGCTACCAGGCTGCGCTACACTCCGACGAAGCAGGCGGTCTTATAGCGGGGGGGCAGTTGGCCCGCAAGGCGCATCAAGGACTTCCCGGCGCCCATGCAGCCGACACATCCTGCGCCGGGACACACCGTTGATCGGTGCCGCCGCCGCCGGTATGGTCGCCGCGCTTCCAGACACATCGCCGCGCGATGGGGCGTAGCCAAGTGGTAAGGCAGCGGATTTTGATTCCGCCATCCCCTGGTTCGAATCCAGGCGCCCCAGCCAGTCTTTTCCAGGCATTACGGCACGACCTGCGCGCCGGTCTCAGTCATTGAAATAAATTGGCGTGAGAATCCGGCCAGGTCGCGGCAATCCACGCGTCGGCGCCACTCCGAAATGCGATCGCCGATCCGGGGCTCGCCGCGACATGAGATTGCCGGAACGCGGCTTGCATTGTTTGGACTATCTTTCGCTGTCGTAGGACGATGCTCTGTCACGCATGCGAGCTGGAAGAACACCGGATACGAGTAGAAAACTGTCTCTGTCGAATTCGACAGATCGACTCCAAGACCTTCGCGACCGCCCGCGACGCTCAAGCCGGGATTTAGCATCGCCGTGCCCGACCTCGACCATGTCGTAAAAGAAATCGCCGACGAGATGCGCCAGCGGCCGGATCGGGGCGAGGTCGCGACCTATATTCCCGAGCTCGCCCGCGTCGACGCCCAAGCCTTCGGCCTCGTCGTGATCGACGCCGACGGCAACGTCGCGGCCGGCGGCGACAGCGACACGCCGTTTTCGATCCAGAGCATCTCGAAGGTGTTCACGCTGACGCTCGCGCTGGGCAAGGTCGGCGACCGGTTGTGGCGGCGCGTCGGCCGCGAGCCTTCGGGCAGCCCGTTCAACTCCATCGTCCAGCTCGAATACGAGCGCGGCATCCCGCGCAATCCCTTCATCAATGCCGGCGCGATCGCCGTCACCGACGTGATCCTGTCCGGGCATCAGCCGCGCGAGGCGCTGGGAGAGATTCTCAGGTTCATGCAGTTCGTCGCCGACGATCCGTCGATCACGATCGACGAGGCGGTGGCGGCCTCGGAGCAGCGCACCGGCTTTCGCAACATCGCGCTCGCCAACTACATGAAGTCGTTCGACGTGCTCGAAAATCCGGTCGATTTCACGCTCGGCGTCTACTTCCATCATTGCGCCATCGCGATGTCGTGCCGGCAGCTTGCGATGGCCGGACGCTTTCTCGCCCATCTCGGCCGCAATCCCTCGACCGGCCTGTCGGTCGTTCAGCCCGAGCGCGCGCGGCGCATCAACGCGGTGATGCTGACCTGCGGCCACTACGACGGCTCGGGCGAGTTCGCCTATCGGGTCGGCCTGCCGGGCAAGAGCGGCGTCGGCGGCGGCATCCTGGCGATCGCGCCCGGCAAGGCCTCGATCGCCGTGTGGTCGCCGGGCCTCGATGCCAACGGCAATTCGCATCTCGGGCGCATCGCGCTCGAGGCGCTGACCAAGCGGATGGGCTGGTCGATCTTCGGCGCGTGACGCCCGACGTCAATCGAATGGGCGGAATGCAGCCAGCATATCGGGACGGCGCATGAGCATGCCGGCCCGACATCGCCATGGCGATGCCAGTTCTTGCGCGCAGCCTGTTCGGCCTGGATCGCCGCTTCGTGATACCAGCCGCTGCCCAACGCGATCGGCGGCGCCAACTTCGTGGTGGAGTTTGCGTCGTCGTGAAGGGTGCTCGACGGCGAAGCGGCCCCGTCGCGGGAAATTGGTAGATCTTGGCCGATCCCGGCTGCGAGGCTCGTCGTCATTGTCAGTCCTCCGATAGCTGCGCGCATGAAGCGCGTCAGTCTCTACGAGATCGTAATGACATTGTAACAGCTTGCACTGCAATTGCTCAGCATGCCTCACATAAAAATCAGCATATGGCTACATTATCAGCATCGCGCTTTCTGCTTCTTTGGATAGCATTGCTGCGGTAGCGAACGGCTGCTCGTGCTGCGCGGCGTCCGTCGCATCGAAGCGCTCATCCGCGCTCGATTGGCATATGAAATGCTTGGAGAGACCTGTCAGCAGTTGGCGGCCGGGCGCGCCGCTCGGCTGCCGACGCACGCCAGTCAGAGCTCGCTCATCACATCCTCGCGTCATCAGCTCATGAGAGACCGCAATGACAAAGTACAAGCTCGAGTACATCTGGCTCGACGGATACACGCCGGTGCCGAATCTGCGTGGCAAGACCCAGATCAAGGAATACGACGCGTTTCCGACGCTCGAGCAGCTTCCGCTGTGGGGCTTCGACGGAAGCTCGACCATGCAGGCCGAAGGCCGAAGCTCGGACTGCGTGCTCAAGCCGGTCCGCGTCTTCCCGGACGGCGCGCGCACGAACGGCGTGCTCGTGATGTGCGAAGTCATGATGCCGGACGGCAAGACGCCGCACGCCTCGAACAAGCGCGCGACCATCCTCGACGACGAGGGCGCCTGGTTCGGCTTCGAGCAGGAATACTTCTTCTACAAGGACGGCCGCCCGCTCGGCTTCCCCGAGGCCGGCTATCCGGCGCCGCAGGGCCCCTACTACACCGGCGTCGGCTACAAGAACGTCGGCGACATCGCGCGCAAGATCGTCGAGGAGCATCTCGACCTCTGCCTCGCCGCCGGCATCAACCACGAAGGCATCAACGCCGAGGTGGCGAAGGGCCAGTGGGAATTCCAGATCTTCGGCAAGGGCTCCAAGAAGGCCGCCGACGAGATGTGGATGGCCCGCTATCTGATGGAGCGGCTGACCGAGAAATACGGCATCGACATCGAATATCACTGCAAGCCGCTCGGCGACACCGACTGGAACGGCTCGGGCATGCACGCCAACTTCTCGACCACCTATCTGCGCGAGACCGGCGGCAAGGACTATTTCGAGAGCGCTGATGGCGGCCTTCGAAGCAGCGAGCGCGAGGATCACATCGCGGTCTATGGCCCGGACAACCACATGCGGCTGACCGGCAAGCACGAGACCGCAGTCGATCCACCAGTTCAGCTACGGCGTCGCCGACCGCGGCGCATCGATCCGCGTGCCGCACAGCTTCGTGAAGAACGGCTACAAGGGCTATCTCGAAGATCGCCGTCCGAACTCGCAAGGCGACCCCTACCAGATCGCGTCGCAGATCCTGAAGACGATCGCGTCCGTCCCGACCGGCGCCAAGGTCAGCGCCGCGGCTTAAGCGGGGATCATGGGCCGGCGTCCGCGTTGCCGTGTCCATGACGCTGCTGAAGAGGTCGTTGATTGCGCAAGGCGGCGTGTGGGCGAACCTTCACGCCGCCTGCCGGCATCAACGGTGACGCAAGCTGCGGGTTTCGAAACCCAAAACTGCGAACGGGTCGGCGGCCGTAGAGCGCGCCGCCGCGAGGAGCATCAACGTCCCGCGCCGACGAGGTGCTTGGTCGCTCTCTCGCGCGCCGGTGGCTTGCCATCGCGCGCCGCGACGGTCCCGCCCCAGCGGGCCAGCAGGCCCGGCACTTCGAGCGCGGGACCGGCCGGCTGAACAGATAGCCCTGGACCTCGTCGCAGCCTTCGGCGCGCAGCCACGCAAGCTGCTCCTCGGTCTCGACGCCTTCCGCGGTGGTCGTCATCCCGAGGCTCCGGCCAGGCCGACGATGGCGCGAATGATGAAGTCGCGCGCCGTCCGCGGACGCCAACATCGCGGATGAAGGACTGGTCGATCTTGATCTTGTCGAACGGGAAGCTGCGCAGGTAGCTCAGCGACGAATAGCCGGTGCCGAAGTCGTCCATCGCGATGCGCACGCCCAGCGTGCGCAGCGGCATGCAGCGATGGCGAGCGTCGCGCCGTTGTTGGCGAGCAGCACCGATTCCGTGATCTCGAGCTCCAGGCGTTGCGCCGGCAGGCCGGAATCGGCGAGCGCCGGTGACGACGCTGAACCAGCCGCGGCGTCTTGAACTGGACCGGCGAGACGTTGACGGCGACCTTGACGCTCGTCCGGCCAGTTGCTGGCTTCGGCGCAGGCGCGGTTGCAGCACCCATTCGCCGAGCGGGACGATCAGGCCGATCTCCTCGGCGACCGGGATGAACTCGGCCGGCGAGACCAGGCCGCGCATCGGATGGTGCCAGCGCAGCAGCGCCTCGAAGCCGCCGATGCGGTTGCGCTCGAGATTGTAGAGCGGCTGGTAGAACAGCTCGAACTCGCTCGTTCGCGAGCGCCTCGCGCAGATCGAGCTCGAGCGCGCGGCGGGCCTGCAGGCGGGCGTCCATCTCCGGCTCGAAGAAGCGCCAGGTGCCGCGGCCGTCCGTCTTGGCGCGGTAGAGCGCGACGTCGGCGTTCTTCAGCAGCTTCTCGCAGGTCTCGGCCGTCGCCGGGCGCCAGCGAGATGCCGATGCTGATGCCGATGGTGACGCGGTGGCCGTCGATCTCGTAGGGCGCGCTCACGACCTCGACGATGCGGCGCGCCAGGATCGCGGCATCTTCCGGCTGCGTCGACGCCGCACTGCACGATGGCGAACTCGTCGCCGCCCAGGCGGCGCGACGGTATCGGTTTCGCGCACGCAGGCCTGCAGCCGTTCCGCCACCGCGCAGAGCAGCTCGTCGCCGACCGGATGGCCGAGCGTGTCGTTGACCTGCTTGAAGTGGTCGAGGTCGAGGACAGACACGGCAAAGCCGCTGCCGCGGCCGATGCGCCAGGGCCTGGTCGATGCGCTCGCCGAACAGCACGCGGTTGGGCAGGCCGGTCAGGGCATCGTGGCGGGC
Organism: uncultured Alphaproteobacteria bacterium; assembly: GCA_963776455.1. Lineage (GTDB taxonomy): Bacteria > Pseudomonadota > Alphaproteobacteria > Rhizobiales > Xanthobacteraceae > CAVZMU01. Next base: position 400,705 of record CAVZMU010000007.1, read on the forward strand.
CATGAAGGCGATCCGTGGCTTCGGCCTGCCGGCGTTCGGTGACGTCTTCGTAGGTCGCAACCCAGCCGCCGTCGGCGGTCGGCTGGTGCGCGATGGCGACGACGCGGCCGTCGGTCGAGCTCCTGGAAATGGGTTCCCATCCGGCGTTGCCCGACGAATACGGCATAGTCCGCCATCAGGTCGGATGCGCTTTTGCCGCGATGGTTTCCGGCCGCCACGCAGAGCTCGAGGACCTCGCGGAACGTCATCCCGGGCATGACTTCGCTGGGCGCCAGGAGCCGAAGATCTCGCAGAAGCGGCGGTTGACGACCATGAGCCGGTTCTGCGCGTCATACAGGCAGAGGCCCTGCGACATGTTCTCGAGCGCCGCGTCGAGCCGCAGGTTCGTGCGCTCGCAGGCCGGCCTTCTGCTCCTTGAGCAGGGTGATGTCGCTGCACACCACGACGAAGCCGCCTTCCTGCGTGGCGTTGCGGCTGATGCGCAGCCATCGGCCATCGGCCAGGCAGGTCTCGTCGACATCGAGCGCCTCGCTCAGCAGCACCCGGGCAAGCCCGGTTTCCGCCGCCGCGCTGTCTGCGGCGGTGAGCTCGGCGATGGGCTTGCCCGCCTTCAGCCGCCGGGCGTGCGCCCGAGGAAATCGGCGGCCTGCGAGTTGGCGAGCGCGATGCGGCCCTCGGCGTCGACGACCACGATGCCCTCGCGCGAGCTTTCGAGCGCGTCGGCGAGGCGGGTCTGCGCCAGAGCGGCGCTGTGCGACCTCGCGCGCCATCATCTCCCGGATGTTGTCGCGCATGACGCCCATGGCGGAGAGCAGCGCGCCGAGCTCGTCGGCGCTTCCCGGAGGAACCGTTCCCTCGAGGTCGCCCTTGGCGATACGCCCGGCGACCACGGAGGCCATGGCGACCGGACCGATGATCCGGCGCGCCAGCAGCCATGCGACCGAGGGCGGAGAGCAGCAGCGCCAGCGCGGTGCCGATGATGTTGAGCCGCAGGTCGTCGGACACTGCGGCCTGCGCGCGCTGGCGGTACAGGAAACCGTCGCCGGCGGTGTAGTTGACCAGCAGGTCGACTTGCTGGTCCACCGTGGTGGCATAGCGGTCGAGCGCGCTCCAGGCGTCCGGCTCGGTGCCGCCGAGCAGGCGCGTACGCGCCTCCTTCCAGGCGGCGGCGGCGCGATGGACGTTGGCGGCCGCTCCGCCGCCCGCAGCCGACTGCGAGCGCTCCGCGGCGATCGCGAGATCGTCGGTCAGCGATTGGTCGCCAGGGTCTTTAGCTTGTCGTCGAGCTGGTGCTGCAACGCCGGGTCCGCCGTCAGGCAGGCGGCGCGCGAACACGGCCTGCATGGCGGCGAAGTCGGCCGCCGCCGCCCGCGCATAGTTGATCGACATCAGCGATTCGTCGAACGTCTTGGCGACCAGGATGCCGGCCCGCCTGATGCCGAGGGCGGCGTAGCCGCCGAGCGCCCCGGTGATGACGCTCATCACCAGGAAGGCGATCAGGATGCGGCCGCGAATGGTCTGGGCGAGCGTGGCGAGCCACGCCAGGAGGCTGCGCCTTCGCGGGTCCATCTTTGGTTGTACCGTCGGCAAAATAGGGTCCATCGGACGAAACTTCTGTTTGATGTCCAGGACCTTAGATGCCGTCGGTTAAGAGCCTCTTGTATGTCGTCGAAACCTTTTCGCTGTTCGCTAACGCGGCGTTAACCCGGCGGCAGCACGGTAACGGGCGACGCTGGCGTGATTGGCTTCCATGCGACTCGGAACCGCCGGCGGGAGGGGCCGTGGGATGCATGTCAGCCATGGGCGATTGATGACGCGGATGACCGGCCTAGCCGCCGCGGGCGCGGTCGTGGGCCTTCTCGCCGGGCTATCCTGGACGGCTTTCGCCGGTGCCTCATACCAGGTCGCCAGAAGGGCCGCTCGTTCCGCCCGGGCGAGATCACCATCAAACGCGGCGATACCGTCGAATTCGTCAACGACGACGAGGACCTGCTGCACCACGTTTATCTCGCGGCGGACAAGTTCAGGTTCGACTCCGGCGACCAGAAGCCGGGGAGCAGGACCGGCCGTGGTCTTCCCCGAAGCCGGGACGTTCAACGTCCTGTGCGCCATTCATCCCAAGATGAAGCTGGTCGTGCAGGTGGAGTGATCGGCTCCGGCCGCGGCCCGAGGGGGCGCGGCCCGGTACCCTCGGCAGCCTAGGCCATTACGTCGCAGCCGACGCGAACAGCACGCTGTGCATCAGGTAATAGGCGCCCAGCGACAGCGTCAGGCGGCGCCAAAGCCAACCGGCACCATCAGCCAGATCCCTGTTTTCCGCACGTTGCCGCGCCGGGTCCGCCACGATCGCGACCAGCACGACGATGATCCGGATGGCCGATCGCGTCGATCTTGCCGAACTCGACGATCGCGGCGATGAACATGGCGGCAAGGATGGCGGCGCCGACACGCCGCACCAGCGGCGTCCACATCAGGGCGAAGGACAGCGCGAACTCGATGACGCCGGCCGAGCGCATGAAGAACTCGGCGTCGAAACCCATGGTCAGCGCGGGATGTCGGATGAAGAGCGGGAAGGTCCACTCCGGATAGGCCCACTTCTCGATCGACGCCCACATGAGGGTGATGGCCGTCGCCCAGCGGACGATGTCGAGCGGACGCACTGCCGAACAGGTCCTTCTGCAGGCCGGTCAGCGCGAGGTAGGCCGCGATGCCGAGGAAGATCGGATAGTCCGCCAGGTGGAAGATGCCGTATTGGTAAGCTGCGATCGCGAACAGGCGCATATGCCGAACGCGGTGACCGGCATCGTCCGGCGCGAGATCAGGCAGGCCGCCATCGCGAGCTGGATCCACGGAATGACCGCCCAGGTCGTCTTCAGTTCCGGCGTCAGCAGGACGCCGCCGAGAGCCCACAGGCCGATCAGGAAACCGGCAATGCCGACCCGAAACATGATCTCGGTGTGGGAGTGGAGCGCCGCGGTCGCCCGATCGAAGGAGCGCAGCAGGGCATCTCCAACAAATGTCCGCTCGAGCAGACAGCCGGCGAACAGCGCGACCATCGCAAGCCCGACCAGGACCTCGAAGTTGGTGCAGAGCACATTTTCGAGGCCGCGCGGCTGACCCGCGACATCGAAGGCGCAAAACCATTTGACGTGAGCCTGGGCCTCGCCCGCTCCTCCGATTGACAGAAGAGCTAATGCAACCAAGCCGGGAGCAGCCGCACGCAATAGTAGATTCCGGGTACGCGTTACCATCAAGGGGTGGCCTTCCTCAACAATCATCAACGCAAATTTATTATTAATTATTTCTTGACGAATTGCATTAGGTAAATCTACCAGTTCAATTCTTGGTTAACTCTGCCCATGCGTTTTCTGACCCAAGGTTCCCAGGTGGCCGTCCTGGGAAAGGATCCGATTACGGATTGCCGCGTATAGCTTTCAAACAAGACTGCCTTGGGAGGACCAAATGGCCGCTGCCATCAGTGTCATCAGTGTTTTTTCCGGTGCTGCCCTTGCCGTCGCGGCCGACCGGATGCCGTTTGACCGCGCCGCGATCGAGCGCGCCGGCGGCATGTTCATGCTGACAGGCCTGGCTTTACTGGGCGGAGCCTTGCGGCATTTCTGCTGACGTCGGGATGTTTCTTTCACGCAACCGTGATTGTTTCACGCAGCCGTGATGAATACACGGGCACGGAAGCTCTCTTCTTGGTCAGAAATCGTTGACCGTCTCATCCTGAGTGGCACCACTGCGCGTCCTGAAGGATGGGCGGCCCGTGACGAGCACATCGTCACGCCTTGCCGAAGAATTTACGTCACAGGCACGATCCGGGCTTCATCCGTTGAGACGCCCGCCCCTGGCGGGCTCCTCAGGATGAGGAATTGGCATTGGCGGTCCAGTCTCAGGGTGAGGAATCGGCGTACGCGCCAGGCTGTCAGCGCGGGAGAACCGGAAATGAGACCGGCTTGGATTGACTCGTCAGCGTGCGCAGGAAGGCCATGAGATCGGTCTTTTCCTGCGCCGACAGCCCGAGCGGACGCATCAGCTCCGACCGGCTCGGGCGGTCGATACCGCCTCGATCGTAGAGCTCGATGACGTCTTCGAGATTGGCGACCGAGCCGTCGTGCATGTAGGGCGCCCGGCGGTCGACATCGCGCAGCGTCGGCGTCTTGAAGGCATATTGGAGCTTCAGCGAGGTCGGAAACAGCCGCCCCCGTCCGACGTCCTCATCATTTGCCGTTCCGATGTCATGGAAGGAGCCGTCGGTGAAGGCCCACCCCTCATGACATTCGGCGCAGCGCCCCTTGGTGTTGAAGATCGCGAAGCCGCGCTTGGCGGACTCGTCGATCGCGGTGGCGTCGCCCTTGACCCAGCGGTCGAAGGGCGCGTCCTCCGAGATGACCGACCGCTCGTAGGTGGCGAGCGCCAGCTCGATCTTGCGCCGGGTGATCACGCCCGTTCCGAACGCGCGCTCGAACGCCGTGACATACCCGGGTATGGCGCTCAATCGCGCGATGAGCACCTCCTCGGGCAAGTTCATGTTGTTGACGGCGGTGATCGGGCCGAAGGCCACCGCTTCCAGGTCCGGGAATTTGCCGTCCCAGCCGAAAATCGGGAGCCAGGCGACATTGAGGATCGTCGGGGTGCGCAGCCCCATCGACGCCTCGCCGACCGCGCGCGGCAGCCCGTCGCTCCAGGAGAGGCTGGGGTTGTGGCAGCTCGCGCAGGAGCGCGACTGCGATCCCGACATCAGCGGATCGAAGAACAGCGTCCGGCCGAGATCGGCCTTGGCCTGGGAATAGGGATTGGATTCGGGATACGGAATGGCGTCCGGCCGCCGATAGGCGTCATGCCACGCGTCCGCCACGGGCTTGGCGCTATGCGCGTAGAGCGCCGCCGCGCCGGTGGCGACGAACGCCGCTAGGAGTGAGCCGGAGAGCTTCCAGAACATTCATGATTCTCTGTTGCCGACAGCCTCGCTCACCTCCCTTAATGTTTTGTTTATATCTCAGTGGTTGTAGCCGGATGCGACGTCCGGCCGCACAAGGATGCCGCCGACCGCGGCGCGGCCGCTCTATCGATGCGGTGGAAGCTGGAGTATGCAGCCATGCCGGTATGCAATCACCGACACAACCGGGCAGCGAGTGCGCGGAACGCTGTAAGCTGGTCGGCCTTGAGTTCGCGGCTCTCGTCGCGGCCGACGAAGACCTTGAACATGATTCCGCCGTCGCCGTTGAAGAACAGAACCGAGGCCGACAGCCGCCCCATGAAGGGGCGCTCGACGAAGGCAAGCCCGCCGCAGCGCTTGTAGCGCAGGTGCCCGTGAAAGCCGGTCCGCGCCATGAGGTTGTAATAGTCGCGGGCGATCTCGCCCTTCGGTACCGGGCCGGTGAACTCCATGATGCCGTCGTCGGTGTGGACGATCAGCGTCACGTCGCCCCAGCCCGCGATGTCGGTCATCGCATCGACAAAGGCCTCTGGCGGAGCGAACCGGCGCATGTCGCCGGGAAGGGCCTCGAAGACTGCGCGCGGCGTCGCGCCATGCTCCCTGGCGACCTCCTCGACGACCGCACCGGGATTGGCGGCGAGGACGCTGGTCAAATCGACGGCGGACGCCGGGGCCGGCGCGGATGCGAGCATGGGAGCCTCACGCGGCTGGGGACCTCAGGCGACCTTGGCGGCCGCCTGGCCGATCGTCTGGCGGACCTCGAAGCCCTCGAACTTGGGGTGCTCGAGGTACAGGACGTTGTTGTTGCCGGCGCGGCTATGCGCGGCGCGGAAGGCTTCCGACTTCGTCCATGCCTCGAAGGCCGCGTGGCTCTGCCACACGGTATGCGAGGCATAAAGCGTATGGTCGTCGGCTTCCGGTCCCTTGAGCAGGTGGAACTCGACGAAGCCCGGCACCGTCTGGAGCTGCGAGTCCCGGTTCATCCAGACCTGCTCGAAGGCATCTTCCGATCCCTTGCCGACGCGGAAGCGGTTCATGGCGATAAAGGTCATGCTCATATCCTCTGCTGTAGATCGATGCTCAGACAGCCAAGGCCCGCGGCATGAGCCGCGGGCCTCCGTTCGATCCGCGATCTCTCCCGGTCATGTCGTCCCGAAGCGCAGCCGCAACGAACCCTTGTAGGTTACCCCGGGACTGGCCTGGAAATCGAGATAGCGGAAATATTGTTCGTTGAGCGCGTTTTCGACCGCAAATCCGACCGTCACATCCGGTGTCGGCTGGTACCCGAGATAGATGTTGACCAGGTTGTAGGCGCCCGCCACCGGCAGGTCCGGCTGGCCGTTGCGGTCGAGATCCGGAATGTCCGCGGCATTCTTGGCGGCGACGGCCGCCCATCGCACCGCGACGCTCATCTTGCGGTCCCAGAACCGGAGGCCGGCCGTGATCGCGATCTGGTCGGGCTGGACGGTGAGCAGCGGATCGTTGGTCTGGACGTCGTGGCCGCGCAGGTGCTGGCCCGACAGGCCGACGAACCACGCGCCGGCATCGTAGGTGCTCTCGAACTCGACGCCGTCGATCCGGGCATTCGCGATGTTGCGGTACTGATAGAAGGCCGGGATGCCGAACAGGTTGATCGGTCCGAACTGCACCGGGTTGATGTAGTCGTCGACGTCGTTGCGGAACAGGTTGGCCTTGATGCGCAGCTTGTCGCCTGCCGTGAACAGGTCGTCGTACTTGACGTTGACGCCGACCTCCTTGGTCTTGCCGACTTCCGGCAGCAGGCTTGGGTTCGGCACGAAGGTGAAGCCGGGAGGCGCGCCGGGGAAGGCGAAGAACGGCGGGTGATTGCCGGCCACCAGCGTCTCGGTGATCGAAGGCGCGCGATAGCCCTCGGCATAGGTGGCGTAGACCGTGAGCCAAGTCAGCGGATTGACGCCGACCGTGATCTTCGGCGAAATCCGGTCGCCCTCGTTGGTGACGCCGCCGCCCTCGAGCTTGAACTCGTCATAGCGCGCGGCGCCGATGATATCGACCCAGTTCAGGTAGCTCGCCTTCCATTGTGCGAAGGCGCCGTCCACCGTGCGCTTGCCGGATGGCGTGAACAGGTCGGCGGTTCCGGTGGCGTCGACGACGTTGACCTTGTCGAAGAAGCCGTCGACCCCGTATGTGAGGACGTGGCGGAACGGCCCGGTCTCGAATCGCGTGGAGTTGTGAATATCGAAGCCGGTCGTCTCGATGTTGAAGTTGCGGCGGTCGCCGACGAAGCCGGTGATCGCGTTGCCGAGGCTGGTCGGCGTGCCGTTGAGGACCTTGGTCTCGTCCTCGTTGTTGCGGGTGAAATAAGCGGTCGCCTCGAAGTCGAACCACTTGTCCTCGGGCCTGCTGTACTTCCACCGCGCCGACAGCAAATCGGTGCGCACCCGCGCGTCGTAGACCGATTCATTGCGGGCCGTCGTGGTTGACCCGGTGGTGATGGCCTGCTGGCCGGTGTGGAAGTCGAAATTCTGGGTGATGCCGGTCAGCTTGATCTCGTGGCCTTCCATGGGGCGGATGGTGATTTTGCCGATGCCCGCGCCGAGTTCGTTGGAGGTGTTCGGTATCTCCACGCCGTCGCCGTCCTTGTAGTTCGACTGCGACCGGAAAACGGCGCCGCCGAAGACATCGATGTTGGGGTTTGCACGGACCGCCCCGAACAACGAGCCCATGCCCCGCCCCAGGTTGGAGCCGGCCATCGCGCTCGCTGCCATGCCCCAGCGCTCGCCGAAGTTCAGCACGTCGTCGACGTCCTTGGTGCGGAACGACACCACGCCGCCGATCGCGCCGGAGCCGTAGATGTTGGCGACCGGGCCGCGAACGATGTCGGCGCCGCCGATCAGCTCGGGGTCGAGATAGAACACGCCGTTGGCGTTGTGGCCGGTGGTCTGGAAGTTCTGGCGCGCGCCGTCCACGACGACGGCGACGCGGCCGAAGTCCTGCAGGCCGCGGATGTTGATGGCGGTCGCCGGGTCGTCGCCACGCTGCTGAAACGTGACGCTGGGGACGCCGAAGAAGATTTCGGACAGCCGCGTCGGCAGGATCTGTCTGATCTGCTCCTCGCGGATCGTGCTCACCGCGGCGAGCGAGTCGATCGCTTTCTCTTCGGTCTTAGTGGCGAGCACGGTGATCGGGTCGAGCGTCTGCGGCCCCGAGGTCTGTGCCACGGCGGCGGTGACGATCGAAAGCGCGGATGCCGATACGCCTGCGAGCAGCGCGGCGCGTGAGCGGAAAAGCTTGAACATTGTTTGAGCCCCCAGCCATGTCCGGGTCACCGCCCGGAACGTTTTTGGAGAAGACCGCCATTGGTCCTCTGCGTCTGGCTGGCTGGGCTCCGATGCCGCTGGCTGGCTAATCCAACGCCGTTCGTGATGATCTATGAACGTTCGTTGTTGCGGAAATTAAAAAACCGTACTAATCGAGTCAAGAACGCCAGGAGGTTAAATCCGCGGCGTAGCTTATTGGTAACACTCTGAAAACTGGAATGAATCCAAACGATAAAATATCGGTCGACATCCCGCCGCGCTCGCAGAGGAGCGAGCCGGTCCGCGTTTCGGTCCAGACGTTGTTTGCGGGAGGGACGGAGGTCATTCTCGTCCACAATGAGGAAGACTACCGGCTGCGCATTACGTCGCGCGGCAAGCTCATCCTGACGAAGTGATTCCGGTGGCCACAGCATCCAGATGGACTGGCGTTCGGGCGGCGGCCGGGCTGATGGCAGCCATCTCGTCGTGCGGCCCTGGCATGGCGACGACGTTGCGCGACGCCGTCGGCCGCGAGGTCACTGTTGCCGACACCAGCCGCATCGTCTCGGTCGGCGGCGCCGTCACCGAGATCCTCTACGCGCTGGGTCTGGAGGATCGCATCGTCGCGGTCGACACCACCAGCCTCTATCCGCCGCGCGCGATGAAGGAAAAGCCGAGCGTCGGCTATATGCGAGCGCTTTCGCCCGAGGGCGTTCTGGGCCTCGCGCCCACCTTGGTGCTGGCGAGCGAAGGCTCCGGCCCGAAAGAGACTGTGGCGGTGCTCGAAGCCGCGGCGGTGCCTTATGTGCACGTGCCCGATCACTTCACCGGCGAAGGCATCATTGAAAAAGTGCGGCTCGTGGCCACCGTGGCCGGCGCCGAGGAACGCGGCACCTGCCTCGCGAATGCGGTGGCGTGCGGACCTCGATGCATTGAAGCGGCTGCGCGCGGGGATCGAGCGGCCGGTGAAGGTGCTGTTCGTTCTCTCGATGGTGAACGGCCGTCCGATGGTGGCGGGCCGCAACACCGCCGCCGACGGCATCATCAAGCTCGCGGGCGCGGTCAACGCGATCACCGAGTATGACGGCTACAAGCCGGTCGGCGACGAGGCGCTGGTCGAGGCCAAGCCGGATGCGATCCTGGTGATGCAGCCGCTCGCATCAGCCGCTGACGGCAGCCGAGGTGTTCGCGCATCCCGCGCTTCGCGCTGACGCCGGCAGCGTCGCAGCAATGCCTTCGTATCGATGGAAAGCCTCTATCTGCTCGGCTTCGGTCCGCGCACGGCGCGCGCCGCCCGCGATCTCGCGGTGGCGCTCTAGCCAAATCGTCGCCCGCGACGTGATGCCGTCGGAACAAGACGACGCGGCCGAGGCCTGCCGGCGATGAGCGCAGCCGGTGCGGCGCGCGAGCGGCCCGTCCGCGCGCCTTGCGGCGTTCGCCCATGATCGTGATCGGCATCCTGCTCGCGGCGCTCGTCGTCGCGTGGCGATGATCGCCGCGACGGTCGGCGCGGCCGGCATCCCGTTCGGCCGCCTGATGGCGGCGTTCGGCCTTGCCGACGCGGCGACCCGCCCGGTCGCGCGCGACCGGCTGGTGCTGTGGTCGATCCGGCTGCCGCGCATCGCCACGGCCATGCATGGTCGGCGCGCTGCTCGCCGCCGCCGGCACCGTCATGCAGGGCCTGTTCCGCAATCCGCTCGCCGATCCCGGGCTGGTCGGGGTGTCGGCCGGCGCCGGGCTCGCCGCCGCCGTCACCATCGTGGTCGGCGACCGGCTGCTCGCCGCGAGCGGGCTGAAGCTGCCGTTCGAGATCCTGCCGGTCGCCGCATTCGCCGGCGCGCTGATCACGACGATCGCTGCTCTATCGCGTCGCGACGCGCGAGCGGCCGTACTTCGATCGCGATCCTGCTGCTCGCCGGCCTCGCCATCGGCGCGCTGGCGCAGCGCCGGCGATCGGGCTCCTGCTGTTCATCGCCGACGACCGCCAGCTGCGCGACATCACGTTCTGGACGCTCGGCTCGCTCGGCGGCGCGACCTGGGGCAAGGTCGGCGGCGATCGCGCCGTTCCTCGCGGTGCTGTTGATCGGCATGCCGTTCATCGCGCGCGGGCTCGATCTGCTGGTGCTTGGCGAAGCCGAGGCGTTTCACATGGGCGTCCCGGTGGAGCGGCTGAAGCGCATCGCCATCGTGCTGGTCGCGGCAGCGACCGGCGCCGCCGTCGCGGTCTGCCGGCGTGATCGGCTTCGTCGGCATCGTCGTGCCGCATCTCCTGCGGCTCGTGATCGGGCCGGGCCATCGGCTCCTGCTGCCGGCCGCGTTGTGCTTCGGCGCGATCCTGCTGCTCGTCGCCGACACCTTCGCGCGCGTGATCGTGGCGCCGGCGGAGCTGCCGATCGGCATCGTCACGGCGGCGATCGGCGCGCCGTTCTTTCTCGTCGCTGTTGCTGCGGCAGCGCGCGCTGGTCGGGCTATGACCGCCGTCCTCGCCGCACTCGCGGCGTCTGCGGTCCGCGTCGGGCGCCAAGACGCTGCTCGACGATGTCTCGCTCGCCTGCGACGCGGGCGAGACGGTCGCGCTGGTCGGCCCGAACGGCGCCGGCAAGTCGACGCTGCTGCGGGTGCTCGCGGGCGAACTACGCCCGCACGCCGGGCGATGTGCGGCTGAAGGGGCGCGCGGTCTCGTCCTACACGCCGCGCGAGCTCGCGCTGCATCGCGCGGTGCTGTCGCAGAACATTACCGTCGTCGTTTCCGTTCACCGTCGCCGAGATCGTGCGCGATGGGCGCCGGCGACCGCGGCGGCGCGCGCGTCGATGCGCTCGTCGACGGCGCATCGGCGGAGGTCGATCTTGCGGCACTTCCGCGACCGCATCGTCACCACGCTGTCTGGCGGCGAGCAGCAGCGCGCGCATTTCGCCCGCGTGCTGGTTCAGCTCGCATGCGCGGAAGCCGTTCATGGACCGGGCGTGCTGCTGCTCGACGAGCCGACCGCGAGCCTCGACCTGCGCCACCAGCTCGATGTCGCCCGCGTCGCCCGGCAATGCGCGGCGCGCGGCGTCGCGGTGGTCGCGATCCTCCACGACCTGAATCTCGCGGCGTTGTTCGCCGACCGGATCGTCGTCCTCGATGCCGGCCGCCTCGCCGCGAGCGGACCGCCCGCGGCCGTCATCACGGACGAAACCCTCGATCGCATTTTCGGCGTCGGCGATGCCGTGCGCCGCGTGCCGGCCGGCAATGAGCCCTTCGTCCTTCCGCACAGCGCCGTTTCAAAGCGACCCCAAGGGATCGGAATGCCGAAAGGCTGAACCGGCGGCCGCGCCCGGCCGCGTCCTTGGCGACCCGACGACCTCGTCGATGCGTCGGACGGGATGGACAATTACCCGTTTTGATACATCTTGATCGCGGCGCGTGCCCGGCGCCACAGTCATGCGGGGCAAGGCGGCACGCCGTTCGTGCGGCCGGTCGAATCGCAGACGATATTTAGAAACAACGGGAGGACCTAATGAAACACAGCAACGACCGTATCCTGACGACTCACGTCGGCAGCCTGCCGCGGCCGCCGGACCTCGAGGCGCTGATCGCCAAGCGGCGCGCCGGCGAAGCGCTCGACGAGACCGCCTATGCGGCGCGCGTGCGCAGTGCCGTTGCCGATATCGTGCGCAAGCAGGTCGATGCCGGGCTCGACGTGATCGATGATGGCGAGATGGGCAAGCCGAGCTTCATCACCTACATCAACGAACGCCTGTCCGGGTTCGAGCCCGACACCGCCAAGAAAAACCAGAGCCCGTGGGTCGGCTCGCGCGAGGTTGCGGATTTTCCGGCCTTCTATGCGCCGCAACTTGCCAACGTCCACACCGCGCACAAGCATTTCGTCTGCACCGGGCCGGTGAGCTATCGCGGACAGGCGCAGCTCCAGGCCGACCTCGACAACCTCAAGGCCGCGACCAAGGGTGTTGCCGCCGCCGACGTGTTCGTGCCGTCGACCTCCGCCACCAGCATCGAGGACTGGAACCGCAACGGCTTCTACAAGTCGGCGGAAGAGTATGTGTTCGCGCTCGCCGAGGCGATCTCGGTGGAATACCGCGCCATCGTCGACGCCGGCTTCATCCTCCAGGTCGATGACCCGCATCTCGTCACCTACTACGTGCTCCATCCCGAACTGAGCGTCGAGGATTGCAGGCGCTGGATCGCAATGCGGGTCGAGGCGATCAACCATGCGCTGCGCGGCATCCCGAAGGACAAGGTGCGGTTCCACACCTGCTACGGCATCAATTTCGGGCCGCGCGTCCATGACATGGAGGTCAAGGACATCGTCGACCTGCTCGGCAAGCTCAACGTCGGCGCCTATTCGTTCGAGGCTGCCAACCCGCGCCACGAACACGAATGGACGGTGTGGCGCGACGCCAAGCTGCCCGACGACACCATCATGATCCCCGGCATGATCACGCAGTCGAGCGTGATGGTGGAGCATCCGGAGCTGATCGCGCAACGTCTCGGGCGATGGGTCGGCGCGTTCGGCCGCGAGCGCGTGATCGCCGGCGCCGATTGCGGCTTCGCCAGCTTCGCCGGCAACGACGAGATTCACGACACCATCGTGTGGGCGAAGTTCCAGTCGCTGGTGGAAGGCGCCCGCATCGCCTCGTCGCCGTCCCTTCTGGCAAAGGCGTCATAGCCGGTTTGAACTCGTGTCGTTTGGTAACTATACGGTTAGATAACACTGGTTTCGCCGGTGCGGAGCGACTTCGTCGCCGCGCCGCCCGGCGTGAACCCAAGAGGGAGTGACCGCCCATGGCCGCCGCGACGCCGCGCATCCTCACGACGACCGTAGGCTCCTATCCGCTGCCGGACTGGCTGATCGCGGCGCCGTCCGAGCAGGCGCTGATCGACGCCACGCGCGTCGTCATCGGCACGCAGGAGCAGGCCGGCATCGATCTCGTGTGCGACGGCGAGCTTTACCGTTTCGACATCAACCATCCCGAGACCAACGGGATGATCGAGTATTTCGTCCGTCCGATGGCCGGCGTGCGCAACGACATCGGCCTCGCCGAGTGGCTGGAGTTCAAGAAATCGCCGGACCACAAGTTCCGCACGCGCGCGCCGGGAATCGTCGATGCGCCTATCGGTCCCGGCTCGCTGGACCTGCCTGCCGCATGCGAGCGCGCCAGGAGGCTGGCGACACGGCCGCTGAAGTTCACGCTGACCGGTCCGCACATGCTGACCAAGATGCTGCTCAATGCGCATTACAAGGACAAGGCTGCGCTCGCGATGGCGATCGCCGGCGTGCTGGCCGAGCAGGTCAAGCATATCGACGCCGAGGTGATCCAGGTCGACGAGGCGAACCTGCCGGGTTCGCCCGACGAATGGGAATGGGCCGCCGAAGCGATCAACGTCGTGCTGCGCGCGATCCCGACGACGCCGGCGGTGCATCTGTGCTTCGGCAATTACGGTGGCCAGTCGATCCAGAAGGGCAACTGGGGACAGCTCATGCGCTACCTCAACAGCCTGCATGTCGACCACATCGTGATGGAGAACGCGCACCGCCCGGCCGAAGAGCTTGCCGTGTTCAAGGAGTTGCGGCCGGAAATCGGGCTCGGCCTCGGCGTCGTCGACATCAAGCAGACGGAGATCGAAGCCGCCGATACGGTCGCGCGGGCGATCGAGCGCGCCGATACCGTGCTGGGGCAGGGGAGGGTGAGATATATCCACCCGGACTGCGGTTTCTGGATGCTCAAGCGCGGCATCGCCGACGGCAAGATCCGCGCGCTGGTGCGCGGGCGCGATCTCTACGAGGGCCGGCATTGAGGCTCGATGCAATTCGGATTGCGGGCGATCCAGCAGACGTGCCGCAAGCTCCACCTCTCCCCGGCGGGAGAGGTCGGATCGCGAAGCGATCCGGTGAGGGGGCGGAGCCCTCTCGATAGATCGTAAGCCCTCACCCGCCCGCGCGTTGCGCGGTCGACCTCTACCGCAGGGAAAGGTGGCGCCGCCGTGGATCAGGAGTGCGTCACTTCTCCACGAAGGCCTTCTCGATCACGTAGTGGCCGGGCTCGTGGTGGTTACCTTCAGCGAAGCTGGCTTCGCCCAGCATGTTGCGCAGCTCCTCCAGCATGGCCGGGCTGCCGCACAGCATGAAGCGGTCGGTTGCTGCGTCCATGGGCGTGAGGCCCAGATCGTCGAACAGCTTGCCGGAGCGGATGAGGTCGGTGATCCGTCCGCGATTGTGGAATGGCTCGCGCGTCACCGTCGGATAATAGACGAGCTTCTCGCGGATGCTCTCGCCGAGCAGCTCGTGCTGCGGCAGGTCCTCGGTGATCAGCTCGCCATAGGCAAGCTCCGCGATCTGCCGGCAGCCATGGACCAGCACGACCTTGTCGTAGCGTTCGTAGGTCTCCGGGTCCTTGATGATGCTGAGGAACGGCGCGAGGCCGGTGCCGGTGCCCAGCATGTAGAGCGTGCGGCCGGGCAGCAGGTTGTCGTGGATCAGCGTGCCGGTCGCCTTGCGGTTGACCAGGATGACGTCGCCCTCGCGCAGGTGCTGGAGCCGCGACGTCAGGGGCCCGTCCGCCACCTTGATGCTGAAGAATTCGAGGTTCTCTTCATAGTTGGCGCTCGCCATGGAGTAGGCGCGCAGCAGCGGCCGCCCGTCCACCTTGAGGCCGATCATGGTGAACTGCCCGTTGATGAACCGGAACGCGGGATCGCGCGTCGTGGTGAAGCTGAACAGCGTGTCCGTCCAATGGTGAACGCTGAGAACCTGTTCCTCGTGAAAGCTGCTCATTGAGGTCTTCTCTGGGCCTTCCGGGCTGGGTTGGCGGTGATGCCGCACATTGACATGCGGATCATGGCGGAGTTATAACTAACTAGATAATTAACTCAAGGCGGGCCTTGGCCTGAACCTTCGAGGTGTCGGTGGGGACGCCTGCGTCGTGCGGACATGTCCTCCGCGGCGCGGGCGCTGTCGTAATCGTCGGGCATCGATCTGGGCCGTGGGGCTTCGGGTCGCGCAAGCGCGGACCGGGACAAGCCCGGGTCAAGGCGCCGCTTGTCGGGCGGACCGCGCTCCGCTAGTCCGCGGTGTGACGGCGACGGCTCATCAACTCACAGGGAAGAAACGATGGCCGCACGGGTTGTCAGCGCTGCCCAGGCCGCAGCGATCGTCAGGTCCGGCGACACGATCCTGATCGGCGGCTCGGGCGGCGGCCACGCGGTGCCCGAAGCGCTGATGGCCGCGTTGGGCAGCGCTTTCTGGCGGACGGCGAGCCGCGCCAGCATCACCGCCGTGCATCCGGTCGGCCTTGGCGACGGCGCGACGCGCGGCGTCGGCCATTTCGCCCATCGAGGGCCTGCTCAAGCGCGTCGTCTGCGGCACCTTCGTCAATTCGCCGCCGGTCTCGCGACTCGCGCGTCGCCGAACAAGATCGAGGCCTACACGCTGCCGCAGGGCGCGCTCTCGCAGCTCATGCGCGAGATGGCCGCCGGCCGCCCCGGCCTCATCACCCAGACGGGCCTGCACACGTTCGTCGATCCGCGCCACGGCGGCGGCCGGCAGAGCAAGTGCGCGACCGAGGACCTGGTCGAGCTGGTGACCTTCGCGCGGCAAGGAATAGCTGTTCTACAAGCCGTTCCACGTCGACGTCTGCTTCCTGCGCGGCACCACCGCCGACGAGGACGGCAACGTGACGATGGAGCAGGAGGCGATCTTCGGCGAGATGCTGTCGATGGCGCAGGCGACGCGCCGCTGCGGCGGCGTCGTCATCGTGCAGGTCAAGCGCATGGCCAAGCGCGGCACGCTGCCGCCCAAGCAGGTGAAGATTCCCGGCATCCTGGTCGATCTCGTGTCGTGGTCGATCCCGATCAGCGCCAGACCTACGTCACCGACTACAGCCCGGCCTATGCCGGCGAGCTGCGCGATGCCGCTGTCCGACATTCCGGCGCTGCCGCTCGATGCCGCGCAAGGTCATCGCGCGGCGCGCCGCGCTGGAGCTGTTTCCCGGCGCCGATCTGCAATCTCGGCTCCGGCATCTCGACCGGCATCGCCAACGTCGCGGCCGAGGAGGGCGTGCTCGACGACGTCTGCTGACCAACGAGCAGGGCCTGATCGGCGGCGCGCCGGCCGCCGGCATCGATGCCGGCGCCTCGCGCAATTATCGCCGCGATGATCGACCAGCCCTATCAGTTCGATTTCTACGACGGCGGCGGGCTCGACCTCGCGTTCCTGTCGTTCGCCGAGGTCGACGCGCAGGGCAACGTCAACGTCAGCCGCTTCGGCAACCGCATCATCGGTCCGGGCGGCTTCATCAACATCAGCCAGAACGCCAAGACGGTGTCTTCAGCGGCACCTTCACCGGCGGGCAAGCCGGAGATCGGCTGGCCCGGCGGCATCACGAAGATCGCGCGCGACGGCAGCCGCAGCGCAAGTTCGTCACGCACGGTCGAGCAGATCACCTATAGCGGCAGCTTACGGCCGCGAGCGCGGGCAGCGCGGCGCTCTACGTCACCGAGCGCGCGGTGTTCCGGCTGCGCCGAGCAGGGGCTCGAGCTCATCGAGATCGCGCCGGGCATCGATCTCGAACGCGACGTCTTCGCGCATATGGAGTTCCGCCCGGACGTGGCGGCCGATCTCCGCACCATGGACGCGCGGCTGTTCCGGCCGGAGCCGATGGGGCTTGCAGACGATCTCGCGCGCCGCGGCGCCCGCGTGCGCTCAAGCCGGCTGGCGGAGATCGCATGACGCGCTGCGCCGGCTATTGAGCCTTGCTCGACAGACTCGGCGTTTTTCACTATTGGGTTACTTCAATCCACCGGGGCGATTGCGGCGCATGGCCAGTGTTCGAGTTGCCGAAGCAGCGGCGAAGCGCAAGGCCACACCGCCCATCGCGGCCGGCAAGCAGGCGCCGCGCGATGCCGAAAAGACCCGGCTGAAGATCCTCGCGGCAGCGGAAACCGAATTCGCCCAGAAGGGCCTCGCCGGCGCGCGGGTCGACACCATCGCGGAGGAATCCGGCGCCAACAAGCGGATGATCTATTACTACTTCAACAGCAAGGAAGAGCTCTACATCGCGGTGCTCGAGCGCGCCTATGCCGACATGCGCAGCAGCGAGCGCGACCTCGAACTCGAGCACCTCGATCCGCTCGACGCGATCCGCCGGCTGACCGAGTTCAAGTTCGACTATTGTGTCGCGCATCCGACGCTGATCCATCTGCTCAACGGCGAGAACATGCTCGATGCGGCATATCTCAAGCAGTCCAGGCGGCTGCGCGAGATGCAGGTCTCGCTGGTCAAGCGGCTCGATGCGCTCCTTCGATGCCGGCGTCGCGAAGGGCGCCATGCGCCCGGGCATCGATCCGCTGCATCTCTACATCTCGATCTCGGCGCTGAGCTATTTCTATTTCTCGAACACGCCGACGCTGTCGACGGCGTTCGGCCGCAATCTCGCGACGCCGGCGGAGCGCAAGGCGCGCCGCCAGCACGCGGTGGACGTGATCCTGGCCTATGTGCGTGACTCGTGCGCGTGAAGGGGCCGGGTCGCCGGCCATGTGCTTCGTGGAGGCGACATGAAGTTCGGTGACTATCCCAAAGGTCGCGTCGTTCGACGGCGTACTCGGGCTTTCGTGCCCATCTCGCCACGCTCGGCCTCGACATGCCGTGCGACGACATCGTCGCCGGCGGTCCGAACTCGCCGCTCGCGGCGCCGATCGAGATCGACGGCATGCGGATCGGCAACCGCTTCGCCATCAACCCGATGGAAGGCTGGGACGGCGAGCACCGACGGCTCGCCGAGCGACAACACCGTCCGCCGCTGGCGGCGTTTCGGCCTGCAGCGGCGCCAAGCTGATCTGGGGCGGCGAGGCGGTCGCGGTGCGGCCCGACGGCCGCGCCAACCCCAACCAGCTCTGCATGACCGAGGCGACGCAGGGCGCGATCGCGGCGCTTGCGCGAGACGCTGATCGCCGCGCATCGCGAGGCGGCGGGCGAGCGACGACGACCTCGTCATC
Organism: uncultured Alphaproteobacteria bacterium; assembly: GCA_963776455.1. Classification (GTDB taxonomy): domain Bacteria; phylum Pseudomonadota; class Alphaproteobacteria; order Rhizobiales; family Xanthobacteraceae; genus CAVZMU01. The sequence goes on from CAVZMU010000007.1 coordinate 418,919, forward strand.
GGCCTGCAGCTCACGCATTCGGGCCGCTTCTGCAAGCCGCAACGACAACACGCAGGTTCGAGTCGCATGATCGCCTATCGCCATCCGATCCTCGACCGGAAATTCGGCTATCCGGCCGACCGCCCGGTGATGAGCGACGACGAGATCGCGCGCCTGATCGAGGATTACGTCGTCGCGGCGAAGCGAGCGCAGGATTGCGGCTATCGACTTCGTCGACATCAAGCATTGCCACGGCTATCTCGGCCACGAGTTCCTGAGCGCGCGCGACGCGGCCCGGCCGCTATGGCGGCAGCTTCGAGAACCGCACGCGCTTCCTGCGCGAGATCGTCGCCGGCATCCGCGCCGAGGCGCCCGGCCTGCGCGATCGGCGTGCGGCTGAGCGCGGTCGACTTCGTGCCGTTCAGGCCGGACCCCGCGCACGTCGGAGCCCGGCGCGCTCGGCCCCGGCATCCCGGAGGAGATCGCCGGACTGCTGCCTTACGTCTACGGCTTCGGCGTCGACCAGGACAACCCGGTCGAGATCGACCTCACCGAGCCGTTCGCGCTGTTCGAGATGCATGCGCGACCTCGGCGTGCGCTTCGTCAACGTCACGCGTCGGCAGCCCTTACTACAATCCGCACTTCATCCGGCCCGCGCTCTATCCGCCGTCGGACGGCTATCAGCCGCCGGAGGATCCGCTCGTCGGCGTCATGCGCCAGATCGACGTGGTGCGGCTGCTCAAGCAGACGTTCCCGGACTTCTGCCTGGTCGGCACCGGCTACACCTACCTGCAGGAGTACCTGCCGAACGTCGCGCAGGCGGTGGTGCGGCAGGGCTGGACCGACATCGTCGGGCTCGGCCGCATGGTGCTGTCCTATCCGGAACTGCCGCTCGACATCCTCGAACGGCCGCGACGATGCAGAAGAAGCGCGCTCTGCCGCACCTTCAGCGACTGCACGACGGCGCCGCGCAACGGCATGGTGTCGGGCTGCTATCCGCTCGACGCGCATTACAAGAAGTCGCCGGAGTTCAAGATCGCTCGGCGGCGGTGAAGAAGAAGGCGGCGCTGTCGGCTTGAACCAGCGTACTGACGGTCTGACAGGAAGGCTCCGCGTGACACCGCGTAAAATTGCGTTCCTCGGCACCGGCATCATGGGTGCCCACATGGCGCGGCGCCTGGCGTCGGCCGGATTCGACGTGACCGCCTGGAACCGGACGCGCGACAAGGCCGTGGTGCTGTCGCAGCATGGCGTCACGATCGCCGACACGCCGTCGTCGGCGGTTGCCGATGCCGACGCCACGATCGTCATGCTGAGCACCGGCGACGTCGTCGACGAGGTGCTGTTTAGGCCGGACGCGTCAGGCCGCATTCCTGCGGAGGCCATGCATGCCGGTGCGACGCTCGTTGTCATGAGCTCGATCCCGGTGGAGACCTGCCGCATGCAGACGGCGCGTCTAGAGACCAAGGCCGTCCGTTATGTCGATGCGCCGGTATCCGGCGGCGAGGTCGGGGCGCGCGACGGCACTTTGGCGATCCTTGCCGGCGGCGCGGAAGACACCATCGCCGGGCTTGCGCCGCTGTTCGCGCCGCTCGGCCGCGTCACGCGCATCGGGCCGACCGGCACCGGCCAGATGGCCAAGCTCGCCAACCAGATCATCGTCGGCGGCACCATGGTGGCGGTCGCCGAGGCGCTGCACTTCGCCCGCACCGGCGGCGCCGACATCGGCGCGCTGCGCAAGGCGCTGCTCGGCGGCTTCGGCGATTCCAAGATACTCAACATCCATGGCGAGCGCATGGTGGAGGGCAATTTCGTACCCGGCAGCCCGGCGCAGTATCAGCTCAAGGACATGCGCACGGCACAGACGCTTGCCGCCGAGTTCGGCCTTGAGCTGACGCTGCTCGACACGCTCATCGCCATCTTCGGTGATATGATCGGCCACGGCGACGGCAACATCGATGTGTCCGGCGTGGTGCGCGAAGTCGCGCGGCGCTCGCAGCGCAACCCGCGCGTCGGCAACTGAGTTCCGCAAAGGACCGGACGATGTCGGGGCGTGTGCAATATGCGGTCGAGGCGGGGGTCGCGCGGATCACGCTCGACCGTCCCGACAAGCACAACGCCATCACGCCGGACATGGCGGCCGAACTCGCGCGCGCTCTGCCGCGAGGTCGACCGCGACGACGCGGTGCGCGTGGCGGTGATCGCGGCGCCGGCGAGCGCGCCTTCTCCGCCGGCAGCGACCTCAACGGGCTGGCCGATCTCGCGATGGCTGGGCGTTTCGCAACCGCATCGAATATGCCGCCGTGGTGCGCGACATCCGCAAGCCGGTGATCGCCGCGCTGAAAGGCTGGGTGCTTGGCGGCGGCATGGAGATCGCGCTCGCCGCCGACATCCGCATCGCCGGCCGCAGCGCGCGCTCGGCGGGCCGGAGGTGACGCGCGGCTGGGTCGGCGGCGGCGGCGCCTCGCAGATGCTGCCGCGCCTCGTCGGCTACGGCCAGGCGATGCAGCTGCTGCTGACCGGCGACCCGATCGACGCCGAGACGGCGCTGCGCATCGGCCTGGTCGAAGAGGTGGTCGACGACGACGCGGTCGCTGCACGCGCGCCGAGCTAGCGGCCAAGATCGCCTCGTTCAGCCCGGTCGCCACGCAGGCGGTGAAGGCCGCGATTCGCGCGGCGATGTCGATGCCGCTCGAAGCCGGCATGCGCTACGAGAACGAGGTCCACGTCATCTGCATGCAGTCCAAGGACCGGCAGGAGGGGATTACGGCGTTCCAGCAGCGCAAGGGGTAGGTTTTTTCCGCGCTAACGCCGATGATCATCCATCACACAAAAGTCACCCGCACCTCACCCAGCGGGCCGAACTCACCGGCATATTCGCCCGGGCTCACCGCCAGGGGATTGGTGCATGTGCCGGTGGTCACGATCTGACCCGCCTTCAGCGCGCCCGACAATGGCTGCGCGTTGGCGAGCGCCAGCACGGCGAGCAGCGGGTCGCCGAGGATGCGCGCGCTGCTGCCGCGTTCGGTGATGACACCATTCATCGACAGCGTGATCGCGACGTCGCGCAGGTCGAGCTTGCGCCAAGCCGTGACCGGCGTGCCGGTGATGAAATCGCCATTGCCGATGCAGTCCGCGAGCTTGGTGAGATCGGTGGCGTCGGGCTTCACGCGCGCGTCGACGACTTCGAATACCGGTACCACGGCGGCGATGGCGGCTTCGATATCGTCGCGGCCATAGGACTTCGCCCGCGCGGGCAAATCTGACCCGAGCAGAAACGCCACCTCGCATTCCAGCAGCGGCGTCAGGAAGGATAAGTGCTTCAGCGTGGCCGGCGCGGCGTGTACGTAAGGCGCGAGGAGCGGCCCGGCAACCGGGACGGACGACGAGAACTGCCGTTGCGCCTCGGCGCCGAGCGCCGTCACCTTCCAGCCGAGTACGTCTCCGGCGAGGCCGGCGATCTGAGCCTGCACCGCGTAGGCATTGCCGACGGATTGCGGCAGGTCATGGCCGGCGAGATCGGCGAAGCGCGTCTCGTTGCGCGCTGCATGAAGCGCGGCGGCGAGGCGCGCGACGGCATCAAAATTCATGTCGACTGCTTCCCGTCACGGCCGAGGCCGAAGAATTCCATCATCATCTGGAGCTGCCCGTCCAGCATATGGCCGCCGCGATGGGTGCGGAAGCCGCGCGAAGCGGCGAGCGTGAGCAGCTTGGTGGTTTCCGGCATCATCACCACGTCGGCGACGAGCGTGCCGGGCGATACGGTATCCAGATCGAAGGAGAGTCCGTCATCGGGCTCCAGGCCAAGCGTCGTCGCGTTGATCGCGATGTCATGGTGACCGGCGTCGCGCGTGCCGTGGGTCACCCGGCAGCCGGGGAACACCGATTTCAGCCGCGCCACCAGGTCGGCGGCCTTGCTAGGTGTGCGGTTGCAGATGGTGATCGCGGTCGCGCCGTTACCGCCGAGCGCGAAGGCGAGCGCGTTGCCGGCGCCGCCTGCGCCGGCAATGAAGATGCGTTTGCCCGAAGGCTCGTGCCCCTGCGCGCGCAAACCGGCGACGAAGCCGTGGCCGTCGAGCAGCGTGCCGGTGAAGCTGCCGTCGCGCTCGCGCCGCACCGTGTTGGCGACGCCGACATGCGGGCTGTCGCCGGACAGCGTGTCGCTCAGCGCCTTGGCGCCGGCCTTATGCGGCGCGGTGACGATGAAGCCGTCGAGATTGACCATCGCCTTGAGGCCGGCCCAGCCGCGCTCCAGGTCGTCGCGGGCGATGTGGACCGGTACGCACACGGCGTCGATGCCGTGCTTGGCGAAATAGTCGTTGAACGCCATCGGCGTGCGGACATGGGCGACCGGATCGCCGATGATCGCGAATAGCCGCGTGTGGCCGGTAATCATCGAATGCCTCTTAACTATCCAGTTAATTGCATAGCATCGGCGGTGGCCGAGTCAATCCGAAGGAAGTGGCAGTAGGGTGGTGGACAAAGGCGCGGAGCGCGGTGCCAGCGTCGATCTCTTACGTGGTGGCAGGCCGGCAAAGGCGTGGGCACGCTGCGCTTTGCCCCCCCTACGTCACTGCGGAAGCGCGAGCGGCTGCAGCGTATCCCAATGCGGATAAGCGCCGGACGCGAAGCCGGTGCCGTCGAGCGAGCCGATCTCGATTCGCCCACCGCGGATCTTGCAGCCGTACCGCGCCGTGGCTTCGCTCGTAAAGATCGGGATGCGCGGCGAGGAACGCGTCCTGCTCATTCTGCGGCAGGCCGGCCATGCCGTTGACGTAGTGATGGCCGTTGCGCTCGACATGGGTGATGCCGAGCAGGTTCACCAAAGCCAGGTCCTGTTGCACCCCAAGGCCCACCTGCGTGGTCAGGTCTTCGCCGGTCATGAAATAAGGGCCGCCACCTTCGGCGTTCCACATTGCGCAGCGGGCCGCGTTGAGAATCGACTTGTAGAGGCCCTTGCAGCATTTGCTCGACACGCCGGCATAGCCGAGCGCACGGGCGCGCGGAAAGGCGGACAGGTCCTCATCGGATTCGTCGATGATGACCGGCTTGATGCGCGACAGCGCCGAGACATCCTTGTCGAGCGCGTGGGCGCGGTTGATCGGCTGCTCGATGAACAGGATGCCGGCGACCAGACGATTGAGTCGCGGCGAAGCCTGCATGCGATGCCACAGCTCCAGCAGTGCGTCGAGGTCGTCATACTGCTCGTTGCCGTCGAGCGAAACATGATAGGGCGCGTCGATGCCGTCCAGCACCGCCGCGATCTCGGCCAAGCGCGCGATGTCGGCGCCGATATCGCCGCCGACCTTGAGTTTGAAGACGGTGTTGCCATACGTGGCGACGACCTCCTCCAGCGATTCCGGCAGGCCGTCATTCACTTGGCCCGGATGGCCGGCGATGATGTCGACAAGGCCGACGGTGTGGCGCGCCGCGATGCTCACGGCGGGCGCCAGGCCGGAGAGGAAACGCGGCATGTCGAAGCCGGCGAGGTCCGGCAGCCGCCCGGTCAGCAGCGCGGGATCGATGCCGGCGAGATTGGTTCTCATCGCCTCATAGAACGAGCAGCCCAGACCGCGGCACAGCGCATCGAGGACGGCGCAATCGATCTGCGCCGGGCCGAAGCCTGCGGTCAGCGGGTTGAGGCCATGGGCGGCGCCGGCTGACATCTGGCCATCATAATGGGCGGCGAAATGACCGAATGCAGTGCGCGCGGCCGGCGCCGTATAGGCTTCGGCGGCAAGCGTGAGCGCGAGGCGAAGCTGGTCGAAATTGTCGTCGTTCGTCAGCGCCAGGTTCTTGTCGAACCATTTCGGCGCCATCACCTCGGCGGCGGCGCCCCAATGGGAGCTGCCGTCGGCAAGCTCGATGCGCGCGCGCACAAAGCACTGTGGCGCCTCGGTCAGCGTGACGACGCCGAAGCGAAACGGCATGCGCAGACGCACGTCGCGTTCGTAGAGCCGCACCTCGCGCACGGTGAATTCGAGGGGCCGTCACGTCAGCGCCGCCGCGTCGAACCGGACGGCTCGCGAGATCGTCAGGCGCGAGGCGCGCGGGGCGTGGTTCGAAAATGCCAGCATGGCCGGGACGCTAGCCGCGGCCCCCGGCGGCAGTCAATTTCCCGTGCCGGCACGGCAGCCTTGCCGCCAACCATCTAACCAGATAGTTAAGGAAAAAAGACGATCGCTGCCGCGACCCGTCGTGGTTCAGCACCTCGAAGAACCCGGGACGGAAAGCAAAGGGCCACATCCCATATGGGCGGCATCGTTCGCGTCGAGGTCGGCAGGTTCGATTACGACCTGGTCGGGGAGTTCAAATTCTTCAGGACGAGCGTGCGTCCGACGCGTCCTCGTACGGCTGACGGACGACGATGGCGTCGCAGGGCTGGGGGCAGGCGGTTCCGGTCGAGACCTGGACCTACGAGACGGTGGAGAGCGTGGAGACCACGCTGCGACATTATCTCGCGCCGGCGGTTCTCGGCGCCGACCCGTCCGACGTCGCCGACGTCCATGCCCGCATGGAGCGCGCGATCCGGCCGTCGTTCTCGGTCGGCCAGCCGCTATGCAAGGCGGCGATCGATCTCGCCTGCTACGACCTGTGGGGCAAACAGACCGGACGCCGCGTAGCCGATCTCCTCGGCGGCGTGCGGACGACAGAGGTCAAGCTGAGCTGGACCATTCAGTCGCCGACAATGGACGCCGCCGAGCAGCAGCTCGAAGCCGGGCGCGCGCGCGGGCTACAACAGCTTCAACATCAAGATCGGCTATCCGCAGACGACCGACTACGACCTGCAACTCGTGACGCACGGTGCGCGAATTCGCGCCGCACGGGTTCCATTGGGCCGACGCCAACACCAGCTACGATCTCGACACCGCGCTCGCGATGGCGCCGAAGCTCGCGGATATCGGCCTGGAAGGCCTCGAATCGCCGCTGCCGCCCAACCGCATCCGCGACTATCAGGACGCTGACGCGCCAGGGCGCGCTGCCGATCCTGATGGACGAGGGCATCGTCTCGCCGGTCGAGGTCGAGGAATTCATCGCACTCGAGATGTTTGACGGCATCGCCATGAAGGTCGCGCGCTGCGGCGGCCTGTGGAACGCCTCGCGCATCGCCACGCTGCTTGCGCGACAACGACCTGCTGCTGTTCGCGTCGGGCCTGACCGATCCCGACCTGTCGCTCGCGGCGTCGGTGCATTTCTTCGGCTGGGCCGGGCTCGACCGTTCCGGCCGCGCTCAACGGGCCGCAATACATCGCCGACCGCGGCACCGGCGACCCGGCATTCCGCGCCGTCGGCGACATCATCCGGGTGCCGACGGCGCCGGGGCTCGGCGTCACCCTCGATGCCCGCGCGGAGAAGTCACTCAGCGTCGCGGCGCAAGCGTGAGGGTTGTGTTGTGGTGCGGGCGGCTCTGATAGGTTGGACGACGGCTCGATCGGAACGATGACGATGGCAATGACGACTGACGCGGCCAGGCTTCCAACGGAAAGCACCGGGAATGCCGGCATCGGCTTCCTGAAGAAGCTGACGCCGATCGCCGGGCGTCGCGGTCTTCCTGGGCATCTGGCAGATCGGCGTGATGGTCTATCAGGTGCCGGCCTATCTGCTGCCGTCGCCGGCCGAGATCGCCCATACCTTCATCGACGAGTTTCCCAAGCTGGTCCGCCACGGCTGGGTCACGACCTACGAGATGCTGCTCGGCTATGCGCTGGCGGTCGGCATCGCCATCCCGCTCGCGATCGCGATCACGTCGTCGAAGCGCTTCGACCGAGTTCGTCATGCCGACGATGCTGTTCTTCCAGGTGGTGCCGAAGGTCGCGATCGCGCCGCTGTTCCTGGTGTGGTTCGGCGTCGGCACGACGCCGAAGGTGCTGGTCGCGTTCCTGATCTCGTTCTTTCCCGATCGTCATCGACGCGGCGGTCGGCCTGCGGTCGATGTCGCCGGAGATGGGCGACCTCGCGCGCTCGATGGGCGCGACGCGGCTGCAGGTGTTCGCGCAGTTCCGCCTGCCGACGAGCCTGCCGTACCTGTTCAGCGGCCTGAAGGTCGCGGCGACGCTGGCGATCGCCGGCGCGGTGGTCGGCGAATTCGTCGGCGCCGACAAGGGGCTCGGCTACCTGCTGCTGGTGACGAATTCCAACATGGAGACCTCGCTGATGTTCGCCACCATCGTGGCGCTGACCATCATCGGCCTCGCGTTCTTCTATACCGTCGAGTTCCTCGAATCGCTGCTGATCCCGTGGCACGTGACCCATCGGATCCGCGAGGATGTCGGCGACCATGTGAAACCGTTCGTTTCGGCCAACAAGAAAATGCGCTGCAACGCCGCAAGGCGTCACTCATAAGCTTCGCAATCATCGTCCAGGGAGGACACAAATGAATAGCACGAGGATCATGCGTTCGCTGCTCGCCGCCGCCGCGGTCGTCGCCGCGAGCCTTGCGCCGGCCGCCGCGCAGGAGAAGGTCCAGTTCCGCCTGAACTGGACGCTGTATGGCGAACACGCGCCGTTCTTCGTCGCGCTCGACAAGGGCTTCTACAAGGAGGAGGGGCTCGACGTCGAAATGCTGGAAGGCACCGGCTCGACCACCGTCGCGCAGCTCGTCGCCAACCAGACAAACCCGATCGCCTATGTCGACGCGGCGACGATGATGCGCGGCGTCGGCGCCGGCATGCCGATCAAGGCGGTCGGCGTGACGCTGCAGCAGAGCCCGATGTCCTTCATCTACCGCGCCGACGCGCCGCGCCCGACCAAGGTCGACGAGATCAAGGGCAGCCGCATCGCGATCACGGCGGGCGACGCCAGCCTCGCGATCTTCACGGCGTTCATGGGCAAGCTCGGCATGAAGGTCGAGGACGTGCAGACCTGATCACGGTCGCCAATCCGCAGTCCAAGGAGCAGGCGGTGCTCAACAAGCAGGCCGACTCGCTGCTCGGCTACTTCATGGACCAGGGGCCGCGCATGCAGCTCCAGACCGGCGTGAAGATGGGCTGGACGCGGCTCTACGACATGGCCGGCGTCTCGACGCTGTCGAGCGCGATCATCGTCAACAACGACTGGCTCAAGGAGGCGAAGAACCAGGACGTTCTGCAAGCGCTTCCTGCGCGCCTCGCAGCGCGGCTGGCAATACACCTTCGACAATCGCGACGAGGCGGCGGCGATCTTCCTCAAGCATGCGCCGGCGTTCAATATGGAAATCGCGCTGCTCGAGATCAACGGCACGATGACCATCCTGCGCACCAAGAATACCGAGGGCAAGGCGCTCGGCTGGACGGCGACCGCGGACTGGAAGGACACCCAGGATCTGCTGGAGACAGTACGCCAAGATGAAGCCGCAGGCGGACCTCGGCATCTACTTCACCAACGAGTATCTTGTCCGAGCCGCCCTATCAACCGAAGAAGTAATGATGGGCCTGTGAAGCGCCACAGTGACGACCAACAATCAGCGGGCACCCGCGTTACGGCAATATGAACGATGACCGAACCCTATATCCGGCTGCAGGACGTCTGCAAGACCTACAAGACCAAGACCGGCGTCGTCGAAGCCTGCATCGACGTCAACCTCGACATCCGGGAATCCGAGTTCGTCGCCATCGTCGGGCCGAGCGGCTGCGGCAAGACCACCATCCTCAAGATGGTCGCCGGCCTCGCGCCCTACAGCTCCGGCATCGATCACCGTCGGCGGCAAGCGGGTCGACAGGCCGCAGACCGACGTCGGCATCGTGTTCCAGGACGCCATCATGCTCGACTGGCGCGACGTGCTGTCGAACGTGATGCTGCAGATCGACATCCGGCACATGGACCGCGGCAAGTACGAAGCGGTCGCGCGCGGCCTGCTCAAGGCCACCGGGCTGGAAGGCTTCGAGAAGAAGAAGCCCTACGAGCTCTCCGGCGGCATGCGCCAGCGCGTCTCGATCTGCCGTGCGCTGGTGCACGACCCGCGTCATGCTGCTGATGGACGAGCCGTTCGGCGCGCTCGACGCGCTGACGCGCGAGCAGATCTCGATGGACATCCAGAAGCTCTGGATGGAGACGCGCAAGACCGCGCTGCACATCACGCACAGCATCCCCGAGGCGGTGCTGCTCGCCGACCGAGTGGTGGTGATGGGGCCGCGTCCGGGCCGCATCGTCGAAATCATCGACATCGACCTGCCGCGCCCGCGCCGCCTCGACAAGCTGCCGCCGAGCGCTTCAACGAGTATTCCGGCCGCATCCGCGACATCTTCAAGTCCAAGGGCGTGCTGGCGATGGATTGAGGCTTGGCGCGCCCCGCCGCCGGCGGGCTTGTAGGCCTTTCCCGGGCTTGAAATCCCTCGTTCGGTGTGCGAACACGCTTGTCCGCCAGCGCACACGAAGCACGGCCCCTGCCTTGAACAAGCCGAGCGATCAATACATCGAGGCCCTGGCCCGCGGCCTTCTCGTCATCCGGTCGTTCGGGGCCGACCGCAAGGAGATGACGCTGTCGGAGGTCGCGGAGGTTACCGGCCTGACGCGGGCCGGCGCGCGGCGCATCCTGCTGACGCTGCAATCGCTCGGCTATGCGGCGCAGAACAAGCGCAAGTTTTCGCTGACGCCGCGCATCCTCGAGCTCGGCTACGCCTACGTCTCCACACTGGATTTCGGCACGTTCGCCCAGCCCGCGTTGGAGAAGCTGTCGCAGGACGTCCAGGAATCCTGCTCGATCGCCGTGCTCGACGGACCGGAGATCGTGTTCGTCGCGCGCGTGCACCGCCATCGGCTGTTCAGTCTCGCGCTTAACATCGGAAGCCGGCTGCCGGCCTATGTCCATTCCCTCGGCCGCGTCCTGCTGGGTTCGCTCGATGACGCCGAGTTGGGTCACCGGCTGTCCATCATGAATTATCGCAAGTTCACGCGGCGGACGGTGATCAACCCGGCCCAGTTGAAGAAGATCATCGTCGCGGATCGCAAGAAGGGATGGTCGCTCGCGACCGGCGAGCTGGAGGAGGGCGTCGGCGGCGTATCGGCGCCGATCATCGGACGCGACGGGCAGATCGTCGCCGCGATCAACGTCAATGCCAACGTCCATCGCACGACCGGCGAGGAACTGGTCAAGCGCATCCTGCCCAAGGTCAAGGAGGCGGCGCAACGGATCTCCGACCAGATCCGGCCGGGCGCATTGCGGTAGCGGCATGACGGCACGGCATGAGCCTGTCTGCCGTGCTGCGGCAGGCTACAGCGTAATCGGGATAAATGGCATCAATCCAAGCCCGCTCGTTCCCGCGAAAGCGGTACCCATCCGTCGATGAACTTGGATTCCCGCTTTCGCGGGAATGAGCGGAGTTCGCTTCAACCTACGACAGATACGTCTTACAGCACCGCGCCGCGGCGCCGGAGCGCGTCGCTGACGCCGATGAGCAGCGTCAGTGCCGCGATCAGCCAGACGCCGATCGCGCAACTGCTCGACGCTGCTGATGCGGTTCTCGGCGAAAGGCGGGCAGCGCGGCTGCAGGTCCAGCAGCGGCGGCTTGTCGGAATTGGGCCGGTGCTGCATCGCCAAGTGGGAATGCGCCTGCGGCTCCGGAACTCATGCGTGCACGTTCATCGGTCGACCCTTTCGGTCTTTGCCGTCTTTTGTCGTTTGATCGCTATCTGCGCGGGCGCAGGAGATCGACGCGCATCGGCACCTCGAACCGGGCCGCGCCATCGACGACGTTCTTGTCGAACTCGTCGCGCACGCGCTGCAGCATCCCGGCGCTCAGGCGGTGCTGGGTATGCGTGACGTTGACGACGCCGGTCTCGAAGTCGGCAAAGGCGCCGAGCCGCAGCGGCGTCCGGAAGAAGACCTGCAGCGCGTGAACGAGCTGGCCGGCGCGCACCGCGCGCAGGATGGCGGAGAATGCCGCCGTCCTGACCTGCTGCTCGTCGTGGAAGATGCGGATGATCTCGTTATAGGCGCCGGCGAACAGCGGCTCCGAGATGTAGGCCATGCCATCGGGCTTCAGCACGCGGGCGATTTCGCCGAGCGCCCGGTCCAGCAGGTCGGCCGGGACGTGGTGCAGGGACTTGAACATCAGCACGACGTCGACGGTGCGGCTCGGAAACGGCAGCGACTGCGCGCCGGCGAGGTGGAAGTGAAGGTTGGGGAGCTGAGGGCCGGCCACGTTCTTGGCGTGCTGCGCCTCGTCGACTTCGAGCGCGTGGACCGTGGCATTCGGGTACTTGGCGGCGATCTTCCGGGTCTTGTCGGCGGCGCCGCAGCCCAGTTCGAGGATGGTCGCGCCGTCGAGCGTCAATAGCTTCTCGACGACGTCCTGCTCGGCGACCACGGGACCGAAATCGTCCGGCAGCAGCACCGGCGCCGGTGCCAAGTCCGTGCTTTCCGCTGCGTTCATGTTTCTATGCCCTTGTGTTCGTTGTGCGAACTTAAGTTCATTGTTATTAACTTAGGTCCCTTTGCTCCTGCCTGTCAACTCACCGAAGCGTGTGTGAAAATCTTGTGATGAGACATTATGGGCCATCATCAACGGGCGATGCGCCATCATCAAGCAAATCGGATGCCGTAGTCCGCTACGGCTCGGTTCGCACGAGATAGGCGCGCGTCACCCGACCGAGCGCTATCGAAAGTGCGTGCCTTGTCCGCGTGAGATTCGCCGGTGCGGTGCAGGGATATCGCCGCGAACATCGCGGTGATGCGCCACGGGTCACCGTTCTCGGAAGGCTTTCATGATCTGGTCGTGGAGCGGCTTGACGAGGAACGACATGACGGTGCGGTCGCCGGTCTGGACGAAGGCCTCGACCGGCATGCCGGGGACGAGCTTGACGCCGTTGAGGCGCGCGAGCTCCGCGGCCGGCATGCTGATGCGGACGACGTAGAAGGCGGCGCCGGTCTTCTGGTCCTGGGTGATGTCGGCGGAGATGCGCGTCACGATGCCGTTGAGCTCCGGCGTGGTGCGCTGGTTGAAGGCTGGAGAAGCGCAGCATCGCCGCCTGGCCGATGTGAGCTGGTCGATGTCCTGCGGCGGGATGCTGGGCCTCGACCGTGAGCGTCGTCGGCCTCCGGCACGATCAGCATCAGGATCGGTTCGCTCGGCCGCGATGACGCCGCCGATGGTGTGGACGGCGAGCTGATGCACGATGCCGTCCTGCGGCGCGCGGATGTCGATGCGCTTGAGCTGGTCCTCGGCGGCGACCTTGCGCTCCACCAGCTCGGCGATCTTGCCCTGGATCTCGCGCAGCTCCTTGGCGACCTCGCTGCGCAGGTCCTGGTCGATCTGGATGATCTGCAGTTCGGTCTCGGTGATCTTGCCCTTGGCCTGCGCGATCGACGCGATGAGCTGGCCGCGCTCGCCCTCGAGGCGCGCGGCGTCGCGCTCCAGCGCGGTGACGCGCGAGATGGGGACGCAGGTTCTTCTTCCACAAGTCGCGCACGCCCTCGAGCTCGCGGCTCGATGAGCTCGATCTCGCGCGCCTTGGCGGCGGCCTGGGTCGGTCAGGCCCTGCGATCTCCTCCCGCAGCTGGCCGATGCGCTCCTTGAGCTGGCCTTCTGCCCCGCCGCGCGGTGCGGCGCAGCTCGAACAGCTGCTGCTCGCCGGCGATGATGCGTGCGACGTCGGCGTCGTCCGGCGCGGCCGTGAGGTCGGCGGGAAAGTCGACGGCGTCGAGCGCCGTCGCGCTCGGCCTCCAGGCGCGCCTGGCGCGCCGCCAGCTCGTCGAGGCCTTTGACCGACGATGGCGAGGTTGGCGCGCGTCACGGTCTCGTCGAGGCGCACCAGGACGTCGCCGGCCTGGACGCGGTCGCCGTCGCGCACGCGCAGCTCGCCGACGACGCCGCCGGTCGGGTGCTGGACCTTCTTGACGTTGCTGTCGACGACGAGCAGGCCGGACGCGATCACCGCGCCCGGACAGCTCCGTGGTCGCCGCCCAGCCGCCGACGCCGCCGACCAGCACGCAGCGATGATCGGCCGATCGCCGGTCGCAGGATGCATGCGCCGGATCGCAGCGGCGCTGGCATTGCCGATCGGCGGCCGTCATGCCTGGCCTCCCGTCGTTGTCGCGGTACGCAGCTTCATCGGCCGCGGCGCCGGCGCGCGCGCCGGGTCGCAGCACCTTGCGCAGCACCTCGTCCTTCGGGCCGAAGGCCTGGACCCGGCCGTCGCCCATGACCAGCAGCATGGTCGACGCCGGCGAGCGCGCTCGGCCGGTGGGCGATGACGATCGACGATGCCGCCGCGCTCGCGCACGCCGCAGGATCGCCTGCGTCAGCGCCTGCCTCGCCCTCCGCGTCGAGGTTGGAGTTCGGCTCGTCGAGCACGACCAGGAACGGATCGCCGTAGAGCGCGCGCGCCAGCGCCGATGCGCTGGCGCTGGCCGGCCGAGAGCGCGGCGCCGCCCTCGCCGATGCGGCGTGTCGTAGCCGTCCGGCAGCCGCAGGATCATCTCGTGCACGCCGGCGGCGCGCGGCCGCCGCGATGATCGGCGCCGGGATCCGGCTTCAGGCTCGAAGCGGGCGATGTTCTGCGCGACCGTGCCGTCGAACAGCTCGACGTCCTGCGGCAGGTAGCCGATATGGCGGCCGAGATCGCTCCGGCGACCATTGGTCGAGCGCGGCGCCGTCGAGCCGCACCTTGCCGCGCACCGGCGTCCAGACGCCGACCAGCGGCGCGCGCCAGCGACGACTTGCCCGAGCGCGCTCGGCCCGATGATGCCGAGCCCCTGGCCGGCCTCCAGCGGAAGCTGACGTCCTGCACCACGATCCGCTGCTGCCCGGGCGGCGCCACGAAGACGCCTTCGACCGACAGGCTCGCCTCGCGGCGGCGGCAGCGGCATCGGCGGCTCGGCCCCGGAGGTCAGCGGCGAGCAGCTCGGAGAGCCGCCGCCAGCTCTGCCGCGCCGCCGACGAAGCCCTTCCAGTTGGCGATCGCCAGCTCGACCGGCGCCAGCGCCCGCGACACCAGGATCGAGCTCGCGATGATGACGCCGGCCGTCGCCTCCTGGTTGATCACCAGATAGGCGCCGACCGCGAGCACGCCGGACTGCAGCATCATGCGCAGCACGCGCGAGGCGGCGCCGAGCCCGCCAGCGACATCGGAGGCGCGCTGCTGGGCGTCCATGTATTTGACGTTGGCGCTGCCCCACAGCGTGCCGAGCCGGCCCGCCATGCCCATCGCCTGCAGCACCTCGGCGTTGCGGCGGCTCGCCTCGGCGAGCGCCAGGCGGCTGGCGCCGAACTCGCCGGCCGCCTTGGTCGGGACGCGCGTCAGCACCTCGGTCGCGATCGTCAGCGACACCAGGATCGCGGCGCCGGCCAATGCGGTGATCCCGATCCAGACATGGAACATGAAGCAGATGGCGAGATAGAGCGGCATCCAGGGCAGGTCGAACAGCGCCGACGGCCCGGTGCCGGACAGGAAGGCGCGCAACTGGTCGAGGTCGCGCATCGGCTGCAGGCCGTCGGCGCGGCGGCGCATCTTCAAGCGGCAGCAGCACCACCGCCTCGTAGACGCGGGCGCTGAGCTCCTCGTCGAGCGAGCGGCCGATCGCGCACCAGCACCCGCGCGCGCACCATCTCCAGGACGCCCTGGAACGCGTAAAGCCCCGCCACCAGCGCCACCAGCGCCACCAGCGTCGGCACGCTGCGGCTCGGTATGACGCGGTCATAGACCTGCAGCATGAAGAAGGAGCCGGTCAGCATCAGCACGTTGATCATGCCGCTGAACAGGCCCACCGCCGCGAACGCCCCGCGGCACGCCTTCACCGCCGCCGTCACCGGCGACGGCACGCCTCCCGAAGACGAACCTGGACGCAACGCCATACGCTACCGATCTCGTCCGCTCACACGAAGCGGAAGTCGTCCGTGTTCAGGTTCGCCAGCACGACGTTCTTGAGCAGGATGGTGGTTGCCGCGTCGACCGTGATCTGCACGTCCGCCGCGACCTGGGTGGCGTGGGACTGCACCGCCGCGAAGTTGGCGAAGATGTTGTCGTGGAACTCGATGACGTCGCCGACGCCAGCGCCCGCCGTGAAGTCCACGATGGTGTCCTTGCCGAAGCCGGCATTG
Source organism: uncultured Alphaproteobacteria bacterium (assembly GCA_963776455.1). Lineage (GTDB taxonomy): Bacteria > Pseudomonadota > Alphaproteobacteria > Rhizobiales > Xanthobacteraceae > CAVZMU01. Next base: position 434,914 of record CAVZMU010000007.1, read on the forward strand.
AACACGAAGGTGTCGTTGCCGGTGCTCCCGGTGAGGCTGTCGTTGCCGCCGGCGCCGCGGATCACGTCGTCGCCGGCACCGCCGTTGAGCGTGTCGTTGCCGGCGCCGCCGACCATGGCGTTGTTCAACGTATTGCCGGTGCCGTTGAACGCCACCGTCCCGGTGAAGGTGAGGTTCTCCACGTTGGCGCCGAGCGTGAAGGTGGTCAGCGCGGTGCGGACCTCGTCGGTGCCTTCGTTGAGGTTCTCCACGATGACGTCGGTCGCGACATCGACGATGTAGACGTCGTTGCCGGTGCCACCCACCATGCGATCGATGCCGGCGCCGCCGCTCAGCGTGTCGTCGCCCGCCCCGCCGGTAAGCGTATCGGCGCCGGCGCCGCCGGTGATCAGGTTGTTGAGCGCGTTGCCGGTGCCGGTGAAGGCGACGGTGCCGGTGAAGGTGAGGTTCTCCACGTTGTTGCCGAGCGTGTAGGTGGTCAGCGCGGTGCGGATCTCGTCGGTGCCTTCGTTGAGGTTCTCGGTCACCACGTCGGTCGCGACGTCGACGGTGTAGACGTCGTTGCCCAGCCCGCCGATCATGGTGTCGATGCCGGTGCCGCCGTTGAGATTGTCGTTGCCGATGCCGCCGGTGAGGATATTGCCGACGGTGTTGCCGGTGCCGGTGAAGTTGCCGGTGCCGATGTAGGTGAGGTTCTCGAAGTTGGTCGCGAGCGTGAAGCTCGCGAGCGTGGTGCGCACGGTGTCGGTGCCGGCGGCCGCCGCCTCGGTGAGCACGTCACCGGCGGCATCGACGACATAGACGTCGTCGCCGGCGCCGCCGACCAGGGTGTCGTTGCCGAGCCCGCCGATCAGGGTATCGTTGCCGGTGCCGCCGGAGAGGCTGTCGGCGCCGGCGCCGCCGGTGATGACGTTGTCGACCGTGTTGCCGGTGCCGGTGAAGGCGGCCGCGCCCGTATAGGTGAGGTTCTCGAGGTTGGTGCCGAGCGTGTAGCTCGCAAGCGCGGTGCGCACCTCGTCGGTGCCCGCCGAAGCGGCTTCGGTGATCACGTCGGTCGCGACGTCCACGATGTAGACGTCGTTGCCGGCGCCGCCCACCAGGGTATCGATGCCGGCGCCGCCGTCGAGGGTGTCGTTGCCGGCGCCGCCGTTGATGAGGTTGGCGACGGTGTTGCCGGTTCCGGCGAAGTTGCCGGCGCCGGTGAAGGTGAGGGTCTCGAAGTTGGTTGCCAGCGTGAAGCTCGTGAGCGTGGTGCGCACCTCATCGGTGCCCGCCGCGGCAGCCTCGGTCAGCACGTCACCAACGGAGTCGACGATGTAGACGTCGTTGCCGGCGCCGCCGGTCAGCGAGTCGTTGCCGGCCCCGCCATCGAGGGTGTCGTTGCCGGCGCCGCCGGTGATGGCGTTGGCGAGCGCGTTGCCGGTGCCGGCGAACGCGGTGGCACCGGTATAGGTCAGGTTCTCGACGTTGGCGCCCAGCGTATAGGCCGCCGCAGCGGTACGGACGAGGTCCGTGCCCTCGCCGGCATTCTCCACGATCACGTCGGCCGCGACGTCGACAATGTAGGTGTCGTTGCCGAGACCGCCGGTCAGCGTGTCGGTGCCGGTACCGCCGTCCAGCGTGTCATTGCCGATGCCACCGGTGATGACGTTGTTCGCGCGTGTTGCCGGTGCCGGTGAAATGCGACCGACGCCGGTATAGGTGAGGTTTTCGACGATTGGCGCCGAGCGTGTAGCTCGCCAAGCGCGGTGCGCACCTCGTCGGTGCCGCCGCAGCGGCTTCGGTGATGACGTCGGTCGCGACGTCGACGAAATAGACGTCGTTGCCGGCGCCGCCGACCAGCGTGTCGTTGCCGGCGCCGCCGTCGAGCGTGTCGTTGCCGGCGCCGCCGGTGATCACGTTCGCCGCGGCGTTGCCGGTGCCTGCGAAAGCCGCGGCCCCGGTATAGGTGAGGTTTTCGACGTTGGCCGCCAGCGTGAAGCTCGCCAGCGTCGTGCGCACCTCGTCGGTGCCGGCGGCAGCCGCCTCAGTGATCACGTCGCCGAGGGCATCCACCACATAGACGTCGTTGCCGGCGCCGCCGGTCAGCGTGTCGTTGCCGGCGCCGCCGTCCAGCGTGTCGTTGCCGACACCGCCGGTGATGGTGTTGTCGAGCGCATTGCCGGTGCCGGCAAAGGCCACGGCGCCGGTGTAGGTGAGATTCTCGACGTTGGCGCCCAGCGTATAGGCTGGCGAGCGCGGTGCGGACCTCATCGGTGCCGGCGCCGACGCCCTCGGTCACCACGTCGCTGGCGACGTCGACGAGGTAGATGTCGTTGCCAGCGCCGCCGACGAGCGTGTCGCTGCCGGTGCCGCCGTCCAGCGTGTCGTTCCCGATGCCGCCGGTGATGACGTTGGCGAGGGTGTTGCCGGTTCCGGCAAAGGCCGCGGCGCCGGTATAGGTGAGGTTCTCCAGGTTGGCGCCGAGCGTGTAGGCCGCGAGCGCGGTGCGGACCTCGTCAGTGCCCTCCGACAGGTTTTCCGTCACCACGTCGCCGGCCGCGTCGACGATGAAGACGTCGTTGCCGGCGCCGCCGGTCAGCGTGTCGTTGCCGGCGCCGCCGTCGATAGTGTCGTTGCCGGCGCCGCCCGCGATGGTGTTGGCGTTGAGGTCGCCGGTCAGCACGTCGTTGAAGCCGGAGCCGATCAATCCTTCGATGGAGGAATAGACATCGCCGGCGGCGTCGCCAGTGTTAAGCGCCGGCGTCGTCAGGTTGGCAGTTACTCCAACCGTCGCGTTGGAATAGCTCGCGATGTCGAATTCGCTGCCGCCGTTGAGCGTGTCGGCACCGCCGCCGCCGATCAGCGTGTCGTTGCCCGCGAAGCCGGAGATGCGATCCGCCGCTGCGGTGCCGGTGAGCACATCGGCACCGCCGGTGCCGATGATGCCGGTCTCGTCGACATCGATGATCGTGATGGTGACGGTCTTGGTGAAGGTAAGCCCACCGGAATCGGTGACGCGGATGCCGAGCTGATGCGAGGTCGCGGTCTCGAAATCGAGGTTAGCCCCGGCCTTGACCAAAATCTGATTACCGACGACGTCGAACTTGTCGATCGCGCCGGACACCGCCGCGAAGGTCGCGGAGTCGCCGGGATCGTCGACGGAGGTCAGCGTGCCGACCACCGTGCCGGCGCCGCTATTCTCCTCGACCGCGCCGCCGGTCACGGTGATGTCGGTCGGCGCGTCGTTGAGCAGGTCGGCAGGCGTTGAGACCGTGATCGTGCGGTCGGCGAACTGGAAGCGTTCGACGTTGACTACGGAGTCGACGCCTTCCGGCACGCCGACGCGGCGGTCGCTCAAGGTGAAGGCCGCGGTGCCGGAATTGTAGGTGATGGCAAAGTCGCGCCAATTGCCGCCGAACACGGCGGTATCGGTGCCGAAGCTGCCGTCAATGGTGTCGTTGCCGCCGAGGCCGGCGAGGACGTCGTCACCGAAGCTGCCCAGGAGAGAGTCCGCGAGGTCGGTTCCGGCAAAGCCGGCCGTGACGGAGAGCGCGTTGCGATCCCACACGATGCGGTCGCTGAACAGGATTTCCTCGATGCCGAACACGCCGCTGAAGTTGAACTGGTCCTTGATGGTGATGTGTTCGCCGGTCGGATTGGCGAGGATGATAAGGTCATTGCCGGACTGCAGCAGCGTGACCTGCGAGGACGTAAGGTCGCGCAGCTTGAGAGTGTCGGTTTCGGTGGAGCTGCTGACCTCGGTGATGACGTCGTTGCCGTAGCCGGTGCGCCAGATGTAGATGTCCTCGCCGAAGCCGCCGGTGATGGTGTCGTTGCCCGCCTTGGAATTGAAGGTCTCGGCGAAGTCGGTTCCGGCGATGGCTTCCGCCGCGGCGGTGCCGTTGACGAGCCGAGCGTCCGCCGCCGCGGCCTGGGCCCGCGACAAGATGGTGGCGAAGTCCCAGACCGTGTTGTCGGAGAAGCGGATCTGGTCGGCGCTGCGGTCGGCCCCAATCAGGCGGCCCTGGAGGACGATTTGGCCGTCGAAAGGAGCGTTGATGTTGACGATCAGGTCGTTCTCGTTCGCCGCCCTGACGATCGTCACCTCGGCTGGCAGGATATCGGGCATAAGCTGGAGTGTGTCGATGTCCGACACGTTGCCGGCATCCCGAATGAAGATCTTCTCGTTTCTTCGCCAGAACACGTAGGTGTCGTCGCCGGCGCCACCGATCAACGTGTCGGAACCTACGCCGCCATCGAGGGTGTCATTGCCGAGCCCAGTGCTGATGACCTCGTTGGCGGCAAATCCGATGATGGAATCGTTGCCGCTGGTGGAGTTCTGGGCGAGATAGTGCGCCCCGAGGCTCGAGCCGGACCAAAATCCGAAGTCCCCAGCGAACGTGATCGAGGTGAATACGTCGCCCTCGAATCCGAAGCCGCGGCCGGCGACCGTGAGCTTGTCGGTGGTGCCATTGATGGAGAATACCGTGTCGATGACCCGGCCGTTGCCGGAAACGACATGGCTGACGCGGGATATCGCGACGTCGGTCGATGACACTGTGTTGTTGAACTGAATGTTGTCGACGACGTTCTGGAAGATGCCGTCGAGCGCGTCATAGATCGTGTCGTTGCCGTAGCCGCGCCCGAAGACATAGGTGTCGGCGCCGGTCTGGCCGTGCAGCTCGTCGTTGCCGGCCCCGCCGTCCATGACGTCCGGGCGGTTGGGAAAGCCCTGGATGATGTCGTTGCCCGGCGTCGAGGCTAGCGCCAGGTTGATAAAGGTGTCCTGGGTCCACACCGTGCCGTCGCTGAAGCGGAATTCCTCGATCGAGGGCAGCGGCTGGCCGAACGAATTCGTGTTGAACTCCCAGGCGATCGTGAGCTTCTCGCCGGTCGGCGCGAAGGTCATGTAGAGATAGTAGCCCTGGGCTTCCGAGCCGAAGTCGCCGATATGCGACAGCGTGATGTCCTGCGGCCGGATGCCGATGCCGAAGTTGACGACGTCCGTGCTGGTGATGCCGAATTCCGAGATCGTGTCGTTGCCGTCGCCGAGGTTCCAGATGTAGGTGTCGTTGCCGTCGGCGCCCTGCAGGAGGTCGTTGCCCTTCTTGCCGTTGATGGTTTCGCTTGCGGCGGTGCCGGTGAGCGTCTCGGCGGCGTCGGTGCCCTGGATCAGGTTGCCGGGATTGACGAGCTGATCGATCTGCGCGCGGTTCATCACCGTGCCGTCGGCAAACTCGAACTGGTCGATGCCGGCGGAGAGGTCGTTGACGACCGCATATTGCCGATAGATCTTGATGCTGTCGGTGGTGCCGCCGATCTTGACCAGCAGGCTCCCGCCGTCTGCCGGCGTGCTGAAGCTGAACGGATCGCGGGTGTCGCGGACGAACTGGAGGTCGCTCGGCCGGATGCCGGTGCCGAAGCGCAGCGTGTCGAAACTGTTGAAGAAGAACTGGAACTGGCTGACGTCCATGATGCGGTCCTGGCCGTCGCCAAGATTGAAGACGTAGACGTCGTCTCCGCCAAAGCCGTAGAGGTCGTCGTTGCCGGTGCCGCCGATCAGCGTATCGTTGCCGTCCATGCCCACGAGGCGGTCATTGCCGGCGCCACCGCTCATCAGGTTGCCCAGCGAGTCTCCGGCGAGCAGGTCGTTGCCGGCGCCGCCGGTCGTGACCTTGTTGGTGAGGTCGGCGGCCGTCCACACCGTGCCGTCGGCGAAATGCACCTCCTCGATCGGATGCCGGAAGTTGACGAAGCGGTCCTCTTCGAGCTGCCTCTCGATGCGGATTGAATCATTGGTCCCGGCGACCGTGAGGGTCATGTCGAACTTGTAGAAACTGTCGATGATGGTCGGATCGGAACTGTTGAAGAAGATGGATGTTGCGAACGAATCCCCATACGCGACCGTGATATCGGACGGCGCGATGCCCGCGCCGAAGCGGATGATGTCGTCGGTCGTCTTGATCTGGTTGCCGGACTGGTCGTTGTAGAAGCCCGCGATGGTGTCGTGGCCGAAGCCGCGGTCGAACGCATAGGTGTCCGCGCCTTCGCGGCCCTGCATCGAGTCATTCCCGCCGAGGCCGTAGATCTGGTCCGGCCCGAGGGTGCCATTCAGGGTGTCGTTGCCTTCCGAGCCGAAGATCAGCGTGCCGGGATTGGGGCCGCGAACCGCGAGATTGAAGATCGTGCTGGTGGACGCCCCTTCGGAATCCGTCGCGATCACGGCGACGCGGTAGAGATGCACGCCCTCATTGTCGCCGACCGAGCCGAGATCGGGCGTTCCCGAGAACGTCCGGGTCAGCGGGTCGAACGTCATCCAGGTGGGAAGCGCGCTGCCATCCGTCATGCGTGCCGTGAGGCCGACACCGCCGCCGTCATCCGAGAACGTGCCCGCCGGCACGGTGAAGGTGAAGGGCTGGGTGCGGTCGACCGCCAATGCCGGCAACGGGTGGGAAACGACGGGCGCATCGTTGACGCCGCCGATCAGGATGAACATCTCGGTGGTGGCGACGAGACCGGCGCGATCCGCGGCGCCGACGATGATGTCGAGCATGCCGACGTCGCCATTGGCCGGCGTGCCGGAGAAGGTCCTCGTTGCCGGGTTGAACACCAGCCAATCGGGCAGGGGCGAGCCGTCGGCCAGGTTCGCGAACAGGAACAGGGCATCCCCCGAATCCACGTCGGTGAAGAAGCCCGCCGGGATCGTGTAGGTGAACGGCGTGTTCTGCGACATGAGGAAGTTGTCGAGCACGCCGTTGGCCACCGGGGCGTCGTTGATGTTGTTGACGCGCAGCGTGAAGTTCGCCGACACCGCCGAACCGAAGATGTCGGTCGCGGTGACGCGGACGGTGGAGGTGCCGACGTTGGCGTTCGCCGGCGTGCCGGTGAACAGTCCGGTGATCGGATCGAGCACCAGCCAGGTCGGCAGCGCGGCGCCGGTCGACAGCGCCGCGGTGTAGCGCAGCCGGTCGCCGGCGGTGGTGTCGGCGAAGGCATTCGCCGGCACCTGGTACGAGAAGGCGGAATCCTCCGTCGCGGTCTGCGTCGCCATGGCGGTGCCGACGGTCGGGTTGGTATTGCCCGTGGTGCCGACGAAGATGCCGAAGCGCGTCGTGCCGCTTGCGGTGCCGTCGGAGGCCGTGACCACGACGTCCACGGCCCCCTGGTTGGCGGTCGCGGGCGTGCCGGAGAAGGTGCGGGTCGTGGCGTTGAAGGTGAGCCATGTCGGCAGCGCGGCGCCGCTGCCGAGCTTCGCCGAATAGGTCAGCGTCTGGGCAGGAACGCCGGGCAGGCCGGCGTCGGGATCGACGAACTGGTTGGCGGGGAGGGCGAACGAGAACGCCGTGCCCACGGTCGCGCGCTTGTTGGCGATGAGCGCGGTGGAGACGGGCGCATCGTTGACGTTGGTGACGTTGATGGTGAAGTCGCTGGTGACGCTGTCGCCCGCGCTGTCGGTCGCGGTCAGCCGCACCAGGATCGGCGTGCCGACATCGGCATTCGCCGGCGTGCCGGTGAACGTTTCGCCGTCGAACTTGAGCCAGCTCGGCAAGGCGGTGCCGTCGGCGCGCTTGGCCGTCAGGTCGATGAAATCATCGACGTCGGCATCGGCGAAGGTGTTGAACGGCACGGTGAAGTTGAACGCGGCGTTCTGCGCCACGGTCTTGGTGGCGATCGGGACGGCGACGGTCGGCGCGTGGTTGTCGGCGAGACCGGCGATGTCGGCGGCGAATAATGCAGTGCCGTCCTTCAGGATGATCTCGCCGATCTTGCCGCCGCCGGCGGCGAAATGGTCCTTCACCGTGATGCGGTCCGTCGTGCCGCGGATCGCGATCACGAGATCGTTGGGATTGGCGCCGTGCGACAGGTCGATGTCGCCCGCGCCGATATTGGCGCCGAACGCGATGCTGTCGAGCCCGCTCCCGGCGCCGGTGTCGGCGATGGTGTCCTGGCCGTCGCCGCGGCTGAAGACGTAAACGTCGGCGCCGCCGCGGCCGTCGATCACGTCATTGCCGGCGCCGCCCGTGATGACGTCGGTTGCGGCCGAGCCGGTGATGGAATCCGCGCCCGCGGTCTGGGACAGGGCCAATAGCTTCTTGTCGATGTCGAGATGGCCCCATGCGGTGCCGTCCGCGAAAATGATCGCCTCCACGCCCGCAGTGCCGCCGCTCAGCTCGCCCTTGAGGGTGACGGTCTCGCCGCCGCCGATGTCGACGATCAGGTCGGTCGGATCGACCGTTCCCTTGCGCACCGTGACCTGCGCGGTGGTGATGCCGGCGCCGAGCAGCAGGCGGTCCTGGCCGTCGGTGCCGAGCTCGATGACGGTGTCCTGCCCGTCGCCGCGATTGAACAGGTAGGTGTCGCCGCCCGCGCCGCCTGACAGCGTATCGTTGCCGAGGCCGCCGGCGAGGGTTTCGCCGAGGAACGTGCCCGTGATGGTGTCGGCCGCCGCCGTCGTCTTGCCGGCGAGGACCGCGTTGGCGAGATCCGTCTTGGTCCAGATCGTGCCGTCGGCAAAGGTGATGACGTCCACGCCCGTGGTGGCGTCGGAGAAGACGCCCTTGAGGGTGACGAAGTCGGTTGCCGAGAATGTCAGCACGGCGTCGTTGGCGTCGGTCGCCGAGCGGGCCACTGTGATGCCGGTCGGACGGATGCCGGAGCCCAATTCCAGCCGGTCATTGGGACCGCTCACGTCGATGATGACATCCTGCCCCTCGCCGGCATTGACGACGTAGCGGTCGTTGCCGAGCCCGCCGGACAAGGTGTCGTTGCCGAGGCCGCCGTCCAGCACATCGTCATTGCCGTCGAACCCATCGAACCCAGCGATGCTGTCGTTGCCGGCGGTCGCGGCCTGCGCCAGCACGCGCGCCCGCAGGTCGTTCTGCGACCAAGTCGTGCCGTCCTCGAAATGGATGGTGGTGACGCCGGCGAACAGGTCGTCGCCGAGCTGCTGGTTGATATCGATGCGGTCGGTGCCGGTCGTGAACGTGAGCGCGAGGTCGAGACCGTTGGTGCCGCCGCGCGCGAGGCGCAGATCGCCCGGCGCATAACCATCGATGAAGAGCTGGTCGTTGCTGAAGTCGAAGAAGAACTTTCGGTTGTCGATATGATCCTGGCCGTCGCCCCTGATGAAAATATAAGTGTTGTCGGTGCCGTCGCCGGTCAGCGTGTCGTTGCCGCGGCCGCCATACAGCAGCGTCGTGTTCTCGCCGGTCGCGAACGGCGTCACGTTGTCGGCGGCCGTGGTGGTCCCGGTAATGGATTCGAGGATTTGCTGGACGGTCAGCGTCGTCGCACCGACGACGACGCTCGTCAGCGTGCCGATTCGCAGGAAGTCGGTCACGGTGAGCCGGTCGGTCGGCGTCGCCCCGAAGCTGATGACGAGGTCGTTGCCGACCAGCGCATACTGCAGCTCGGCCGCCGTGATGCCACCGCCGAGCACGAGCGTCTCGGTCTCGCCCAGGGCGCGCTCGGTCGCCGGCTGGATGACGTCCTGGCCGTCGCCGCGGTTGAAGACGTAGGTGTCATTGCCGGCGCCGCCGATCAGGATATCGGCGCCGGTGCCGCCGGCGAGCGTGTCGTTGCCGGCATTGCCGTAGACGGTGTCGTTATCGGCGCCGCCGTTCAGGGAGTCGTCGCCGCCGCCGCCGACGATGGTGTCCGCGCCGGCGTCGCCGGTGACGAAATCATTGCCCGCGTCGGCATAGATGATGTCGTTGCCGTCGCCTCCGCTGACGACGTCGTTGCCGGCACCGGCAAGCAGGATGTCGTCGCCGGCCTCGCCGTTGACGCGGTCGTCGCCGTCGCCGGCGTTGACGACGTCGTTGCCGCCGCCGGCGTTGATGGTGTCGAGGCCCGCGCCCGCGAAGATACGGTCCGCGACCGCGGTGCCGGTGATGAGCTCGGCGGCCGCCGTGCCATTGATGACGTTGGACGCCGCTGCCGTGCGGTCGACGAGCAGGGTGGTATCCGGCCAATAAAGCTGCGTGCCGTCGGCAAATTTCAGATAGTCAACCGCGCCGGCGAAGTGCGTGAATTGCTCGATCGTGACCTGGTCGGTCGAGCCGATGCGCGACAGCACGAGGTCGGCATTGCCGACACCGGCCCGCGCAAAGGTGAAGTCCGCAAGATTATAGGCCGTGAATTCGATGCGGTCCTGTCCGAGGGCACCATTGGAGAAAGGCGGGCTCGGATCGCCGAGGCCAGGCCCGTTGTCGAACACGGCGTCCTGGCCGAAATTGGCGTCGAACCGGTAGACGTCGATGCCACTGGAGCCGATCAACCGGTCGTTTCCGGCGCCGCCATTCATCGTGTCGTTGCCGCCCGAGCCGCTGATCGTGTCGTTGCCGGCGCCGCCGTCGATGCTGTCGTTGCCGGCCGTTCCGAAGACGGAATCGTTGCCGCTCGTGATGTGCTGCGACAGGTAGTGCCCGTCGATGTCGGTGCGATTCCACACCGTACCATCGGCGAAGGCGATCTTCTCGATGCCGTTCGTCGGATCCTGAAAGTAGCCGACGATCGTCAGCGTGCCGCCATTGGCGCCGCCGATGGCGATCGTGAGATCGCCGAATGGCGAGCCGAAGGAATCGACGGCGCGGCTGAACGCAAGGTCGGCGGTCGTGATTCCGGCGCCGAGCACGAGGCGGTCGATGTCGCTGTTGGTCTGCAACGGCGTGTCGATGATGACGTCGTTGCCGTCGCCGCGATTCCACACATAGGTATCGCTGCCGGCATAGCCGTAGAGGCGGTCGTTGCCGCCCTTGCCGTTGAAAGTCTCGTTGCCGTCGAATCCAACGATGGTGTCGTCGCCCGAAGTTGCGGCCTGCGCGAAATACTGGGCGGCGATATCCTGCCTGGTCCACACCACGCCGTTGTCGAACACGATCTGCCCGACCGTGATGGCGTTGAGATCGACGTCGCCGCTGAACCCGTTGCCAAAGAATCGCACGTCGTCCTGCAGCTTGACGCTGTCCTGCGTGCCACGAAGCGTAAAAGTGAATTCGCGCTGGGCAACCGGGTTGGCGTCGAAGACGCTGTCGCTCGCCGCCCGCGTGATGACGATATCGGCGGGATTGATGCCGGTGCCGAATTGCAGGGTGTCATCGTTGATCGTATTCGGATTGACCGCCGAGATCGTATCGTGGCCGTCGCCGCGCTCGAACACGTAGGTGTCGGTGCCGGTACCGGCCTCGAGATAGTCGTTGCCGGTGCCGCCGCGGATGATGTCGTTGCCGTCGCCGCCGCCGATGCTGTCGTTGCCGGCGCCGCCGTTGAGCACGTCGTCGCCGTTCCCGCCCGGCATGAAATCGTTGCCGCTGCCGCCATCGACCGTATCGTTGCCGTCGCCGGCATTGACGATGTCGTTGCCGCCGCCGGCATTGATGACGTCGTTGCCGGCGAATGCATCGATCCGTTCGTCGATGTCGATGCCGGTAATGACGTCATTGCCGTCCGTGCCAGCGACGAATGCCGGCGCGATACCGCCGACGATGTCGGGCTCCACCGACAGGTCCGGCTCGTCGGCGGAATCGGCAGGCGTGAATGTCCCGGTGACGCTTTCGAACGTCCACAGCGCCTGCTCGTCCCCGGAGAGGGTGGACCAGTCCTTGATCAGGATGCTGTCGCCGAATCCGTAGGTGACCTGAAGATCGAAGTTGCCGTCGTCGTCGAAGACAAGCTGCTTGACGATCGACGCGATATCGAGCCCGTCGAGGAAGCGGATGATGTTGCCGCCCAGAAAGAGGTCCTCGATGATGTCGGCGCCGTCGCCGGCAGCAAAGACGTAGATGTCGCGACCTTCGTCGCCGAGCAGGTCGTCGTTGCCCTGATAGCCGCGCAGGAGATCGTCGCCCAGTCCGCCGGCGATCTCGTTGTCGCTGTCGTTGCCGATGCGCACCAGCGGCGCCGGCGCTTCGGTGTCGAGCGCCAGCGGTGCATCAAGGGCGCGGGCCGCGAAGCCGCTGCTGCCGCCGCCGCCACCACCACCGCCGCCACCCGAGCCGGGCGTGGCCTGGTCATTCGACGTGATGCCGACCTCCGCGAGACGGGCGCGGATCGTGGAAAGCGAAACGCTCTGCCATGAATCGAGCTGACCGTTCTTGTTCGTGCCGCTGTCAAGGCCATGATTGAAAGCGAGCTGGTCGATCTGGATGCCGTAGTCGCCCTGCTTCCAGTTGTTGATGACGATGGTCTCATCGGCGCCGTCGGTCGTCGGATTGAGCGTGATGGTCAACGTGCGCGTGCCGTCCTGGGCGACTGTTCCGAGGTCGTAGAGCTCGCCATAGACGCCAACGATCCTTTGGAAGTAGGCGCTCTCCCAACTTTCCTTGAAGTGCAGAAGCTCGCCGTACAGGATCGGCGCGAAGGCGAATCCCAGAAGGGGCCCCATCGAGACCGTAGCGACTCCGGGAAGATTGCCGCTGATGCCGTCGAAGAATTTCACCGCGGCATCGACCTGCTCGTCGGTCCAACGCTGGACTTGGTCCTGCGAGGCGACGAAGGGATAGGTCTTGCTGCTGTTCATCAGCCAGATCGGCTTCAGATTGCCGCTGCTGATCATGTCGAAGCGATCGAAGTCGAACGTCGCTCCGCCCACGAGCTGGTGGCCGTTCACCACGATGACCGCGTTCGCCCGCTCCTTTGCGTCGAAGTCGGACGACGTGCTCAGGGTCTGCTGCTGCGGACCGGTGACGCCTTGCGTCGAGAACTCGAATGTCGTGAATGCGCCCTTCTGGGGCACCGCCGGGTCCGCCGGCGCCGCATTCGTTTCCTTGATGCGGTTGACCTCGTTCGAACCCGTACCCATCGACACTTTTAGCTTGAGGATATTCGCAACATCTGTGAAGTCGGCGTGGTCGGCGGCGCTGCCAAATTCGACGCGCTCGATGCCGATCAAGGTATCGACGACCGTGCTGCCGACCTGCATCTGCGCCACGACCTGCCCGGCCAGGCGGTCGACATATTTGACGACCAGGTCGAGCCGGAAGCCGGCGAATTCGTTGCCGTAGACGGCGGTATCGTTCCCTGGACCACCGATGAAGGTGACATTTCCCGAAAGCTGGGTGGTGAGGGGCTTGGCGATGTAGCGGTCGTCGCCGGCGCCGCCGATGAGGGCGTCGTTGCCGCCACCCGACATCAGCGTGTCATTGCCGTCGCCGCCAAGAATGTAATCGCGCACCGTCGAGCCGGTGATGGTGTCGCCGGCCGTGCCGCCGATGATGACGTGGGATTTCGCCGCCTGGTCGCCGGACGCCGTGTAGTTCAGCGCGCCATTCGCCGATCCTGCTTGTACGACAAGCACTTGCCACGCTGGCAAGGAGAGCAGCCCGGCGTGGATGTCGGCTGTCGGATCGGCCTGTCCGGGAATCCCGAGCGCATCCCTGACGACCTTGACTGCGGAGGCGGCATTGAGGATCGTCGATGGCTGGAATCTCGCCTGATCCCAGACGTACGAGTCGATCAGCCTGACGCCGAAAGGCTTGTTGACGGGCAGGTCCTTGTTAGCGGGATCGGTAGCGGTGATATCGGACAGGTCGACCATTACCCTGCCGGACGTCGTCGGGTCCGTTCCAAAGACGTTGAGCCCTTTATCACTGACAATCGGACCCTGTGTCGTGCGGTTTATCGCATCCCGGACGACCTGCAGGCCGAGTTGAACCACTGCCGTGTGGACGCTGAAGCTGTTGTCGGTTGTTGCCGACTTTCCGTCGGCGACGGCGCCAAGGGATAACCAGTCTCCGAATCTTGTGTAAAAGCGGTCATAGAAGCCGTCGGTCACACCAAAGGTCTTCCACAACGCATCCTCGAAGATTGCGGGATTGGGGCCGCTCGACGGCATCTTGCTGGATGATCCAGCGGGGTCGGCGCGCGGACCATCGATTGCGCCGGCTACGCCCGTATTGTCCAGAAAGCTTGCCCGCAGCGCCTTGTCGCTTTTGAAGAGACTCGCGATGTCCTGCGCGCTTCCCATGGTGCGGATCGCGAGGTTGTGGAGTGCGGGACCATGAAGCGATATCTGGTTCCCCTCGCCGAGATCCATCGTGGTTCTCGATATATTGAACTTGTCCGCGAAGGCGCTGACGAAGCCGCCAACGCTGCCGGCTCCAGTACTGGTGAGCGCCTCGCCAACATTCGAGTAAACATGCGCCCTGGCGCGAAGGTTGTTTTCAAGAACCGCGAGGCGGCTTGTCGCGTCTGCGATAACCGCATCCATCGAGCTATCGTATTGCGGGCGAAAAGCGTGAATCCAGTTTCTGAGCGATTGTCCGCCAGCAACCAGGACCGTGTCGTCGACGGTGGCCGTGCCGCTTTTCAAGTCGGATAGTGGAATGCCGTTTTTCTGCAGCGCGAAGAGAGTCGCCTGTATGTCGAGCTGATTTTGAAACGGTGCTGGCGCGATAAGATAACTCTCAAGATTCAGGTTCGCGGATACGAGCCCGGCAAGACCCGCTCCTAGCGACTGTCCCGTAACCACGACCTGTCGACTGCCGGCAATCGCCAACGCAGCCTGGGTCAAGGCGAGAGCGTCGTCGTATTGCGTGACGCCTGTCGTCCCGCGACCCAAGGGCAGGTTGGCAAAATTGAAATCGTTTATGTCTATCGAATTGGATGAGTTGTATCCCGCCTCAGCCGCCAAAATGTCTGCAAGGCTTCCGGCCATATCTGTGCCGCGAAGCACGACGAAGACCTTGCCGTTCGCCTGAACAATTCGTCCGACGAAGCCGGTGGCATTGTTGTAGTAATAGGCCGTGTTGCCGTCCTGGGTTAGGCCCGAGACGCCGACTGAAATTCCCGTCGCGCCGATATCGCCATCTGACAGCGGTTGATCGCCGGCGGCTCTGCGATAGACCTGCTCATCAAGCGCTGCGGCAACCTGAAGATCAGTCAGTGCCATCACATATCTCCCGGTGCCGCCTGGGGCCTGACGATGAGAAATTGGAAGCGGGTTCGCTGAAGGTGACGACGACGTACGGTCCGCCGTTTGCGCTTCCGCAAATGACCTCCGCAGTCATGTCGGCAGGCGCGCGACAACGCGACGCCGACAGACGCAGCCGAGGTCTCGACAACAGCAACACGATCGCCCTCGCTCCACATGCGAGCGTTCAGCCCACATGCCCCTGCATGGCGGATCAACATTCACGTCGAGAAGAATCGCCCTAAGCCATTCTTTCGTGCAGGTGTCCGCCTCACCTGCGGGCGAGTCTGAAGCTCGCTTCACGGTGGACGCTAGTCGGCGCACCGAGGGATTGCAAACTAAAATTGTGAACGAAGTTCGTACCCGTTACATAATACATATTCGAAACTTGCTTTATGAAAAATGGGTGCGAAATTTTCCTCCTTGCATCAGTCGGTTAGTGCGACGTCAAGTTTGGACGGAAGTGCTTTGACGCCAACGAGCATCGAACCGTAGCCATGCGCGTTCTGTTTCTTCACCAGAATTTTCCTGGACAATTCCTGCACGTCGCGCAGGCAATTCATGGCGCGCCGGGGCACGACATACGTGCCATTACCGATGCCGCCAACCAACGTCCCGATCTCGTGCCGACGCGTCGCTATACGTTTGACGACAAGTCGATCGGCCGGCCTCATCCGCTGGCCGTCCACTTCGCCTCGCGCGTCGCGCGCGGCGAGGTCGTGGCGCGCGAGATGATGGCGATGAAGCAGCAGGGCTTCACGCCGGACATCGTAATCGGCCATCCCGGCTGGGGTGAGACGCTGTTCGTCAAGGACGTCTGGCCGGACGTGAAGCTCGTCGTTCACGCCGAGTTCTATTATGCGGCGGCGGGCGGCGACACGGACTTCGATCCGGAATTCGCCAAGCCGACATTCGAGGCGCGGATGCGGACGCGGATGAAGAATGCCGCCATGCTCACGGCGCTGGCGGATGCCGATTTCGGCATCGCGCCGACGCAATGGCAGGGCCACAGCTTTCCCGCCGAGCTGCGACGCAAGATCGCGGTGATCCATGAGGGCATCGATACCGGCCGCGTGCGTCCCGATCCGCAGGCGCAGGTCTCGCTGCAGGGCGATGGGCCGACGCTGAAAGCGGGCGAGGAGATCATCACCTTCGTCAACCGCAACCTGGAGCCCTATCGCGGCTACCACATCTTCATGCGGGCGCTGCCGGACATCCTGTCGGCGCGTCCGCATGCGCGCGCGGTGATCGTCGGCGGCGACGGCGTCTCGTACGGGCCGCCGCCGCCTCGCGGCACGACTTGGGCACGCGTGTTCCTCGACGAGATCAGAGACCGGCTTCCGATGGACCGTGTCCATTTCCTCGGCAAGGTGCCGTATCCCACCTTCCTCGACCTGATGCGCATCTCATCGGCGCATGTCTATCTCACCTATCCGTTCGTGCTGTCATGGTCGATGCTGGAAGCGATGAGTTCCGGCGCGCTGGTGATCGCGTCACGCACGCCGCCGGTGGAGGAGGTGATCGAGCACGGCCGCAACGGCCTGCTGTTCGACTTCTTCGATGGCGCGGCGCTGACGCGGTCCGTGATCGATGCGCTGGCGGAGCCCGAACAATACCGCGATGTGCGGCTGCGCGCGCGCGCTACCATCGAGGAGCGCTACGATCTCACGCGGAAATGCCTGCCCCAATGGCTGAAATTTCTCGATGCGGTGGGTAGCCGGAAGATTTCATAGCGTCCCGGCAGCCGTCGTCTGTAACGCGGCTCGAAAATACGAACAAAAGAAAAAGGCCGTCGCTCAGCGACGGCCTTTAAGGTGGAGGTCGAGCCTCCGGGCACGGAGGCGAAATCACGATGTCGTCTTGGCGTTGCTTAGCGGGCGTTGTCCGTGGACGTGATGGCTACCGTCGTGCTCGGGCCATCGTCGAGCCCGCGGTCGCTTGCATTCACGATGCCGACGGCGGCGATGGATATCACGGTGGCGGTGATGGCTCCGAAGATGAAGCCGATGATCTGAAGACCCTTCTTGTCGGCCATGGTCGTCCCCAAATCCCTCTTGACCTGCCTCGTACAACCTTCGCGGCGAAATTTTGTCTTCACTGCGTCGGTCTTCGCACCATCAATGCGCCCGGACGTCCGAAGTTCCGGTGCTCCCTAGTCAGCGTGCCGACCGGGCACGGTCGGCGGTCATCAGCGGAGCAAAGAACAGGACGGCGAAGATGGCGCCGATGATTTGTACAGTGAGCATGTCAGTCTCCCCTTAATGTCCGGTAAGCCTAGGGTCCCGATGTTTCCCCGTGATGTCGTCTTCTGTTTCGTCTCGGGGGCCGCTCACGAGGTTCAAGGCCACCGACGAAAAAAACCATGTCACGCTCGCAGGCAGGGTTTCAGCGTCGGCCGCTCCTGCCGAGATGTGCTACTGCTGCAAGGCTTTCCTTGTTATCCGAACGCACGAATCGGAGTCCGGGTTCCCGACCCCGTGGCACCTGCGGCCCCGGGTTTTCCGCCGGGCGGGGGAACTTTCGCCCCTCCCATGGCAAAAGGCGGGGGCGCCGCGCCCGGCGCCGACTGTCGCATTCGAATGATTCCATTAACCACGGTGGCGATTTTCACCGCCCGATGAAGCATTCCTGAAGGTCGCCATCCGAGAAATGAAGGCGCGACGGGGCCGCATTGGAAGGCCCGATGGCATGTTTCGTCCGTTCCCGCTGCCGATCCGGAGCCGAATGTTTCCGCCACGAAACATGTCGCGACATTCACAGGAAACACCCCCTGTCTAGCCTTTGAAATCAAGGCACGACGGCCAGTCAAGAGCGTCCCATGACCGAGATCACGCCCCGCTTCTTCGTCCTGCCGCTGATCGCGCTTGCCGTGATCGTGTCCCTTCCGCGGCCGGCCGCCCTGGGCTGTGCAGTCCAGGCTTCGCCTGCCGCGGGCGTCGCTCGTCTCGATAATGCCGCGACCGACTGTGCATCGCCGCACCAGCAGGTCGTGATCAATCCCATGCGGGCGCCGGTGCGCTGACCCGTTCTTCAACAGGCCGGACGCGATCCGCGTGCGGCGCCATCCACCCGGGGAGGGAGGCATGCTCAACTCGGTGCTTCGTTTCTGGCAGGAGCGCGGCCGGCGGCCGAAAGCGATCTGCAAGCAATCGGATGGGCCCGGCGGGCGCCCGGACCCGGCCGCCAGGTCACCGAGGCCGGTACGGGGCGCTTTCACTTTGGCGTCGCTCGACGTCAGGAATTACGCGTGACTGAAATCGGTTCTCGGTGAGGCCGGAATTTCAGTCGCACGGCATGCGGAGGGAGCTACGACAACTTGAGCTTGGCTCTCAGCCCATCGATGCGCCGGAAGCCCAATCGACGGGCTCCTTTCGGTATTTGACGGCGGACGGGGATCGAGCTTGGGGTTGTCGGCGTTGGGGGAGTGGGTCTGGCGAGGTGGCATGATTGTTCCGTGTTCATGGATTGTTCCGGAGGAACACCCATGAAGGCATGCCGGTCCCGCGGGCAGGATTGTAAGGACGTTCAATGATCAGGCGTTTGTTTCAAGGACTTGTAGTGTTGGGTGCATTTTCGAGTCCGGTGTTGGCGCAGACGGTCGAAAGCCCGGCATGCCGCATCGAGCTGTCGACGACGTGGGCGAGCATGAAAGAGATGGTGGGACGGCTCAAAGCCGTTTCTCGCGGGCCGACGGACGAAAAATGCGCGGTCTACCGCACCCATGTGAAAGTCGTGATGAACGCGCGGAGTGTTCTGGCGCGATGTAAGGCCGGACGCGAGCGCGAGGGGGACCTCGCCCAGATGGACGGAGCCCTTGAGGACGTGCATGGCGCGCTTGGCCGCGAATGCGGAGAAGCTGCCACCAGCGGCGGCGGGTCGTCGTTCCGGTAATCCTGGCCACGCCGGCCATAGTCAATTTCGCCAAATGAATTTGCGGCGCTTCACTGCCGCGGCGATGCACGCTTACATTGCAGATGCTCGGCAATGCATGGGCGACCATTCGCCCTGCGGGCTTGGCTGACTCGCCTGCTTCATGTCCGTGCGCGAAAAAAAAGTGCGAGCCGGTTGAGGGGCATGGACCGGCTCGCACGTGAATGTGGCGTTGCCGCCGCATTCACACATCCGCCATTACGGGCGAATGATCTCGACAACCTGGCTGGTGTCCGGGTCGACCAACAGCACCTCGTTGTTGATCGCCATGTATTTGTAGCGCTTCACCTCCGGAACTTCGGCGAGCTCCGGATCAGTGAAATCGTAGAGTTCCGCGCCCTGCGGCACGCGCCCGCCGACCGTGAACGCTTCGGTGTGCTTCTGGACGACGGTATCCGACGCCCGGGTACGCGGGTGTTGGGTGGCCTGTCGATAGATTGTGGTGCGTTGGGTGGGCGAAAGCCGTGTCGTCTCGCGCGTGGTCACGGTTTCCCGCGTGGTGACGGACGATTGCGCCAACGCGTTGCCGCCGCTCGCAAGCACCAAGATGGCGGCACCGATCCAAAGCCTCGCCGTCATCTCGCCCTCCTGCCTCCGCTCCTTTCATAACGAGGGGCGGGAAGGGAGGTTCCGGCCAATATCGCGCACCGCGAAAAGGAGTGCCGGCTCAACTTTCACATAGCCGGATGCGAATATTTCAGCAGGGAAATAAATCACGACATCACGAGGAAACAGCCGGTCGCTATTCCTAGGGCATCCGATGCGCCGAGGAGCCCGAGTGATGAAGCTTCGCAGCCTGGTTCTCGCCATTGCCGCCCTATTCGCAACGGCCGCCGTGCCTGCTCCGGCCGGAAACGGCGTGAGCTGTGGATTGGCGAATTCCACCGACACCGCATTTCAGCGTATCGATCGCACGCCGTCGGCCGGCGCCGCGAAGATCTGCGCGATCTACTTGAACACCGTCGACTTGGCGCTGCTGCGCTGAGCCCTTTCTAGCGCCCGTGCCCGGGCGGACTTGGACTGCCTTTTCGTAGACCCCACCCCTGCCCTCCCATCTGGGAGGGCCTTTTTTATGCGGCCGTCGCCGCGTAGTTGCAGCGCCCGGCGCACAATAAACATACAGGCCGGAGCACCGTTGCCGGTGTCCGGCCTGCGTCTTGGATCGACGCCGCTCGGGGCTGCCACGCCGATCAAGTTTTGAGACCCCTTTTGGGGAGCCGCTGTGGAGATACGGACCGATTATTGTTTGGTTTTCGAATCGTAATCACGAGACCGTGACGCGATCGTCATCCGAAGCGACACGCACTATGCCGGCCATTCCTCAGGCATCTTCGCTGGGGTGGTGACGCCTCGTATTTGTTTGCGGCTATGATGGTTCATCGTTTCACGTAATGAGTCGGACATCGATCATGGCCGCACACCGTCTCGACGCCGCCGCAGATACCGTCCATTGGGGCTTCTTCGATGCGGGCCTTACGCCGCTTCTCACCATCGACAGCGGCGATACCGTGACGATCTCGACGGTGTCCGGCACCGCCGATCTCAATCCCCCGCCGCCGATGGTGGTGCCGGACGCGCTCCTGGCGATCCAGGCCCGGGTGCAGCAGAAATTGCCGGGCCACATCTGCACGGGGCCGGTCGCGATCCGCGGCGCCAAGGCCGGCCAGGTCCTTGAGGTGCGGATCAAGGGGATCGAGCTCAACTACGGCTGGGGCTACAATGTCATCCGCCCGCTCGCCGGCGCGCTGCCGGACGATTTCCACGACAAGACCGTGATGCATATCCCGCTCGATACCGAGCGCATGACTGCGCGCATGCCGTGGGGCCTCGACCTGCCGCTGCGGCCGTTCTTCGGCGTGATGGCGGTGGCGCCGCCGCCGGCCTGGGGAATGGTATCGACGCTGCCGCCGCGGCGCAACGGCGGCAACCTCGACCTCAAGCAGCTCGTCGCCGGCACCATTCTCTATCTGCCGATCCATGTCGACGGCGCGCTGTTCTCGGTCGGCGACGGCCATGGCGCGCAGGGCGACGGCGAGGTCTGCATCACCGCGATCGAGACCGGCCTCGTCGGCACCTTCGAGCTGATCTTGCGCGACGACATGAAGCTCGACCTGCCGCTCGCCGAGACGCCGACGCACATGATCACCATGGCGTTCGATCCCGACCTCGACGACGCGGTGGTGATCGCGTTGCGGGCGATGATCGCACTTGCCAGCGAACGCGCCGGCATCACCCGCGAGCAGGCCTATACGCTGTGCAGCCTTGCCGCCGATGTCTGCGTGACCCAGGTGGTCAACGGCGCCAAGGGCATCCACGTGATGCTGGACAAGACGTATCTGGCGCGAGGCGGGTGAGCGCTGTCGGCTTCGCCGTCACCGCATGATGCGCAGCAGCCGCAGGAAGCCATAGACGATCGCGGTCGCCACAACGATCGGCGCCATCGCCCACAGGAAGCCGCCCGGTTCCTTGGTGAACGGCAGGTCGGAGACGTTCATGCCGAAGATGCCGGAGACGCGGCCTATCCGAGGAAGCTTGCCTGACTGAACGGCGGCGGGAGCGCGCCGGCGCGTGCGATGCCGATCGAGATCGCGGTCACGGCGACGGCAAGCGAGAAAACAAGCGCGACGGCGGCAATCAGATACAGGCAAGCATTGTTGCCCTGGGCCGCGCTGCGCGCCCTGGGCTCCGTCGGGGCGGAACAGTCCCGGCTGATGAGATCGTCGGTCATAACACAGGCCTTCAAGACGTCTTGCTTCTGGAACGTATCCATCATGGAGAGGGATACCGGCGCGGGTTCGACCGAACCTGGGCGAAGCGATTGAGATTTCAAGGCAATTGTGTGCAAAGTGGTTAACAAGAGGTTAACGCCAAGGGGAGGGGAAAACCATGTCACGGCTGTTTCGGCACACCGTCGGCCGGCTGGGGCCGCTGCTGGCGGCCGTCGCGTTGCTGTTCGCGCCGGCCTCGGCCGCCGCCGAATATCCCGACCAGCCGGTCCGGATACTGGTCGGCTTCACGCCGGGGGTCGCACCCGACGTGACCGCCCGCCTGCTCGCCGACAAGTTCAGCCGAGATGTGGGGCAAGCCGGTCCTGATCGAGAACGTCACCGGCGCCGGCAGCAACATCGCCACCGACCGCGTCGCCAAGTCGCCGCCGGACGGCTACACGCTGCTGATGGGCGGCAATTCGGCGATCGTCATCAGCCCGAGCCTGTATGACAAGCTGCCCTACGATCCGGTGAAGGACTTCTCGCCGATCTCGCAGGTGCTTCGTCGCCGCCAACATCCTGGTCGTGAACCCCGGCGTGCCGGCGAAGACCCTGCCGGAACTTGTCGCGCTTGCGCGCGCGCACCCGCGCACGCTCACCTATGGCCATGCCGGCATCGGCACATCGCAGCATCTCGCCGGCGAATTGTTCAAGGCGATCACGCAGACCGAGATCGCAGCCGATCGCCTATCGCGGCTCGACCGCGGTGGTGCCGGACCTGCTCGCGGGGCGGCTGACGATGTGTTCGGCAATGTCGTCAATGTGCTGCCGCTGGTCCGCGAGGGCAAGCTGCGCGCGTTCGCCGTCACCTCGCTGAAACGTTCGGGCGCGGCGCCCGACATCCCGACCTTCGACGAGTCCGGATTTCCGGGATTCGAGGCAGTGCCGTGGTTCGGCCTGATGGCGCCGGCAGGTACGCCGCAGGCGGTCATCGACAAGCTGCATCGCGACACCGTGAAGGTCCTGGCGATGCCCGACGTGCGCAAGAAGATGCAGGACCTCGGCCTGGACGTGATCGGCAATTCGCCGGCGGAATTCGCCGCGGTCATCGCGTCCGAGACGCCGCAATGGGCGACGATCATCAAGGCGGCGGGAATCCGGGCCGTGGAGTGACATTTAATGACGCTGGGCAGAGGCGCGGTTTGCCCCGTGCCGGCAAGAAGCACAATTGGCGCGTGGGGACGCCTTGCTTTGCTTACGCTGCGAGTCGCCGCTCACTTCGCCAGCGCAACGGCGGCCGGCGAGTAAGCGAAATCCACATGGCCAGGCTGCGCCGCGACCCGCGCAAGCCAGTCGCGGATCGCAGGAAACCGTCGCAGCTCGAAATCGCATTCGTGCGCCATGTGCGTATAGCCGTAGATCGCGATGTCGGCGATGGTGTAGCGGTCGGCGGCGAAGAAGCGCCGTTTGGCGAGATGCATCTCCATCACGCCGAGCGCGCGGTAGCCGTTCTCCATCCAGTCCTCAAGCGAGTGGGACTGCAGCTCGCGCCCGCCGCGGATGAGGGTCAGCCAGAACCACGCGGCGCCGATATGCGGCTCCAGGCTGTGCTGCTCGAAGAACATCCACTGCATCGCCTCCGCGCGGTCGATGCGATCCTCCGGCGCCAGGCTCGATCCGCCCGCGATGTACCACAGGATCGCGTTCGACTCCGGCAGGTAGCGGCCAGGAGCGGCTTCCAGCAGCGGCACGCGGCCATTGGGATTCTTGGCGAGGAAATCCGGCGTGCGGCTTTCGCCCTGGAGGATGTCGATCTCGACGAGGTCGTAAGGAATGCCGAGCTGCGCGAGCGCAAGCCGCACCTTGTAGCAGTTGCCCGAGCGCTGCATTGAATAGAGCGTGTACATCGCGACCCCGATTGCTGGTCATCGCTCCCTGATCGTTGCGATAAAGCTCCAAACATGGGCCATTGCAAGGCTTGAAAATGCGGCAGAAGGTTTGCGTTTCGAAACGGCGCATCGACGGGACATCGATATCGCCGACCGCGACCGACGAAGCATGTATTGCGAGCGGTGGCGCAGCGCGCCGCTTGGTCACCAGCCGCAGGTCTCGCCCTTGTTCTTCTCGGTGAGCCAGCGGTCGAGCGGGGCGAAATAATCGACGATGGCGCTGGCGTCGATGTCGGTTTCGCCGGTGAAGGCGGCGAGCGCTTCCGGCCACGGCTTGGATTCGCCCATCGCCAGCATCGCCGCGAAGCGCGCACCCACGGCCTTGTCGCCGAATATGGAGCAGCGGTTGAGCGGCCCGGTCCAGCCCGCCTGATGGCAGGCGGCGCGATGGAACTGGAACTGATAGATGCCCGCCAGGAAGTAGCGCATGTACGGCGTGTTGCTCGGGATATGCGACTTGGCGCCGGCGTCGAACGCGTCCGCCGGTCGTGGGGAGGGCGGCACGACGCCCTGATAGGCGAGTTTGAGCGCCCACCAATCGTCGTTGTAACGCGCCGGCGTCGTGGCGCCGCTGAAGACCTGCCAGCGCCACTTGTCGACAAGCAGCCCGAAGGGGAGGAACGCGACCTTCTCCAGCGCGGTGCGCAGCAGGTATGGGATGTCGGCCTCGGGGCCGGGAACGCGGTCGATCAGGCCGAGCCGCTTAAGATAGTCCGGCGCGGCAGCATTTAGCGCGGCGAAATCGCCGATCGCCTCCTGGAAACCATCGTTGGCGCCGTCGCGGAACAGCGTCGGCTGGTCCTTGTAGGCGCGGTAATACATCACGTGGCCGAGCTCGTGATGGATCATCGAGAAATCGTCGGCGTTGACCCGCATGCACACCTTGATGCGGAGATCGTCGCGGTCGTCGATGCTCCATGCGCTGGGGTGGCAATCGACCTCGCGGTCGCGCGGCCGAACCAGCATCGAGCGCTCCCAGAAGGTTCGGGGCAGGGGAGGAAAGCCGATCGAGGCGTAGAAGGACTTCGCCGTGCGCGTCAGCTTCGCGGCGTCGTAGCCCTGATCCTTCAGCGCCGCCGTGAGGTCGGGTCCTGCGCTCGCGTCCTTCGGCGCCAGCAGGTCATAGATGCCGCTCCAGTCCAGCCCCCAGAGCTCACCCAGCAACTCGCTGCGGATCGGACCGGAACGCGGCTGCGCAGCGCCGCCGTAAGTCTCGCTCAGCCGCGCGCGGGTGTAGCAATGCAGGTTGCGGTAGAGCGGCTCGACCTGAGTCCATAGCCGGTCGACGAGCCTGGCGAAGTCGTCCGGCGGCATGTCGTACCAGGAACGCCACAGCACGCCGGTATCGGCATAGCCGAGCTGGCGCGCGCCTTCATTGACGATGCCGACAAGCTTGGCATAGTCCGCGCGCATCGGCTGCCCGACCGCGTGCCAGCCTTCCCACAGTGCGCGAAGCTCGGCGACGTCGCGCGACGTGCGCATGCGGTCCATCACGACCTCGATGGTGAGGTCGTCGCCGCGGTACGCGACCTTGCCGGTCGCGTATAGGGAATCAAGCTTCACCGAGAGATCGGCGACCTCGGCAGCCGCGCCGTCGCGTTCCGGCACCGGCAGCAGCAGGCGGCGCTTGAGCAGGTCCAGCTTGCGCCGCGTGACCGGACCGACATCCACGCGATCGTAGCGCGCCGCCTCCTTGGCATAAGCGACGAAGACCGCGGACTGCTCGCCGCTCACCTTCGCATCCAGCCACATGGTGTCGGACGTGATGTGAATCCCGCGCGTCCAGCTCACGCGGCTTGCGAACTCGTTCATCGTCGCAAGCTCGGCTTCCGCCTTGGCGATGAAAGCGTCAGCGCCGGACGCGCTTGCCCGATCGGCGGACGCGTTTTGCCCGAAAGCGAACGCGGGAAATCCGGCCAGCACAACGGCCAGCGCCGCCAGAATTCGGGTCATGGATTCTCCGGCCGGTGCGCCCAGCTATTCCGCCGCGATCCTGCGATCACGGGCATAGGCGAGCAAGGCATCGTCGGCGACCGGCACGAGCGGCGTAAAGTCGCGGTGCGCGATCCACTCGGCCCGGGTGAACTTGGTGATGTGGTTGGAGACCGCGCACAGCGTCAGGTACACGATCTTGCGCGGGTAGGGCGTGATGTTCGGCGGCGAGGCATGCACGAGGTTGCCGTGGAACATCAGCACCGAGCCGGGCTTGCCGGTCGGCGCCACGATGCCGACGCCGCCGGGAGGCGCGGCTTCCGCGCACAGGCGCGTCACGGTTTCGTTGTCCAATGTCCAGAGCGGATAGGACGTCGTGCTCTTGTCGTGACCCGCAGCCAGCGTGCCATGCTGGTGGCTCCTGGGGATCAGCATCAGCGGCCCGTTGATCGCCAGCACCTCATCGAGGAACACCGCGATGTTCATGGCGCGCGGCTCGGGCATGCCGTCGTCGCGCGCCCAGGTGCCGTAATCCTGGTGCCATTGCCAGACCTCGCCCTCGAATGGCGCCTTGGCGTTGATCTTGTATTGATGGACGTAGACCTCCTCGCCGAACAACTGCCGCAGCGGCTCGACCAGCCTGGGATGATGGGCAAGGAGCCGGAACGCCTCGTTGAAGGTATGCGCCGCGAATGCGGTGCGCGGCGCCCCGGTCTTCTCGCGCCAGACTTCCTGGCGGTCGGTCTTGAGGATGTCCTCGGCCTCGCTGCGCAGCAGCGCGACCTCGTCCTGCGAGAAGCAGGACGGCATGAAGATGTAGCCCTCCTCGTCGAAGGCGCGAAGCTGGTCGGGACTGAGATTCATCGTGCGATCCTCATCCTGATGGGCGCAATTCCCGGCTCATTCCCACGCGCCGGAATCCAATGCCGCATTCGTCGCGCTGGGTCCTGCTGCCGGTCGCCGCTCCCCTGTTCGCCGTTACCTGGTCACTGCTTTGAGCGACGACCAGGAAACACTGGGCGAATTCAATCCGCCGCGCTACTTGGCGGGTGAGGCGAGCGGCTTGCCCTTCTCGACGATGTAGGTGACCAGGAGCCTTGCGCCCTTTTCGCCGGTCTTCGCATCATGGATGGTCTCGGGCGCGATGGTCCACGAATCGCCGACCTTCATCGCCTTCCCCGGCTGGCCGTCGACGAGGAGCTGGACGTCGCCTTCCAGAACGTAGCCGGTCTCGGTGCCGGGATGGCTGTGGCGGCCGATATTCACGTTCGGCACGATCTCGGCGATGGCGGTGACTGCCTCGAAATTGGTGCCGGCGACATCCGATTTCTGCAACGGGATGCGCTTGATGGGCGAGGGCTGAATGGATTGCGCAGTCGCGAGAACCGGGGTGAGCGCGACGAGGGCCGCGCAGATCAGCAATTTCTTGAACATCGATTTTCCTCCCTATGTTGTTGATCGATTATAGGCACAGCGCGGGCGAGGACAAAAGGGCGCTCCCGCAGGGGATGAAATTTGCCGCGGGGAGGGACCATCGCCGGCGATGATGGCGACAAGCAGCGAAATTCATGGGTTCGGCTCGGCCGCTCCCTTGCCGCAGCGCGCCCCGGCAATTAGGACGATGCGGACACGGTCGCCGGGCGGCCGCGCAGCGACCTATCGGAGATAAGCTATGGGCTTCCTTGCGGACACCGTCGGGCGCGTCAAGCCGTCGGCCACCATCGCGGTGACCGACAAGGCGCGCGCGCTCAAAGCGGCGGGCCGCGACGTCATCGGCCTCGGCGCTGGGGAACCGGATTTCGACACGCCGGACAACATCAAGCAGGCGGCGATCAAGGCGATCGAGAGCGGCAGGGCGTCCAAGTACACCGCCGTTGACGGCATCGCGGAGCTCAAGGCCGCGGTCGCGCACAAGTTCAAGCGCGAGAACCACCTCGATTACAAACCGAGCCAGATCACCGTCGGGACCGGCGGCAAGCAGGTGCTCTACAACGCGCTGATGGCGACGCTCAATCCCGGCGACGAGGTCATTATTCCCGCGCCGTACTGGGTGAGCTATCCCGACATGGTGCTGCTTGCCGGCGGCACGCCGGTGGAGGTTGTCACCACCATGGCGGAAGGCTTCAAGATGAAGCCCGAGGCGCTGGAGAAGGCGATCACCCCCCGCACCAAGTGGATCATCTTCAACTCGCCCTCGAACCCGACCGGCGCCGCCTATACGCGTGCCGAGCTCAAGGCCGTCACCGACGTGCTCGCGCGGTATCCTCACGTGTGGGTGATGACGGACGACATGTACGAGCACCTCGTCTACGACGACTTCGTGTTCTCGACGCCGGCCGAGGTCGAGCCGGCGCTCTATGAGCGCACTCTCACCGTGAACGGCACCTCCAAGGCCTATTGCATGACCGGCTGGCGCATCGGCTATGCGGGCGGCCCGGAAATTCTGATCAAGGCGATGGCGACCATCCAGTCGCAGTCGACCTCGAACCCGTCGGCGGTGTCGCAATGGGCTGCCGTCGAGGCGCTCAACGGGCCGCAGGACTTCATCCCGAAGCACAACACGATCTTCAAGGAGCGGCGCGACCTCTGCGTCTCCATGCTCAACCAGGCGAACGGCCTCGAATGCCCGCGGCCCGAAGGCGCGTTCTATGTCTACCCGTCCTGCGCCGGCGCGATCGGCAAGACCGCGCCGTCGGGCAAGGCGCTCGCAAGCGACGAGGACTTCGTCACCGAGCTCCTGGAGTCGGAAGGTGTGGCGGTGGTGCAGGGCACCCCGTTCGGCGTTGGTCCGGCCTTCCGCATCTCCTACGCGACCAAGACCGAGGACCTTGAAGAGGCATGCCGGCGCATCCAGCGCTTCTGCGGCAACCTGAAATAGGGCTTGGTACGATGCCAAGTTCAGGTGCCGGAAAAAGCCGGGGCGGCAGGCGCGCGGGAGCATATAGACGCTGGCCAAAGAGGCTCAAACCGATGTGTTTCACCACCGCGCGCGATCGCCGGATATCGTTTTGACTTGAGGGAACTTTCGGGCCAGATTTGGCGTCGCGAGGCGACGAATTTATTGCCTCTCAGGGAGGTGCCGATGTCTCGTCTGATCACCGCGCTCGGTGCGCTCGCCCTGGGCTTGATAACCGGCATCGGTGCCGCCTCCGCGCAACCGGTGGAGCGGGTGAAAGCCGGTACCTTGGTATGCGACGTCTCCGCCGGCATCGGTTTCATCATCGGTTCGCAGAAGGAGGTGGAATGCCTCTTCACGCCGGACCTGCCTGGGCCGCGCGAAGTCTATGTCGGCGTCATCAGCAAATTCGGCCTCGACATCGGGGTGACGGCGGGTGGCCAACTGGTCTGGGTGGTGTATTCCCCGACCACGCGCGGCTTCGGCGCGCTCTCCGGTGTCTATAGCGGCGCCACGGCGGAAGCGACCGTCGCGCTCGGCCTCGGTGCCAACGTGCTGGTCGGCGGCTCGGACCGTACCGTCGCGCTGCAGCCGCTGTCGGTGACAGGACAGACCGGTCTCAATCTCGCCGTCGGCGTCGCCTCGCTGGACCTTCGCCCCGCGCGCTGATCGGCACCAAAATACTTGTCAGAAAGACATGACGCCCTTTTCAGATACCGAAAAGAAACTATCTTGGGCGTACAAGTATTATCGGGGCAATGCTGGTGCGAAGAGCTTGCAAGCTTCGCACCCTAGATGTACCCTCATGCTAGCTGCGTCGTGCAGCAGGAGGTTGTGATGATACGACCCATTGAGCCAATTTAAGCTCTAGACGTGCAAAACTCTAGAGGTACAATTCCCCCGCCCGCAAGGGTGGGGGAATTCGTTTTTAGGGGCCCGTTCAGTGGATCGCGATCTTTTTTTCAAAGCTCTGAATGTAGCTATTTTTTTAGGAGCTGTGGCAGGCATAATATATCCGGCATTTATTGATGATAAGGCGTCTCTGACCCAAATATTCGTTTCTCTATTTGAGCCTAGTTGGTCGCTTTCTTTTCTCATGAGATGGTTGGTTGCCTTCATTCTAGTCGCTAGTTTGTATGTTTTTTTTGTTGGAATGTATTACAGGAGCGTGCCAATTACAATTTTGAACAGCAACCTTGAGCTAAAATACTTATCGCCTGATGGGTCGCGAGTTCAATTTACTAGAAAGCAGACCCTCCGCGCTAATCAGCGTAATGTAACTGCGTTTTTTAGCACCCATACCACTTCTACAGCAAACGGACGCATTCCAAGAGCCCACGTTAATGTTTCTGCATACTGCGATTCTTGTGACTTGGCGGATCGAATCGAGATTTACGGGCAAGAAAGCCGGTCGCTTGAGGTGATTCATATATTTGGGAGACCTATGCCTTATGCTTGGTTCATGCCGGTCGTACCGGTGTGGCTGCTAGGGAGCGAATATGACCGGTTACCGAAAATTTTCCGACCGTATGTAGTCAGCCGTTCTCATAGCGCGATATATGAAAATGAATTCGATACTGATCCAGTAATGCAATTTAAGGCGGCGGCATATCCTACCTTTAACGCAGTAATATCCATAGATTTTACAAACACAAAACTTCCAGTCCAGCGCGATATCAAGGCAATGAGAATAAAAAACTACGGTGTTGTGGACATGCAATTCGAATACAACAAGAACGACAAGAAAATCATATTTCGAATCAACAAGCTACAGAATGAACGACTAAGAATTACTTGGCCTATACTTGGAGAATCGAAGCTGCCTGTGGTATTAGACACTCCTTAGTTGGTCTTGCCAGTCCCGCCATCCCCTGAAACGATATCCTGACAGGCCGGACACAAGGCCCGACCTCGGCATTGATTGCGCCGATGAGGGAGGCTCTCGATGGCACAGAACGGCAATAGTCCGAAGGGTCCCCGGTGCATCGCACTGGTGGGCCCGTTCCAGAGCGGCAAGACTACCTTGCTCGAAGCTTTGCTCGCGCGCACCGGCGCGATCCAGCGGCAGGGCAGCGTCGAAGCCGGCACCACGGTCGGCGACGGTTCGAAGGAGGCGCGCCATCACCGCATGAGCGTGGACCTCTCCGTCGCTTCCGCAGAATTCATGGGCGACAGCTACACCTTCATCGACTGCCCGGGCTCGGTCGAGTTCGTTCACGACATGCGCGCGGCGCTGCCCGCGGTCGATGCGGCGGTGGTCGTATGCGAGGCCGACGAGCGCAAGGTGCCTCAACTGCAATTGGTGCTGCGCGAATTGGAAGACCTGAATATCCCGCGGTTCCTGTTCCTCAACAAGATCGACAAGGCCGACAAGCGGGTGCGCGAGACGCTCGGAATCCTCCAGCCGGCTTCCCGCGTGCCGCTGCTGCTGCGTCAGATCCCGATCTGGTCGGGCGACATCGTCAGCGGCTTCGTCGACCTCGCGCTGGAGCGCGCGCATGTCTACAAGGAACACGCGGCATCGGAAGTGATCGATCTCTCCGGCGAGAATCTCGACCGCGAGAAGGAAGCGCGCTTCACGATGCTGGAGACGCTTGCCGATCACGACGACGCGCTGATGGAGCAACTGCTCGAGGACATCCCGCCGCCGCGCGACCGGGTGTTCGACGACCTCGCCAAGGAATTGCGCGACGGCCTCGTCGTGCCGGTGCTGCTCGGCGTCGCGACGCGCACCAACGGTGTGCTGCGGCTGCTGAAGGCGCTTCGCCACGAGGCGCCGGGGCCTGCCGAAACGGCGAAGCGGCTCGGCGTCAAGGCGGGTGACGCCGCCGCCTATGTGATGAAGACGCTCCACACCGCCCATGGTGGCAAGATGTCGATCGCGCGCGTGCTGAGCGGGACCGTTCCCGAAGGCGCGCAGCTCCTCGGCCCGTCGGGCACGGCGGACCGGGTCTCCGGCGTGTTCAAGCTCACCGGCCAGCAGCCGGAGAAACGCGGCGCAGCGGCGCCAGGCGACACCGTCGCGCTCGGCAAGCTCGACCACGCCCAGACGGGCGAGACGCTGTCGTCGGGCAAGCATCCCCATGCGGCAGTCGCCGACGTGAAGGCGCTGCCGCCGGTGCTGGCGATCGCTATCGGCGCGAAGGAGCGCAGGGACGACGTCAAGCTCGGCCAGGCGCTGCACAAGCTGGTGGAGGAGGATCCCTCGTTGGTGATCGTGCACAATCCGGAGACCCACGAGGTGATCGCCTGGGGCCAGGGCGAGATGCACCTGCGGGTCGTGACCGAGCGGCTGGCGGATCGCTTCGGCGTCGCCATCACGACGCGGCCGCCGAGCGTCGGCTATCGCGAGACCATCCGCAAGCCGGTGCTCAATGTACGCGGCCGGCACAAGAAGCAGTCCGGCGGCCACGGCCAGTTCGGCGACGTGGTGCTCGACATGAGGCCGCTGCCACGGAGCGCCGGGTTCAGCTTCGAGGACCACATCAAGGGCGGCGTGGTGCCGACCAACTACATCCCCTCGGTCGAGGAAGGGGTGATCGACGCGCTCAAGCACGGGCCGCTCGGATTTCCCGTCGTGGACGTCGCGGTGACGCTGATCGACGGGTCGTACCACTCGGTCGATTCCTCCGACATGGCGTTCCGCACCGCCGGGCGCATCGGCATCGCCGACGCGCTGCCGCAGGGCCAGCCGGTGCTGCTGGAGCCGATCCATTCGGTCGAGGTCGTGTGTCCCACCGACGCCACCGCCAAGATCAACGCCATCGTCTCCGGCCGTCGCGGGCAACTGCTCGGCTTCGACACGCGCGAGGGCTGGGACGGC
Organism: uncultured Alphaproteobacteria bacterium; assembly: GCA_963776455.1. Lineage (GTDB taxonomy): Bacteria > Pseudomonadota > Alphaproteobacteria > Rhizobiales > Xanthobacteraceae > CAVZMU01. Next base: position 467,045 of record CAVZMU010000007.1, read on the forward strand.
TGGGACGTGGTGCGGGCGCTGATGCCGGAATCCGAGATCGGCGATCTCATCGTCGAGGTGCGGTCGGCGACCGCGGGCGTCGGCAGCTTCTCGTTCAAGTTCGACCACATGGCGGAGCTGACGGGCCGCACGGCCGATCAGATCGTTACGGCCAGGAAGGCGGCAGCGGCGGCTTGAGGTTGCATTTGCCCTCCGAGGCCGGCGCTATTCTCCGCTCATTCCCGCGCAAGCGGGCAATCCGGGAACACTGTCTTCCGCTCCTGGGTCCCGCTTTCGCGGGGACCAGCGGTGGCCATCGCTCGACATCGCCTATTCTGCGGCTTCGGCGAATTCGCGCTCCACGGACGATATATCCGCAAGCCGCGGCAGGCCGGCTTCGTTGCCCAGCACCTGTACTTTGAAAGCGGCGGCGGCGCGCGCGAAGCGGAAGTGCTCGTCCCAGCTTTTCTTCGGGTCCGCCAGATAGGAATAGACATAGGCGCCGTGGAACACGTCGCCGGCGCCGCTGGTGTCGACGACGCGGTCCTTGGCAACCGGCAGCGCGGGCAGCGTGCGGGTCATGCCGTCCTCGCCGTACCACAGCAGGCCGCGCTCGCCGAGCGTCACGCCGCCGACGCGGCAGCCGCGCTCCTTGAGATGGGCGACGCCTGCCTCCGGCGTCATCTGCATCTGCTCGCAGAACCGCTCCGCCACGATCGCGACATCGATGAACTCCAGGAGGTCGAGCGTATTGGAGCGCACGGCGCCGCCGTCGAGCGAGGTGAGGATCCCGGCCTTGCGGCATTCGCGGGCGTAATGCATCGCGGCGTCGCCCTGGTGGCCGTCGACATGAAGCGCGCGGCAGCCGGAGATGTCGAGGATCGGGAACGGATGGATGTGGCCGTCGTCGCGGCCGCGCAGGATGGCGCGCTTGCCCTTGTGCGGACGAACGAAGGAGAGCGAGGACCGCGCCACCTTGCGGATGTGCAGCTCGATCTCGTATTTCGCCGCCATGTCCTGGAACATGCGGCCGAGCCAGTCGCTGGCGCCGGTGGTGAGCAGATCGGGCTTGATGCCGAGCTTGGCGCAGCAGAACGCCGCCGTCACCGCGTTGCCGCCGAACGACACGGCGTATTCCTCGGCGACATTCTTCTCGTCGCCGACCGGGATGTGATCGGTGACGAAGGTGACGTCGATGTAGCTGTGGCCGACGAAGAGGGCTTGCATGTCGATCGATGCCGCGTCACCCGACCGGTACGCGCCAGACGTCGTCGGCGTATTCGCGGATCGTGCGGTCGGAGGAGAACCAGCCCATCCGGGCGGTGTTGAGGATGCTGGCGCGCCACCATGCCGCGGAGTCCTTCCACAGCGCGTCGACGGCGCGCTGCGCCTGCCAATAGGTGTCGAAGTCGGCCGCCACCATGAAGGTATCGAAGCCGAGTACGGAGTCGATCGAGCGGATGGAAGCGTCCGAAGTCGTCCGGCGAAAAGGCGCCGGTTGCGATGGCGTCGAGCGCCGCGGAGAGCATGGGAGAGGTCGAGGCCGCGTCGCGGCCGGTGAAGCCGGCGCGGCGTCGTTCGACCACCTCCTCGGTGCGCATGCCGAAGATGAAGATATTGTCGGCGCCGACGTGATCGCGGATTTCGATATTGGCGCCGTCGAGCGTGCCGATGGTGAGCGCACCGTTGAGCGCGAGCTTCATGTTGCCGGTGCCCGAGGCTTCCATGCCGGCGGTCGATATCTGCTCCGACAGGTCGGCGGCCGGGATGATCGCTTCGGCGAGGCTGACATTGTAGTTCGGCAGGAAGATCACCTTGAGCCGGTCCCGCACCAGCGGGTCGTTGTTGACGACGCGCGCGACGTCGTTCGCCAGCTTGATGATGAGCTTGGCGCGCACATAGCCGGCCGCGGCCTTGCCGGCGAAGATCTTCACCCGCGGCGTCCAGTCCTTCTCCGGGTCGGCGCGGATCGCCTGGTAGAGCGCGACCGTTTCGAGGATGTTGAGGAACTGACGCTTGTATTCGTGGATGCGCTTGATCTGCACGTCGAACAGCGCAGCCGGGTCGATGCGAATGCCGGCCCTCGCCCGGATCACGCGCACCAGCGCGTCCTTGTTGGCGCGCTTGATCAGCGCCCAGCGTTCGACGAAGCCCGGATCGCCGGCGAATCTCTCCAGGCCGACGAGCTTTGCGGGATCGTCGAGGACGCGCCTCTCCCAGGGTATCGGTCAGCAGGCGGGTCAGCGTCCGGATTGGCCTGATGCAGCCAGCGTCGGAAGGTGATGCCGTTGGTCTTGTTGACGATCCGCCCGGGATGGGCCGCGGCGAGCCCGCGGAACACGGTGCGTCCCATCAGGTCGGTATGCAGCGCGGACACGCCGTTGACCTTGTGCGAGCCGAGGAAAGCGAGATGGCCCATCCGCACGCGCTTCTCGCTTGCTTCATCGATCAGCGACACGGATTCGATGACCGCCGGATCGACCGGCCCGCCGGCCGTCATCTCGTGCAGGTGCTGCCAGTTGATCAGATAGATGATCTGCATGTGCCGCGGCAGCAGGCGGTTCATGAGGCTGACGGGCCAGCTTTCGAGCGCTTCCGGCAGCAGCGTGTGGTTGGTGTAGCTCAGCGTCTCGGTGGTGATGCGCCAGGCGTCCGGCCAGGAGAATTCGTGCTCGTCCACAAGCATGCGCATCAGTTCGGCGACGGCGATCGCCGGATGGGTGTCGTTGAGCTGGATCGCGACATGATCGGGAAGCGAGGCCAGCGTGCCGTGCTGGGCGAGGTGCCGGCGCACGATGTCCTGCAGCGAGGCCGAGGTGAAGAAGAACTCCTGCTTGAGCCGGAGCTGCTGGCCAGCCGCGGTCTCGTCGCTCGGGTAGAGCACGCGGGAGATCGCCTCCGCCTGTGCTCGGGCGGCTAGCGCCCCGACATAGTCACCCTGATTGAAGGTATGGAGATGGATGGACTCGGTGGCGCGCGCCGACCACAGCCGCAGCGTGTTGACGTGCCGTCCGCGCCAGCCGACGACCGGCGTGTCATAGGCGACCGCATGAACCGTCTCGGCCGGATACCAGATGCCGCGGGCGGTATCGTGACCGCTGCCGATATATTCGACATGGCCGCCGAAGCGGATCGGATAGCATCACCTCGCGGCGCTCGAACTCCCAGGGGTTTCCGTAGGACAGCCAGTCTTCCGGCACCTCGTGCTGGAAGCCGTCCCAGATCTGCTGCTTGAACAGTCCGTGCTCATAGCGGATGCCGTAGCCGTAGGCGGCAACGCCGAGCGTCGCGAGGCTGTCCATGAAACAGGCAGCAAGCCGCCCGAGGCCGCCGTTGCCGAGTGCGGCATCGGGCTCCAGGGCGCGCAGGTCGTCGAGGTCGACGCCGAGATCGGCAAGCGCCTCGCGCACCGGCTCGACGCCGTCCAGGTTGGAGAGGGCATCGAACAACAGGCGGCCGATGAGGAATTCGACAGACAGGTAGTAGACGCGCTTGCGGCTTTCCTCGTAAGTGCGCCGCGTCGTCTCCATCCAGCGGTCGATGATGCGGTCGCGAACCGCGTAGGCGGTCGCCATGAACCAGTCATGGGGCTGCGCGTGGGCGGGGTCCTTGCCGACCGTATAGGTGAGCTTGGCGACGATCGCACGGGCGAACACCTTCGCCTCGCTGCCGCCGAGCGAGGCGAAGCGAATGTCGGGGTCGAGGTCGGTTACGTCGCTCAAGGAACTGTCAGCCTCTCAACGGTCGTCGGAAACAGGTCGAATCATGGGGAGCGTGGACGCGTTCCGGAAAGGATTTATCCAAATTTGTAGTTTTGTTCGCCCCTAATTTGTCGCGGCCGTGATCGTTGCGGCGTTATGCCTGATGCGGCAGGCGTTGAAACCGAGGTCGCGTTGCGGCGTATTTATTTCAAGACGTGCGGCGCCATTTTGGTTCCCCGCCAGAGCCAGTTCGGTCAAAGTGAGGTTGTCGCGTCGCTACCGCATCGGCTTCCCGGACCTGTGACTTGCCGGTGAAAAGGGTTGCGCGTAGTCCTCGGCCAACAAGATCCAGAGGAGTCCGACGATGAACATCATCCATCGCAAGGGATGGGAAATTCCCGAGCGCGAGGCGACGCCGGAACACCTGTTCTGGACCCGGCGCGCCGTGCTCGGCGCTGCGGCCGGGGCCGCCGCCGCCGCACTCGCACCGGACGCCGCGTTGGCCCAGCGCGTGGCGGACGTGCCCGATCCCACCCAGGATCTCTATCCCGCCAAGCGCAACGAAAGCTTCGCCCTGGATCGGGCCGTGACCGACGAGAAGGTCAACGGCAACTACAACAACTTCTATGAGTTCGGTCCTACCAAGACCATCGCCAAACAAGCCGAAGCGCTGAAGACGAGGCCGTGGATGGTGAAGATCGACGGCATGGTGGAGAAGGAGCAGACGCTCGCCATCGACGACCTCATCCGCAAGATGACGGTCGAGGAGCGCCTCTATCGCCACCGCTGCGTCGAGGCGTGGTCGATGGCGATTCCGTGGACGGGATTCGCGCTTCCGAAGCTTATCGCGCTGGCGAAGCCGCTGTCGTCGGCGAAGTACGTGGAGATGCACACGTTCCTCGATCCGAAGATGGCGCCCGGACAGAAGCAGAGCTGGTTTCCGTGGCCCTACACCGAGGGGCTGACGATGGCGGAAGCCAACAACGAACTGGCGTTCATGGTCACCGGCGCCTATGGCCATCCGCTGGCCAAAGCGCATGGCGCGCCGCTGCGCCTTGCCGTGCCGTGGAAATACGGCTTCAAGTCGATCAAGTCGATCGTGCGCTTCACCTTCACCGACAAGCGGCCGAAGGGCTATTGGGAAGCCCTGCAGGCGAGCGAATATGGCTTCTGGGCGAACGTGAATCCGGACGTGCCGCATCCGCGCTGGAGCCAGGCGACCGAGGAGGTCATCGGCGCAGGCGGCAAGCGCGTGCCGACGCTGAAGTTCAACGGCTACGGCGACCAGGTCGCCGATCTCTACAAGGACCTGCAGAGCGAGCGCCTGTGGGCGTGATGCGCGGGCGCGGCGATTAGCGTGCCGCGTCTTCTATCTTGCACCAAATAAAACGCCGGGCCTTTGCGGGCCCGGCGAAGTCTTGCCGGCCGAAGCCGACATCACCTTCCAGAGGGAACAGCTGGCGGCGGAACGGTCGTTCGACCTGGGAGATGCCGATGACCGACTGCCGACAGCGGACCCAACTATGCGGCGCGTGATGTGATGCGGCAACGCAGCACGTCGCATGTCAGCCATGCGACGGCGGCAAATCCAGTCCCGGTTCAATCAGCGCGCGGTTCAGCGGGCGTCGGACGGCCCTGACAGAAATACCGGGCCGCCAACGTGCGGCAGCCGCGAATGTTAAAAGCTCCAGCGCTGCGCCTTGCTGACCAGGAAGTCGCGGAACACCTGCACGCGCGCGACCGACTTGAGTTCTTCCGGATAGACGAAATAGGCATCGAGCGCGATGCCGTCCGACTTGCTGAAGAGCTGGACGAGGCCGCCATTCTCCTCGACCAGATAATCCGGCAGGATCGCGATGCCGAGCCCGCGCTGGCAGGCGCGCAGCAGGCCGAGGACGTTGTTGATCTCCAGGCGCGCGACGCGCGGCTCCTTGCCCTCGCGGCCGGCGCCGAGCAGCCACCGCACGCTCTGCAGATAGGACGGCACGGCGCCACTCATCGCCAGGATGTGATGGGTATCGAGCTCGTCGACGGCGCGCGGCGTGCCGGAGCGCTTGAGATATTCGGGTGACGCATAGGCGTGGAAATGCACCGCGAACAGCTTGCGCTGGATGAGGTCCGGCTGCACCGGCTGGCGCAGGCGGATGGCGACGTCAGCCTCGCGCATCGCGAGGTCGAGCTCCTGCTCGCTGGTGATGAGCGAGACGCGGATGTCGGGATAGAGATCAAGGAACTCGCCGAGCCGCGGCGTGAGCCAGTGCACCCCGATGCCGACCGTGGTGGTGACGCGCAGTTCGCCGTTGGGCTTCTCCCGGCTGTCGGTGAGCTTGGCACGGGCGGCGTCGAGCTTCATCAGCACTTCGTGGGCGGTGTGATAGAGTAGCTCACCCTGCTCCGTGAGGATCAGGCCGCGGGCGTGGCGGTGGAACAGCGGCACCGACAGATCCTGCTCCAGCGCGCCGACTTGGCGCGATACGGCGGACTGCGACAGCCCGAGCTGCTCGCCGGCATGCGTGAAGCTGCCGGCCTCGGCGGCGGCGTGGAAGACCTTGAGCTTGTCCCAATCCATCGATCCTGAAACCCGTTTTGTCGTGCCATGCCCGCGAAGCGCGGGCATCCGGTAATCACGTCGTCTGCAATCGAATGGCTCCGTTCGCGCGCGGCGGCGCGCTGCCCCGGCAAGTCGTCATTCAGCCGCGATGCGCGGCTCGGCCTCGCCATGCTCGGCGAGGAATTTCTCCGCCTCCAGCGCGGCCATGCAGCCGAGCCCGGCGGCGGTCACGGCCTGGCGATAGACGTCGTCGGCGACATCGCCGGCGGCGAACACGCCCGGCACGGAGGTCGCGGTGGAGTGCGGCGCGGTCTCGACATAACCGGACGTCTTGAGCCTGAGCTGGCCGACCACGAGCTCGGTCGCGGGCGCGTGGCCGATGGCGATGAAGACGCCGTCGACCGCATGCTCCGTGACCTCGCCGGTCTTGACGTTCCTGAGCTTGACGCCGGTCACCTTGGGCGGGCTATCGGTACCGACGACGTCGTCGAGCACGTTGTGCCACATCACCGAGATTTTCGGGTTGCGATAGAGACGCTCCTGCAGGATGCGCTCAGCGCGGAAATTGTCGCGGCGATGCACGACGGTGACCCGCTCGGCGAAGTTGGTGAGGAACAGCGACTCCTCGACCGCGGTGTTGCCGCCGCCGATCACGATGACATTCTTGCCGCGATAGAAGAAGCCGTCGCACGTGGCGCAGGCGGAAACGCCATAGCCCTTGAATTTCTGCTCGGAGGGAAGGTCGAGCCAGCGCGCCTGCGCGCCGGTCGCCAGCACCAGAGAATCGGCAAAGTAGACGTCGCCGGAATCGCATTGCAGCCGGAACGGACGGCGCGAGAGGTCGACGGACGTCACGTAGTCCGAAACGATATCGGTGCCGACATGCGCGGCCTGCTTGCGCATCTGGTCGACCAGCCAGGGTCCCTGGATGACGTCGGCGAAGCCGGGATAGTTCTCGACGTCGGTGGTGATGGTGAGCTGGCCGCCGGGCTGGAAGCCTTCGATCAGGACCGGCTCCAGCATCGCGCGGGCCGCATAGATCGCGGCGGTATAGCCGGCCGGACCGGAGCCGATGATGACCAGTTTGGCGTGGACGGTTTTGGCCATCGGCGGAGAATCCTCGGAGCGAGTCACGGCGAGGCGCGCGATAGGGGAACGCCTGTTGTGCCGCGCACAATGTATGGAATCGGCCGAGCCATGCAAGATACGCAACCCGGAAGCTCACAGACGTCGGTGAATGCAACCCGTTGCACAGAGTGCCCGCGCAATAATCTTTCGTGTGACAGGGAATTTGCGTAAAGGAACCGCATTCCGCTGGAGATTACCTGTGTCCGCTCGCCTCGACGCCATCGACTGGAAAATACTCAAGGAGCTCCAGGACGACGGCCGCATGACCAATGTCGAGCTCGCGCGCCGGGTCGGCATCTCGGCGCCGCCATGCCTGCGGCGGGTGCGGGGTCTGGAGGAGGCGGGCTTCATCAAGGGCTACCGGGCGCTGCTCGACGAGAAGCTGCTGGGCTATGAAATCGCTGTGTTCGCCCTCGTGCATCTGGCGAGCCAGGCCGAGGCTGACCTGACGGCCTTCGAGGCCTTCGTGCGGGCTCAGCCGCTGGTGCGGGAATGCTGGATGCTGTCCGGTGAGATCGACTTCATCCTGAAATGCGTGGCGCCGAACCTCACCACCTTCCAAGCCTTCGTCGCCGAGCTCACGGCGCAACCCAACGTCCGCAACGTCAAGACGTCGCTGACGCTGAAGAGCTCCAAGGATGCCGCCATGGTGCCGATGGAGGTCAAGCGATAGGCGGCGGTCGTCGTCCGCTCGGCTTCCCTGGCCGGGAGCAAGACTTGAGGCCGTGAAATTCTCTTGCGGGCGCGGGGGCGGCGGCGCTGTAATGGGTGCTCGCCGCTTGCCGAGCGACGATGGCCAACGCGTGACCCTCGCAACGGGTCGCCGGAGCCGGGAGGCCGCCGAATGTCCAGAGACATCGCCGAGGGCAATACTAATTGTGAGAACCTGCTCACGCTGACAAGCGGGGCGGGTGCCGCTCGCTTGGCGCACCGATCCCCAGGGACGTGCTGAGACGATGCCAAAGAAGAGCGTCCTCGCAATCGTCATCGCGCTCGGCCTCGGTGGGGCCGTTGGCCTCGGCGCATTCCACGTGGGAGCCAACCGGGGTGAAGTCGCGATCGCCGGCGGCGGGATATGGTCCGAGGTTCCGTGGCCGTTCCTGATGGATCAATGGGGCAAGGGCAAAGCGTTCCGCTGCAAGGCCGCGGACTGCGGCGCGCAAGTCGATCTCTACGTTCGCGCCAAGATCGGTTTCTGCAACTGCGCGACCGGCGTGGCGGACGACGAAGAGTTGGAACGCGTGGCAGACGTAAGCCTGCTCGACGAGCGCTACTCGCCCCTCGCGGAAGGACGGCCGATCAAGATCGGCCGGATGGAGGGCCGCAGCCGGCCCTATATGGTCGAGCGCGGCGCCCGCGAGCGCACGCTTGCGATCGCGTTCAACGAGCGCTGCGACGTCATCGTGGCGACGGCCGTGATGGCCCACGACCGGCCGGCGGCCTTCGAGCCCGCGGTGCTCGCCTTCCTCAACGGCGATGTCGTGATGCGATGGGCCGAGGTTACTCTCGGACTTTAGGAACCGCGCGTGGCGCCGGATGCTGCCTGTCAAACACTATATTCCTGGCGGCATCGTCTTGCCGCATGGTCGCTTGCTCTCGCGGTCACACTGTCGCTGGGCTGGTCCGCCGTCGCCGAGCCGGGACACCTGCGCGAGCGCGTGACGCCGGAGGTGCTGGCGGCGGTCTATCCCGGTGCCGGGCGGCTTGGACCGGAGGAAGGCTCGCCGCCGGCCATCGCGGTCTATGCCGGCGACAAGATCGCCGGCTACCTGTTCTCGACACTCGATACCGTGCGGGCCTCCGGCTATTCCGGCGTGCCGTTCGACGTCATTGCTGGCGTCGACATCAACGGACGCATCACCGGTGCCAAGGTGATCGCGCATGTCGAACCGTATGTGATCAACGATCGCATCCGCCAGCCGCAGCTCGATACGTTTCTGACGCGGCAGACGGGTGAAAACATCCGCGGCGGCACCGCGCCGGCGATCCATCCCGACTTCGTCGCCGGTGCGACCATCAGCGCGCGCGCCATGCGCGGTGCCGTGCTCGATGCCGCGCGGCTGGTGCTGCGTGCGCGCATCGCACGCCCCGTGGTGAGCGAGCCCATGCTCGACCGCGACACGTTCCGTGTCGCCTCATGGCCGGATTTGCTCGCGGACGGCGCGGTCGTGCGCAGACGGATCAGGGCGGCCGATGTCGCCGGCGCGTTCGCGAGGGCGGGCGCGGCCGATGCACGGGCCGAGGTGCCGCCCGGCGCGCCGGGCGACGTCTACATCGATCTCTATGCGGCGCTGCTGACGCCGGCCGCGATCGGCGGCAACCTGCTCGGCCTCAACAGCTTCAACGAATACATGCGCCGGCTGCCGCCGGACGCGCAGGCGATCGTCGTGGCATCGAGCGGGCCCTATGACGTCCTTGGCGATGACTACTACAAAGCGGCCAAGCGCTATCGCTTCGACCGCATCCGCGTGGTGCAGGGCGAGCGGGTCTACACCTTCGTCAACGACCAATTCTTCTTCCGCCTCGATACCCGCGCCACCGAGGGCATCCGGGCACAGCAATACGCGGCGATCTTCGCGCTGCCGGCGGAATTGCAGTTCGATCCGCTCAAGCCGTGGCGGCTCGATCTCCTGGTTCATGGTGCGAGCGGCGACAGGCCGGTGACCGCTGCCATCCCCCTCGAATACACGCTGCCGCCGTCCTACGTTCTGATGCCCGAGCCAGAGCCCGTGCCGGTGTGGATCGACGCCTGGCGCGATGCCCGCGCAAACGTCGCAATTCTTGCCGTCGCGCTGATCGTCCTGACGCTGGTCTTCGCCTTCCAGGCGCGGCTTGCGCGCTCACGCCGCGCGCATCGGCTGGTGCGCAACGGGTTCCTGCTGTTCGTGCTGGTGTGGCTCGGGTGGACCGCCGGCGCGCAGCTTTCCATCGTCAACGTCATGACCTGGATGCTGGCGCCGTTCCGGCCGTTCGACATCGGCGTCTATCTGGCCGAGCCGCTGATGGTGATGATCGCGATCTATACGCTGGTGTCGCTGGCCGTGCTCGGGCGTGGCGTGTTCTGCGGCTGGCTCTGTCCGTTCGGCGCGTTGCAGGAGCTGCTGGCGCAGGCCGCCCGCGCGATCGGCCTGCCGCAATGGAATCCATCCGTCGCGCTCCAGGACAAGCTGCGCTGGGGCAAATACATCGCTGCCTTCGTGGTGCTCGGGCTTGCCTTCGTCGCGGTCGACATGGCGACGAGCGCCGCCGAGGTCGAGCCGTTCAAGACCGCGATCACCTCGAAGTTCACGCGTGCCTGGCCTTATCTGCTCTACGCCGGCATCGTGATCGCGGTCGGACTGTTCACCGACCGCGCCTTCTGCCGCTTCCTGTGTCCGCTGGGCGGCGTGCTGGCGCTGCTCGACCGGCTGCATCTCGTCGACCTGCTCAAGCGCCGTCCCGAATGCGGCAGCCCGTGCCATCTGTGCGAGAACGCCTGCCCGGTCGGGGCCATCGCGCGCACCGGCGAGATCAAGATGGCGGAATGCTTCCAGTGCCTTGACTGCCAGGTCGAATATTATGACGACACGCGCTGTCCGCCGCTGGTGCAGGCGCGGCGATTGCGCGGCGCGACCGGCGCCGGTCCGTCCGCGCTGCTGGCGGTTGCAAAGACAGAGCATGCGTGACCTCACCCGCCGCCGTGCGATCCGTATCGTCGCCGCGGTGGCCGGCCTGCCGCTGCTCGCGGCAGGCGTGCGGGCGACGGCGCCCAAGCCGCATTTCTTCGGCTGGACCGGCGAGGTGCTAGGCGCCGTCTCGGAGCTCACGCTGTGGCATTGGGACGAGGGGCTGGCGCGCCGCGCCGTCCTGATGGTGCGTGGTGAGATCGAACGTTACGAGCGGACCTTCAGCCTCTATCGCGACGACAGCGAGATAGCCCGCCTCAACTGCGACGGCTCGCTGGCGCACCCATCCGCGGAGCTGCGCCTGGTGATCGAGGAAAGCCTGCGGCTCGGCGCGCTGAGCGAGGGCGCGTTCGACATCAGCGTGCAGCCGGTATGGCAGGCCTATGCGGCGCATTTCTGGTCGCGCACGCGGATCGAGGCGGACATCGCGGCGCGGGCGCTGGCGGTCGCGCGAAGCCTTGTCGATTTCCGCCGCATCGACGTGGCCGCCGCGCGCATCGCTTTCACCCGCGCCGGCATGGCGGTGACGCTCAACGGCATCGCGCAGGGCTTCATCACCGATCGCATCGCCGATCTCCTGCGCAACGAGGGCTTCGACCAGACGGTCGTCGATCTCGGCGAGATGCGTGCGCTTGGCGAGCATCCCGACGGCCGGCCCTGGCGCGTCGGCATCAAGGACCCGCGCGGGCCGCGCGACGCGCGCATGCTGGAGCTTGCGGACATGGCGCTGGCGGTGTCCGGCGGCTACGGCACGACGTTCGAGCCATCCGGCCGCCACCATCACATCTTCGATCCCAAGACCGGCGCCAGCGCGTCATCGCTCATCGACGTTGCCATCATTGGTCCGCGCGCCTTTGCCGCCGATGGCTTGTCGACTGCGATCTATGTGGCAGGGGAGGCGCGTGCGCCGGCGCTGCTCGCGGCCTACCCAGGAACGCACGCGATCGTCACGCGATCGGATGGGACAGCGGTGACCGTCGGCGGCATCGCCTAAGCCGCGTCCGCGGGCCGCACGCGTTTGGCGATTTCCTGGCCGTGCTCCCGCTCGATCATGGCGATCTCGTACTGGCTCTGCAGATCGAGCCAGAATTGCGCGCTGTTGCCGAAATAGCGACCGAGACGCACGGCGGTGTCGGCACTGATCGAACGCCTGCCGTTGAGGATGTCGGTGATGCGGCCGGAGGGCACGCCCAGGTCGAGAGCGAGACGATTGGCGCTTAGCGCGCGGGCCTCGATCTCCCGCTTCAGCAGCCGGCCGGGGTGGACGACGGGGGGCGTGGGCTATCCCTTATGATAGTCGACGATCTCAACCTGGTGAGCGTCGCCCTCGCGGAATTCAAAACAGATTTCTCCACGGGCCGTTCACCCCCATCGCCCATTGACCGTTGCGGTCGCCCTTGAGCTTGTGAAGCCCGACGCTTTTAAGGGGAGTCAAGTCGTGCAGGCTCTTGGCGACGTTCAGTGCCAGCAGCAGATCAATGGCCTTTTCAATATCGAGTCCACGCAGCCCGTTCGGTCGTCCGCCCTCCCAAACCTTGCGGCTGGCGGCATTACGCCATGAGCGGATCATGGCAAGAACGTACTACGTAAAGCGGTGAACGGCAATAAGTCGCCTATCGCCACTCTACCTTCTTGACCTCATAGGCCCGCGCGCCGCCGGGGGTCACGACCTCGACGCTGGTGCCCTTGGTCTTGCCGATAAGCGCGCGCGCCAGCGGCGAGGTGATCGAGATGCGGCCGGCCTTGGCGTCCGCCTCGGGCTCGCCGACGATCTGCCACACCTGTTTCTTCTCGGTGTCCTCGTCGACCAGCGTGACGGTCGCGCCGAACTTCACGGTATCGCCGGAGAGCTTGGAGACGTCGATGACCTCGGCGCGCGCGAGCTTGTCCTCGAGCTCCGCGATGCGGCCCTCGTTGTGGGATTGCTGCTCCTTGGCGGCGTGATATTCCGCGTTTTCGGAGAGATCGCCGTGGGTGCGCGCCTCGGTGATCTGCTGAATGATGCGCGGCCGCTCGGTCGATTGGCGATGCTTCAGCTCGTTTTCCAGCAACGAGTAGCCCGCCGCCGTCATGGGAATCTTATCCATCAACCTGGTCCTCCGACCTTCGCGAGGGACAAGAATTCAAATCGCGGCGGAAGGTTCCCCGGCGACCCCCAACTTGTCCCTGGTCTCAACGTCCAACGGCCTGCCCGGTTGCCCGGTGCAGGCCCCACCCGAAATTCGCTGTCACTCAAAGTAGCTTTGCAGCGTGCGTACTTCGAGGTCGCCCCCGAGATAGGCTTTAATGCCCAGCGCCGCGGCGACGGCTCCTGAAAGAGTGGTGTAATACGGCACTTTATGCAAGAGGGCGGCGCGCCGCAGCGACCGGCTGTCACCCAGCGCGGTCGCGCCTTCGGTGGTATTGAAGACGAGTTGGACCTCGCCGTTCTTGATGGCGTCGACGATGTGGGGGCGGCCTTCGGCGACCTTGTTGATGCGCGCGGCCGGCACGCCCTGATCGACCAGGAAGCGCTGGGTGCCGCCGGTCGCGATCACCTTGAAGCCGAGCGCGAGGAGGAGCTGGACGGCCTCCACGATGCGCGGCTTGTCGGCGTCGCGCATCGAGACGAACACCGTGCCGCCGCGCGGCAGGTTGGAGCCGCCGCCGATCTGGCTCTTGGCGAAGGCCACCGCGAAGGAATGGTCGAGGCCCATGACCTCGCCGGTCGATTTCATCTCCGGTCCCAGCACCGTGTCGACGCCGGGGAAGCGGGCGAACGGGAACACCGCTTCCTTGACCGCGACATGGCGCGCGGTTTCCGGATCGAAGCTCTGCGGCGGCAGGTCGAAGCTTGCGAGCGGCTCGCCGGCCATCACCCGCGACGCGATCTTGGCGATCGGGATGCCGATCACCTTGGCGACGAAGGGCACGGTGCGGGAGGCGCGCGGGTTGACCTCCAGCACGTAGATGTCGCCGTCCTTGATGGCGTATTGCACGTTCATCAGCCCGCCGACATTCAGCGCGAGCGCCATCTCGCGGGTCTGGCGCTCCAACTCGGCGATGGCGGCGGGCCAAGCGAATAGGGCGGCAGCGAGCAGGCGGAGTCGCCGGAATGGATGCCGGCTTCCTCGATATGCTCCATGATGCCGGCGATGAAGGTGTCGCGTCCGTCGGCGAGGCAGTCGACATCGACCTCGATGGCATCGGTCAGGTAGCGGTCGATCAGCAGCGGCCGCTTGTCGGACACCGCCAGCTCCGACGGCCGCTGGAGGTCGGACGTCAGCCGCACGAGGTAGCGGTCGAGCTGCGCGCCATCGTGCACGATCTCCATGCCGCGTCCGCCCAGCACGTAGGAGGGGCGAATGACGATCGGGTAGCCGATCTTCTCCGCGATTGCCTTGGCGACGTCGGGGCTGGTCGCGATGCCGTTCATCGGCTGGCGCAGGCCGAGCCGGTCGAGCAGGTGCTTGAAGCGGTCGCGGTCCTCGGCGAGGTCGATGGCGTCCGGCGAGGTGCCGAGGATCGGCACGTCCGCGGCTTCCAGCGGCTCGGCGAGCTTGAGCGGCGTCTGGCCGCCGAACTGCACGATCACGCCATGAAGCGTGCCGTTGACGCGCTCGGCATCGAGAATCTCCAGCACGTCCTCGGCGGTGAGCGGCTCGAAATAGAGCCGGTCCGACGTGTCGTAGTCGGTCGAGACCGTCTCCGGATTGCAGTTGACCATGATGGTTTCGAAGCCGGCATCCTTCAGCGCGAAGGCGGCGTGGCAGCAGCAATAGTCGAACTCGATGCCCTGGCCGATGCGGTTGGGACCGCCGCCGAGGATCACGACCTTCGGCGGTCGGAGGGCCTGGCTTCGTCCGCCGGGGCGCCAGCGAAGGGCGGCTCGTAGGTCGAGTACATGTAGGCGGTCGGCGCGGCGAACTCGGCCGCGCAGGTGTCGATGCGCTTGTAGACCGGCCGCACGCCGAGGGCGTGGCGCCGCTTCGTCACCTCGGCGGTGTCGATGCCGGTGAGCTTGGCCAGGCGCGGGTCGGAGAAGCCCATCGCCTTGAGCCGGCGCAGCGGCCCGGCCGTCACCGGCAGGCCCTTGGCCTTGATCTGCGCCTCCATCTCGACGATGCCGCGGATCTCGGCGAGGAACCACGGATCGATCCGGCACGCGGCATGGATCTCGTCGTCGCTCAGGCCGAGGCGCATCGCCTGCGCGACCTTGAGCAGGCGGTCGGGCGTGGGCGTGCCGATCGCGGCGCGGATGGCGTTCTTGTCGTCGCCCTGCGCCGAGGCCCTCGATCGCGATCTCGTCGAGGCCGGTGAGGCCGGTCTCCAGCGAGCGCAGCGCCTTCTGCAGGCTCTCCTGGAAGGTGCGGCCGATCGCCATCGCCTCGCCGACCGATTTCATCGAGGTGGTCAGCACGTTGTCGGCGCCGGGAAACTTCTCGAAGGCGAAGCGCGGGATTTTGGTGACGACGTAGTCGATGGTCGGCTCGAAGCGACGCCGGCGTCGCGCCGCCGGTGATGTCGTTGGCGATCTCGTCGAGCGTGTAGCCGACCGCCAGCTTGGCCGCGACCTTGGCGATCGGAAAGCCGGTGGCCTTCGAGGCCAGCGCCGAGGAGCGCGACACGCGCGGGTTCATCTCGATGATGACGAGGCGGCCGTCTTCGCGGATTGACGGCGAACTGCACGTTGGAGCCGCCGGTCTCGACGCCGATCTCGCGCAGCACCGCGATCGAGGCGTCGCGCATGATCTGGTATTCTTTGTCGGTGAGCGTCAGCGCCGGCGCGACGGTGATGGAGTCGCCGGTATGCACGCCCATCGGGTCGATGTTCTCGATCGAGCAGATGATGATGCAGTTGTCCGCCTTGTCGCGGACGACCTCCATCTCGTACTCCTTCCAGCCGAGCACCGATTCCTCGATCAGCACCTCGTTGGTGGGCGAGGCGTCGATGCCGCGCTCGACGATCTCGATGAACTCCGCCTTGTTGTAGGCGATGCCGCCGCCGGTGCCGCCCAGCGTGAAGGACGGCCGGATGATCGCCGGCAGGCCGATGTCGTCGAGCGCGGTCGAGCGCCTGCGACAGGGTCTTGATCTGGTGCGAGCGCGGCGTCTCCAGCCCGATCGCCGTCATCGCCTCGCGGAAGCGCTGGCGGTCCTCGGCCTTGTCGATGGCGTCGGCGGTGGCGCCGATCATCTCCACGTCGTATTCGTCGAGCACGCCCATCTTGCGCAGCGACAGCGCGCAGTTGAGCGCCGTCTGGCCGCCCATGGTGGGAAGCAGGGCGAACCCGCCGGGCAGGACATGGCGCTCCTTGGCGATGATCTTGGCGACGATTTCCGGCGTGATCGGCTCGATATAGGTGGCGTCCGCCAAGTCCGGGTCCGTCATGATGGTCGCCGGATTGGAATTGACCAGGACGACCCGGTAGCCCTCCTCCTTCAGCGCCTTGCAGGCCTGGGTGCCGGAATAGTCGAATTCGCAGGCCTGGCCGATGACGATGGGGCCTGCGCCGATGATCAGGATCGAGGAAATGTCGGTGCGTTTGGGCATCGGCTCCGGCTGTCTCGGCACAAAAAGGGCGCGCTTGTCGCGCGTCCTTTGCCCCGGCGCAGAAGCTCAAGCCCAGCGCGCGGCTGCTTTAGACCAGATTCGGCGGGCAGGGAAGGGCCGCGCGGCATGCCGGCGGGCGCAAGGCAACTTTGTCGGTGCGTTGACGTTATTGCCGCGGAGGCCCTCCGATGCCACCCCGCCGCCCTGCCGCTTCGCGTAAAAATCCTCCCGCCAACCCAATGTGGGTTGCCGGCCTGATGGCCATCGCGATGGCCGCGGCCTTCGTGCTGCGTCTTGGGGAGGAGGCCGATGCCAAATCCAAGTCCGGAAATGGCAGGGCGACCGGCGCTTTCAATACCAAACGCGCCACCGACGAGCCGCGGGAGTGGCAGTACGCCCGCGCGGCACAGCCCGGGCGCGGCCGTCACGCCACCTCGCCCTGGCAGATGCCGTGGAGCGGATGGAAGGACATCCTGTGGCGGGCCTACGGACAGATCGACGAGGATCGCGTGCTGGCGGTCGGCGCCGGTGTCGTCTTCTTCGGGCTCCTGGCCTTGTTTCCGGCGATCACGGCCTTCGTGTCGTTCTACGGATTGTTCGCCAAGGGCGCGACCATCAGCGAGCACCTGTCCATGATCGCGGGCGTGGTTCCGGAGGGCGCGTTCGGCATTATCCAGGAGCAGATCAACCGGATCGTCTCCAAGGGCGACACGCAGCTCAGCTTCGGTTTCTTCTTCGGCCTCGGCCTCGCGCTGTGGAGCGCGAATGCCGGGATGAAGGCGCTGATGGACGCGCTCAATGTCGTTTACGATGAGAAGGAGAAGCGCGGCTTCTTCAAGCTCAATATCGAATTCGCTGTGCTTTACCCTCGGCGCGATCACATCGCTGCTGCTGGCGATTGCCGCGGTCGTCGTCGTGCCCTTGGTCCTCACCCGGCTCGGCCTCGGCAGCATGACGGAAATGCTGGTGGCGGTCCTGCGCTGGCCGACCCTGTTCGTGCTCGTCATGATCGGCCTCGCCGTGCTCTATCGCTATGGCCCGAGCCGGCGGGAGCCGAAGTGGGAATGGGTCAGCGTCGGCAGCCTGTTCGCCGCCTTCGCGTGGTTGGCCGGCTCGGCATTGCTGTCGTGGTACCTGTCGAGCTTCGCCAATTACAACGAGACCTACGGCTCGCTCGGCGCCGCCATCGGCCTGATGACGTGGATGTGGATGTCGGTGCTGGTGGTGCTCGTCGGCGCGGAGCTCAATTCCGAGGTCGAGCATCAGACCGCCCGCGATACCACCGTCGGGACCGAAAAGCCCCTGGGTTCCCGCGGCGCCGCGATGGCGGACACCGTGGGAGAGGCCGCGGAGTAGACCTCCCCATTGCGATGTCTCGCCCTCGCAATCAGCCTTCGATCCGCCAAACCGTGCCGCTGTAGGAATTGCCGGTATGGGGCGCGAGACCCACGGTCGCGTCCTGGGTGCGCCCGTCGAGCCAGCGGTTGCCGGGGATGTCGCCCAGGCATTCGAGCGCGACGACGTCGGGATCGCCGGAACCCAGTGTGCGCACGCGCCACCGCGTTCCGGTGAAGCCTCCGCCGGTGTGGGGAGCGAGGCCGACGGTGCCGTCCTGGGTCCGGCCGTCGAGCCAGCGCGGACCGTCGAGATGGCCCTGGCATTTCAAGGACACGACATCGCGGCCGACCCGGGACACGCGCCACATCGCACCCGAGAAGTTTCCGCCGCGGCCTGGAGCCAGGCCGACCGCGGCTTCGAGCGTCCGGCCGTCAAGGAACACGGTTTGGGTGCGGATATGGCCAAGGCAACGCAGCGAGACCCGCGCTCCGTCGACGAGCGCGCCGCCGTAATATCTGGCCTGCGCCGGGACGAGCCCGCCGCCCGCCACAAGCGCGGCCGAACCCGCACCAAGCCTTGAGAGGAAATCGCGTCGGCTGATCATCGTACGCTCCTTGCGTTCTGCTTCGATCCAGCGAACGGCTCACGACCGCTCTAACCATGAAGACGGAAAGCGCGCCACGAACCGGACATCGCCGACGCAGGAATTTGTGAGGGTCGGGCTGCGCCAGGCGGAGATTTGCTGGTCACGCCTCGGCGACAAGTGCTCGAAGCTGTGATGACGCGCGCAGGCGGCGCTCAACCCGTCGGTGAACGGACGTAAGCGATCACCTTGGCGGGGTCGTGGCCCAACGGGCGTGTCAAGGAGGCGCTGGGCAATCCAGAATGATCGTCTTGCGATACGAATTCCCAGTGACCTCGAGAGTTTGAGCCGGGCTGTCGGGCGCGCATCGGTAACTAACGAAAAATTCCTTGTCACAACCTTGCGCCGGATCGGATAATGGCGGAATTCGACCGTAAAGGTACATTGCTTTCTGCCGCCGCACGCTCTCTTCAGGGCGCTTGTGGAATTTCCTTCGCGAAACACGTTAACGGCGGGCCGCTTCGGAATATAGGTCCTGCAGTTTCGGCCATAGGTCGCATCGAAGATGCTGATCTGGCCCGGCACCGACTGCAGCTCGCGCCACCCGAACGCCGGCTCCGCGCCCCAACCCGTTTGACGGAGGCGGGCCGTCGCGGCGGCGATTTGCGGACCAAGCTCGCTGTAGCGGAACCATTCATGCTCGGGTCGTTTCAGAAGATCTCGGTAAACGTCGAGGAATCCAGAATCGGCAGAGACGGTCTCCGGTCCGATCCAAGTCAACAAGAAAGTCGACCCATTCGTCCACTTCACACCCAGGTGCTGCCCAATTGTTTCCAGCGCGAATAGCCGACTATAGGACAGAATGTCGATCAGGAATGACTCCTTTGAAAACAGGAAATAATTGAGGCCCGCCTGCTGCAACAGGCGTTTCGCCTCTTGGGGTGGAGCGTTTAATATGTCGACGATCGCAGACGACATCTTGAAGGACGCGACACTCTGGACCCAGCAACCCGGCGCCATGCAATACGAATTGACGTTGGTCGACCAGATGGCCGAGCCCGGCTCGACGTGATGCCATGCGTCGAGCGTTCCGGGATTAATGCCTCCAAAGGGCAGGCCAACGTCCTGGTGAGCATAGGCCTCGGCTAGACTGTAACCGCCAACAACGAAGCGCAAACCATTTGCCGTTGCCCGAGATACCCGGCTCGACCAGTCGAATTGATGGTCCCATGACAGGAGAGTTCCGGCAAGCACCAGCAATGGCAGTGCGACACGCAGTCCCCATCGGGACGAGGACCGGAGCGGCCACGCCGTTACCCATCCGCATAACGCGATTCCAAGCAGCACGATCAGAGGAACAAAAAAAGTGCAGAATCGCTCGAAGGAAACGCTCTGGACCCGCCCGGCGAAGGTCGAAATTGCGATCAGAAATCCGAGCAGCGAGCAGAGGATGACTATCGTTCTAAGGACGATGCGCGGAGACGGGGATTCACCGGACGCTTCTTTCAGAGTTCCACGCGCCGAAAACACATGCGCCGCAAAAAGACCGCCTGCGACGGCGACGCCGGCAAGGAACACCCAGAGCACATCATACCGAAGAAAATAGCGGAGATGAGAAAGGGCCTCCCAACCAAGTGGGGGTGCTCCATCCTCGTAATTATCACGGCCCCATATGATGATGATCAACTGCGGGATGACACCCCACTGATCGAGACGAGCGAAGTTGGCAAAGCGGAGGGTCAGACCGAGCGCCTGATCGCTGATCAAGCCGGTAACGATATAGTTCAGCGCGAAGATCGCCAGCACCGTTCCGCCGATCAGTGCGCCAACCAGCCCGAAGCGCCACATCGAAATCCACTGCCTGCGCAATATCGCCCAGCCGGTGAGAAGTGCGAAATAGAGCGCGAGGATGACGCCGATGGGTTGCGTGATGATCGCCGCGGCCACGCCGGCCGATGCCGCCATCGTCAGATACGGCAGGACGACGGGGCCTCGCGCCATGCAAACAGCCCATGCGACCAGGACAACTAATGCGGTGACCGTCTCATGGTCCTTTTGGAATTCCCCGCCTTCGCCATGGCTGATGCTGATGAGGTTAAACAGGAGATAGAGGAGCGCTCCGCACACCGGCCAGAGCGACCTCGGTGCGACGCGGCTTGCCAACGCTGCAATCGCGATTGCGGCAAAAGCGACGCAGCTGAATGTAATAAGAGCGGGGGCTTCTGGATCGCTCAGAAGCATGCCGAGAAATACGAGGCCGGAGCCCTTTGAATACCAATAATGATACCAAACATCGTTCGGGGCCAAGCTATGGTTCTGCAGGACCTGCAGATAGTAGTAAAAGTAGTGCGTATAATAATCTCCGCCTCCGCCAGGATAGAGACCGCGCACGAGAAGCAGCCATACCGCGGCGAGAGCGATGAGAACGGCGCCAGCGGTGAATGAAATATTCCTTCCAAAGCGCAGGTCGGCGAGCTGGGAACCGGCAGTGCGCCAGCCTTCCATCGCAACCCTGCCGAATCGTCGGGCCGACGATGCGAGGACGATCAGGCAAAGCCCGACCATGACTGAGCGATAATACATGCCAATGACCCCAAGAATTAGCATGGTCACATGCCAAAGCCCGAGCCCTGTGCCAAAGCCCATCACGGCGCGCTCCATGATGGATAGCGCTGCCTGCTCCCGCTCGGGCATGAGCCGTGCAATGACTGCCGCGCCAGGTGCGTAAATCAACCAGGAGAGAATGGCCACCAAGACAATGCGCATCGCATTTTCTGCGACGACAATAATTCCAGAATGAAAGAAATGCCGATTATAAAAATCGACCTTGCCGAACCACCAAACAACGCAGAAGAAAGCGGAAAATAGCAGGACGACAGCTATTATCTCCGCTTCCATCATCGGTCGAGGGGATAATTTGTCGTTTGGACTCGCCTCTATGTCGAGGCTTACAATGCCCATCGTCTTAGCGAATACCGGTCGGGACGGAAGCGCTGGGATACCATCGGAGAATGCTTGCCGTCGACAATTCGCCCTCCGGGCATATCGAGGAAAGATTGAAGCGGTAAAACAACGACGTCCCGCCTACGCATGTGAGCAAGGCCTATAGCAAGGACAGCTTATCGGCAACTTCTAGGCTGGTTGCTCCTGGGAACTCGCATTAAATGATGCGGAGGGCAATACCGGAAGTGTGTCATTCTCACGGTGTGCGATTGAGTGGCAGGGAAAGCGGGGCAAGCCGGGGCGGATGACCTGATAGGCGCGCCGCAAAGAGTGGCCTTGAGGCGACCTACCAGCATACGGATGATTTCAGGGAAAGCGTCAGGGGATTGGAGGCCCGGCCTGGATTCGAACACAGGCTGGAAGACTTTGCAGGGTCTTTGCGTAACCACTCCGCCACCGGGCCATAAGGAGATTTAATCCGTCACAAATCGGTGGTGCAAGATAATGGTGAGGACTGGGTTAACTTCAGAAAATCAAGGCGCCGTTTTGGCACCTTGCCGGATCGTGGGCCGAGGGGTCGGGGTGGCGACGAACGTCATCCGTGCTTGATTATGCTCGATATTGGGATAGCGCCGTCGAGCCTCGAACCCGGCCGTCGCCAAGACGCCGAGGATTTCCGGCTCCGTGTAATGCGTGAGGCCAAGCTTGGTGCGCAGCGCGCGATAGTCCGAGAACAGCGTTCGCACCAGGCCCGCGAACGCCGGCACGACGAACCCATTGCGCCATGCCAGCCCCATCAGCGCCATCACCTCCGTCACGGCGCTGGTATTGGGCGGGATGACGTCGCCGAGCACGAAGCGTCCGCCGGGTGCGAGCAGGCCGCGGAACTGGGCGAGCAGTGCCTCGAGTTCGGGCACCTTCAGATACTGCGCGACGGAGTTGAGCACGATGAGGTCGATGCTTCCCGGCGGCAGCGCCGCGATCTCCTCCGGCGACAGCACCGTGATCTTGGCGTTGTCGCGGAAGCGGGCCTTCAGGCTGTCGCGCACCGCCGGCGCGCCATCCGAGAGAATGAGCCTGCCGGCCTTGGCAGCGACGATGTCCGAGCGGGTCGCCTCGCCGCAGCCGTAGTCGATGACGGTCGCGGACGGGGAGGGCACGAAGGACGCGATCTGCTCCGCCACGTCGCGGTAGTGGATGTCGCGGTGGTTGTCGTTGACGTAGATCTTGTGGGAGGAATTCCAGAACGAGAGCCAGTCGTGCATCGCCGAACATTCTCCGCTCGTCCCCGCGAAAGCGGCGACCCAGGATAGTTGCTTGTACCCTAGATTCCCGCTTGCGCGGGAATGAGCGGAGGGTGGCGAACGCGCATGATGGAAGGCCCTACCGCCATAAGCTCATCAGCGGTCCATCCTTGCCGTAGACCGGGTCGGCCTTCGGCGTGCCGACGCGAGAGATGGTCTTGAGCGCGCGCGCATGCTCGTCCGGCTTGCCGGTGCACTCGTCGTAGGTGCCGGAGGGCGGATAGGCGCCGACGACGAGATAATCCTCGCTCGCCATCAGAAGCTGATGGCCGGTGCCTGCCGGCAGGATCGCGACGTCGCCGGCCTCGAGGTCAAGCGCCTTGCCCTTGTCGCCGCCGAAACGCACCTGGGCGCGCCCGCGCGCCAGCCCCAACACCTCGTGGATGCGGGAATGATAATGGAGGTAGTCGTAGATGCCGTTGCGCCAGCTATCGCCCCAGCCGTTCGCTTTGAACAATTCCTCGAACAGCGCGGCGGGATCGGCCGCGCCGGAGAGCGTCACGGCATTCTTGTAGACCACGAAGGGAAGGTCGGCGTTGTTGGGGGTGACGCCGTCGTCGTCGAACACGAAGGTGCGCGGCTTGCGCTGCTGCACGGAATCGCGCGCCTCGGTCACCGACGGCTTGTTGTGGCCGGTGACCTGGGCGACGGCGTGCTTCAGCGTTTCCTTGACGTACATGCGCTGCGATCCTCGGCTATAGCTGGCCGTCGACTTTCAGGCTCGTCCGCTCCGCGCCTCGATCCCTCAGGGTGACGGACGCGACGCGGAATCAGCCCGCTTTATGCTCCCGCATCATCTCGGTGAAGCGCGCGAACAGGTAATGGCTGTCGCGCGGGCCCGGGCTCGCCTCGGGGTGATACTGGACCGAGAATACCGGCTTGTCGGCGAGCGCGATGCCGCAATTCGAGCCGTCGAACAGCGAGACGTGGGTCTCGACGGCATTGGGCGGGAGCGTATCGCGGTCGACCGCGAAGCCGTGATTCATCGACGTGATCTCGACCTTGCCGGTGGTCATGTCCTTGACCGGATGGTTGGCGCCGTGGTGGCCCTGGTGCATCTTCATGGTCTTGGCGCCGACCGCGAGGCCGAGCATCTGGTGGCCGAGGCAGATGCCGAACGTCGGGATACCGGCATCGATCACCTCGCGGATCACCGGCACGGCGTATTTGCCGGTTTCGGCCGGGTCGCCGGGGCCGTTGGAGAGGAAGACACCGTCCGGCTGCAGCGCGAGCACGTCCTCGGCCGACGCGGTGGCGGGCAGCACCGTGACCTTGCAGCCGGCGCCGGCGAGCAGGCGCAGGATGTTGCGCTTGATGCCATAGTCCAGCGCGACGACGTGGTATCTCGGGGCCTCCATCCGGCCATAGCCCTCGCCCCAGGCCCAGGCGGTCTGGTCCCAGGAGAATCGCTGCGCCGTGGTGACGTTGGGCACCAGGTCCATGCCGACCAGTCCGGGCCATTCGCGCGCCTGGCGTTTAAGCGCCTCGATGTCGAAGACGCCGTCCGGCGCGTGGGCAATCACCGCGTTGGGCATGCCCTTCTCGCGGATCAGGGCGGTCAGCGCCCGGGTATCGATGCCGCACAGCCCGATGATGCTGCGGCGTTTGAGCCACTGGTCGAGGCTCAGCGCATTGCGGTAGTTCGATGGGGCAGCGACGGGCGAATGCAGGATCACGCCGCAGGCGCCGGGCGTCGCCGCGAGATTGATCGCCTCGATGTCCTCGTCGTTGGTGCCGACATTGCCGATATGCGGGAAGGTGAAGGTGATGATCTGGCCGGCATAGGAGGGATCGGTGAGGATCTCCTCGTAGCCGCTCATGGCGGTGTTGAAGCACACTTCGGCGACGGCCGAGCCGGTCGCGCCGAAGCCGGTGCCTTCCAGCACGGTGCCGTCGGCGAGGACGAGGAGGGCGGTGGGCTTGGGGTCGTCCCAGGTGGCGGAATTCTGAATCGGGTTCATCGGTCTTACTTGCTTATTCTGTGACGCCGAAGCAAGCGTGGCTTTGCGCCTATGCTATGCCGGATTAGAGGGCTCTCACCCTCCGCGGAGGGAAGGGTCGGCGAGCCAGGCGAGCCGGGGTGGGATGAAGCTCGGGGTGAAACGTCGCCCCCACCCGCTTCGGCGGTCGACCCTCCCCGCCAAGGGAGGGTGGAGCAAGCGGAGAGAGCCAAGGAGAGGGGCGATTTAGATGACGCTGCGAGACCAGATCAACGACGACCTCAAGGAAGCGATGAAGGGCGGCGACAAGCGCCGCGTCTCGACCCTGCGGCTCGTCAATTCCAGCCTCAAGAACGCGGATATCGAGGCGCGTGGCCAGGGCAAGGAGCCGCTGACCGACGACGACCTGCTCGGCCTCATGCAGAAGATGATCAAGCAGCGCCAGGAATCGCTCGAGATCTACGAGAAGGCCGGCCGCACCGACCTCGCCACCCAGGAGCGCGAGGAGATCGCGATCATCTCCGGCTACCTGCCGCAGCAGATGGACGAGCACGAGATCGTCCACATCGTTGGCATGCTGCTCAAGGAAACCGGCGCCCAGGGCCTCAAGGACATGGGCAAGACCATGACACACCTCAAGGAGCGCTTCGCCGGCAAGATGGACTTCTCCAAGGCGAGCGCGGTGGTGAAGAACCTGCTGAAGTGACCGTCAGCGGAAGGACGGTGAAGCAGCAATGAAGCCATGTTTCGTCTCGGTTGCGAAAAACCGGAGACTGCGAGTTTTACACGCCAGGGATGTGCTGCAAACCATGGTCCCATTGTTGCGCTTGCTTGCCTGATTTGGTCTATTCGTTATGGGCGATCCACATTCGGCATGACGTCCGATGTGGCGGCTCAGCGATCCCAGGCGAAGCTGCGGGACAGTGCAGCCGCCTATCAGGCAAATGAGAAACGCAAAGGGTGGCGATGCCGAGATCGATGAAGGGACCAACGCCGGACTTAACCGGCTGGGCCCGCCTCCGTAGAGCAGCGATATGGCGCCGGCAGAGTTGAGAGCCGCGCTCGTATCATTGCTGCCCCGACTCAGGCGCTTCGCGATTGCCCTGACCGGATCGCGTACGGACATGGACGACCTTGTCCAGGCGACGTGCGAACGTGCGCTGGCACGTGCCGCACAGTTGCGCGAGGAGGATCATCTCGATCGCTGGGTCTGCGTCATCATGCGGGCGGTGTGGATCGACGAAATGCGCTCGCGACGCGTCCGGCGGCACGATCCGATCGAAGCGGCATTCGATGCCGTGGGCGACGACGGCGTTGCGCAGACCGAAGGCCGGCTTGCCCTTGCGTCAGTGCGCCGCGCCCTTCTCGAGCTGCCGCAGGAATACCGGACGGCATTAATGCTCGTCTGCGTGGAAGGAATGAGTTACAAAGACGCGGCAGAATTTCTTGAGGTTCCGATCGGCACCGTAATGAGCAGGCTCGCGCGCGGTCGCTTGGCGCTTCATACCAAGCTCAGTGCCTCGGGTGGCGATTTAGACGCGCGCATCGGATTAGAATACAGCCATGGCCAATCCTGACGGGCAGCTCGCGGCTTATGTCGACGGCGAGCTCGATGCTGCCGAGGCGCGGGATATTGAGCGCCAACTCGCCGCGGATCCTGCCGCGCGCGACACCGTACGGGTCTTCCGCCAGACCGATGCGCTCCTGCGCGAAGCGTTCGGGCCGTCATTCGACGCCGCCGCCGGGCCGTTGCCGGCGGCTTTGCGTCCTGTGTTCGCGGTCAGACGGGACCGCCCGCTGATTCGGCGTATCGCGGCGCTGGCCGCGGTGCTTCTGTTCGGCGTGATCACGTTCGCCGCCGGATACAGGATCGCCGGCCGAGCGGGAGAGGCACCCGAAGAACTCATCGACGACGTCACCGGCTATCATGCGGTGTATGCGCGCGAGACCGATCATCTCGTCGAAATACCGGCCTCGCGGAAAGCGGAGCTTGCCGCCTGGCTCGGGGCGCGCCTCGGCCGCGAGCTTGTCGTGCCCGATCTCTCGGCCCTGGGGTTCACCTTCGCGGGCGGCCGGATGCTGGTGAGCGACAACAAGCCGGTGGCGCAGCTCCTTTATACGCGTCCCGGCGGCATGCCCCTCGGCGTCTGCGTCACGCGCGCCGAGAAGCCACCGGCCGGCCTCGTCGTCGACCACCGCAATGGCGTCGACGTCGCGTGGTGGCGCCAGCACGACTACGCCTATGTCGTCGTCGGGAGCGCCCCGAAGGACGACCTGCGGAAAGTCGCCGACGCCGTCGCCGCGGCTTATGGAAGCTGACGTCCGAGGGGCTCGCGGGCGGATCGCTTTCCCGGGAATAAAGCGCCAGGCCCGTCCGTCATTATGATGTGAGCGCGGGGGTTCGCTGGCGGCCGTGATGGCTGCCGCGAAATCGTGGCTCACGTCCTGGCAGCCTTCCGGCGGCCACGTCGGCGCTGCCAACAACCCAAGGAGCATATCATGCGTCTTGCCACTGCATTTGCGACACTCGCCATTCCGGCTCTCGCCCTCACGGGCTTTGCCTCGACGGCGAGCTTTGCCAAGAGCCTCGATGGGCTGACCAGCGGACCGGTCAACAGCGAGGTGAAGAAGCATGGCGCGGACGACAAGCGCCCGGACGACCGGGGTGGGAAGAAGGGCGGCGGACGCGATGACGCGGACGAGTGCATCTTCGACGACCGCTGCTGATATCGGGCCGAACACATAAATCGACAGGGAGGGCGGTGCCGAGGGCACCGCCTTTTTTTATGCCGCAGAGACCTGCGCGGTGTGCCGGCCGGCGGGGGAATTTGTTATTCGCCCGTTGCCACACCTGCACGGTGCCGCCGCCCGGCGACTGCGCCGGATTCGCGAGCGTCAGCGTGTCACCTGCAAGCGTGAACAGCCGCTTCTGGTCGGAAGCATAACATCTCTCGTGGCGATGAAAGACGGCCGGGTCCGAGCGGTCGTCAGGCGCGCTTCTTCCGCTTGGCCTTCTGCTGCATATAGGAGCGCAGCACCGCGTTCATGCGCCGCTGATAGCCCGCGCCTTCGGTCTTGAAGAAATCCAGCACATCCTCGTCGACACGGATGGAGATCGCTTTCTTCTTCGGCGGAATGACAAGGACGGCGTCGGACCAGTCGAGGCCCTTGAACTCCTCCCAATCGGAATCGTCTGCGATCGAAGCTTCAATCTCCTCATCGGTCAAAGCATCTAGCCGCGCCCAATCGGTCTCGCTTCGACGACGCTCGAGGCTGCCATCGGGGCGTTCGATAATGTGCGTACCATCAGGCAGCGATGTAGCGTGCTTCACAATATATTCGCTGTCGGGCTTCTTGCCGGCGCCTTCAACCATATCTCTGCCTTTCAACCCGTTTCGCGATGCGTGCGGAGATGATGCGGACGGCTTCTTCCCGTAATGTGGACACGATGGCGACCAAAGTTCCGGTGAAGAGGCCGATAGTCACGTATCGGGTTCGCTCGTCGGTCTCAATGATCGATATGTGTAGGCGTCGGGGCCTTTGAACACGTCAACCACATCCTGAAAATCGATCCCGTGTCGGCGATGTTGGCTCGCCGTTTGTTTCATCCCATTCGAACGTGAGAGCGTTCTTGAACCGCGCCGCAATATCTCTGTCTGTCATGCTGGCAACCACAGAACCGGACGACGAAAACATTCATCGATTTCGTCCTTGCCAGGGGGGCACGCCATCCGCCGCGCGTTTTAGTATATACAAATGCATATGCAATTCAACGAGATCGTCGCTGTGAATAACGGCGACAACCCGGCCGCCGGCGCCTGCTCACTGTCCTGCCGCGATATGCAGTAGACTGGAAGCCAACCCCGAATCACCCCCCGCATGCGCTTCACGCCCGAGTTCCTGGACGAACTGCGGTCCCGGCTTCCGGTCTCGGATGTCGTCGGGCGGCGGGTGAAGCTGCGCAAGGCCGGCCGCGAGTGGAAAGGCTTGTCGCCGTTCAACAAGGAGAAGACGCCGTCGTTCTTCGTCAACGACCAGAAGCAGGCGTGGTTCGACTTCTCCTCGGGGCGCAACGGCAGCATCTTCGACTTCGTGATGGCGACCGACGGGGTGAGCTTCCCTGAGGCGGTCGAGCGTCTTGCCGCCATGGCCGGTTTGGCGCTGCCCCAGGTCTCGCCGGAGGCCGAGGCCCGCGAGCAGCATCGCAAGAGCCTCCACGAGGTCATGGAACTGGCGGCGAAATTCTTTGAGGCGATCCTTGCCGGCCGCCCGGGCGCCAAGGGCCGCGGCTATCTTGCCGACCGCGGCATCGAGCCCGCGACCCAGCTTCAGTTCCGCATTGGCTATGCCCCGGCGGAGCGCTTTGCGCTCAAGGAGCATCTCGGCGGCCACGGCGTCCCGGTGCCGGACATGGTCGAGGCCGGGCTGCTGATCGCCGGGGATGACATCCCGCTGCCGTTCGACCGCTTCCGCGACCGGGTGATGTTCCCGATCACTGATTTCCGCGGCCGCGTGGTCGCATTCGGCGGCCGCGCGCTCGACCAGGACGCGCCGGCCAAGTACCTGAATTCGCCGGAAACCCCGCTCTTCCACAAGGGCGCGACCCTCTACAACGGCGCCACCGCGCGGGCCGCCGCGCACCAGGGCGCGCCGCTGATCGCGGTCGAAGGCTATATCGATGTCATCGCCATGGTGCGGGCCGGCTTTCCGGCGACCGTGGCGCCGCTCGGTACGGCATTGACCGAGGAGCAGATGGCGCTGCTGTGGCGCATGGCTGACGAGCCGGTGCTGTGCTTCGACGGCGACGGCGCCGGCCGCCGCGCCGCCTATCGGGCGGTGGAGATGGCGCTGCCGCAGCTCAAGCCCGGCAAGAGCCTCAAGTTCGCCCTCCTTCCCGACGGACAGGACCCCGACGACCTCGCCCGCTCCGGCGGGCGCGAGGCGTTCGACGAGGTGCTGATCGCGGCGCGACCGCTCGCCGACATGCTGTGGCAGCGGGAAACCGAGGCCGGAGGGTTCGACACGCCGGAACGGCGCGCCGCGCTGGAGGCCCGGCTGGCAGAGATCACGGCCGGCATCGGCGACGAATCGGTCCGCCGCTACTACCGGCAGGACCTGGAAACGCGGCTGCGCGGCCTGTTCGTGCCGCCCCGCGCGCCGGACCGCCCTGTACGGGGTGCCGGACGAAGCGATTTCCGTGGCCGCAGCCGGGACTATGGCCGCAGCCGGGGAGGGCGCCCACCAAGCCCGCGCGAGGCGCTGCGGCCCTTGAGTCCCCGGTTCGGGACCAGTCCGGTCATGCGCAACCGCACCGGGTTTCCGGCGCGGGAAGCGCTGATCCTGCTGACGGTCGCCAACCATCCCTGGCTGCTGGAAGCCCATGCGGAGGAACTCGCGGATCTCGAATTCCGCCACCCGGATGCCGACCGCCTACGCCGCGCAATGCTGGATGCCACCGCCGGACATGAGCCGATGACCCACGACGGGCTCGCCTCCGCAGTCGAGGCGTGTGGCCTGTCGCCGATGCTCGCTCGGATGGAAAAATCGGTTACCCACGGCTCGGATTGGCCGGCGCGGGCCGGCGCCTCGCCGGACGACGTCGCCCGCTGGTGGCTGCACGTCGTCACCTTGCATCGCAAGTCGCGGACGTTACATAAGGAATTGCGCGAAGCCGAGCAGGCGCTGGGGACGGTGACGAGCGAAGAGAATTTCGCCCGGCTGCGCGACGTGCAGGAGCAGCTTGCGGGGCTGGACGGCATGGAGGCCGAGATCGAAGGCTTCGGCGCGTCGTCCGGCCGCCTCCGGCGAACCTTCTGAGCCTCGGCGGCAAGACCGCAGGGACTCCCCTATATATAGAGGGGCTGTTAAGACGGATCAGGGTTAAGCGGAGCTTAATGGGCTCCGACGACACTCGCGAGGCCGAATCGGACCGGGCGGCGTCAGCGGGGCGCTGCCTTATTGTCTGTGCAAGGCGCGAAAGCCGCCTTGAGGTTTAAGACGCATGAGCCCGGCCGAACGAGCCGTCCAGGAGAGACGAATGGCGAGCAAGACCAAGGCGACCGCCCAGAAGGACGAGACGCCGGCGAAGGACAGCGAGACCACGGACAGCCCGCTTCTCGACCTTTCGGACGCCGCGGTCCGCAAGATGATCAAGCTCGCCAAGAAGCGCGGCTGGGTCAGCCACGACCAGATCAACGCCGTGCTGCCGTCCGAGGAGGTCACCTCCGACCGCATCGAAGACGTCTTCGCCATGCTCAACGAGATGGGCATCAACGTTGTCGAGAACGAGGAGGCCGAGGCCGACCACGAGGAAGAGGCGCAGGAGGAGGAAGAGGAATCCGGCGACAACGAGCTCGTCGAGGTCCAGGCCAAGCCCCTCGCCACCGTCGAGAAGAAAGAGCCGACCGAGCGCACCGACGACCCCGTGCGCATGTATCTGCGCGAGATGGGCTCCGTCGAGCTGCTGTCGCGCGAGGGCGAGATCGCGATCGCCAAGCGCATCGAGGCCGGTCGCGAGGCGATGATCGCCGGGCTGTGCGAGAGCCCGCTCACCTTCCAGGCGATCATTATCTGGCGCGACGAGGTCAACGAGGGCAAGGTCTTCCTGCGCGACATCATCGACCTTGAGGCGACCTATGCGGGTCCCGACGGCAAGGTGGTGCCGCCGCCGACCGCGCCGCCCGGCGTCACCGTGCCCGGCATGGCGAGCGCGCCGATCCCCGGCGTCTCGCAGCCGGTGACGGCGTCGCCGCCCGCCGCGCCGTCAGGCCCGACGCCGTTCAAGGGCCGCGGTCCCGCGCCCAAGGAGGGCGAGGAGAACCTCGAAGCCCAGCTCGAAGGCGCCGACCTCGACGACGACGACGACATGGAGAATGCCATGTCGCTCGCCGCGATCGAGGCCGAGATCAAGCCGAAGGTGCTGGAGTCCTTCGACAAGGTCGCCTCCGAATACAAGCGCCTGCGCCGCCTGCAGGAGCAGGACATCCAGAACAAGCTGAAGAACGAGACGCTGTCGCCGTCGCAGGAGCGCAAATACAAGAAGCTCAAGGAAGAGATCATCGGCGAGGTGAAACTGCTTCGCCTCAACCAGCAGCGCATCGATTCGCTGGTCGAGCAGCTCTACGACATCAACAAGCGCCTCGTGTCCTACGAGGGCCGCCTGATGCGGCTCGCCGAGAGCTACGGCGTCGCGCGCGAGGATTTCCTGCGCAACTATATCGGCTCCGAGCTCAATCCGCAGTGGCTCAACCGCGTGTCGAAGCTCTCCGCCAAGGGCTGGAAGAACTTCGTCGGGCGCGACAAGGACCGCATCAAGACCATCCGCGGCGAGATCCACATCCTGGCCGGCGAGACCGGGCTGGAGATCGGCGAGTTCCGCAAGATCGTCCAGATGGTGCAGAAGGGCGAGCGCGAGGCGCGCCAGGCCAAGAAGGAGATGGTGGAGGCGAACCTGCGCCTCGTCATCTCCATCGCCAAGAAATACACCAACCGCGGCCTGCAGTTCCTCGACCTCATCCAGGAAGGCAACATCGGCCTGATGAAGGCAGTCGACAAGTTCGAGTACCGCCGCGGCTACAAGTTCTCGACCTATGCGACGTGGTGGATCCGCCAGGCGATCACGCGCAGCATCGCCGATCAGGCGCGCACCATCCGCATCCCGGTGCACATGATCGAGACGATCAACAAGATCGTGCGCACCTCGCGCCAGATGCTCCACGAGATCGGCCGCGAGCCGACGCCGGAGGAACTGGCCGAAAAACTGGGAATGCCGCTGGAGAAGGTCCGCAAGGTCCTCAAGATCGCCAAGGAGCCCATCTCGCTCGAAACGCCTATTGGTGATGAGGAAGACAGCCACCTCGGCGATTTCATCGAGGACAAGAACGCGATCCTGCCGATCGACGCCGCGATCCAGTCCAACCTGCGCGAAACGACCACCCGCGTCCTGGCATCTTTGACGCCACGCGAAGAGCGCGTGCTGCGCATGCGCTTCGGCATCGGCATGAACACCGACCACACGCTGGAAGAGGTCGGCCAGCAGTTCTCGGTGACGCGCGAGCGCATCCGCCAGATCGAGGCCAAGGCGCTGCGCAAGCTGAAGCACCCGAGCCGGTCGAGGAAACTGCGAAGCTTCCTCGACAATTGAGTGCCAAGTTCATGCCTGCTTTCTTGTCGAACGCGAATCCCGGCAAGTGGGAAGTCGTTCCGCCGTTCCCCAGCGGTTGGGACGCTTTCAAAAGCTTCCGTTGTCAGACGGTAACTTTCTTGAGCAATTGGATCAGCACGTCCCGTTCGGAGACCGAAAGATTTCGAAGAACGTTCTTATTGTGCAAAGACAAGCCGTCCTTCACCACCTCGACGGCCAGTTCGCCATCCTTGGTGAGCTCAAGGATCTGATAGCGCCTATCCGCCTCGAGCCTGCGCCGTTCGATCAAGCCACGCTCCTCCAGGCGGGTCGAAATGCCGACCATGCTGGATTGATCGGTCCCGAGCGCGGCGGTAAGCAAGCTCTGGCTCAGGCCGCGGTTCTTGCCGATCAGCACCAGGGCCGCCGCTTCCACGGGACGTAACTTGAGCTCACCGACAAATTGCTCGAATGACTTCATCACTGCGAGTTGCGCCCGCCGAAGCCAAAATCCGGCATGCTTGACGAGAAAATCGTAGTTGACGTCCCGGACTGGTGCGAGACGGGAATCGTTCGCTTTCTCCTCGCCGCTGGGCTCGGCTTTCTTTCGCGGCCGCGCGGACGCGGCGATTTTCCGTCTCGCCTCCGCGAGCTTCACGGAATTCATCGGCTTGCGCATCCTTACGTGTGGGTCCGGGGCGTGTAACGAGGCTCGTCAACGATCACTCCGTGCAGTTGTAGGTCGCCCCAGAAGTCGATGTAAATAGTTAGGGTGGCCAATCATCGGCGGTCAAAAACATCTCCGACACGGATAGCCGCGTCGTCGACACAGCGAGGCGATAATGAAGCGGGAAAACATATACACGGACAAGCCTGTCGACCGGAAATACCAGTTCAGCCCCGCGGTTGTGCACAAGCGATCGGGTCTGCTCTTCGTCTCTGGGGTCTGCGGCTGGGACGCGCAGGGGACGATCGTCGCCGCCGATGACGCGGCCAAGCAGGCCCGCGTTGCCTTCGAGAACCTGAAGGATATCCTGACCGCCTCCGGCGCGACCTTCGCCGACGTCATCTGGGAGACGGAGTATGTCACCGATATCCGCAACTATCGCGATATAGCGCGCGTACGGTCCGAGTACCTTCCGGACAATTTTCCCGCCGCCACGCTGGTCGAGGTGAGCAAGCTGTTCAAGCCGGGGCAGATGTTTGAAATCCAGACCATCGCGGCCCTCGAGTGACGTTCGCTGATGGTGCTGCGGTGAAGGTTGGGCCACCGCGTCAGGCGGGGCCTGCTGTCTTCGGCGCCGGCAAGGCGTCCTCCTCCCGCATGGACCGGGCGGCGCTGAGGATCGCCTTGACGATCGCGTGGTAGCCGGTACAGCGGCAGAGATGGCCCCCGAGCATATCGCTCACATCCTTCTCGGTCGGCTCGGGAACACTGCTTAGGAAATCGAGCGCCGACATCAGAATTCCCGGCGTGCAGAACCCGCATTGCAGGGCAAAATGCTCGTGGAATGCCCTCTGCAAGGGCGACGGCTCGCCGTGTCGCGCCAGGCCTTCCACGGTGGTGATCGTCGCGCCCTGGGCCTGCACCGCGTAGATGAGGCAGGAGCGGACGGCTCTCCCCTCGACGAGCACGGTGCAGGCGCCGCACACGCCGTGCTCACAGCCGACATGCGTTCCCGTCGCGTGCAGGCGGTGGCGAAGAAAATCCGCAAGATGCATCCGCGGCGCACATCGGCCTTCGACGGATATTCCATTCAAGGTGAAAGAGACGACGACCTCGTCATGCGCTGCGATTGTCATGCCGCATTCTCCCGTACGGGACGCCGCGCCGCTCGCTCTAAGCCGCGCGCAACAAGCCAGCCGGCGACGTGGCGACGATAGGGGCCGGACGCGTGCAGATCGCTGATGAAATCGACGCTTGACCGCGCGTGGGCAGCGATGGCGTCACGCCATTTGCCGTCCGGCCTGGTGCCAAGGAATTGCCAGGCATCGAGCAGCACCGGCCGGTCGCCGATGCCGGTCAGTCCGATCGATAGGGACGTGACTGTTCCATTATCGTCGAGGCTTGCCGCGATCGCACAGGCGACCACGGCGACGTGGCCATGCCGCACGCCGACCTCTTCGAACGAGAACCCCATGTCGGCCGCGGCCTTCGGCCACCCGACGTCGAGGATCATCTCATCGGGCTCTCGCGCCGTCGTCAGCGCGCCGAGAAAGAAGGCGTCCGCCGCCACGCTGCGCCGCCGGCGGGCCGAGGCAAGCGATACCGACCCCCCGAGCGTGAGCAGCGCGAGCGGGAGCTCCGCCGTCGGGTCCGCATGCGCGATGGAGCCGCACACGGTGCCGCGGTTGCGCGTCTGGAAATGGCCAACATGCGGCAAGGCGGCCCGAAGAAGCGGGACCGATGCCGCAACGGCAAAGTCGTCGAGCGCCTCCCGCTGGCGCACGAGAGCGCCCATGGTGATCTGGTCTCTCGTCTCGACCAGAGAAGCGAAATCCGTAACGCGATTGATGTCGACGAGGACCGAAGGCGTTGCCATGCGCATATTGAGCATCGGGCCGAGCGTCTGTCCGCCGGCGATGATCCGCGCATCCTCGCCGTGCTGCGCCAACAGGTGCAGCGTTTCCGCGATCGTCATAGGCGCCGCATAGGCGAACGGGGCGGGCTTCACGGACGCGGTCCCCGTCTGAACACGCCGAGAAGCCGGCGCAATCCGCCGCGCATGCCCGTCGCCGCACCGCCCGGCTCGAGGTGTTGGGAGAGGCTGGCAAAAAACTGTTTTGTCAGCAGGCGGACGACGCCATCGAGCATGCGATGGCCGACGCTTGCGACGCGGCCGCCCACTTGGGTACGATAACGGTAGCTCAGCCGTGTCTTGCCGTCGGGCATGGCGGCGAGCCGCACCAGCGCCTCGCCCTGGCCATGGCCGAGCGAGCCCTCCGCGCCGCCGGAGATGCGCAGCGAAACCGGTTCGATCTTGTCGCTGAGTTCGATCTTCGCGTTGTAGCTCGAGCGCATGCCCGCCACGGAGAGGACGATCGTCGCCGTGAACTTGTCCGGCGCGACCTCCTGCAGGTCCCGGCAGCCGGGAATGATGCGGCGTAGCCCGGCGACATCGAACAAGGCGGCCCACACGCGCTCCGGCGGCTGCGGCAGCACGATCTCGCCTTCGCCGACCAGCTGTCCGCTCTGGGCGCGGGCCGACGATGCCTCTGCACCTGTCGTCTTCGCGCCCGGCGGCTGATCGGGTGCCGCATCCGGATCGAGCTCTTGCAGATAGGTCCAGATCCGGCTCGGCGTGAACGGGAGAGTGATGTCGCTGCGACCGATCGCGTCGGCGATCGCGTTCGCGATGGCTGCCGGCACGTTCATCGAGCTTCCGTCGCCCAGGCCGCGGGCGCCGGTCGCGTTGCGGTCGGTCGGGTAGCTGACGTGAGCGAGCAGCAGCGGCGGCATGTCGGCGGCGGTCGGACACAGGTAGTCGGCGAACGTGCCGGTAAGGAGCTGGCCCTGGCCGTCATAGGTGATGCGCTCGAGCGTCGCGGCGCCGAAGCCGTGCGCGAAGCCCCCGCGCACCTGCCCCTCGACCAGTGCGGGATTGAGGAGGCGCCCGACGTCATGCACCGCGCCGTAGCGCACCACCGTGAGCCGCCCGCTTTCGCGGCAGATGCGGACCGCGGCGATGTCGCACATCAGCGTGGACGACAGCGAACTCGCGACCCGGCCGTCGGCATCCGGCGGCAGCAGCATGGTCGGCGTGAACACGGCGGTCTCGCTGATGCCGCCCGACTCGCCCTCTGGCAACTGCGACGAATCCCAGTGCGTCCACGCGGCGAGCCGCTTGAGGCTGATGCTGGCATTGCGATCCGTCACGCGCGCATAGCCGTCCTTCAGCTCGATCTCGTCCGGCAAGGCATCAAGCGCCGCCGCGGCGAGGCGTCGGAATTTGCCAGCCACCTGCCGCGCGGCGAGGACGGCGGCCGTGGTGTCCGCGCCGGAGAAGCGATTCGCGTAGTTTCCGGAAGCGATCGACCAGTCGCTGAAGCTCGTGTCGATCGTCGTCACGACCTCGATGTCGTCAGGCGCGATGCCGATCTCGTCGGCGACAAGCTGGGACAGCGCGGTCTCGTGGCCCTGGCCGGCGGGTACGGTCGGCAGCCGCAGCACGATCTGGCCCGATGGATCGGCCGACACGGTCGCAATGGAAATGCCGCCCGACTTATTGCGTGCGTTCTCTTCCTTCGGTAGCGCCGCGTCGACATAAGCGAGACTGGATGCTGAGCTTTCGACCGAGACCGCAAGGCCGATTCCGAACAGGTCCCCCGCCGCCTTGGCCTTCTCCCGTTCGGTTTTCAGCCAATCATAATCGGTCAGAACCGCTGCCTTGCGCAGCGTCGCCGGATAATCACCGCCGTCGAACACGACGCCCGAGGCGCAGGCATACGGCATTGCCTCGGGACGGACGAGATTTCTCAGGCGAAGTTCGAGCGCGTCGATGCCGAGCTGCCGCGCCGCTTCATGCATCAGGCGTTCGAGCGGGAAGTAATATTGCGGGCCGCCGAAACCGCGGTTGAGGCCGGTCGGCATCTGGTTCGTCAGCACCACCGTGTTTTCGATCGCGATGTGGCGCACGTCGTAGGGGCCGTTGAGATTGCCTTGCGTGCGGTAAAGCGTCGACGGCTCCGGCGGACGGAGATAGGCGCCGACATTCTCCAACTGGCGCACCCGCAAGCCCAACAGCCGCCCGTCGTTGGTGAACGCACCCTCCATGTGCGTGACGCGGTCGGTAGAGCAGCTCGATGCAGCGAGATGCTCGGCACGGTCCTCGATCCATTTCAGCGGTGCGCGTGCGAGCTTCGCCGCCGCAGCGAGCAGGATCGCGTAGGAGAAGACGCCCCATTTGATGCCGAAGCTGCCGCCGCTCGCCGGCGCGCTGATCATGCGCACGCGCGTCGCCGGTGTTTTCAGGGCACGCGCGATGAGCGAATGCCCGATGAACGGGCCCTGGAAGTTCGACCAGATGGTAAAGCGGTCGCGCGCGGATTCATGCTCCGCGATCACCCCGTAGGTCTCGATCGGCGTCGACATGATACGCGGATAGCGCACGTCGACACTCACCACGTGGTTCGCCTTGGCGAAGGCTTCGTCCGGATCGCCGAAGCGGAAATCCTTGCGATGGACGATGTTGCTGCCGAGCTTCTCGTGCAGCGGCGGAGACGATGCCAACGCGGCATCGCCCGGATCGACTACGTTGGGCAGTATCTCGTAATCGACGACGATGTGGTCGAACGCATCTTCCGCTACATACCGATCGTCCGCGACGATCACGGCCACAGGCTCCCCGACGAAGCGCACGCGATCGACGGCGATGGGAAAATACGGGACCGGTGCGCGCAAGGCGTTGGGCACCGGGTGGGTGATCGCAGCGATGTCGCGACCGGTGAGGACGGCGCGGACGCCGCGGATCGCGAGCGCGGCGGTGGCATCGATCGAGCGGATGGCGGCATGGGCATGCGGGCTGCGCAGCATGGCCGCCGCCAGCGTCGCCGGAGGCACCGCGAGGTCGTCGATGAAAAGGGCCTGGCCCTGCAGCAGCGCCGCGTCCTCGCGCCGCGGGAGCGACCGACCCACCCAAGGACCGTGGTCGGAAATCTCTTGTCCTCCAGAAGCCGAAACCATGAGCACAGATTGCTACATTTGAGCGCAAATTGAGGCTTGACTGTTAGCTCGTGCAGGTAAACGATTGGCACACCAAACGATCGGTAATGCCAATTGTTCGACGTTAGCAAATCTCATCAGGCCTAACAACGTCACTGTTCAAGGACATGAGCAATGAGTTTAATTGGACGCCGCGGTCTGCTTCTCTCGCTTGCGATTGCTCTCATGGCCCCGGCCGCCGGCGGTCACATCGCCCGCGCGCAAGCGCCTGCGGCGCAGACCCAGGGCGTGACCGATCAGGAGATACTAATCGGCGCGTTCGGCCCGCTGACGGGACCGAGTGCATGGATCGGGCTGAGTGCCCGCGACGGGTTGAACCTCGCGCTCAACGAGGTCAATGCGCATGGCGGCGTGAACGGCCGCAAGCTTCGCATGATCTTCGAAGGCGCGCAGACGCCGGCCGAGGCGCTGGCGAGCGCCAAGAAGCTTGTCGAGCAGGACAAGGTCTTCGTCATGGTGCTCGGCTCGGGCAGCACCGGTGCGGCAGCGGCCGCCGATTACCTGCGGGAGGTCGGCATCCCAACCTACAACATCGTCGGCGCGACGCCGAAGATCCGCCAGCCTTTCGGGCGCAACATCTTCCACGGCGTCTACCCCGATGCGAGTGTCCTCGCCGATTATTTTGCGGAAGAGATCGCACGCACCGAGCCGAAGCCGAAGAGCGCGGGCATCGTGGTCGGCTCCTACGAATTGCCGCAAGCGGTCTACAAGGGCCTGGTCCCGCGGCTAGGCAAGCTCGGCATCACGATCAGCACGACACAATCATTCGATCTCGGGACCAAGGACTTCACCGCGCAGCTCGTCGCCCTCACGGGCAACCGTCCTGACGTGGTGGTGTTCCTCGGCAATAGCGCCGAAGCGGGCCTCGCCATCAAACAGGGACCCGAAGTGGGCCTGACCGGCATTCCGTGGGTGATCGATGTTGCAGGAATTTCGCGTTCCGTTCCTCTGGTTGCGGGCGCGGCAGCCGAGGGCGTGCGCAGCATCTGGATGTTTCCCTATTTTCATGAAGAGCCGACGCCGATCATGCAGGATCTCGAGAAGAAGTGGCGTGCGGCCTATGGCGAGCCCGCGGCAGGCCGGCCGAGCTATGTCGATCTTAACGGCTATGGCGACATGTACGTGCTCGCTTACGCGCTGCGCGAGACCGGCAAGGATCTCGACGTGGGACAAGCTCATCGCCAAGTGGGAGACGTTGAAGGACGTAAAGCCGACAAGCTTCGGGCCTTACGCTTCGGACGTGATCTTCCCCGAGTTGTTCTCGGCGACCGAGCGCGATGGCAACAAGAAATACGCGACCGTCAAGATATCGAAGGGTGTGTGGAGGGTTGTTCACTGACGCTTGAGGCGGGCAAACGGGTCGGGGCATGACGCAGTATCTGCTGCTCACGATGGGCGGTTTGCGCATCGGCGCGATCTATGCGTTGTCGGCGCTTGGGCTGGTCGTCATTCACAAGGCGACCAAGACGGTGAATTTCGCGCACGGCGCCTTCATCATGCTTGGCGCCTATGGCGCCTTCCTGGGCGTGGTGAAATGGGGCTTGCCGTATTGGCTGGTCTATCTTCTCGTTCCTGCCGGCGTCGGCGCGCTCGCCGCCGTCCTTGAGTATCATCTGTTCCGCCGCATCCGTCTGGCCGACGCCTTCACGGTCGTGATCACGACCGTGTTTGTGTCGATCCTGGCCACCGAGTGGATCCGCATCATCTTCGAGTCGGACGTGCTGGCCGTGCCCTCGGTCATTTCCGGCGCGCCGTTCATCATCGGCAAGCTCATTGTCACGCCAGAGACCGGCTGGATCGTCGGCGGCGCCGTCTCGGTGGGGCTGATCGCCGCATATGTCTTCGGACGCGCCCCCTTCGGACGGGCAATGCGCGCGATGTCGGCCAACATCCGCGGCGCCCAGCTCTGCGGCTATTCGGTCGACCGGATTTATGCCCAGGCCTGGTTCCTGGGCGGCGGGCTCGCCGGCCTTGCCGGCGTCTTCGCCGCGCCGCGGCTCGGCGTCTCGCCGGAGCTTTCGGCGGCGACCATCGTACCGGCGTTCGTCGCGGCGATCATCGGCGGCTTCGACAGCCTGGTCGGCGCGATCATCGGCGGCCTCGTGCTTGGCCTCCTCGAGACCTATACGGCCGCCTATATCTCCGGGACATTCAAGAACGCTTTTACGTTCCTGATGCTCCTGGGCGTGCTTCTGTTCCGGCCCGAAGGGTTGTTTGCTGCCCGGACGACCCGCCGTGTCTGACCTGTTCCGCAAAGCCGCGATCCGGGCCGTTGTCGCGCCTGCCGTCGTGGTGCTGGCGATCGGCGCGATCGGCGTTTTCGTCGGCGGCTTCGTTCAATACCTGCTGGCGCAGGTCGTGATCAGTTGCGTCGTCGGTGTCGCGCTGGTGATGATCGTCGGCTACACGCGCGTCATCATGCTGGCCTCCGGCGCAATGATGGCGATCGGCGCCTACGGCTCGGCGGTTCTCGTGATCCGGTACGGCACGCCGTATCTCGTGACATTGCCGCTCGTCGCGCTCGCCGGCGTGGTCGGTGGGATCGTGCTTGCCGTTCCGTCGACGCGCTTCCGCGGCCATCACCTCGCGATGGTCACGATGATGTTCCAGTTCCTGGTCATCACCGTCATTCGCGAGTGGGAGAGCGTCACCGGCGGGTCCATGGGGCTGCGCGTGCCGGCCGTCACCATCTTCGGCCAGCCCTTGACCTCCGATATCAGCACGCTCGTTCTCATCACCGTGGGCGGGGCGCTGGCTGTCGCCGTGCTGGGGGTGCTGCTCGCCGGCCGGCTCGGCAAGATCCTGCGCGCGCTCAGCGCCTCGGAGGTCGGCGCCGAGGCGTTCGGCATCGACATCCCGCGTTTACGCGTGGCGGCCTTCGCCATCTCGTCCGGCGCGCTCGCCTTCGCCGGGGCGCTGCTCGGGCCGCGCGTGCGCATCCTCGATCCCGACACGTTTGGGCTCACGCCGTCGATCGTGGCGCTGGGCTACCCGATCGTCGGCGGCATGAACAGCATCTGGGGCGGGGTCATCGGCGGATCGATCCTGCGCCTGTTGCCGGAAGCGCTTCGCTCGCTGGGCCAATATCAGGAGTTCTTGGTCGCGATCCTGGTCGTCACCGTCATGGTCCTGTTTCCTGGCGGCATTGTGAGCCTCTTCGGCCGCATGATGCCACGGCCCGCGAGTTCCCAGGTTTCGGCGAAGGTGGATGGCGCGGCGCCCAAAGCCGCCATCGGGCCGGTGTCCTGGACGTCGCTTTCCGGCGAAAGCGCCATCTCCCTTTATCGCGTCCGCAAGAACTACGACGCGTTGGTGGCGGTCAACGACATCAGCCTCGATATTCCGGTCGGCGTGATCCACGGCCTCATCGGCCCGAACGGCGCGGGTAAGACCACGCTGTTCAATGCGATCTCCGGTCTCATACCGCTCGATGCCGGGACCATCAAGCTGTTCGGCACCTCCGTGCGCGATCTGCCGTCGCGCACCCGCATCGCGCATGGGGTCACCCGCACATTTCAACATGTCGCGATCTTCGGCGACCTCAGTTGCCTGGACAATGTCATCATCGGCCTGGGCGAGAATTCGGTCGGAAACGCGATTGCAGCAA
This sequence comes from uncultured Alphaproteobacteria bacterium, assembly GCA_963776455.1. Taxonomy (GTDB): domain Bacteria; phylum Pseudomonadota; class Alphaproteobacteria; order Rhizobiales; family Xanthobacteraceae; genus CAVZMU01. The sequence goes on from CAVZMU010000007.1 coordinate 509,161, forward strand.
GCGTCGGCGAGGTGTTCGCGACTAAGCAGCATCGCGACTCTGTGGAGCGCGCCACCGCCGCGCTCGTTGAAGTCGGGATCGCCCATCTGCGCGATGTTCCGGCCAACACGCTTTCGCTCGGCAATCAGCGCCGGCTCGAGATCGCGCGCGCCATCGTCTCCCATCCGAAGCTCATCCTGCTGGACGAGCCCGTGTCGGGCGTCGCGCGCGACGAGGAGCGGCGCATCGCTGAACTTCTGACGCGGCTCAATCGCGAGTACCGCATCACTATGCTGGTGATCGAGCACAACATCGCCTTCGTGCGCACGCTCTGCAGCAGCATCTCGGTCATGGCCGCCGGCGAGATCATCGCCCAGGGCAAGCCGGATCAGGTCATCGCTCTGCCGCAGGTACGCCGCGAATATTTCGGAGAGGCGAATGTCGCCGCTGCTTGAGGTGAGCAATATCTCAGTCGCCCACGGCCGCGTGCAGGTCGTGCGCGACCTCTCGTTCTCGGTCGCCAACGATCGCGCGCTCGCGCTGCTCGGGCCGAACGGCGCGGGCAAGACCTCCGCTGTCGAGGCCATCGCAGGGTTCCTGGGAAAAACGACCGGCAGCGTGCATTTTGCCGGCCGCGACATCACGCGCGCGCCCGCGTCGCAGATCGCGATGCTTGGTCTCGCACTTGTGCCGCAATGGCGTGAACTGTTCCCCGCATTCAGCGTCGATGAGACTTTGCGCGCGGCTCTCCACGCCGGCCGCGGCCGCGGCCGCAGCGACCTCGAAGACATCTACGATCTCTTCCCGCGTCTCAAGGAACGCCGCCAGCAGCTTGCCGGCACGCTGTCGGGCGGAGAGCAGCAGATGTTGGCGCTCGGCCGCGCGCTGGCGACGCAGCCGCTTATGCTGCTGCTCGACGAGCCGACGGCCGGTCTGGCCGCCGGCATTGTCAGCAGTCTGATCGAAACGCTCAAAGGCATCCGGCGCCGGCACATCCCCATGGTCGTCGTCGAGCAGAACATCGAGCTTGCGGCCGCCATTGCCGACGACTGCATCGTGCTCTCGACCGGCATGCCGGTCTGGTCCGGCCCGATGACCGAGGCCGTCCGTTCGGAAGAAGTCCGCCGTCTCTATTTCGGAGCAGATGCCGATGAGCTGCAGGAGGTTCGCGCATGAGCGCGTATGAGTGGAGCGATATCTCGAAAGAGCCGGCTTTCGTGCGGGCGAACCGCCGCCGATTGCTCGGCGAGGATCTTGCCCGCAACGCAATCAATTTCCCCGACCGCGTCGCTCTGCACGACATCGAGTCGCGCTGGACGCTCACTTATCGCGCATTTGAGAACCGCGTGAACGGGATCGCGCACGGGCTGCTCGCGCGCGGCATCGGCCGCGGCGACCGGCTGTGCATGCTCGGCCGCAACCACCTCGACACGCTCGGCCTCTATTACGCGGTGTCGCGGATCGGCGCGATTCTCGTTCCGCTGAACTACAATTCGAACCCCGAGGAGCTGCGCTACATCATCGAGGACGCGACGCCGAAGGCGATCGCGATCTCGACCGAGTTCGTCGATCGCATCGATTCGTCCCTCCTCGCGTCCCTGGACGTCTTCACCTACGGCCCGGAAGAAAAAAGCGGCGACCTCGCCGGTTGGGCCGATGGCACGTTCGAAGCGCCCGATCTCGACGTCGACGATCGAGCTCCGGCCTTTATTCTCTACACCGGCGGCACTACCGGCCGACCAAAGGGAGTCGTGCAGAATCAAGCCGGCTATCTCACCATGGCCGACAACACCATTCACGCGCTCGCCCCACAAGGATTTAGCCGTTCCGATAGCTGGCTCGTCTCCGGCCCACTCTATCACGGCGCCGCGCTCGCCTATTCGGTGAGCGGGCTGCACTACGGGCAGACCGTTCACCTGCTGCCCCAGTTCGATGCGCAGAAGGTGCTCGCCGCCATCATGCAGGGTTTCGGCACGGTGACGTGGTTCATTCCGACCATGAGCCGCCGCATGATCGATATCATCGTCGAACAAAAGATCGATCCCGCGGCTATTGGGGGCTTGCGGCTCGTGATCTCGGCCGGCGCGCCGCTGAGCCTCGCATTGCGCGACGAAATCCGGCGCACGTTCCGGCGTTGCGAGGTTGTCGACATTGTCGGCCAGACGGAGCTGACCTCCACCCTCATTGCCCATGGCGAGCCGGAGGACATCGAAAGCGATCCGACCGCCGTCGGCTATCCCGCCCCCGGCATGGCTGTCGCCCTGCTGGACGAGGACAACAAGCAAGTCGCGACGGGCGAAGTCGGCGAGCTCTGCTACCGCAGCGAAAGCCTCATGCTCGGCTATTGGAACAAGCCCGAAGCCACGCGAGAAACGATGGCCGGCGGCTGGTTTCATTCCGGCGATCTCGGGCGCCGCAATGCGCGCGGGTTGATCTACGTGGTCGGCCGCAAGAAGGAGATCATCAAGTCCGGGGGCGAGAACATCATCCCCAACGAGATCGAGCATGTGCTGCGCCAGGTGCCCGGCGTCGCCGACGCCTGCATCCTCGGCATTCCCGATGACCACTGGGGTGAGCGTGTTCACGCGGTTCTCGCCGTCGGTGACAGCGAGGCCGACCTGGAAGTGGTGCGCGCCGCGGCGGAAGCCGGCTGCCGGGCGAAGCTTTCACGCTACAAGGTACCCAAGACCTGGTCGGTGGTGCGGACGATGCCCGCCAACGGCGTCGGCAAGGTCGACAAACCGAAGCTGCGCGATGTCGTCGGCGACGGACGCGGCGCGCTCGATCTGCGCAATGCACGGCCGGAAAAGGCCGCCTGATGGCCATACATGCTGAGATCGCCGCCGGCCCGCCGCCTCTGCGGGGACGGCGCGTGCTCGTCACCGGCGGCGCGACGGGGATCGGTCGCGAGCTCTGCATCGCGATGGCGGCGCGCGGCGATCGCGTGCTCACCTGCGGCCGACGTGTCGGTCTGCTGGCGGCGCTGAAGTCGGAGCATCCCGCAATCGAAACCGTCACGTGCGACATCACGCTCGATGACGACCGCAAGCGGCTCGGTGAAGCCATCGAAGCGCGGTTCGGCGGGCTGGACATCCTGGTCAACAACGCCGGCGTGCAGCACGTGCAGTCTTATGGCGACGGCACGCTCAAGGCGGCGGACGTCGAATCCGAAATCAACGTCAATCTTATCGCGCCGATGCTGATCGTCGACCGGCTGCTGCCGCTCCTGCGGCAAGGCCGCACGCCGATGATCGTCAACGTCACGTCCACGCTTGGCGTGACGCCGAAGGCCAACGCACCGGGCTACTGCGCCTCGAAAGCGGGGCTGCTCGCCTTCACGCGCGCGTTGCGCATGCAACTCGACGGCGAGCCGATCAAGGTGGTCGAGGTCTTCCCGCCGCTGGTCGACACGCCGATGACCGCGGGCCGCGGGTTTTCCAAGATGAGCGCGACGCGTTTCGCCGCCGAACTTCTCGACGCGCTTGCCACCGGCCGCAAAACCATCGCCATCGGTGAGGCCCCGCGCATGCTGTTTCTGGCGCGATGGTTTCCCTCGTTCGCCGAGCGCGCCATGCGCCGCGTGATCCGGCCGAACGCGGCCGTCACATCCGGTTCCAAACGCTGACAAGAAAGGAAAAATGATGATCAAGGTGCTTGGATATGAGCACGTCTCGTGGTGCGTGTCCGATCCCAAACGGCCGGCGGAAGTCCTCAATCTATTTGGGTTGAAGGAGGGCGAGACCGAAGCGTTGCATGGCGAAGGCGTCGTCTCGACCTATTACGAGGGCCAAAATGACGTCCGTTTCGAGCTGATCCGGCCGAGCGACCCGTCATCCCATCTCAACCGGTTCCTGGCGACGCGCGGGCCCGGGCTGCATCACGTCTGCTTCCAGGTCGAAAACCTCGAAGACGCCATCGCGCAGGTCAAGGGCGCTGGCGCCGAGCTCGTCGGCGAGCCGTTCGACGATTCGCGCGGCCGCCATGCCTTCGTGCATCCCAAGAGCACCGGCGGCGTGCTGATTGGAATGATCGAGCTCCATCCGCATCTCAAGTGAAACAATCCAAATAAGCCAATTCGGCGAACGACCCAAGGCAACGAACAAATAGTCGGAGAGAAAATAACGATGGCCAAAATATCCATCACCGTGGTCGAGTGCGGGCACACCTCGCTCGATTTTCAATTGGTCGCATCCGGCCATCCGAGTTAGCTGGAGGTCTATAATCGGCACAAGGGACACCATTGTGGTGCCAGCATGGATGCCGCGGGCCGGGTCATCACACATCCGATCTACACCTACATCATCAAGCATCCCGATGGGCTTATGCTGATCGATACCGGCATGAGCGCGAGCACGCGCTCCGATTGGAAGCATGCGTTCTATCCCAATGCCATGCCCTATCACCCGGAGGCCGACGAGCTGTTCGTCGATCGGCTCGACCAGATGAATCTGAAGGCGACCGATTTCAAGGATGTCGTCCTCACCCATCTGCACACCGACCACGCCGGCAACACCTCGATGTTCGCCAAGACCGATGCTCGCATCATCGTCCACCAGGATGAGCTGCGCGGCGCGGTGGAAGTGAAGGGCGGTCTCCTGCGCGACGACAACATCACGCTGTGGGGACTGACCAGCCAGCAGGGCTTCACGCGGCGCGATTTCGGCTGCCTTCTGCCCGATCGCGCCACGCTCGTGTTCGGCGACCAGCAGATCTATCCCGGCATCTGGACGGTGAGCTTCCCCGGCCATACCTGGGGTACGATGGGAGTCGCCATAAAGCTTGAGAATACCGGCTGGGTGCTGCTCGCCTCCGACCACATCTACATGACGCATACATGGGGCAAGCTGTTCGTTCCCACGATCCTCAATCACGATCCGACCAAGTGGGCGCATTCCGCTGTGAAGGCGCGCCGGCTGATGCAGCAATACAAGATGCGCATCTTCCCCGGCCACGATAAGCTCACCATCGTGCCGGCCGACAACGACGACGGCTACGTGCTGGAGCCGATCAAGACGCACTACGACTGAGGCGGCGGGGCAGACGAACGGAGGATCGTCATCGCGAGCCGTCCCGTCTCGGTCGTCCCCGCAAAAGCGGGAACCCCGCTTGTAAAAGCTGGATTCCCGCGTTCGTGGGAACGAGCGGAACTCGTTTCACGTTACTTGCTACGGCCAAGCTCGTCCGCTGTCTTTCCGGTCGTCTTCTCCAGGAAATCATAGACGTAGTATTTCGCAAGCTTATCGCTCGCAGGCTTCGCACGGACGAAGCCGGCGTCCTTCATGGCCGCGGCGAGCTGATCCAGCCGCGCAAGATAGAGGTTGTTGTCGAGCACGACGTGATCGACCCCGATCGGGATAGCGTTCGCCTTGAATTCGCCCGTCTCCGTCATGTCCTTGACCCACTGCGGGTGATCCTTGGTGTAGAGCGTCGTGCTCTTCACCACGGAATCCACGACCTCCTGCACGAAATCGCGATGGGTCTTGAGGAACTCGGCATTCACCGCGATGCCGTGGTTGATGCCGAGGAACGAGTTGTCGGCGAGGTCGAGCGGCGGATAATAACCGTAGCCGTCGGCGACAGCGGAGGCGGCGAGCGGTTCGAAGATCGCCGAACACTGGATCGTCCCGTTCTGCAGCGCCTGGAACAGCGGCGGCCCGGGCGCGGCGAATGGGACGGTCTTCACATCGGCCTGTTTGACGCCATGCTTGCTCAGCGCGTCGATGAAGAACAATTCCGCCGGTCCGCCGGTGAGGACGCCGAAGGTCTTGCCCCTGAGGTCGTCCCACGTCTTGACCGCAACATCGTTGCGGCAGACGAGGTTGATGGCGCCGCGCGCCAGTCCCGCGACGTAAACGAATTTCGGCTCCGCGTCGCGCAGCGAAGATACGACCGACGATGCGTAGCCAAGCGTGCCCATCTGGATATCGCCGCGCGAGAGCGCGATCTCGCTGTCTGCGTAGCGCATGAACTTCACATATTCGAGCTTGTAGCGGCTGCCGAGATCCCGCTTGATCATGATGTCCGCGGCATCATGGATCTGTGGGCTGTAACCGATCTTGATCGTCTCCTGCGCCGCGGCCGGCATGATGCAGGCCAGGGCGGCCGCGGCGCCGGCGAACAGCGTTCGAACCATTGTCTTGCTCCGTTCCATCATGATCCTTGCTCCGTTCGTGCTGTGGTACGGGGATTGCTGCCATCATCGCAGCAAGGCGAGCGCGCGACCCTTGAGGTCGTTGAATGCGACCGAGGTCACGTCGCGCGGGCGCGGAAGATCGATGTCAAATGTGGCGCGGACGACGCCGGGCCGGCCGGACATCACGACGACCCGATCACCCAGGAACAGGGCTTCGTCGATGCTGTGGGTGATGAACAGGATTGCGGCGCCGGATCGCAGCCAGATGTCGACGAGCTGCTCCTGCAGCCGCTGCCGCGTGATCGCGTCCAGCGCGGCGAACGGCTCGTCCATCAACAGGAGCTTGGAGTCCATGACAAGAACGCGCGCGATGGCGGCAAGCTGCCGCATCCCGCCCGAAAGCTGTATCGGATATTTGTCGGCGAAATCCCTGAGCCGTACTAGTTCGAGCGCGCCCTGCACCCGTTGCCGGATTTCGGCGCGTGGCAATCCCGCGGCTCGCGGGCCGAAAGCAACGTTCGCGGCGACCGTCATCCACGGAAACAGCGCGCCGGAATCCTGAAATACGACGCCGCGCGCGGCCGACGGTCCGCTGATGGGTTTTCCCTCCATCTCGACGGCACCCGACGAGGGCCTATCGAAACCGGCGATCATGTTGAGGATGGTCGTTTTGCCGCAGCCGGAGGGCCCGAGCACGGTGACGAATTCCCGTGCCCGAATGTCGAGCGAAACGTCCGAAAGAGCCAGGACGGAGGTCGCGTCGCTGCCGTAACGCCGGCTCACGCCGCGGAGCGAAACGAGGGCCGGGCCGGGTTCGCCGCGAATCGCCTGCGCGACCTCGTCAGCGGATGCGGCCCGGGAGAGCGTCATGAGCCTGCGGTCTGCCATCGCAGGAGATAGGCGGAGACGGCAAGGATCAGGCGATCCGACAGGTAGCCGAACACACCGATCGTGAGCATCGCCGCCACGATCACATCCATGCGCGAATAGTAGTACGCGTTCCACAGGTCATAGCCGAGCCCGGATTTGACCGCGACCATTTCCGCGACGATGAGCAGCACCCATGAGAGCCCCATCGCCAGGCGCAGCCCGACCAGGATCGACGGCATGGCGCTTGGAACGATGACGAGAAAAATGGTGCGTAGCGCACCGGCGCCGAGCATGCGCGCACTGCGCGTGTGCAGCAGCGAGACCTGCCGGGCGCCTGCGGCAGTGTTGAGCGTCACCGGAAAGAACGCGCCAAAGCCGACCAGAAAGATCGCCGCGGCCGGGCCGATGCCGAAGAAGATCAGCGAAAACGGAACCCACGCCGATACCGGAATAGGGCGCAATGTCTGAATCAGCGGATCGAGAAGATCGGCGAAGATTTCGGACCGTCCGATCAGCATGCCGATGACGACGCCTGCAATCGAGGCAACAGCGAAGCCGGCGAAGGCGCGTGCGGCGCTCGCCTCGACGGAGATCAACCAGGTGCCGGAATAGCGGTCATTGGTCGCAGGGCCGAGGATCCACGTATGGAGAAGTTGCAGCACCTCGAGCGGAGTTCGGAATGAAGCCGCCGCCGAACTGGAAGGAAGCCACGGCGATCTGCCAGACGATGAGAAGGACCACCGGTGGGGTCAGACGCCGCAATATCCTGGGCCAACTGGTGCGCATGAGCGGGCGTTGGGTCCTGTCTCCATCCCGTCGCAAGTGAAGGGGATAGCCAATGATTGTGACGACAAACTAATTGGCATGTCAAATCTATTTGGGCAGAAAGCATACTTGCCGGAAAAATAAGAAGGCATTGCTACCACCAGTTCCGGACGTCACGCGTTCATGCTCGCTCTTCGTCTCTGGACGGCATACTTTTTTCACCCAATGATGTGGCGCGGCGAGTTGAGGGGGGCGCCGATCGACCTGCGGACCAGCGGCTCATCCATTTGTTGTAGCTTTCGCTTCAGGAAGAACACGACCTGCCGGCCGCAGCCGGCCGCGCAATCGATGGTTATATTCACAATGGCGCCGCTAACGGGATGATGTCCGCATCTAGCCCAATCCGCCGGATCGGGATGTGGCCCTCAGGATGACCATTTATGCGCCAATGAAAGGGCGGGGCGGACTTGACCCAACATCAGCTTTCGGAGGCAAAGCGGGCCTCACATTTGAATCGCGCAAGCGAACCGACTGACCCTGAGCGGACCTTCGGTTGAAAACGTGCCGGACGCAGGATGAGCCCACGGTGCCCCGCTTTACACCCGCTTGATGGCGAAGCCGTTGACGTATTCCTCGGGCTTTTCCGGGTCGAACGTCTTGCCCATCACGGTGAACGACTTGTAGGTGCCCGCGGGCGCGGGCAAACCCATCTCGGTCATCAGCTTGGCGGTGTCGGTCGCAAGAAACACCTGTTCGGCGATGGACTTGTAGTCGACGTCGCCCTTGATCTGACCCCAGCGCTTCATTTGCGTGAGCATCCACACGGCGAAAGAATGCCAGGGCAGCGGATCGAAGTCGACGCGCTTGGGATCAGATTTGATATTGCCGAGGCCGTCGGCATAAGTCCCGGTGAGCGACTGCTCGATCACCGTGACCGGCTGATTGAGATAGGCCGCCGGCGCGATCGCTTCGGCGATCTGCTTCCTGTTTTCCGTCTTCGACGAATAGGCGGTCGCATCGATGATGGCGCGGATCAGCGCCGCATAGCTGTTCGGTGTTTGGGTGATGAAGTCCTTCGACGCCGCGAACGCGCAGCACGGGTGCCCTTCCCAGATCTCCTTCGACAGGATGTGCAGAAACCCGACGCCGTCATAAATCGCGCGCTGGCAGATGTTGTCCGGCGCAAGGAAGCCGTCGATGTTGTCGGCGCGCAGGTTTGCCACCATCTCGGGCGGCGGCACGACACGAAGCTGCACGTCGTTGTCGGGATCGATGCCGTGTTCGGCCAGGTAGTACCGCAGCAGATAATTATGGTTCGAATAGTCGAACGGGATGGCGAACTTGAAGCCCTTCCAGGTCTTCGGATCGCGCTTGTCCTTGTGCTTGATGGCAAGCGTGATGCCCTGCCCGTTGATGTTCTCGATCGCCGGAACGGCGAACGGAATCGCTTGCGAGCCGAGGCCAAGCGATATCGCCAGTGGCATCGGCGAGAGCATGTGCGCGGCGTCGTATTCCTTGTTGATGGTCTTGTCGCGCACCACCGCCCATCCGGCGGTCTTGACCACGTCGACATTGAGACCGTGCTTGGCATAGAACCCCATCGGGTGCGCCATGATGATCGGTGTGGCGCATGTGATCGGGATGAAGCCGACCTTGAGGTCCTTCTTCTCCGGGGGGCCGCCGGCAGCGAACAAATCGGTTGCGGTCTTGAGCGGAAAGAATTGCGCGAGTGCCGCTAGCGCAGTCGAGGCCCCGACGGACCGCAGGAATGCGCGGCGCGCTGCATCTTGCGGGAATACCGCCCGCATCACGGCGGACGCGACCACGCCCTCGTACACCTCCTCGTCGGTCTCCGGCGCCGTTGTGCATGTCAGCATTCCGGTTTCGTGCTCGGCAGGGCTCGCGTGGCGGCCGCAGGCGCAGCCTGCGGTCAAGCGGCGCTTGCGATCGAACGGAGCGTCGAACAGAGCCATGATTTTGGTCTTTCACGAGGACGAACTGTGAAGTGCCGGCCCGCTGGCCGGCACTCCGGGCTTGGATGTGACAGCGATCACGCCGCGGCGCTGCTCGCCGTTCCGGCCTTGAATGGAAGTCCGGTTTCGATCGGCAGCGAAGGATCGCGCGACCATTCATTCCATGAGCCGAAGTACAGCGTGACGTCCTTGATGCCTGCTTCCTTCAGCGCGACCAGCGTGTTCGAGGCGCGAGCGCCCTTAAAGCAATAGAGCACCACGGGCGTTTCCGGCGTGACGCCGACGCTGGCACATTCGGCAAGAATCTCGTCGCTCGATTTGAACATCGGGCCGGCCGATGTCGGCTTCATCATGCGGTACCATTCGATCCAGACCGCGCCGGGGATGCGGCCCTTGCGCGGGCAGAAATCCTTGCCGTACGGCGAGGAGGAGTTGGCGATCCACTCGTCGACGTCGCGCGTGTCGAGCTTGACGATATTCGGATCAGCGACGGCGGCCTTCATGGCTTGCAAATCGACGAGAATTCCCATCGCGTCAGGGTCGAGCGTGAAGCTCTTCGCTTCGGGCGTGGGAGCGTCGGTTGTGGTCGGCAGGCCGGCGGCAGTCCATGCCGCATAGCCGCCGTGCAGGATTTTGACTTTCGGATAGCCGAGATAGGTCAGCAGCACATAGCCGCGGCACGATTGGCCGAAGCCCGTATTCATCGACTGTTCGTAGACAACGGCCGTCTCTGAGCCGGAGAGCCCGGCCGCGCCGAACACCGCCGCGAACTTCTCACGCATCGCGGAGACGCCATCAGGTGTGGAGGTCGCCAGATAGGTGAAGATGTCATGGATATTGACGGCGCCGGGCAGGTGGCCGGCGGCATAGGTCGCCGGATCGCGCGAATTGATGAGGACGGTGGATTCGGTCTTGATGAAGTCAGAGAGCTCGGCGGGGGTAATGAGGACTTTGTCACTCATGAGTGGCTCCTGTGCTCGGGTGTAAACAACGGTTCGGCAGTGAATTCCCAGTCAGGTCTCCGCGCGCCCGGAGTCAGTGCGCCATATCGGCGAGCATTTTTTTCAGTTGCTTGATCGCGGGGGTGACGATGGCGACGAAATAGGCTTCGCGCAGGCGCCGCTGCGCCGCGCCTGTCGTGACGTAGCCGCGCGCGCCGCTATGGAGCATCGCGGCATGCGCCGCCGCGACCGAGGCTTCGCTCGCCGCGAGCCGGGCTTCGATCACGGCGCGCCAATAAGACGGATCGCTCTCGAACGGCGTCGCGGCGAGTTGTTCGACATCAGCCTCCATGGCGTGGAGTTGCTGTTCGATCTGCTCGGGCTGGACGTCGAGGTATTTGTTGACGTGGCCGAGCGGACCTTTGGTCTGTTTCATCAAGTCGATGCAGCCCCGGATCAGGCCGAACGCCATGCCGGATTGCAGCAATACGAAGCCGGCGCGGATGCGCTTGATGTAGGCATCGCTCGGGTCTGCAAGCACGAACTCGTCAGCAATCATCACGTCGCGCATTTGCACCGTGAAGGTACGCGTGCCGTCCAGCGCGACGAATTTCGTGTTGTCTGCGAGCGTGACGCCGTCCGCGGCGCACGGCACCACCGCCATGACGTAACGCCGCGGCGCGTCCTCGACCTCGAACACCGCGCCGAAGTAATGGTCGCTGCCGAGATTTGAGACGTAAGGCAGAAGTCCGCGCACAACATAGCCGCCGGATACGCGCTTAGCCTTGAGGCGGATCTGCTCGATCCCGAAGAAGGTCTTCATCGGATTCGACAGCGCCGTACCGCCAAGGGCATCCCCGCTTGCGACGCGGCGGCCAAGGCTTTCTTTCAATCCCTCGTTCGCAGAGGCGAAAATGTACCAGGCGAGTGCGTCCTGGCACCACATGCAGAACGATGTGGAGAGGCAGTGCTCGCCTGCGGCCGACATTGCGCGGATCGCCGTGACGAGATCTGGTCCGTCCGGGGTCTCGCCCGGCAGGTGGGCGCTGAAAGCACCGGCGGCGCCAAGTCCGCGCATCACGCTTTCAGGATAGTAACCCTCGGCGTCGATCTTCTGCACGAGGGGAACCAGTTCACGCGCCGACAATTCCCGCGACGCCTTCACGACATCCGTGCCCGCAGTCGGCGGGGCATCGTCTGTCGTTCTGGCCAGGCTATCGAGCATCCTCAGCACTCCTGTCGGCTGCAGGTGTGGGCCGGCGGGCGGCCGCCCTCGACCGCCCGCCGGATGAGCTCAGGCAAGATTGACTTCGAGATTGACGGGGCGCGTGAAGGTATTGGCAACCGGCGACCACACCTTGGCGTGCGCGATCAGCGCTTCGAGTTCTTCCCGCGGTTTGTCCGCCTCAAACGTCACCTTGGCGCGCACATCGGTGAAGCCGACCGGCTTGTCGGACAGATCGCCGGTGCCCCACACGCCTGTAATATTGAGGTCGCCTTCGAGATCGATCTCAAGCTTGAAGACCGTGATGCCGCGCGCGACTGCATTCGCGTGGATGCCGACCGCAAGACACGAGCCAAGCGCCGCGAGTGAAGCCTCTGACGGATTGGGCGCGGTGTCGTCGCCGAGCAGGCCGGGCGGCTCATCGACGACGTAGGCCGGCAGGCTGCGAACGAAATTGAGATGGCGGAAGCGGCCTTCCGCTACGGTCTTGCACTTCAGCGTCTTGATGACTTTCGGGTCGGCCTTGCCTTTGGCGATCAGTTCATCAAGGCCGGTTTTGTCGATCGGTGCGAGACAGCCGGTCAGGGCTGTGTTGGCCAGTGCGGTCTTGGCGACGGCTTGGTTCATGGTGCTTTCCTCTCCTGCTCCAGACGCAACCCCGGCGGGGCTCAGGATACAGACCGTTCTGTTTATGCACGGGCCGTGCCAGCTTCGCCGCCGAGCGAAAAGCAAGTTGTTTCAAAGAAGCCTCCGACTTCTGGCGTTAAGGCGCGCGAACTTGGCGCTTAATCTCCGGTCAACGCGGCGGATGACTGCCCGGCCGGGCGTCAACACAGAACGGTCGGTACGCTTTGGATTGCGGATCGGCCGGACGCCGGGTATGGGACTGACATGGATGCCGTCCACTCCACCGCGGCTGGCCTTGCCGAACCGGCGAGCGCCCCGTCCGTGCGTTCGCCGCCCAATAGTTCGCGTTCCAAGAGTTCGCCGCGCGATCGGCTTATCGATGCCGCGACCGCGCTGTTTTGCCGTTCCGGGGTCAATTCTGTCGGCGTCGATGCGATCGTGGAGGCGGCAGGCACCGCGAAGACGACGCTCTACAAGGTATTCGGCTCCAAGGATGGCTTGGTCGAGGCCGTGCTCGACCGCGAGGGGCGCATCTGGCGCGACTGGTTCATCGACGAAATCGATGGCCCGGGTGGGTCAGCCGACGAGCGGCTCGCGCGTATTGGCCCGACCCTGCGGCAATGGTTCAGCCGCGAGGATTATTACGGCTGTCCTTTTATCAATGCGGTCGGTGAAAGCGACAAGGCCGACGATCGGATGCGCACGCTCGCGATTGCGCACAAAACGGTGGTGCTGAAGCGGTTGACCGATCTCTGCGCCGAAGCAGGATCTTTAGATGCCTCTCAAGTCGCGCATACGCTCGGCCTTATCATCGATGGCGCGATCGTCGCGGCTCTTGTGACACGCGACGCCGCGGTCGCCGATACTGCCGGCCGAGCATGCGCGACGATACTGATCGCGGCGAAAGCCTAGGGACACGCTAGGCGGACCACCGCAAAGGCGGTTTCACAAGGGGAGAGGGAAGAACTCGCTGCACCGCTTGTCGTCGGACGAGCCGCCCTCAAGCCCGCTTGCCGCTATAGGGCCAGCTCCCGAATCCGGTGATGTTCATGTCGCCGGACATCTCGTCGCCGGTGATGTTGCCGCTGAATTCGAGCGTCAGCGGCATCGGGTTGGTGATCGCGACCTTCCAGCCGACGCTGCCGCCGCTCACCGTGCCGTCCGTGATCTCCGTGGAATCGCCTTCCGCCGTCTGCGTGCCGGTGAGGCCGCCGCCCGCGCTCGTGAAGGTGACGCTGGACTGCCGCTCGCCCATCGGCGTCTGCATCGTGAGGTCCCAGGTGCCGTCGATGGACATGTGCCGCTCCTCTTCTAGGTTTCGCCGCGACCGATAGCAGAAAAGCGCCGCGGCGTCCCGGCCGGGACCGCGGCGGTACGCCGCCGGCCGTCACTCAGGCCGCCGACACGTCGGCGCAACCTGAACGTCTTGAAAGCGCGCCCCGACGATCGGGTCAACGTGACTCCCGCGAGTAGAAGGACCATTGCGGCCGGTTGATGTCAGCGCCGCTACCGCAACGACACGATCTCGGCGGGCGGCAAAACCCCTGAGCCGGGCTGGTCGGCCCAATGGGCGTGATTGAGAACCTGGCCGTCGCGCCGCACGGCCGCGACGCGCGCCAGCTCGATAGCGCCATAGACCCAGCCGGGCGCGTTCGCCGTCCCCTGCGCGAGCACGCCGTCGTCGTCGAAGCCGATATCGGGCGGACCGAAGATCGCCCCAGCGCCGACATTGATGTCGACGGCGGGCGACCATGGCGCCTCTCCGACGGTCGGCGCCGTCACGACATAGCATTGGTTCTCGAGCGCCCGCGCCGCGCTGCCGACACGCACGCGATTATAACCGGCGACGGTGTCGGTGCAGGACGGCACCAGGATGATTTCGGCACCGGCCTGCGCCAGTGCACGCACCAGGAGCGGGAACTCGGCATCGTAGCAGATCGCGATGCCGATCGGGCCCAGCACCGTGTCGAATACGCGTTGGCCGCTCCCCGAGGAGATATTCCATCGCTCGCGCTCGAAGCGCGTCATTACCAGCTTCTGCTGGGTGCCGACGGCGCCGGACGGCGCAAACAGCCGTGCGGTGTTGCAGTATCGGCCGTCATCCTGCGCGACGGGAAACGTCGCCGCGCTGATATGCACATCGTGCTGGCGCGCGAGCGCGGCATGCAGGGCGTCGGCTCGCGGCAGCAACTCCTGCATCGCGGCGATCGAGCGCGCGAGATCACCCGCCACGTCCGTAGGCGACAGGCTCGCAAGCTCCATCGCGCCGTATTCGGGAAACACCAGCAGCTTCGCGCCGCGCGCGGCCGCGCCTGCGACCCATCGCGAGAGCTTGCGCTCGTAGGCGGCAAAGCTATCGAAACTGTCGATCGGATACTGCGCCGCCGCGACGATGAGGTCCGCCATCGGTCTCACAGCTCCTTGAGCCAGAATTGCATCGGCTTTTCGGTCTGCCGATCATCGCCGATGTCCTTCCACGCAAATTGGGCGACCAGCCCCGGCACCTTGCGATAGCCTCGCTTCTCCCAGAACGCATCGAGTGGCCGGTAGTCAGGCGGACGCAGCGGGTGATCGGCAGGCCGGATCACGCCGCAGAACGTGGAGATCATATAACCCTGCGCGCGGGCATGCGCCTCGCGGTGATCGAAGAAGGCGTGGCCAAGCCCATGACCGCGATACGCCGGCAGCAGCACCGACTCGCCGCAATAGAAGATGCGCTCGATGTCGTAGCCGGCCTCGCGGAACGGCTGCTGCAGCGGCCCGTGATGCGTCACGAGTGCGGAGCCGGTGGCGCAGCCGATGATGCTGTCACCGTCTCGCGTCGCGACCACGATGGCGTCGCGACCCTTTGCAAACCCGTCCAGGTATTGGGCCTCGTAGTCGAGCGTGCCGTCGTAGAGGTACGGAAAATCGTGGAACACGGCGATTCGCAGCCGCGCCAGATCCGGCAGCGCGGCCGTGAGGGATGAACCCGTGAGTGCGGATACGGTCGTCATGCGCGTGAGATGGGTGAGCGCGGGAGACGGAGCAAGGTTTGGTACCGCCGGGACGATCCGCGGCGAGGGACTATCGCGAATGCCAATTCCTCAACATGAGAGCTTGGCCGAGAGCCGCGAAGGATGCACGGCCCCTGCCGTTACACGATCTGCTTGAGCCAATGCTGGAGGTTATAATACGTCGTGATGCGTGCGATCCTGCCGTCATGGACATCGAGGAACGCGCCAGCCGGCAGCACGTAGCTCTGTCCGCGCGCCGGAGGCAACCCATCGTCGGTCGTCACATAGCGGCCATGGACCACGAACTCCGCTGCCGCACGGGCGCCGCTTGCGTCGGTCATCACCGTCATGTCGGCCAGCCGCTCGTCGTAGCACTGCTCCATATGCGCCAGGAATTCGCGGAACGTGACCTTGCCTTGCCGAACGCTGCCCTCGTTGACGTGATGCTGCACCTCATCGGCAAGACAGGCCAGCATGGCCTCCCAGTTCCTGGCGTTGAACGCCGCGTAGTAGCGGCGGATGAGATCGGTGGTCGCATTCATGATCGCTCGCGGAACATCCGCTCGCCCTGCTCGTCGACGATCTGGCGCCCCTTGGCGAGCGAGAACTCGACCGCATCCTCCAGCGATGGAAAGCGGTCGGCGCGGATGAACTTGTACTCCTTGACGACCCCACCGATCTCCTTCTCGACGCTGCCGGCGGTCTGGTATTGGCCTTCGGCCTTGTAGGGAGCGGCGCGGATGGCGAAGCCGTTGTATTCGACGGATTTTGCCGGCCCCGCGACCGCGCTGTCGTCAGAGCCACCGCCGAACAGTTTTTTCCAGAACGACATGGCTTCGCCCGTGTATCGAACAAAAGACCGCGCCGTGAAGATTACCCGCGCCCGGCCGGAATGGCGAGCCGCGCTAGGCCGCCGGGAGGTGGTGTTTGTTGGCGCGCCGCATCACCCAGCCCACCGGCCCGGCGAGCGACGACACCGACACCGCCTCCTTGGCGTAGGTGCCGGTGCCGAGGATCTCCTTCGCCACCATCTGGGCGCTTTCCACCGCGGGACCGATGCCCTCGCCGAGATCGACCGTCGCGAGCCCCGCGGAATCGCCGATCAGGAAGGCGTTGTCGCGCTTCACCTCGCCACGGTGAGTGAACAGATAATAGGGATGGCCGCTCTCCTGCAGGTTGGCGGCGGTTTCTGCGTCGAGCTCGCCCCAGCGCACCAGGTCGGCAATGAAATCACGGAAGTGCTGGTGGATGTTGCGGCCCGATGATTTCAGATGCTTCGCCTTGCCACCGAGCCCGATATTCACGAACCCGTCGCCCTTCGGCACCATCCAGGCATAGCCGACAAGACCGCGGCGGAAATACAGGTGGCAGAGGTCGCCCCGCGCCGGATACGCGAACTCCTTCTCCAGCGTCACGAGCTGGCGCGACTTCTCCCATCCGTGCGCAAACAGCGCGCGGCGTACCGGGCACATCGTGCCGCCGGCACCGACCAGGTAACGGCACGCATAGGCGTCGTCGATGATATAGCGGTCGCCGTCGCGGCGGATCGTCTTCACGTCATGCGTCACCACTTCGGCGCCGGAGCGCGCGAGCAGCCAGGCGTCGAACTCGACGCGGCGGATGGAATAGTCCGCCCCCGGCGTCGGGAACCAGTTGATCGCCGGCAGGCCATAGACATGAGAGCGGATGTCGAGCTCGATGATGCCGTGCGGATATTCCGCCGGGATGAAATCGAGGTCGCGCATCGCCTTGGCGGTGAGCCAGCCGGCGCAGAGTTTCAGCCGCGGAAACCGCGCCTTGTCGAGCACGAGCACGTCGCGGCCCGCCTGCACCAGATGCCGCGCGCAGGTCGATCCGGCCGGCCCGCCGCCGACCATAATGGTTTCGACCTCGCGAATGTTTTTGCGCAGTCCGGGGCCCATCCCTTGATCCATCGCGGCGTTCTACCGCCAAGCCCTCGGGGCGGCAATTCGCGAGTCGCCGAGGCGGCGGATATCCGACTTTAGGCGGAACCTGGCGCCAGTACGCACGTTGACGGCGGAGTTCAACCCACAGGAGGCTCACATGAAGGCAAGGATTCTGCTGGCCGTCGCGGCGCTCGCCGTGGCCCCGTCGTTCGCGTCCGCCGAAGAGGTGATCATCCGCGACCGCGCGCCCGAGGTCACCATCGAACGGCCCGCCGTGACGGTGGAACGCCCCGCCGTGCGGATCGAGGAGCGCGGCACCGTCGGCGTCCGCGACGAGGACTGCAAGCGCACCACCGTCCACAAGGAAAGCAGCGACGGTTCCAGCACGACCGTGCGCAAGAAGGAATGCGACTGACGTTTCGCCGGGCTTGAGCCCGCGCGATACGGCAATCCATGACACGACGCGGCGGGCCTGAGGCCCGCCGCTTTCGTATGCTCGGGACGTTCGGCCTTACCGCAGCTTGTCGGCGAAATAACCGATCGTCTTGCGATAGACCTCGGAGCGGTTCCACTCGCGCATCACCTCGAAATTCCGCGTCCCCTCGCCGAACGGCTGGCCGGTCTGCCAGCCGTTGACCTTGAGCAGGTTGGCGGTGGAGGCGAGAACGTCCGGCACCGAGTGCCGCAGGTCGACGTGGCCGTTGCCGTCGAAATCGACGCCGTACTTGATGTATGACGACGGCAGGAACTGCGTCTGGCCGATCTCGCCGGCATAGGCGCCGACGAGGTCGCGCAGCGGCAGGTCGCCGCGCTGAATGATCTTCAGCGCCGACAACAGCTCGACCTGGAACAGCTCGGTGCGGCGGCAGTCATGCGCCATGGTGGCGAGCGTGCGCACGACCGGAAGCTTGCCCATGTCGCCGCCGTTGTCGGTCTCCAGCGTCCACACCGCGACGACGATCTCGCGCGGCACGCCGAAACGCTGCTCGACGCGCGAGAGCAGGCCGTCGTGACGCGCCATCAGCGTCTTGGCGCGCTTGATGCGCGGCGCGGTGACGCGCGTCGAGGCATATTGCTCGAAGGTCTTGCGGAATGTGTAGCGCTGGCGGCGGTCGAACGCGAGCACGTTGCCGTCCGGCGTCAGGCCGCCGAAGGCCTGGTCGATCACGCCGCGCGAGATGCCCTGCGCCTGCGCCTCTCGCCCCATCGCGGCGAGGAAGGTGGCGAAATCCCCGCCGCACTGCGCGGCCTGCGCGGGCAGCGCGGCAAGCATGACGAGGGCGGACGCGGCAAGCATGCGGAGAATCGGCGGCATGGGACGGGCACCTGCTCCATGAGAACCGGCGGGACTGGATAGGAACTCGCCGCAGGAGGCAAGGGGGCACGATCCGTTAAGCGCGTTGGCGCAAAACGCCTTGAATCCGACACGACAAGCTGCCATATACCCGCCAGCGGATCACTGACTTGATTCTTGCAAGTCGTTTGCGGGCCGCGTGACGAACTCCGCTTCAAGCGGTTTTTGCCCGCCATTTGACGCATCCGCCCTCACCGGCAGCCCAGACCACGCGGGGTGTCTCAAACCCCCAGGCGCGACTCCGTCCGGATTCTCATCCCGAGAACCGGGGAGGCGCCACGCGATTGAAAGATTCTCTTTGACCTCTTTTCAGGACTTCGGCCTTGCTGAGCCGATCACCCGTGCCCTCACGACCGAGGGCTATGTCACCCCCACCCCGATCCAGGCCGATGCCATCCCGGTGGTCCTCACCGGCCGCGATCTCATCGGCATCGCGCAGACCGGCACCGGCAAGACCGCCGCGTTCGCGCTGCCGATCCTCAACCGGCTCGCCGCCAACCCGCGGCCGCTGGAGAAGAAGAGCTGCCGCGTGCTGGTGCTGTCGCCGACGCGCGAGCTTTCCGGGCAGATCCTCGAAAGCTTCCGCACCTATGGCAAGCACCTGCGGCTGAGCTCCACGCTCGTCATCGGCGGCGTGCCGATGGGCAAGCAGGTCCGCGCGCTGATGAACGGCGTCGACGTGCTGGTCGCGACGCCCGGCCGCCTGCTCGACCTCATGCGCGGCAATGCGCTGCGGCTCAACAAGGTCGAGGTGCTCGTGCTCGACGAAGCCGACCGCATGCTCGACATGGGCTTCATCCACGACATCCGCACCATCGTGGCCAAGGTTCCGACGCAGCGCCAGACGCTGTTCTTCTCCGCCACCATGCCGCGCGAGATCGCGGACCTCGCGGCCTCGATGCTGCGCGATCCGGCGACCGTCACGGTGACGCCCGATCGCCTCCACCGCCGAGCGCATCGCCCAGCGCGTCATCCATACCGACCGCGGATCGAAGCCGCGCTGCTCGTCGACGTGCTGCGCGGCGAGCCGGTGGAGCGGGCGCTCGTCTTCACCCGCACCAAGCACGGCGCCGACAAGGTGGTGCGCAGCCTCGTCCAGGCCGGCATCGCCGCCGAGGCGATCCACGGCAACAAGAGCCAGGGCCAGCGCGAGCGCGTGATGGCGAACTTCCGCGCCGGGCGCATCCAGACGCTGGTCGCGACCGACATCGCGGCGCGCGGCATCGACGTCGACGGCATCAGCCACGTCATCAACTACGACCTGCCGAACGTTCCCGAGAGCTACGTCCACCGCATCGGCCGCACCGCGCGCGCCGGCGCCGAGGGCATCGCGATCTCGTTCTGCGACGCCGAGGAAGCGCCGTTCCTGCGCGACATCGAGAAGCTCATCCGCATGGCGATCCCCGCGACCGGCGAGCCGCAGCGTACGCGGCAGCCGCAGCGCTTCGGACCGTCGCAGCGCTCCGGCCAGCCGCATCGTCCGGGCAACAACGGACACCGCCAGGGCCCCGCGCGGTCCGGCCCGGCGCATCGCTCCGCGCCGGCCCACGCCCCGCGCGGCGATGCCGCTCCCGGTCGTGGCGACGAGCAGCCGCGCCAGCGCCGCCGCAAGCGTCGCGGCGGAAGCGGGCAGGGCGCCCATCACGGCCAGCCTGTCGGGTCGCATGCCGCACATAACGGTGATATTGGAGCGGTCGCGTTCCTCAACCGCCGCGACGAGCCGCGTGCCCGCCCCCAGGGCGCGCCGTCCGCGACGCACTGATCCGACGCCGCACGATTGGAGGATTGTGAATGGCAAAGGAAGATATGCTGGAATTCGACGGCATGGTCACCGAGGTCCTGCCAGACGGGAATTTCCGCGTGAAGCTCGACAACGACCACGAGATCCTCGCCTACACGGCCGGCAAGATGCGCAAGTTCCGCATCCGCACCGGCGTCGGCGACCGGGTCATCGTCGAGATGAGCCCCTACGACCTGCAGCGCGGCCGCATCAGCTTCCGTCACAAGTCCGACCGGCCGGTGGTCATCGGCTCCGGCCAGCGGCGGCCCAAGTTCCGGCGCTGACACGAGGGCTGGCCGCTTCTTTGGCGAAAAGGCTCCAAATGCCCGGCTCAAGCCGGGCATTTTCGCGTCCGCCGTCCCGACGCCGATGAAATCGTTACGATTTTATGAAAATGGGTTGGAATGCGCATGACCCTGGCGCATGCCGGGCATGTGTTTTGTTGCACTGCAACATAGGCTGCATCCGTACTACTTTAGTCGCAACCGATCGTGAGTCGGATGCATAAGAAACTGGGAACGCCCTGGATCACTCGGCCTTCGGGAGATCGATGCCATGGCTCATACCTTTCCGCTCGTCGCGCCGCGCCAGGCGGCCTCCTCAGCTCCTGCAAATCCTGAGCCCGGCGTCTTTCGCCGCGTCTTGCGCGCCGTAACCGAGTCGCGCCACCGCCGCGCCGAGCGCGAGATCGAGCGCTACATCGCGGCCTCCGGTTTCACGGATTCGATCGAACGCGAGATCGAGCGCCGGTACCTCTCCAATCCCTCGGACCCCATCTGAACGCGCCAACCGCGCGAAGGAGCCCCATCATGACCATCCTCGATCGTGCCCATCTGACCGGCGCGGCCGCCTGGCCGCTCGCTGCGTGGCCGAAAACCATCCTCGCCGCGCTGACTTTCATTGCCGAGGCCTTCTCGGAGGCGCGGCAGATGGAGCGGGAGGCGCACCGCCGTCATCCGTTCACCGACTGGAGCTGATCTGGCGCTTGCAGAGGCGGTCCCGGGGAGGCACCTAGCGTCGCCGCCGGACGGGATCGCGATCCCTGGTGAACCTTGGCTCCGGCGCGGCGTTGGTGACGACATCTCCAACCTCGGAGTCGGCATGTTTCATCCCGGCGGGCGGCCCGTCGCCTTCACGTGGGACTACGACCGCGGCGAACTGCTGGCGGACGGGATCGTGCATGCAGTCGGCGTGGTGCTGGCGGTGGTGGGCGCGGTCGCCCTCGTCATCGTGTCGGCGGCATCGACGCACGGCCTGGAAACCGCGTCGATCCTGATCTACGCCGCCGGCCTCCTCGCGATGCTCGGCTTGTCGGCCGCCTACAACATGTGGCCGATCTCGTCCGGCAAATGGCTCCTGCGCCGCTTTGACCATTCGGCCATCTATCTGCTGATCGCGGCGACCTACACGCCGTTCGTCGCCAAGATGGGCGGCGGCCTCGTGCCGCTCGCGCTGCTCGCCTGGGTGTGGTCGATCTCCATCATCGGCATCGCGCTCAAGCTGCTGCTGCCGGGCCGTTTCGACCGGCTCGCGGTGGTGCTCTATCTGCTGCTCGGGTGGAGCGCCGTCGTCGCGTACCGGCCGGTGATCGACGTGTTGCCGAGCTCGACGCTGTGGCTGCTCGCGGCCGGCGGGCTGCTCTACACGGCGGGCGTGGTGTTCCACCTATGGCATTCGCTGCGGTTCCAGAACGCGATCTGGCACGGCTTCGTGCTCGCCGCCGCGCTCTGCCACTACACTGCGGTGCTCGGCGGCGTGGCGCTGGGATAGCGGCGCACGAGAGTTAACGCGGCCGCGCCAATTCGAGGCATTGCGCTAGCCGGTTTTCAGCATTCCGGTGGTATTGAAGGAGTGTGCCGAATTCCCGGCGCCGCGCTCGCGCGCGGTAAGCAGAAGGGGACGACATGCGCCGCTTCGCCCGATTGCAAATGCACGCAAGCGCGCCATGACCGACCGACGAACCAGCGAGCGCTTCGCGTTGCGCGGCGCCGCCAAGATCTACGTCGCCACCAGCTCGTTTGCGCGCGACTGCCTCATCACCGACGTCTCCGACGGCGGGGTGCGCTTTACGCGGAACGCAAAGTGCCCGACGATTTCACGCTTGAGTTCCGCGGCGGCATAAGGCGCCCATGCCGCGTGGCGTGGCGCCTCGGCTACGAGATCGGCGCCTCGTTCACCGATGCGGTCCAGGATGGTTTCGCGCGCCGCACCGCCGGCGGACGGTGAGGGTGGGCCGGCGCAGCGCCGCGGCATTCATGCCGCCCGGATGAGCGACGCGGCATCCGGCGCCGACGAGGCGCTGCTCCCCGCCGTCGCGCTGCCCGATCCGAGTCAAGGCTGCTTCTTCAAGCGTACGCCGGGCCGGTCGCCATTGGTGAATTCAACGCCGGCGTGGGAGGGCATGTGCGAGCTTAAGTCGTAGGGCGCATTAGCGAAGCGTAACGCGCCGATGGCGCTTGCCGGGACGGCGGAATGCGCTTCGCTATTTCGCCTTATACGGCGGCGCAAGAGGCTGGACCGGATGTGTGCGCAATTGTCATGCTTTAAGTAGCACTCCCAAAGCGACGTCATCCGTGTAATAACACTCAGGGCTGGTGGTCTGCAGTGAAGGACCATACCGACCGGACATGAATTCCAAATGCTGCTCGGGGGGTCAATGGCGCTCGGAGATCAAGAACTAAAAATTGCGACTGCCGTGGCAGCCGCAATCGCGACCGCAGTTTCGGCTGTCCTAACAGGGGTAATATCGGTCTATTTCAAAAGGCAAGCAGATGCGCATATAGAGCGGATAAAGGGCGAGCAGAATCAAGTTATCGAGCGAATAAAAGCCAATCTTTCGGTAGAAAATAAATCCAAGGAAGCCCGTATCGATTACGAATACGAGGCTAGAAAACGATTATACAAAGAAGTCGAGCCCCTGCTTTTTTCTGCCCATATAGCGGTTACAAGCATTCTCGGGCGATTAAAAGCCCTGGCTGCCCGAACTCGCGAAGGACATATAAGCCGTGATTTGAAAAAGACCTGGATGGCGGATCAATATTTCCAACGCTCGACTGTTCATCGATTATTTCTTCCAATGACGTATCATCGGCTGCTGTCTCGACGAGTATCACAGCTTGATCTTACGTTGGAGCCCCTCATAGGGCGAAAGTTCATGGCGCTTGGAATTTTTGAAGATATATTTGTGGATCACTTCAATTTAGCGCAAATGGAGACGAGCGCTATACCTTACGATCCATACGCGGAAATAACGGATAAAGAACGAAAATCCCATCCTGAAAAATATGGATTTCAAGGCTTGGTCCGTGGTGAAGTTGAGCGTCTGATATCGGCAACGATCTCGAGCGATGCCAATGGTCAAGCTCCGCTGGAATGGTTTCGCTTTGATGAAGAGATAAGACGAACCGATAGCGAATTGAGCATCGCGTACGTTCCCGTCAGAGAGCTGGTGGTCAGCTTTCATCCCATTACGCATCCCGTCGTTTGGCGGGCTTTCATATCATTCTTCCTGCTCGCTAATTTCTATATAGGTGCAAAGAACTTCACTGTGGACGAGTACGATAGGTGCGTCGAATTGGTGCAATGGCCTCTCTTTGATTATCGTCGGCCCAATGAACAGAAAAGCATTAGCGAAAGTGTTCCACGCGATCATTTTGAAGCTGCGCGATGTTATATTCGTGGGCGCATTATGGAAGAATACCAGACACTCGCTCATGCCTGAGCCGGGACTAGGAACGGATGTCGGCGAAAGGCAAAATCGTGCGACATTCCCCGTGCAATCAAGCAGCCGGGCGCTCCGGCTTGACTTCATGGTGTTCTGGTTTATATTCCTATTGTCTTGCCCGTCGAGGGGCGCTGTCATGAGGCGTTCTGGGAGCGGGGCAAGATGCGGCGCCCGCGGGCGAGCCTCGCAAGCTCGCACCCGGGGGGCTTCGGAACTCCGCCCGGGCACCACTACGGGTGCTCTGCGAGGAGCTCGCTGGACTTGGCAGGGGCCGCAAGGCTCGTAAGTCGAGGAAGCGCGGACCCGGAGTCGAGGAAGTCGCCGCCAAATGGCAGTCAAGCTTGCGCAGACCGCGTGAGCTTGCCTGCGTGGAGCGCCGGGAGGCGAGCCTCCCTCGCAAGGAGGCGCCGCGCCTCGCAAGCGCGGTGAATGACGGTGCGCCTGCCGGCGCTCCACATCCCCTCGGTTTCGAGGGACGGAAGGAGGGCCGGCCCGGGCTCGAAGCAAACAACAGGGCCGGCGGAGCTTTGCTGTTTGATATTCGAAGGTCGCGACCCCTTCATTACCCATTCCGCTTGGCGCCTCTGCGAGGCACAAGCGACCTTCCGCAGGGGAGGGCGGCACCGAGCGAGCGGCGAGCAACCGATGCGGCCTGACGCGTCACATCACCACAGTGAGGCGCTTCGCGGCGCGGGTGATGCCGGTATAGAGCCAGCGCGCGCGGCTGTCGGGGAACACGTAGGATTCGTCGAACAGCACGACGTCGTCCCATTGCGAGCCTTGCGCCTTGTGGACGGTGAGGATGTAGCCGAAGTCGAACTCGTCGTTGCGCTTGCGCTGGTCCCACGGCGAATCCTCGATGCCGCCGGCGAAGCATTCCGGCCGCACCGAGACCTTGACGCCTTTGCTCGCCGCGTTCTCGTCGGGCGTCAGGTGCATGCGCAATATCTGCCGGCGTGCGGTGGGCGCGGTCTTCACCGCCCACAGGCTGCCGTTGAACAGGCCCTTGCGCTTGTTGTTGCGCAGGCAGACGAGCTTGTCGCCGGCCTCGGGCAGGGCGCTGGCGAAGCCGCGCCGCTCGCGCATGCGCATGTTGTAGGCGCGCCGCGTGGCGTTGCGGCCGACCAGCACCTGGTCGGCATCGAGCACGCATTGCGGGTCGAGGTCCTTGCGCATCACGATGGCTGCGGCGCCATGGTCGCCGACGTCGAGGCTGCGGCCCTCGCGGACGTCCATCGACAGGCGGATGATCGGGTTGTCGCGCGCCTGGCGGTGGACCTCGGTGAGCATGGCGTCGGGCGCGGCGTCGGTGAAGAAGCCACCGCCCTGGATCGGCGGAAGCTGCGCCGGGTCTCCCAGCACGAGCAGCGGCACGCCGAACGACATCAGGTCGCGGCCGAGGTCCTCGTCGACCATCGAGCATTCGTCGATGACGATAAGCTTCGCCTTGGAAGCCGGCGCGTCGTCCCAGAGCTGGAAGCTCGGGACCTCCTCGCCGCTCTCCTGCGCCTTGTAGATCAGGCTGTGGATGGTCGAGGTGCCGATGCAGCCCTTGGAGCGCATCACCTGCGCGGCCTTGCCGGTGAAGGCGGCATATTGGACCTTGCCGTCCACCGCCTCGCCGATATGGCGGGCGAGCGTGGTCTTGCCGGTGCCGGCATAGCCGAACAGGCGGAAGACCTGGGGGACGCCGTTGCGGCCGGGCTTGGCGGCGAGCCAGCCGGCGATCGCCTTGAGCGCGGCGTCCTGGTGGGGCGTGAAGGCGGTCATGGCGCTACCGATGGAGGATTCCGGACCATAGGAACGGAAGTAGAACGGGTCAACACGTCCCGCGCGGTCTTCGTCACAAGACGGATGGCAAGGCGCGGCCGGCGCGCTATAGGATGGCGAGGGGTTGCGTGCTGGGAGTGGGGACAATGCGGATCGTAACGGCACTGCTGGGAGTGGCGCTTTTCGGCATGGGCACCGCCGGTGCGCTCGCCGCGGACAGGAGCGTGCTGATCGTCAAGCGGCACCGCCACGTCCGCGTGGTCGAGACGCGGCTGGACGTCGTGCGCCGTGCCGAATGGGGTGACCCTCGGGCGCAGGCGGAGCTCGGCTTCATGTACGAATACGGCCGCCGCATGCCGCAGGATTTCGTGCTGGCCGCAATGTGGTATCGCCGCTCCGCCGAGCAGGGCAATCCGCACGGCCAGCACCTGCTCGGACTGCTCTACAACAAGGGACGCGGTGTCCCGGAGAACCTGGTCGAGGCCTACAAATGGCTCAACCTCGCCGCCGCCGGGGCGAGTGGCAGGAGCCGCGACTATTACATCCGCATGCGCGACGCGGTCTCCTCCAAGATGGACCGCGACGAGATCGCCGGCGCCCAGCGCCGCACGCGCGAATGGTATCCCGTGCGCGAACGGGGTTAGCGCGTGGCTCCGAAAGTCGGGAAACCAGTCGCCTAAAGTCCGTTTCCTCCGGTTAACGGAATCGTTGCCGGCCTGCGCCTAGACTGGCGGCAGGACGGCTCCCTCAAGGGACCGGCGGCGCGGAGGAATGGGGTTGGCGATCGATCACGAGCAGGACGGGCTGCGGCCCGAAGGCGCGGCGCCGCTCGGCCACGTGCTCTCCGTCGGCGGCTCCCTGGCGACGGTGCGGCTCACCCTTCCCGGCGGGGCGCCGGACGAGCATCACGCCCGCGCCACGGTCGGCAAGTTCCTCGGCATCTTCACCGGCGAGTCGCTGGTCATCGGCGTCATCACCAAGATGGCGATCGAGCCGGCAGGGGACGGAGGCCCAGCCCATGGCGTGGCGCAGTCCGACCTCATGGGAGAAATCCGGGCGGGGGAGGGCGGGGGCGCCTATTTCCAGCGCGGCGTCACGGACTATCCGATGATCGGCGACAACGCCGACCTCGTGACCCAGGACGAACTCGGCCTGATCTTCGATGCCGCCGGGCCGACCACGATCAATGTCGGACAACTGCAGCAGGACGCCTCGATCGGCGCCTACGTCAATGTCGACGAGATGGTGCGCAAGCATTTCGCCGTGCTCGGCACGACCGGCGTCGGCAAGTCGAGCGGCGTCGCCCTGCTGCTGCGCCGGATTCTGGATGCGCGGCCGGCACTGCGCGTCTTCCTGATCGATCCGCACAACGAATACGGCCGCTCGTTCGACAACCGCGCCCAGGTGCTCAACCCGAAGAACCTGAAGCTGCCGTTCTGGCTGTTCAATTTCGAGGAGATGGTCGACGTCTTCTTCCGCGGACGGCCGGGCGTCGAGGAAGAGGTCGAGGTCCTGTCCGAGGTGATCCCGCATCGCCAAGAGCAATTTCGCGGCGGCGCGCGGCGAGCGGCTGACCCTGCGGCGCAACGATCCGAAGGGGACGGGCTTCACCGTCGACACGCCGGTGCCGTATCGGATCGAGGACGTCATCGGCCTCATCGACGAGCGCATGGGCAAGCTGGAGAACCGCTCGGGCTGGGCAAAGTATCACCGGCTGATGACGCGCATCGAGACGGCGCGCACCGACCCGCGCTACTCGTTCATGTTCGACAACGCCAATGTCGGCGGCGATACGATGCTGGAGGTGCTGAGCCAGCTCTTCCGGCTGCCGCCGGACGGCACGCCGATGACGATCATGCAGCTCGCCGGTTTCCCGGCCGAAGTGGTGGATTCCGTCGTCTCGGTGCTGTGCCGCATGGCATTCGAATTCGGCCTGTGGAGCGACGGCGCCTTCCCGCTGCTGATGGTGTGCGAGGAGGCGCATCGCTATGCGCCAGCCGATCGCGGACTGGGCTTCGGCCCGACCCGCAAGGCGGTGTCTCGCATCGCCAAGGAGGGCCGCAAATACGGCGTCTATCTCGGGCTGGTGACGCAGCGTCCGGCCGAGCTCGACGCCACGATCATCTCCCAATGCTCGACGCTGTTCGTGATGCGCATGGCGAACGAGCGCGACCAGGCGATCGTGCGTTCGGCGGTGTCGGACGCGGCGGGCAGCCTGTTGGGTTTCGTGCCCTCGCTCGGCACCCGCGAGGTCTTCGCCTTCGGCGAAGGCGTGGCGCTTCCGACCCGGCTGCGGTTCGGCGAACTGGCGGCCCAGCATATTCCACGCAGCGAGGCGGTCGGCCATGCCCGTACCGGTGCCGGCCAGGAGGCCGATCGGCTGTTCATCGCCTCGGTGATCGAGCGGTGGCGCGGCGCGACCATGAGCAAGGTGAGATCGGACGACGACGTGCCGGATTTCGACGCGCTCGGTACGGTCGACCCGGTTGATCTTGCGCCGGGACCTGGCCTCGATCCCGACCGGTTCGGCACCTGGTCGAAGGGTGCGGCGGTCAATCCGGAATCCTTTGCCTATCCGGTGGAAACCGTTCGCGGCCAGCCGTTCCGCGGCGTGCGGAAATAGACGGCCCCGTCCTGCCCGCCGTTCTGGCCGGACCAGCGCTTTTGCGCTAAGAGCCTCATCCGCAGCAGATGCGAAACGGCGTCGTCAGCCGTGGCGCTATGTTCCGAGCTGCAGCCGCCGGCGGGAGGTCGCGATGGATGTCTTCAACCTGCTCGACGAGCAGACGTTCGATCCAAAAAAGCACGTCGAGAAGATCCTCGGCATCGCCGGTGAAGGCGACGTGACGGTTGCCTGCTGGGAGGCGGGGCAGGTCAGCCCCAATCATTGTCATCCGCATGCGACGGAAATCTATTTCTGCTTCGAGGGCGGCGGCACGATGCGCACGCCCGAGCGCATGGTCGCGGTGACGCCGGGCTCGTTCGTCGTCCATCCGGCGGGCGAGATGCATGAATACGAGAACGGGCCGCAGCGCACCCTTCTGTTTCGCGTCCGCTATGGCTCCGACATGGCGGCGCGCTCGATCGACTGGCGCGGCAACCCGGACTGGAAGCGGACGGCCGAGGACGTAGATTATTTCAACCGCAACCCGGTGGCTCTTCCGGCCTGAACGGCCCAACCGTCAACGATCAGGACTATTTATGCCGAACGCGCCGAAGCCTTCCGTCATTGCGATCGAGGAGCACTATTGGGACCAGGAACTGGTGGCGACATATTCCGGCGTCGAGTCGATCCGCAATCCGGAGATCGAGAAGCGCATCCTCGATTTTACCGGCATCCGTTTGAAGGAGATGGACGATGCCGGCATCGACATGCAGGTGCTCTCGCATGGCGCGCCGTCGACCCAGCAGCTTGGCGCCGACATCTCGGTGGCGCTGACGAGACGGGTGAACGACAGGCTGCACGAAGCGATTTCGGCCAACCCGACGCGGCTCGCCGCCTTTGCCGCGCTGCCGACCGCCGATCCGCGGGCCGCCGCGGACGAGCTTGAGCGCACCGTGAAGCTCGGCTTCAAGGGTGCGATGATCCACGGCCTGCCGAATGGGATATTCCTCGACGACAAGCGCTTCTGGCCGATCTTCGCGCGCGCGGAGGCGCTCGACGTGCCGATCTACCTGCATCCCTCGGTGCCGCATCCAGCGGTGATGGAGGCCTATTACAAGGACTATGCCAAAGATTTCCCGATGGTGATCCGGGCGGCGTGGGGCTTCACCGTGGAGACGGCGACGGTCGCGCTACGGCTGGTGCTCAGCGGGCTGTTCGACGCGCATCCGAAGCTGAAGATCATTCTCGGCCATCTCGGCGAAACGCTGCCGTTTTTGGTCTGGCGCATCGACCAGGCGCTCAAGCGCCCCGGCCACAAGCAAGTCAGCTTCCGCGAAATCTTCTGCGGCAATTTCTATCTGACGACCAGCGGCAACTTCTCGAATCCGGCGCTGCTGTGCTGCGTGATGGAGATGGGCGTCGATCGTATCCTGTTCGCCGTCGACTGGCCGTTTGTCCAGAACCCTCCGGCAACGCAATGGATGGCTACGGCGCCGCTTTGCGACGAGGACAAGGCCAAAATCCTGAGCGGGAATGCCAAGCGCCTGTTGCGGATGTGAATCGATGGCGTTTTGCAACGTAGTCGATCAGGGCTGCCGGCTGACATTGGACTGCCGATCCGTACGGCATCCTCACCACGCGGCAAACAAATGCCGGAAATCGTAGACGGTGGCCGCGATGGCGCAGAAGGCGAGGCCGCCCCAGACAAGACCGAGCACCACGGCCATATTGGCACGCGCCACGGTTCTCCGGTCGATGAAATGAACGAGATGCGCCATGGTGACCTCATCTTGCTCCCTGTCCGCGGGCGTGCACCTTCCGGGGTGCGGGCGCAAGCGGCTGGTGACAAAGCTGGGTTGCGGCCGGCGCAGGTCTCGGTGAGGACGTGGCGGGAGAGGCATGACGTCGAACCGCTTGCGTGACGTGGCGACGGGACGATCGGCGCTCCGGCGGTCGGTCTTCTGGCTCGCGATGATCGTGCTGGTGCTGGCGCCGATCGTGCTGGCGGAAATCGCGCTGCGATACCTCGGACTCGGCAATCCCATCATCTATTACACCAACGCGTCTTATCGTTACGCCCAGCAGCCGAACCAGAAGCAGGTGCGGCTGCGGGGCGGGTCCGTCACTATCGACAGCAAGGGCCTGCGCGCGACGAAGGACTGGACCACGCCCGCCGACACGAAGATCCTCTTCGTCGGCGACAGCGTCACCTGGGCAGGCACCTATATCGACGACAACGACACGTTCTCGCAGGGGACTTGCGCGCGCCTCGATCAGGCGACGCACAAGAACTTCGTCTGCGGCAGCGCGAGCGCCAACGGCTACGGCAGCGACAACATGGCGGCGCGCATCCGCGACATGAACGTGACCGGCGAGAGCGTGCTGGTGGTGACGCTGATCACGCCCGATACTATCCGCGGTCTTGTCGATGCCGAAGGCCAGTTCTTGTTCACGCACCGGCCGCCGGCGCCGTTTCGCGCGCTGTGGGAAGCCGCCACCTTCGCGACGTGGCGCAGCTTCCATCTGCTGCGGCCGCTCGACGAGCGCCGGTCCGATCGCGATCTGCAGGTCGCCGAGCGCAGCCTCGAGAATCTGTTCGCGGCGCTCCACGAGACCGCGAAACCGGCGCGCAAGGTCCTGATCGTGCTTTCGCCGGTGCGTGACGAACTCGGCGGGCGCGAGGGCGACCTGACCCGCCGCGTGCGCGCCGCGGTGATCCGGTCCGGCTTCGAGGTGCTGGACCTGCATGAGCCGGTTTCGGCGGCCGTCGGTCCGGGCTTCTATTACGACGCCCTGCATCTCGACGTCCGCGGCCATCGCTTCTACGCCGAACAGATCGCGCGGCGACTGGAACCGATGCTCGGGGCGCGGTGAGGAGCGTCGTCGGGTTGATCGTCCGCCCCGCGAGGCAAGACTGACCGGCGCTCCGACCGGCAACGCAGCTTGGCACGCTCTCTCCGGCGTTGTTTGCCGGCCCGAAGTCCAGGTCCGAGGGGTGCCCTCGACAGCCCGGCGGCAATCGGCGAGAAGAATGCCCGCTTGGCGGGGCCCGTAGCTCAATGGTCAGAGCCGGCCGCTCATAACGGTCTGGTTGGAGGTTCGAGTCCTCCCGGGCCCACCAGCAATATCAATGACTTGCGGACCGTGAACCCGGCGCTTTTGAAGGTCAACCACCGTTTCAACCACCGATACGTTCTGCTTACGGTCCTTGGATACGATCGCGGCGGCGGCCTCGCGCATGTAATCCGGATGATGGTGGCCGTAGGTGTCGAGCAACACCTTGACCGACATGCCGAGAAAACCGGCCGCCTGCCACGGACCGGCGCGGCGCTGCATCAGCCAAGTCGCCGCCGTGTGGCGAAGAGTATGCGGGGAGATGTTTCCTTCCTTGAGAGAGAGGCCCGACAGCTTGACGGCGGTCGCGAAGCCGGTCTTCACCGATTTGACGGCCAGGCCGTGCCATTCGACCAAGTGCGAACGAACAATGCCGCGGCGGCTCCCGCGGCGCATGTGCGCGAGCAATCGGCCGGGGATGGGCACGGGCGGTTGCCGTTTGTTTGTTGCGCGCTTGCCCTCGGCGAGACGGAAGAAGATGCCACGGTTTAGATCAACGAAGGAGCGGCCTTCGTCGCGGTACGGCGACGCGGTCGCAATCGCGCCAGCGCGCGTCCCAGTGTACAGGCCGATCAGCAGAAACCGGGCGATATGGCAGAGCGGGCGTTTGTCGGTTTCGACCCTCTGCCCTTTTAGGACGCCGCGATGAACCGTCTGCGTCTCGCGGGCCCTCCAGCACGTCCATAAGAGGCGCGCGGCCTCGTCGCGGGTGAGCCATCGCTCCCTTGGCCCGCCCTTCGCGGGCAGCGTGACATGGATGACGGCGTGGTGAAGATTCTCGCGTGCGTGATGGCCGATCGCGGCGCGCAAATCTTCAAGATCGCGGCGGGCGCCGCCTGGGTTGCCACGCGCTTTGACATACGCTCCGCACAGGCTGGCATTGATTTCGCCCAGCATCCTGCCGCCAAAGAAATCGTTGAGGCGGGCGATCCGGCCGTCGAACTTCGCGGACGAGGCCTGCCGGTCGCGGCTGTCTTGGTGATAGATCGACAAGACATCGGCGATGTCGATGGCGTCTACGTCGCGGGTCTTGCGCGGCGGCTGGTATTTGTCGGCGATGTAGGCAGCGAGGGCGCGCTCCGCTTCGGCCGGCGGTCGTTTTTCAGACGGGCTCGCAAGGCATCCCGTGGCGAAATGCTTGCCGCCGTCTTTGATGATCCAGACGGACGCCGCGACGATGCGCCCGCTCTTTCGCCGGGCCGGGCGTCTCCACAGGCGGGGTCCCTTGCTTGTACACGGCATAGGCGTCGCATCTCCTCGATGGCGGCCAGCGTTGTGAACTGCTTGCCGGCTATAAGCTCGACAGCGAGCCTTTGGCGGCGAATTTCCTTACGCAAGCCCGAAACCGTCATACCGCCCATAGGAAAGGCGATCTTTAGGGCGTCGGCAAGGCGCAACGGGGCATGCGGGTCCAGTTGACCGGTCTGGTCTCCCATTGTCGCCAAACTTGCGAGGTCCGCCATGTTTTATCGCGTCGTTAAAGCGCGGCGCCGATACCGCGGCCCAGACGTAGTGACGCGACATCGAAAATCCTGGTCACAGGCAGGTCAAAGTACACTGTCCCGCGGAGGCAACTAAGGAAGCCAGGTCTTATCAGATGCCGAACCGTCGGAATTCCGATTACACTTGGCCGGCGCCAAGATGGTGTGAGAAAGAGATCAGTCTGCGGCGGCAAGGTTTAACAAGGTTGGCGTCTAGCTTGTGTCATCTCCCGTAACGCCATTCCAACGCGCTTGCCTTTAAGGCATGCACGCGGATATTTGACGCATATATCAAAAGGGATGCGATTTCATGGCCAGACCAAAAAACCTCGCGACGCTATCGGTGGATGCGCTGGTCAAGCTTCGCGACGATATTTCCTCGATGCTGAGCGCGAAGGTCGGCGATCTGCAAAGGCAGCTCGCCTCTCTGACCGGCGGCGAGCTTGGCAATGCCCGCACGCGCGGGCGCAAGCCCGGCAAGGTGCATTCCCTCAAAGGCCGCAAGGTCGAACCGAAATATCGCGGCCCCGGCGGCGAGCTTTGGGCGGGCCGGGGCGCAACGCCCCGCTGGATGGCGGACGCCATCAAGGGCGGGGCAAGCAAGGAAAGCTTCCTGATTGGCGGCGGTGCCGGCAGCACGGGCAAGAAGTCGGCGGCAAAGAAGCGGCGCGCGAAGAAAACCGCAGCTGCCTAGCGGCGGCAGAGCCGCTCTTATCGCGCCTCGGCGGAACGCTGACCGAAGCAATCGAGTAGAGTTGGTTCGGTGTAGCGGCCTGCCGCCGACCGTTCACAGACCGGTCGGCAATCCGTTTTCAGCTCGAACAAAGCGAGCTGCCTGCCCTGCGCGGCCTGCCATGCCTCAAGCTGGCGCTGGCGCAGCTCGCAGAGCTGCCGCCAGCTATAGCCGCGCCCGTCAATAAGGATGGTGTCGGGCTTGCGCATGTCACGCCGCCTGCGCTGCTTCGGCCGGGACCGGCCGCAAGCCGTGCAGGAAATCGGCGGCACGCTGCGCATGCGACGCGGCGGTGAAGATCGCCCGCTTGTCGTCTTTCAGTACCTTCAGCCAGTTTTCGATATAGGCGGCATGATCGTCCCGGACCTCCGGCGTCAGATCGAGATCGGCGGAGAGGAACGCCGCGCCAAGCTCGGCGACAAGCTCTTCCATCGCATAGCCTTCATCGCCCCAGCGCTTGCGTCCGAAGTCGCGGTCAAGCCGCTGGCCGTGCCGCGTCCAGTGAGTCATTTCATGAGCCAGGGTCGCGTAATAGCTCTCCGCGTCGCGGAAGGTTTCGAACGGCGGCATCTGCACGTGATCGGGGCCGATGGCGTAATAGGCCCTGTTGCCGCCATGCCGAATTGTTGCGCCGGTGTCGGCAAAGAACTGATCCGCGTGCGCGACGCGGGCGACGGGGCCGAGCCGCGCCTCGGTCATCGCGTAATAGTGACGTGGCAACCCGTCGATCTGCTCGACGTTAAAGACGGTGTAGCCCTTCATAAAGGGAATATCGCGCTCGGTCTCCTCGCCGGTGTCCTCGTCGGTTTCGGTGCGGGTGATGTTGTAGGCGTAGACGACAAGGCTGCCCTTCTCGCCCTTGCGCACATGCGCGCCAAGCTCCTGCGCCTGGCTTGAACGTCATCCAGACCGGCGCGGCGAAGCCCTTTGCCACGGCCTCCGACCACAGCATCAGGACGTTGATGCCCTGATACGGAACGAGATTGCCGCGCAGCGGGCGCGTGATCCTGCCTGCCGCGTGCTCCGCGTTCCACGGTTTCAGCCAGGGCCGGACGCCCTTCTCAAGCTCCGCCACGATGCTGTCAGTGACACGTTGATAAACATTCTCTCTCATTTCTTCCTCCTTGCTCAAAAAGACGGGTTGCGCACGCAACCGGTTGGCACTCGCCGAGAGCGGGAGGGTGTGGGTCGGTGTGCGTTCGTGGCTGGCCGGGCTGCCGGACGGGGCATCCCCCGGAGCCTTGTTCAGCCGGAGCCTTCTTGCGCAGGCTGGGCGCAGGGGGTGCGCCGGACGCGGCCCTGCCGGTCCAGTAGAACGCGGGCCAAGGGAGGGAGGGCAGCGCCCTCCCTGAAGCCCTTATGAAAGAGAGAGCCAGCCGCAGGCTGCCCGCAAGCTTTCGCGCGACGGATCGTTACCGGATGGCGGAGACGCCGCTTCCTGCGCTTCGCGGGATCTCAAGGCGGCTCCGGGCGGGCCGCCGCAGGCGGACGCCTAGAGCCGGACCGGCGTTAGCCGGGCGCGCCGCACAATTGCTTCCAGGGATGGCGTCGTCGCTTGTTCATCAGAAGCGCACCGAACTTTTCCTTCGTTGCGTATTTTATTACTGTGCCGACGATTGCAGGAATCGCACTTATGAAGCCGGGCCGCCTATACGAAGAGTTCATCCACGATACGTTTGCCCGCCTGTTTCCCGAGTTCACAGTCACCCTGAACGACCATGTAATCGGCTCGCAAAGCGGGATTATGAGGCAAATAGATGTGTCCATGCGGGCCAACGTCGCCGGAGCGGACCTTTTCTACATTATTCAGACAAAAGATCATGTGCGCCCGGCAGACATAACAATTCTCGGGGAATTTTCAGCGGTCATTCGTGATGTAGGCGCGTCGAAAGGCTTCCTGATCTGCGCGGCCGGGTTTGCCAAAACGATACGCGCCTACGCCGCCAGGCTCGGCATCGAACTCCTGACAGTAGAGGATATCAATTCCGAAAGATGGACGGCGAGGATCGAGATTCCGGTCGTCTTCAATATCTTCAAAATATGTTTCTCGGCCGACTGCGCTTTTGACGGCACTCAAGAATTGGATGAGGCCTACAAGGATAAAGAGCTGGTCCTCAAGCCGGACGAGATGATTATCAGTGCGGACAACGGCATGACATTTTTTTCGCAACCTGATTTGATCCGAAATCTTTTCATCAACTCCGGAGCGCAAATTGAGAAGATAACCGGTGGCGAACCGCTGGAAATTTGTCCCGACGTATCGGGCTGGAAGATTAAGATCGGTTCTGTGACCGTTCCTCTAAAGGAATACGCAGTCCGGCTTAGCTCGCGCCGCTTCACCTATTTGAAGATGTGCATCCCGGACGAATATCGTGTCGTAAAAGACCATATCCGGAACGCCTCGCTGCCTGCGAAAATGAGGGTTAGCGGTCTTAATTTTCAGATGGATGAAACGTGGCTTCCGGTCGAATATGACGACCTGCCCATCACTCCGGCGACGCTCTGGGTGGAAATAGATATCGCGCCCGGGGAGTTCGGACCGACGGAAAAGGTTGAATACCAGCTAACCGTATCCTAGACCGCACAAACTGGCGAGTTCGGCTCACCGGACTTGCGGAGCTTGGGCTCGCGCCGCGCCGCGCGCGTCCGCTCTTCAAGCCAGGTACGCCCTGATTTCCTCCCTCCGTCCGCGCCCTCTCGGCCTTCATTCGGCCATTTGGCACCGGGCGGCTGCTCGATCCCGCAAGTGGCCGCTACGCGGCACTCCTCCTCTGACGTTGCGGTCGCAGGCGATGCGGGCCGCATCCTCCGGCGCAAAGGCCTCCAGCATGAAGGCCGCGATTGTCGCGGCCGGAAAGCAAAGGAGGAAACCATGCGTGTACTGACCGAGAGCGAACTCAACCGCGCCACCCGAAGCGAGCTGTCGGCTCTGCTTCGCCACATATCGGCGGAACTGCCGGGCCTCGCGGAAGGCTCGGTCGAACTGCGCAACGCGCATTTCAATCTGATGAAAATCCGCAGGGCGCTCGCCCGCCTAGCCACCGGCCTACGGCCCTGACGGCAGGGTTGAA
The DNA here is from genome assembly GCA_963776455.1 of uncultured Alphaproteobacteria bacterium. Lineage (GTDB taxonomy): Bacteria > Pseudomonadota > Alphaproteobacteria > Rhizobiales > Xanthobacteraceae > CAVZMU01. Next base: position 546,209 of record CAVZMU010000007.1, read on the forward strand.
TAACTCTTAACTGAAATGTGCTCTTGAAAGCATGTTATAGCCGATAATATGACATTCAAAGCACATTATTCTTGTTTATCCGCTCAAAATTAGATATGCTCTTGAGAGCAAATTTAATTTCATTAGAAGGCTCTTCAAGCACATGGTAGCCCGCAACAAGCTTCAAACCGCACCTCCGTTTCCCGTCGAGCGGGCCCTTGCCAGCTTGGGCGAAAATCTCCGCACGGCAAGGGTCCGCCGAAACCTCACGATCGAGAACGCCGCCGAAAAAATCGGGACTGGATCGCGGGCGGTCCGGGATGCCGAGAAGGGCAAGGCTTCAACGGGGATTGTCGTCTACGCGGCGCTGCTTTGGCTCTATGACCTCCTCCAGCCGCTCGAAGAGCTTGCCGAGCCGTCCCGAGACAAGGAAGGCGTCTCGCTGGAAGCCGGAAGAGGGCGCAAGCGGGCCCGCAAGGGCGGAGGCCTCGACAATGACTTCTAAAGCGACCAGCGACTGCTTTGTCTACATCACCCCACCGGGAGAGACAGAAGCTGTCACGGCAGGACGTTTCGAACTGACGAAGGACCGGCGCGGCGCCGCGCTGGGCCGGTTTGTCTACGGCAGAAGCTACCTTGCCCGCGCCGATGCGGTCGCAATCGACCCTATCGAACTTAAGCTCTCCAGTGAGACTTACGAAACCGCCCGCCTTGGGGGCGTGTTCGGAGCGCTGCGCGATTCAGGACCCGACAGCTGGGGCCGCCGCGTCATCGAAAAGCATAGTGGCAAAACCCAACTGGGCGAGCTTGATTACCTGCTTGAATCCCCCGACGACCGCGCCGGGGCGCTCGGCTTCGGCCATGGCCAGCAGCCGCCGGGTCCGATGAGGCAATTCAACAGGACGATAGAATTGGAAAAGCTACAGCGGATTGCCGAGGCGCTGCTCCGCGACGATCCGCTCAAACCGGATGACGATATTGCCCAAGTTGAAGGATTGATGCTGCTGGGAACCTCGATGGGCGGGGCGCGCCCGAAAGCCGTCGTCGAGGACAAGGCCGGACTGTGGGTCGCCAAATTCAATCGGCCAGATGACCGCTGGAACAATACGCGCGTGGAACATGCCATGCTTGAGCTTGCGCGAAGCTGCGGCATCAGCGTGGCGACAGGCCGGGTTGAGACAGCGGCTGGAAAGGACGTGCTGCTCGTACAGCGCTTCGACCGCGAAAAGACGCCGAAGGGCTACACCAGGGCACGCATGATCAGCGGTCTGACCCTGCTTCGTGCCGATGACGCTGCCGAGGCAAGGGACCGCTGGTCCTACGTCCTGATGGCGGAAGAGTTGCGCCGCGTGGTGGCGGAGCCGAAGAAGGACGCCTTGGAACTGTTCCGGCGCATGGTCTTCAATGCGCTGATTTCAAATATCGACGATCATCCGCGAAACCATGCCCTGGTCGCCAAAGAGCGGGACTGGAAGCTTTCGCCCGCATACGATCTGACACCGTCGCCCGTGATCGCGCAGGATCGTCGCGACTTGGCTATGACGGCCGGCGACATGGGACGCTTCGCCAACGCGAAAAATCTACTTTCTCAGCACGCCCGTTTTTTGCTGAGTGGGGATGAAGCCAAGGCCGTCGTTTCTCAGATGACCGAAAGGGTGGATAAAACGTGGTATGACGTCGTCCGGGCGCAGGGCGTTAGCGAGAAGGACGCCGAACTGATCAGAGGGGCTTTCGTCTACGAAGGCTTCACAAGGTGAAAGCACTGCGAAGCTGATCACGCCTCCCGCAATCCGTCGAGCGTTCGCTTCCGAAGTAGGAGCGGCCGTCTCGCGCGGCCGCCCTCGCGATCGAGTCTGACCCTCAGCAGACCAACAGCCGCCGATGAAACGCGGTGCTCTCGCCAACCACACACCAACTAGTAGCTCGACGCTGACACAGATCAGGACCAATGCAATCTCAGGAATAACCCACAGGATTACGGTGAGGCGCACTCGATCGGCGTTTCGCAACACAATTCATCGCGCGGGCCCCGTTGGCTTGAGTGCACTGCACCGTAACACGTAGTCTGGCCAATTTCCCATTTTCGCAAATTATCGGCCAGAAAGGTTCCAGACCACTTCCAAAGCGCCTATCCTGCTGTTTCCGGACACGAATAGAGTCCTCATATTCGCACCTTCCGCGCCGGTGGTGACGTTGCCCCTGTGGATTGATCCAGGTTGAAGTGGAGTCCGGCCTTGAAGGAAGGACCGGACGATGAAGCGCAAGCAGCACACGGAAGAGCAGATCATATCGATCCTGAAGGAGCACGAGGCCGGGATGAAGGCGGCCGACTTGTGCCGCAAGCACGGGATCAGCGATGCGACCTTCTACAATTGGAAAGCTAAATATGGCGGGCTCGAAGTGTCGGAAGCCAAGCGGCTGAAGGCGCTGGAGAGCGAGAATGCGCGGCTGAAGAAGCTGCTGGCGGACAGCATGCTGGACAACGCTGCGCTGAAGGATCTTCTGGCAAAAAAATGGTGACGCCCGCTGCCAAGCGAGAGGCTGTCGCGCACCTTCGTTTGGGGTTTGAGGTGAGCGAGCGGCGGGCGTGCAGGATGATCGACTGCGCCAGGATGACGGTGCGGTACCGCCCGCAGCGGAGCGACGATGCCGGCCTGCGGGCGCGGCTGAGGTCACTGGCCCATGAGCGCCGGCGCTTCGGCTATCGGCGGCTGCACGTGCTGTTGCGGCGGGAGGGGTACGTGGTGAACCACAAGCGGCTGTTCCGGCTCTACCGCGAGGAGCGGCTGATGGTTCGCCGCCGTGGCGGGCGCAAGCGGGCTCTGGGCACGCGGGCGCCGATGATCGTGCCCCAGGGAGCGAACGAGCGTTGGTCGCTCGACTTCGTCTCCGACCAGTTCATCGACGGCCGCCGCTTGCGCATCCTCGCCGTGGTCGACGATTGCACGCGCGAGTGTCTCACCCTTGTCGCCGATACCTCGATCTCCGGCCACCGGGTTGCCCGCGAACTCGATCGGCTGCTGGCCGAGCGCGGCAGGCCCGCCACGATCGTCAGCGACAACGGCACCGAGTTCACCTCCAACGCGATCCTGCGCTGGGCCGACGATCGCAAGGTCGGCTGGCACTACATCGCCCCCGGCAAGCCGGTACAGAACGCCTTCATCGAGTCGTTCAACGGCCGCCTGCGCGATGAGCTGCTCAATGAGACCCTGTTCCGCTCGCTGGCTCACGTGCGTGCCGCGCTCGACGCCTGGAGCGACGACTACAACACAGCACGCCCGCACTCCCGGCTCGGCTGGATGACCCCCGAAACTTACGCCGCGGCCCGGCGGTCCGCTGCGCTGCGCTCACCTGACGGCTCCGCTCCGCGGACCGCCTCTACCCCAGCCCAACAGGGCATCACCAACGCCAGGACTCTAATGACGCCTGGATAAAACTTGGGGGCAACGTCAACCCCATGCCAGCCGTGCCTTTCCGTCAGCGGGACGCATAGGCCCGGACGCACGCACTTGTTTGGGGGCGACCTTTAGGGGGAACCGAAGAAGTGCTTGCGGCCATCAGGGCCGCGTTCCGATAGGTTTGGCACTCTGAGGCTGGCTTGGGGGATTAGGCCGGAGTGAAGGGGCGGACATTGGGGGACGGACAGCACGGAGAAAGCCGTTAAAATCGCGCGGCTCGATCCGGGCGCCGGACCGTGGCGCCGACCCGCAAAGGATTGTCTGAGCCGGACATCAAGCCAGGCCGTGCCGCCAGAGGATGTTGAAAGGCCTGTGCCTCTGCCGTCGAGCGGCGGTCCACGCATGGCGGCTTTGCGTTATTTCGACGCGTTCGAAAGCGGAGACGAAGAGTCCCCTTGCGTCGCCTTTTGCAACATCGCGTCAAATTCGGCTTTGGTGATTTCCCACGACTGGGGGAGCGTTACCATATCGAGGAGGTTGGCGTTATCGCGTTCGAGCGTTCCCGACGCCGGTTGAAACAATTCGCAGAAGTCCGGCGTTTCGCCATCAAAAAAGACTCTGCCCGGCAGGCCGATAAAATTGTAATAGCGATAGCTCATGACTGGCACCCGGCGCGATTGGTGAATAGGTCATTCTGTTAGGCGTAGACGACGGGCGGACTAACGCCGGCCGTCCATGAGAGGCTCTCACGCTAGGTTTGCTTGCGGCGGGACGTCCTTGCGGACATAGCGTTTCACGGTGATTTCGCCCGCCTTGCTGCGCGCCCGGGCGATGTCGTAGCTGCTCTGCATGCGCATGAGGGTATCCATCGACACGCCGAACGCCTTCTCCACCCGCACGGCCATTTCCGGTGACAGGGAGGCGCGTTCGTTGAGCATGGGCCGCCCGCGTGACATCGAGAGCCTTGGCCGCCGCCGTCACGGACAGCCCCAACGCGTCAATGATTTCCGTGCGAATGAAGCCGCCCGGATGCGCGGGGTTTTTCAGCCTAAATCCCTTATCGGTCATGTGTCCTCCTAATGATAATCCTCATAATCCAATTCGATGATCTCGACCTTCTGCCGATCGATCCGGAAGGTTAGCCGCCAGTTCTTCGTTACGAAAAGCGACCATGTTCCCTTGCGGTCGCCTGTGAGCTGGTGGGCCTTCCATGCCGGCAAGCTCCGCAACTCAAGCTCGTTCGCCATGTCTTACAGGAAGGAGAGAATGGCGCGGATTTTCGTAACGGCGGCGGCGGGAAGACCAGAACTGTCGCCCGCTTCCATGAAACGCCTTAGGCTTTTGTGCTTGACGCTCCGAATAATCACCTAAATTGTCTTATCAAAAGAGCGAATTTCGTCAAGTCTTGCTTTACACCAAGATCGGTATATAAGGGGCGCCGACCCTCTACGAACCGATCCGCCCCACTCCGTTCCGATAGAAACCCGCCCAGCTTACTCAATCACGAGCGAGGAATGCGAAGAAGCTGGCCCGGATAAATGCGATCTTGATCGTCGAGCTTGTTCAGATTTGCTAGATAAATCCTATGGAATTCATTTGGGCGGCCATACTTCGCTAGCGCGATTTTTGATAGGTTGTCGCCCCTCTGCACTTCGTACATTTCATAGTCTTGCTTCGCAGGTTCGACTCCACCGACGCCGTATTCGGCAGGATCAAGTTGATCCAACTCCTTTTGCAGATTTGACAACGTCTTCGGCCGATATTTCTTTTTATCCTTCAAATTGTCCCGGTTCTCCAACCATCTTCGCTTCGCGCTCTTGCTCAGCTCGGCAAGGCTTTTAGGTCCAGGCATACGGTCGGCGACGGCTATATTGTTCATGATCTTGTAGAGCCAACCCGGATCATCCGAATTCTCAATGTACTCGCGATAATCCGGCTTTAGCTCATAAATCCTCGATAAGCTGTCAGAGTCCAACACCAAGCCGGCTGAGCGCGCCCCGTCGAGCACCCAATCAAGGGCCTGGTCGGAAAGTCCGCGTCGCTGTCCGCCTCCGCCTACCGACCCGTGGACGCCGGGGAACCAACGCTCTTGATACGGAAGTTCTTCGTCCAAATGAACGGGAGCGCCGGCATTCATCTCGTCGATATTGTCCCAAAGAGTCGGCTTAAAATCCATGCGCCGCTCATCGATAGCAACCGCGTGTCGTGCGCGCTTTACGAATTTTGATAATGAAGTGTCGTGGAATCTGTGTTTCTTGTTGATCCAACTAAACCAGGCGTATCGCGCTGGTATGCCAAGCGCGCCGACCGTATCCCATATGCCAAGATATGTAATGGCGAGGCGAGGCAGATTGGTCTTGTTCGTTATTCGCGCACGCCAAACCTCTTCCTCGTCCGAAGCGACGACATATGGCGAGTAATCCTTTCGAAATGTCATCATCTCATCCCGATAATCATCGGACTTATCGCGGCGCTTATATTGCTCGATAGCGACATCAACCTTCGAGGCATGCGAGCGAAGTAATACTCCACATACGTTGAGGAGGCCTACGAAAGATCTGGCAGTGTATGCACCACGAGAAAATCCGAAGACATAAATCTCATCGCCGGGAGAGTAATTGAAGATCAAGAAACGATAGGCATCCGCCAGGTTCTTGACCAATCCGGCACCAAACATGCCGCCACGGAACTTTTCATGCTTCCTGGTGCCGACACCTTCATCGTAAAAGATGAGTTGAGCCGTTTCTCCCGCCAGGGGCAGCACGCTCTCGGCCGTCAGGACGACATTGGTGGGGGTAGGAGAATCAAGCAGGTTCCAGGTGCCATCAAAGCAAAAGACAATGCGCTTCATGGCGTCCTCCTCACCAAGTCGCGAAGCGAATCGAATTGTTCAACCCGCAGTGTAGCCTCAACTGCCTGTCAGCACGATTCGATGCCGATCGATCGTGACAACGATAAAAAAGGCACTGAGCCCCTCCTCCTCGTTCGGGGCGCGGAGAACGATGCGGCCGCCTGCGACCGGGATCAGGTCGAGCTGCAGGGTCAGGCCCTCGCCGTCCTCGTGCTCCCACGCCGCGCCGATGCGGCTCCAGAACTTCTTTTCCCCGCGTTCGGCAACGTGCCAGGCGATCAGTGCCGGGGGCGTGGTTTCGCGTTGCGGTGCTTTCTTCGTGTTGTTTTTGCCGTAAGCCATTGTCTTGCTCCTTCAGTTTCGGGCTGACCCCATGCCAGCCGTGCCTTTCCGTCGAGCGGAGCGCATAGGCCCGGACGCAAGCGCTTGTTTGGGGGAGACCTTTAGGGGGAACCAAAGAAGTGCTTGCGGCCATAGGGCGCGGCGCTGCATCAGCCAAGTCGCCGCCGTGTGGCGAAGAGTATGCGGGGAGATGTTTCCTTCCTTGAGAGAGAGGCCCGACAGCTTGACGGCGGTCGCGAAGCCGGTCTTCACCGATTTGACGGCCAGGCCGTGCCATTCGACCAAGTGCGAACGAACAATGCCGCGGCGGCTCCCGCGGCGCATGTGCGCGAGCAATCGGCCGGGGATGGGCACGGGCGGTTGCCGTTTGTTTGTTGCGCGCTTGCCCTCGGCGAGACGGAAGAAGATGCCACGGTTTAGATCAACGAAGGAGCGGCCTTCGTCGCGGTACGGCGACGCGGTCGCAATCGCGCCAGCGCGCGTCCCAGTGTACAGGCCGATCAGCAGAAACCGGGCGATATGGCAGAGCGGGCGTTTGTCGGTTTCGACCCTCTGCCCTTTTAGGACGCCGCGATGAACCGTCTGCGTCTCGCGGGCCCTCCAGCACGTCCATAAGAGGCGCGCGGCCTCGTCGCGGGTGAGCCATCGCTCCCTTGGCCCGCCCTTCGCGGGCAGCGTGACATGGATGACGGCGTGGTGAAGATTCTCGCGTGCGTGATGGCCGATCGCGGCGCGCAAATCTTCAAGATCGCGGCGGGCGCCGCCTGGGTTGCCACGCGCTTTGACATACGCTCCGCACAGGCTGGCATTGATTTCGCCCAGCATCCTGCCGCCAAAGAAATCGTTGAGGCGGGCGATCCGGCCGTCGAACTTCGCGGACGAGGCCTGCCGGTCGCGGCTGTCTTGGTGATAGATCGACAAGACATCGGCGATGTCGATGGCGTCTACGTCGCGGGTCTTGCGCGGCGGCTGGTATTTGTCGGCGATGTAGGCAGCGAGGGCGCGCTCCGCTTCGGCCGGCGGTCGTTTTTCAGACGGGCTCGCAAGGCATCCCGTGGCGAAATGCTTGCCGCCGTCTTTGATGATCCAGACGGACGCCGCGACGATGCGCCCGCTCTTTCGCCGGGCCGGGCGTCTCCACAGGCGGGGTCCCTTGCTTGTACACGGCATAGGCGTCGCATCTCCTCGATGGCGGCCAGCGTTGTGAACTGCTTGCCGGCTATAAGCTCGACAGCGAGCCTTTGGCGGCGAATTTCCTTACGCAAGCCCGAAACCGTCATACCGCCCATAGGAAAGGCGATCTTTAGGGCGTCGGCAAGGCGCAACGGGGCATGCGGGTCCAGTTGACCGGTCTGGTCTCCCATTGTCGCCAAACTTGCGAGGTCCGCCATGTTTTATCGCGTCGTTAAAGCGCGGCGCCGATACCGCGGCCCAGACGTAGTGACGCGACATCGAAAATCCTGGTCACAGGCAGGTCAAAGTACACTGTCCCGCGGAGGCAACTAAGGAAGCCAGGTCTTATCAGATGCCGAACCGTCGGAATTCCGATTACACTTGGCCGGCGCCAAGATGGTGTGAGAAAGAGATCAGTCTGCGGCGGCAAGGTTTAACAAGGTTGGCGTCTAGCTTGTGTCATCTCCCGTAACGCCATTCCAACGCGCTTGCCTTTAAGGCATGCACGCGGATATTTGACGCATATATCAAAAGGGATGCGATTTCATGGCCAGACCAAAAAACCTCGCGACGCTATCGGTGGATGCGCTGGTCAAGCTTCGCGACGATATTTCCTCGATGCTGAGCGCGAAGGTCGGCGATCTGCAAAGGCAGCTCGCCTCTCTGACCGGCGGCGAGCTTGGCAATGCCCGCACGCGCGGGCGCAAGCCCGGCAAGGTGCATTCCCTCAAAGGCCGCAAGGTCGAACCGAAATATCGCGGCCCCGGCGGCGAGCTTTGGGCGGGCCGGGGCGCAACGCCGCGCTGGATGGCGGAAGCCATCAAGGGCGGGGCGAGCAAGGAAAGCTTCCTGATCGTCGGCGCTGGCGGCACGGGCAAGAAGTCGGGCGCCAAGAAGCGGCGCGTAAAGAAAGCCGTAGCTGCCTAGCGGCGGCGGCGCGGCCCTCATCGTATCTGGGTGGAACGCTGGCCGATGCAATCGAGTAGAGTTGGTTCGGCGTAGCGGCCTGCCGCCGACCGTTCGCAGGCCGGACGGCAATCGGTTTTCAGCTCGAACAAAGCGAGCTGTCTGCCCTGCGCCGCCTGCCATGCCTCAAGCTGGCGCTGGCGCAGCTCGCAGAGCTGCCGCCAGCTATAGCCGCGCCCGTCAATAAGGATGGTGTCGGGCTTGCGCATGTCACGCCGCCTGCGCGGTTTCGGCCGGGACCGGCTGCAAGCCATGCAGGAAATCGGCGGCACGCTGCGCATGCGACGTGGCGGTGAAGATGGCCCGCCTGTCCGGGTTGCGCATGCAACCGGTTGGCACTCGCCGAGAGCGGGAGGGTGTGGGTCGGTGTGCGTTCGTGACCGGCCGGGTTGCCGAACGGGGCGTCCGCCGTAGCCCTTGCGAGGGAATGCGCCGGGCGCGGCCCTGCCGGTCCAGTAGAACGCGGGCCAAGGGAGGGAGGGCAGCGCCCTCCCTGAAGCCCTTATGAAAGAGAGAGCCAGCCGCAGGCTGCCCGCAAGCTTTCGCGCGACGGATCGTTACCGGATGGCGGAGACGCCGCTTCCCGCGCTTCGCGGGATCTCAAGGCGGCTCCGGGCGGCCGCTGCAAGCGGACGCCTAGAGCCGGACCGGCGTCGGCCGGGCGCGCCGCATAATTGCTTCCAGGGATGGTGTCGTCGCTTGTTCACATCAGAAGCGCACCGAACTTTTCCTTCGTTGCATATTTCATTACTGTGCCGACGATTGCAGGAATCGCACTTATGAAGCCGGGCCGCCTATACGAAGAGTTCATCCACGATACGTTTGCCCGCCTGTTTCCCGATTTCACAGTCACCCTGAACGACCATATAATCGGCTTGCAAAGCGGGATTATGAGGCAAATAGATGTGTCCATGCGGGCTAACGTCGCCGGAGCGGACCTTTTCTACATTATTCAGACAAAAGATCATGTGCGCCCGGCAGACATAACCATTCTTGGGGAATTTTCAGCGGTCATTCGTGATGTAGGCGCGTCGAAAGGCTTCCTGATCTGCGCGGCCGGGTTTGCCAAAACGATACGCGCCTACGCCGCTAGGCTCGGCATCGAACTCCTGATAGTAGAAGATATCAATGCCGAAAGATGGATGGCGAGGATCGAGATTCCGGTCGTCTTCAATATCTTCAAAATATGTTTCTCGGCCGACTGCGCTTTTGATGGCACTCAAGAGTTGGATGAGGCCTACAAGGCTAAAGAGCTGGTCCTCAAGCCGGACGAGATGATTATCAGTGCGGACAGCGGCAGGACATTTTTTTCGCAACCTGATTTGATCCGAAATCTTTTCATCAACTCCGGAGCGCAAATTGAGAAGATAACCGGTGGCGGACCGCTGGAAATTTGTCCCGACGTATCGAGATGGAAGATTAAAATCGGTTCTGTGACCGTTCCTCTAAAGGAATACGCAGTCCGGCTTAGCTCGCGCCGCTTCACCTATTTGAAGATGTGCATCCCGGACGAATATCGGGTCGTAAAAGACCATATCCGGAACGCCTCGCTGCCTGCGAAAATGAGGGTTAGCGGTCTTAATTTCAGATGGATGAAACGTGGCTTCCGGTCGAATATGACGACCTGCCCATCACTCCGGCGACGCTCTGGGTGGAAATAGATATCGCGCCCGGGGAGTTCGGACCGACGGAAAAGGTCGAATACCAGCTAACCGTATCCTAGACCGCACAAACCGGCGAGTTCGGCTCTCACCGGACTTGCGGAGCTTGGGCTCGGGCCGCGCCGCGCGCGTCCGCTCTTCAAGTCAGTACGCCCTGATTTCCTCCCTCCGTCCGTCCCCTCTCGGCCTTCATTCGGCCATTTGGCACCGGCGGCTGCTCGATCCCGCAAGTGCCGCTACCGCGGCACTCCTCCTCTGACGTTGCGGTCGCAAGCGATGCGGGCCGCATCCTCCGGCGCAAAGGCCTCCGTCATGAAGGCCGCGATGGTCGCGGCCGGAAAGCAAAGGAGGAAAACCATGCGTGTCCTGACCCAGAGCGAACTCAACCGCGCGACACGGACCGAACTGTCGGCTCTGCTGCACCTGATATCGGCGGAGTTGCTAGGCCTGGCGGAAGGCTCTACCGAACGCCGCAACGCGCAGTGCAATCTCGCAAATATTCGAAGGGCGCTGTCCAGCCTCAATCCAGGGTTCAGGCTCTAGGCTTGAAGCCCCTTTAGACTGAAAATCACCTTTATGGATGGATTGTTACTATTTTTCATGGACAGTTACGAATTTTCACGTTAGATTGGTACTGGAAACAAAATGACGCATAAGAACGATATTTCATGTCAGATGCCTCACAGCACCATTTTTCAGGCCCTGTTACGGTTTTTCATGACCGTCGCTTGCCCGAAGCCGCCGTTCCAGCAGGCTATGCCGCGCTGATTGACGCGTTTGGGCTCGTTGTACCCGCTCCGCGTACCATGTCGGCGATCGGCGGCCACCATCGTGTCTATGAGCAGGATAGTTGGCGCATCTATACTCCGCGTCACGCCCCGTCCGCCGATCTCAGCGGCCAGCTGACCTTTGCCCTAAAGTACGAAGGCCTCGATCTTCTCGTTCTGAAGTGCCTCTTCCAGCAGACCGGCCCGGCACCAATCGAGGCGATTGTCCGCGTCACGCCGACGGGCTCCTATGCCCGGCGCATCTGGTTTCTTTACGAATGGCTCCTCGGCGCGCAGCTCGATCTGCCGGCTGCGGAAAAAGGCGCATATGTGCCGGTGGTGGACCATGAGCAGCAATGGGCAGCAAATGGCGTTACCTCCACTCGCCAGCGGGTGAAGAACAATCTTCCAGGAACACCCGCCTTTTGTCCGCTCGTGTTCGTCACCGATACGCTACGAGCTTTTCAGCAACGCAACCTCGCTGAACGGGCTCGCGCCGCAGTGGCCGATGTGCCTGGCGATCTGCTCGTGCGCACTGCTGCCTTCCTGCTGCTGAAGGACTCAAAGTCGAGTTTCGCGATCGAGGGCGAGCATCCACCGCAGGACCGCATCCAGCGCTGGGGCCGGGCGATCGGCGAAGCCGGACGGCGGCCGATCGATCTCGACGAATTGCTCCGCCTACAGCGAATAGTAATCGGGGATGCCCGATTCGTGCATCTAGGATTGCGGGTCGAGGGCGGCTTCGTGGGTGAGCACGACCGCGACACGCGCATGCCGCTTCCCGACCACATCAGCGCCAGACAAGAAGACCTGCGCGACTTAGTCAACGGACTTGTCACCTTCGACCGCACGGCTGCGCCGGAGTTTGATCCGGTGATCGCAGCGGCGGCGCTCGCTTTCGGGTTCGTCTACATCCATCCCTTCGAGGACGGGAATGGACGTCTCCACCGATATCTCATTCATCATGTTCTAGCAGAGCGTGGAATTAACCCCCCCGGCCTTGTGTTCCCGGTCTCTGCCGCGATCCTCGATAAAATCGATGATTACCGGCGCACGTTGGAAAGTTACTCGGCCCGCTTGCTGCCACTGATCCGCTGGGAACCGACCGAAGCGGGCAATGTGCGCGTGCTCAACGAAACGGCGGATTTCTACCGTTTTTTCGATGCAACGCCACATGCCGAATTCCTTTATAAATGCGTCGAGCGCACGATCGAGGTCGATCTGCCGGCGGAAACCCGGTTCCTGCGCGCGCATGACAAATTCAAGCGGGAAATCGCCCAAATCGTCGACATGCCCGATCGCACGGCCGACCTGCTGCTCCGCTTTCTGCGCCAGAACGGCGGCACGCTGTCCCGACGCGCGCGGGAAAATGAATTCCGCGAACTCACGGCAGAGGAAGTCGCGCGCGCCGAGAGCGTCTATGCGGATTGCTTCGCCGACAGCGGAGAAGCCACATAGATGTCGGCGACCTATCCCACACGAGTCCTTCTCGCGTTCAGGAGCGGCGGTGTGTGCGCGTTCCCTGGTTGTGGCAAGCGGCTTGACCTACGAAGCGACGCACGGCACGGACACCTATACGGGCCAGGCTGCCCATATCTGTGGTGAAAAGCCGTCGGCCGCCCGCTACGATCCCGCCATGACGGATGCGCAGCGGGACGCCGTCGAGAACCTTTGACCTGCTCCCCAATTTGCCCTCGATCATAAGGAGAGTCTGTTCCAGTTTTGCCCCTGTTGGGGGCGTGCTGCGAACTCGGTTGGTGTGAGCCCGTTGAGGCTCGTGTGCGGTCGGTTGGTGTTGTAGTCGATCCTCCATGCTTCGATGATCTGACGTGCCTCGCTGAGGTTTGTGAACAGGTGCTCGTTGAGGCACTCGTCGCGCAGCCTGCCGTTGAAGCTCTCGACGAAGCCATTCTGCATCGGTTTGCCCGGCGCGATGTAGTGCCATTCAACGTCACGGTCCTGTTGCCAGGCTAGGATGGCGTTCGAGGTGAACTCGGTGCCGTTGTCGCTGACGATCATGCGAGGGCACCCTCTCGTCTCGATGATGCGATCGAGCTCGCGCGCGACCCGTGGGGCCGTGAGCGAGGTATCCGCCACCAGCCCGAGACACTCCCTGGTGAAGTCATCGACCAAGGTGAAGATGCGGAAGCGCCGGCCGCTCACCAGTGTGTCCATGACGAAGTCGAGCGACCAGCGCAGGTTGCGATCCTGCGGGATCGCCATCGGCGCCCGAGTGCCCAAAGCCCTCTTGCGGCCACCACGCTTGCGCACGGTCAGCCGCTCTTCCTTGTAAAGTCGGTAGAGCTTTTTCGGGCTGAGCTTGATGCCCTGGCGCTCCAGCATCAGGCCAAGACGCCGATAGCCGAACCGGCGGCGCTGTGAGGCCAGCTCGCGCAGTTTGACCCGCAGCCCTTCATCGCCAGTCCTCTTCGAGGCGTAACGATAGGTCTTCGGGTGCAGACCGACGAGCCCACAAGCCCGTCGCTGCGAGTAGCTCTTCTCTCGGACCGCCCAGGTCACAGCACGCCTCCGCAAGCTGGGCGTCAGAAGTTTTTTCCGAGCATCTCCTTCAGCGTCGATGCGTCCAACATCAACTCAGCCAGCAGCGTCTTCAGCCTCCGGTTCTCATCTTCCAGGGCCTTGAGCCTGCGGGCGTCGGACACTTCCATCCCGCCGTAGCGCGATCGCCACTTGTCGAACGTCGCGTCACTGATGCCGTGCTTACGGCACACCTCACTGGCCGACAGCCCAGCGGCGTGCTCCTTCAGAACCTTGATGATCTGCTCTTCACTGAATCTGCTCTTACGCATGTCCGTCCCCCTATGGGAACGGACTCTACCCAAAAGCGAGGGCGTTTAAGGGTCACATCCCCCCCTATTGTTAGTTAACGGTATTCTTTCGATTCCAGAAACGCGGCAGCGCGATCCACCGTGGCACGCCATTCGGACAGGCGGTCGCGATGAAAGCCCATCTGGACGCCAAAGCCTCTATAGGGAAAACGGACAGTGCCAGCCGGTGCCGGTAAAGCTCGCGTCCTCGCACTCGATCAGGAGCTGAATTCCTTCATAAGTCGCGATCAAGCGCATGCCGTTAGGGTAGGCTGGTCGAAAACAACGGCTTCGCCCCTCCCATTCATAACGCACGAGCCCGCGCTCAAAAGGAGGGCCCGCGCATTGGCGCAGCGTTTCTTGAAAACGCTCCTGGGCTGCCGCCGACCAATCGCTATGAAGCGTCAGCAATATCCGCCGACGCGCTATTTCAGGAATGTCGAGCCGCGGCACGTCCTTCATGTCTTCTTGAAAACGCCCGGCGTCCGATGCGGCCTCTATCAAAGAAGTCGGCAAGCCCGTCTGAAGGTCGAAGCTGAGATTGACGATCTCGAACCCAGGCTGTTCCTGCGCGAGCAGTTCCAGAACGTATGCGCGGGCGAGCCTTAAACGGAGCACGCGATCCAACTCGATACGATGCCTCTCGGGTATCAAGCTCGTCGAACCGACGATCTCGATGTCTACCGGACTCCGGTCAGTGTACCACGTCGACAGTTTCTTGATCGGCCGAAAAGACTGCGCGCGCACGCTTTCCCCCAGTGTAACAAGAAGGCTGAGGGAAGCCGCCAAGACAACGGTCATTCGAATGATCCGGCCAGCGGCGCACTTAGCATGAGCAAGCGTTTCTTGTAGGTCTGGACGGGTGATACACTTGTGGTCCCGATGTCCCATCCGTTATTTTCCGTGCCTGCGCAGTTGACCGAACGCGAACGAGCTAGCCTATGTCTTTTATTAATTTGGTCAATTCTTGCAGTTGGAAAAGGCGCCTTCCTCCGCATGAAGAAGCGTTCTCACGCTAAAAGACATTTTTCAACTGTCAATTTTACGAGGGCCCTTTTTGCGGCCATGGGGTCGTATCGTCGCGACCGACCATTCGGACCGGTGGCGGCTCTTATTCTCCCGCCTAAACGACAGCTATCGCCTTCCGGCTTTATGCCTGCCTTTCACTTTTCGTCCGATCCAGCTTGAATATTTTACCGCTCTGCCGGCTTTCGAGAATCTTCAGCGCCGCCTCCGCCACCGCCTCAGTCCCGACCTCTCGAGGAAATGCGCCGGGCGCAAGCCCGTTCACCCGGACGCCGTAAACTCTATATTCGGCCGCCATGTTGCCATGTCCAGCGCCGCCTTGCCGGCGGCGTATGTGGCTTGCAGCGTGCCGTCGAACACGGTTCGCCCCGAGACGCTTGATATGTTTAGAATGGCGGCATCCTGTGCCGAGACCGGGATGCTTTTCCAACATTGGTGGAACAGCGCCGATGCGAGCATGAGGGGAGCCGCCACGTTGACTTGCCACTGCTGCGCGGTGTCGTCGCCGTAAAACAAAGCGTCGAATGTCGGACCCAAACACCGCGTGTCAGCGGCGGCATTGACGAGGTAGCTGACGGGACCTGTTAGGTCCACGACGGTCCGAATCAGCGTTTTCAAACCTGAAAGATTTCGTAAGTCGCACTGAATCTGCCGTACTGCCCGAGGCTCGTGGCTACGCGCGGTCGTGTCGAACATTGTGCCATCCTGGCTCGACGCTGACACGTCTCGCCGATTTGTCAGGGCGATCACGTCGTATTTATTCGCCGCAAGCCGGATAAACGCCGTCCCGAAGGTTCCGCTCGCGCCCGTCAGGATCAGCCGCTTTCGATCACCAGGGAACGGGTTCATGATGAGGCCATTGCGACTTTGCGCCGTCGACGCTTCGATGCAACCATAAAATGATGGAATTGCGGACGCGTCGCGAGGACATGAAGGCATGGAATGAATGCGGCGAACATTCGAACAGCATCATGCTATTGTCACGCGGAGGCACGGCGATCGTCGGCTCTGCGACCGCTTGGGCTTGACTGTCATAAAATCCGGTCTGGCCTCCATCCTCGTTGGTCCATCCCGTGTTGTTGAGGTAATAAATCATCGTAAGATGGCGCAGGCGCTGCACCGGTGCGGTGCTGGGTTGATGGACCTTCCCGGTCCGGTAGTTGCAAACGTCGTTGTTGCATAACAGGACCTCGCCTCTTTCCGCGGCACGAACAAATCATCCGGGATTGTAATCGTTGTGAATCCATCCGTTACGGCTGCGCGATGGATGATGGTGGATTGCCGCGTCGACCTCAAATGTGACGTCAAGCTCCAATGCCAGCGCCAGTGTCGATAAAAACTCGAAGCTCAGGAAGGGAAAAAAGGTTCTCTATCGGCTTCTTCGAACGGAACGATGGTCGCATCGTAATTTGCGCTTCCGGCCGATCGCCCTGCCGATGATGCGAGTTTAGCGTCGAAGGCCGCGGCGACCCGGCGATAGGCTGGGTCGGTAAAAACGTTATCCACGAGGCAGTGCTTGAAGGGCGCCCTATTTACCCTCCACCGCCCATTCAACAGATATTCCGATCGTTCCATGCCTTCCCTCAGTCACGATGGGCTTAACGGGAGATTAGCCCGTCGGCCTCTTCTCAGTCCATTCCCGGCCCCTTGAGAAATGCGGCGACCCCGAATGGAACGAACTTTCTCCAATACAGCGCAAACCACCGAACCTTCTCGAAATGACGCGGATTATCGGTGGCCTCGTCCAGCCTCCTTTGGCTCATGTCCTGCATTCGCTGATGCTCGCCAAGGCTTTCTTGGTCCTCGGGCCTTTTGTTGAGGTTTCCGATTTGCGCCCTGTGGACGGTCTCTGAAACCGTCGTCAGTACATGGACGAAATGCGGCCCGTCCTCAGCCTGCTCGACGTATGGCGCCAAATCGGCGCGCCGATAAGCCAGGAAGCCTGTATCGAATTTACCGACGTCCGCCATGACGTCCCGCGTGACCATGACGCGCGGATAGCGCACCACCGCATTTTCCAGCTCATAGGCTCGGACCAGGGCTTCGCCGAAAACCATCGAGGCGTCGTGGTAGAGCTTCCCTTTGACCAACGCACCGCGGATAAAATAGCCTTCCCTGAGCAAGTCGACCGCCAGCTTCTCGATTACTTGAAACAATAGGACTAGCCCTGCATCCGTGGCGAGTGTCGAGATCGCCACGGCGTCGGATATGCATTGTGCCCGGAAGTCGATTTGCCAATTCACCGTCGGCTCGTTAACAGGCGCATGAACCTTCCTCAGGACATCACGAAGCGCGACGGACTGGCGCTCGTTTTCCTTGAGGACGCCGATCAGCTGCCGGAAACCGAGAATATCGACAAAGGCGCAGTAACGATCCACATAATCGGGCTGGGGACCCTGCACCACGCGTTCTCGTTGAGGCCGATCGTCCACGTCCACGCTCCGATATTGATTACCGTCATTCCTGAATTTGCTGTGCAGCGTCTTGACGGGAGGCGTACGAGAAGAACTCAAAATCCTACCGACAGCATTTTTGCACGAATTCACCTTAGGTGCCGCAGGTCCTCTCCGGCTGGCAATTCAATAGCCCGGAGTTTGAAAGCGAACCGGAATTCGGAAGTCTGGCGCGCGTGCCGTGCTCCGCCCGCCGGGCCATACGCGGCTGACGCCGCCCCGAGCCTATCGTCTCGGCCATCCGGTGACTGTCCCTCACGCAAAGGACAGTGACCAGCCTGGCGGCTGTCTTCCCTTCAATTGAAAGGCGGGGCTGCCGCCCCAGGCCGTCAAGGCCAAGCCCTGCGGGCGATGATGCCGGTTTCCCCATCTTTCCCCCGGCATAGGGCCGGGGTGCAAGACGGCTGACGCCGCCCTTCGGGTGGGTGATCCCCCTCCGGCATCATCGGCCCTGACCGCCTTCCCCCGCTCATTGCCGCTCCGGCTAGCAGGGTTGCATGCGCAACCCTTTGAACAAGCAAGGAAGCAAGGCAGTGAAATCGGATATCTACCAGCGCGTCACGGACCAGATCGTCGCCAGCCTGGAAAAGGGCGTCCGGCCATGGATGAAGCCGTGGAACGGCGAGCACGCGGCGGGGCGCATCACCCGGCCTCTGTGCGGCAACGGCATTCCCTATCGCGGCATCAACGTCCTGATGCTGTGGGGCGCGGCCATGGAAAAGGGCTATGCCGCCCCATCTGGATGACCTTCAAACAGGCGCAAGCCCTCGGCGGCAGCAGTCCGCAAGGGCGAGCACGGCAGCCTTGTCGTCTATGCTTCCACCATCACTCGCACCGAAGCCGACGAGATCACAGGCGAGGAATCGGAAAGGGATATTCCCTTCCTGAAAGGCTACACCGTCTTCAACGCCGAGCAGATCGACGGTCTGCCCGCGCTCATACACCGCCCCCGCCGCCCCGCGCCTCGATCCTCGTCCAGCGCATCGCCCATGCCGAGCGCTTCTTCGCCGCCACCGGCGCGGACATCCGCCATGGCGGCAACCAGGCCTATTACAGCGTCAGCGCCGACCATGTGCAGATGCCGCCCTTCGAAACCTTCCGCGACGCGGAAAGCTATTACGCCACCCTGGCGCATGAACTGACGCACTGGACGCGGCACCCGTCGCGCCTCGACCGCGATTTCGGGCGCAAGCGGTTCGGGGATGAAGGCTACGCCATGGAGGAACTTGTCGCCGAGCTGGGCGCGGCTTTCCTGTCCGCCGATCTCGATCTGACGCCGGAGCCCCGCGCCCGACCATGCCGCCTATATCGCCCATTGGCTGACGGCTTTGAAGAACGACAAGCGGGCGATCTTCACCGCCGCGTCGCACGCGCAACGCGCCGCCGATTTTCTATCCAACCTAACCCCTGCCGTCCGCGAGGAGGCCGCGTAACGGCGGCTTCCGACCTTTTTCCTACCAACCCATCAAAGGAGACAATGACCATGACCACCACTGCGAACCTCACCGACATCCCCTTCAACAAACTGACCCTCTGGAAAGGCAACGTCCGCAAGACGGGCATTGAAACCGGCCTGGACGAACTCGCAGCGTCGATTGCCGCGCATGGCCTGCTAAGCCTCTTGCTGGTCCGCAAAGGCGCGAAGGGCAAATACGCGGTGGTGGCGGGACAGCGCCGCTATCTCGCCATGCAACGCCTGGCCATGGCTGGAAACATGAAGGCCACCGCGCCCGTGTCCTGCCATCTGCGCGACGACGACCGCGACGATTCCGAACTAAGCCTTGCTGAAAACGTCGTCCGCGTCGCCATGCATCCCGCCGACCAGTTCGATGCTTGGCGCGATCTGATCGACAAGGGAGCGTCCGTGCCGGACATCGCCGCCCGCTTCGGCGTGTCGGAATCGACCGTCAGGAAGCGGCTGGCATTGGCGCGTGTCTCGCCTTGCATTTTTGCCCTCTATCGCGATGGCGCGATAGATTTGGAAGCCTTGCAGGCCTTCACCGTCACCGACGACCATGCCGCGCAGGAAAGCGTATGGCAGGCCCTCCCCGACTGGCAGCGCGGCAATGCCCGCGCCATCCGCGACGCCTTGACCGAAACCGATATCCCGAGCGACGACGACCGCGTGCGCTTCGTCGGCCTCGACGCTTACGAGGCGGCGGGCGGGCTTGTCCGCCGCGACCTGTTCGATCCCCAGGATGGCGGCTTCGTCCAGGACGTTGCCCTGCTGGACGCGCTGGCGACGCAGAAGCTTGAGTCCATAGCGTCATCGGTCAGGGCGGAAGGCTGGAAATGGGTGGAGCTCCGCACGGCGTTCGATTGGGAGGACCGCAGAACCTTCCAACGCGCGGACATGATCGACATCCCCTTGCCAGAACCATTGCAGGAAGAAGCGGACCGGTTGCAGGCCGAAGGCGAAGCGCTCTCCGACATCGAAGGCCACAGCGCCGAGGACGAAGCGGCCTCGGAAGCGCGGATGCATGCCATCGGGGCACGCCTTGATGAGATCGACGCCATGGCGCGGGTCTATTCCGACGCGGTGAAGGCCTGCGCCGGGGCCGTCATTTATGTTGCTCACGGCGGCACGGCTGCCATCGAGCGCGGCCTTGTGCGTCCAGAGGATGCCGCAGGTTTGCGGTCCAACGATCCCGCGACGACAGCCGTCAGGCATAAGGCCAGCGGCGCGAAAGCGACCCTGTCCGCTGCGCTGGCCGAGGAATTGACGGCCCAGAAAACCGCCGCGTTGCGCATTGAACTGGCGCGGTCGCCGGATATCGCCCTGGCTCTAGTGGTGCACGCTTTCGCCACCGGCGCCTTCTATCATGCTGGCGATCAGGTTCTGAAAGCCCGCCTGACCACACGCAGCCTCCGTCCTTCGATCAAGGAGCACGAGTCGTGCGCGGCCCTCCTGGCGTTGGAAGCTGAGCATGACCGCGTTCGCGAAATGCTCCCGGCAGAACAAGTCGATCTGTGGGATTGGTGCCTCGCTGCCGGGCGCGAAGACTTGTTCGACGTTCTCGCCGTTGCGGCGGCGCACGGCATCGACGCCGTTGAAAGCAAGGGTGACGCAAACCGTGGCGGGCGGGAGCACGGGCAGGCTTTGGCCGAAGCGCTCAAGCTCGATATGGCGCGCTGGTATCATCCAACGGCGGCGCGGGTATTTCAGCAGGATCACCAAGGCGGCGATCCTGGCCGATCTTGAGGCCGCGCGTCAGGCCCCGTGTGCTCCGGTCTGGGCGAAGATGAAGAAGGGCGAGCTTGCCGAATTGGCCGAGCGTGAAACGGCGGAAACGGGTTGGATTCTCACATACTTGTTGTAATCGGATATCATTTTCGGAAGAGGCTCCACGGCTTCTTCCAAGGTATCATGCCGATGAAGCTTTTTCCGCCATAGAACAACTCAGGTGCTCCCGAACAATTTCACAGCCATCTCAATCGAGTCATTTCACTTTCCAGCTATTGCGGCAAGCATGCTTCCAGTAAGGCCGGCTAGCAATGGCGCCAGCAGCGACACCAAAATTTTGTATGACTTAAGATCATGTACGATGAGCCCTGATTTTGTTTCCCAAATTGCGATCGTTCGTTCGTTTAATGGTTGCCCAGAGTTCGATGGCGCTAAGCAACACTTACGGGAAATTGCAGCGTGAAGCAGAGAATAACTTGCAACGATAATCGAGCCGTGATTCTATGCTTCCTTATCAACTATTCACTTGAGAATGTCTTGTCGGATATAAGGAAACGCACAGGGGCCAATGGCACCACCTATCAAGTTCGATATCCCAGCCGAGAAACAAAGTCGGGATACGCCTACGCGACCTTTAATACCCGAAAAGAAGCGCTTGCCTTTAGGGACAATTCCAAACCGCGCGACAGCGGCCGTTCTAAGCCCGAAATCCGCACCGTCCAACAGGGCCTCCAGAAATGGCTTGATGTTTGTGAACATGAGGGCAGAGACGGTCGCCATCCGGTGACTCAGGGCACACTCAAGCACTACGAGTGGCGGCGCGATCATATTCTTCGATTCGACTGGAAAGAGGACGTTCGAGAGCTGACGCCTCTTGATGTTATCGACTTTAGGTCATGGCTTCTTCGCAGCTACAGCCGGGACGTTGCCGGCAAGCTTCTTCTGTCATTCCACTCTATGGTGATCGAACTCGTCACACGCGGAATTCTGACACATGATATCGTAACCGGCGTCTCGGTCCAGGGAAGCACACGACACAATGAGGCCGTTGTCATTCCCACGGAACAGGACGTGCAGACGATGCTTGTAACCGCCGACGCGCTCGCCAATTCGAAGAATCTTCAGGTTCAAAAGAGTTGGGAGCGCTACCGGCCAATGCTTTACCTCGCTGCTGATAGCGGAATGAGGCCGCAAGAGTACATCGCGGTGGCGGCATCTAATTTTACCGACGGCGGCGTGCAAGTTGATCGCGCACTTGAAAAGGGAGGCAACAAAATCGCGAATACGAAGACCCCCGCCGGTCGCCGGTTCATCGAACTAAGCGATCATGTCGCGGACATGGTGGACCATTATCGTAAGAATAAGATGATCGCGAACGATTTTGATCTAATATTTCCGACTTTGTCAGGTCATTGGCAAAACCTCGATAACTGGCGCTCCCGGGGATTTTACTATGTTTGCGAAAAGGCGGGTCTGATGACGACCGTTGAGCGCCGTGGCAAGCAAGTGGAGAGACCTAAATACAGTCCCTACGACCTACGACACTTTTATGCTTCGATGCTGATCGAGCAAAAGGTAAACTTAAAGCGTATTCAAAGACTGATGGGTCACGAAAAAATCGAGACCACGTGACCTGCTCCCCTTAAACGCCCTCGCTTTTGGGTAGAGTCCGTTCCCATAGGGAGACGGACATGCGTAAGAGCAGATTCAGTGAAGAGCAGATCATCAAGGTTCTGAAGGAGCACGCCGCTGGCTGTCGGCCAGTGAGGTGTGCCGTAAGCACGGCATCAGTGACGCGACGTTCGACAAGTGGCGATCGCGCTACGGCGGGATGGAAGTGTCCGACGCCCGCAGGCTCAAGGCCCTGGAAGATGAGAACCGGAGGCTGAAGACGCTGCTGGCTGAGTTGATGTTGGACGCATCGACGCTGAAGGAGATGCTCGGAAAAAACTTCTGACGCCCAGCTTGCGGAGGCGTGCTGTGACCTGGGCGGTCCGAGAGAAGAGCTACTCGCAGCGACGGGCTTGTGGGCTCGTCGGTCTGCACCCGAAGACCTATCGTTACGCCTCGAAGAGGACTGGCGATGAAGGGCTGCGGGTCAAACTGCGCGAGCTGGCCTCACAGCGCCGCCGGTTCGGCTATCGGCGTCTTGGCCTGATGCTGGAGCGCCAGGGCATCAAGCTCAGCCCGAAAAAGCTCTACCGACTTTACAAGGAAGAGCGGCTGACCGTGCGCAAGCGTGGTGGCCGCAAGAGGGCTTTGGGCACTCGGGCGCCGATGGCGATCCCGCAGGATCGCAACCTGCGCTGGTCGCTCGACTTCGTCATGGACACACTGGTGAGCGGCCGGCGCTTCCGCATCTTCACCTTGGTCGATGACTTCACCAGGGAGTGTCTCGGGCTGGTGGCGGATACCTCGCTCACGGCCCCACGGGTCGCGCGCGAGCTCGATCGCATCATCGAGACGAGAGGGTGCCCTCGCATGATCGTCAGCGACAACGGCACCGAGTTCACCTCGAACGCCATCCTAGCCTGGCAACAGGACCGTGACGTTGAATGGCACTACATCGCGCCGGGCAAACCGATGCAGAATGGCTTCGTCGAGAGCTTCAACGGCAGGCTGCGCGACGAGTGCCTCAACGAGCACCTGTTCACAAACCTCAGCGAGGCACGTCAGATCATCGAAGCATGGAGGATCGACTACAACACCAACCGACCGCACACGAGCCTCAACGGGCTCACACCAACCGAGTTCGCAGCACGCCCCCAACAGGGGCAAAACTGGAACAGACTCTCCTTATGATCGAGGGCAAATTGGGGAGCAGGTCAACCGATTGACCACCGATTAGGGTGAACGAACGTGGAAGACTGTCATTCAATGGTAAGCGGCGTTTTGATTCCACCTTGTTTTTCGTCGATATGAGGTCGGATATTCGGAGTCCTTGAGGAGCTCCGACACATGTCGATTTCAGAGCATAAGCATGTGTCGGATTCAGGTCCGGTGCAGCGGATTGAAGTGTTCACGGGTGCTGGGCGCCGGCGATCTTGGACGCCTGAAGAGAAGGCATCGATCGTCGGGGAGAGCTTCGTTGAAGGCGCGACGGCCTGCCAGGTTGCGCGACGACACGGACTGACCCCGCAGCAACTTTTTACGTGGCGCCGGCAGGCGCGGGGGTCGAGCGCCGAGGACCGCTCCGGTGTTCGTGCCCGCAGTGATTGAGGCGCGGGCTGCGGAGCCGGCGCGCAAGCGCGGGAGGCCGAGAGCGCCGCCGCCGCGGCGATGCCCTCGGCGTCATTGAGGTCGAGATCGACGGGTGACGGTTCGCGTCGGCCGCGGCGCGGAGGCAAAGACGGTCGCGGCGGTGCTTCGGGCCCTGAAGGCCGGCGCGTGATCGGTCCGACGGGTGCGGTCCGGGTGATGGTGGCGACGAGGCCGGTCGACTTCCGCAAGGGAGCCGAGGGGCTGGCGGCGCTGGTGCGCGAGACGATGAAGGCCGATCCGTTCTCGGGCGCCGTCTATGTGTTCCGGGCGAAGCGGGCGGACCGGGTGAAGCTGATCTTCTGGGACGGCACGGGCGTGTGCCTGTTCGCCAAGCGGCTCGAGGATGGGACGTTCCGCTGGCCGAACATTCAGGACGGGGTAATGCGGCTGTCAGCCGCTGAGCTCTCGGCGTTGTTGGAAGGGCTGGATTGGAAGCGGGTTCACGCGGCGCGAGAGACGCCGGCGCCGCTGCAGCCGGGATGATTGCGGCACAGTGAATCAGGGTCGATTTGAACGCTCGCGACGCACTGCGCCGCATGATCTAATCCCCGCCATGGCCGTTGTGGCGGACACGCTTCCCGACGATCCTGGCACGCTGAAGGCGATGCTGATTGCGGAGCGGGTGCAGAACGAGCGGCTCCGTCAGATCATCAAGGAGCTGCAGCGTCATCGCTTCGGGCGGCGCGCCGAGACGCTGCCTGAGGATCAGATGTTGCTCGGCCTGGAAGAGGTCGAGCAGGTCGTGGCGAGCGACGAGGCCAAGACCGAAGCGGCTGTCCCCGCCGAGCGGGCGGGCCGCGCTGCCAAGCGCCGCATGAATCGGGGATCGCTTCCCGCCCACCTGCCACGCGTGGAGATGGTGGTCGACATCGACGATCATGCCTGCCCATGCTGTGGCAACGCGCTCCATCGGATCGGCGAGGATACGGGCGAGCGGCTGGACATCGTGCCGGCGCAGTTCCGTGTGCTCGTCGTTCGCCGACCAAAATATGCCTGCCGGGCTTGCGAGAACGTGGTGGTGCAGGCGCCCGCCCCGGCGCGGCTGATCGAGGGCGGCTTGCCCACCGAGGCGACCGTGGCGCAGGTGCTCGTGTCCAAATATGCCGACCATCTTCCGCTGTATCGTCAGGCCCAGATCTATGCGCGGCAGGGGATCACGCTCGATCGCTCGACGTTAGCCGACTGGGTCGGCCGCGCCGCCTTCATGCTGCGGCCTGTCCACGATCGCCTGCTCATGGCGCTCAAGAGTTCGGCCAAGCTCTTCGCCGACGAGACGACGGCGCCGGTGCTCGATCCCGGACGTGGACGCACCAAGACCGGCCAGCTCTGGGCTTACGCACGTGATGATCGCCCCTGGGGCGGCAGCGATCCGCCAGGCGTGGCCTACGTCTACGCGCCCGATCGCAAGGCCGAACGGCCGATAACCCATCTCGCTGGCTTTAGAGGCACCCTGCAGGTCGATGGTTATGCCGGCTATCGCGTGCTGGCCGAGCGTGGCGATGTGCAACTCGCTTTCTGCTGGGCCCATGTGCGCCGCCGCTTCTACGAGCTCGCCGCCGCGGGTCCGGCGCCGATCGCCAGCGAAGCGCTCGAACGCATCGCGAACCTCTACGCGATCGAGAACGACATCCGCGGCCGCGGCGCCGAGCAGCGGCGTGCCATCCGCCAGGACAGGAGCCGGCCGATCATCGACGACCTTGAACCCTGGCTGCGCGCCAAGCTCGCCCTGATCAGCCAGAAGACCAAGCTCGCTGAAGCCATCCGCTACACGCTCTCGCGCTGGGAGGGCCTCACGCGCTTCCTCGATGACGGACGCGTCGAGATCGACTCCAACGTGGTGGAGCGCACAATCCGCCCAATCGCATTGAACCGGAAGAATGCTCTCTTCGCCGGTTCCGATGGCGGCGGCGAGCACTGGGCCGTCGTCGCCTCGCTGATCGAGACCTGCAAACTCTGCGGCATCGATCCCCAGGCCTATCTCACCGACGTCATCACCAGGCTCGTCAATGGCCATCTCAACAGCAAGATCGACGATCTCCTGCCCTGGGCCTATCCGGCCATGCCCGCGCTCAGAGACGTGGCCTGAAAACAGCGCTTACGAACGAACACGGAAGATCATCATTCAATGGACCAAAAATCCTCAATGTTATCCGATATTTCCGAACAGCGAGTCCCGCTCATAACGGTCTGGTTGGAGGTTCGAGTCCTCCCGGGCCCACCAGCATTCCCAGGCGCTTACGGCCCGCGAGCCACTGCTTTCCGAGGTCAACCACCGTTTCGACCACCGATACGTTCTACTTGCGGTCCTTCGATGTGGCGGCAGCTTCGCGCATGTGCTCGGAATGAGGGTGCCTATGGTATCGAGCCGCACCATCACCGACATGCCGTGAAAGCCCGGAGGTGGTCGCGCGGCGCGGATTTCGTTGGCCTTCGTTGAGGGCTCAACGATGACGTCGGTCGCGCCATCGACGGTAGAGGTCGTAAGCGAGGGGCGTCACGCACCAGAAGGCCTCATCTCCGATCCACAGATAAGGGATGGACGGTACGGCGCGCCTGACATATATACTTAGTTTGCTAAGGGATGATGTTGCGCCTTGCGGTGAGCGCGATCAGGATAGGTGTGTTGGAAGGGGGCCGCGATGCTGACGACGTCTGAAAACGATCTGCTTTGCCGGGTCGAGGGACAGGCCTCCATGGGCCAGTTGATGAGGCGCCATTGGGTGCCGGCCGTGCTGTCCGAACAGGTGGCTATGCCCGACGGGCCGCCGGTGCGCGTTGAGCTGTTCGGCGAGAAGCTGGTCGCGTTCCGCGACACCAAAGGAAAGTTGGGTCTGCTCGGCGAATCGTGCCCACATCGCAAGGCGTCGCTTGCATTCGGCCGCAACGAGGAGTGCGGTCTTCGCTGCCTGTACCATGGATGGAAGTTCGATACCGAAGGTCAGGTCATCGACATGCCCTCGGAGCCCAAAGGAAGCGCCCTGCCGGAGAAGGCGACGCATCTGTCCTACCCGACGCGCGAGGCCGGCGGCTTCGTCTGGGCTTTCATGGGGCCGCCGGAAGAGATGCCCGAATTCGAGGCGCCGCCCTGGGCTCCCCATGCGGACGCGAGGGTGGCAATCGCCAAGGTCGTGCTTCCGTGCAACTGGGCTCAGATCATGGAAGGACAGATCGACTCCGCGCATTCATCCAGCCTTCACTCATCCGATATGCGGCCGGCGAGGGGAGAGGCTACCGCAAAGGGCGATCACTGGGTCCGCCCCTCGACCGACAAAAATCCCCGTATCCAGGTCCAGCTCACCAGTTACGGAATGCGGTATGCCGCGATCCGGCGGCCGATCATGAACGCGATTTCCCATGATTATGTCCGCATCACCACCTTTGTCGCGCCTTTCACGGCGCTCATTCCTCCAAACTCGTCATATAACGTCGCGAGCGTGATCGTGCCTCGCAATGACACCAGCAGCTATTTCCACTTCATCGCCTGGGCTGAAGGCGACCAGGTCGGCATATCCACCGATGCGTGGCGGAAGTTCTGCGTCCTGGTGATGGGCGACGATGTCGATGACCGCTTTCGCCCGGTCAAACGCCATGCCCACAACAATTATCTTCAGGATCGGGAGCTGATGAAGACGGGACATTTCACCGGAATACCCGGCATCCCCAATCAGGACATTGCGATGTGGGAATCGATGGGGCCGATCGCGGACCGCACCCAGGAGCGCCTCGGAGCGAGCGACATCGCCATTGTCCAGTTCCGCCGGGTGATGATTGATGCCGCGAAGAGCTTCACGGAGGAACGCCGCGTCATCGGTCAGATCGAGCCGCGCCTGCCGCAGGCAAAGCTCCGGTCATATCAGGGCGTCGTTGAAAAATCGGTTCCGTGGCGCACGCTTGGCGCCTCGGAAGAGGAGGCGAAGGTCCTCGCCGGCCTGGAAGAGGACGAGACCGATCAGGAGTTGGCTGGAGCTGCCGCGTAGGGAGTTGCAAACCGGCAATTCACTTAGCTTTCCTTGTGCCGACCAAGTCGCCTACACTCGTTCTGGAAATACATGATGTCACTCATTCGGATCGAGGCTCGGCGGGATGCACCGACCGATCTCTATTTCCTTGAAATCTTTTACCCAGCGGAATCGCAGCAACCGTTCGTGACGACGGCGCCTCGCTACATGAGCGCTGCGGCTGCCGAAAACGACCTGATCGCAATCATCGCATCACGGGCGAATAATCCCGCGGCTGCTTAAGCTTCGATCTTGGTTTCATATCTGGTAGCGGAGGCCGACTTCCCGCCTCTCCTCGGCCGACGTCAGGATGGCGAGGCAGATTTCGAGCGTGGCGAGTCCCCATTCACCGGAATGCAGGGGCGGAACTCCCCGGACCGCCGCGTTGTAAAGCTCATCGACCACCTCTGCCCGCGGCACTTGCGGTTTCGGCAGTTCTTGCACGCGCCGGGCGTCGTCGCCATAGACGATGACGCTTTGCGGCATGGGGCGCAGGTCGGCGCGTTCGCAACTCACGACGACGAACCCAAAATGATTATGCGAGGCGTCGGCACCGATGCGGAACGCGTCGTTGCCGGCAGGTCCATAGGCGCGGCGATTTTTCATGTCGATCTCGTCTGCCGAGGTCTTGGCGTTCCGTAGCGCGATCCTGGCGCGTCCATATTCGTCGGCGTCACGGCGCTGCCCGAGTTCACCGCTCCAGCCATTGAATTCATCCGTGTCGAAATGCCCATAGCCACTGTAGGTGAGCGAGGCGAACGAGCCGTCATCGAATGAGACCTGCGCATTATAGGCGCCTTCGGTCGGGCGGTTCGGAATCCCAGCGGCCCGTGCAGGCCCGAACGGAACCGGCTCTCGATGTCGATAGCAGCCTGACGACGTCGATCTGATGCGCAGCCTGGCTGAACACGACGCCACCACCGGTCTTGGTATCCAGTTCCTCGGGGCGGCGCGGCCGATAGAGGAAATCGGTGAAATTCAGGGCATTGATCATGCGCACGCGCCCGTGCTCGCCCGACCGGATCATGTCCCGCGTCCGGGCGTAGGGGAGGTCGTAGCTGTGGCAGTGACCCATAAGAAGGCGGACTCCACCTTTCTCGGCGGCGGCGATCATCTCCAGGCAATCAGCGACACTCAGCGCCATCGGCTTCTCGACCAGCGCATGCTTGCCATAGGCGGCGGCGAGCTTGACGTGCTCGACGTGGAACTGGTGCGGAGACGCGATGTAGACCGCTTGAACGGCAGGGTCCGCGCATAGCGCTTCGGCGGTTTTGTGGACTACCGCGCCGAACTCCGAAGCAAAGCGAGCCCGTGCGTCGGACCGGGGATCGCTGGCCGCTGCCAACGTGATGAGAGGATGAGCCATGAAGGTCGGCAGCATGAGCGTGAAGGCACGGCCCAGCCCGATCACGCCCAGACGAAGAGGTTCGCTCATGGCCGCTCCGGCTCTAGAGATCCAGCGTCAGCGTATCCGACGTCGCACGGGACACGCAGATCATGATCTCGTTCTTCTGTTCCTTCACCGACAAGACAAGGTCCCGATGATCAGGCTCGCCGTCCAGGACGCGCGTGCGGCAGGTGCCGCACGTGCCGCTCTCACAAGAACTGGCCAGCACGTGACCGTTCTTCCGCAGGGTGTCCAGAATGGAAGTGCCGGCCGGCACATCGTAGGCCCTTCCACTTTTCGCAAGCCTGACCTCAAACGGCCGGTCATCCGGGCGGACCGACGCAGCCCCGGCGAAGTCCTCGAAATGGACCGCCGAATTCGGCCAATGCCCGGTCATGTCGCGAACCGCATCCATGAGGGCACGCGGGCCGCAGCAATAAAGGTGAGCGCCGCGCTGCTCTTCGAGAATCGGCCACAAATCGTAAGCCTGGTCGAGGTCACCATTGTCGTGGTGGAGAATGACATTCCCGGCGAACTCGGGTGCCGACAGCTCGTCGCGGAAGGCCATCGCAATCGGCGTGCGCGTGAAATAGTAAAGCTTGAAGTTCGTTTTCCCCGTGCGGACGCAATGCAGGAGCATCGCCCGGATCGGCGTGATTCCAATCCCGCCCGCGATGAAGATGTAGCTTTGCGGAGCCGACGCCGACATCTCGAACTCATTGAGTGGAGGCTCGATGGTGACGTCATCTGCTTCCTTGAGGTCGGTGGTCACACTCAGGGAGCCGCCTCTGCCCGCCCGCTCTTGCTTTACGGCGATGACATAGCGGAAACGCTCGCTGCTGTCGTTGCAGAGCGAATAGCGCCGCTTCTGCCCGGAGGGCGCCGTGACCGTGATATGGGACCCCGGGGTGAACGATGGTAGTTCTTCGTCGTTGCGGGGTCTCAGGTCGAACATGAACACGCCGTCGGCAATCTCCAGTTTCCTCCGAACCGATAGGATCAGCTCGCGAGCATCGGGGCCGCCGTTCATTCTTGCCTCAGCCAAAGTTATTTAGTTTGCTAAGCAATGAAATATCGCATGGGCGCGGCGCGGGCAACCATCAGTGCGCTGATCGTGTAAGGCGCAATGCCTGTCACGCAAATGCCATTTGTCCATGTGCGGTTTGCGTGCCATATTTGATCGGCAATGTCGGACATCAGAAGCCGACCTGGTCGAGGGGAGAGCCATGCAATTCAGGGGGCTGAAGTCAGTTGCCGTTGCGGCTATGCTAATTTCGATCGCGACGGTGGCGAACGCCGACGACAGCCTGAAGCTGGCTGTTGGCCAGCGAGGAAACTGGGACACGTCGGTCTCTGAAATCGGTCAGCGCCTGGGGATATTCAAGAAACACGGATTGACCCTCGAGCTCCTCTACACGCAGGGAGGTGGGGAAACCCAGCAGGCCGTGCTCTCCGGCAGCGTCGACATCGGCGTGGCCGCTGGCATCATGGGCGTTCTCGGCGCATTTGCGAAAGGCGCTCCGGTTCGTATCCTGGGTGCCGAAACGACGGGCGCGGCGGACCTCTTCTGGTACGTTCGCGCCGACTCCCCGATCAAATCGCTCAAGGATACCGCGGGAAAGACGATCTCCTATTCGAACAACGGTTCGTCGACCCATGGCATCGTCGTCGCCTTCATGAAGCAGGAGGCGCTGTCAGCGAAACCGGTCTCCACAGGTGGCCCTCCCGGCACTTTGACGCAGGTCATGTCAGGCCAGATCGATGTCGGCTGGTCCGCACCGCCGTTCGCGCTCGACCAGTTGGACAGAGCGAGATTCGCATCATTGCGACCGGCAATGATGCGAAAGCCTTCAAGGGGCAGACCGTCCGCCTGCTGGTCACCAACCTGCAGACGCTGGAGGGCCGAAGGGAGGTCCTCGATCGGTTCATGGCGGCCTATCGGGAAACGATCGAAGTCATGTACGGCAACGAGTCTATGGCTATTAAGACATATGCCGACTGGCTTGGAATAAGCGAGGAAAAGGCCAGACGAACACGCGACGGCTTCTTCCCGAAGGAGGCCTTGAACCCCGACGAGGTCATCGGGCTTGGCTCGGCCGTCGAAGATGCGGTAGCTCTCAAATACACGCCGTCCGCCCTGACCAAGGAACAGCTTTCGCAACTGATCCAGATTCCGCCCAGGCGCTGATGGCGACTGTTCGGTGGCGACGGCGTGTCGATCGCTGCCGGTGCACGATATCCATACTTGATCGCGTGAGACCGGGCGCTTGTCCTGTTGCCCTGCGATAAGGCGGATAGGCACACTGCGGTTCGTAGTCGGACCAGGAAGGCCTGCACTTGCCTGCCAAGAAGGCATCCGCACCGATCAAGGTGGCCTCTGCAGGCCGCACGATCCGTCCGATCGACTTTCCGCTCTCGGAGAGCGTCGGATACCGAATCCGTGCGACACATCGTGCATTGCAGCGCTTTCTTCAGCTCAAAATCGAGCCTCACGGCGTCAGCTTGGGGATGTGGTATTTCCTCCGCGCTCTTTGGAACGAGGATGGCCTGACCCAGCGCGAGCTGTCACGGCGCGTCGGCACCATGGAGCCGACCACGCTCACCGCGATCCTGAGCATGGAGAAGAAGGGCTTGGTCCGGCGCGTTCGGAGCAAGAAAGACCGTCGCAAACAGCACGTCCATCTGACAGCCAAAGGCAGCCGGTTGAGGAACGATCTGTTGCCATTGGCGAAAGAGGTCGTCGCGACGGCCGTTCAAGGCCTCACCGGCCCGGAGGTCAAGCGACTGCTGGCCAGCTTGGCCGAGGTTCAGAAGGACCTGCACGCGACGATCTCCCAGCTCGACGAGATCAATGCTCGCATCGTCGAGTAGCAGGCGCACAACAAATATTTGGCCTGTAGGGACGTCCAATCTCGCCCGTAGTTTTTTAAGCTAGCGAAGCGATTTTGCACTCCGCAGATTCTCTCTGACGCGATGCAAAAGCTCCTGAAGCTGGCGAACCTCCTGCTCGCTAAAGCCGTCGAAGGCCGTGGCATTCAAATCGTCGACGAAGGGAAGCAGCCGCTTCTTCAAGTCCCGTCCCATTCGCGTCAGGAACACGCAGGTCTTGCGGCGGTCCTCCTCGTCGCGCCGCCGTTCGACCAGCCCGCGCTCCTCCATGTTGCGGAGCTGTTCCAGGGTGGTCGGCTCCGTCGCACCGACGCGGCGGCTCAGCTCGCGTTGCGTCAGCCCTTCCTCGGCCCATAACGTGCGCAGGAAATACCACATCCCGACCGGGATATCGTGGGGCGCCAATTGGTCCTGGAGGAAGTTCTCCGTCATCCGATGAGTCTTGCGGACCTGATAGCCGATGCTGTTCCGGAACAGGGCCTGCTTGTCCTGCACGGCCCCGGCGTCCTCGTTCTGAGCCCGTCCCGGCGCCTTAGGCGTGCCGCCAAGAGAAGGAGGGGTCCGTCCGTTACGCATGCGATTCCGTGACTCCGGTTCCGTGAGACCAACAGCGATAAGGCGTTGCGTGCCGGCAACGCAACTGAAAACCGTATGTCCATAGGCGGACGGATGGCGACGAGCGTTCCGCCCGCCTAGCCTATCGTGCAAACAGCGAACCGAAGCCAGGGACGATGTCGGTCACGCCCGCGAGCCTCAAGCTGCTCCACAGCAGCGCCTGGTTGCTGCTGATGACCGGTTTTCCAGTCGCCGCCTCCAGGGCAGGAATCGCCTCGATGGTCCGCAGATTGCCGCAACTGATGAACAGAACGTCGGCGTCGGGCGCCCTGGCGACGGCCTCCATGCCAAGCTCGTAGACCTTGGCGGGTGGGATTTTCGCGATCTCGACCGTGGTCGCGATGCCCAGGCCCTTCTCATAAACCACGTCGAGGCCGAGTCCGGTCATGAACGCGACCTCGCGCTGGTTGATCGCATCGATGTAAGGTGTCACCAGCGCAAGCTTTCGCGTACCGAATGCGCGCAATGCTTCCATCACCGCACCGGTCATCGTGCGCGCGGGCGTCTCCGTCGCATCAGCGAGCTTCTTCTCCACCGCCCGATCGTAGTCGACGCCCTGCAGGATGGTTTCCACAGTGCAACCGTAGCAAATGACGTCGACCTTCGCAGATGCCAGCATGACGGCGGCGTCGAGCGCGTGCTGCCCCATCTTGGCGAGCTCTTCGGGCGTCGTCGCCTTGAGCGGGATGCGCGCAACCATGTAGGAGACCCCCAGGGGGAGCATTCGCGGCCATTCGTGCTCCGGCGTCCACCCGGGGGAGGGGGTGATCAATCCGAGCCTGGCCTTCCAGCCGAACTCGACGTCGTTAAGCCAGCCGTTGGCCGGCCGTTGCGCCGCTGACATCGACATCCGCACAATCCTCCCCGGCACGTTGCGCATGTGAGCGCAACATTTTCGGCGTTGACACCCGCCGCAAAGCATCACAGTATTTACTTAGGGACCTAAGTACAAGAGGCCGCGCCTGTAAGGCACGAGATCTCTGCTAAGGGCGGAAAGGCGCAAGGTGAAGAAGGTCGCAGTTGTCGGCATCGGGACGCTGCCTTGGCAGGCGCGTAATGAGGATAAGACATTCCGCTCGCTCGCACTCGAGGCGGTGAAGAAGGCACTTGAGGACGCGAAGCTCTCACGAGCGGACATCGACCTCGTCATCTATTCGATTTTCTCCGAGGTCATGCTCCGCCAGCAGATTCCGACCGTCCTGCTGCAGGACTATCTCGGTTTCCAGGGCCTGCCGAGCCTGCGAATCGAAGCCGGCGCGGCGGGCGAAGGCTATGCGTTCAACGCCGCCTACGGGCAGATCGCGTCCGGTCGCAGCGACCTCACGCTCCTGATCGCGCTGCAGAAAGGCGCCGATTTCTATGATTTTAAGACCGCGTCGCGTGAAGCAGGCTACGGGGCCGGCACATCGAACGCGACCGATGCGACTTGGCTCCAGCCGGTGATGCCATGCAGCGAGGCGCTGCTGAACACGTTCTCTCTCATGCCGCACATGGAGAAATACGGTAGCCCGACCGTCGAGCAATTGGCCGCGGTCGTCATTAAGAATCACGCGAACGCATCACGCAATCCCGAGGCCCAAAGCCGCGGGGCCGTGACGATGGATGACGTGCTGTCCGCGCCCGTGATCGCGGCGCCGATCACCTCGCTCATGTGCGCGCTGCACAGCGACGGGGCTTGCGCGCTGATTCTTGCGAGCGAGGACAAGGCGCGAGAGATCACCGACAAGCCGATCTGGCTGACCGGCACCGGCACATCGTCCTATGCGGCCCACCGTGCGGGGCCGGAGAATATCGGCCGACTGATGGGGACCCATATCGCGGCGCGGAAGGCCTACAAGATGGCGGGCGTGACGAAGCCGGCGGAAGAATTCGATCTGGCGCAGGTTCACGATCTCGTCAGCGGGCTCGAGATCATGGCTTATGAGGAACTCGGCCTGTGCGAACTCGGCCAAGGCGGGCGCCTGCTCGACAAGGGGGTTGTCGCGCCCGGCGGCAAGGTTCCCGTTAACATTGACGGCGGCCGCATTGCATGCGGTCACGCCGGCGGGGTCTCGGGTGCTTACGCGGCATGCGAGATCGTGAAGCAGTTGCGGGAAGAGGCCGGAGAGCGGCAGGTTCCGATTAGAACCGGCCGGGGCGTGATGCAATGCATCGACAGCCACGGCTCTATGAACAGCGTATCCGTGTTCGCACGGTAATTGGAGCGAGCGTGATGGAAAGCGTCAAGAAAGAACGTCCCTTCGAACTTCCCTTTACCGACTGGAAGCCGGAATATCTGTATAGCCTCGGCGAGCTCTCGCCGTTCTTCCGTGGCATCGTGGAGGAAAAGCAATTGTCGGCCACCAAGTGCCCGCAATGCGCCAAGGTCTGGATGCCGCCGCGCGGCGACTGCTCGGATTGCTACGTCGAGACTCAGTGGGTGCCCATCAGCGGCGACGGCACCGTCATGTCGTGCTCGTACTGCTACTATATGGGCCCGGGCATCGATCTGATCGGCTACCTCGATCTGCCTTACGTGTTCGCGCTCATCCACCTGGACGGCACCGATACCTACATGTTCCACGGCGTGAAGCCGCACGGCCAAGCAATGGGCGAGGTCAAGACCGGCAGCCGGGTCAAGGTTGTCTTCCGCGACGAGCGGCGCGGCACGATCGGCGATTTTTACTTTGTGCCGGCCGATACGCAGCCGGCTCGCGCGTCCGACAGCCCGTAAGGCCGGATCGATCCTATGCTGGCCGAGGAACTCGCCGAGTTCAGGACCATGCTGCGGCGCTTCGTCGACCGCGAGCTGATTCCCCTGGAACGCCAGGGTTCGATCAGCGGCGACACCAAAGCCGCGCTGCAGGACAAGGCCAAGTCCGCCGGCCTGTGGCTGCTCGACGTGCCCGAGCAATACGGCGGCCAAGGACTAGGACTTCTTCCGATGTCGGTCTTCTGGCATGAGATTTCACGCACCATCGCGGTCCCGTCGCGCGATTACACGATCTTCGGACCGAGCGTCGGACCGATCCTGCTCGCGCTGGACGAGGATCAGAAGCGGAAATACCTGCTTCCGGTGCTTGCGGGCGAGAAGACGGCGTGTTTCGCGCAGACCGAGCCCGACGCCGGGTCCGATCCCGGATCGCTGCGCACCCGTGCCGTCCGCGACGGCGACCGCTACATCCTCAATGGCACCAAGCGCTTCATCACGGGCGCGCGGGCCGCCAGCTTCGCCCAGGTCATCGCGCTCACGGACCCCGAGAAGAAGGCGCGCGGCGGCATGTCATGCTTCCTCGTCGACATGGATGCGCCGGGCGTGCGCATCACGGCGAATTACGAGACCATGATGGGAGACCGCCCGAGCGAAATCGTGTTCGAGGACGTGGCCGTTCCCGTCGCGAATCTCGTGGGCGGCGAGGGCAACGGCTTTCGCGTCGGTCAGAGCTGGATCAATCAGGGCCGCATCCGTCATGGCGCTCGCGCCTGCGGGGTTGCCGAGCGCTGTCTCGACCTGACCATCGATTACGTGAAGCAGCGAACGACATTCGGCGAGCCGGTGGCGCGGCGCCAGGGCGTGCAGTGGATACTCGCGGATTGCCACACCGAGCTGCACGCCGCATCCCTGATGGTGCGCGACGCGGCCACCAAGCTCGACCGCGGCGAGGACGCGCGGCGCGAGACCTACATGGTAAAGATTTATGGCGACGAGATGGGCTTCCGCGTCGCCGACCGCTGTCTTCAGCTTCATGGCGGCATCGGCCTGACGACGGACCTGCCGATCGAGAAGTTCTGGCGCGACCAGCGCAGCTTCATGATCACCGAGGGGCCGTCGGAAGTGCTGCGCACCGCGCTGGCGGAACATATCCTGAAGCATTGAGCGTCTGCGCCATGCACCGGCGTTGGCGCGACGGAAGTTTGGAGGACGTGACATGGATTTCGAGGATATCCTCTACGTCAAGGACGACGGCGTCGCGCAAATCACGATCAACCGGCCGCAGGCCTATAACGCGTTCCGCACCCACACCTTGAAGGAAATCTTTGGCGCGCTCGAGGATGCCGAACTCGACTCCGCGATACGCGTCATCGTGCTTCGCGGTGCCGGCGACAAGGCGTTCTGCACCGGCGGCGACACGCAGGAATCCAAGGACGGCGGCTACGACCCGCAGATGGATTACTGGCACGGCCGCGTCCATCACATGATCCGCGAGGTGACCAAGCCGGTGATTGCGGCGGTCAACGGCTTCGCAATCGGCGGCGGCCACATCCTTCACGTCATCTGCGACATCTCGATCGCCGCCGATACTGCGAAGTTCGGCCAGGTCGGCCCGAAGGTGGGCAGCTTCGATGCCGGCTTCGGCGCTGCCTATCTTGCGCGCGTGGTGGGGGAGAAGAAGGCCCGGGAAATCTGGTTTTTCTGCCGCACCTATACGGCGCAAGAGGCGCTCGCGATGGGGCTCGTCAACAAAGTCGTGCCTCTTGCCGATCTCGACCGCGAGGTGCGGTCATGGTGCGACGAGGTCAAGGCGATGGGGCCTTACGCGATCCGCTTCCTGAAGCACGCGTTCAACGCGGACACCGATCACATGTCCGGGTTCGAGAATATGTCCATGGCGGCGGTCCGGCTCTATTGGGAAACCCAGGAGGCGAAGAGCCAGAAGACGAAGTTCAAAGAACGCCAGAAACAGAAAAAGGCTGCGCGAACCTGAAGGCTTGTGATCGATTCGGTATCGACAACCAGAGCCCGACGCTCTAATAACAATTAGGGACCTAAGTAATGATACGCTCGATCCGGCGTTCGATCAGGAGTGATCCAGATGACGTATGAGACCCTGCTGCTCGACAAGAGCAAGGGCGTTGCCACCGTGACCTTGAACCGGCCGCGCAAGAAAAACGCGATGAGCCCGCAGCTTCACGCGGACATGACGCGCATCCTCGACGATCTGCGCTACGACGATGATGTGCGGGTCGTGGTGATCACCGGCGCCGGGGAGACCTTCTGCGCGGGGATGGACCTCAAGGAGTTCTTCACCGACCTGCAGCCGCATCCTTCGGAATACGACCGTGTATGGCGGCAGGCGGTGGAGTGGCGCACCCGGACCCTGCGCTATTATCCCAAGCCGACGATCGCAATGATCAACGGCTTCTGTTTCGGCGGAGCCTTCTCGATCGTGGAGGGCTGCGACCTCGCCATCGCGGCCGAGGACGCGACGTTCGGCCTCTCCGAGATCAATTTCAAACTGTTTCCCGGCGGCAGCGTCAGCAAGTCGCTGGCGAATCTGCTGCGTCCGCGCGATGCGCTTTGGTACGGCCTGCTCGGGCGTCCCTTCAACGGCAAGGTCGCCGCCGAGATCGGCTTCATCAATCTCGCGGTGCCGGCTGCAGAACTTCGCGCCGAGACCATGAAGGTAGCCGATGAGCTCGCGCAGAAGGATCCCTGGGCGCTCAAGGCCACCAAGGAAGGCTATCGCTTCTCGCTCGAAATGTCGTGGGAAGCGGCCATGAGCTACTCGTCGGCCAAGGAGATGGAACTGGTATTGCGGCAGGGCGACGCGTGGCGAACCGAAGGCATCGGCGACTTCCTCAAAGGAAAGTATCGGCCGGGCCTCGAAGCTCACGGCACCGAGAAGGTGTGATGGCGTGGGATCGACAGGACGGGGACGCGCCATGAAGGACTATCGCGGCAACGCACGCGTGCTGCACGCGATCCTGGACGACAAGGCGCGCACTCTCGGCGCCAAGGTGTTTGCCCGGCACGGCGATCGCACGGTGACCTACGGCGAGCTGAGCCTGCAGTCTGCACGCGTCGCGAGCTTTCTCATCGACATCCTCGGCGTGGTTAAGGACGACAAGGTTGCGGTGATGCTGCCGAACTGTCTTGCCTATCTGTCGGCTCAGTTCGGGATTTCCAAGGCCGGCGCCGTTATGGTGCCGGTGAATGTGCTCGCACAGTCCGACCTGCTTGCGCACTTCCTGAACCACAGCGACGCCCGCGTCCTGGTGATCGATGCGTCTTATCTTTCTGCGCTGGCGCAGATCGCCGACGCGGTCCCGAATGTGCGGACGTTGCTGCTCCATGGGCAATCGGGAACGGACATCGCTTCGCTGGCACCTCGCTTCGAGGTGATCAATTACGAAGCACTTCTCGCCGGCCCGACTCTCGATCGTGACGAGATCGCCGTCGATTGGACCGATCCTGTCGACATTTTCTATACGTCCGGTACCACCGGCGTATCCAAGGGGGTGGTGCTGCCGCATAACCACCATTACACGTTCGGGGTGACCATCGTGCAGGCCGGGCGCCTCGGTCCGGACGACGTCATGTATATCGCGCTGCCGCTCTATCACGGCGCCGGTTCCTACATGTCGATCATGCCGATGCTGCTGTGCGAGGGATCGCTCGCGATCGGCGACGGATTCAGCGCGCGCAACTGGCTTGACGATATCAGGCGCTATGGCGCAACCGCGACCTGGGCGGTCAATAGCATCGCGCCGATCCTGCTGAAGCAGCCCCCGAAACCGGACGACGCCGACAATCCGCTGCGCGTCTATTTCTACATTGGCATGCCGCCGGACGTCGTGGAGCCGTTCGAGAAACGGTTCGGGATCAAGGCGATCGATACCTACGGTTCGACGGAATCCGGCCATCTCGCCTACACCATCTGGGAGGAACGCCGGACCGGGTCCGTCGGACCGATCAACACCGCCCACTATGATGTGAAGATCGTCGACGACAACGACGAGGAGGTTCCGGTCGGCGAGGCCGGCGAATGCGTGAGCCGCAACAAGCAGCCGTTCACGCAGATGATCGGATATTATCGCATGCCGGAGGAAACTCTGAAGACGATGCGGAACAGGTGGCTCCATTCTGGAGACCTGTGCCGGGTCGACGCAGACGGCTGGCTCTATTTTCTTGGCCGCGGCAAGGACACGATCCGCCGGCGCGGTGAAAACATCTCCTGCTATGAGCTCGAGAGCATGCTCGCCGCCCATGAGGGCATCCTGGAATGCGCTTCGATCCCGGTTCCGTCCGAGCTTGGCGAGGACGAGGTGAAGATCATTGTCGCACCAAGGCCGGGCCGTGACCTGACGTTCCCCGAGATCATGCGGTTCTGTGAGGACAAGCTGCCGAAGTTCATGATTCCGCGCTACATCGAGCTCGTGGCCGAGGTGGCGAAGCTTCCCAATCACAAGATCGACAAGCAGCGCCTCAAGAAGGATGGCCTGACGCCTCGGACGTGGGACGCGTTGCGTGGCGATTATCTGTCCGCCACCGGCGCATGAGGGTCGCCAGCATGGGCCACACATACGACGAGATGGCCGCTATCGTGACGCTGCTCAACGGGAGCCCGGCGGCGCGCAATTTGATGGAAGCCTTTCCGCGCGTCATTCAGTTTTCAGTGGCGCGCGAGGGTGGCCCGTTCTTCGTGCGCATCGAGAACGGCGCGATCGCGCTGCACGACGGTACGCCCAATGATGCCGATCTCATCGTCGACGTCGCGGATGGTCCGCGCTTCATCCAGGTCCTGGGCGGCAGCCTCGATATCTCTCACCCCGTCGCGGAAGGAAAGCTGACGGTCGAGAGAGGGAAGCTGTCGGAGATGATCCTGCTCAATCGCATCCTCGCGGCCGGCCAGAAGGGGAAGAAGAAGTGAGAAAAGTGGCGGTCGTCGGCGTCGGAACCGTGCCGTGGCAGATGCGCAACGCAGGCAAGACCTTTCGTGCGCTCGGCCTCCAGGCGGTCAAGCGGGCGCTGGAGCACGCGAAGCTGTCGAAGGATGACATCGATAACGTGGTCTATTCGATCTACTGCGAAGTGATGATGAAGCAGCAGAGTCCGTCGATCCTCATGCAGGACTATCTCGGGTTCCAGGGGCTCTCCGACCTCCGGGTGGAAGCCGGCGCCGCGGGGGAAGGCTATTCGCTTGCGGCGGCCTACGGCCAGGTGGCTTCCGGCCTGAGCGACGTCACCCTCGTGCTCGCCCTTCAGAAGGGCGGCGACTTCTACGATTTCGATACTCGCTCGCGCGGCGACGGGTTCTGGAATGGGATCGCCATCTCCATGGACACGACGTGGCTGCGCCCCGTCATGCCCGGCGTGCCGGCGCTGCTGACGACGTCGTGTCTCGTGCCGCACATCGAGCGCTATGGCGGCCCGACGCTGGAGCAACTCGCGAAGGTCTCGGTCAAGAATTACCGGAATGCCTACGACAATCCCGAGGCGCAACTCCACCTCAAGGTCACCGAAGACGACGTGCTGAATTCGCGCATCATCGCCTGGCCGACCACGACACGGATGTGCTGCCTCTACAGCGACGGCGCGTGCGCATTGATCCTGGCCTCCGAGGACAAGGCGCGCGAGATCACCGACAAGCCGGTCTGGATCACCGGCACGGCGACCTCGTCGCACGCGGTCCAGCGCGCTGAGGCGAGCAATCTTGGCCGCATGCTGGGGACGCAGATTGCGGCCCGGAGCGCCTACCAGCAGGCCGGCATTACCAAGCCGATCGATGAACTTGATGTCGTGCAGGTCCAGGATCTGATCACCGGCGTCGAAATCCTCGCCTATGAGGAACTCGGCCTTTGCGGTCCCGGCGAAGGCGGCCGTCTGGTCGATGAGGGGATTGTCGAGCGCGACGGCAAGCTCCCGGTCAATGTTGATGGTGGACGGATCGCCTGCGGCCACGTCGGCGGTGTGTCCGGCGCTTATGCCGCATGCGAGATCGTCAAGCAGCTTCGCGAAGAATGCGGCGATCGTCAGATTCGCATCAAGAATGGCCGCGGTCTCATGCAGTGCATCGAAGGGCACGCGTCGATGACCGGTGTATCCATCTTCGAGCGTGATCGGTAGCGGCTAGACGCGCCACCCGGAATTGCTTCGTCAACTCGTCCGCCCCGTGCTCGACGTCGATGGGCGCTTGCGCCTGTGTCATTTCCGGCGGGCTTTCGTTTCTTCCGCACCGCACAAGCAACCAGAACGGGCTGTAGACAGGAGAAACTTAGGGAGCTAAGTTTTAATACAACGGCCCCTAATTAATGCTCGGCCGGCTGGGATGAAACAGGGGGAAGTCTTTCATGATGTTCTTCGTCCGATTGATGTCCATATGCCTGATGGCATTGCTGCTGTTCAGCCTGCCGTCGCGCGCCGGCAGTGATGCGGTCCGATTGGCGGTGCTGGCGGACATGTCCGGACCGTTTGCTGACATCCAGGGTCCCGGCGACGTTGTCGCGGTGAAGATGGCCGTTGATGACTTCGGCGGCAAAGTCCTGGGCCGTCCGATCATCATCCTCTCCGGGGACCACCAGAACAAGGCGGACGTCGGCGCTGCGCTCGCGCGGCGCTGGATCGACGTCGACAAGGTGGATGTCATTCTCGGGCTCGGCAATTCGGCAGTGGCGCTTGCGGTCCAGGAACTCGCGCGCAACAACCGAAAGATCGATATCGCGACCTCCGTTGCGACGTCCGACCTCACTCAGGAAGCATGTTCGCCCTATGGCCTTCATTGGGTATTCGATACCTACGCGCTCGCGAAGGGCGCGGTGGCGGCCCTTGCAAAACAGGGCCAGACCGATTGGTCTCTTCCTCACCGCGGATTACGCCTACGGCAACGCGATGGAGCGGGATGCCTCGTCGATGATCGTCGCCGCCGGAGGCCGGGTCGTCGGCGCGGTGCGCCATCCCTTGAATGCACAGGACTTCTCGTCGTTCCTGTTGCGAGCGCAGTCGTCGCCCGCCTCGGTGCTCGCCTTCGCCAACGCGGGCACTGATCTGGTCAACGCAATCAAGCAGGCAGCGGAATTCAGGCTCGACACGAGCGGAAAGCGCATGGTGGCCTTTGCAGCCCAGCTCGCCAACGTCCACGCGATCGGGCTCGAAGCTGCGAAGGGTCTGATGTTTGTCGAGGCGTTCTATTGGGACCAGAATGCCGAAACCCGCAAATGGTCGGAACGTTTCCGTGCCCTGCATGGCCGCCCGCCGACCATGCTGCAGGCCGGCATTTATGGCGCAGCGATGCACTATCTCAAAAGCGTGCAGGCCGCTGGAACGGATGAATCCGATGCCGTCATGGCGCAAATGCGTAAGCCGAAGATTAACGACTTCATGACCAAGGACGGCTGGATCCGTCAGGATGGCCGGGTCATGCGGGACATGTATCTTCTTCAGGCCAAGGCGCCCGGCGAGTTCAAGGGCGAATGGGACCTGCTGAAGGTCCTGGCGACGGTTCCCGCGGAAGAAGCGTTCCGCCCGTTGGCGGAAAGCAAATGCCCGCTCGTGAAAAAGGGATGAGCGCCGCAGCGTTCAAAATATGAAGCGCATAGGGAGGGTCAGATGATGCATTCGGGTCTCAAGCTGCTGGCGGCGGCGGCGTTTTCGCTCTCGGCGGTGACGGCCGGTAGTGCCGGCGAGCGCGCGATACGTATCGGCATCCTCGGCGATCAGAGCGGCCAGTTTGCCGACCTCGGCGGGCCGGGCTCTATCATCGCGGCCAAGATGGCAGCGGAGCAGTTCGGCAATGCCATCAATGGCAAGCCGATCGAGATCCTCGCGGCCGACATGCAGAACAAGCCGGACGTCGCCTCGAGCATCGCACGGCGCTGGTTTGACATCGAGCAGGTCGACGTCATCGCCGACCTTCCACTTACCTCGGTCGCCTTTGCGGTCCAGGAGATCGCACGAACCAATAAGAAGGTCCTGTTGATCAACGCGGCCGCTGCCGCCGAGCTCACGGGGAAGGCCTGCTCGCCTTATACGATCCACTGGCAGGATGACAGCCGCGCGCTGTCGATCGGAACCGCCCAGGCGGTGCTCGCGTCAGGGCTCAAGCGCTGGTTCTTCCTGACGCCGGACTATGCATGGGGAAACCTGATGGAAGCCGCCGCGACGGCGACCATCAAGGAGAATGGCGGAACGGTCGTCGGGACCGCGAAATTCCCGCTCGGAACGTCCGACTATTCCTCGCAGCTTCTAGCAGCCTCGGCGTCGAAGGCGCAGGTCTTCGCCGCCGGCACGGTAGGTCACGATACGCTGAACCTGCTGAAACAGGCGAGCGAGTTCCAGCTTGTCCGGGGCGACGCCAAGATCGTGGTGTTCCAGATGTTTCTGACGGAAACCCATGGCCTCGGCCTTGCGCAGGCCCGCGGGCTCTTCGTGTCCGACGGGTTCTATTGGGACAAGAACGATGCGACACGCGCGTGGTCGAAAGAATTCATGAAGCGCCACGGCAAGATGCCGACCAAGTCCCAGGCGTATCTCTATCTCTCGGTGATGCACTATCTCAAGGCCGTCAAGGCAGCGGGCGCGGATGACGCGGCCACCGTAAGCAAGACCATGAAGTCCATGCCCGCCGATAACTTCGGCGATGAGGTCCGTATCCGCGCCAATGGCCGCGTCATGTACGACATGGCTCTCTACGAGGTGAAGACTCCAGAGGAATCGAAATACCCTTGGGACTATTATCGGCTTGTCCGCACAATTCCCGCCAAAGATGCCTTCGGTGGGGCGGACACCGACGATTGCCCGCCGCGGTAACGGATGATGATGGCCGTAG
Source organism: uncultured Alphaproteobacteria bacterium (assembly GCA_963776455.1). GTDB lineage: Bacteria > Pseudomonadota > Alphaproteobacteria > Rhizobiales > Xanthobacteraceae > CAVZMU01. The sequence continues at coordinate 590,512 of CAVZMU010000007.1, forward strand.
GCCCGGGCGAACATCAAGACGTTCGTTCCAAGAAAATTTGCGGCGTCGCTGACGTTTTCCTCTGGGCCTCACCGGACAGCGAAACATCGTCGCGCCCTCAGAAGAAATTTGCGCAACAGGGCACGATCCGGGCATTCATCCTTCGAGGCGCCCGCCTTTGGCCGGCTCCTCCGGATGAGGATTGGCATTTGCAGCCAAGCTCTCAGCACGACCTGCGGTGGAGCGGGGAATTGCGCGGAATCTCAATACGACCGTGGCAAGCCCAGCACGTGCTCGGCGAGATACGACAGGATCAGATTGGTCGAGATCGGCGCCACCTGATAGAGCCGCGTCTCGCGGAACTTGCGCTCGATGTCGTATTCCTCGGCGAAGCCGAAGCCGCCATGCGTCTGCACGCACATGTCGGCGGCGGCCCATGACGCATCTGCGGCGAGCAGCTTCGCCATGTTGGCTTCCGCGCCGATGTCGTCGCCCGCCTCATACTTTCGCGCGGCTTCGTGGACCATCAACTCGGCGGCGCGCATCTGTGCATAGCAACGCGCAATCGGGAACTGGACGCCCTGGTTCTGGCCGATCGGGCGGCCGAACAGCACACGGTCCCTGGCATAGGCGGATGCCTTCGCGATGAACCACTTGGCGTCGCCGATGCATTCCGATGCGATCAGGATGCGCTCGGCGTTCATGCCGGAGAGGATGTATCGGAAGCCCTTGCCCTCCTCACCAATCAGGCTCTCGGCCGGGATACGCATGTCGTCGAAAAACACTTCCGCAGTCGCGTGGTTCATCATGGTGCGGATCGGGCTGATGGTGAGGCCCTTGCCCTTCACCTCACGCATGTCGATCAGGAATACCGACAGGCCCTCCGTGCGCTTGGCTGCCTGCTCGCGTGGCGTGGTGCGGGCGAGCAGCAGCATGAGGTCGGAATGCTCGACGCGTGAGGTCCAGATCTTCTGCCCATTGACGACGTAGGCGTCGTTGCCGTCACGCACCGCGACTGTGCGCAGGCTCAAGGTATCGGTGCCCGAGGTCGGCTCGGTGACGCCGAATGCCTGCAGGCGCAATTCGCCGCTCGCGATGCCGGGCAGATATTTCGCCTTCTGCGCCGGGCTGCCGTGACGCAGCACCGTGCCCATGGTGTACATCTGTGCGTGACAGGCCGCGCCGTTGCAGCCCGCCGCCTGGATCTCCTCCATGATGGCCGCCGCCGCCGACATGGTGAGCCCGCTGCCGCCGAACTCCTCGGGAATCAGCGCGGCGAGGAATCCGGCTTCCGTCAGCGCCGCCACGAATTCCGTGGGATAGCCGCGATCACGATCAAGCGCGCGCCAATACTCGCCGGGAAATTTCTCGCACAGCGCGCGAACGGACGCCCGGATATCCAGGTACGGATCGTCTTCCGCTTTCGACGGAGCCTGCATTGTCGTCGTCAACCCGTGTTATGGAGAGGAAGCAAGAATACGGTCATGCTGATGAGCCCGCACGCTCCGTCGGGGCAGCCACGCCGAGATAGGCGTCCATGGTCTGCGGCCGTTAGCGCAGGTCCCCACCCGGGCCGATATCACCACGGCCGGATCAGCACAGTTTGTTACAGAAGGTCGCAGGTCTCGATCAAGTTATTTGCGTCGCTCCGACGCGGTTTGTCCGGAGTGTGACGGCCACCGCGTTCATGCGTCGGCAAAAGTGTAGATTTTTGCTTCCCACGGATAAATGGATTCGCGGCCGGCATAAGCTGGATCGACGTCGCGGTCTTGCGTGACCTCCACCCATTTCTTGTCGGCGGGTGCGGGGCCGGGCCATGCCGGGACGACATAATCGGCTCCCGGCGCGGAACCGAAATCGGAGAAATTCGCGATCACGATGATCGGGGCCACGGCGCCGGCACCCCCGCGGCGCCACATGATGACGCGCTTGCCGTCACTGAAATCCGACCACAAGAAATCGGTGTCGTTCACCCATAGGGACGGCGCGGTCGTGCGCAGCTTTATCAGCCGCCGGACATAGGCATAGATCCTGCGCCGCATCGGACCGTAGTAAGCGTCGGGGTCGCCCTGCTTGTCGTTGCCTGGCCCCGCGGTGAGGCGACCGAAATTGACCGGGTCGACCTGCTTGCCCCCGCGCTGGGTGACGTTGCCGTCGCTATCGAAGAGATCGTGCTGATCGGCGAATTCCTCGCCGGCCAGGAGCATGGGTATGCCGACCGCCGTCATCAGGCAGGCGAATGCGAGCTTGATCCTCTTCTCGATCTGCTCGTCGGGCATGTGGCGGAGCGCGGTGAACAGCCGCTCGTGGCGGTATCCCTCGACATCATGCTTGGTGATGTAGTTCACGGCCTGCGCGCCGTCGGTGAATACGCCGCCGAGCCGGCAGTCGATGGCCTTTCGGACCGTCCACTCGAAGTCATCGCCGCCGGTGCTCTCTCCAAGGATCGCGGCGCGGATCCGGCCCTGGAAATCCTCGTTCCACAGCCCATCCAGGCGGCTCTGGCGCAGGAGAGCGGTTGGCATGCTCAGTTCCTCGCCGACGACAAGGAAGCGGGCGTCAGCGCCGCTGGCGGGATCGAGGCCGGCATCGGTCCAGCGCTGGCGCCACATCTGCCGGCCACGATCCTTGAAAGCTTGAACGAAGTCCCAGCTCGCGACGTTCTCGACGCTGTCCATCCGCACGCCGTCGACGCGGAAGTCCCGCATCCAGCGCGTGAGATATGTGAGCATGAGTTGGCGAGCCGGAAACAGCTCGCGGGTCTCGCCCGAGATCGGGTCATAAGCCGTCACCGGCTTCGAATAGCGCCACAGGGTGCTGCCGAAGCCGTTGCGGGTTTCGTGGTGGCCGTCGGCGCCGCGGCCGCTGGTCCAGGCATCGACGTCGTCCGGAGGATGTGCGGAATCGAACTCGATGCAGAAGTCCTGCGCATCGATACGGCTGCAGGGCTCCTCCTTGGCAAAGGCCATCACGACGTCGATGAAAAAGCGGATGCCCTTGCGGTGGCACGCGTCGACAAGCCGGGCCAGATCGCGATTGGCGGTCGGCGAGAAGTTGCCCTCCGGGTAGCCCAGCTCGGAATCCGGCGCGAGGTAGTGGGACGTGTCATAGCCCCATTCACGTTTGAAGAAGCTGTCGGCCGGAGGCAGAAGCTCCAGCGCGTTCACGCCGAGGTCGGTCAGGTAGGTGCTGCCGGCATTCAATAATGAGAGATCAGAGAAGTTCGCCCCGCCGGTCCGTTCGTCGATCAGTGCGGCAACGTCGACGAACGTGGCTGTGGCCCGTCCTGGTTCGTTGCGCGACGTGCTCAAGGCCCACGCAGTCGGCAATTCGTAGATCACGAGCCGGATGTTGGGCGGCAGCTTGTCGGGTGCGTCGGGCGTCTCGAAGCTCGCGACCTCGCCGCCTGGATCGCATTCCGCCAGCCGGCCATTGCCGAGGTACCGCACCACCCCGGCGGGTTGAGTGCGGTCCATCGTGCCCGGCGGAAACACCCGCCAATCGATGGAGCAGGCGAACGGGTCGGTGACGATGACGCGATCCGGGGGCTGGTGGCCGGAGCGGCTGTCATCGACCTCGAACCAATAGTGAATGATGGCGCCGTCCTCCAGCCCGCAGGCGGCGGCCTCGATTTCGAACAGCCCGCCAGCGTTCGCAGCCGGCAGGAGCGAAAGCCGGCGAATGTTCTGGACGGATGGCGGGTTACCGGCGTGAAACATGCCAAGAACAACTTGCGGCGCTTGAGCCGGAGGACGTGGACTCCACAACAGGAACCGGGTCGTGCGCCGGACCAGGATGTCGGCATCGAGGGGCATGTCGGTATCCAGAGTCGCGATAATGGTCGGCCTGTCTGCGCGGCGTCAGGGTAGCTGAGTGAATCCGCAGGGCACGCGCGAACGTTATTCCTCGCACAACCCGCGAAAGGAGTCATGCCGGGCACTCCCAGGCGCCGAATAGAATTTTTCAGCCGCCGAATGATGCCGTACGGCTTGTGGCGATTGCGCCCGCTCCATGGATCCGGCCGGATGTCGATCGCGACCCGGCCCAGCCGCCCTTGAACGGCCTGTGTGATGATGCAATCATTAGCTGCATGGAATCCAATGCCGATTGCGCGTGTTTATCCGCCGCTGTTTTGCTCGATATTGCGGGACGTTGTTGATGATCCCAGGGCTCGACGTTCGCGAGTTCCAGACCGCGTTGCTCGGCGCGTTCGACCAGGACGAGCTCGAAGAACTGGTTCGCATGGGATTGAACGAGAGCCTGAGGGCGATCGTCGCTCCGGCACCGACCAAGCACATGGTCTTCAAGCTGATCGAGTGGGCGGAGCGCAAGGGCTTGCTCGCCGACCTCGCTCGCGCCGCCTATCTCGAGCAGCCGCGCGATGCGAAGTTGCAACGCGTCTACGAGAAATTCGGCATGGCGCCGGCGGTGGCCGTGCAGGAGGCGGGCGGCGCTGTGCCCGCCGCGCCCAGGCAGGCGACGGCAACGGCCTTGGAAGCCATGGTCAAGCCGCACCTGAAGCTGGTGGATCTCGGCGTATGGCGCGACAGGCTGGCCAAGGTCGAAGGTCAGGTGTGCCGGATCGAGTATGAGGGGCGGGCGCGAGGCACCGGCTTTCTGGTCGGTCCGGATCTCGTGCTCACCAACTATCACGTCCTGGAGGGCGTCATACAGGGCAAGCAGAAGCCCGATATCGTCGGCTTCCGGTTCGATTACAAGATGATCGCCGACGGCTCCCGCAACGACGGCGAGGCCATACCGTTACATGCTGAGAACTGGCTCCTCAACTCCAGCCCCTATAGCCGCGCCGAGGGCGACAACGCGCCGGACCGCGAGGCCCCTGCTGCCTATGAGCTCGATTACGCTCTGGTCCGCCTGGCGCGCAGTCTCGGCTCGGAGCCAGTGGGAAAAGGCGCCGCCGCAGGTCCCTCCCGGGGATGGATAGCGCTGCCCCAGAACCAGCCGGGGCTCGGCACCGGCATGCCGCTTCTGATCGCGCAGCACCCGGACGGCCTGCCGCTGAAGCTGGCGATGGACACCAACAGCATCATCAAGGTCAACGACAACGGAACCCGCGTGCGCTACGCGACCAATACCGAATCAGGTTCGTCCGGCTCCCCATGCTTCGATATGGATTGGACGCTGGTCGCGCTTCATCACATGGGTGATCCGGCGTGGCTGAACCCGAAATTTAACGAAGGGGTGCCGATCGGCGTGATTCAAAGCCGGCTGGGCGCCAAAGGCGTGGCGCTGGTGGCCGGATGATTCGAGATCGCGCGTATCGCGCCGGTTGAAACGACCAAGGTTGGCCGTAATGCCCGACCTCGTGAGCGATTACTGCACGGTCGATGGCGCCGGAATCGGCGTGCTGTCGCCGCTGATCACCGATGCCTTCGTGGCGGAGGAGCTTGAGGAACTGGTCCGGTTCACGTTCAGCCAGGGCCTGTACGAAGAATACGTCCCCGAAGGCTTGTCGGGCGGCCATCTGGTCTTCACGCTCCTCAACGCTCTCGGGCGGCGCGGCACCACGGTGATCTTCCTGCGGGCGGTTCGAACTGCGAGGTCCGGCCGTCCCGAGCTTGTTGCCGCTATTGCCCGCTTGTGCCCCGCCGCGGCGAACAATGCACCGTCCGCGAAACAACAGGTCGCGTCGGTTCTCGCCGGCCTCGAGACGTTGAAGACGCATGCGGCTGACGCGGCGATTGCGGGGCCGCTGCGGCTATCGCGAGACCAGCTCGGTGGACTTGCCGCCGGCTTCGACCGGCTCAAGAGCTACAAGGCGCTCCATGATTGCCTGCAGCAGATCCAGATCCGGCAATACCGGCAACTCGTCGACGACGTGAAGCGGCTTCGCACCGACCCGCTCGTCTCGGTCACGTTGGACAACCAGCTCCTGCAACTGGACATATTGTCCGATGCCGCGGTCGAGGGCGCCGGTGGGTTGCCGGACACGCCCCTGGAACGCCGGCTGGAAATGCGATGGATCCGGATTCTCAAGACGTCGCTGATACAGCTACGGGAAGCGGTCGCGGCATTCGATGACCGTGCGGCGACATTGGCGGTCACCTCGATCCGCGACCTGATCCGCAAGGAGCCGTTCCGCGTCAATGGCCTGCTGACCGCCACGGCGGAAGGCCTGCCGCTCGGCGATCTGATCGAGACGATCGGATCGGTGTGCAATGCCATCGCCGCGAACGATCCGTCGCGGGCGAAGCTCGACGTCGCCCATCAGGCGCTGCAAAATCTCTACCCGCGGCTGCGGGGACAGGTCGCCGAACACGACCGCTGGCAGGACGTCGAGAACGAGTTGTGGAGCGCGGACCAGGCGATGGACCAGCAGTCGCGCGAATCGCATGGAGGACTTCGCGCTCCACTGGGACAAGGTGAAGCCGCTCATCGATGCGCTGTCCGAAGCGAGCCTCGGCGCTCCATGGGTCGTTAATGCGCGGAAGTTCGCCTCCCAGCTCGATCCGGCCGGCGATCTCAACCTTGCCCGCATCGTCTATGGCCGATTTCGCAACGAGACGCTGTTGCAATTCTACCGCGTCGACACGGCCCTCAAGGCGTTGTGCGGCGAAATCCTGGAAATCGGAAGGCCGCTGAATTCACTCCTGAGCGAGGTCCCGAATGGCTGATGGCCAGGCGCCACTTAGTGAAGCGGATACGCCCTTCGAATCCCTTCTCACCCTGCGCAACGAGCATGCGCGGCTGCTGCGGGCTGCATCGACCCGCGATCAACTGGAGCAGCTCGCGCCGGAAATTCGAAACTTCCTGAAGCGAGCGGAGGCAACCGGAGCATTGCTTGGCGCCGCGAATGAACGGGAAGCGGCGCAGAACATCCTCGACTATTGGACGGCGTCGCTGGTGACCGTGCGGAACCAGGATCCGACATCGCTCGCATCGGCACAATTGGCGGAATTCGACCGTAACAACGCTCCTAGCCTCGGCGACCGGCCAAATCCCTACAAGGGCCTCGGCACCTTCGAGGAGACGGATGCGGCACAGCTCCTGGGCTGCGAGGATGCGCTGAAGGCGCTGTTTGAACGAGTCCGAAAGTGCCCAATGGTCTTCGTCATCGGGACCTTGGGGAGCGGCAAGTCGTCGCTCGTCATCGCCGGCTTGCTTCCGAGGCTCGCAGCCACTTTCGCAACCGAACGCGTGAGGTGGCGCATCCTCCCCGTTGTCACGCCGGGTGGGGACCCGCTGGGCGCGCTCTTGCGTGCCGTCTACCAAGTGGCCTCGGCCGGGTCGTTGCCGGAACTCGGATCATGGTTGTCCGAGCAGAAGAAAATCCTGACGCGCTCGCCCGAGCGTTTTCGTGATCTGCTTGATGCTGCCGTGGAAGGAAATCCCGCGGTTCTCGTCATTGACGCGTTCGAAGAACTGTTCACATCCCGCGAACCGGGAGTGCGAAACGCATTCGCCGGCGCGGTCGCGGCGGTCGCCGGGGCGGAAGGCCCGCATAAGGCGATCCTCATCGTCCGCGACGACTGGGCCGAGCAGGTCCTGAACCTCGACCCGCTAAAGCCGTTCGCGCAGGAGGATGCGCGATTCTCGCCGCCGGCCGCGAGCCCGGCTGGCACTGCGCCGCATCATCGACGTGCCGGCCCAGGCGGCTGGATTGCACTTCGATCCTGGGATCGTCGACGACCTGATCAAGGAAGTCTCGGGCGAACCCACAGCGCTCGCGATGCTGCAGTTCACGTTGATCCAGTTATGGGAGAGACGCGACCGCGACCGCGTGACCGCGGACGTCTACCGGATGGTGGGACGGCCGCGCGAAGCGCTTACGCGAACGGCGGAGGCGGTGTACGCGAGCCTGTCGCCCGACGAACAGGTCACGGCGAAATCCATTTTCGCGGAACTGGCTCAGCCGACATTGGGCGAGGCTTCGCTCCGCCGCCGTCCTCGTCGCGACCGGCTGCTTCAATTGGGGGAGCCCGCGACGGTGCGGCGGGTGTTGGAGGCGTTTGTCGGCGCGAGGCTGATCCGCATGACGCCGGGCCAGAATGACGACGACGATCGTTTCGAAGTGGCCCACGAAGCATTGATTGACGACTGGCCCCGTCTCCAGGAATGGCAGCGCGCGGAAGGCCAGAAATCAGAAAAGAAATTGCAGCTCATTGCCGCGGCGCGGCTGTGGCTGAAGTCGGGCCAGAAGGTCGGATACCTGCTGACCGATGAGGCGGCCCTCGCGGAGGCTTCGCAGTATCGCGACGCCGCTCCGGAGATCCGCGACTTTGTCGCCGCAAGCGAGCTGTTCGTCAGGCAGAAGACGCGTGCGCAGATGGGAATCTGGTCGGCGGCGGCGGTGATCGCGACCTTCGCGGCCGCCGCGCTGCTCTTTCTTTGGCAGGCGGAACACCGCGCCCGTGAAGACGCGGACGAGGCTCTGGCCCAGGCCAAGGCCTTTCAAAGCCTGCGCGACGACGCGGCGAAAGGGGCAATCGTATCGCTGGAACAGCGCATGCAACTGGTGGCGGATCAGCAGGCGACAATCGACAAGTTGCAGCGCGAAGTTGCCGAGTTGAAGGCGCGTCTTGGCGAAAAATCCGAGATTTCGGACGTGATCACAAATGAAGCGCCTACCACCTTCAAGGGAGACAAGGACAACATCACGACGCTCAGCTCCTTCGAAGGCTTTGTCTGGATCGGATCGGACGCGATCAGCAACATCGACGGTGGCATTCCCTCCCAGGCGAAGAAGGGCACGCGATATAAGCTTACAAAGAATTCGGTGCTTCGGGATGCGTGGCCGACCGACCCCGGGTATGTCCAAGGTAAGAGTTCTCGGAATCATGCCCGACGGTACGACGGTGATCGCGAAGGATGATCCGAAATCCTATTCGCGCACGTCGGGAGTCCAGTGGTGGATTCCGGTCCACGTCGAACAGGTGGCGCTGCCGACGGTGTATTTCCAATTTTCCACCGTGCCCCGCGAGAAGGCCAAGCAAGTGTCGCTGGCGCTGCAAGCGAAGGGCTATCGAATCCCGGGTGAGGAGAGGATAGACATGAAGCGGGGCCTCGATGAGGTCCGGTATTTCTACCCGCAGGATAAGGATGCCGCCGACAAACTCGCCGCGGATGTGACGGAAACTCTCAGGAGCCTTGGTTACACAGGGCTGCCACCCACGGTATCCCAAAGCTACACCTCGCTGCCCTCCAAGAAAAATCGGCCGGGCATCATCGAGCTTTGGATCGATCTCCCGGCTTCGTAATGGGGCGGTCGACGCCGCATCGTCATCGGGGATCGAGTGCCCGCCAATAGCGATCAGGAAGATGATCGGCAATGGGCGGCGGAAGAAATCGGAACGTTTGACCGAGGATGTCGGGCCGGATTTGCGGCGGCAGCGAGCCGGACAGGAACTGGAACAGCCCGCTCTTCAGTCCGCCCAGCAATTGCTGATCGAACTGCGGCTCGTCGCTTGGCGTCGCGCTCAAGGCACGGGCGTCGAACTTGCCGTGTCGCGGGCAGCGGAGCAGCCGGCCGACATGCCTGAATCCAAATGCCGTCGGCGGGACCGTCGACACGATGTCGTCGCCATGGACGAGGCGATAGGTCCGGTCTCCCAGCATGGTCTCGAATTCATCGGCAAAGTGTTTGTTGCCGACGCGTGGCATCCCGAGCGCGTAGATCGCCTGTGAGCTGATCGCGAGGTCTTCGAGCCCCCGCTTGGCGCCGAGGGCCGCAATAGCCGCTCCAAGGCTGTGGCCGATGAACCAGACTTTCGCAGCCGGCCCGTTTCCGGTCAGCGCGGCTGCGACATCGGGCCACGCGGCGTCGAGTGCCGAACGGAAGCCGCGGTGGATCCCACGTTCGTCCAAAGGGAAGTCGAAGTCGCTGACCCAGTCTGCGACAACGAGCGGGTCGGTGCCGCAAAATGCGACGAAATGAATTCCCCTGCCGGTCATGACGAAGCCCCGCGTGCGCGGGAGGGGCAAAATGGTCGCGACGGATGGCTGGAACGACGCGACTGCGTGAAGTCCCCAGCGCTGTGCGACTGCCGCTATTTTTTCCGGGTCGTTCTCGTAGGCGAGTTGGGCCAGCCACGCGCCCGCCCGCGCGTTGCCGAGGCTGAATCCGACAGGGGTGATGCCAGACAGCGCGTCGGCCGGATATTGCTCGAGCGGCAACTGAACGATAAAACTCATGGCAGGAACGATCTCCTTGGCCCATTTCTTTTCGGCCACGCGCGCATGTCGCGCCGGCGACGCGCGTCTCCACACCCGAACGAGGCTTGCTATAGCTGTTCGGCGTGAAGCCTGCGGGCCTTGCCGCCGACGTCCTCGAAATACTCCGCCGTGCCGGTGCCGGCTGGTCCAAGTTTCAACATCGCGAATCCATGCGTGTAGAATTCCTCGACAATGGAAAGCATCGTGTTCGGGATGATCTGTGGCGGATTTTGAATGTTTGCCAGCGTGTCATATGGCGTGTCGGCGCCGAACACCGGAATTGCGCTGTGACCGACGCAGCGTCCACGCTCGAGAGTGTTGTAGGGCTGATAGATGCAAAGATTATGCTCGTGCCCCCAGAGCCATGCGGCGATGTGCCTTCCGGTGGCCCGGAACTGCTCATACGTGGCCTGAAGCTGCGGATTATAGGCGCGCAGCTTGCCATTCGCGGCCGGCTTGCCGATCTGTGAAAACGCCGAAAATAGCTGATGGTGCGATAGCAGCACCGTCTTTCCGTTGAATTCCTGCAATCTCTGCCGATGCCATTCCTGTTCGGCAGGTTCGACGAACGTCGTTACATCGGTGACCGAGAACGGACTGTAGTCGTGCCGCCCCGTATCCATGGCAAGCAGTTGCCAGCTCTGGTCTTCGGTCCGCAGGCAAAAGAAACTCGCCGGCTGCGTCATGGGCGGCGCATTGAGCCGTTTGATCAGCTCATAATAGCCGACCCCGCCGCAATACATGTCGTGATTGCCAGCCAGCGTATAGACCGGAAGATGGGTGTTCGCGCGGTCGAACATCTGGTTCACGATCGTCTCGAAGTTCGCGTGGCATTCGGATTCGGTGCCCGAGTAATAGATGTCGCCGAGGTGAATGAGGACGTCCGGCTGCTGCTCCTTCACCTGGCGCAGAACGTGCTGCGCCGGATCGGCGCCGGTGCCCCAGTCGCCGATGATGCCGATCTTGGCACCGGACTTGATGGTGATGACCTTCGGCCCCACCTTCTCCGGCGTGACGTAGATCGGTTCGCGCCGCGTTCCGCTCGGGCCGAAATACTTCACGTATTCCTCGATCGTCTTGGCCCAGAGCGGATCGCAGGTCGAGCCAGTGAGCTGCGCCTCAACGTGGTTGGCGGTCGCCGTGTCGCCGCTCAGCTTCGCTTGCAGCAGTTGCCACGCCAGGGATGCGCAAGCGCCGGCATGGTCGATGCCGGACATCGCCTCCAACGCGAGACCCTCTTCGCGCGGAGACGCGGCGCCGGTGTGCGAATCCGTCAGATCGGCAGCGTGCAATTGCGCCACGCGCTCGGCTGCCAGCACATAGCCCGCGCCGTCGTCGCCGATTGTGGATTCAGTGGACGCCGCTGCCTTCGTCCTGGCGATCTCGGCGGCTGCGGATTGGTAGAGAGACACGAAATGATCGCGGAACGTCAGTGGCCCCTTGCGCAGGGCGCTGCCGTCGCGCGGCTTGCGCGCGCTTGCTGCCTCGCTACGAGCCGGTGGGGCGGAATTCGGGCTGGTGGCGCCGACGCGCACCGAAATCTCGATCGGGATGGTCCATGTCGAGCCGTCTCCAGCCGTAAGCGTCGCAGCATGGACGGACGGCCCTCCGCCGGCCGGGTTCGGCACGACCGCAGGCGCATTGCTCACGGCCGGCACGGGGGAGACCGAGGCTTCCGTCGGTTCGGTGGCGTCCCATGATTGCTTCCACACGCCGGCTTCCGCGGTCGCGGACGGCTGGAAATTCAGTCCGGCATCGACCACGCGGCCGTCGCGCGCGAGTTCGGCGGTAGGAACTGCATAATTGGATTCGAGATAGATGCCGGCGAAATGCAATCCGACGATCTGGCCGGAGGTGACATCGAGCACCGCCGAGCCGGAGTTTCCGCCCAGCGTCGAGCTGTCATGCGTCGCCGCGGAGACATTATTCCCGAAACTGTCGATCGACGCTCGCCCATTCAGCTTCCCCGGCTGGAGCCGCTTGACGTAATAGACCCCGCCGAAAACGGTGTTCTGGACCCCCGCATCGTTACGCGGATCGAATGCCGGATAGCCGATCACCGCGATGTCCCGGCCCGCGAGATCTTCCGGATGCTGAAGCGACAGCTCCAGGGGCGCGTGAGCTGCGTCGAGACCTTCGACCCGCAGGAGTGCCATGTCCCAATAGGGATGGATCATCGCGATCTCGCGCACCGCGACCTGATAGGACTGCGGATTGCCGTTTTCGCGGAGGAAGTCGATCGCCGCGCCCTGGCCCGCCCGGAAAATCAGGTTCCGCACGCCCAGCCCGGAGGAGAAAATCTCCGCCACGTGCCGGTTGGTCATGAGCAGGTTCCGGCCGACGATAAACCCGGTCCCGCCATAGGGCAGCGTCGGATGATGCGGCAGTTCGATGCGGCCGATGGACGGTATGGCCTTTCGTATCCTCGCCTTGATCGGGTCGCTCGCGAAGTGCGTCCACAAGGGGTGCACGATCGTGTAGTCGCCGTTCACGATGTCTATGGCAGGCCGCTTGTCGGGGATGATGATGGCTTCCAGTGCGAAACGTTCCGGCGGTGTCATCTCCTCGCGGGTCGCGAGCTTCTTGGCGGCATTCTCCGTCGCCTGTTGATGCTCGCTTGGCAACGGACGCGCAGGAATCAGCGATTCAGCGGCGCTCGCGGGGCTCTCAAACGATTCCAGCGATTGGACCGGCAACACCCGGCTCAGGAAGGATTTCGCCTTGTCGGTTTGAAAGTCGGCCATTGCCCGCCCCCTTCACATCGTCCGTTGCCGGACGTTCGACCTGCATTCTCGACGCATCCAGGCGCTCAATACGATGTGACAGCGGAGTTGAAAGCGCAAGCCGTGGTTGCACAGGGGGCCCGGTTGGTCCCGCCGACGGAACGGTTTCAGGGGGTGACGAGAACACGGCTTCGCTTGATCCGCGGTGCAACGCCAGACAGCGCGGCAGCGTCGATCACGCGCCGAGGCGAGAGCCTGCTTCCAGCGCGGCCTCTTCCACGGTCTGAAACACCGCGCCCTCGGCAAGGAGCTTGGCGACAAGGTCCTCCATCGCCAGCATGCGGTAGCCGCGGCCGATCACGTAAGGATGCACGGTGTAGGTGAGCACACCCCAATCGACCGTCTTCTTCATGTAGAGGAACTCGTCGAGCCAGCTTGCCATCACGGCGCGTGCCGGCTGCAGGCCGTTGAGAATGGTGGCCGGCGTGCGCACGAACTCGAAATGTGGGTAGTCGTCGAGCGACCAGCTGATCGGCATCTCGATCAGGCGCGTTGGTTCACCGAACCGGAAAGGTTCGCCGAGGGTCGCGACATCGCCGACGCGGGCGCGATAGGGCAGGTAGTCCGCACCCATCATGCTGGAATCATAAAGGAAGCCGTGACGCAGCAGCAGGTCGATGGTGTGCTCGCTCAGGTCCCATGATGGCGAGCGATAGCCGCGGGGCATCTTGCCGATGAGTCGTGCGATGGCCTCGCTGGCGCGGACCAGGTCGGCCTCCTCCTCCTCGCGTGTTTGCGTCGCGGGCGGGACGTGCGCCCAGCTATGGTTGGCGATCTCGTGGCCCGCCGCGGCGACGGCCTCGCATTCGCGCGGCCAGCTCTCGATGGTGAAGCCGGGCACGAACCAGGTCGTGAGAAGGCCGAGGGATTTAAGGAATGCCAGGATGCGGCCTGATGCCATGGCGCCGAACTCGCCACGCGACAGCGGCGTCGGCGTCGTCATGCCGCGGGCGATAAAGCCAGACTGGGTGTCGAAATCGAAGGTGAGGCAGACGATGTGGCGGGGCACGGTCGCGCTCGAAAGGGGAGGGCATCACACATGCCAGTATCCGATTGCTCCCGGCACCGCGCAATGACAGAAGACGCCCATGGCGACGAAGCAGCTCGGCATCATCCTCAACGGCGCGACCGGACGTATCGGCTCGACGCAGCACCTGCAAAACGCGCTGGTGCCGATCTTTCGCGAGGGCGGGCTTGCGGTCGGCGATGACCGGATCGTGCCGCACGTGCTGCTGCTTGGGCGCAATGCGGAGATCCTTGCAAGCATCGCCGAGACGTACGGCATCGACGATTGGAGCACCGACCTCGACGCCGCGCTGGCCGATCCGGCGTATCCCGTATTCTTCGACGCCGCGGCGACCGAGCAACGCGCCGTCACGCTGGGCAAGGCGATCGACGCCGGCAAGCATATCTATTCCGAGAAGCCGGTGGCGCGGTCCGTCGCCGAAGGGCTGATATTGCTTCACGCCGCGGAGGCGCGCGGCGTGAAGCACGGCGCCGTCGAGGACAAGGTCCACCTGCCGGGACTGCGCAAGCTCGCGCGGCTGGTGGACGAGGGTTTTTTCGACCGTATCGTTTCCTTTCGGCTGGACTTCGGCTGGTGGGTGTTCGACGGCGCCGATCAGCCGTGCCAGCGCCCAAGCTGGAACTACCAGGCCGCGACCGGCGGCGGGCTGATGCTCGATATGTATCCGCACTGGCGCTATGTCATCGAAGGGATTGTCGGTCGCATCCGACGCGTCGTCGGCGCCGCGACTACGGCCACGCCGGAGCGCATCGACGAGCACGGCCGGCAATACAAGGTCGATGTCGAGGACACCGCGGCGACCCTCCTGGAATTGGAGAGCGGCGCGATCGGCACCATCCTTAGCTCATGGGCGACGCGCCCGCGTGGCGACGATCTGCTGACTTTGCGCATTGATGGCACGAAAGGTTCCGCGGTTGCCGGAATGCACCGCTGCTGGACGCAGACCAAAGAGGAAACGCACCTTGTCGATTTCAATGCCTCGCGGGATATCCGAGCGGATTATCGGGCCTCGTGGCGTGAGGCGCCTGATGCTGGGAAGCCGGTCAATCCATATCGGGTCGGCTGGGAGGATTTCATTCGGCATGTGGCCGCGGACGCGCCGTTGCGCTCGGATTTGCGGGCCGGCATCCGCGACGTGCAACTCGCGGAGGCGTGCCACCGTAGCCTCGCCGAGGGACGATGGGTGAACCTTGATGACGCCGGCTTCTAACCGCACCGCGCTGGTCACCGGCGCGTCCACCGGCATCGGGTTTGCCATCGCGCTGGCGCTCGCGCGCGAGGGGTATGACCTCGCGGTGACGGATCTGCGCATCGATATGCTCAATCCGCTGCAGGATCACCCGGCCGTGCAGGGCCGCAAGAGTCGTGCCCGTGCTGCTCGACCTGCGCAACGAAACAAGCATCGGCGCGGCCTTCATGCAGGCCCGCGACGCGTTCGGCGCCATCGACGTCCTGGTGAACAATGCCGGCCGCGCGCTGCTCAAGCCGGTTCTGGACGTGTCCTGGGCGGAGTGGAATGACGTCATCGATACCAACCTCAAGGGCGCGTATTTCCTGTCGCAGCACTTCGCCGCCGCTTGTATCGCGGGGGACCATGCTGGCTCGATCGTCACCATCGCGTCGACCCACGGCCTCACCGGCATCGCCGACCGCTCGGTCTATGGCATCTCGAAGGCCGCGCTGATCCACATGACGCGGATGCTTGCGATCGAGTGGGCGGAACGCGACATCCGCGTCAACGCGGTCGCGCCGGCGACGGTGATGACGCCGTCACGTGAAACAATGCTGAGCGGCGAGGCGAAGGCGCGCATGCTGGGCCGCATCCCGACGGGCCGGTTCGTTACCGCCGAAGAGGTCGCGAGCGCTGTGTGCTATCTCGCGAGCCCCGCAGCCGCCTCGATCACGGGCACGACACTCACGGTCGATGGCGGCTTGACGGCGGCGTAGCCGGACTTGCCCAAGTCATCACAACAGACTCCGCTCATTCCCGCGCACGTGGGAATCCATCTTGTTGCGGAAGCTGGCTCCCCCGCTTTTGCGGGGACGAGCGGAGCGTTGACGAATCCAATGAGCAGAGCCTTAGGGATTGAAGATGGCCGTCCACTCGGCGCGGATTTTCTTGAGCTCTTCGGTCGAGAGGCTCTTCCAATCCACCGGGATGATCTTGAGGCTGTCGATCGGCGGCGCATACTCCGGCAGCGGACTTTTGAAGCCGGCGCGGCCGGAGACCATCGCCTCGCCTTTGACCACGATGGCCTGGCCTTTCTCGGACAGGATGAAATCGATCCACAGCTTCGCGGCGTTGGGGTGCGGCGCCTTCTTCAGGATGAACATGCTCTGCGGCAGCAGCACCACGCCTTCCTCGGGCAGGATGAATTTCAGGTTCCCGCCCTTCTCGTTGTACTGATAGGCGCGCGTCGGCATGCCGGAGAGCGCCATAAGGTCCTCGCCGGAAACCACGCGGCCGGCGATCTGCTCGGAGCGCACCAGGAACGACGGTTTCATCGCCGCGACCTGCTTGAAATAGTCGGGACCCATCACGGTCCGCAGACCGGCATAGGTGGCGAGATAGGCGACCGACTTCGACACGTCGCCGACGGTGACGCGGCCCGGCGGCACCGCCCCGATCACGTCCTTCCAGGACTTGCCCTTGAAATTGACCTTGTCGGGATCCCACATCGGCACGAACAGATAGGCGCCATTGAACGCTGCGAATTTCGGAATGCCGAGACCTTGCTCGAAGGAGCGGCTGAAGGACTTGTATTGCGGTGAGTCGTACTCCAGCGCATCGCCGGCGGTCACGCGCTCGAACACCCACGACGGCGAGCCGATAGCCGCAATGTCGATGGTGACGCGGTCGGCGCCGATTTCCTGCTCGACGCGCGTCACCAGCGCCGCCGTCGCGGAGAGGGAATAGTTCACCTGAAACGAATTTGGCAGGCCGTAATATTTCTTGAATGCTGCGGCGAGCGCGTCGTTGGTCTGTGGCTGAATCACGACATCCCAGTAGGTGAGGGCGCCTTCCTTCTTGGCGCCGTCGATAAGGGGCTGGAGCCGGGCCTTTTCTTCGGGCGATGCATTCTTGAGGGCCGGGACGTCTTGCGCCAACGCCACCGTTGCGCCCGCAGCGCCGAACAAAAATGCCGCCAGCGCCAGCGTGCCGATCGTCCTCATGCTTATCCTCCGATGTTTGTTGAGCCGAAGTTTAGTCCGAGGAGCCATCGCCTTCCAGCAACACGATGCAATCCTCGGGGCGGATTGTCGCAGCGACGCGGTCGCCGGCCTTGAGGACGCTCGGGCCCTGGATCGCACGCATCTCCACCGGTCCCGCGGCAACGAGGTATTCCTCCTGGAGGCCGAGGAACGAGGCCGCCTTGATCTGACCAGGGAGACCTTGCGTCCCGGCGTCCGGGCTTGGACGTACGGCGATGTGCTCCTTGCGGATGCAGGCGAGCACAGGCGCGTTGTCGCCGATCGGACCATCCTGGCCGACGACGCCCCACAGCGTCAGGCCACCGGCGAGAGCGACCTGGGCGTAGCGTGCTTTGGGTGCGCCATCGGCGCCGGCGCTCGCGTCCGCAGCGGTGCCCGTCCGCATGACGCGTCCCGGCACGACGTTGAGCCCGAGGAAGTTGGCGACGAACGGCGTCCGTGGCCGATGGAACACCTCGCGGCGGCGCGCCGATGGTTTCGATCCTGCCCCGGTTCATGACCACGACGGTTTCGGCCAGCGCGAAGGCCTCCGCCTGGTCGTGCGTGACATAGATCGCGGTGAAGCCGAGCCGCTCCTGCAGAACGTTGAGCTCCATGCGCATCTGCTCGCGCAACTGCGCATCGAGGTTCGACATCGGCTCGTCGAACAGCACCAGCGCGCGGCTCGTGAACGAGCGCGCGCGCGAGCGCCACGCGCTGCTGCTGGCCGCCGCGAAAGCTGCGTCGCCGACTTGTCCGTCGAGGCGCCGAAAGGCCGACCACGTCGAGGATCGTCGTCGACGCGCGTGCGCTGCTCGGCCTTTGGCCACGCCGCGCACTTTGAGCGGAAAGCCGACATTCTCGGCGACCGTCATATGCGGCCACACCGCATAGGACTGGAACACGATGCCGAGCTTGCGCTGCTCGGGCATGAGATTGACGCGCGCGCGCGCTGTCGAAGACGACGTTGCCGGCGATCGCGATACGCGCCTTCGTCCGGCGTCTCCAGCCCGGCGATGCAGCGCAGGATCGTGGTCTTGCCGCAGCCCGCTGGACCGAGCAGCGCCAGCGTGTGGCCCTCGGCGACGTCGAGCGAGACGCCGTCGACGGCGGCGAGCGCGCCGAAGCGCTTGCTCAGGTTCCGGATGCGTGACGAAGCCGTCCTGCTCACGTCATGTCAGCCTTAATTCTGCAGGACGAGCGCGCGTGTCGCGCGGAACAGCACGAACGCGCCGAGCAGCAGGATGAGCTGAACGACGGCGAGCGCCGCGACATAGCCGAAGCTGCGCTCGCTCAGGATCACCAGCGCGACGCTGATCGTCTCGGTGCCCTGGGCATAAAGCAGGATGGTCGCGCCGAGTTCGCGAATGAAGATGACGAACAGCATCAGCCAGGCCGGCGATGATCGCCGGCATCAGCAGCGGCAGCAGCACGTAGCGCATGGTCTGCAGCCAGGTCGCGCCGCTTGCGCGCGCGCTCTGCTCGAGCTCCGGATTGATCGCAAGCAGCATGGAGGACACCGTCCGCGTCGCGAACGGAAAGAAGCGCGCGATATAGGCGATCAGGATGATCGTGCAGCGTCGAATAGAGCGGCGTGCGGATCGCCAGGATGAGGAATCCGAAGCCCAAGAATGATGCCCGGAATGCCGAGCGGCAGCGACAGCAGCGAATCGACGAGCGCGCGCGCGCCGGCGGCTGCCGCGCTGGAGGTAATAGGCCTGCAGCACCGCCATCGTGACGCCGAAGCGTCGCGCCGACCAGCGCCAGGATCAGGCTGTTCTGGATCGCCTGCTGCGTGAGCTGATAGTTGAACAGCACGTATTCGAAATTGCCGGTGGTGAGGCATTGGCGATCGAATCGTCCGGTCCAGATCGAGCGAGAACGACACCATCAGCAGCGCGATCACCGGCAGCACGACGCCGCCGCCGATATAGACGCGTCTCCAGCGCCAGCGCGGCGATGCGCCCGCCGCGGCGCAGCTGAATAACGCCGCGGTCGATAGCCCTTGCCGGTGACGGTATCGTAGCGGCGCCGGTCGATGTAGCGGCGCTGCAGGATCGAGAACAGCACGGTCACGGTCATCACCAGAACGCCGAACGAGGCGGCACGGCCGAGGTCGGACGGATACTGCACCAGCGAGAAGATTTCGGTCGGCATGGTGCGGATGCCCTCGGCGACGGCGAGCGCCAGCGGCACGTCGAACAGCCCGGCGCTGGTGACGAACACGATCAGCGCGCCCGACAGCAGCGCCGGCGTGCAGCAGCGGGATGGTGATGTGGCCGCAGCGTGTACCAGAACGAGGCGCCGTGCACGCGCGCGGCATCTTCGAGCGCCGCATCCATCTGCCGCATCGGCGCGATGACGAACAGATAGACGTAGGGCGTGTAGAATAGCGACAGCACCCAGATCACGCCGCCGAGGCTGTAGATCATTGATGAAATCGACCGGCGAGCCGAAGTATTGCATGAACAAGCTGCGGCAAGGATGCCGCTATGCGGCGCGGCGAGATAGATCCAGCTCACCGCGCCGACATAGGGCGACAGGAAGAACGGCACGAGATTCAAGATCTCGAACCAGCGCCGGCCCGGCATGTCGGTGCGCGACACGATCCAGGCCAGGAAATCCGAGCACGCAGCTCAGGATGGTCGCGCCGGCACCGCAGATCAGCGTGTTGCCGACGGCCTGATAGAAGCGCGGGTCGCCGAACAGGCCGGCGAAGTTCTGCAGCGAGACATGCAGGCCGGTCGTGATCCCACAGCAGCAGGCTGCGGATGATGGTCGCCAGGAACGGCCCCATCACCAGCAGCACGCCGACGATCACGCCGGTCAGCGGCAGTCCAACCTCGGCGAGGCGGCTGCCGGGGCGTGGCGTGCTGGCGGCGTGGGATGCTGCATCCGCCATCGCGCGCTATATTGCCTCGACGCGGTCGACGAAATCCGCGATTGCCGCGGCGACGGCCTCCGGCCGCTCGATATGGGCTTGATGGCCCGCGCCCGCGATCTCCACGAAGCTGGAGCCCGGCACGGCTTCGTGCATCTCGCGCATCGCGGCCGGCGGCGCGCCGGTGTCCTGGTCGCCGACCAGGAACAGGGTCGGCAACCGTATCTCGCGGAGCCGGTGGCCATAGTCGAGGTTCTGCAACGCCGCGGCGCAGCCCCCGTAGCCGTCGACCGACGTCCGAAGCACCATGGTGCGAAGCCTCGCGATGCCTGCTTTGTTGTCGAGGAAAGCTGGCGCCACCCATCGCGAGATGGTGGCGTCGGCGATCGACTCCATGCCTTTGGCGCGCACCTGCGCGGCGCGTTCGGCCCAGGCCTTGTGATAATCGGGCAGCGCCGTCGCCCGCGCGTCGCAGACGACGGCGCTCGCCAGCCGGTCCGCATGGTCGAGGGCGAGACCGAGCGCGGTCATGCCGCCGAGCGACAGGCCGCAATAGTGTGCCTTGGCGATGCCCAAGGCATCGAGGATGCCGACGGCATCGTCGCCGAGCATCGCCAGCGAATAGGCGCCGGCCGGACCGGCGGAGCCGCCGTGGCCGCGGGCGTCATAGCGCAGGATGCGGAAGCGGGATGTGAGGCGTCCGGCGACGTCGTCCCATGACGTGAGGTCGGTGGCGATGCCGTGCGCCAGCATGATGCACGGCGCGCCTTCCGGGCCTTCGACCACATAGTTGAATGTCGAGCCGTTGCTTTTGACCTGCATCACGCGCGCGCCTCGGCTTGCTGCTTGCCCGTGGCGGCGCCGTTGCCGATGGCGGCATTCATCCGCGGCATCACCTGCTCGGCCATCAGCGTCATCGAGCGCTTGGCGAGTGCCGGGTCGGCCCAGTCCATGCCGGCATAGACGATCTCGCCGAAGTCGCCGGCTTCCTCACGCAATGCAAGGAGATGGTCGACGACCTTGTCGACGCCGCCATGGATGACGAGCTTGTCCATGACGAGGTCGTGCGTGATCTCCTCGTCGGGCTGCTCCTTGTGGGTCTTGAACAGGAACAGGCGCTTGCTGCGCTGCGCCTTGGCGAGGATCTGGCTGTAGTAGAAGTGATAAGGCCCATTTTCCTCGGTGGCGTAGCGTGCGGCCGTCTTGTCGTCGTCGGCGACGAAGATCGTGCGGGCCACGCGCCACTCGCTGGCTTTCGGCGTCACGCCGGCCTCGGCCTTGCCCTTGGCGTAGTTCTGCCAGTGCGACTTCAGGTGCATCGAGAGCAGGAAGTTGGCCGACAGCGGATGGAAATCGCGCCGTCCCATGTGAACGACACCCGGCGAGAACGGCGCCAAGACGGTCCCGACGATCTCCGGCCGCGGCTGCTGATAGGGCTTGCCGAGATAGCCGATGCCGAGATGGAGGGCTTCGGTATTCTTGAACGACACCTTGAAGCGGTTATCGGGAAAATCGATGTCGTAGGGCGGCTCGCCCTCCCAGATCGCCAGGATTACGTCGATCGCCTCGGCGAAGATCTTGTTGCGGTCCTGGTCGAGCAGGCCAAGCGACTCGGCGTCGGAGGTCAGCGCCCCCGGGCTGATGCCGAAGATGAACCGCCCTTCGGCGAGGTGGTCGAACATCGCCGCCTGGCTGGCGATCAGCACGGGATGCTTCTGCGACAGGTTGGAGGTGCCGGTGGCGAGCTTGATCTGCCTGGTCTCAGGGATCAGCGTCGCGAGAAAGGTCATGCTGTTGGTGACGTTCTCGGCCTTGTCGGTCAGGTGCTCGCCGACGAAGGCGTCGTGAAAGCCGAGCTTGTCGGCGAGGATGATCGCCTGCCGGTCCTCGCGCAGCGTCTCCGTCCAGTTCCGATGCAGGGGATGCACCGGCATCGTGAAGTAACCCAGCTTCATGTCGCACTCCGAAGGACCGCCGGCGGGCAGGCGAGCGGGCCGGCGCGGGGCCTAAGTCTTAGCGAAGCGGCCGGGCTTTGCCCACCATCCAAGCGTTGTTCCGGGCGGGCCCAAGATGCTTGGCGGGAAGGACTTTGCGCGATATCACTGCCCGATGCTGGACCCGCAGACCCGCGACAAGCTGAAGACCGTCAGCACGGCGACGCTGATGACCGCGCTGTTCAAGCGCGGACTGCGCAACCAGTTCATCCAGGATGTCCATCCGCTCAATCCCGATGCCCTTCCGATGGTGGGCGAGGCCTTCACGCTCCGCTACATCCCGGCGCGCGAGGACCTCAACCCGATCACCGTGTTCCAGGATCGCGGGCATCCGCAGCGCAAGGCGGTGGAGGAATGTCCACCCGGCGCGGTCCTGGTGATGGACAGCCGCAAGAATCCGCGCGCGGCGTCGGCCGGCTCGATCCTCATTTCGCGGCTGATGATGCGCGGCGTCGCCGGCGTGGTGACAGACGGCGGCTTCCGGCGATTCCCACGAGATCGCCAAGCTCGCGATGCCGGCCTATCACTGCCGCCCATCGGCGCCGACGAACCTGACGTTGCATCAGGCGATCGACATCAACGTGCCGATCGGCTGTGGCGACGTGCCGGTGTGGCCGGGCGATGTGATGGTCGGCGACCATGACGGCGTCGTGGTGTTGCCTGCGCATCTCGCCGACGAGTTGGCCGACGAGACGGTGGAGATGACGGCGTTCGAGGACTTCGTCGCCGAGGAGGTAATGAAGGGCCGCTCGATCGTTGGGCTCTATCCAGCGACCGAGGAGACGACACGCACCGACTTCGCGGCATGGCGGAAAGCGAACGGGCGCTAGCGCATTTCACCAAAGCTGACGCACACTCCGCTCATTCCCGCGCAAGCCGGAATCCCAGGGCAAAGCTGGGTCCCGCTTTCGCGGGACGAGCGGTTGACGAGGAGGGGACATGACCACTCGGAAATCCCTGGCTGAGCTCCGCAGCCAGCGCATGGTTCGGCGCCACCGACCTGCGCTCCTTCGGTCATCGCTCGCGCACCCTGCAGATGGGCTACGCGCGCGAGGATTTCCTCGGCAAGCCGGTGATCGGCATCATCAACACCTGGAGCGATCTCGCACACCTGCCACTCCCATTTCCGCGACCGCGTCGAGGACATCAAGCGCGGCGTCTGGCAGGCCGGCGGCTTTCCGGTCGAGCTGCCGGCGATGTCGCTCTCCGAGCAGTTCGTCAAGCCGACCAGCATGCTCTACCGCAACTTCCTCGCGATGGAGACCGAGGAGCTGCTGCGCTCGCATCCGATCGACGGCGCGGTGCTGATGGGCGGCTGCGACAAGACCACGCCCGGCACGATCATGGGCGCGCATCTCGATGAACCTGCCGGCGATCTTCATGCCGGCCGGGCCGATGATGCGCGGCCATTTCGGCGGCAAGATCCTCGGCTCGGGCTCGGACGTGTGGAAATACTGGGCCGAGAAGGAAGCCGGCAACATCACCGAGGCGCAGTGGAACGACATGGAGGCCGGCATCGCGCGCTCGCGCCGGCACCTGCATGACGATGGGCACTGCCTCGACCATGACCACGATCGCCGAGGCGCTTGGCCTCACGCTGCCCGGCGCGGCCTCGATCCCGGCGAGCCGACGCCGCGCATCCGCGCATGGCCTCGCTGTGCGGGCGACGCATCGTCGAGATGGTGTGGGAGGACCTCAAGCCGCGCGACATCATCACGCGCAAGTCGGTCGAGAATGCGCTGATCGTGCACAGCGCGCTGGCCGGCTCGACCAACGCGATGGTGCATCTCGTCGCGATGGCGCGGCGCGCCGGCGTGCCGATCGATCTGAAGGATTTCGACGATTTCGCCGCGCGCGTGCCGGTGATCGCCAACCTGCGCCCGTCCGGCGAATGGCTGATGGAGGATTTTCACATCGCCGGCGGCACGCTGGCGCTGCTGTCGCGGCTGAAGTCGATGCTGCATCTCGATGCGCGCACCGTGACCGGGCACGATGGACGACGCGATCGGCGACGCGCGAGGTCTATAACGACGACGTCATCCGCCCGCTCAACAACCCGATCGCGGCGTCCGGCGGCACCGCGATCCTCTACGGCAATCTCGCGCCCGACGGTTGCGTGATCAAGCCGCCGGCCGCCGACCCGCGCCTGCTCCAGCATACCGGGCCGGCGATCGTGTTCGACAGCTACGACGAGATGTCGAAGGCGGTGAACGATCTCGATCTCGACGTCACGCCCGACCACGTCATGGTGCTGCGCAATGCCGGCCCGATCGGCGGGCCCGGCATGCCGGAATGGGGCATGCTGCCGATCCCGAAGAAGCTGCTGCAGCAGGGCGTGCGCGACATGCTGCGCATCTCCGATGCGCGCATGAGCGGCACCAGCTACGGCGCCTGCATCCTGCACGTCGCGCCGGAATCGCAGATCGGCGGCCCGCTCGCCGCGGTGCAGAACGGCGACATGATCACCGTCGACGTGCCAAGGCGCGCTCGATCCGCGTCGACCTCACGGACGCCGAGATCGCGGCGCGGCTCAACGCCTACACGCCGCCGCCGCGCGATTATCCCGCGCGGCTACAACAAGCTGTTCGCGGCAGCATGTGCGCCAGGCCAACGAGGGCTGCGACTTCGACTTCCTCGAAGGCGCCGGCGGGATTCCGGAGCCGGAGATTCATTGAGGGGCCGTAGGGTTGGGTTGAGCGGAAGCAAAACCCACCGAGCCCGACGATGATGTTTTCGCTCCCTGCTCAACCCATTCTGAGCTATCGATCCAGTAATTGCACTACAAGAGCATCAATTCGCTGCGCGATGCCGACGTCTTGCAATGCATCGCGGATCAATCCTCGTGCGCGCTGAAACTTCAAGGCTTCGGGCAGTTCGACGGCAGCGGCGACTTTCTCGGCCCGGCGTCCTGCGGCGGCGAGATCGCGGTGAAGCTTTTCCTTAGAATCGAAACGCGGAATAGGAAGAGTGAAGATCACCTTGTCGAAGTCGCGCGCGCCCCACTGACCACGGGATTGCAAAGCTTCAGTTCTTGCTCGCGACGTCTCACTATTCAAAATGGCAATCAGAAAATACGCCTCGGCCTCGCTATTTATCGGCGACCAATAAAGCTTGTGATCAATTAAAGACGCATCGCGGACTAAACAAGCCGCGGGCAAAGTCCCCGCCTTCGCATAAACGACCCTCAGCTGTGAAACTGGAAATTGTGAAACAAGCTTGTTGTGATGATTGTATTGCTCAACAAGAGTATCAGTTGAGGTGCGGTGGCGTTCCCACTGGATTTCAGCAGCTGCCATCCATGCGTGGAGGCCGCCAAAGCCTCTATTAGCCGCACTCTGAGAATTGAGCAGCTCACCTTTTTCTGTGACTGGCACTACGCCTTCAAATGGTTGAATGAGGCGAAATGGAAGAATGCTCTCGCCGGTCAACACCGAGTACAGAAAATTTTCTTCAACGTTTGCCTCGACAGTAGATGCAGCCTTCCAAGGTTCTTTCTCTTGTTTGTAACGTCGGCTTCTCACCCGTGGGGCTGCAGGGTTCATCCCAAGCCGTCCGATTGGAGATCGTTCGATTAGACAAAGCATTCGAGGATAGAGAGTGGCGCCGTTACGAAATGCGCCCCGATAGACAGAGCCTCCGGAAAACTTTCCTTCGGCTGGCTTCGGTGCGTTATCCACGACGGACAGTTTATCATCCGCTGCGCTCTCCGGCGCATCGCGAAGCGGCAAGATGCCGGAATAGGCGCGGACCTTCTCGGGAAGCGGCTTGGCGGTCGCGCGGCGGTGGCCGAACACGACGCAGGACGGCACCGGAAACAGCGGCTGCACGCTGTCGTCCATGGTCCAAGCTTCATCCCAGGCGATCTTGGCGGTGTGGAACGAGCCCGCACGAAGCAATTCGAATTGTCCTCGCGTCAGCGCGGCGAGCGGCAGCACGAAAGCGAGACGACCTCCCGAGCGCAGGTATAGCGCCGCCGCGCGTACCGTGAACAGCGCCGCGAGATCGTTCTGGGTCGCGAACTTGCCGCCGACATGGACGCGCTCGCCCTTCGCCATCTCGCGGAATCGAACCTGCAAATCCGAACTCATATGGCGGAACGCGACCCAAGGGGGATTACCGACCACTACATTGGCCCACCCGGTGCCGAACGCGAGCGCAAGAGGACGCGACAGGTTGCGCGCCACATAGGTCCACACCGAATCCCGACCCTGTTTGCGCAGGTCGTCGAATATCGTATACGTCGCCACCAGCTCGGGGAGGGCGTCGGTCTCGGCCTTCAGGATGTCGCGCCGGTAATGGCGCTCGACTTCGAGCGCGAACACCGGTCCGATCTGCCGTGCGGTGAGCTGTTGTTCGGAGCCTTCGCGCATCTTAGCGACGAGCCTGTCGAACAGCGGAATCTCCTTGCAGAAAATTTCCGGAAATTTCAGTTCTGTCCGTCGTGCTCCGATCATTCCGTTGTCCGTTTCAATTGTGCCGGGGGCCGGGGGCACCGGGATCGCGAGCTCCTTGCCGTTCATCCACGTCGTCGTCGACAACTGCATGGCATCGCCGAGATAAACGGGAATCGACACCGACCCTGCCCGGGTCAAGATCACTGGCGCGAGCGCCAGGAGATAGGTGACGCGCGCGATGATCACGGCGACGGGATGGATATCCATGCCGGCGATATGGCCCGTCGCTTCCGCGGCGCGATGCCGAACATCAAGACCGGCCTCCTCTGCATCCGTCAGGAACTTGCGGATTGCATGAAACAGAAAAGTGCCCGATCCGCAGGCGGGGTCAAGCACCTTTTGTTCGAGCGGACGCTCAACAGCGTGCCGAACCACTTTCGCCGCCAGCCAGTCCGGCGTGTAATACTCGCCGAGACCATGACGCTCGGCGCGGTCGATCAACGACTCATAAAGAATTTTGAGAACGTCGCTTTCGACCTTGTCGAGGCGGAAGCGGCGAACGTGATTCAGAATGCGCCGGACAAGGTCCTCGCCCTCGGGATCGGCCACGATCCAGTCGAAGAAATCGCTTTCGACGGCGCCGTAGATTCCTGCCGCCTCGAACGCCGCTCCAGAGAGCACGCGCTTGGGTTCGTCGTCGCGCAGGCCGAGGACTGCGAGGGCGATCGCTTTGGCGACGACGACCAGGAACGTGTGCTGAAAGAACAGCGCATCGCTTTCAACTTCGCGGCCATAAACGAGTTTAAGGAGCTGTGCCCATAACTGCCGTTTTAGAAGAACCGCAGGATCGTTTTTTAGCTTGGTCCAAATGATTTGGAGTTTTTCGAGCGCATGTCGGAAAGCGATCGAGTCCTGGCCAAGCTCCGACTTCACCGTGATTGGATCGGGCGACAGCGCACTTTTTAGCGCCACGGCACCGTCAAGCCAAGCTAGGAAGAATCCCGATTTGGCGGGATCGAGGATCGTCTCCTTCACCTTGATCAGCGTCTCGCCGTCGCGTTCGAACACCACCCATTTCAGCCCGTCTGACGCGATGCCTACGAAGCGCTCGCCTTCTTCGCGCTCCCGATCACTCAGGTAATCGGGCATGCGGCGGACGACGTCCGACCATTCCAGATCGAGGTTCTTCTTGGCCTCAAACACTGTCCGCCCAATGAGTGCATCGAGCCGGCCGCGCACCTCAGGAACCCGCCGCTCGAAGTCCAGCGCACCGATTTCGGCTCCGAACTCCTCAATCAAGAGCTGACGAAAATCGGCCTTAACCTCATCATGTCCAGGTCTTGTGGCGAGATGCTGCAGAAGCTGAAGGGTGCGATCGTTGGCAGACGGCATGAATAGGATTCCAGCCCAGACATATCAGCTCTACTCGAAATGCGTCATGTCCTCAATTGCACTCGTACCGCACGCAGGTCCAACCAAGCGACTATTCTGCGCTTAGCTCTTGACCGACCATCTGTTCGGGTATATATTCCTATCACCTTGTCCGTGAGGGGCGCTTCATGAGGCGTCTTGAATGCGGGATGGGGCGCGGCGCCCGCGGGCGTGCCTCGCAAGCACGCACTCGGGGGGGCTTCGGGACTCCGCCCGGGGGGCACTATGACCCTTCCGCGAGGAGCTCGCTGGACTGTGGACTGGCCACTTGCCTCGTCCCAGGAAGCGCGGACCCGAGAGCCGAAGAAGTCGCCGCAAAGCAGTCAAGCTTGCGCGAGACCGCGTAAACTTGGCTGCGTGGAGCGCCGGAAGGCGTGCGGCTCCTCGCCAGAGCCGCGCCGCATCTCAGGATGCGGCTCGTGTCGAGCGCCATCCGGCGCTCCACATCCCCTCGATCTGAGGGGCGAGACTGCGGGCCAGCCCGGGCCCGGTTCAAACAACAGGGCCGGCGAAGCTTTTGCTGTTTGACATTTTGGCCGACGCGAATGTCTTCGATCTGCGAGAACGGCATGTCTGTGGGAATGCGTCGGCGGAATTTCCGCGCCGGAGATCGCGTGCGGATATCAGACACCGGAAAAATTCGGCACGCGGCGTTCGGCCATTGCCTTCACGCCCTCCTTGAAGTCGGCGGTGAGGCGCAGGCGGCGTTGCTCTTCGAGCTCATGCTCCGTCGCCTGCTTCACGCGATCGGCGAGGCCAGCCCGCGTCGTGGCGCGCGTCGACATTACGCCGAGCGGGGCGTTCTCCGCGATCTCGGCGGCGAGCGCGAGCGCGGCCGCGCGCACGTCAGCTTGCGGCACCAGCACGTCGGCGAGGCCCATCGCGAAGGCCTCCTCGCCGGTGATGCGGCGGCTGGTGTAGAACATCATCGCCGCCTTGGCCTTGCCGATCACCTCCGGGAGCGTGGTGCTCAGCCCGAAGCCGGGATGGAATCCGAGCCGCGTGAAATTGGCGCAGAAGCGCGCCTCCGCACAGGTGATACGGAAGTCCGGCACCATCGCGAGACCGAGGCCGCCGCCGACGGCGGCACCATGGATCGCACCGACGATCGGTTTTCTGGTCCGGAACAGGCGATTCGCTTCCATGTAGAGATGCTGCACCGGCTCGCTCTGCTCGCCGGGCCGTTGGCCTGATGCGTCGAGCTTGCTGCCGTCGCCGAAATTGGCGCCGGCGCAAAATGCCTTACCCTGCGATGCCAGCACGACAGCGCGGCAGCTATTGTCCTCGTCGAGTGTTTCGAGCGCGCCGGCGATCTCCTGGATCAGCGCGACGTCAAAGAAATTGTTCGGTGGCCGGCGGATTTCGATCAACGTGACGAAACCGAACTTGTCGACGCCGATGTCCTTGAATGGAGGCATGGTGTTTGTTCCCAATAATGATCAGCGCAGGCCTAGGCCGCGCGCGATGATGCCGCGCAGCACTTCAGTCGTGCCGCCCTGGATGGTGAGCTTCGGCGCGATCGTGGTTGCGAACGCAAGCTGTTCCTCGAATGTAGCGCGGTTGCCAGTCTCCGGCTCCAGGAAGGCCGCAAGCTCGCGCACGCGGCCGGGCAGCTTCTGCTCCCACGTCGTGCCGAGGTCCTTGACGATCGAACCCTCGACCAGCGGCTCCTTGCCGGCCTGGAGCATGCCGGCGACCGAGACCGACATGCGCCGCAGCGTGTGAAGTTGTGCGACGAGGCGGCCCATGCCTTCGGCGCTGCGCAGGTCCGGTTGCGGTCCGAGCGCGCGGATGAGTTCCTGCAGCACGTAGAACGTCTCCAGGAAACGCTCCGGCCCGCTGCGCTCGTAGGCGAGCTCGCTGGTCGCCTGCTTCCAGGCGCCGTCGATCTCGCCGAGCAGATAGTCGTCCGGCACGAACGCATCGTCGAAGACGACCTCGTTGAAATCGTGCTGGCCGGTCATCTGATAAATCGGGTTGACCGTGATGCCAGGC
Organism: uncultured Alphaproteobacteria bacterium; assembly: GCA_963776455.1. Classification (GTDB taxonomy): domain Bacteria; phylum Pseudomonadota; class Alphaproteobacteria; order Rhizobiales; family Xanthobacteraceae; genus CAVZMU01. The sequence continues at coordinate 620,361 of CAVZMU010000007.1, forward strand.
GTCTTCATGTCGACGAGGAACTGCGTCAGGCCGTGGCGGCGGTTTTCCTTGGGTGACGAAGAAGTACGGAACAGGCCGATCATGTAGTCGGCGATGTGCGCGTTGCTGGTCCAGATCTTCGTCCCGTTGACAAGCCAGCCGCCCTCCGCCTTCGTTGCTTTGGCCTTCGCCGCGAACAGGTCGGACCCCGAATCCGGCTCGCTCATGCCGATGACGAAGCAGGCGTCGCCGCGGCAGATGCGCGGCAGGATGTCCATCTTGACGTGCTCGGGAGCGTATTTCAGGAGGATCGGGCCGCTCTGGCGGTCGGCGACGAAATGCAGCCGCACCGGCGCGTTGGCGACGCGGAATTCCTCGGTGACGACGAAGCGTTCGAGGAAGCTTCGCTCGTGGCCGCCGTATCGCTTCGGCCACGTCATGCCGATCCAGCCCTTGGCGCCGACGCGGCCGCTGAATGCGGCGTTATGCGAGTTGCCGTGTCCCGGCCGCTCCGGATCGAACGTGCCGGCGGCGATCTCGTCGGCGAGAAATGCCCGCACCGCGTGGCGTAGCGCATCGCATTCCGGCGGCAGGCGGATCTGATCGAAGCTGAGGTCTGCGGTCATGATGCGGGGTTCGTGGTCATCGCGATGCAAGGAGCGGCCAGAATTCGTCAGCGCCCCGCGCGGCGATCATGGTGCCGAGGTCGGCGGCCCATTGGCTCTCGTTGCCGAAATCGTCGCGCCACGCCAGCAGCCGCAGCGTGAAGCGATGCAGGATGTGCTCCTGCGTGAAGCCGATCGCGCCGTGGACCTGATGCGCGATCGCGACGCCATCGCTCGCCGCCTCGGCCGAACGGATTTTCGCCGACGCGGCTTCCAGGAACACGGCGTCATCGAACGTCTCGGCCTGCGCGATGGCATCGGCCGCGGAGCCGGACGCCGCCAGGGCTGCCGCGACCTCGCCGGCAAGCCGCGCGAGGCTATGCTGGATCGCCTGGAACTTGGCGATCGGCCGCTCGAAGGCGACGCGCTCGTTGGCATAGCGTACCGTCATCGCCAGAACCGTTTCCAGCGCTCCCGCGGTTTCGATGCTGCGCGCAACCGCGCCGATGAGCATCACCGACCGCGCGGTGAAGCCGGAGGGGGTGGGAGCGATCTGGCTTGGTGTCACGCCATCGAAGGTCACGAGGCTCGACGCATCGCCGGCGAGGCTACGGCCATCTGCGATGCGGCAGCGCGATGTCTCCACAAGAGCAACAAAGGCATTGGTGGCGCTCGTTGCCAGCACCGCGACGTGGCTGGCCTCGCGTGCGAACGGCACACCGCGCGTTTGTCCGCTCAATGTTCCGTCGGAGTTCAAGGCGATGACGTCGCCGCGTCGCGCCGGCGCGACGGTCATCGCGCCTGCCGGCGATGCGACGCCGGCCTGCGCGAGGAGCCAGCCGGCGAGCAGGGTTTCGGCGAGCGGCACCGCGACCGCCGATCGCCCCGCGACGCGCAGGATATCAAATCCGTCGGCGAGGCTCGCGCCGGCGCCGCCAAGCTCGTCCGGCACCCAGGCGAGCGTCAGCCCAGCATCGGCGAGCGCCTGCCACAGCGCCGCTTTCCAGCGATCGTCCTTGGCTCGATTGATGAGCTGCGGATCGGCAAGATCGGTGAAGATGCGCGCCGCCGTGTCGGCGACGATGCGTCCGGTTTCGTTCACGGGAGGTGGCACCCGGCTGGCGCTGACGTGACGTCATCGTGCGGGTAACCCGCGACGTTGGCAAGTTGCGCTTGACGATAGAGTTGCAAAGTTTCTCAATCAGCAATTGATCGACGCGGCTCGGCGTCTGAATGGCTCTGGGAGATTGGCATGGATGCACCGCCATTCGGGGTCGAGGGCGTTACCCCGGAGGATCGGGCTTACGCGGGCTCGCGCTTCTCGGACGTACAGGACGCGTTGTTGTCGACCCCCTATCAGAATGTCTGGGGCGCGCCCGACGCGCCGCCGCTGCCGGTCTATCAGGTCACGCTGAGCAGCGTGCTAGCCGGCCTGCTTGCGCACAGCCGGCCTTACTTCTTTCGCAAGGCGACCGAGCGCACGGTGGATAGCGCCGTTGACCTGCGGTGGGGATCTGAGAGGAGGGGTTTTCGGCGCCTGCTGCATCCCAACGGCATCTGCATGACCGGGATGTGGGAGATCACGGAAGACACGGGCTATTCGGGCTATTTCCGCAAGGGCAGCCGCGCCCTGACCGTCGCGCGCTACTCCACCTGCTGCAGCGAGCCGCGACGCGGCCATTCGCGGTCGCTGGCGATGGTCGGCAAGCTGTTTCCGACCGACGATGCGGGCAATCCCGCGCCGCTCTGCCCAGCCAGCTTCATCACCCAGCAGGACATCGCCGGCGACTATACCGATTTCGTCAACGACGCCGTGCTGCTTAACGCGCCCGACACGACGGCGTGGCGCCGCGGCAGCGGCATCGGCGTGCTGGTCGTGACGGGCGCGGTGCTGAGCCTCGTCGATCGCAAGCCGACCATCCGTCAGCTCTATCAGATCGCCGAGCTCGGAAAGCCGGCCAGCGAGGCGACGCGCGCGCCGACCTTCATGCGCTTCATCGTCGCGCCGGATCAGCCGCGAATCGCGGGCGCCGATTTGGATTTCCGCGATGAGGTCATGGCGCAAATCTACGATCGCGGCGATCCCATGCCGAAGCGGACGCTCACTTTCCACATCGAGGTCACCGACGACGGCGTGACAAAGGGTTTGCCGGTGTTTGAGCGGCGGACGTTCCGCAACTGGCGCCGCATCGGAAAAATCACGTTCGACAGGGCGGCCGCGTCATACAACGGTGACTTCGTGATTCACTTCAATCATCCGACATGGCGGGACGACCAGAACGACCCCGCAACGGCGACACGCATCGACGGCGTGAAGGTACGCTGGTGGCGACGCTGATTCCCGCATCGTGTTTTTCGGCACGGCCTCAGGTTCGATGATGCCTGAGGATCGGTCGTTATCGCGCGTGGTGTGAATGTTCGGCCGCGGAAAAGAAGTCGGTCGCGATGCCGCCCCGAGAGGCCCTGCCTGCTTAAAAGCAACAGCGGCGATGGTAATGGGACGCGGATGACAGTTGGTCGCAGCAAATGAGTATTCATACTTGCGGTTGTTTTATGAGCGTGGCATCTTTCGCCTTCAGCCTGAGGGGGCCGTACATGCTGCTGAAAAGATTTCCTCGCCGCCCTGGTCCTGTTGGGCGGCCTGTTCGCCGTCTTTGCCTGCAGCGGACCACAGCCGCAACCGGGCACGGTACAGGACGAGGCGATGGCGAACGGGCGATCCGCCGTGAGTTTTCCAGCCTCCGCCGACGATTACTTCAAGGACATGGACTACGGATACAAGCGTGCGACCGATCCATCTGTCGTGCTGACCGACGCCGAGATTCGCGGCCGGAATACGTGGAACGTCTGGACCTTCGGCAACGACAGGTTCTGGGACTACATGGCCAATAATACCTATGGGGCGTTCGATCTCCTGAAGATCGTCTCGTCGTATCCCAAGATTGGATATTGCACCGAAGACAAAAGCGGGATGCACGACGACAAATATCCCGACAAGGACGCATACAAACAGGGCATGCCCCCGCCGTCGGCGCCGACATCCGCCGACGAGGAAGCGTGCAAGAAGGAAGGCAAGACCTGGACGCCGGTCGGCCGGGATATACGCTGGCGCTATTACGGCATCGTCAATGAGCCGTGCTTCGAAAAGGCCAAGGGCCCGGACGAGTACGGCCTGTGGCTAGACAAGCGTGTTGCAGTCTCCGCCGAATGCCCCGCCGATCCGTACGAGGACGAGACAAAATATCCCGGCGTGAAGATCGGCGCGCGCGGCACGACAGTCCCGGTCGGTTCCTTCTACGGCAAGGCCTCCGGCGTGCTCGGGCTGCGGCTGTTTCCCAATCCGGACTTCGACGACGCGGCGAAGAAGAAGTGGGACGAGGCCAGAAACAAGGGCGATGCGGACGCGGTTCTATACCGATCCGAAGTTCTACAACGACAAGGATCTGGTGCGGCCGTACCGCGTCGGCATGTCATGCGGCTTCTGCCACGTCGGCCCGAACCCGACCAACCCGCCGGCCGATCCGGAAAATCCGAAACTGGCGAACCTGAATTCGAATCCGGGCGCGCAGTATTTCTGGGTCGACCGCGTGTTCATCTGGAATCCCAAGGACGCGCAGGCGAACTTCATCTTCCAGCTCCTGCACACCTCGCTGCCGGGCTCGCTCGACACTTCGTTCGTGTCGACCGACAACATCAACAACCCGCGCACGATGAACGCGATCTACAACGTCACGGCGCGGCTGGACGCGGCGAAGAAGCGGAAGGAGCAGCTCGCCGGCGGCGAGCTCAACAACAAGCAGTTCAACGATTATCCGCAGACCAAGGTGCTGTCTGAATACTATGATCCGGCCCCGAAGACGGTGTTGACGCCGCACGTGCTCAAGGACGGCTCGGACTCGGTCGGCGTACTCGGCGCGCTCAACCGCGTGTTCATCAATATCGGGCTGTTCAGCGAGGAATGGCTGCTGCACTTCAAGCCGCTGGTCGGCGGCAAGACGATCTCGCCGATCAAGATCGCCGACGCCGACAAGAATTCGTCCTATTGGCAGGCGACCACGCAACGCAGACGCCGGACATGGCGCTGTTCTTCCTCAAGACCGGCCAGCCGGACCACCTCAAGGATGCGCCCGGCGGCGACGCCTATCTGACGGCGGATCAGGCCAAGCTCGACCAAGGCAAGATGGTTTTCGCCGAGAACTGCGCACGCTGCCATTCGAGCAAGCAGCCGCCCAATCTCTGCCTGCTCGGCCAGCCCTGCACGCAAGGTCAGATCATCGAGAATTCGGCGGAGTATTTCGGCTGGATGCAGCACCGAGGTGGCGAAGCCCGACTTCCTGGAAAACAACTTCCTCTCCACCGAGCGGCGCGTCACGGCGACCGAAATGGGCATCAACGTCTGCAGCCCGCTCGCCACCAACGCGATCCGCGAGCAACATCTGGGACAACTTCTCGTCCGAGACCTACAAGGGCTTGCCGGCGGTCGGCCAGGTCACGCTGTACCACCCATACGACCGGCACGCCATATACCTATTCGATTGCACGGCCGACGGACGCGGATATGTCCGGCCGGCCTCGCTGGTCAGCCTGTGGTCGACGGCGCCGTTCCTGCAGAACAACTCCGTCGGCACCTTCAATCCTACTCCGTCGGTGGAGGCGCGGATGCGAGTCGTTCGACGACTCCATCCACCAGATGCTGTGGCCGGAGCGGCGCGATGAAGGACCCCATCATCGGCGACAAGGTGCCGGGGCCGAGCTACATCCAGCGCACGACGGCGACGAGCTATCTCAAGGTGCGCGTCCGGCTATCTGCCAGGCGATTTCAGCACGCTGCAGGGACTGGGGCGACTGCTGAACACGCCTGCTGCCTTGGGCTTTCGACGCTGCGGGCGACGTCATGATCGGGCCGATCCCGAAAGGCACGCCGGTCAGCCTTGCTGTCCAATATCCAGCTGTTGGCGGAAAGCACCTACGGCGAGGACAAGATCGAGCACCTCAAGAAAATCTTGCTCCGTAGTTCTCAAGCTCAAACAGAGCGCTCAAAAGCCTGCCGCCGAACGCCACCGACGAGCAGGCCGAGGCTGCCTTCAGTCCGCTGGTCCCGATCTGATATCGGTCAGCAAGTGCCCGGACTTCATCGTCAACAAGGGCCATTATTTCGGCAGCAATCTGAGCGACGACGACAAGAACGCGTTGATCGAGTTCCTGAAGACCTTTTAGCTTGGCCGGCCGGAGAGGCAGCGCCATGCGCGCAATCGGCGCAATACGAATACATCGTCGTCGGATCGGGAGCAGGCGGCGGCATCGTCGCGGCGCGGCTTGCTCAGGCCGGTCACAAGGTGCTGCTGCTGGAGGCCGGCGGCGACCCGCTCAAGCTCTGCAGGGCGACGGGCCGATCAGCAAGAATCGCCTGCCGGAGGACTATCAGGTCCCGACCTTCCACGCGATGTCGACCGAAAACGAAGCGCTGAAGTGGGATTTCTTCGTCCGCCATTATGCGCGACACTGCCAGCAGGAGTGCGATCGACAAATATTACAAGCTACAACGGCAAGCCGGTCGACGGCGTGCTCTATCCGCGCGCCGGCACGCTTGGCGGCTGCACCGCGCACGACGCGCATGATCATGGTCTATCCGCACAATCGCGGACTGGGACGACATCGCCGGACACGGTCGACGATCTCGTCCTGGAGCGCCGACAACATGCGGCGCTATTTCGAGCGCCTGGAGAATTGCCATCACCGTCTGGTCCTAGCGGCTGGATCAAGAAGCTGACCGGCTGGAATCCGACCCGGCACGGCTTCGGCGGCTGGCTGTCCATCGAGAAGGCGGTGCCCGCTGACGGCGCTCGACGACAAGGACTTGATCGAGATCGTCTCAAGAACGGCGTGGAGCGGATTTTCGAGGCGCTGAACGCCCGCTGTCAGCAACTCCTGGAAGTCTTCAGTCGCAAGCTCGATCCCAACGACTGGCGCGCCGATCAAGAAGACGCCAGAAGGCATCCATTACGCGCCGCTGTCGACACACAACGCCATGCTCGCAATGGCACGCGCGAGTTCGTGCTCGACGTCGCCCAGCAGCCATCCCGAATCGCCTGACGATCGAGCTCGAGGCGCTCGTCACCAAGGTGCTGTTCGACGACTCAAACCGCGCCATCGGCGTCGTCTATCGCAAAGGCGCGCGGCTCTATCGCGCGAGCGGCAAGCCCGAGCACCGGCCCCGGCGAGGAACGGACGGTCCTGGTGTCGCGCGAGGTCATCCTGTCCGGCGGCGCGTTCAACACGCCGCAGCTCCTGATGCTGTCCGGCATCGGCCCGAAGCAGCATCTAGAGGAACACGGCATCGCATGCCGTGTCGATCTTCCCGGCGTCGGGAGACAACCTGCAGGACCGCTACGAGGTCGGCGTCGTCTACCGTCTGCGAACCGACTGGACCGTGCTGAAGGGCGCGACCTTCACGCGGGACGATCCGCAATGCAAAGAATGGGCGGCGTCCCGCACCGGTCGTCTACATCTCCAACGGCGCCGCACTCGCCGTGATCAAGCGGTCATCGCCCAAGCGGCCCCTGCCGGACCTGTTCGTCTTCGCGCTGCTGGGCAAGTTCTACGGCTATTATCCGGGCTACTCAAAGGTCGCGTCCGAACATCACAATTATCTCACCTGGGCGATCCTAAAGGCGCATACCGAGAATCACGCCGGAACGGTCACGCTGCGGTCAGCCGACCCGTTCGATCCGCCGGCCATCAACTTCCGCTATTTCACCGAGGGCACCAACGGCGGCACCAACGATCTCGATTCGGTCGTGGACGGCATCGAATTTGTCCGCCGGATCACCGGGCCGATCGGTGACATCATCGTCGAGGAAGAGCTTCCCGGCGCCGCCCTGCAGACGCGGGAGCAGTTGCGGGAGTTCGTGGCCGCGCAGGCCTGGGGGCATCACGCCTCGTGCACCTGCCCGATCGGCGTCAGGGGTGACCCGCAGGCGGTGCTCGATTCCAACTTCCGCGTCTTCGGCACCACGGGCCTGCGGGTCGTCGACGCATCCGCGTTTCCGAAAATCCCGGGATTCTTCATCGTCACGTCGGTCTACATGATCGGCGAGAAGGCGAGTGACGTCATCCTCGCGGATGCAGGCCATACGACGTTCGCGAGCGACACCTACACATACGCGTAGCATGCGTTAGTCGGCGTGCGACTGTCTCTCGTAGAGGGACGGTGCCGTGCTGCGGATTGCGCCACCACCAAGTCAGCCGAAACGGAAGAAAGCCGCCGGGTTGTCGACGAGCATCCTGCGGCGGGCCGCCTCGTCCGGAGCAATGTCGGCGATGAGGTCGACCAGGCGGCCATCGTTCGGCATCGCGCCGCGGACGTTGGGATGCGGCCAGTCGGTGCCCCACAGGATGCGCTCGGGCGCCTGCGCGGTGAGGACACGGGCCATCGCGACGGCATCGGCGTAGGGGTACTGTTGGTCGGTGATCCGGTCGGTGCCGCTGAGCTTCACCCACACCTTGCCGCCGTCGATCAGCCGCCGCAGCGCCGAGAACGCTTCGCCGCCGGCGCCCTCGCTTACCGGCGTGCGGCCGATATGGTCGATGACGACGGGCGCCTCGATCTCGTTGATGAAGTCGATAACGGAGAGCAGCGCGTGCCCCATGACGTGGATGGCGATGTGCCAGCCATGCGGCCGCACCAGTTTGACGATGTCCCGCAGATCATCGAGCGGCGGGCTGGGTCCGAGGTGCGGCGCGAAATGGAACCGCACGCCGCAGAATCCGGCCGCATCGAGCCGTTCGACTTCGCGGGGCGACGTGGAGGGCGCGAGCAGCGCGACGCCGCAGTAGCGGCCTTCGGCGACCGCCAGCGCGTCGAGCACCGCCGAGTGGTCGTTGCCGTGACATGACGATTGGACGATGACGCCGCGTTCGAAGCCGAGGAAGCGATGCAGGCCGAACAGCGCCTTCTTCGGCGCGTCGGGCGGAATGAACGGTGCATCCTCCGCGTAGGGAAAGCGATCGCCGGGCCCGAAGATATGGAAATGCGAGTCGCAGCTCAGCGGCGGGAGCGCGAGCTCGGGCCGTATCGGATCGGGATCGGGACCTGCGCACGTCGGCTGGCGGCCGTGGTCCATGGCGGCGCTCATATCTAGGTCTCTCCGGGAATTGCGGTCACGACGGTTGCGCGTATGCGGTGCCGGCCGCGGAAGCTCGCATACCCGGGATCCGATGGAGGTCCTTTGCCGGCCCTTGTGCGCGAGCCCACAATGGTCTTGAAGGGACGTCAAGTCGACAGGGAGGAATGATGATGCGCGGGCTGCTGCGGAGTTCTCGTCGGGCTGGGCATCGTTCTGTTCGCGGGCGCCGCGATGGCGCAGGAGTATCCGTCGAAGGCGATCAAGCTCGTCGTTCCCTTCCCGCCCGGCGGCCCTAACGACATCATCGCCCGCGTCGTCGGGCAGAAGATGTCGGAAATCCTCCGCCAGTCCATCGTGATCGACAATCGCGGAGGCGCCGGCGGCGTGCTCGGCACCGACGTCGTCGCCAAGGCGGAGCCTGATGGCTACACGATCGCCATCACCAGCGCCGGCGCGCTCGCCATCAGCGCCAGCCTCCAGGAAAAGACGCCCTACGATCCGATCAAGGACCTCAAGGCGATCACGCTGGTCGCCAAGGTGCCGGAAATGCTGGTGGTCGCCACCAGCGTGCCGGCGAACAATATGCAGGAGCTGATCGCGCTGGCGAAGTCCAAGCCGGGCCAGCTCAATTTCGCCTCGTCGGGCCCCGGCAGCATGCCGCATCTCGCCGGCGAGCTGTTCAAGCTCACCGCCAAGATCGACATCGTGCATGTGCCGTATCGCGGCGCGGCGCCTGCCGTGAACGACCTGCTGTCGCAGCAGGTTCAGATGGTGTTCCTCGACCTGCCGGTGCTGCTGCCCCAGGTGAGCGCCGGAAAGCTGCGGCCGATCGCGATCGGCAGCAAGGAGCGCGCGCCGTCCCTTCCGGATGTCGCGACTACCGCCGAGCTTGGGCTGCCGCAGATCGAGGCCGAGAACTGGTACGGCCTGGTCGCGCCCGCGGCGACGCCGCCGGCCATCGTCGCGAAGCTTCACGACGCGGCCGTGCAGGCGATGCGCGACCCCGGCGTGAAGGAGAAGCTTGCGCTTCAGGGTGCGATCCTGGTCGGCGACACGCCGGAGGAATTCGCCGCCTATATCCGCAGCGAAATCGACAAATGGGGCGCCGTTGTCAAAGCCGCCGGCATCAAGCCGGGCGGCAATTGACCCATGCCCGGACGGCTCGACGGCAAGGTGGCGATCATCACCGGCGCCGGCTGCATCGGCCCCGGCTGGGGGAATGGCCGCGCGGCGGCGGTGCTGTTCGCTGAAGAGGGCGCGAGGATATTCGCCGTGGACCGCAGCGCCGATGCGCTGGCGGAGACGGTCGAGCGTGTGACGGCCGCCGGCGGCACCATCGTTACCCACCTCTGCGATGCGACCAGGAGCGCCGACGTTGCGGGGATGACGCGAGCCTGCCGTGACGCCTTCGGCCGCATCGACATCCTGGTCAACAACATCGGCGGCTCCGCCAAGGGCGGCCCGGTGGAATTGTCCGAGGAGGCGTGGGACGCGCAGGTCGATTTCAACCTCAAGAGCGTGTTCCTGAGCTGCAAGCACGTGCTGCCGGTGATGGAAGGGCAGGGTGGCGGCGTGATCGTCAACACCGCCTCGACGTCCGGCATCCGCTGGACCGGCGCGGCGCAGGTCGCTTACGCCGCGTGCAAGGCCGGCGTGATCCAGTTCTCCCGCGTCGTCGCCGTGCAATACGCGAACCGGAACATCCGCGTGAACACTGTCGTGCCGGGACAGATGCACACCCCCATGGTGGAAGCGCGGCTCGCCGGGCAGCGGGCCGGCGGTGACGTCGAGGCGCTGCTGAAGGAGCGCGTCGCGCGCATCCCGCTCGGCTTCATGGGCGATGGGCGCGACACCGCGCGGGCGGCTTTGTTCCTCGCCTCCGATGACGCCCGCTTCATCACGGGCACGGAAATCGTCGTTGACGGCGGCATGAGCGCGCGCTGCGACTGATGCGGCCGTCTGATCGGAGAGATCGCGCCATGCGGTATTTTGCAGCCTTGCTGATGGCGGCATTGCTCGGCGCGAGCGGGCCATGCGCGGCCGAAACCATCCGGCTGGTGGTTCCCTTCGCTGCGGGCGGACCGGTTGATGCGCTCGGCCGAATGCTGGCGCAGGAACTCAACACCCGGCTGGGTGCCGACGTGATCGTCGAAAATCGCGGCGGCGCCGGCGGGGCGCTGGGCTCCGAGCTTGTCGCCCGCGCCGCACACGACGGAAACACGATGCTGCTCGCGAGCCTGGGCTCGCAGGTCATCAGCCCGACGCTGAAGCCGCAGCTCGGCTACGACCCGGTGAAAGGCTTCGCGCCGGTCGTGCTGGTCGGATCGGTGCCCACGCTGCTGGTCGTCAGCCCGAAACTCGGCGTCACCAGCCTGAAAGAGCTGGTCGAAAGGGCGAAGGCGGGCAAGATGAGCTATGCATCCGCCGGGCCGGGATCGACCATGAACATCGCCGGCGAGATGTTCAACGCCGCAGCCGGCCTGAAGGTCACCCATGTTCCCTACCGCGGCGCCGCGCCGGCGCTCAACGACCTGATGGGCGGCCATGTCGACATGCTCAACGCCGACCTGTCCGTGCTGCTGCCGCTGGTGGCCGGCAGGTCCGTTGTGGCGCTCGCGGTGTACAGCAAGGAGCGATCACCGTTGCTGCCGGACGTGCCGACCACGGCCGAGCTTGGCTATCCCGACATGGTGATGGAGAACTGGTACGGCATCTTCCTGCCGGCAGGTGTCTCGGAGGAGATTCAAGCGAAGCTGGAAAAGGCTGTGCTCGACGTGATCCAGGTGCCTTTGGTGAAGGATCGCCTCGCCGCCCAGGGCACGCGCGGCCCGCTCGGACGGGCGGCCTTTAAGGCGAGGCTGGAGCAGGACTTCATCAGTTGGCGCGACATCACCAAGACGCTCGGCATCACCGGTGAGTAGCCATCGGGGCTTCGTGGTTGACCGCTTCGCCGAGCAGCACGCAGCCGAGGACGTTGACAAGCCGAGCGGGCCTGCGGGAGACATCCGGCAAGCAAGGGCATAGGACGCTGCGACATATCGAATAGCCGGCTCCGGGGAGGACCATCCATGAACCGCGCGCTCAAGTGCCTGCTTGTGGCCGCCGTCGCCGCGGCCACGGCCGTGCCGGCCCGGGCGCAGACGGCCGAGATCAGGTTGGCGCGCCAGTTCTCTATGGGCTACCTGCAGTTCAACGTGATGGAGCGCGATCGGCTCATCGAGAAGCACGCGCGTGCGCTCGGTCTCAACGACGTCAAGGTGACCTGGACGACCTTGAACGGTCCGGCGGCGATGAATGACGCGCTGATTTCCGGGTCGGTCGACATCGTCGCCGGCGGCATGCCCGGGCTGCTGACGCTATGGGGTCGCACCAAGGGGACGCCGCAGGAGGTGCGCGGCATCTCGGCCATGAGCTCGCAGCCGATCCTGCTCAACACGCGCAATGCAAATGTCAAGACGATCGCCGACCTCACCGAGCAGGACAAGATCGCGCTTCCCGCGGTGAAGGTCTCGATCCAGGCGGTGGTCCTGCAGATGGCGGCGGCCAAGCAGTTCGGCGACAACCAGTTCACCAAGCTCGACCCGCTCACGGTCTCGATGCCGCCGCCGGACGCGACCATCGCGCTCCTGAGTGGAGGCGCCGGCATCACGTCGGTCTTCAGCGTGCCGCCTTATCAGCAGCAGCAGCTCGAGAAGCCGGAAATCCACACCATCCTCAACTCGTTCGACGTGATGGATGGATCGCACACCTTCACGGCAGCGTGGACCACGGCCCGCTTCCGCAACCGGAATCCGGCACTCTATAAGGCCCTGGTCGCGGCCATGACGGAGGCGACCGACATCGTCAACAAGGATCTCCGCGCCGCAGCCGCGCTCTGGATCAAAGACGCCAATTCCAAGCTGCCTCTCGACATGGTCGCCAAGGTTGTGGCGGGCCCGCAGGTGCGCTGGACGATGGTGCCGGAGAACGCGATGAAGTTCGCGAACTTCATGCACGGTGTCGGCACGCTGCGCGACTTGCCGACATCATGGAACGAATTGTTCTTTCCCGAAATCCATGACTTGAATGGAAGCTGACCGCGGACGTTCGGTCGTCGACATCCTCACAATCGGGTCCCGATAGCCGGGCGAAACCGAGAATGCTCATGAATGACATCGTTGGAACATGGCGGCTCGTCAGCACGAAGGGTCATGATGACGACGGCAACCCGACGCCGCCGCCCTATGGGCCCGCGGCGATGGGTGTCGTGGTGTTCCAGGCCGACGGGCGCATGGCGGCGGTGCTGTGCGACAGCCGGCCCTCGCTTCCGGAGGGGATGCGCCAATACAACTCATATTGCGGCAACTACACGTTCGACGGCGCCACCCTGGTCACGCGGGTCGATGCAGCGTCTGACCCCGACCGCATGGGCACCGAGCAGGTGCGCCATGCCCGTTTTGACGGCGGGATGCTCATCCTCAAGCCGCCACCGCGGCCGTGGCAAGGCATGATCCAGCATCATGAGCTGGCGTGGGAGCGTATCGCGTAACGCCTCGTTTGCCGCATCGGCACTCGGCACGTCGAAACGGATCGCAACATGCTGCGGACACGATGTGCATCGGCGGATATCAGCCGGAGACGTCCGTGCACACGCGTGCGGCCCGTCTTCCTGTCGAGACACTCGGCGGTCCGCAGGGCGATTTCGATGTCGCTTCACCGCGGACGTGACGCAGGAGGGCCACAAGGCGGCGGACGTCCTGGCGATGGTGGAAAGCGGCGATCTCGACCTCTGCTACTTCGCGTCAAGCTAACTGGCAGGCCGCGTTCCCGCCCTTGGACTGTTCGACCTGCCGTTCCAGATCAATCGGTGAGCCCGCGCCGGCGCACCTCCTGGATGATCACGCTGTTGTCCATGTCGCCCTCTCCATGGCGAACGCAGGACTTCCAGCACATCGCCATGGACTTCGAGCAGCGACAGGCGCTGCCCTTTGCTGCGGGCCTGATCGAGCATCAGGCGTACGTCCTTCAGCGTCTGGCGGGCGCGACCCTCCGGCGAGAAGTCGCCGTGCACCATCTTGGGACCCTTGGTCTCCATCACCTGGGAATAGGCGGCGGAGCCGCGCGCAACATGGAGAAAGGCGGCCGGGTCGAGCCCCAGCCGCTCCGCGAACACCAATCCTTCCGCGACCGCCAGACGGTTGAGGCCGAGAATGAGGTTCACCGCGAGCTTCGCGCGTCCGCCGTCACCGGCCTTGCCGATATGGAAGCGCGACGGAAACATGACGTCGAGGATGGCTGCGATATCGGCTGCGATGCCGGCGTCTCCACCGATCAGGCCGACGCCTTCCCCGCGCCGGACCTGTTCGCTGGTTCCCGAGACCGGCGTCTCGAGGAAGCGAATGCCGCTGTCGATGGCGCGGGCGCTCAGCGCCGCGATCCTGTCGGGATCGCAGGTGCTCGCGCACATCACGATCTTGCCGGATTCGCGGCCGACGGCCTGGATAATCGCGGCCGTCACCTCCTCGACCTGATCGGTGCTGAAGACCGCCAGTATAATGACGTCGCTCGCACGAGCGACGTCCTCGACGGAACCCGATGCCGACCCGCCCAAGCCTATGAGCTGTTCGTGTTTGGCCGGCTCCGGATCGAAGCCGACGACCGGAAAACCGGCATGCAGCAAACGCTCGGCGAAGGCCTGACCCAGCAGGCCGATGCCGATGAGCCCAAGCGGCTTCATTCAGCGAATCCCGACTCTGTACCTGATTTGCTTTTCGCCGCACCGTACGGACGCAAGGAATACGGCTATCGACGATCTCTTGAGACGCGCCCACCGGAACAACGAAACACTGGCCGTTCGTGAGCGGGCACGCCTGAAGCGAGTAATCTCAGGGCCGTGTCAATGCTGCCAACGAGAGCGTGAAGGCAATACAAACCAGGAGAACAGCCGCCCTAGCGGCGATGGCCGAGCGGAAGCCCGAGCTTGAGGGCTTGCTGACGCAGTGCGCCCATCGTGCGCTTCATCGCCTTGGAAATCGACGCCACGGGCGTCTTCGAGCGGGAATACTTCTTGAGCTCGCGCAGATCGATGCTGGACCACGAGCGACGCTTGACGCGTCCGTTGGATTTCGCGGTCTTGGCAGCCTTCTTTGCAGTCTTTGCCTTCTTAGCCATTCATCTTCTCCGGCGTTGACGGTCGGCCGATCAAATAGAACTCAAAGCCTGATCCGCGGGACCTTATGCACCCATCATGACCTTACGTCCAGTTCAAGTATCAAATTGCTCATGTACACCGTTTGTTTCATGTTTTCTTCCTAACACATATAGAATCCGGCAAAGGAGAGGCGGTAAACCGCGTGCGTCCGTTCCGTCATGAGATTGATTACAAATAGGCCTGCGGCCTGATCGAGGACGTGCCGTCGATTTGCAGCGAACTGATTGTCGTCAGGCGAGATTGCTGCCGAAATTTGTTCGCGGATCGAATTCATGGGACATGCGGCCGAGTGACTTGGCTGCCGTTCCGGCCTCTCGGGCGAGGAATCTGCCGCTGCCCGGCACGGCATCGAGCTTGCCGTTGTCGACGATCACCGCGCCGCGACGCAGCACGGTGACGGGCCATCCGGTGATAGTGCGCCCCGCCCACGGCGTGTAGCCCGAGCGGTCGTTCACCAGATCATCCGTGAGCGTGACGGTCTTCTCGGCATCCCACACCGCTATGTCGGCATCGGTGCCGATCGCGACCGAGCCTTTCTTGGGGTGAAGCCCGTAGATCTTCGCCGGTTCGGTAGCGGTCCATGACACGAAGCGGTTGGCGTCGAAGCGGCCGCTCGACACCATGGCGTCGAAGATCACGGGTAGCCGCCATTGCAGTCCCGGCATGCCGTTGGCGATCTGCTTGAAGGTCGGATTGTTGCCTGCAGCGAACTTGCCGGACTCGTCGAGCGCATAGGGCGCATGATCGGACGAAATGACCTGGAGGTCGCCCAGCGCAAGTGCCTGCCATAGTGCGTCGTGGTCGGAGGCCTCGCGCAACGGCGGGCTGCAGATCCACTTGGCGCCGTCGACGCCAGGCTTGTCGATGTCGTGTTTGGTCAGGAGCAGGTATTGCGGGCAGGTCTCGGCGAAGACCTTGAGGCCCTTGCCACGTGCCTGCCGGATCACGACGGCGCCCTCGGCCGTCGAGACGTGATAGATCATGATCGGCTGGTCGACCAGGCTGGCGCAGGCGATGAGGCGGGTGAAGGCCTCCGGCTCGCAGACCCGCGGGTGCGATATGGCGTGATACTTCGGCGCCGTGTAGCCGCGCTTGAGGAGCCGCTTCGACATCCAGGTGATCATGCCGTGGTTCTCGGCATGGACCATGACGAAGGCATTGTTCTCCCGCGCCGCGGCGAGCACGTCCAGGAGCTGCTCGTCCTGGACGCGCAGACGGTCGTAGGTCATGAAGACCTTGATCGACGAATGTCCGGCCTTCACCAGCGGCGGCAGCTCCCTCGCCAGCACGTCTTCGGTCGGATCGGCGAGGATCATGTGGAACGCATAGTCGATCACGGCGCCGCGGTCGGCGGCATGATGATAGTCCTCGACCACCTTGGTGAGGCTCATGCCGACATGCTGGGCCGCGAAGGAGATCACGGTCGTGGTGCCGCCGAACGCAGCGGAGACGGTCGCGGTCTCGAATGTGTCCGCGTTCATCATGCCGGACGCGGACAATTGCTCGATATGCGCGTGCGGATCGACGCCGCCAGGCATCACAAGCTTGCCGCTGGCATCGATCTCGCGCCGCGCTTCGCCGAGTTCGCGTCCTATCGCCACGATGGTTTCACCGCGAATGCCGACGTCGGCGCGCATGCTGTCGGTGGCCGTCACCACGGTGCCGCCGCGGATCACGATGTCGAAGGGCTGCATCAGCGCTATCTCCTTTTTCCGGCGTCGGCCTGCCACTTCGCGTAGCTCTGCCGGACGAGCGAGAATTTCTCGCCGAGCTTGGCGTAGAGGTTCCCGAACAGGCGCGCCACCGGCTTGTAGGCGTCGAGGCTCACATACATGCGTTCCGGATCGACGATGCCGGCTCGTGCGTGCAGATAGACGACCTCGCCGATGCACAGCCGGCGCTCGGCGCTGACCTGCAGCGTCATGACATGCTTGCATTCGAGCGCCGCCGGGGCCTCGGCGATGCGCGGCACCGGAATGGCGACGCCGGGCAGGGCGGTGAGGCCCGCCGCCTCGACCTCGCTCACCTCGCGCGGAAAGTCGACGGCGCAGATGTTCATGCGCTCGGCAAGCGCCTCGTCCACCAGATTGACGACGAAGGTGCCGGACTGGAGGACGTTGGCCGGCGTGTCCTTGATGGTCTTGTCGGGTCTCGACTGAAGCCCGAGCACGACAAGCGGCGGGCTTTCGCTGAACACGTCGAAGAAGGAGAACGGTGCGGCATTCACGATGCCGTCTGGGCCGAGCGTCGTCACCAGCGCGATCGGGCGCGGGATGACCAAGCCTACCAGCAGTTTGTAGCGGTCCTTCTGCGGCATCGTCGCGAAGTCGGCTGCGAAAGCTGCGGTCATGACAAAAGCCTCGTGTTGTCTGGTCGGTCGGGTCTCGGACGCGACGAGATCAAGCTCGCAGGGTTGCGACGGCCTTCCGGTAGCGCGCTTCAATTGCCGGCCGCAAGATGTGGCGCCCATCATCCACGGCCGCTTTGCCGCCGATCAGCACCGCTTTCACCGCCGCGCGCCCGGCGACGAATATCCAGGCATCGAGCCAGCGGTCGCCGCGGCCGCATGCGAGATCGGGATACTCCGGGTCGAGCAGCACGATATCCGCCCGGCAACCCGGCGCGATTGCGCCGACCGGCCGGCCAAGCGCTTGCGCGCCACCGGCGAGCGCCGTTTCGAACAATCGCCGACCCGTCGACTCGCTTTCCGCTGCCGCCATGACGTTGCGGGCGCGGTGCTTGAGCCGCTGGGCATATTCCAATTGTCGCAACTCGGCAGCGGGGTCGATCTGGATGTTGGAATCGGTGCCGATGCCGAACCGTCCGCCGGCCGCGAGATACTCCGGGCCAATGAAGACACCGTCGCCGAGTGACGCCTCCGTGAGCGGGCACAGGCCGGCAACAGCGCCCGATGCGGCTAGCCCGTGCGTTTCGTCCTCGGTCATATGCGTGGCATGGATCACGCACCAGCGTGCGTCGATGCCGAAGTCGAGCAGCCATTCGACCGGACGCCGGCCCAGGCAGGCGACGCTGTCCTCGACCTCCTTCACCTGCTCGGCGGCATGGATGTGGATCGGGCCATGAGGCCATGCACCGCAGACCAAGCGAAGCTGTTCCGGCGTTACGGCACGCAGCGAGTGCGGCGCGATGCCGACATGTGCATAGGACAAGGCCGCAACGATCATGCGTGTTCGCTCGACCAGTTTGAGGAATCGCTCGGCGTCGTTGAGGAAGCGCCGCTGGCCATCGTTCGGCAGGGCGCCGCCGAAGCCACCATGGGTATAGAGCGAGGGCAGCAACGTCAGGCCAATGCCGGTCTCCGCGCTGGCCGCGGCGATGCGCGCCGCCATCTCGCCGAGGTCGGCATAAGGGCGGCCGTCCACATCGTGATGCAGATAATGGAACTCGCCGACGCTGGTGAAGCCCGTCTCCAGCATCTCCATGTAGGCGTAGGCCGCAATCGCCTCGACGTCGTCCGGGGAGAGCCGCTCGAGAAAGCGGTACATCACCTCGCGCCACGTCCAGAAGCTGTCGTTGACCGGTCCGCGCCGTTCGGCCAGCCCGGCCATGCCGCGCTGGAAGGCATGACAATGCAGATTCGGCAGCCCGGGCACGGCGACGCCGGCGATGCGCTCGGCACCGTGTTGCGCGGCATCCTCATCGACGGACGTGATAACGCCATTCGCCACGACGACGCGCACGTCGCGCGCCCAACCCAACGGCAGCAGCGCGTGATCGAAGAACAAGATGCTGCTCAAAGCGGTCTCGCCGTCATGCCCGGCCTTGTGCCGGGCGTCCGCGCCTTTATACACCGGCGGACGCTAGGACGCGGGTGGCCGGCGCGGGCCCAGCCATGACGGAATTCGGCACATGCGTTTCGACACAATCTGGCTCGACGGAAGGCTCGCCACGCTTGCGCCCGGCCGCGTGGGGCTCGGGATCGTCGAGCATGGTGCAGTGGCTGCCAAGGATGGACGCATCGTGTTTGCGGGTCCGATGGCCGATCTGGCGGTAGGCTGGGACGCAAAGGCTCGCGTCGCGCTTGACGGCCGCTGGGTGACGCCGGGCCTGATCGATTGCCACACTCATTTGGTCTATGCCGGCGACCGCGCGCACGAGTTCGAACTGCGGCTCGCTGGTGCCTCCTACGAGGAGATCGCGCGGGCAGGTGGCGGCATCGTATCGACCGTGAAGGCGACGCGCGCGGCGGGCGAAGATGAGCTTGTCGCGGCAGCGCTGCCGCGGCTCGACCGGTTGATCGGGGAGGGGGCGACGACGATCGAGATCAAATCCGGCTATGGGCTCGATACGGAGACCGAGACGCGGCAGTTGCGGGCGGCGCGGCGGCTCGCGAACGAACGGGAGGTTTCGGTCACAACGACATTCCTCGGCGCCCATGCGATGCCGCCCGGCGCGTGCGACAGGGACCGCTATATCGATGACGTCTGCGCGATGATCCCGCAGATCGCGCGCGAGAGACTGGCCGATGCGGTGGACGGCTTCTGCGAAGGCATCGCTTTCTCGCCGGCTCAGATCGCGCGCGTGTACGCCGCGGCGAAGGCTGCCGGCCTGCCGGTGAAGCTGCACGCCGATCAGTTGTCCAACCTGCATGGCGCGCGGCTTGCCGCCGAGCACGGTGCACTATCGGCCGATCATCTGGAATATACGGACGAGGACGGGGCTGCCGCGATGGCGCGGTCGGGCACGGTCGCGGTGCTGCTGCCTGGCGCGTTCTATGTGCTGCGCGAGACGCAGGCGCCGCCGGTCGAAGCGTTGCGCCGCCATGGCGTGCCGATCGCCGTCGCGACCGACTGCAATCCCGGCACTTCGCCGATCACCTCGCTGCTGCTTGTCATGAACATGGCGGCGACGCTGTTCCGGCTGACCGTCGATGAGGCGATCGCGGGCGTGACGCGCCAAGCCGCCCGCGCGCTCGGTCGGCTTGATGAGATCGGTACGCTGGAGCACGGCAAGTCGTGCGATCTCGCGATCTGGGACATCGAACGCCCGGCGGAACTGGTCTACCGTCTGGGATTCAATCCGCTCCATGCGCGCGTTTGGCGAGGTCGATGACCGCAACATCCGCGCATCCCGCGCAAGGGGGATCGACATTTGAGTCCCATGGATAGTGCGTGGTTCACGGGCGCACGGCTGGCGCCTGCCCTGGAATGATGGAGGCCTGGCCATGTCCAACCGGCTCGACAACACGCGCGCCATCCGCAGTCCGCGCGGCAGCGAATTGAGCGCCAAGAGCTGGCTCACCGAAGCGCCGCTGCGCATGCTGATGAACAACCTCGACCCGGAGGTCGCCGAGAATCCGCATGAGCTTGTCGTCTACGGCGGCATCGGGCGCGCGGCGCGCGACTGGGAGAGCTACGACCGCATCGTGAAGGCCCTGCGCACGCTGGAGGTCGACGAGACGTTGCTAGTGCAGTCCGGCAAGCCGGTCGGAGTGTTCCGCACCCATGGCGATGCGCCGCGCGTGCTGATCGCTAATTCCAATCTCGTGCCGCATTGGGCGACGCTGGATACATTCAACGAGCTCGATCGCAAGGGCCTGATGATGTATGGCCAGATGACCGCGGGCTCGTGGATCTATATCGGCTCGCAGGGCATCGTGCAGGGCACCTACGAGACCTTCGCCGAGCTTGGCCGGCGCCACTATGGGGGTTCGCTCGCGGGACGCTGGATATTGACCGCCGGCCTCGGCGGCATGGGCGGGGCGCAGCCGCTTGCCGCGACCATGGCCGGTGCCTCGATGCTGGCGATCGAATGCCAGCCGTCGCGTATCGAGATGCGGCTCAAGACACGCTATCTCGACGCGCAGGCCAGCGACCTCGACGACGCGCTGGCGATGATCGAGCGGGCGTGCCGCGACAACAAGCCGATCTCCGTCGGCGTGCTCGGCAATGCCGCCGAGATGCTGCCTGAGCTACTGCGGCGCGGCGTGAGGCCCGACGCGGTGACGGACCAGACTTCGGCGCACGATCCGATCAACGGCTATCTGCCGGCTGGATGGACGCTGGCCGAATGGCGGGATCGCCGCGAGCGCGATCCCAAGGGCGTCGAGTGTGCCGCGAAGGAATCCATGGCGGTGCATGTGCGGGCGATGCTGGACTTTTGGCGGGCCGGCGTGCCCGTAGTCGACTACGGCAATAACATCCGCCAGATGGCGAAGGAGATGGGCGTCGCCGATGCGTTCGACTTTCCCGGCTTTGTGCCGGCCTATATCCGGCCGCTGTTCTGCCGCGGCATCGGGCCGTTCCGCTGGGCCGCGCTGTCAGGCGATCCGGAGGACATCTACCGGACTGACGCCAAGGTGAAGGCGCTGATGCCGCATGATATGCACCTGCACAACTGGCTCGACATGGCGCGCTCGCGCATCAAATTCCAGGGGCTGCCGGCGCGCATCTGCTGGGTCGGGCTCGGCGATCGCCATCGCCTGGGCCTCGCCTTCAATGACATGGTGGCGAGCGGCGAGGTGAAGGCGCCGATCGTGATCGGCCGCGATCATCTCGATTCCGGCTCGGTCGCGAGCCCCAACCGCGAGACCGAAGCAATGAAGGATGGCTCGGACGCGGTGTCCGACTGGCCGTTGCTCAACGCATTGCTCAACTGCGCGAGCGGCGCCACCTGGGTGTCGTTCCATCATGGCGGCGGCGTCGGCATCGGCTATTCGCAGCATGCCGGCATGGTGATCGTCGCGGACGGCACGCCGGAAGCGGCGCGACGCTCGCTCGCGTGCTTTGGAACGATCCCGCGACCGGGGTCATGCGCCATGCGGATGCGGGTTATGAGGATGCGATCGCGTGCGCCCGCGAGCACGGCTTGAATCTGCCGAGCATCCGGGCCATCGGATAGGAACGCCCATGTATAGCAATCCGCAATATACCAAGCCCGTGAGAAGCGGCTTCGCCGCCGATGCCGCGCGCGCGATCGACATCGCGTTCCGCATCTCGTACTACGCGCTGCTTGCGATGTTCGCCGTGATGATCACGGTGTTCGGGCTCGCAGCTTTCTTCCTGACCGAGGGCACGCTCGGCCACCGCCTCGGAATGGCTGCGATCGGCGTCGCGTTTCCCGCCGCCGGGATGGCGGTTATTCTGGCCGTCGGCTATATCCGCGCGAAGGTGATCGGCGCCATCTTCGATGCCGCGACTGCGAAAAGACCGCCCCCGTCCAGCGTGCCGTCGGTGCACGAGACGATACCGCCGGAGCAGGACCTTAGCCGCAACTGATGACCGATGGCGGCGCAGTCATCA
Organism: uncultured Alphaproteobacteria bacterium; assembly: GCA_963776455.1. Classification (GTDB taxonomy): domain Bacteria; phylum Pseudomonadota; class Alphaproteobacteria; order Rhizobiales; family Xanthobacteraceae; genus CAVZMU01. The sequence continues at coordinate 642,523 of CAVZMU010000007.1, forward strand.
TAGGGGTACGAACTTCCCCGTTTCGCGATCCAGCACCTCCAGCATGCCCGTACCGATATCGAAATAGGCGCCGTGCAGGGCGATGCGGCCCTTGCCTTCGAGAATCTGGATGCATGGAAACGTCCGCAGGTTCGCCGAGCGAGGTCTTGATGCCTTCGCGCTCAAGCTCTTCGCCCAGCTGCCCGGCTGGCGTGCCGGGATGGGCGGCGACGACCGCGTCGCGCGCGCTCGTCCAGCATCGACATCCAGTTGCTGATGAACTCGCGCCTTGGTCTGCCTCGCGGCGTCGTGCTCCAGGCAGGCGCGCACGCCGCCGCAGCCGGAATGGCCAAGCACCACGATATGCTTGACGCGCAAATTGAGCGCGGCGAATTCGAGCGCCGCCGAGACGCCGTGATATTTGCCCTGGGTCTCGAACGGCGGCACCAGGTTGGCGACGTTGCGCACCACGAACAGTTCGCCCGGCATGGCCGAGAACATCGTCTCGGGATCGACGCGGCTGTCGCAGCACGACACGATCATCACGTCGGGGTTCTGCCCCTCAGGCGGCGAGCTTCTCGTAGTGATCCTGGTTCGGCGCGAAATGCCGGAACTTGAAGCGGCGGAAGCGGTCGGCGAGATGCTCGGGGAAGTGTTTCATGCGGTCCTCACGGCGCTCCGGCGGCCGGCACCGCTTCGGCGAAAGCCTCTGTCGTACAGGATTGGCTCAGCGCCATCCACCGCCGCCATTCACATAGACGGTATCCGCGGTCATGAATTGGCAGGCGTCCGAGCACATGAACAGCACGAGCTCGCCGATCTCCTCGGGTTCGCCGAAACGCTTCATCGGCACGTCGTTGAGGAATTGCTGCTTGAGCTCCGGGGAAGTCTGCGATGCATCCTGGAATGGCGTGCTGATCGGTCCAGGCGAGATCGACAAGGCGCGAATACCCTGATTGGCGAACTCGCGGGCGACGCCGAGCGTCATCGTCACGACGGCGCCCTTGGCGGCCGCGTAGTGCACCGAAGACCCGGGCCCGCCGCGCTTATGCGACATGCTCGCCATGTTGACGATTACGCCATGGCCGTTCTCCAGCATGTGCGGCAGCGCCGCCTGCATGCAGTAAAACACGCCCTTGGTGTTTAGCGCGAAGGTCTGGTCGAACAGGGCATCGTCGATGTCGAGGAATTTCGACCGGCGCAGCGCTGAGCCTGCCGAGTTGAACTGGAAGTCGATTGCGCCGAAGCGCGCGATCGACTGCTCGATCATGTCGTCGACCTGCGCCCGTGACGTGACGTCCACTCCTAACGAGAGTGCGTTGCCGTTCTGGCTGGTGATCGCTTCGGCGGTCTGCCGCGCCCCATCCTCATTGATGTCGGCGCAGACAACGTTGGCGCCTTCGCGAGCGAAGATCAGCGCTGTGGCGCGGCCGATGCCGCTGCCCGCGCCGGTGATGACGATTGTCTTGCCGGCGAAATAGTCCGGTGTCTTGGACATGATGCTCATCCACTCTCCGCTCGTCCCCGCGACGGCGGTGATACTGCAATTCCAAAGCAGCAGATCATCAAAACGACTCAGCGGGCCTCCGCCGCCAGCACCGCCTCGGCGCGGATTTCCTCGGTCAGCCGTGCCTTGAGCCGGAGAATTCCGGGCTGGTCTTGATCGTATAATGGCGCGGATGCGGCAGAGTCGATCGGCGACGTCCGCCTTGATGCGGCCGGGCCGCGCCGTCATCACCACCACCCGGGAGGCGAGGAAGATCGCCTCCTCGATGTCGTGGGTGACGAACAGCACGGTCTTGCGCGTCGCGCTCCCAGATGCCGAGCAGCAGTTCCTGCATCAGCGCGCGCGTCTGGTTGTCGAGCGCGCCGAACGGCTCGTCGAGCAGCAGGATCGCGCGGATCGTTGGCGAGCGCGCGGGCGATCGCGGTGCGCTGCTGCATGCCGCCGGACAGCTGCTTGGGATAGTGCTGCGCGAAGCCGGTGAGGCCGACGCGCGTCCAGCCACTGCGCGACGACGCGCGGCGCGTCGGCCGGCGGAACGCCCTTCTCGCGCAGGCCGAAGCGCGATGTTGTCGGCGACGGTGAGCCACGGGAACAGCGTGTAGGACTGGAACACCATGCCGCGGTCCGGCCCGGGCCGGTCGATCGCGCTGGCCATCGAGCAGGATGTCGGCCGGTGGTCGGCGTGTCGAGGCCCGGCGACCATGCGCAGCAGCGTGGATTTTCCGCAGCCGGACGGACCGAGGATGGTGACGAAGTCATTGTCGCCGACGTGAGGTCGATCGGCTCCAGCGCGCGCGTCGGCGCGCCGCCGCGGACGCCGGGGAAGGTACGCGAGACGTGCTCGATGACGAGCTCGTCATGGCGTCAACTCAGAACCGGAAGCGTATGACGAGACGCGGAAGGAGGAGAGCGAGCTCGTGGCCGGTTCACGCCAGGCTCCAGGGGAACAGCCCGCGGTTGGCCGCCTTGAACAGATAATCCGATATCAGCCCGATCACGCCGATCACGATGATGCCGAAGATGATCTGCCCGGTCGCGAGCAGCGCCTGGCTGTCGATGATCATGTGACCGATGCCGGACGACGAGCCGATCAGTTCGGCGACGATCACGTAGGTCCAGGCCCAGCCGAGCACGAGGCGCAGGATCTCGGCGATGCTCGGCGCCGATGACGGGATCAGCACGCGCGCGAGGATGCCGTCGGTCGCGCGCGCCGAGCGTCAGCGCGGCCTCGACGAGGTCGCGCCGCACGCTGCCGACCGTGAGCGCCACCATCAGCACGATCTGGAACACCGAGCCGATGAAGATCACCAGCAGCTTCTGCACCTCGCCGATGCCGGCCCACAGGATCAGCAGCGGAATGAAGGCGGAGGCCGGCAGATAGCGCGCGAACGATACGAACGGCTCGAAGAACGCCTCGATCGGCTTGTAGGCGCCCATCAGGATGCCGATCGGCACGGCGACGAGCGCGGCGAGCACGAAGCCGCCGATCACGCGCCAGATGGTGACGCGCGATGTCGGTCGCGAAGCCGTGCTTGGTCAGCAGCAGCCAGCCGTCATCCAGCATCGTGAGCGGATCGGCGAGGAAGGTCTTGGAGACATAGCCGCCGAGCGTCGCGAAGGCCCAGGCCGGCGACGAACAGCACGAAGAACGAGATGCCGAGGAGCGACCCGGGCGGTGTTGGATATCGGCGCGAGGGGCTTCATGCGGCGCTCGCGACGCGTGTGCGCGAGCCAAGCGCAGGTACCGCTCGTTCCAAGTCCGTCGCCGCCGCTGACGTCGAGGGGAGGACGAAGACCTGAGTGCGCCAATTGCGCAGGGGTGAAGTCCGTACTGCAGGCGCCGGCTGTCGATGCCGAGGGCTTCTGAAGCCGCACGCTTGCCGTTGAAGGCCACCATTTTTGGTGCGTATTGCTCAATCCGTTGAATGAATCCGTCGATATCGAAGTGATGGCGGCGCAGGCTGGCGTCCGGTCCGAACGTTTCTTTTGCAACATCGGTGAGGCCGATGCCGTGTTCGGGCAACCGACGGAAATCACCAGGCAGGAAGTTTTCGGGAATGAGCCCGGCAAGCTTCAGGACCGGCCAGAACCGATTGCCCGGGCCAGCGTAATAGGCGCGCTTCGCCGCCGAAACGCGCCCCGCCTGCGTTCCACAGAATACGACCTGGAGGTGCGGCCGCAGCAAATCCTCCAGGACGTGCCGTGGCGCGTGCTCGCTCACTGCAGGAAGCGCGTGTCCGCGATCTTGCTCATGTCGGGGATCGCCTTGATGACGCCGATCTCCAGCAGCAGCTCGGCGGCTTCCTTGCTGAATGTCTGGAACTCGGAGGCGAAGAATTTCTTGTTCGCCTCCTTGTCCTGCCAGCGCAGATAGGCGGCGGACTTGCCGAACTGCTCGCCGCTCTGCTTCACGTCGGCGCCCATGATATCGTACGCCTTGGCCTGATCGGTCTTGATCATGTCGAGCGCGTCGAAATAGCTCTTGGTCAGCGCCTTGACGGCGGCTTCGTTCTCGGCGATGAATTTCGGCGTGCAGCCGAAGGTGTCCATCACCATGGGATAGTCGAGCGTGGTGGCGATGATCTTGCCGGCCTCCGGCTTGTCGCGCACGGCGGAGAGGTAGGGCTCATAGGTAGCCGCGGCGTCGTTCTGGCCTGCGATGAAAGCCTGCGCGGCGGGGCCCGGCTCCATGTTGACCACCGTGACGTCTTTCACGGTCAGCCCGTTCTTCTTCAGGAACCAGGCGACGAGGAAATACGGCGAGGTGCCCGGCGCGGAGGCCGCGACCGTCTTGCCCTTGAGGTCCTTGATCGATGCCACATCCTTGCGCACGACGAGGCCGTCGGCACCATAGGACTTGTCGAGCTGGAACAGCTCGGTGGTGGCGACGCCATTGGCGTTCCACACGATCCAGGTCTCGACCGTCGTCGCCGCGCACTGCACGTCGCCGGAGGCGATGGCGAGGTGGCGGCTGGCCTGCGGGATTTTCTTGATCGTCACGTCGAGGCCGTTCTTGGCGAAGATGCCGGATTCTTTGGCGAGGGTGAGCGGCGCGAAGCCGGTCCAGCCTGAGATCGCGATCGCAACCTTGGTTTGTGCGACCGCAGGGGTCGTCACGCAAGCTGCGGTGACCGCAGCCGCAAGTATTCGCATCGGCGTCATGGTCCGCTCCGTTTTCGCCCAAAACCAAGCATGAAGGATGCCAGCACGCGGATGCCTTCGAGTTCAAATGGCGGGCCTGTTGTCACCGTGCGATGCTTTGCTAGAACACACGAGGCGAAGTCCGGCGAGGATGGCGTGAACGAACCTGTGGCCGTTATCTTCCTGCATGGCATCGGCGGCGGTGCGCGCGTCTCGATGCCGCAGCTCGCGAGCTTCGCCGCGGCAGGCTACGCGCCGCTGGCGCTGGACCTGCCGGGATACGGCGAGCGCCCGCCGGTCGACACCATGAGCTTCGACGCGCTCGCCGCGGATGTCGACGCGGCGATCGCGCTGCGCGGGCTTGAGCGGCCGGTCCTGGTCGGCCATTCCATGGGCGGCATGGTGGTGCAGACGATGCTGCGCCGCTGGCCCGACGGCTATCGCGCGGCGGTGCTCTCCGCCACCAGCCCGGCGTTCGGCGATCCCGGCGGCGACTTCCAGAAGAAGTTCATCGCCGACCGGCTGGCGCCGCTCGATGCCGGCAAGACGATGAAGGACATGGCGCCGGGAATGGTAGACGCCATGATGGCGGCGCATCCGGATGCCGCCGGCCGTGCCCTCGCGGCCCAAGTGATGACGCAAGGCTCCGCGGTGACGTATCGCGCCGCGGTGCAGTGCCTCGCGGGGTTCGACGAGCGCGCCAACCTCGGCGGCATCCGGGTTCCCGTGCTGTGCCTTGCCGGCGAGCATGACGGCAACGCGCCGGCCAAGATGATGGAACGGATGGTCGCGAAAATTCCTGGCGCACGCTATGTGTGCCTGCCGGGCGTCGGCCATCTCGCCAATCTCGAGGCGCCGGAGGCGTTCGATGCCGCGATCCTCGGGTTTCTTGAAGCGGCGCTGATGCCCACGCCGGCGCAGCCATGAGCGATCCTGGCGCCGGGGCTGGCGACGACATCGCGCCGATCTTCGCGCCCGCCGCGTTCCGGCTCAGCGACGAGCAGGCCACGCTGATCGCCAAGGCGCGCCGTTTCGGTGCGCGCGTGCTCGCCCCACGAGCTGCCAAGCACGACCGCGAGGCGACGTTTCCGATCGAGAATTTCCGCGACATGCATCCGGAAGGGCTGCTGGGCATCTGCGTTCCGCGCGAGGATGGTGGGCTCGGCGCGGATTTCCAGACTTATTGCCTCGCCGCCGCCGAGCTTGGACGCTTCTGCGGTGCGACGGCGCTGTCCTGGAACATGCATGTCTGCTCGACGCTGTGGACCGGCGCGCTCTCCGATGACCTCGACATGAGCGACGAGCAACGCGAGACGCACGCGCGCGCCGGCGCAACGCATTACAGACGCATCGTCGATGAGGGCGCGATCTACTCGCAGCCGTTTTCGGAGGGCGGCGCGGCGGCGGCCGGAACCGTCGCCTTCGGCACCGAGGCGAAGCCGGTCGACGGCGGTTTCCTGGTGACGGGCAAGAAGATCTTCGCCTCGCTTTCCGGTGTCGCAGATTACTATGGCGTGCTGTGCACCGAACGCGCTGAGGATGCTGACGCCCGCCGCAGCAACACGCTCTATCTCGCGGTGCCGGCGACGGCGCCCGGCGTTCAGGTTGTCGGCGACTGGGACCCGCTCGGCATGCGCGGAACGGTGTCGCGTACCCTCCTGTTCAAAGATGTTTTCGTTGCCGAGGATGAGATGCTGATGCCGCGTGGCATCTATTTTCAGGCCGCGAACCGCTGGCCGCACATGTTCCTCACGCTGTCTCCGACCTATATGGGCCTCGCCCAGGCGGCATATGATTTCACCGTGGCGTATCTGCGCGGCGAACAGCCCGGCACGCCGCCGGTCAAGCGCCGCATGTTTCCGACCAAGCAGATCGCGGTCGCCGAGATGCGCGTGATGCTGGAGCAGACCAAGACGCTATGGTTCCAGGCAGTGAGCAGAGGCCCGCGCCAACCCCACGTCGGAACAGGTGCTGCGGGCCTATTCCGCCCAGCACACGGTGATGGAGAACGCCAACGCGCTGGCGGCCAAGGCGATCCGCACCTGCGGCGGCCAGTCGATGCTGAAGAGCCTGCCGCTGGAGCGCATCTATCGCGATAGCCGTTGCGGCTCGCTGATGCTGCCGTGGACGGCGGAAATTTGCATCGACCGGTTGGGCAAGGAGACCCTTTATGAGCCGGGCGAGAAGGACGAGTGAGAGCGTGCAGGTGCCGTGATGAACCTGTCTGACCTGATCGACCGCAACGCCGCGTTCACGCCCGGCAAAGCGGCAATCCGCTTCAATGGCATCACGCTTACCTATGCGGCGTTCTCGGCACGCATCGCGGCACTCGCGCGCGGCCTGAAATCACAACTCGGCATCGGCCGCGGCGATCGCGTCGCGATCCTGTCGGCCAACCACCCCGACTATCTCGTGCTGCTCTATGCCTGCGCCCGGCTCGGCGCGATGATGGTGCCGCTCAACTGGCGCCTTGCGGTTCCCGAGCAACTCTTCATCCTCGGCGATGCCTCGGTGAAGACGCTGGTGGTGGAGGAAAGCTTCGCCGTCGTCGTGGGACCCCTCGCCGAAATATCGCCTGATGCCCGTGTCGTCGGGATCGATTTCGCGCCTGGCGGCCTGTCGATCGATGCGCTGATCGCCGAAGGCACCGGCGACGGAAGCGATCCTCATGTCGATTTCTCCGAGCCGCTGCTCATCGTCTATACGTCCGGCACCACCGGACGCCCAAAGGGCGCGGTGCTGCGCCAGGAGGCGCTGGTGTGGAACGGCGTCATGAGCCAGCACCTGCATGACATGACCGCCGACGACCACGTGCTGACGATGTTGCCGATGTTCCATGTCGGGGGGCTCAACATCCAGACAACGCCGGCATTGCAACTCGGCGCCACGGTGACGTTGCACCCGCGTTTCACGCCGGATGCGACGCTCGCGGCGATCGCGCGCGACAGGCCTACCCTGACCTTGCTGGTGCCGGTGCCGATGCAGGCGATGATCGATCATCCGCATTGGCACGCCACCGACATGTCCAGCCTGCGTGCCCTTGGCGCCGGATCGACATTCAGTACCTCAGCAGGTTGTCGATCCGTTCGAAGCGCGCGGCATCGCCGTGGTGCAGATTTATGGTTCGACCGAAACCTCTCCGATCGCGATCTACACGCGCGTCGGCGATGATACGCCCCGGCCGAACTGCGCCGGCCTGCCCGGGCTCTTGTGCGAAGCCCGGGTCGTCGACCGCAGCGGCCGCGAGGTTGCGCATGGCATCGCCGGAGAGGTGGTGCTGCGCGGCCCCAACGTGATGATGGAATACTGGGGCAACGAGGCGGCAACCCGCGAAGCCCTGCGCGATGGCTGGTATCACACCGGCGACGTCGGCGTCCGCGATGCCGACGGCTATTTCACCATCCATGACCGCATGAAGAACATGATCATCTCCGGCGCGGAGAACATCTATCCGGCCGAGATCGAGCGCGTGCTGCACACGCACCCGTGTGTCGCCGAAGCCGCCGTCGTCGGCCGGCCCGACCCGAAATGGCAGGAGGTGCCGGTCGCCTTCATCGTGTGCCGGACCGACGCGAGTCCCGATGCGGACTCGGTCAATGCTCATCTGGAGGCGAATCTCGCCCGCTATAAATTGCCGCGTGAGATCGTCTTCGTCGACGCGTTGCCGCGCAACGTCCTGGGTAAGGTGCAGCATTTCATGCTGAAGGAGCGGCTGGCGGGGCGCGCATAGCCATGCGCGTCGCGGTTCTCGGGGGAGGCAACGGCTCGTTCGCAGCGGCCGGCGACTTCGCTCTGAGCGGCCACGACGTGCGGCTGTGGCGGCGCAATCGTGACGCCGTCGCGGCGCATCGCGACGCCCGGAGCCGCATCGTCGTCAAGGATTTCCGTGGGCATCATGACGCGGTGCTTGCGCTCGTCACCGACGACATTGCGGAAGCCGTGCAGGGCGCGGAGTTGATCCTGTGCCCGGCGCCCGCGACGGCGCAGCCGGATATTGCCCGCGCGCTGGCGCCGCATCTTACTGACGATCAGGTCGTGTTCCTGCCGCCGGCACGTTCGGCTCCTTCATTTTTGCCAAGGCGATGCATGAGGCCGGCAACCGCGCCACTGCGAGCTTCGCCGAGACCGGCACGCTGCCCTGGCTGACGCGCAAGCATGGACCGTTCGAGGTGGCGATCACCATTCGGGCGAAGCGGCTGCCAATCGGGGTGTTTCCATTGTCGCGCGCCGAGCATGCGCTCACCGTGATCGGCCGTGCCTTTCCCGGCGTGATCGAGCCGTGCGGCGACGCGCTCTCGGGCGCGTTGATGAATGCCGGGCCGATCATCCACCCGCCGCTCATCACGATGAACGCCGCGCCGCTGGAGCATTTCGAGCGCTGGGACATCCACAAGGAAGGCACGCAACCGGCGATCCGCCGCGTTACCGACGCGCTCGATGCTGAACGTATTGCGGTGCGCAAGGCACTCGGTTACGGCGCGCCGCATTTCCCGCTCGCGGACCATTACGCGCGCGAAGGTGAGGAATGGATGTATGGCCGCGGCTCCCATGACAAGCTTACGGACTCGGGGGACTGGCGTGAGCACATCGTGCTGACGCAGCATCGCTACATGCTGGAGGATGTGCGGATCGGACTGTCGTTTCTCGTCTCAGCCGGAGAACTGGCCGGCGTGGCTACGCCGCTGGCCCGCGCGTTCCTGGCCGTCGGCGGCGTGATCTGCGGCGAGGATTTCATGGCGACGGGACGAACGCTGTCATCGCTGGGCCTTGGCCGTTTTGGCCTCACTGCGCTGCAAAATCTCATGAAAGAGGGATTTATGTCATGACGAACATCCTCGCAGCGGGCTCGCTCTGCGCCCTCTCCTGGAAAAGCGGACGGAACGCTGGAGGCGCGACCTGTAAACGTGGCGGGTTATGACATCTCTGTCGGTCGCATGCCTTGGCGCCGGCCGCATGGGGCGCGGCATCGCGGTCGTGTTCGCCTATGCGGGACACGACGTCACGATCGTCGACTTCAAGACGCGGGACGACAGCGCCTTCGCCAGATTGGCTGCCGAGGCGCAAGGCGAAGTTCACGCGACGCTGCGCACGCTCGCAAGCTTCGGACTGTTTGACGATGCGGCCGTCGATGCGATCGCTTCGCGCGTGTCGCGTGGTGCCGGGAGCGCAGGCGCAGGCCGCACTCGAATCCGCCGCCATCATCTTCGAGGGCGTGCCGGAGGTGCTCGATCTCAAGCGCGAGGTGTTTGCGCGTGCGTCGGTTCTGGCCGGGCCGGACCCGATCATCGCGTCGACCACCTCGACGATCCTTGTCGATGAGCTTTCGGGTTCCGTGGAGCAACCCGAGCGGTTCCTCAACGCGCACTGGCTCAATCCCGCCTATCTGGTGCCGCTGGTGGAGATATCGCCGGGGGCGCGAACCGATCCCACCGTGGTCGCGCGGCTGACGGCCATTCTCGAAAGCATCGGCAAGGTGCCGGTCGTATGCGCGGCGCGGCCGGGCTACATCGTGCCGCGCATCCAGGCGCTCGCGATGAACGAGGCGGCGCGCATGGTCGAGGAAGGCGTCGCGAGCGCGGACGACATCGACAAGGCGATCAAATACGGCTTCGGCTTCCGCTTCGCGGTGCTCGGCATGCTGGAATTCATCGATTGGGGCGGCGGCGACATTCTCTATTACGCCAGCCGCTATCTGACCCAGGCGCTCGGCAACGAGCGCTACGCCGCGCCGGAGATCGTCGAGCGCAACATGCGCGACGGCCGCATCGGCCTGCGGACGGGCAAGGGCTTTCTCGACTACGAGAACCTCGACGTCGAGGCTTATCGGCGCGAGCGGCTGAAGGCGTTTGTCGGATCTGCTCAGAACATGGTTGGCGAAGCCGCCGGTGCTCTGACTCTTATCCCCAGGACGACGTCAGAACACATTTTGCAAAATCCCCTCGTGCACCACCACAGTGTCATCCACCGTGATCGTCGTGCTCATCACCGGAATGTCGAAATGTCCGGCCGTATAGCGGCCGGCGAACTCGTTGGCGCCGGTGGAAAACAGGAAGTTGCCGGCCACCGCGCGCAACTCCGTGCCGTTGGTGTCGCGCTGATCGTACATCGTCAGCGCCTCGTAGCGCGCGCGCCGGATTCATCCCGAAGCCGACATGCGACACCGCATAGGCCTCGCGGTCGGCCCAGGCCGCCAGATAGCGGCGCATCAGCTCGGCGTCAGCGCCGTCGCCGTCGATGCGCGTGACGTAGTCGGCTTCCAGCGTGAGCCGCACCGGCGATTCGAGATAGCGCTTGAAGGTGAGGTTGATGTCGCCGCGGTCGAGCACCAGCGTGCCGTTGACGGCGCCGCTCTTGGGGAAGCTCACGACGATGCCGCCCGGCCAATGCGCCAGCGTGCCGGGCTGTCTCGGTCCAGCCCCAGACGCCGACGGTCGGCGCGCCGGCCATGTCGACGTCGAGGTCGGTGCCGGCGGCCGACGTCACGGTCATGCGCTTGGCGCCGCGCAGCATCTTCGCTGCCGCGCGCACGCGCGCTTCCAGCACAGCGTCGGGCGCCATGCGCTCCAGCGCCTCGGGATGCTCGTTGGAGATGACGAGGATGCGCGCGCCGGCCTTCAGGATCGCCGGCGTCTCGGGCGCATGCATCAGACCTTCGATCGTGCAATCGACGACGAAGCCGGCCTGGCCGAGCGCGCCGACGACGGGCGCGAGCCGGCCGATCGCCTCGCTGGCGCCGGTCGAGCGCACCGGCACCGGATGCGGGTTGCGCGGCGTCGGCAGCACGATGTGGAACGGCCGCGCGCCGAGCCGCAGCAGCGCCAGCTCGGCGAGATGCACGTTGAGCGCCCGCGACTGCGTCTCCGACAGGATCGCCGCGGTGTCGCCGCGCTTCACCGCGCAGCGCTCGAACACCTCGCAGAAGGCGTCGATCCACTTGCCTTCGATGCGGTCGGCGACATCAGCCTTCCTCCGGGAAACCCTTGAGCAGCCACGCGCGCAGCGCGTTGAAGGCGGCGTTGAGCATCAGGCCCGAGCATCGAGATCGAGATCAGCGGCACGAACATGTCGACGGTCTGGAAGTTGCGCGCCGCGCGCATCAGCAGATGGCCGAGGCCGTCGGTCGACGTGATCATCTCGGCGAGGAACACGACGATGCAGGCGATGACGAGGCCGATGCGGCAGCCGGTGAGCACCGACGGGCAGCGCCGCCATCAGCACGACACCTGAACAGCGCGCGCGTCGGCGAGGTGCCGGCCGCGCGCGCCGACCATACCAGCTTCGGCTCGACCGCCGCCGTGCCCTGATAGGTCGCGAGCAGGATCGGGAACATGGCGTCGGCGGCGACCAGCGCGATCTTCGAGGCATGGTCGAAGCCGAGGATCAGGATCAGCGCCGGATAGAGCGCGACCTTCGGCACCGGCGCCAGCACGCGCACCAGCGGCTTGAGCAGCGCCTCGACAGTGCGGCTGCCGGTCGCGGCGACGCCCGAGCGAAACGCCGACGACGACCGCGATGGCAAAGCCGGCGAACAGCCGGAACAGCGTGATCGCGACATGCTCGAGGAATTGCGGATCGCCGAGCTGCTGCGAACAGCCGCGCGAACACCGCCGCCGGCGGCGGCAGCAGCGCCGGCGGCGCGACACCCGACGCCGCGACGCCGTGCCACAGCGCGAGCAGCAGCGCGATCGGCAGGATGCCGATAGCGCGCATCGCGTGCGGCCGTGCGCTGTCATGTCGTGCCCACCGCGATCTCGTGCGCCGGCTCGGCCCAGGCGACGAGCCGGCCGCGCAAGCGCTTCGAACCCGGCGTCGATGATGAAGCCGAGGACGCCGATGATCACGATCATCGCGTAGACGGTGTCGTACTGCGCCATGTCGAGCGAGTTGAACAGGATGTTGCCGACGCCCTGCCTGGCGCGCGATCATCTCGCTCGTCACCATCGTGATCAGCGCAAGCACGAGGCCGGTGCGCAGGCCGACGAAGATCTCCGGCAGCGCCGCCGGCAGCACGACGCGCGATCAGCCGCGCCGCGCCGAGATGCCCATCGCGGCGGCCGACCAGAGCATCTTCTCCTCCACGGCGCGCGCACCCTGATAGGCGTGATAGATCACCGGCAGGCTGACGCCGAGGAAGATCACCAGCGTCTTCGAGGCATCGCCGACGCCGAGCCACAGCATGATGATCGGCATCAGCGCGGCCTTCGGCACCGGATAGATCATCATCAGCAGCGGATTGAAGAACGCCGCGACGAGCGCGCGCGCGCCCCATCATCAGGCCGACCGGCACCGCGAACGACGAGCGCGAGCGCAAAGCCGATCGCCATGCGGCGCATCGAAGTCGAGGATGTTGAGCAGCGACTCCTGGTCGGTGAGGATCGCGGGCAGTTCGCGCAGCGCCTCGTGCGCGCGGCGGCAGGCCGCTGATGTCGAAGGCTGCGCGCGGCAAGCTCCCAGACGGCGAGCAGCGCCGCGCAGGCGAGCAGCGGCGGCAGGCCGGGGATGGCGGACGAGCGCGCGGCTCATGCGTCGTCCTCCGCCGGATCGTCCATCAGGCGCTCGATGTCGACCACGTATTCCTGATAGCGCGCGGTCGACCAGCAGCTCCGCGCGCGCGGCGCGGGCGCGGCAGGTCGATGTCGATGATCGTCCTTGATGCGGCCGGGCGAGCGCGTCAGCACCACGACGCGGTCGGACAGGAACACCGCCTCCTCGACGCTGTGGGTGACGAACAGCACGGTCTTGCGGTCGCGCTCCCAGATGTCCAGCAGCTCGTGCTGCAGGCCGCGTGCGGGTGTGCGCGTCGAGCGCGCCGAACGGCTCGTCCATCAGCAGGATGCTCGGCCCGTAGGCGAGCGTGCGCGCGATCGCGACGCGCTGCTTCATGCCGCCGGACAGCTCCTTGGGATAGAAATTCTCGTAGCCCTTGAGATGCACCATCTCGATCAGCGCGCGCGCGCGCTTCTCCGCCTCGGCGCTTCGGCGACGCCGCTGCTCGAGCGAGCCCGTACATGACGTTGCCGAGCACGGTCTTCCAGGGAAACAGCGCGAATTCCTGGAACACCGGGCCGCGGTCGGGCCCCGGCCCGGTCGACCGGCTTGCCGTTGACGCGCACCGCGCCCTCGCTCGGCGCGCACGAAGCCGCCGACGATGTAGAGCAGCGTCGACTTGCCGCAGCCCGAAGGGCCCGAGGATCGAGACGAACTCGCCGTCGCCGACGTCGAGCGAGATGTCGCTGAGCGCCAGATGGCTGCGCGCCGCGCGGTCTCGAAGCGACTTCGACAGCCGCTCGATCTCGATCATGGCTACCGGACGCGCTCTCGGCTGGGCTAATCCCTCTCCGCCTCGCGGGGAGGGTCGTCGTCAGAGACGGACGGGTGGGATGTCGATGGAACGATACGCGCTCGCCGCCGTCTTTTCGCTCCGCTCGGAGCCATCCTCCTCCTACGCGGGAGGGATAAGACAAGACCGGCACCATCCTCACTCGATCGGCGCGACGATGGTCGGATGGCGGAAGTTCGCAACGTCGAGCTTCTTGGCCACCATCCCGGTCTCGGCGTAGATATCGAACATGGCCTGGATGCTTCGAAATTAGGCTTGGCACCGGGCTCACGCGCAAAATCGTTCGGCTTCAGCAGATAGGTATCGAGCACCGCCACCGGCGCCTTGATGACTTCGGAGACGACCTTGAGGGTCTCGTCGCGGTTGGCGACCGCTTTCTTCATTCCGGCCGTGAGGTCGCGCACATAGTGCGCACCAGCTCCGGGATTCTTGTCGACGAACTCCTTCCGGCACACTTCGAGGATGTGCACGATGTTCTGCTGCTGATCGGACAGCGAGAACAGCTTGCGCAGGCCGCCCTTGGCCTCGGCGCGCGCCGCGAAGGGCTGGTTGAGCACGCCGACATCGACGCGGCCGGAGCGGATCGCATCCTCGGAGCCGGGGAAGCCGGTCTCGACGAGCTTGATGTCCTTGTCGGGGTCGACGCCGTTCTTCTTGAGCAGCAGCATCATCGGGCCGAGGATGCCGGAGCCGAACACGTTGGTGCCGACGCTCTTGCCCTTGAGGTCGGCGATCGTCTTGATCGGCGAGTCGTCCTTCACGGCCCAGTACACCGAGAACCCGCCGGGCCGTTCGCCGACGTGCTGAGCCACGATGTAGGCCTGCAGGTTCGCCTGGATCGCGCCCTGTTCCAGCGACAGCACGCCCTGCGTCGAGCAGTCGAGCGCGCCCGCGACCATCGCCTGCACCATCGGCGCGGTGCCCTGGAACTGCACCCATTCGATTTTGTAGTCCTTGCCGAGCGCGGGGAATGCCTCGGGCCGTCGCATCATCCAGTATTTCGATTCCTCGGCCGGGATGGTCCAGCCTACGCGGATGGTCTCCTGCGCCTGCGCCGCGGAGACGATCAGCGACGCCGCCGCGACGCCTGCAAACAACAAATTTTTCAGCATGGTGCCCTCTTTTGCCGGCTTGCTTCGCGGTCATGAGCGCCCGCTTCGGCTCCATCCTAGCAATATCCGTGACGGCGCCGGCAAGCTACGGGCCGCGCGCTCAGCGCGACGAAAAGACCGTTTGAATATCGGCATGCCATGCTTTAGAAATGGAGAATCAAATTTGGAACATCAGATATGATGTTTTTTACATGATATCGTCGGCTCAGATGCGCGCCGCGAGGGCTCTGCTCGGAATCGACCAGCGCCGACTTGCGGATCTCTCGGGCCTGTCGCTGCCGACCATCCAGCGCATGGAAAGCAGCGAAGACACCATCCGCGGCAACGTCGACTCACTGATGAAGCTCGTTGGGGCGCTTCAGGGTGCCGGCATCGAGCTGATCGGGGAGGGCGGCGCGAGCCCGGCGGGTGGCCGCGGCGTGCGGTTGAAGATAGGTGCCGGATAGCCGCCATGGCGCTCACGATCGGTTTCGCATCCGTCGGCGCCCTGCTTGCGATTGCCGTCCTTGGCCTTGCGGTCGGTCGCCTGCCACGCGCAAGCTTCATCGTCTATGCGGCGTGCCTTGTCGCGGCTTTGGCGGCGGCCGGCGCAGGCGCTGCCGCATTGACCGGTGCCGTGCCGGTTCCGTCGCGGGCGACGCTGCCGCTCGGCGTACCGTGGATCGGAGCGCGGTTCCGCCTCGACATGCTGTCGGCATTCTTCCTGGTGGTGGTCGATCTCGGTGCCGCCGCGGCGAGCCTGTTCGCGCTCGGCTATGGACGCCACGAGGATGCGCCGGCGCGGGTGCTGCCTTTCTATCCGGCGTTTCTCGCCGGCATGAACCTCGTCGTGCTGGCGGACGATGCCTTCACGTTCCTCGTCTCCTGGGAATTCATGTCGCTGACGTCGTGGGCGCTGGTGATGTCGCATCATCGCGCGCGCGACAACGCGCATGCCGGCTACGTCTATCTCGTCATGGCGAGCTTCGGCACGACGGCGCTGCTGCTCGCCTTCGGAGTCCTGGCCGGACCCGATGGCGGCTACACGTTCGACCAGATCCGCGCCGCCCATCCCTCCGGCGCGCTCGCGGCGGCGGTCGCTGATGCTGGCGCTGATCGGCACCGGCTCGAAAGCCGGCCTCGTGCCGCTGCATGTCTGGCTGCCGCTCGCGCATCCGGCGGCGCCCAGCCACGTCTCGGCGCTGATGAGCGGGGTGATGACCAAGGTCGCGGTCTACGGCTTCGTCCGCGTCGTGTTCGACCTGCTCGGCGCCCCCGCCTGGTGGTGGAGCCTGCCGGTGCTCGCGGTCGGCGGCATCACCGCCGTCATGGGCGTGCTCTATGCGCTGATGCAGCGCGACCTCAAGCGCATGCTCGCCTACAGCACGATCGAGAATATCGGCATCATCTTCGCGGCGCTGGGTCTGGCGCTCGCCTTCAAGGCGCACGGCATGCCGTCGGCGGCGGCGCTCGCGCTGACGCCGGCGCTGCTCCACGTCTTCAATCACTCGCTGTTCAAGAGCCTCTTGTTCTTCGGCTCCGGCGCGGTACTGCACGCGACCGGCGAGCGCGACATCGAAAAGCTCGGCGGCCTGATCCATCGCATGCCGCAGACCGCCTTCGTGTTTCTGGTCGGGTGCGTGGCGATTTCGGCGCTGCCGCCGTTCAACGGCTTCGTGTCCGAATGGCTGATCTTCCAGGCGATCCTGCTTAGCCCGCAGCTTCCGTCCTGGGGATCTGAAGCTTCTGGTGCCGGCAGTCGGCGCGCTGCTGGCGCTGTCGGCGGCACTGGCGGCGGCATGCTTCGTGCGCGTCTTCGGCATCGCGTTCCTCGGCCGTCCACGCTCGCCCGTGGTCGAGGGCGCCAAGGAGACCGACCGATATTCGCTCGCCGCGATGTTCGCGCTCGCGGCTTTGTGCTTCGTGGCCGGCGTGCTGCCGGGGATGTTCATCGATGCGCTGGCGCCGGCGGTGCAAAGCCTGGTGCGCGGCCGCATGCCGTTGCAGGCCGGCGTGGAGTGGCTGTCCATCGTGCCGGTCGCCGAGAGCCGCAGTTCCTATAACGGGCTGCTGGTGTTCCTGTTCGTCGTCATTTCGGGGACGTTGACCGCGGCCGCGGTCCATCGTTTCGCGTCGCGACCGCGTGCGCCGCGCGCCGGCCTGGGACTGCGGTTATCCCGATCCCAGCCCGACGACGGAATACACTGCCGACAGCTTCGCCCAGCCGATCCGCCGCGTGTTCGGCACACTGGTGTTTCGCGCCCGCGAGACGCGTCGACATGCCGCCGCCCGGCGATCAGCGGCCGGCGCGCTTCACGGTCGGAGTGGCGCGATCTCGTCTGGGATGCGCTCTACGCACCGGTCGCACGGCGGCATCAGCTTTGCCGCCGATCGCCTGAACCATCTGCAGTTTCTGACCATCCGGCAGTTACCTCAGCCTCGTGTTCGGCGCCCTGATCGCGCTCTTGCTGGTGCTCGCGATATGGCCGTGATCGCCGATCCTATCGTGCAGGGCGCGCAGATGCTGCTGGTGCTGGCACTGGCGCCGCTGTTCACCGGGCTGGTGCGCAAGGTGAAGGCGCGGCTCAACCGCCGCGTCGGGCCGCCGCTGCTCCAACCCTACCGCGACCTGATCCGGCTGCTGCGCAAGGACGTGGTGCTGGCCGACAACGCGTCGTGGCTGTTTCGCGTCGTCTCCCTACCTGATCTTCGCCGCGACCTGGGTGGCCGCCGCGCTGGTGCCGACTTTCGCACCGGCCTGCTGTTCTCGCTGGACGGCGGACCTGATCGCGATCATCGCGCTGCTCGGCAGCGCGCGCTTCTTCCTGGCGCTCGCGGGGCTCGATGTCGGCACCAGCTTCGGCGGCATCGGATCGAGCCGCGAGGTGATGATCGCGTCGCTCGCCGAGCCCGCGATGCTGATGATCGTATTCGCGCTGGCGCTGATCGCCGGCTCGACGCAGCTCTCCTCCATCGCGACCTTCATGCTGTCGCCCGAGGTCGGCCTGCGCGTCTCGCTCGGACTTGGCGCTGATCGCGCTGGTGATCGTGGCGCTCTGCCGAGAACGCGCGCATCCCGGTCGACAACCCCGCCACGCACCTGGAACTCACCATGGTGCATGAGGCCATGGTGCTGGAATATTCCGGACGGCACCTCGCGCTGATCGAGCTGGCGGCTTCGCTGAAGCTCGTGCTTTACGTCTCGCTCGATCGCCTGCCTCTTCGCCCCGTGGGGCACGGCGCCGCCGGCGCCGGCGTGCCCGCGCTGCTGATCGGGATCATCGCCTATCTGACGAAGCTCGCAGTCGGCGGCTTCTGCTGGCGGCTGTTCGAGACTGGCATCGCCAAGATGCGCGTGTTCCGCGTGCCGGAATTCCTCGGCGCGGCGCTGATGCTTGGGCTGCTGGCGACGCTGCTGCTGTTCGTGTCGGGGAGCTTGCTGATGCACGGACTCGCATTCGACATCGCGCACTGCTGGCCGGCACGCTGGTACTTGTCAGCTTCCTGCATGCTCTATCAGGACCGCCTCTATGCACTGCTCAACACGTTCGCGGCTGCAGGCCGCGATGCTGGCGCTGTCGGTCGCCTGGCAGGCCTTCATCCAGGACGCGCCGCATCTCTACGTCACGGCCGTCATCGCGCTGGTCTTCAAGGCGATCGTCATCCCAGTCGTGCTGCATCGCATGATCGTAGCGGCTCGGCATCCACCGCGAGATCGAGACCGCGGTCGGCGTCGGCCTGACGATGCTGGCCGGCATCGGCCTGGTCGCGCTGTCGATCGTGGTGATGCTGCGGGTCACGCCGGGCGCCGATCTGCTCGCGCGCGAAGACCTCGCCTTCGCGCTGTCGGTGGTGCTGCTCGGGCTGCTGATGATGGTGACGCGGCGCAACGCGGTGAGCCAGGTCGTCGGCTTCATGTCGCTGGAGAACGGCCTGATGCTCGCGGCGACCGGCGCCAAGGGCATGCCGCTGGTCGTCGAGATCAGCGTCGCCTTCTCGGTACTGATCGCGTTCATCGTGATCGGCATCTTCCTGTTCCGCATTCGCGAGCGCTTCGACACGGTCGATCTCGAGGCGCTCGACCACTTCCGGGGAGAGCGGCGATGAGCGTCGATGCCGCCCTCGCCGTCCTGCTGATCCCGGTCTGGCGGCGGCCGCGCTGCTGGCCGTACTGCCGGGCTACCGGCTCAGCGGCGCGACTCAACGTGCTGGCCAGGCTGCTGACGCTTCTCGCCGCGCTGTCGCTGCTCTTCGCGCGACCGGCCTGCCGGGCGCGTATTTGCTGGTCGACGATCTCAACATCGTCTTCATCGTGCTCAATACCTTCGTCGGCTTCACCACCAGCGTCTTCAGCGCCAGCTACATCGGCCACGAACTGGAGATCGGGCGAGCTGACGCCAGCCTACCTGCGCTTCTATCACGCCATGTATCAGGTCCTGATGTTCGCCATGAACCTCGCGCTCGTCGCGAACAACATCGGCCTGATGTGGGTGGCGATCGAGCTTGCGACGCTGACCACGGTGCTGATGGTCGGGCATTTACCGCACCCATGAGGCGCTGGAGGCGGCCTGGAAATACTTCATCCTCGGCAGCGTCGGCATCGCGCTGGCGCTGTTCGGAACGATCCTGGTCTACATCGCGGCGCAGCCGGTGATCGGCGAGGGCACTGACGCCATGATCGTGGACCATTCTGGTCTCGCGGCAGTCGCGCGCTTCGATCCGGCGCTGCTGAATGTCGCCTTCGTGTTCCTGCTGCTCGGCTACGGCACCAAGGTTGGTCTCGCGCCGCTGCACGCCTGGCTGCCGGACGCTCACGCCGAGGGTCCGACGCCGATCTCGGCGGTGCTGTCGGGCCTGTTGCTGAACGTCGCGCTTTACGCGCTGCTTCGCTTCAAGATGCTGATGGCCGCCAACCCAGCGGCGCTCGCGCCCGGGTCCGCTGCTGATGACGCTCGGGCTGTTGTCGCTGGTCTTCGCGAGCTTCATGCTCTACCGGCGCCGCGACATCAAGCGGATGTTTGCCTATTCATCGATCGAGCACATGGGCATCATCGCCTTCGCCTTCGGCATGGGCGGTCCGCTGGCGAACTTCGCCGGGCTGCTGCACATGACGATGCATTCGCTGACCAAGTCGGCGATCTTCTTCGCCGTCGGCCACGTCGCGCAGGTCAAGGGCACGCAGAAGATCGCCGAGATCCGCGGCCTGACCGTACAGCCACCCGGTGCTCGGCTGGGGGCTTGTGCTGCGGCGTCGTGGCGATTGCCGGGATGCCGCCGCTCGGCATCTTCATGAGCGAGTTCCTGATCGTGAGCTCCACGTTCGCGCGGATCCCGTGGCTCGCGCTGCCGCTGGTCTTCGGCCTCCTGCTGGCGTTCGGCGCCCTGCTTTTGCGTCTGAACGGCATCGCCTTCGGCGAGCCCCCCGGACCGACGGCCAATCGGACGGCCTCGCTACGTGCCGATGTTCGCTGCATCTCGCGCTGGTCTTTGTTGCGGCATCTACCTGCCGCCACCGGTGGTCGTGTGGTTCCAGAACGTCGCCAAGCTGCTCGGATAGGCCGCATGCCGACCTCTCAACGGATCGTCGCCGCGGGACTTCGCATGGGAGCCGCCCGTGGCCGCGCGTATCCGCGACCGCCGCGGCTGGCGCGACGTTGGCGAGGCTCTGGCGGAGGGCCGCGCGACGCTGCTTGGGTTCTGGGGCGAGCCCGACGCCGTGCACATGGCGGTACTCGACGAGCCGGCGCGCGGCGGATCGCCATCGTGACTTGCGACGGCACCGACGGGACGTTCCCGTCTGTCGGCGCGATCGCACCCACCGGCGATCCGGCTGGAGCGCGCGATCCGCGATCTGTACGGCCTGGAGCCGGCGCGTCCGCCGGACTCGCGGCCGTGGCTCGATCATGGCGGGTGGGGAGCGCACCCCTCGGACGGCGCCGGCGCGGGCCTGGCCAATCACCCTTCCTCTCCGTCGACGGCGAGAACCTCCACCAGATCCCGGTCGGCCCGGTGCATGCCGGCATCATCGAGCCCGGGCATTTCCGCTTTACCGCGAACGGCGAGACGGTGGTGCGGCTGGAGGAGCGGCTCGGCTACGTGCACAAGGGCATCGAGCGCCTGATGCCGGGGCCAGCCTCGACAAGCCGCGCGGCTGGCCGCCCGCATTTCGGGCGACAGCACGGTCGCCTATGCCTTCGCGTTCGCAAAGGCGGTGGAAGCGGCGCTCGGCGTCACGGTGCCGCCGCGCGCGATCCGTCTGCGCGCGATGATGGCCGAGCTGGAGCGTCTCGCCAATCATCTCGGCGACATCGGCGCGATCTGCAACGATGCGTCGTTCGCGATGATGCTTACGCATATGCGGCATCCTGCGCGAACGCGTATTGCGCACGGCGGATGCGTGCTTCGGCCATCGCCTGATGATGGACCGGATCGTGCCGGGCGGGGTGACGCACGATATCGACGAAGCGGGCGTCGCGCGGGTGCGCGATCTGCTCGCGGCGATACGAAGCGCATTTCCCGAGCTCGTCGAGCTCTACGACAATACGGCGTCGCTCCAGGACCGCACCGTCGCCACCGGCAGTCTGACGCCCGCTCTGGCGCGGCAGTTCGGTGCAGGCGGATATGTCGGGCGCGCGTCGGGCCGCGCCTTCGACGCGCGGCGCATGCCGGGCTACGCGCCCTACGACGCGCTGGCGTTCGAGGTGCCGGTGCTCAAGGCCGGCGACGTCAATGCTCGAGTTCTGGATACGAATCCGCGAGGTCGAGCAGAGCCTCGCGCTGCTAGAGCAGATATTGCACCGTCTGCCGGAGGGCGCGATCTACGCCGCGCTCGGCAACGGAAAGGGTGAGGGCGCGGCACTGGTGGAGGGTTTCCGCGGCGACATCCTGGTCTGGGTGCGGATCGCGGATGACCACGTCGCGCGCGCGCATCTGCGCGATCCGTCATGGTTCCAGTGGCCGCTGCTGGAAGCGGTGATCGAGGGCAACATCGTCGCCGACTTCCCGCTCTGCAACAAGTCGTTCAACTGCTCCTATTCCGGACATGATCTCTAACCCATGACGCACCCCGGCCGTTCCATTCTCCGCTCATTCCCGCGCCAGCGGGAAGCCGGGAGCATGGCGGCGACGGCCGGTGCGGACGATGCCGGGTTCCTGCCTTCACGGAGACGAGCCGCGATTGAGGAGGCGCGCTAGCCGATGCGAAGAGTTCTGCTTGAAGGTCTCACGTCGCCGCCCCTCACCGAGCCCGCGCCCACTCCGGACGCAGCGGCGCTCGCCGAACTTGCGGCGCGTGTCGAGGGCGCCGCAAAACGGCGGCTCGGCCACAGCCTGTCGATCCGTCAGGTCGATGCCGGCTCATGCAATGGCTGCGAACTGGAAATCCATGCGCTGAGCAATGCCTTCTACGATCTCGAACGCTTCGGCCTACGCTTCGTCGCCTCGCCGCGGCATGCCGACGTGCTTCTGGTGACAGGTCCGGTGACGAAAAATATGCGCGAGGCTTTGGAGCGCGCCTACAACGCGACGCCCGATCCGAAGTGGGTGGTGGCGGTGGGCGACTGCGCGGCCGGCGGCGGAATCTTGTCCGGCAGCTATGCGGTTGTGGGCGCAGTCAAGGACGTGGTGCCCGTCGACTTGCACATCCGCGGCTGTCCGCCACGGCCGGCGGATCTGCTCAAGGGCCTTCTGGCGCTGCTTGAAGCGGCCGCACAGGGCTGACGGAGAAAGCTCCGCCGCCATGTTCGAACGCCGGCCATCCAGGCTCGTCATCGAATTGAGAACAGCCGACCCCAACCCTTCACCCGTGCCGGATCGACGCCGGCGACCGTCACGCTTTTCCAGATGGTCGTGGAAACGGAATCGTAGATCGGGATGCCGTGCCGGGCCTCCAACTCGGCCGCAAGGCTGGCGCCGCGCATGTTGGTGCAGACGATGGCAATGGCGTCCGGCTTCGCCGCCGCAACGTCGCCGATCATCACACGGATTGCGTCTTCGCTGACCATCGAGAACGAGAAATTATCCTGCAGTCCGAGGTGGCGTTCGGCCGCGATCGTGTAGCCGGCCGTCTCGTAGTTGGCATTGATGCGCCCTGCACGTCGTCGAGATAGGGCGTCACGAAGCCGATGCGCTTGGCGCCGGTGCGCGTGAGCGCTTCGTTGAGCGCGAGCATCGCGGTGCAGGCCGGGATGCCGGTCGCGGACGTGATGCGCTCGCACAGCCGCACGTCGCGGTCGAAGCCGAGCCAGCCGGACGACGTGCCGTTCCAGCCGATCACGTTCACCTTGGCATGGGCGAGCAATTCGGCCGCGCGCAGAATCTCGCTGTCGTCGAACTGCGCCAGCGCCGCTTCGCTCAGCGCGATCTCGGTCACCTTGAAGCGCGAGAAATGCGCGGTGACCTCGGGCAGGCCGGCCAGAATCGCGGTCGTCACCGGCTCCAGCACGGTGTTCGACGACGGCGTCAGCATTCCAAGAAAGACGCGCTGGGTCATAAGACCTCTCAGCCACAAGTTTCAGCGAGCCGCCTAATTGGTAGGCAGTACGCGATCCTCCTGATCTGCGCCATCGTAAGGCCGGCACACGCTGGCCATCCGCATCCCTGTTCGCGGCATTTTCGCGTGCCGACACCGCTGGCACAGCGCTTGCGTCGTCGGCCTTGCAACGCCCTGCAAGATCGTTGCCCGGGACCGCGATGACGATACCCACCAGCCCGAGCGGACAGTCGCTGACGATCGACGCGGTGACCCATCGCTACGGCGACGTCCGTCGCGGTCGACCACGTGACGCTCGAGATCAAGGCCGGCGAGCTGGTCGCGTTGCTCGGGCCGTCCGGCTGCGGCAAGACCACGCTGCTGCGCATCATCGCCGGCTTCGTCGTGCAGACGCGAAGGGCAGGTCGTGGTCGGCGAGAAGCGCGATCGACGACCTGCCGCCGAACCGCCGCGACGGTCGGCATCGTGTTCCAGAACTACGCGCTGTTTCCGCACATGACCGTGGCCGAGAACATCGCCTATGGCCTCGCGGCGCGCGGCGTGCCGCGCGAGGCGCAGCAGGCGCGCGTCGCCGAGATGCTGGCGCTGGTCCAGCTCGAGCACCTCGCCGATCGCTATCCCAAGCAGCTTTCCGGCGGCCAGCAGCAGCGCGTCGCGCTGGCGCGCGCGCTCGCGGTGAAGCCCGCGCATCCTGCTGCTCGACGAGCCGTTCGCCGCGCTCGACAAGAACCTGCGGCTCGACATGCAGATCGAGATCAAGCGCATCCAGCGGCTGGCCGGCACCACCACGATCCTGGTCACGCACGACCAGGAGGAGGCGCTGTCGATGGCCGACCGCGTCGCCGTGCTCAACCAGGGGCGGCTGGAGCAGTTCGCGCACGCCGATCCGAGGTCTACGACACGCCGCGCTCGCTGTTCGTCAACACGTTCGTCGGCACCGCCAACATGCTGCCCGGCAAGCTCGTCGCGCTCGAACGGCGAGGCGACGGTCGCGCTCGACGATCGGCGCGCGAGATCAAGGCGCGTGCGCCGGCCGCGCGCGATGGCGGTCGGCGACCGCGTGACCGTGTGCGTGCGGCCCGAGCATCTGCGACTCGTCGAGCGACGGGCGACGGGCCTCGCCGGCATGGTCGAGATGGGCCTGCCGCTCGGCGCCACGATCGTGCACGAGATCCGCACCGCCGACGGCCGCGCCATCAAGGTCATCCGAGCCGCGCGCGGCCGGCGCGCGAGCCGCGCGCGCCCGGCACGCGCGGTGCGCGTGCTGCCGGTCGCCGCCGAGGTCGTCGGCGTGTTTCCCGCCGCACCCCTGTCGTCATGCACATCGAACCCCATCACGGATCACAGGGAGCGCGACCATGAACTTCACGCCGCGCGACTGCTGCTGGGCGCGCTGGCGCTCGGCGCGATGCAGCTCTTTCCCGGCTTGACGCGGGCGCAGGCCAAGCGGCTGGTGTTCGCGACCTTCACCGGCAGCTGGGAGGAAGCGCATCGCGACGTGCTGGTGCCGGCCTTCCGCAAGGCGACCAGCAACGCCGACATCGTGCTCGACCCGATGCTGTCGGTCGACCAGATCGCCAAGGTCACGGCGGCGCGCACCAATCCGCCGATCGACGTGATGCTGCACGATCCGGGCCCGGCGCTGGTCGCCATCGCGCAAGGACCTCGTCGAGCCGTATCCGGTCGACGCAGAGCAAGAATTACAAGGACCTGATCGCCGAGGCGCAGGAGCCGACCGGGCCCGGCGATCTTCTTCCAGGTCGTCGGCCTCACCTACAATCCCGACAAGGTGAAGACGCCGCCGACCTCCTGGGCCGACCTGTGGAAGCCGGAATACAAGGGCCGCGTCGGCATCACCAATCTGAACTCGACGCTCGGCACCGGCTTCCTGGTCGAGATCGCGCGCATGAACGGCGGCTCGGAAGCCAATATCGAGCCCGGCTTCAAGGCGATCGAGGCGCTCAAGCCCAACCTCGCCGCGGTCGCCGCCAATCCCGGGCAGCTCGCGACGCTGTTCCAGCAGGGCCAGATCGACATCCGCCCGGCAACTTCAACGCCATCCAGATCCTGAAGGCGCGCGGCGTGCGCGGTCGAGTTCGTCGCGCCGAAGGAGGGCGCGATCGCGTTCAAGACGACGATCCACATCGTCAAGAACACGCAGGACAAGGAGCTTGCCGTTCGCGCTGATCGAGGCGGCGATGTCGCCGGAGGTGCAGACCAAGCTGATGGAGGAGCCGTACCTGATCGTGCCGACCAACACCAAGGTGAAGATGGCCGGCGAGATCGCCAAGGTGCTGGCCAAGGATCACGCCGACATGAAGAAGAAGTTCGTGTTCCAGGACTGGAAGAAGATCAACGAGCAGCGCTCGGCGTGGATCGAGCGCTTCAACCGCGAGATCAAGGTGTGATTGAAGGCGTCGCTCGTCGCCGCTGGATTCCCGTCCGCGTGGGAATGAACGGCTGTGCCAGTCTTCCGCTCGTTCCCGCGAAAGCGGGGACCTCACTACATACAAGCAGCGATGACCATCGCGACCGCAGCCGATCACGCGCTTCCGGTGCCGCCGATAAAGGCCGCGGCGCCCGCGAGCCTGCGCTCGGTCACCGCCTACGAGCTCAAGCTCGCGTGGCCGCTGGCGGCGTATCTTCGCTGCTGTTCTTCGTCGCGCCGCTGATGCTGCTGTTCATCGTCAGCCTCTATACCGACACCGGCGATGACGCGCTTCGGCCTGACGCAGTATGCCAAGCTTCCTGCTCGATCCCTTCAGCCTGCGCGTGCTGGGCTCGACCCTGTGGCTCGGCGTCGAGGTGACGACTGCTCTGCCTGCTGCTCGGCTTTCCGCTCGCCTATGATCTATGTGCGCGCGCCGCGGCTGGCTGCAGAGCGCGCTGATGCTCATCGTGCTGCTGCCGCTGCTCACCAGCGTGGTGGTGCGCACCTTCGCCTGGATCGTGATCCTCGGCCGGCAGGGCATCGTCAACGCGGCGCTGATCGAGCTCGGGCTGATCGATACGCCGCTGCGCCTGCTCTACACCGAAGCCGGTGTCGTGGTGGCGCTGGCCCAGGTGCAGATGCCGCTGATGGTGCTGCCGCTGATCACCGCGCTCGGCCGCATCGACCCCAATCTCGCGGATGCCTCCGCCGCGCTCGGCGCCGGCCATTGGCGCACCTTCTTCAGGGTGACGCTGCCGCTGTCGCTGCCCGGCATCATCGCGGGCTGTCTGCTGACCTACGCGGCGGCGCATCACCGCCTTCATCACGCAGTCGCTGGTCGGCGGCGGGCAGATGCTGTTCATGCCGATGTACATCTACCAGCAGGCCTCGACGCTGAATAACTGGCCGTTCGCGGCGGCGATCTCGATCATCTTCCTGGTCGCGGTGCTCGCCGTGGTGACGGTCTTCAACATGCTCGGCCGCGTCAGCCGTGGCTATGCCAATGTGTGACTATGGGTTTTTGTCGAATGCGATGTGGCCCCTTGCTCCGCTCGTCCCCGCGCATGCGGGGACCCAAGTGCGCCATATGCCGCCCTGGATTCCCGCATGCGCGGGACTGAGCGGAGGGGACGCGGCATCGCCGGCGGAGGCTCGCTGACATGGTTGTCGGGCGGCGCAACGATCTCGACGCCATCAGCTTCAAGGCGGTGACGTGGCTCCTCGCCATCGCCGGCGTCGTGCTGCTGATCGCGCCGACGCTGGTGGTGCTCATCGTCTCCTTCACCATCGGGCTTTTCGCTGAAGTTCCCGCCGCCCGGGCTATTCGCTGCGCTGGTACGACGCGCTAATCGACGCGTGGCAGCTCCATTTCGCCGCCGCCAACAGCATCAAGATCGCATTCTGGACGACGCTGATGTCCGTGCTGCTCGGCGTTTCGGCCGCGCTCGGCATCGCGCGGTCGCAGACGCTGACCGCTAAGGTGCTGGACTCCCTGTTCATGTCGCCGCTGGTGCTGCCTGCACTCGCCTTCGGGCTCGCCGCGCTGATGCTGTTTTCGCTGGTCGGCTTGCCGGTGTCGCCGCTCACCCTGGTGATCGGCCATACCGTGGTGTGCGTGCCCTTTGTCATCCGCACCACGGTGGCAGCGCTGGCGCAGATGGACCCGGTGCTGCTGGAAAGTTCGGCAAGCCTCGGCGCCTCACGTTGGTATTCGTTTCGCCGTATCACGCTGCCGCTGATCCGGCCGGGCATCCTGGCGGGCGGCTTCATCGCCTTCATGTCGTCGTTCGACAACGTGCCGGTGTCGCTGTTCCTGCGCGACGCCCGCACCGACATGCTGCCGATCCGGATGTGGCAGGACCTCGAAGGCAAACTCGACGTCACGATCGCGGCGGTGTCCGGCGTGCTCATCGTAGTGACGGTCGCGCTGATGATCGTGATGGAGCGGGTGGCGGGGCTGTCGCGGCGGCTGCGGTGATGTCTGTTCCGTCATCCTGAGGTGCCCGCCGAAAGCGGGCCTCGAAGATGCGCTCGCACCTCAGGGTGACGGCCTCTCAACTCCCCCGGAACAACGAAAATCCCCACGGCGTGATCTTCAGCGGCAGGTGATAATGCTGCGCCGGGTCCGCGATGGTGAAGCGGAACGGCACGAGATCGAGAAACGGCGGGTCGCTGGAGGGCACGCTTGCTGAGCGAAAATATTCGCCAGCGTGAAACACGACCTCATAACGTCCCGCGAGCGCGCCCTGCGCGATGGCATGGTCGAGCGCCCCGTTCGCCGCCAGCCGTCCTTCAGCGACAAGCCGCCGTTCGGGATTGAGCGCATGGACTTCGACGCGCATGCCCTGCGCCGGCACGCCGCGCGTCACGTCGACCGCGTGGACTGATATTCCGCCCGCCATGATGTGTCTCCGAGGTGCGTCCATGCTATTGGCGAATGCCGACGCGCGGCAAGCGCGGGCAGGGAGAGGCCGATGAAGATCGTCGATTTCACGCCGGGAGGCTATCGCTACATTTCGGGCGTGTTCCAATACTCCGGCGGGGTCGCGGCGCTGCCGGGATTCGAAATCCGGCGCGTGCGGTTCAAGACGCCGGTGCCGCTTGCCGCCGGCTTCGAGCGCATCGCGCAATGGCTGCACGCGGAGAGCCGACCGCTGACCTCGTTCTGCGCCTGCGAACTGCGCTCGCCGGCGCCGTTCACCGAGGAGGGGTTCGTCGCATTCAACAGGATCTATGTCGTCACGCTCGGCAAATGGGGCCTGTTCGACGGCACGACCAATCCGGTGGCGCGCAGCAACGTGTGCCCGGAGGTCGATCCGCCGGCGGAGCCATGCTTTCACGCCTTCAGCTACACGGTCGAGTCCTCCGGTGCGTCGCCGACCTTCGTGATCTCGGGCAGCGGCGAAGCGCGCGAAGGCGGCGCGACCTATATCGAGCGCACCATCCGGCGCGGCGAGACGGGCGCCGATGCGATGCGCGAGAAGGCGAGGTTCGTGCTCGACGTGATGGGGCAGCGGCTCGAACAGTTCGGCGCGACCTGGGCGGACACCACCGCGTCACAGGTCTACACCGTGCATGACATGCACCCGTTCATGGCGGACGAGATCGTGACACGCAACGCCGCGCATGCGGGCCTCACGTGGCATTTCGCACGGCCTCCGGTGCGTGAGCTGGAGTTCGAGATGGACTGCCGTGGGGTGATCGTCGAACGGGTGGTTTGAAGCCGCAACGTGCTTCGCTCATCTCCGCGGACGCATTCTTCAGGGATGAGGGCTAACCGGCGGCAGCGCGATGCGCACCACTTTCGCGCGTTGACTCTCTAGCATGTTACCCAAATACTGGCGCCCAACCACAACGGCCCGCAAAGGGCCGAACGCGATACCCATGGGAGGGACGAATGAGGGCATCACGCCGGACGCTGCTCAAAGGCTCCGCCGCGACGGTCGCCACGCTGGGCGTCGGCCATCGCTTCGCAACCGCGCAGGCCGAAACCATCCGCATCGGCACGATCTACGACCTGTCCGGCCCGTTCGCGGCCGGCGGCTCGGTCGCCTCCTCGATCGGCGCGCAGATCGCGATCGATCTGTGCAACGAGCGCGGCGGCGTTGCCGGCAAATACAAGGTCGAGCCGATCAACGCCGATTCGCAGAGCAAGGTCGACGTCGCGATCAACGAGGTCGAGCGGCTGATCAATCAGGAGAAGGTCGAGATCGTGGTCGGCGTCTATTGCGAGCGCGCATGCGGTGCCGCTCGCCGCCAAGGTGGAGGAGCAGAAGAAGATTCTCTGGATCACCACTGCGGTCGCGACCTCGGTGTTCAAGGACAAGAACCGCAAGTTACGTCTTCCGCGCGCAGATCCACTCCGACCAGTACGGCCAGGCCTTCGCCGGCTTCTTTTCCGAAAACGCCAAGGCGAAGCTCGGCAAGGAGCCGAAGGACGTCAAGGTCGCCATCATCCACGAGGACGGCCCCTACGGCGTCGGCGTCGCGGCGGCCGACGAGCAATATTCCAAGGAGCAGGGCCTGCAGGTCGTGCTGAAGGAGGGCTATTCGGCCACCGCGCCCGATCTTTCCTCGCTGGTCACCAAGCTCAAGCGCGCCGGCGCCGACGTCATCTCGCATTGCGGCTACAATCCCGACATCACGCTGTTCCTGCGCCAGGCGCGCGAGAGCGGGCTGCGCTTCAAGATGCTGGTCGGCAACGGCGCCGGCTACAGCCAGCTCGACAAGCTGCGCGCGACCTTCGGCAAGGACATCGACAATTTCTGCAACATCGATCCGGTGCCGGCGCAGCTGCTCGATCCCGAAGTCGCTGGCGCCCGGCATCGGCGATCTCATCAAGATCATGGTCGAGCGCTACAAGGCCAAGACCAACGCCACCGACGTGCCGCCGCACTGCTCGATGGGCTTCAACCAGACCTGGGTGCTGCTCAACAACGTGCTGCCGGTCGCCAAGGAGAAATACGGCGGCTTCGACGCGGAGGCGGTGCGCAAGGCGGCGCTCGACGTCGACATTCCGCCGGGCGGCACCATCCAGGGCTACGGCGTGAAGTTCTATCCGCCCGGCACGCCAGCTGTCCGGCCAGAACGAGCGCTCGACGCCGGTGGTGATGCAGATATGCCGGCGAGCACATTTCGGTGGTGTGGCCGACCAACATCAAGACCCAGGAGCCGGTCCTGCCGCTGCCCGGCGTCGTCGGTCTACGCCACGCGCTGACGATGCTCGCGGTCGAGGGGCTGACCAAGCGCTTCGGCGGGTTCCTGGCGGTCAACCAGGTGTCGTTCGAGGTGCGCGAAGGCGAGATCCTCGGCCTCATCGGCCCGAACGGCTCGGGCAAGAGCACGACCTTCAATCTGATCGCCGGCACGCTGCGGCCGACCGCCGGCTCGATCCGCTTCGAGGGCGCGGAGATCGCCGGTCTCTCCGCCCACGCGATCTGCCGCCGCGGGATCGGCCGCACGTTCCAGATCCCGCGGCCCTTTCGCAAGCTGTCGCTGCATCGAGAACGTGACGCTCGCCGC
Organism: uncultured Alphaproteobacteria bacterium; assembly: GCA_963776455.1. Classification (GTDB taxonomy): domain Bacteria; phylum Pseudomonadota; class Alphaproteobacteria; order Rhizobiales; family Xanthobacteraceae; genus CAVZMU01. The sequence continues at coordinate 673,525 of CAVZMU010000007.1, forward strand.
CTATTACGGCGCAGGCCGGCGGAATCATCGCGCGCTGGAGGCGCAGCATCGCGCCGAGGAGGCGCTCGACCTCGTCGGGCTGCCGACCGACGGCAATGCGACGACCGACGGTCTCGGCGCGGCCGCGCTCAAGAAGCTGGAGCTCGCCCGCGCGCTCGCGACCAAGCCGCGGCTGCTGCTCGCCGACGAAAGCCTCGGCGGCCTCGACCCTACCGAGATGGAGCGCGCCGCCGACCTGCTCGAACGCCATCCGCAGCCGGATGGGCATCACCATCGTCTGGGTCGAGCACATCATGGGCGTGCTGATGCGCATCGTCGACCGCGTCATCGTGCTCGATCACGGCGAGAAGATCTTCGAGGGCGTGCCGGCGCGAGGCCGCGCGCGACCCGCGCGTGACCGAGGTCTATCTCGGCAAGGACGGCATTGACGCGATGCTCTCGCTCGCCAACCGTCTCCGCCGGCTACGGCTCCTTCCGCGCCCTGTTCGACGTCTCGCTCGAGGTCGCGGCCGGCGAGGCGGTCGGCGTCATCGGCCCGAACGGCGCCGGCAAGACCACGCTGATGCGGGTCATCTCCGGGCTGGTGCCGTTGCGCTCGCGGCGCCATGACGCTCGACGGCACGGTCGCTCGCCGGCCTGCCGGCGCATCGCATCGTCGAGCAGGGCATCGCGCATGTGCCGGAGAACCGCCGGCTGTTTCCGCGGCTCACCGTCGAGGACAATCTGCGCATCGGCGCCTTCATCCCGTCGGCGCGCGCGCAGTTCGCCGAGCAGCTCGCCTGGGTCTACGATCTGTTTCCGCGGCTCGAAGGACCGGCGCGACGCAGCTCGCCGGCACGCTGTCGGGCGGCGAGCAGCAGATGTGCGCCATCGGCCGCGCGCTGATGTCGCGGCCCAAGCTGCTGCTGATGGACGAGCCGTCCGCCGGCCTTGCGCCGCTCGTCGTCGCAGCAGGTGTTCGATCTCGTGCGCCGCATCCGCGCCGAAGGACTCACCGTGCTGATCGTCGAGCAGAACGTCCAGCAGGTGCTCGACGTCGTCGACCGCGCCTATCTGCTCGAGGTCGGGCACATCAAGCTCACGGGAACTCGGCCGAGCTCAAGGACAACGCTCATCCGCAAGCCTATATGGGGCTGTGAGGGCATGGTCCGCGCAACGCGCAACTCGCAGGAACGCACCTGCGCGCCATGCGTGCACGCGACCTCGGACGCGGCTCCGCCAATCGCACGTTGCCCGCTCCCTCACCTGAGGGGAAGGACAGCGGGGGTCGAGCTCCGCGGATGACGGACCTCGCGGCGTAGGCCGAGATGGACATCTATCTCCTCGAGGCGATGATCAACGGCATCCTGCTCGGCGGCGTGCTGGCGCTGCTGGCGCTCGGGCTCAACCTGATCTTCGGCGTCATCGACGTGGTGTGGATCGCCTATGCCGACCTCGTCATGTGCGGCATGTATGCGGTCTACTGGCTCTACGCCGAGCTACGGCTGGCCGCTGCCGCTCGCCTGCGTGGCCGCGATCGTCGGCGTGGCCGCGCTCGGCGTGCTGCGTGCATCTGCTGATCATCGCGCCGATCCTCGACTCGGCGCCGATCAACCAGCTGCTCGCCACCGGCGGCCTGCTGTTCTTCCTGCAGAGCTTCGCGACGCTGCTGTTCGGCACCGACTTCCGCAACATCGGCGTGCGCCTGCCGATCATCGAGATCGGCGACATCTATATCAGCTTCGCGCGGCTGCTCGCCTTCGGCGTGGCGCTGGTCGGCGCGGTCGCGCTCTATGTCTTCCTCAAGCGCACCTATCATCGGGCACCGCGATCCGCGCGATCTCGCAGGACCGCGAGATCATGGGCCTGATGGGCGTCGACCAGCGGCGCATCTATCTGGTCACCTCGGCGATCGGCGGCGCGCTCGCCGGCCTCGCGCGCCTGCCTGCTGGCGTTGCAGTACGACGTGCATCCCTTCATCGGCAACACGTTCGGGCCGCTCATCTTCATGATCTGCGTGCTCGGCGGGCTCGGCAACATGATCGGCGGCTTCGTCGCCGCCTTCATCATCAGCCAGATCATCTCCATCGGCGGCTATTACTCCACCACCGAGCTGGTCCTATGTGCTCGCCTTCACGTTCTTCATCGTGCTGATGTTCGTGCGGCCGCGCGGGATCTTGGCGCGATGAACGCGCGCAACATCGCGGCCTGCGATCGTCGGGCTCGCGGCGCTGGTCGCGCTGCCCTTCGTCGACGCCGACCTATTTCCTGCACCTCGTCATCCAGATCCTGCTGTTGGGCTTCATCTATACGGCGTGGTCGATCATGGGCCGCTTCGGCTTCGTGTCGCTCGGCCACGGCGCCTTCATGGGCGTCGGCGCCTATGTGCCGGCGCTGCTGTGGAACTACTACGGCGTCACGCCGTGGCTCGGCATTCCGCTCGGCGTCGCGCTCTCGGCGCTGCTGGCGCTGGTGATCGGCTATCCGTGCTTCCGCCTCAAGGTCGTCGGGCATTACTTCGCGCTGGTGACGCTGGCGCTGAGCCAGGTGGTGCTGCTGCTCGATCGTGGCGGCGCGCGACATCACCGGCGGCTCGCTCGGCATGACGCCGAAGGCCGTCGGCCATTCCTGGTACGCGCTGCAGTTTCCCGACAAGCGCTATTTCTATTTCATCGCGCTCGTGCGTGTGGCTCGGCGGCCTCGCCGTCTGGCGCTGGATCGACCGCGGCATCGGCCGCGAGGCGCTGGAGGCGATCTCCGAGGACGAGGAGGCCGCCGCCGCGATCGGCATCGACGTGCATGCGCGAGAAGCTGCGCGTCACGCGTGATCAGCGCGGCGCTGACCGCGCTCGGCGGCGCGATCTTCGGGCAGTACCTGATGTACCTCAATCCGGAGACGCTGTCGGGCATCGCGGTGTCGCTGCAGATCGTGTTCGCGGCGATCGCCGGCGGCATGTATTCGCTGCTCGGGCCGACGGTCGGCTCGCTGTTCACGATCTCGCTGACCGAGGGCCTGCGCGTGTGGTTCGGCACCAACTTCATCGGCGCCGCCAACACCATCTACGGCATCCTGCTGGTCCTGTTCATCATCTTCATGCCGCGCGGGATACTGGGGCTGTTGGAGCGGCGGCGAAAAACTGCCGTCGGCACGGAGCGAAGCGGAATGCCTGGGACGGTCGCTGGCCGGTCGTGATCCCGGAGGTGCGCCGCTCCGTCCGGCTGCGTTCGTTATGCGACAAGCGGTGTGCGCTTCGTCGCGTCCTCGAACAGCTTCGCGGCGGCATCGAGCGGCATCGGGCGGCCCAGGAAATAGCCCTGCGCCTTCTCTACGCCCAGTGACCTCAAAGTCTTGAGCTCGGAGGCCGTCTCGACGCCTTCCGCGATGATCCGGCTGCCGGTGTCGCGCGCGAAGGAGATCAGCGCCGAAGCGAGCGCGCGGCGCGCCGGGTCGAGATCGATGCTGCGCGTCAGGCCCATGTCGAGCTTGATGATATCGGGACGGAGATGGAGGATGTGCTGCAGGCTGGAATAGCCCGCACCGGCGTCGTCGACCGCGAGCCGTATGCCTTTGTCTCTCAGCGGCGCCAGAGCCGCCAGAAGGCGGGCATAATCGCTGACATGCGCATGCTCGGTGACCTCCAGGACGATGCGCTCGCTCGGCATCCCGGCGAGAACCTCCGTCAATTCTCCGCTCAGGATCGTTTCCGGCGAGGCATTCACCGCGAGATAGGCATCGGCCGGAAACGAGGGCAGGGCGGCCAGCGCCATGCGGATTGCGGCGAGCTCAAGGTCCGTTCCGAGGCCGGCCTGCGCGGCTTCGGCGAACCACTTGTCGGGCGAACGGGACGGCACGGCCAGGAAGCGCGCCAGGCATTCGACGCCGATCGGACGTTGCGTTTCCACGCGCCAGATCGGCTGGTAGACGATGGAGAGCTGGTCCTCGTCGATGACGCTCTTGATGCGCGACCGCCGGCCCTCCGCCTCCTTGGCGACTTCGACGTCACGGCAGATCTCGAAGGCCGCGAGGTCGGCGAACGCCTTCATCATCTGCAGGTCACGCTCGCGGAGCGAACGGTCGGGGGCGAAGCCCAGGCAGCAGAACATGCCGTAGGGGCGGCCGTCCGGCAGCATGATCGGCACGCTCATGTGCTTGCCGATCGGGACCGCGCCCGTGATCGGCAGCGCCATCGCCAGCGGCTCGGTGGAAGTATCCGCCATCAGCGAGGGCAGACGTCCTTCCAGGATGTGGCGGCAATAGACGTCGTCGAGGGAATGCGAATCGCCGACCTTGATCATCGCCTCGAGTCCCGGCGCATCGACCTGCCGGAAGACCGTGCGGTCGCCGACGAACTCCGAGACGTAGGCCACTTCCATTCCGAGATGGCTTCGGATGGCCTGCAGGGCGCGATGGACCATTCCTGCCTCGGGCGCGGCACCGCTTGCCGTTGCGATCAAGTGAGACAGGGGATTGGCGCTTTGAGCGTCAGCCATCGCAATTCCTCCATTCTGGAGGCGGCATCACAGCGGGCACAGATCAAAATACAATTAAATGGCGGCTTTTTGGAGCGGAAGTCGTGCTATTCGAGCCCGAATGGATAACGAATCCCTTCGTATTGTCAAAGACTTCCACCGGAAATTGTGGACATGTCAACTTTCAATGATCGCGACCGCTCTGGTCCATCCGGCGGAGGCCTTCTCGATCTTCACCGGGAAGCAAGCGACCGTGAAGCCGAACGCGGGAAGCGCGTCGAGATTCGAGAGCTTCTCCATATGGCAATAGCCGACCTCGCGGCCGGACTTGTGGCCCTCCCAGATCAAGCCGGCGTCGCCGGTCTCGGCGAAACGCTCCGCGGTGAACCTGAACGGCGCGTCCCAACTCCAGCCGTCGGTGCCCGTGACTTTCACGCCCTGCCGCGTCAGGAACAGCGTCGCCTCACGGCCCATGCCGCAGCCGCGGTCGACATAATCCGGCCGGCCGTAGGCGGCGCCGGCGGCGGTGTTGACCAGCACGATATCGAGCGGCTTGATCGCATAGCCGATGCGGTCGAGCTCCCCCCTGACGTCATCGGCGGTGCAGACATAGCCGTCGGGCTTGTCTCGAAAGTCGAGCTTCACGCTGTCGCAGAAGCACCATTCCAGCGGCACCTCGTCGATGGTGAGCGCACGCTTGCCGCCATCCATTGTGCTAGCGAAATGGTAGGGCGCGTCGAAATGCGTGCCGTTATGGGTGCTGATATTGACGCGCTCGATCGCCCAGCCTTCGCCGTCCGGCAGTTGCTCCTCCTTGAGGCCGGGAAACAGGCTCGCGACCAGTGGCGCCATCTGCCTGTGGTCGAGATAGGTGATCTGCGGAATCATGTGCGGCGGGTCCGACACGATGCCGGTCTTGAGCGCGACCGAGATGTCGATGATCTTGCGCGGCATTGGCTTTTCGCTCCGGTCGCAATTGCTCGCATCCGCTCGTCCCCGCGAAGGCGGAGACCCATGTTTGTGTCCCATGTAATGGATTCGCGCTTGCGCGGGAATGAGTGGAGCAAGCCCCAGAATGCGGGCTACGCTACTCCGCCGCCTGCTTCCACGTCGTCGCGTGAGCCTTCGGCTTGGCCTTGCGCTTCAGCTCGGTCATGTCCTCGCGCTCGCGCACGCTGTTGCGGAAGAGCTGGTCGTGGCCGGAGAGATATTGCGGCGGGCAGGCGATGTCGGCGCCGTACCACGCCGCCGCCTTCATGGTGAAATTGGGATCGATCAGATGCGGGCGCGCCAGCGCGACGAGATCGGCGCGGCCGGCCGCGATGATGGTGTTGATCTGATCGGCGGTGGTGATGTCGCCGACGCCATGGTGGCGATGCCGGCCTCGTTGCGGATCTGGTCGGAGAACGGCGTCTGGTACATGCGGCCATAGACCGGCGCGGAATCCGGCACCGTCTGGCCGGTGGAGACGTCGATCAGGTCGCAGCCCGCCTCCGCGAACATGCGCGCGATCGCGATCGACGTCCTCGGCGCTGAGGCCGCCATCGGCCCAGTCGGTCGCCGAGATGCGCACCGACATCGGCTTGTCGTCGGGCCAGGCCTCGCGCATCGCGCGGAACACTTCCAGCGGGAAGCGCATGCGGTTATCGAGCGATCGCCGCCATATTCGTCCTTGCGCTTGTTGGTGAGCGGCGAGATGAAGCTCGCCAGCAGGTAGCCGTGGGCGGCATGCAGCTCGATCATGTCGAAGCCGGCGCGATGCGGCACGTTCTGCTGCCTGCACATAATCCGCGAGCGTCTTGTCCATGTCGGCGCGCGTCATCTCGCGCGGCACCTGGCTCTTCGGATAATAGGGAAGGGGAGAGGCCGACATGATCGGCCAGCGCGCCGGTTTCGAGCGGCTGGTCGATGCCCTCCCAGATCAGCTTGGTCGCGCCCTTGCGGCCGGCATGGCCCAGCTGCATGCAGATCTTCGCCGCCGAGTTGGCGTGGACGAAATCGACGATGCGCTTCCACGCGGCTTCCTGCGTCGTCGTTGTACAGGCCGGTGCAGCCAGGGGTGATGCGCGCTTCGGCCGAGACGTCCGTCATCTCGGTGAAGATGAGGCCGGCGCCGCCGATGGCGCGGCTGCCGAGATGCACGAGATGCCAGTCGTTCGGCACGCCGTCGGTCGCCGAATACTGGCACATCGGCGAGACGACGACGCGGTTGGCGAGCGTCATGCCGCGCAGCTGGAACGGCTGGAACATCGGCGGCACCGGCGAGCGCGTGTCGACATCGAAGCCTTGTCGGCCGGCACGTCGTCGGCCACGACATGGTCGACCTCGTCGACGAATTCGGGCGCGCGCAGCGCGAGGTTGTCGTAGGTGATCGCCTTCGAGCGCGTCATCAGGCCGAAGGTGAAGCGCGTCGGGTCCATGTTCCAGAAGCGGCGCACGTGCTCGAACCAGACCAGCGACGACATCGGCGGAGTGCTGGGTCTTCTCGACCTCTTCGCGCCGGCTGGTCTCGTAATGCGTGAGCGCGGCCGGCGACGTCGCGGCCGCCGCTCGCGCGGAACGCCTGATACAGCGCGATGGCGTCCTCCATCGCGAGCTTGGTGCCGGAGCCGATGGAGAAATGCGCGGTCGCCTTGGCGTCGCCGATGATCACGACATTCTCGTAGGTCCAGCGCTCGCAGTTGATGGTCGGGAAATTGCGCCACATCGAGCGGTTGGTGATCAGCTTGTGGCCTTGGAGTTCCTCGGCGAACAGCTTTCGAGGAAACGCGCGGAGCCCGCTTCGTCGGCGGGATCGAGGCCGACGCGCTCGAACGTCTCGGGATCGGTCTCCATCACCCAGGTCGAGCGGCCGGGCTCGTATTGATAGGCAGTGCACGATGACGATGCCGTGCTTCGGTCTCCTTGAAGAAGAACGTGAAGGCATCGAACGGCCGCGTCGAGCCCATCCAGGAGAACTTGTTGGCCGCAGGTCGACCTGCGGCTGGAAGTGGTCCTTGAAGGTTTCGCGCACCCGCGAATTGATGCCGTCGGCGCCGATCACCAGGTCGGCTCCCTCGCCATCGCGGCGATGTCGGTGATCTCGCTCCGATACTCGATGTCGACGCCGAGCGAACGTGCGCGCCGGCTGCAGGATGCTGAGCAGCGTCGCCCGCGAGCAACCGCAGAAGCCGTTGCCGCCGATGCGGTGGCGCGCGCCGCGGAAATTGATCTCGATGTCGTCCCAGTAGGCGAAATGATCGCGCAGCGCGCGGTAGCTCTCGCGGTCATGGCCCTCGAAATTGTCGAGGGTCTGGTCGGAGAACACCACGCCGAAGCCGAACGTGTCGTCGGGACGGTTGCGCTCGAACACCGTGATCGCGGTATCCGGCCACGCGGCCTTCATCAGGATGGCGAAATACAGACCGGCAGGACCGCCGCCGATGATGTGGATTTTCATCGCCTGCCTCCGCGCGGCTGATTTGGGCCCGCTCACCCCACGAAGGAATGGACCCAGGTGCAGCATCGGCCGGCCCGAACTACCCTTCGCGGCGAATGAAGGAGTTGCTTCGATGCTTCGGTCAGACCTGAGCCGCTTGCTCCCGATTATTTTAAGCTTGAAATAATTGTACGGCAATGGCGGCCGCCGCTTGAAGCCGAAGAAAGTTTAAGCCTAAAGTAATTTCGGATCGGAGAAGCCGGCATGGCGGCGCTCGACGGACAGCATGCCCTCGTCACCGGTGGTGGCCGTGGCATCGGCCGCGCCATCGCGGCGGCGCTCACAGGCGCCGGCGCGTCGGTGACGGTGCTTGGGCGCGGCGAGCCGGCGTTGCAGGACACGGTTGCGGCCGGACGTGCCGCGGGCTATGTGCGCGCCGACGTCACCGACGAGTCCGCGGTCGCCGAGGCGGTCCGCAACGCCGTCGAGATGCGCGGGCCTGTGAACATCCTTGTCGCCAATGCGGGCGGCGCGGAGCCGGCACGGTTCCAGAAAGCCGACGCCGACGAATTTCCAGCGCATGTTCGACCTCAATGTCATGAGCGTGGTGCATTCGATCCACGCCGTGCTCGACGGCATGGTTGCGGCGGGTTCGGGCCGCATCGTCGTGATCGCCTCGACGGCCGGGCTCAAGGGCTATGCCGTGATGCCGGCCTACACGGCCGCCAAGCACGCGGTGGTCGGCCTCGTGCGGGCGCTGGCATTGGACCTTGCGACCACCGGCGTGACCATCAATGCCGTGTGCCCGAGCTTTACCGACACCGACCTCATCTCTCGCGGCATGGAGCAGGTCGCGGCGCGCACCGGCCGCAGCCGCGAGGACCTCCTGGCGGCGCTGCTCAAGGACAAGCCGCTCGGCCGGCTGGTGAGGCCCGAGGAGGTCGCGGAAGCGGTGCTCTACCTGTGCGGGGCGAATGCCGGTGCGGTGACAGGTACGACAATTGCCGTTGCCGGCGGAGAGGTGTGAGCATGGTCCGGTCGGGCGGAGGTTGCGGCACATTCCGCTCTTCCCCGCGAAAGCGGGGACCCGCCTTCAGGTTTGCGCTCCGCTGGAGTTGGCCGCTCTGGATTCCCGCTTGCGCAGGAAAGAGCGGAGCCTGTTTCGGCACCGGCGGAAACGTGATGGACGCGTAGATGGACGACGTTACCATCCTCGATGCCGAGACGCGGGTCGCCGAGCGGCCAGACGACCATAAGGCCGAGTTGCGACTGTGGCTACGGCTGTTCACCTGCAAGGCGATGATCGAAGGCGAGGTGCGCCGCCGCCTGCGGGAGACGTTCAAGGTGACGCTGCCACGCTTCGACCTCATGGCGCAGCTCGACCGCGCGCCGGCCGGCATGACGCTCGGCGAATTGTCGCGGCGCATGATGGTGTCGAACGGCAACGTCACCGGGCTCGTGGAACGATTGGTGGCGCAAGGTTTGGTCGACCGCCGCTCGTCGGCAAAGGACCGCCGCTCGCAGATCGTGAGTCTCACGGGGGAAGGCCGCCGCGCGTTTCGCGCCATGGCACGCGCGCATGCCGACTGGATCGGCGAGATGTTCGGCGATCTATCGGCGCCCGAGGTCGACACGCTGATGCGGCTGCTGGGTCGCACCAAGGGCTCGGTGCAAAAGGCTTGCGGAGGCGCGCGATGAGCCACGCAAATGCCGTCACGCTGCCGCTCTCGGATTATAAGGCGCAGCACGTGCGGTTCGAGGTCGAAGGCAAGATCGCGACGCTGACGCTCAACCGGCCGGAGCGCAAGAACCCGCTCACCTTCGAGAGCTACGAGGAGATCGCGAACATCTTCCGCGCCTGCGCCAAGGACAAGCAGGTCAAGGCGATCGTGATAGCGGGCGCCGGCGGCAACTTCTCCTCCGGAGGCGACGTGTTCGAGATCATCGGTCCGCTGGTCGAGATGGATACGGTCGGCCTGCTGGAATTCACCAGGATGACCGGCGAGGCGGTGAAGGCGATGCGCGCGTGCCCGCAGCCGATCATCGCGGCGGTCGACGGCGTGTGCGCGGGCGCCGGCGCGATCCTGGCCATGGCAAGCGACATCCGCATCGGTGCGCCGAATGCCAAGGTCGCGTTCCTGTTCAATCGCGTCGGTCTCGCGGGCTGCGACATGGGCGCCTGCGCGATCCTGCCGCGCATCATCGGCCACGGCCGCGCGGCGGAGCTGCTCTATACCGGCCGCGTGCTCGGCGGCGAGGAGGCGGAGCGCTGGGGCTTCTTCACGCGGCTGGTGGCGGCGGACGTCCTTCATGCCGATGTATTGAAGCTCGCGCGTGAACTCGCGGATGGCCCGACTTTTGCCAATGCAATGACCAAGCGCATGCTGGACATGGAATGGGCGATGTCGATCGAGACCGCGATCGAGGCGGAGGCGGTGGCGCAGGCCCTGTGCATGGAGACGGAGGATTTCGCGCGTGCCTTTCGTGCCTTCGCAGCGAAACAGAAACCGGTCTTCGAGGGGAATTGAGATGCAAGCCGGGTCCGGGCCGTGACGATCGCCGAGACGCTCGCGCTGCCGTTCTTCGATGATGGCCATCGCCGGTTCGCCGATGCGCTGTCGCGTTGGGCGGATGCCAGGCTGCCGGAATTGCCCCATGATGACGTCGATGAGGCGTGCCGCGCGCGAGTGAAGACGCTCGGCCAAGCAGGATTCTTGAAGGCTGTCGTACCGGCCGAACATGGCGGCATGCACCCGAAGCTCGACGTGCGTACTTTGTGCCTAGCGCGCGAGATCCTCAGCTTCCGCGACGGCCTTGCGGATTTCGCCTTCGCCATGCAGGGGCTCGGCACCGGCTCGATCTCGCTGTTCGGCCCCCCGGAACTGAAGGCGCGCTATCTGCCGAACGTGCGCGATGGCAAATCGATCGCGGCCTTCGCCCTGTCCGAGCCGGAAGCCGGGTCGGACGTCTCCGCGCTGGCGATGACGGCAACGCCCGACGGCAACGCGCATGTGCGGCTCGACGGCCTCAAGACGTGGATATCCAATGGTGGCATCGCGGATCATTACGTCGTGTTCGCGCGCACCAGCGAAGGGCTCGGCGCCAAGGGCCTGTCGGCGTTCGTCGTCGATGCCGAGACGCCGGGCCTTACCGTCGTCGAACGCATCGACGTGATCGCGCCGCACCCGTTGGCGACGCTCAAGTTCGACAACGTGCGCGTGCCGATCGCCGGCCGCCTCGGCGGGCCGGGCGAAGGGTTCAAGGTCGCGATGGCGACGCTCGACATCTTCCGCTCTACCGTCGGCGCTGCCGCGCTCGGCTTCGCACGCCGCGCTCTGCACGAGTCCATCGAGCGCGCCGCAACGCGCAAGCTGTTTGGCGCGCCGCTTGGCGATCTTCAGATGACCCAGGCCGCAATCGCCGACAGTGCGACCGATGTTGAAGCGTCGGCGTTGCTGGTCTATCGCGCGGCCTGGGTCAAAGACTCAGGCGCGCCGCGCGTCACCAGCGAGGCCGCGATGGCGAAGATGTTCGCCACGGAAGCCGCGCAACGCGTGATCGACCGTGCCGTGCAGCTCTTTGGCGGGCAGGGCGTCACCAAAGGCGTCAAGGTCGAGGAGCTGTATCGCGAGATTCGGGCGCTGCGCATCTACGAGGGCGCCACCGAAGTGCAGAAGATCATCATCGCGCGCGAGGCGCTGCGGAACCGGCCGGTGAAGCCGGCGCTGGCGGCGGAGGGACGATGATCCCGTCCGGCCATATCGACACCTTCGCGCGCGACAACCTGCCGCCGCGCGGGCTGTGGCCGGAATTCGTGTTCAGCCTGCCGGAGCTGCAATATCCGGATCGGTTGAACTGCGTCAGCGAATTCGTCGATCGCTGGGTCGGAAGCGGGCAGGGCGCCAGACCGGCGATCTTCTCACCGGCCGAGAACCTCACTTACGCGCAGCTTGCCGAACGCATCAACCGGATCGCCAATGTGCTGACGCGCGATCTCGGCATGGTGCCAGGCCATCGCGTGCTGATGCGCGGCTTCAACAGCCCGATGGCGATCGCGTGCTATCTCGCGGTCATGAAGGCGGGCGGCGTGATGGTCGCCACGATGCCGCTGCTGCGCGCCAAGGAACTGTCCTACTGCGTCACCAAGGCGAAGATCGCGCTCGCGCTGTGCGATGCGCGCCTTGCCGACGACATGGAGAAGACCCGGCCGCTCGCCGGCGATCTCAAGCGCATCGTCTACTGGGGCGGCGATGCGCCGGACGGCCTCGATGGGCTCATGGCCAAGCCGGGCTACAAGACGTTTGGTCCCTGCGATACTGCGAGCGATGACGTGTGCCTCATCGCGTTCACGTCGGGCACCACTGGCGAGCCCAAGGGCACCATGCATTTCCATCGCGACATGCTGGCGCCGTGTGATGCCTATGCACGCCACGTGCTGCGCGCGGAGCCCGACGACAGGTTCATCGGCTCGGCGCCGCTCGCTTTCACGTTCGGCCTCGGCGGCCACGTGCTGTTTCCGTTCCGCATCGGCGCGGCGACGATCCAGTTGGAAAAGGCGCCGCCCGAGGACCTGCTGCCGGCGATCGCGAAGTTCGGCGCCACCATCTGCTTCACCGCGCCGACGGCGTATCGCGCGATGATCCCGCATCTCGCGGGCCACGACATCTCATCCTTGCGCAAATGCGTGTCGGCCGGCGAGACATTGCCGAAGCCGACATTCGATGCGTGGCACGTAGCGACCGGCATGAAGATTCTCGACGGCATCGGCTCGACCGAGATGATGCATATCTTCATCGCCGCGCCGGAGGAGGCGATCCGTCCCGGCGCCACCGGCAAGCCGGTGCCGGGCTATGAGGCCAAGGTGATCGATGACGAAGGCCGTGAGATGCCGCCGGGCATCGTCGGCCGCCTCGCGGTGCGCGGGCCGACCGGCTGCCGGTATCTCGCCGACGCCCGCCAGCACAGCTACGTGCAGAGCGGCTGGAACGTCACCGGCGACAGCTACATGATGGATGCTGACGGCTATTTCTGGTTTCAGGCGCGCTCCGACGACATGATCATCTCGGCGGGCTACAACATCGCCGGGCCGGAAGTGGAGTCGGCGCTGCTCACCCACGCCGCCGTCGCCGAATGCGGCGTGGTCGGTGCGCCTGACCCGGACCGCGGCCATATCGTGAAGGCCTACGTGATCCTGGCGGCGGGCTTCACCGCCGACGCGGCGATGACGCGCATTCTGCAGGAGCACGTCAAGGCGGGGGTCGCGCCTTACAAATATCCGCGCGCAATCGAATACGTCACCGCGCTGCCGAAAACCCAGACCGGCAAGCTCCAGCGCTTCGAATTGCGGCGCATCGCGGCGCGGGCGCCCTCAAGCAAACCGGCTTCATAGGCGGACACCTGGAATGACACCTCAGTCCATGCCGGCTCCCGGGCTCATCGACGGCGACGAGCGTCCCCGTGCCTTGTTGCCGGCCGGATGGCCACGGCCGAGCGGCTACGCCAACGGCATGACCGCGACGGGCCGCATCGTCGTCACAGGCGGTATTGTCGGCTGGGACCCGGCGGGGAATTTCCCCGAGGGGTTCGTCGCGCAGGCGCGGCTCGCCTTCGCCAACATCCTGGCGATCCTTGCTGAGGGTGGTGCCGGGCCGGAGCATCTGGTGCGGCTCACCTGGTACATCGTCGATCTCGACGAGTACCGCGCGACGATGCGGGACCTGGGGCGGGCCTATCGCGAGATGATCGGAGCCCATTACCCGGCGATGGCGGTGGTCGGCGTCTCCGGCCTGCTGGAACGCGCCGCCCGGCTCGAAATCGAGGCGACGGCGGTCGTGCCGCAGGGCTGAATGCCGCGGCTGCAGTTCTCTAGGCTCTGCTTCCGGGGGACTCTTCTCCAGCTCTATATCCGCTAAGCCAAGGCGCCACCGATATTTTTCACACCGATTGGCTGGGCTGCCAGATGGGGCGGAACACATGCGTCATAACGCATATCTTGCCGCAGGATTTCCCCATCACCCGGGTTTATTGGTCAGGGGTCCTGAACAACGGTTCATTTATGTCCTGCTCGATGTCGAGGCGCGCGATGCCGCCGATGCCCGCCGGGGCGGGGCTGCAGCCGCATTTGGGACAATGCCGCTTTCGTTGGTCCGACGGATGTGGTGCCATGCCGATACACCTGATCACAGCTGATTCCGGTGCGGCCCCGTCGCTCCGCGCGGCGGATACCAACGAGGGCGATGGCCGGGCGCGTCCATGGATGAGGCCAGTGACGAGGAGCTCATGGTCCGCATCGCCAGCGGCGACCAGGGCGCATTCCGCCTGCTCTCGCGCCGCCATCTCACCCGCACGCTGGCGCTTGCGCGCCGGATCACCGGCAACCAAGCCGACGCCGAAGAGATCGTGCAGGAAGCGCTGCTTCGCGTGTGGACCAATGCGCCGCGCTGGCGGCCGACCGCCGCGTTCCGCACCTGGTTCTACCGCGTGGTCTTCAATCTGTGCCTCAACCGCAAGCGCCGCCGGCCCTTCGCGCCACTTGAAGATGCCGGCGATCCTGCGGATCCCGCGCCCAACGCCGCGGCGCAGCTTGAACGGCGCCAGGGGGACCAAGTGGTTTCGGCCGCCATCGCGGCGCTGCCGGAGCGTCAGCGTGCCGCGATCGTGCTCACCTATCATGACGGGCTCAGCAATGCCGAAACCGCCGCGGTGCTGGACACATCTATCGGCGGGGTCGAGACCCTGCTGGTCCGCGCCAAGCGTTCGCTGCGGGCTTCGCTTGGGCCGCAGATCGCGGCCATCTCGCGCGACGAGTCGTAGGATGGTGTTCGCGCTCATGGTGCCGCGCCAGGCTCTGCTCGTCTCCGCTCAAGCGGGGACCCGGTCGCGGCATATGCTTTCATGGCCTCCCGCTTGTGCGGGAATGAGCGGAGGGTGGGCCGACAACGTCGGATCATTCTCGTGGAGACGGCGATGAACATCATCCAGTTGCGGCAGCTCCTGGAAGTCCATGGCGCCGACCTCTCGTCCTGGCCTGATGACCGGCGCGTCGCGGCGCAGCAATTGATCACCGCCGACCCCGCGGCCGCGGATGCGCATGTCCACGCGACGAGGCTTGACGCGCTGATTAACGGCGCGCTTGCGCGTTCGCCCACGGACGACGCTGCGGCCACGGCCTCCGCCTTGCGTGTCGCGGCGGCGTTGAGCACGCGGCAGTTGCCGCGCCAGCATCGCACGTGGCGCTGGTGGCCGGCGGAACTCGCGGCTTTCGACTTCGCGCCAGCATGGCCGCGCATCGCGGCGCTTGCGGGCGTAGCCGCGCTGGGCTTCTTGGTCGGTCTCGTTGGTCTTGGCGGGACCTTCGCCGGCAGCTTTGCTTTCACGCAACCGGCGAGCGCCGAGCCCGATGTCAGCGCGATCGTGTTCGATCCGGAATCCATCACGGGGCTGAGGCCATGACCACGGCGACTGTATTCCACATGCCAGCTGCCCGCACCTCGCGGTGGCTGGTTGTTGTCTCGCTGGCGCTGAATTTGTTCTTCATCGGGATCGCCGGCGCGATGGCTGTCCGCAACCATGGTGCGGCACCCGCGCCGGCCCCGGTCGACCGCAGGCCGGCCGCCCGCATCGAGCGTCTTTCGGCGACGCTGCCGCAGGCCGACGCCGAGCGCCTTCGCGGGATGTTCCAAGCACGGTCGGCATCGGTTCAGGCGCTCTACGACGATTACCGGCACGCCCAGGATGCCGCGCGCGAAACCCTGCGCACCGAGCCGTTCGCTGCCGGCGCCATGGACGCCGCGCTGGCGAAGACGCGCGCCGCGCGGCTGGCCCTGGACGAGGCGCTTCAGGGCCTCATCGCCACGTCGGCCGCGACCATGTCCGCCGACGGCCGGCGGAAGCTGGCGGACTATCCCGGCCCACGGCCCGGGCAGAACCGCTGACATGCTATTGCAGATGCTCCGGAACGATATTCGGTGATTCGCTTCATGCGGCGGGACGAGCGGCAGAGGCGCGCGTGGCGCACGAGCGCGCTCGCCGGCCGCTCGCTCGGGCGGCCCGTCGGAGTCGCGGCGCTGGCGGTGACCCTGTCGGGCTGCATCCTCGGCACCGAGCGGCCGAATATCGCGCTCGACATCCCGAGCTTCTATCGCGCGGCGCCGAAAGGCACGGTCGTCGAAGCGGCGCTCCCCAAGTTGGAATGGTGGCGCTCGTTCCGTTCGCGCGAGCTCAGTACGCTCATGGAGGCCGCCGACGTCGGCAACCTCGACATCGCCGCTGCGGTGGCGCGAATCGTCCAGGCGGATGCGCAGGCGCGCATCACCGGCGCGGCGCTGCTGCCGAATGTCGACCTGAACGCCAACGCGACGCGCACGCGTTCATCGCAGGCCAATAGCAGCGGCGGCACCATCGTCACGAACGACGGCACGGTAGTGACGTCCGGCGGCGGCGGTGGGCAGTCGGAGCGCGTGTCCTATCGCGCATCGCTCGCGGCCAGCTACGAGCTCGACTTCTGGGGCAAGAACCGCGCGGCCTTGCGCTCGCAGGAGGAACTCGCGATCGCGGCGCGGTTCGACCGCGAGGTCGTCGCGCTGCAGCACACTGGCGAGCGTGGCAAACACCTATTTCCTGGTGCTGTCGGCGCAGGACCGCCTGCGCATCGCCAACGAGAACCTGCGCAGCGCGAGCGCGCGTCCTCGATCTCATCAAGCAGCGTTTCGCCGTCGGCACGGCATCGGCGCTCGATATCGCGCAGCAGGAGAGCCTGGTCGCGGTGCAGCGCGCCGCGATCCCGCCGCTCGACCAGCAGCTCCGCCAGAACGTCGCGACGCTCGGCGTGCTGCTCGGCCGGCCGCCGGAATTCGTCAAGGTGCGCGGCGGCAGCGATCTCGGCGGTGGCGATCCCGCGCGTGACGCCGGGCCTGCCATCGCAGCTTCTTACGCAGCGTCCCGACATCCGCGCAGGCCGAGGCCAACCTGGCCTCGGCGAATGCCAGCGTCGAGAATGCGCGCGCCGCCTTCTTCCCGACCATCCAGCTCACCGGCGAGGACGGCATCACCAGCACGGCGCTGAACACCCTGTTCACGCCGCAGGCGATCTTCTACTCCGTCGCCGCCAGCCTCACGCAGCCGATCTTCGATGGCGGCTGCGCTCCAGGCGCAGCTCGATCTGCAGCGCGGGCGGCAGGAAGAGCTGCTGCAGATCTATCGCAAGGCGATCATCTCGGCGTTCGGCGATGTCGAGCGCGCGCTGATCGCGGTCCAGAATCTGGCCGAGCAGGAAGCAGCTGCAGCGCCAGGCGGTCGCCGCCTCGCGCCGCGCCTACGAGCTCTCCGAGCAGCGGTTGCGCGAAGGCACGATCGACCTCGTCACCGTGCTCAATACGCAGCAGACATTGTTCCAGTCGCAGGACAATCTCTCGCAGGTGCGGCTCGCGCGATTGCAGGCGGTGGTCGCGCTCTATCAGGCGCTCGGCGGCGGCTGGCCGGCCCGGCGTGACGGCGTGATCGCGCGGGAGTCGACGTTCTGCCGCCCGCACCGCTCGTCGATCCCAAACCCCCGGTTCCGCCGATGAAACTCTTCCGCCGTCATCATCGCCTTCGCGATCGTCGGCGCGCTCGTCGCGGGCGTTGTGTTCTATCGTGATGCAGCCAGCACGGCAGCAGAAGCAGAAGACCGGGCGGCCGTTTCGCGCGCGCCGGCGATGGCGCCGGTGCCGGTGCTGGCGGCGACGGCACAGGCCGCCGACGTGCCGGTCTATCTCGACGGCGTCGGCACCACCAAGGCGCTCAACACCGTGACGGTGCGGGCGCAGGTCGACGGCAAGCTGCTGACCGATCAATTTCAAGGAAGGCCAGGACGTCAAGAAGGGCGACGTGCTCGCCGAGATCGATCCGCGCACCTACCAGGCGCAGCTCGACCAGGCCGTCGCCAAGAAGGCGCAGGACGAGGCGCAGCTCGCCAATGCCCGGCTCGACCTCGACCGCTATGTCGCGCCTCGCGCTCACCAATGCCGGCAACAAGCAGCAGGCCGACACCCAGCGTGCGCTGGTGGCGCAGCTCGAGGCGCAGGTGCAGCTCGACCAGGGCGCGATCGACAACGCGCGCGCGATCCTCGGCTACACCAAGATCACGGCGCCGATCGACGGCCGCACCGGCCTCCGCCAGGTCGACGAGGGCAATATCGTGCACGCCTCCGACACCACCGGCATCGTCGTCATCACCCAGGTCCAGCCGATCGCGGTCCTCTTCACCTTGCCGCAGCAGCAGCTCGCGCAGGTCAACAAGGCGTTCGGCGCAGGGCCGCTGCCGGTCGATGCGCTCGGCGCCGACAACAAGACGGTCGACCGATCAGCGGCACGCTCGCCGTGGTCGACAACCAGATCGATCAGACCACCGGCACGGTGAAGCTCAAGGCCGAGTTTCCCAATGCGACGCTGCAGCTCTGGCCGGGGCAGTTCGTCAATGTCCGGCTCCTGGTCGATACGCTCAAGCAGGTCGTGGTGGTGCCGACCGCCGCCGTGCAGCGCGGCCCGAACGGCACCTTCGTCTATGTGGTGAAGGACGATGCGGTGACGGTGCGGCCGGTCACGGTGTCGCTGCAGGACGATACGCGCGCCGTGATCGCGACCGGGTTGCAGCCCGGCGAGCGCGTCGTGACGACCGGCTTCGCGCGCCTCACCGAGGGCACCAAGATTTCCGTCAGCAGCGGCGACGGCACCGAACCGCCGCCGCCGCCCGCGCGGCCGCCGGGCGAGCGCCGCAAGAAGCGTGGCGACGGCACCGCCCAGGGCGGCGACGAGCCGCGGCCCGGCCGCAAGAGCGAAGGAACGCGCAGCGCGACGCCATGAGCGTCTCTGCGCCCTTCATCCAGCGGCCGATCGCGACCTCGCTGCTCGGCGTCGCGGTGCTGCTCGGCGGCGTGCTCGGCTATTCGCTGGCTGCCGGTCTCGGCGCTGCCGCAGGTCGATTTCCCGACCATCCAGGTGACGACCCAGCTTCCCGGCGCCAGCCCCGACACCATGGCGGCGCTGGTGACGGCGCCGCTGGAGCGCCAGTTCGGGCAGATTCCGTCGCTCTCCACCATGACGTCGTCGAGCTCCTACGGGATCAGCCAGATCACCCTGCAGTTCGACCTCAACCGCGACATCGACGCCGCCTCGCAGGACGTGCAGGCGGCGATCAACGCGGCGGGCTCGACGCTGCCGCGGAACCTGCCCTATCCGCCGGTCTACTCGAAGGTGAACCCGGCCGACGCGCCGATCGTCACGCTGGCGCTGACCTCGGACACGATCTCGCTGCGCGCAGCTGAGCGATCTCGCCGACACGCTGATGGCGCAGCGCCTGAGCGAGGTCACCGGCGTCGGCCATGTCTCGATCCAGGGCGGCATCCGGCCGGCGGTGCGCATCCAGGCCGACCTGTCGCGCCTCGCCGCCTATGGCATCGGGCTCGAGGACATGCGCACCGCGATCGTCGGCGCCAACGTCGCCGGGCCGAAGGGCTCGCTCGACGGCGCGCAGCAGTCCTACACCATCGCCGCCAACGACCAGATCGGCGATGCCGAGGCCTACAAGGCGGTGGTCATCGCCTATCGCAACAACGCGCCGGTCCTGCTGCAGCGACGTCGCCGACGTGGTCGACGGGCTGGAGAACACCAAGGTCGCGGGCTGGTACCAACGGCACGCCGGCCGTCGTCATCGACGTCCAGCGCCAGCCCGGCGCCAACGTCATCCAGACCGTCGAGCAGCGTGCTGCGCGAGCTGCCGCGCCTGCAGCGCGCGATGCCGGCCGGCGTGAAGTTCACGGTGGTCCACGACCGCACCGAGCACGATCCGCGCCTCGATCCGCGACGTGCAGTTCACGCTGGTGCTCAGCGGTCGGGCTCGTGGTGCTGGTGGTGTTCATCTTCCTGCGCACCATCCGCGCCACGATCATCGCCGGCGTCGCGCTGCCGCTGTCGCTGATCGCGACCTTCGGCGTGATGTGGTTCTGCGGCTTCTCGCTCGACAATCTGTCGCTGATGGCGCTCACCATCGGCACCGGCTTCGTGGTCGACGACGCCATCGTGATGATCGAGAACATCGTGCGCCACATCGAGGAGGGCGAAAACCCGATGAGGCGGCGCTCAAGGGCGCGCGCGAGATCGGCTTCACCGTCATCTCGCTCACGGTGTCGCTGATCGCGGTGTTCATCCCGCTGCTGTTCATGACCGGCCTCGTCGGCCGCATGTTCCGCGAGTTCGCGCTGACGCTGACGATCGCCGTCGTGGTCTCGGCGATCGTGTCGCTGACGCTGACGCCGATGATGTGCTCGCGGCTGCTGCGCCACGCGCCACAGGGCGGCGAGCGGCAAGGGCTTATCGGCCGCATCTTCTCGGCGCCGATCGACTGGAGCGCGGCGTTCTACGAGCGCACGCTCGAGTGGGTGCTGCGCCACCAGCGGCTCACGCTGTTCACGACCTTCCTCACGCTCGCGGCGACGATCGCGCTCTACGTCATCATGCCGAAAGGCTTCCTGCCGCTGCAGGACACCGGCCTGATCAACGCGGTGACCGAGGCGGGCCAGGAGGTCTCGTTCGCCGAGATGCAGCGCTGCAGGCGCAGGCCGCGGACGCCATCCGCAAGGACCCCGACGTCACCGGCGTGGTGTCGGTGGTCGGCGTCAGCCCGCTCAACGCGACGCCCAATGCCGGGCGGCTCGCGATCACGCTGCGGCCGCGCGACGATCGCAAGGCTACGATCTCGTTCATCATCGAGCGGCTGAAGGCTGCGGTCGCGCCGATCCCCGGCGTGACGGTGCATTTCCAGCCGATCCAGGACATCCAGATCTCCACGCGGCCGAGCCGTGCGCAGTACCAGTACACATTGGTGGCGAGCGACGCCAAGGACGTCTCGGAATGGGCGGAGCGGCTCGTCGAGCGCCTGCGCAGCGACCCGGCGATGCGCGAGGTCGCATCGGAAGCACAGGACGACGGCCTGCGCGTGCTCATCAACGTGGACCGCGAGACCGCCGGGCGGCTCGGCGTGTCGATGCAGGCGGTCAATGACACGCTCAACGACGCCTTCGGCCAGCGGCAGATCTCCACCATCTACGCGCAGGCCAACCAGTACCGCGTGATCCTGGAGGCGGCGCCGGAATATCAGCGCGATCCGACCGCGCTGGCGAAGCTCTATGTGCCGGGCGCCGGCGGCGCCCAGGTGCCGCTGAGCGCCTTCGCGACGCTGGTGCGGACCACGGCGCCGCTCGCCATCGCGCACCAGGAGCAGTTCCCGTCGGTGACGATCAGCTTCAACCTCGCGCCGCGCTATGCGCTAAGCGACGCGGTGGCGGTGATCTCCGCGACCGAGCGCGCCATCGGCATGCCGGACACCGTGACCGGCTCTTATTCGGGCGACGCGGCGGAGTTCGCCAAATCGCTGGAGGGCGAGCCGTGGCTCATCCTCGCGGCGGCGATCACGATCTACATCGTGCTCGGCGTCTTGTACGAAAGCGCGATCCATCCGCTCACCATCCTGTCGACGCTGCCGTCGGCGGGCGTCGGCGCGCTGCTTGCGCTGATGCTGGTCGGCATGGACCTCTCGGTGATCGCGCTGATCGGCATCATTCTGCTGATGGGCATCGTCAAGAAGAACGCCATCATGATGATCGACTTCGCGCTGGAAGCGGAGCGCAAGGAGCGCCTGTCGCCGCGCGACGCGATCGTCAAAGCGAGCAACCTGCGCTTCCGGCCGATCATGATGACGACGCTTGCGGCTTTGTTTGGCGCGCTGCCGCTCGCGCTCGAAGGCGGCACCGGCTCGGAATTGCGCAATCCGCTCGGCGTCACCATCGTCGGGGGCCTGATCCTGAGCCAGATGCTCACGCTCTACACGACGCCGGTGATCTACTTAGCGATGGAGCGCCTGAGGCTGCGGTTCGCGCGCGCGGCGCCGGCAAAGCCCCGCGCGTCGCGGCAGGCTCAGCTTCCGGCGCCGCCCGACCTGCCGGCCCTGCCGCCGCCGGCCCCGGCGGAGTGAGGTGATGGCGCTGTCGCACATTCGCCGCTCGTCCCCGTGCAAGCGGGGACCCAGCTTTAATTTCAGTAAGAGCTGGATTCCCGCTTTCGCGGGAATGAGCGGAGTGTGCTGTACCGCTTTGTCCGTGCGGGACGTGGGGCGCGCATGAACTTCTCCGCGCCCTTCATCCGGCGGCCGATCGGCACGACGCTGATGGCGATCGGGCTGCTGCTGGTCGGCATCGTGGCCTATCGGTTCCTTCCCGTGGCCAGCCTGCCGACGGTGGAGTTTCCCACCATCCGCGTCTCCGCCAGCCGCCCCGGCGCCGACCCTGCCACCATGGCGGCGACGGTCGCGGCGCCGCTGGAGCGCAGGCTCGGTGAAATCCCGGGCGTCATCGAGCTCACGTCGACGAGTTCGCTTGGCTCAAGCAACATCACGCTGCAGTTCGACCTCACTCGCAACATCGACGGCGCGGCGCGCGACGTGCAGGCCGCGCTCAATGCTGCCGCGACCGACCTGCCGAGCGACCTGCCGACGCTGCCGAACTTCCGCAAGACCAACCCGGCAGCATCGCCGGTGCTGATCCTGGCGCTGACGTCGAAGACCATCCCCACCAGCGCCATCTATGACGCCGCCGATACTGTGATCGCGCAGCGCATCTCGCAGGTGAGCGGCGTCGCGGAAGTGACGGTCAGCGGCGCCGAACAACCGGCGATCCGTGTGCGCGTCAATCCGGCGCTGCTCGCCTCGATGGGGCTCGCGCCCGACGACGTACGCGCCGCGATCGCGGCGACCAACGCGCAAGGCCCCAACGGCGTGTTCGACGGCACGGGCGTCGCCGAGACTATCGGCACCAACGACCAGCTCCGTAACGCGGCGGACTATCGCGCGCTGGTCGTCAAGGTCATCAACGGCAGCGTCATCCGTCTGTCGGACGTCGCCACGGTGGAGCAGGGGACGCGCAACAGCCGCTCGGCAGCGTGGTTCAACCGCCAGCCGGCGGTGCTGCTGGTCATCACCAAGCAGGGCGACGCCAATGTGATCGAGACCGTCGACCGCATCCGCGCATTGCTGCCGGAGATCAACCGCTGGATTTCGGCGGGGATCGATATCTCGATCCTGTCGGACCGCACCGGTACCATCCGCGCCAGCGTCAACGACATGCAATGGACGCTCGCCGCCACGATCGGCCTCGTGATGATGGTCGTGTTCCTGTTCCTGCGACGGGTGGCGGCGACGCTTGCGGCCGGCGTGACCGTGCCGCTGTCGCTTGCCGGCACGTGCGCACTGATGTGGGTCGCCGGCTTCTCGATCGACAACCTGTCGCTGATGGCGCTCGCGGTGTCGGTCGGCTTCGTCGTCGACGACGCCATCGTGATGATCGAGAACTGCTTCCGCAATCTCGAGCGCGGCTATTCGCCGTTGCGTGCGGCGCTCGCTGGCGCGCGGCAGATCGGCTTCACGGTGGTCTCGATCAGCCTGTCGCTGATCGCGGCCTTCATCCCGCTCCTGTTCATGAGCGGAGTGATCGGGCGGCTGTTCCGCGAATTCTCGGTGACGCTCGCCTTCGCTATCGCGATCTCGATGGTGGTGTCGCTGTCGCTGACGCCGATGGTATGCGCGCATTTCGTGCGCGAGGCGCCGAGCCCGAATGCGACCTGGCTCGACCGTGCCGTCGAGGCGGTGCTCGGCTGGATGATCCATCACTACAGCCGCAGCCTCGCCGTCGTGCTGCGATACCGGGTGCTGACGCTGATCGTGCTGGCGACGACGATGGCGCTCACGGTCGACCTCTATATCAAGATGCCGAAGGGATACTTCCCCCAGGACGATACCGGCCTTGTGTTCGGCGGCACCCAGGCCGCGCCGGACATCTCGTTCCAGTCCATGATCGTGCTGCAGCAGCGCGCCGTCGACCTCGTGCTCCAGGACCCGGCCGTGTTCGGCGTCGGGTCCTCGGTGGGCAGTGGCGGCGGAGGCGGCGGGTCGGCCAACCAGGGGAGGCTCTTCATCAGCCTGAAGCCGCTCGCGGAGCGCGACAATGTCAGCACCGCCCGCGTGGTCGACCGCATGCGTACGCGGCTCTCCAACATTCCCGGACTGAGCGTCTTCATGTTTCCCGCCCAGGACGTGCGCGCCGGTGGCCGGCAGAGCCAGTCGCAATACCAGTTCACGCTCTGGGACCCGGACATCGACGAGCTTCAGCAATGGTTGCCCCGCGTGCAGGACCGGCTCAAGACCATCCCCGGGCTCGTCGACGTGACCACCGACCGCCAGCAGGGCGGGTTGCAGGCGAATGTCGTCATCGATCGCCTGGCGGCGGCGCGCCTGAACGTGCCGATGACCGGACGATCGACACCGCGCTCAACAACGCCTTTGCCCAGCGCCAGATCTCGACCATCTACACGCAGCGCAACCAGTATCGCGTCATCTACGAGGTCGGCGCGCAGTACCAGCGCGACCCGACCGACCTCGACAGCATCTACGTCACGGCGGCCGGTGGCGGGACAGGTGCCGCTGTCGAGCATCGCGCGGTTCGAACGCTCGATCGCGCCGCTGGTGATCAATCACCAGGGCCAGTTCCCCGCCGTCACCATCAGCTTCGGCCTGGCGCCGGACATGGGGCTGCAGCAGGCGACGAGCGCCATCACGCAGGCGGTCGCCGCCATGCACCTGCCCGACACGCTGCATGCGGAGTTCGCTGGCGAGGCGCGCGACTTCGGCCGCAGCGTCGGTGCGCAGCCCATGCTCATCCTCGCGGCGCTGATCGCCGTCTACATCATCCTCGGCGTGCTCTACGAGAGCCTCGCCCACCCGCTGACCATCATCTCCACCCTGCCGTCGGCCGGCCTCGGCGCGCTGCTTGCGCTGCAGGCATTCGGTGCCGAGCTGACGATGATTGCCTTCATCGGCATCATCCTGCTCATCGGCATCGTCAAGAAGAACGGCATCATGCTGGTCGACTTCGCGCTCGAAGCCGAACGCCAGCGCGGACTTCCGCCCGAGACGGCGATCTTCGAGGCGGCGCGGGAACGGTTCCGGCCGATCCTGATGACGACGATGGCGGCGCTGCTCGGCGCACTGCCGCTGGTGATCGCGACCGGGCCGGGCTCGGAGTTGCGCCGGCCGCTCGGCATCACCATCATCGGCGGCCTGCTGGTGTCGCAGATCCTCACCCTATACACGACGCCGGTGATCTACCTGCTGCTCGACAGGCTGCATCGGCGCCTGTGGGGTGAACGCAGCGTACCGATCCCGCGCGGCACGCCGCCGATCGGTCCGCCGCCGCTCGCCGGCGATGCGACGAGCGCCCTGTAAGGGGCTGCGGCTCACGATCTTGTCACCCATGATTGCATTCGGGCCGGGCAAGGTGGAAACTGCCGGAAGGGAAACGTCGCCCTCACCGTCCCTCTTCGCGGACGGGACAGAATCCTTACAGGGAGGTTTGCATGACTGAGCATTCCACATGCCGGCGCGGCTTGCTGCTCGCCGGCACCATCGCGGGCGCGATCGCGTTCGCGGCCAGCGCGATGGCCCAGGCCCCGGCCCCGGCTGGGCCGACGGCGGCAAATCCTCCTGCCGCAAGCCCTCCCGCCGCGAGTCCTCCCGCGCTGCCGCCCGGCTCGCCGCTGATCGGACGCCCCGAGAGCGCCGAAGCGCAGAAGCTCGCGCCCGTCGCCGCGCCGCCGATCGCGGCCTCGGCCGACAAGATTCCTGGCGTGATCGCCAAGCTCAAGCTGCCGAAGGGCTTCAACATCGAGATCTATGCCAGCGGCATGGCGAACGCGCGTTCGCTGCGCCAGGGCGACAAGGGCACCGTCTTCGTCGGCTCGCGGCTGGTCGACAAGGTCTATGCGATCACCGACAAGAACGGCAAGCGCGAGGCCAGGCCCTTCCTCACCGGGCTGTATCGCCCCAACGGGCTCGCCATTCACAACGGCACGCTTTACGTCGCCGAGCTGTCGAAAATCTCGAAGGTCGAGAATGTCGAGGACAATCTCGACAATCCGAAGCTGGTCTCCGTCTATGACGACCTGCCGAAGGACGAGGCCCATGGCTGGAAGTTCATCGCCGTCGGTCCCGACAACAAGCTCTATGTGCCGGTCGGCCAGCCGGGCAACAACGTCATGCCGTCGGACCGCCATGCGCAGATCCGCCGCATGAATCTCGACGGCAGCGGCGTCGAGGTGGTGGCGCGCGGCGTGCGCAACACGGTGGGCTTCGACTGGCATCCGGTGTCGAAGGAGATGTACTTCACCGACAACGGCCGCGACTGGCTGTCGGAGGACTTGCCCGAGGACGAGCTCAACCGCCTGACCAAGGTCGGCCAGCATTTCGGCTCGCCCTATTGCTACCAGGGTGACTTCCCCGACCCGGAATTCGGCTGGGGCCATTCGTGCAGCGAGTTCGTGCCGCCGGTCGCCAAGATGGGCCCGCACTCGGCCTCGCTCGGAATGCGCTTCTACACTGGCAAGATGTTCCCGAAGGAATACCAGAACGTGATCTTCGTGGCCCGTCACGGCTCGTGGAACAAGAGCAAGAAGATCGGCGGCGACATCGTCGCGGTAACGCTCAACAAGGACGGCAGCGTGAAGTCGGTCGTGCCGTTCATCACCGGCTTCCTGCAGGACAATAGTTATATCGGCCGTCCGGTCGACGTGATGGTCGCCAAGGACGGTGCGCTGCTGATCTCCGACGACTGGAACGGTGCGGTCTATCGCGTCAGCTACGGCGCCAAGGCGCGTACGGCGAGCGTCAACTGACGTCGGGCCGTTGCGGCGAATTCATCGGGGGCGGCATTGTTGCCGCCCCCGATGTCCGTTTGAAGTCTGATCAGGCGTCGTCGAACCGGTTGGCGTTCCGCTCGTCTCGGCTCAGGTGGTGACTGGGGAGCCCACACGTGCCGCCGGTGATTCCCGCTTGCGCGGGAATGAGCGGTGTGTGCTCTAATCGAGGCGGATAGACCTTCGGATTTCAGGTGCTGACGTTCGTATGGGCTCTGCATGAAAATCTTGGCCGCCATTATCGCCTTGATGCTGCTTTCGCTGCCGGCGTCCGCGCAGACTTTCGCCGAGAAGCTCTCGACCTGCCTCGCCTGCCACGGCGAAAAGGGGCAGTCGGAGACCGAAGGCGTGCCCTCGCTCGGTGCGCAACCCTCCGCGGCGGTCCTGATCCAGCTCTATCTGTTTCGCGAAAAGCGCCGCACCAATGAGATCATGAACGAGATGGCGAAGGGGATGACGGACGACGACCTCCAGACATTCTCCGACGCCATCGCCAAGTTGCCGGCGCCGAAGCCGCCGGCGGAAGCGCCGGACGCCGACCGCATGGAGAGCGCCAGGGCGCTGGTCTCGAAGAACCGCTGCGGCTTCTGCCACAACCCCGACTTTTCCGGCCGCGACAACCTCCCACGCATCGGCGCGCAACGTGAGGACTACCTGGTCAAGGCGCTGCGGGACTACAAATCCGGCGTGCGCCCGGGCTACGACGCCCAGATGGCCGAAGTCCTCCACGATGTCACCGACAGCCAGATCGTCGAACTGGCCTATTATCTCGCCCATTTTCGGTGAGCGGATCGTTGTCCGGCGGCTGCGCTCAAGGGAACAAGCGCGTTGCACCCGGGTTAGCGATAGGATAACTTGGGCGCACCTGCTGCCCAAGAATGCAGCATCTATGAGGAGACCACCATGGCCTGGACCACCCCGACTCTCGTCGAAATCTGCATCGGCCTTGAGATCAACGGCTATCTGCCGGCCGAATTCTGACGTCCTGCTGACGTTTTTCGCCCTGTAACATGGGGCGCCTGACCGCCATTATTCTCGGCTCGGCGGCCGGGGGGGGCTATCCGCAGTGGAACTGTTTCGGCCCGGTCGGTCGTCTTGCATGGCAGGGCGATTCCCGGGTTAAAATGCGTGGGCAAGCGAGCCTCGCGGTCTCCGCGGATGGCGAGGCCTGGACGCTGCTTAATGCTTCGCCCGACTTGCGTGCGCAGATCATCGCCACGCCCGCTTTGCATCCGCGCGGTCCCGGCCGCGGCAGCCCGATTGCGGCAGTGGTCCTCACCGGCGCGGAGGTGGACCAGACTGCAGGGCTTTTGAACCTGCGGGAGCGCCATCCCTTCACGATCTACGGAACTCCCGAGACGCTGGGCGTGCTTGACGACAATTCGATCTTCAACGTGCTGGCGCCGGACGTAGCGACGCGCCGTGACGTCGCGCTTGACCAGCCCTTTGTGTTGCCGGGCGGGATCGAGGCGCGGCTGTTCCCGGTGCCCGGTAAGGCACCGCTTTACCTTGAAGGCGACAATCCCGAAATCGAATCCGAGACAGGCGGCAACGTCGGGGTCGAGCTGACCGCCGGCGGCAAGTGCCTGACGTTCGTGCCGGGATGCGCCGCGATGCGTCCGGCGCTGCATGACCGGCTCATGCGTGCCGACGTGGTGCTATTCGACGCCACCCTGTTCACCGACGAGGAGATGATCCGCTCCGGCATGGGGACCAAGACCGGCCGGCGCATGGGCCACATGCCGATCGACGGGGAGGGCGGCACGCTCGCCGCGCTCGCCGATCTTCCGGGCCGGCGCATCCTGATCCACATCAACAACACCAACCCGATCCTGATCGAGGGCTCGCCCGAGTGCAGCCATGTTCAACACGCGGGTTGGGAGATCGCGGAGGACGGCATGGAGATTATATTGTGATGTCGCGGCCTGTTCTGCTCATGCCCGCGAAGGCGGGCAACCAGTTCACCGCTATACGGGTTTCCGAGTTCGTGGGGACGAACGGGCAGGACACGGCGCCGTCATGTTGATGACTCCCGACGAACTCGAAGCCGCGCTGCGCGACATCGGCGCCAGGCGCTATCACAGGCTTCATCCGTTTCACGGCTTGCTGCATAGCGGCCAGTGCACCAAGGGCCAAGTCCAGGCCTGGGCGCTCAACCGCTATTACTACCAGGCGATGATCCCGATGAAGGACGCGAGCCTGATCGCGCGCACCGACAACTCCGCGCTGCGCCGCGAGTGGCGCTCGCGCCTGCATGACCACGACGGCGAGCATGACGGCGACGGCGGCATCGCGCGCTGGCTGAGGTTGACCGACGGCCTTGGGCTGGACCGCGAGTATATCCTCTCTACGCGCGGCATCCTTCCCGGCACGCGCTTCGCCGTGGAGGCTTACGTGCACTTCGTGCGCGACCGGCCACTGCTGGAGGCGGTGGCGTCGTCGCTGACCGAGCTGTTCTCGCCCGTCATCATCGGCGAGCGCATGGCCGGAATGCTGGCGAATTATCCTTTCGTCACCCGCGAGAACTCTCTCTTATTTCGACAAGCGTCCGCCGCAAGCGCAACGCGATTCCGATTTCGCGCTCGACTACGTGAAGCGCCATGCGCAGACCGAGAAGGAGCAGCAAGCGGTGCTCGCGGCGCTCGAATTCAAATGCAACGTGCTGTGGGCGCAGCTCGACGCGCTGTATCACGCGTATGTGGCGCCCAAGCATGTGTCGCCGGGTGCCTTCGTGCCGGAGGATCAGTGATGCGCTCAGCTCCAGGCATGACTGTTCGGTGTTGCCGTCAGGTCCGGACGGGCAACGGGCTCGGTCTGCTCCCTCCCCTTGAAAAGGGGAGGGTCGGGGAGGGGATCAAACCGGTTGGGCGATTGTGGTGGACCCCCTCCCTGTCCCTCCCCCTTTCTGGGGGAGGGGACCGGATGCGGACCCCTGCTTCGCGACGACCCGCGCCACTTGGTGCCATCGAGCTTCGCCGATGACGGATCCCACAGCCATCTCCCCCGATGCCAAGCCGCGGCTGCCACGCGGCGTGCGACTGACGCATAACGAGGCGCAGGGCGGGTGGATCCTGCTGGCGCCGGAACGGGTGTTCAAGGCCGATCCGATCGCGCACGAGATACTTAAGCGTTGCGATGGCCAAGCGACGCTGGCGGAGATCGTCGACGACCTGGCGGCGACGTTCAAGGCGCCGCGCGATCGCATCATGGTCGATGTGACCGCGTTGCTGCGCGGCCTGGTGGACAAGAGGCTATTGGAGATTTGATGGCGGCCCGCGACCTCCTCCACCTCATGGTGAGGAGCGCGCAGGCGCGTCTCGACCCATGGGCAACATCACGGGGCGCCCATCCTTCGAGACGGCGCTTCGCGCTGCGCAGTATGAGGTGGACAACGATTTCCAGCCAAACTCTCAAGATGAGGGCGGAATAAGCGCCTAAATTGCGCGTCCTGCCGGCGCGAAATCCGTCGGCAATTTCCCTGCCGGCCGCGCCAGTTCGGATTTCGCGCGGCTGACATAGGCGCCGCCGGTCTTCGCTCCCACCAGCTTGCCGTCGCGCACCACGAACCTGCCACGCACCATCGTCGACACCGGCCAGCCGGTGACCTCGATGCCTTCATACGGCGTGTAGTCCGAGCCGTCGTGCAGCAGCGCATGGGCGATGGTCACGCGCCGCTCCGGGTCCCAGATCGCGATGTCGGCATCCGAGCCGACCGCGATCGTGCCCTTCTTCGGATAGAGGCCGTAGGTCTTGGCGTGGTTGGTCGCCGTATAGGCGACGAACTGGTTGAGGGTGATGCGGCCCTTCTTCACGCCCTCGGAGAACAGGATCGGCAGCCGCGTCTCGACGCCCGGGATGCCGTTGGGCACCCAGCGGAATGAGGTGCGGCCCTTCGGATTGAGCTTGCCGTGCGGGTCATCGTAACGGAACGGGCAATGGTCGGATGAGAACAGCGACAAGATGCCGTGCTGCAGGCCGTCCCAGCATGCCGTCTGGCTGGCCTTGTCCCGCGGGGGAGGGGAGCAGACGTATTTCGCGCCCTCCATGTTGAGGCCTTCGAGGTCCTTCTCGGTCAGCACGAGATATTGCGGGCAGGTCTCGCCGTAGATCTTCAAGCCCCTGCGTTGCGCGCGCGCGATCTCTTCCATCGCTTCGCCGTTGGAGACGTGCACGACCACGATCGGCACGTCGACCAGTTCGGCGAGCGAGATTGCGCGGTGCGTCGCCTCGCGCTCCACCGGGATCGGCCGCGAGGTCGCGTGATACTGCGGCGCGGTGTTGCCGGCGCGTTCCAGGCGGTCGGTGAGGAAGCGGATGGCATCGTAGTTCTCGGCATGGACCATGACGAGCGCGCCGGTCTCGCGCGCCACGCTCATGACGTTGAGCATCTCCATGTCGGAGAGCGCCATGCCCTCGTAGGTCATGAACACCTTGAACGAGGTGTAGCCATCCTCCACCAAGGCGGGGAGCTCCTGGCCGAGGACGCGGTCGGTGGCATCGGCGATGATGAGATGAAAGGATACGTCGACGTAGCAGTTGCCGTCGGCCTTGGCGTGATACTGCTTGACCACCTCGCGCAGCGACTTGCCTTTCTGCTGCATGGCGAAAGGCAGCACCATGGTGTTGCCGCCGAATGCCGCCGAGCGGGTGCCGGTCTCGAAATCATCGGCCATCTGGATGCCGGGGCCGGATGGCTGCGCGAGATGCACATGGCTGTCGATGCCGCCCGGCAGCACCAGCTTGCCCGTGGCGTCGACGATCTCGGCGGCGTCACCGAGGTCGGCGCCCAGCGCGGTGATGCGGCCGCCGGCGATGCCGATATCGCAGGCGAAGGTGTCGCTCGCGGTCGCGACCGTACCGCCGCGGATGATGGTGTCGAAGGTCATCCTGTCGCTCCAGTCCCGGGGTTGGGTTGCGTCTTCTGCTGGTCGCTCAGCTCCCGCGATACGTCGAATACGCCCAGGGACTGATCAGCAGCGGCACGTGATAGTGGCCTTCCGGCTCAGCGACGGAAAACCGGATCGGCACGATGTCGAGGAAAGGTGGATCGGCGGCGTGCTCGCTCGCGAAATGTCCGCCGACGTGGAAATCCAGCCGGTAGGTGCCGATGCGCAGCGGCGCGCCGGAGACGAGCGGGGCATCGGTGCGGCCGTCGGCATTGGTCACCGTCTCGACGAGGAGTGCGGTCGCGCTCGCGCCGATCTCGTAGAGCGCGATCGTGACGCCCGCCGCCGGCTTGCCGCGCACCGTGTCGAGCACATGGGTGGAGATGCGCCCCTCGGTCTTTGGCTTGCCCGGCCCATCGACCTTGGCGGCGAGGCGTAGGCGCGTGATGAACCCGATCTCGTCGAGAGCGGCCGCAAGCTCGGCGGCGGGATCGTTGCCGGTGCGGCGCTCGAAGGTCCGCAGGATGGAATCCCGCGTGTGCCGGCGCACGCAGATGATGAAGGGGAAGCCGAATGTCGTCTGATAGCTGGCGTTGAGCCGTTCGAAGCGGGCGAACTCCTCGTCGCTCAGCCGGTCGAGGCCGAGGCCTCCCTGCTCGGCCTTGGAATCCTCCGTCATGGCGCCGGCCCGGGCCACTTTGCCGCCGAGTTCGGGGTGGCCGCGCAGGAAGGCGAGCTGCTGCTCGGGGGGCGCCGCGCGGACCGCCCGCATCATGGCCTCATGCAAGGCGGCGATGGTCGCGAAGGGGCGGGAGGCCTGCGCCGCTTCGGCGACCCATGGCGCGTGCTCGAATACGTCGCCCAGGTCAGCCACGAAGGCCCCCGGCGACTGTCCATTGAGGTCCGATAGCGTCAAGACGGGCGCATTCATGCCTGCACAATATCCACCAATTGCTGCGCGCCGGAGCATAGCGGCACGCTCACACCCGTCGCATCAACGGAGTTTCCACCATGCCGGAGGCCGCCGTGCAATTTTCCCGCCGATTGCTGGTATAAGCTGCGGCGGTCGCTGAACCGGCATTCCGGGGGGATCGTTGCGGTATTATAGTAATGTCCGTGTCCGGAAAACACCTTATCCCGATGCTTTGAACCGTTCGCCGCGCCTGCGCGACTAACTGTTGAAGCCGATCGTTGGGACGCGATGCAGGCTACGTCTGATGAGGTGCTGATTACGCGGATCGCGGCTGGCGACCGGTTGGCCATGCAGGTTCTGTTCGCACGGCATAACGTGAAGGTCTACCGCTTCGTGCTCCGTCTGGTCGGCAATCCCACCACCGCCGAAGACCTCATCAGCGAGGTGTTCCTGGACGTGTGGCGGCAGGCGTCACGGTTCGAAGCCCGGTCGGCGGTGTCGACGTGGCTCCTGGCGATCGCCAGGTTCAAGGCCCTCTCGGCCCTGCGGAAGCGGCCCGAGCAGGAGCTGGACGAGGAAACGGCGGGACGAATCGAGGATCCGGCGGACGATCCCGAGACCACCGCCCAGAAGAAGGACAAGAGCGCTGTCCTGCGGAAATGCCTGTCGGGGCTTTCGCCCGACCATCGGGAGATCATCGATCTCGTCTACTACCACGAGAAGTCGGTCGAAGAGGTGGCCGCGATCGTCGGAATCCCGGAAGCGACGGTAAAGACGCGTATGTTCTACGCGAGAAAAAAACTCTCGGAACTGCTCAAGACTTCCGGGGTGGAAAGAGGCTGGCCATGACGATGACAGACAGGACGCCGGAGCGCGACGAGATCGAACTGCTGCTGCCTTGGCATGCGGCGGGCACGCTCGGCCCGGACGACGCACGTCGCGTGAACAGTGCGCTCACCCAGGATGCCGAGCTGATGCGCCGCTTCGACTTGGCGCGCGAGGAGCTCGACGAGACGGCCCATCTCAACGAGACCCTGGGTGCGCCGTCCGCGCGCGCGCTGGAGCGGCTGTTCGCGGCGATCGAGGCGGAAAGCCCGGCGCCGAAGCAGGCCGCGACGGGCGGCTGGCTCTCGGGATTGCTGGCGCAGTTTTCACAGCGCAAGCTGGCGTGGTCGGCAGGCGCGGCGGCACTGGTGATCCTGCTGCAGGGCGGGCTTATCACCGGGCTCGTGTTGCAGGATCGCGGCGGCAACGGCGTTTACGGGACCGCCTCGAAGAACAGCGATGCGCCGGCGGCGCCGGGCGCCTTCGTGCTGATGCGCTTCAATCCGGGCGCCACTGCCGCCGACATCACGACATTCCTCGACGCCAACAAGGTGTCGATTGCCGATGGCCCGCGGGGCGGCGGGCTCTACCGGTTGCGCGTCGCCGCCGGCCCGATGTCGAAGGACGATCTCGGCAAGACCGTTGCGCGCCTGGCGCAGGAGACGGCGATCGTCGCCTTCGTCGTCCCGACCGAGTGATGCTGGTTAATTCTGAAGCTGCGGAGACCGGCACGTCCATCGGTTGGTGACGCCGGATGTTGCCGTTGCGCAACGCTCGCGGGAGAAGTGATTTCGTTCACAGCGATGCGGCAGCCGCGGCGTTGCCCATGTCGTGGCATTGCGTCACCATCGGCGGGGTTGATTCTTACCCGCCGTCGGGCCATGACCTCGAACTCATACACACAGAAGAACGAGGAGATCGCGCGCAAATGGCGTGCGCTCATCCAGCGGCGGCGCGAGCATCTCACCGAGCTCTATCGCAACGGGCGCTATAAGCGCTACTTCACCGAACAGGCGCTCCTGAACCAGATGCGCGACGCCGCCAAGGCCGCGCAGGAATGGGACGCGCTCATCGACGGCGGCGAGCTGGAAAGCGCGGTCGGGCCGACCGTCGTTCCCTTGCGCCGCGACCGGGCGGCCTGAGCGGACGCATCCTTACCTGCATTGATTGGGATAGAAACGGCGCGAGCCTGTGTCAGGCATTGGCCTCCCGACCCAACCTGTGGTGAAGTGGCGGTCCTCATCAGGACCCGCCCATGAAATTCATCAATCCCAATCCCTTCACCACGCGGCCCGAGATCGAGGGCACGTTCGGCGTCGTCGCCTCGACGCACTGGATCGCGACCGCGGTCGGCATGGGGACGCTGGAGCGCGGCGGCAACGCCTTCGACGCCGCGGTCGCCACCGCCTTCACGCTCCAGGTGGTGGAACCGCATCTCAACGGTCCGGGCGGCGACGTGCCGGTGATCGTGCACGACGTGCGGCGCGGCAAAACGGAAGTGATCTGCGGCCAGGGACCGGCGCCGGCCGGCGCCACGATCAAGCATTACCGCGACGAGCTCGGCCTCGACCTCATCCCCGGCACCGGCCTGCTCGCCGCCTGCATCCCCGGCACCTTCGACACTTGGATGCTGCTGCTGCGCGACTACGGCACCATGCGGCTCGCCGACGTGCTGACGCCGGCGATCGGCTACGCGCGCAACGGCTTTCCGCTGGTCGAGCGTACCAGCGCCACCATCGACACCGTCAAGGACATGTTCCGCAAGCACTGGACGACGTCGGCCGACATCTATCTGCCGGGCGGCCGCGTACCGAAGCCCGGCAGCATCTTTACCAATGTCAGGTTTGCCGAGAGCTATGAGCGCATCCTCAGCGAGGCGCAGAGCGGAGGAGGGGGCCGCGACGTCGAGATCGAGCGGGCACGTAAATCGTGGTCGCAGGGCTTCGTCGCCGAGGCGATCGACCGCTTCTGCCGCGACAACGAGGTGATGGACACCTCCGGCACGCGCCATCGCGGCGTGCTGACCGGCCAGGACATGGCGACCTGGCAGGCGACCGTCGAGCCTCCGATCTCCTACGACTACGGCCGCTACACCGTGATGAAAGCCGGGCCGTGGACGCAGGGACTGGTGACGCTGCAGACGCTGGCGCTGCTCAAAGGCTACGACCTCGACAAGCTGAGCCCGGTGAGCGCGGAATTCATCCACCTCCAGGTCGAGGCGACCAAGCTCGCCTTCGCCGATCGCGACACGTTCTACGGCGATCCGAAATTCGTCGACGTGCCGGTCGATGTGCTGCTGTCGGACGCCTATAACGCCGAACGGCGCAAGCTGATCACCGATCGCGCGTCGCTGGAATTGCGCCCCGGCACGATCGCGGGCTTCGGCAAGCAGGTCGAGACGCGCCTCGCGCAAGGCGGGCGTGCGGCAGTAGCCAGCTCCGGCGCCGGCGAGCCGACCGTCGGCCGCATCGACTGGACGCATGACGACGAGCACCTGCCGGACGCCAGTGCGCAGGCGCGCCAGCACGAGCGCGAGGGTGCGATCCCCGGCGACACCGTGCATTTCGACATCGTCGACCGCGACGGCAACATGGCGACGGCGACGCCGTCCGGCGGCTGGCTGCATTCCTCGCCGGTGATCCCCGAGCTTGGGTTTTGCCTGGGCACCCGCGCGCAGATGTTCTGGCTCGACGAGGCGCATCCCTCGGCGCTGGTGCCGGGCAAGCGGCCGCGCTCGACGCTGACGCCGACCATGGCGCTGCGCGACGGCGAGCCCTACCTCGCCTGGGGCTCGCCCGGCGGCGACCAGCAGGACCAGTGGATCACGCAGCTTTTCCTGCGCCACGTCCATGCCGGCATGAACCTGCAGGAGGCGATCGACGCGCCGGCCTGGCATTCCGAGCATTTCCCGGCGTCATTCTGGCCGCGCATGGCCCGTCCCGGTGTCCTCGTCGTCGAGGGGCGCGTGCCGAAGGATTCGGTCGCGGACCTGGAGGCGCGCGGCCACAAGATCGAGGTCGGGGAGGACTGGTCGGAAGGACGGCTCACCGCCGCCTCGCGCGACGGCAAGCGGCGCAAGGCCGCCGCCAACCCGCGCGGCATGCAGGCCTATGCGGCGGGACGGTAGGTGTTGATGCTTGCTCCGCTCGTCCCCGCGAAAGCGGGGACCCATGGAGAATATCCTGAGCTTCTACGTCTACATTCTCGCGAGTCGACGAAACGGCACCTTGTATATCGGAATGACCGATGATCTCGCGCGTCGGATATGGATGCATCGGGTCGGTGCCCTGCCGGGATTGACGAAAAAGTATGGCGTGAAGACGTTGGTTTGGTTCGAGCAGCATCCGACCCGCAAATCGGCGTTCGTCCGCGAGCGGCAATAGAAAAAATGGAACCGCGCATGGAAGATAGAACCGATTCAACAAGTGAATCCGACGTGGCGCGATTTGTATGATGATTTTTTGCTTTGAAGAAAGATGGATTCCCGCTTTCGCGGGAATGAGCGGACTGGCTCGATGACTTGGTCCATCATCGCCCGCGATCCTGCAACCGGCGCGTTTGGCATAGCGGTTGCAACGAAGTTCTTCGCAGTGGGATCGCTCGTTCCGTATATCGAAAGCGGCACCGGCGCGATCGCCACCCAGGCGCTGGTGAACCCCTTTTACGGGCTTGATGGCTTGATATTCCTGCAGGACGAGATGCCGCCGGCCGACATCATCCAGATTCTCACCGACGGCGACGACGGCCGCGCGCACCGCCAGGTGCACATGATCGACCGCCATGGCCGCATCGGCGCGCATACCGGCGCATCATGCATCGACTGGTGCGGGCATATCGAAAGCGGCGGCATCTCGGTCGCCGGCAACATGCTGGCGGGTTCGCGCGTGCTCGACGACACCGCGGCGGCCTATCGCGCCAATGCGGCGCTGCCGTTCCCGCGCCGCCTGATCGCCGCCCTGCAAGCCGGCGAGGCGGCCGGCGGCGACAAGCGCGGCAAGCAATCCGCCGCGCTGCTGATCAAGGATGACCGCGACTATCCCGCGCTCGATATCCGCGTCGACGACCATGCCGATCCGCTCACCGAACTGGCGCGGCTGGAAGCGGTGAGCCGCGAGCGCTGGACGCATTTCCGCAAGGTGATGGCGACGCGCGACTCGCCCGGCCTCATCGATCGCCCCGCACTGGAAGCTGTGATCGATCAATCGATCGCAGAGGGGGAGGAATGAGCGCGACAACTCAACAGTGCGGGGGAACTCAACGCAGTGGCTGGCTCGGTCTGCTCCCTCCCCTTGAAAAGGGGAGGGGTGGGGGGAGGACCAAACAAAAACCACGGCGTTCGCATGACCCCCTCCCTGTCCCTCCCCCTTTGGGGTGGAGGGGACGATGTTGCGCAACCGCGCCCGGTTCAACGACCGACGCAAGGTCGATGTGTCGAGGTGCAAGTATGCACCACCGGGTCCACTGATGCCGCCGCTCCTCGACATCGCCGATCTCACGGTCTCTTTCCGCGGCGATGACGGGCGCATCAATCACGCGGTGGCCGGCGTCGACCTCAGCGTCGAGCGCGGCGCGACGCTCGGCATCGTCGGCGAATCCGGCTGCGGCAAGAGCGTGACGTCGCTCGCGATCATGGGCCTGCTGCCGCAAGGCGCCGCCAGCATCGGCGGGCGCGTGACCTTCGACGGCATCGACCTGCTCTCGCTCGGCGATCGCCAGCTCCGCGACCTGCGCGGCGAGCGGCTGGCGATGATCTTCCAGGAGCCGATGACGTCGCTCAATCCGAGCTACACGATCGGCGAGCAGATCGTCGAGGCGATCATGCGCCATCGCGCCACCAGCCGCGCCGAGGCGCGCGCCCGGGCGATCGAGATGCTGCGGAAGGTGAAGATTCCGTCGCCCGAGGCGCGCATCGACGATTATCCGCACAAGCTGTCCGGCGGCATGCGCCAGCGCGTGATGATCGCCATCGCGCTCGCCTGCGACCCCGACCTGCTGATCGCCGACGAGCCGACCACCGCGCTCGACGTCACCATCCAGGCGCAGATACTCGACCTGCTGCGCGAGATGAAGGCGCGCTCCTCGCTCTCCGCGGTGCTGCTCATCACCCATGATCTCGGCGTCGTGGCGGAGGTCTGCGACGACGTTGCGGTGATGTATGCTGGCGAAGTGGTCGAGCGCGCGCCGGTCCATGCATTGTTCGCGCAGCCGGAGCATCCCTATACGGTCGGCCTGCTCGGCTCGATGCCGCGGCTGGACCGCAAGGTGGAGCACTTCGCGACCATCGAGGGCACGGTGCCGAACATGACGTCGCCGCCGCCCGGCTGCCGCTTCGCGCCGCGCTGCCCGTTTGCAACGGAAATCTGCTACCACGAGCGCCCGCCGATCGTGCACATCGCGCCGGACCACTGGTCGCGCTGTTTCTACGCGCCGCTCGAAAGGCTGGTGTCGTGACAGGGTTCTTGCTCATCGGTCATGCGCCGTGGATAGGCCGTCATCCCGAGGTGCGAGCGAAGCGAGCCTCAAAGGGCGGCGGCGCTTGCTCAGGCCTTGGGGCCGTCGTCCTTCGAGGCTCTCGCGACGCTCGAGCACTTCAACACGACGGACGTGAGCAAGGTGCGCGCTCATGACTGCGCCGCTGCTCGAAGTTTCGAACCTCGTCCGGCATTTCGTCGCGGCGCGATCGTTTTTGGGCAAGCCGACGGCGTCGGTGAAGGCGGTC
The DNA here is from genome assembly GCA_963776455.1 of uncultured Alphaproteobacteria bacterium. Lineage (GTDB taxonomy): Bacteria > Pseudomonadota > Alphaproteobacteria > Rhizobiales > Xanthobacteraceae > CAVZMU01. The sequence continues at coordinate 712,509 of CAVZMU010000007.1, forward strand.
GACGGCGTCAGCTTCACGGTGAATGCCGGCGAGACGCTGGCGCTGGTCGGCGAATCCGGCTGCGGGAAATCAACGCTCGGCCGTCTCGTGCTGCGGCTGATCGAGCCGACCGCAGGCGAGGTCACGTTCGACGGCCAGGACATCTTCGCGCTCGGTGCGCGCGATCTGCGAAAATTTCGCCGCCATGCGCAGCTCGTGTTCCAGGATCCGTATGCCTCGCTCAATCCGCGTATGACGATCAGCCAGATTCTCGGCGAGGTGCTGGCGCTGCACGATGTCGTGCCGCGCGCACAACGCTCCGCGCGCGTTGCCGAGCTGTTGCGCCTGGTCGGGCTCGAGCCCCGCTTTGCCCGCCGCTATCCGCACGAGTTCTCCGGCGGCCAGCGCCAGCGCATCGCCATCGCCCGCGCGCTTGCCGCCGAGCCGAAGCTGATCGTGTGCGACGAGCCGGTGTCGGCGCTCGACGCCTCGATCCGCTCGCAGGTGCTTAATCTTTTGCGCGACCTCCAGCGCCGGCTGGGACTGACCTACATCTTCATCTCTCACGACCTCGCGGTGGTGAAGCACATCGCCGACCGGGTCGCGGTGATGAATCTTGGCGTCATAGTCGAGATCGCGGCGGCCGGCGACCTGTTCGCGGCGCCGCGCCATCCCTATACGCGGGCCCTGCTGTCGGCGATCCCGGTGCCAAACCCGCGCCTGCGGCGCGACCGAATCCTGCTGCAGGGCGACATGCCGAGCGCGATGAACCCGCCGGCCGGCTGCCGCTTCCATACCCGCTGCCCGTTCGTGATCGAGCGCTGCCGCGTCGAGACGCCGCAACTGCTGGCCGATGCGACCGGTCACGCTGCGGCGTGCCACCGCGTCGCCGAACTCCCGCCTTTCGCCGCACCGACGTCGGACAGCGGACATTCCCCGGTGCTGGAGCGATTGTTCGCAGCGTTTGCGGGTTCGGCGGACGTGCGGGCGGCGGGCGGTGTTGATAGGGTTGAGGGAGAGCGAGCCGACCTGCCGGCCTCATCCTGAGAATCCGCGCAGCGCGCGGCGTCCCGAAGGATGGGCACAAGACGCCGATGGTTGAGACGGCTCCTGCGGAGCCTCCTCGCCATGAGGCCGAGAGGATGCGCGTATCTGACTTAGGCGTTCGAAAGAGGAGATGTCGATGAACGTATCGCGCTTCGCGGCAGCGGCCGCGCTGGTGATGCTGCTGGGCGGCACCGCTGCGGCCCAGACCACGCTGCGGATCGGGCTCGCCGAGGACCCGGACGTCCTGGACCCGACCTTCGCGCGCACCTATGTCGGACGCATCGTGTTCGCGGCCTTCTGCGACAAGCTGTTCGACATCGACGACAAGCTCAATGTCGTGCCGCAGCTCGGCCTCTCGCATGAGACCTCGCCCGACGGCAAGACGGTGACGATCAAGCTGCGGCCCAACGTCAAATTCCACGACGGCGAGGTCTTCGACGCCGAGGCGGCCAAGTATTCGCTCGAGCGCCATCTCACCATGCAGGGCTCGTTCCGCCGGCCGGAGCTTGCGGCGATCGACCATATCGAGGTCGCCGATCCGCTCACCATCCGCATCGTGCTCAAGAACCCGTTCGCGCCGCTGATCGCCCAGCTCACCGACCGCGCCGGCATGATGGTGTCGCCGAAGGCCGCCAAGGAGGCGGGCGACAAGTTCAGCCTCAAGCCGGTCTGCGCCGGGCCGTACAAGTTCGTCGAGCGCGTGCAGCAGGACCGCATGGTGTTCGAGAAGTTCCAGGACTACTGGAACAAGGACAACATCCATATCGACCGCGTCGTGTTCCTCCCGATCGTTGATGCCACGGTGCGCCTCGCCAACCTGAGGTCGGGCGGGCTCGACCTCATCGAGCGGCTGCTCGCGACCGACATCAAGGACGTGCGCGCCGACTCGCGGCTCAAGCTCGCGACGGTGATCGAGCTCGGCTACCAGGGCCTCGACCTCAACATCGCCAACGGCACCGGCGCCAAAGGCCCGATCGCCCAGTCAGCCAAGGTGCGGCAGGCGCTCGATCTTGCGATCGACCGCGAGGCGCTGAACCAGGTCGTGTTCAACGGCGAGGTCCTGCCGGGCAACCAATGGGTCAGCCCCGAGCATCCCTATTACCAGAAGAGCTTTCCGGTGCGGAAACGCGACGTCGAGAAGGCCAAGGCGCTGATGAAGGAGGTGGGCGTCACGACGCCGTTCGACGTCGACTTCATGGTGCCGAAAGGCGCCGAGAACTCAGGCCGTCGCCGAGGTGATCCAGGCGATGGCGGCCGAGATCGGCATCACCATGAAAATCCGTGTCACCGAGTTCGCGACCTCGCTCAAGCAGGGCGAGCAGGGCGAGTTCCAGGCCTATCTGCTGGCATGGTCGGGCCGCACCGACCCCGACGGCAACGCCTACATCTTCCACAAATGCAAGGCGCCGCAGAACAACTCGGGCTACTGCAATCCCGACGTCGACAAGCTGCTCGACGAGTCGCGCATTCCCTCCGACATGGCGGCGCGCAAGGCGATCTACGAGAAGATCACCAAGATCGTGCTCGATGACGAGCCCAAGCTCTATCTCTATCACCGCCGCGTGCTGATCGCGCACACCGCGAAGCTGGACGGCTACAAGCAACTGCCGGACGGCTTGGTGCGGCTCGTCGGGCTGAGCTTGAAGTGAGCGAACCCTTACGCTCGGGTCCTCATCCTGACGAGGCCGCGCAGCGGTCGTCTCGAAGGATGAGGCTGGCACCGTGCCCGACCCCATCCTTCAAGACGCCGCCTTTGGCGGCGCCTCAGGATGAGGCCGGACCATACGGTCTTTGAAGCGATGTTGAGCTTCCTCGCCAAGCGGATCGTGCAACTCATCCCGACGCTGTTCTTGGTGTCGGTGATCATCTTCTCGCTGCAGCAATTGCTGCCCGGCGATCCGGCGCTGGTGATGGCGGGCGAGGAGCGCGATCCGGAGGTGCTGGCGCAGATCCGCAAGCAGTACCGCCTCGATCAGCCGGTCTACATCCAGTACGTCTACTGGATCAACGGCGTGGTGCATGGCGACCTCGGCGAGTCGATGCGTATCCACGTGCCGGTGCGCGATCTCGTGCTGGAGAAGCTGCCCGTCACCATGCAGCTCGCGTCGATGGCGCTGGTGTTCGCGCTGCTGATCGGCATTCCCGCCGGCATCGTCTCGGCGGTGAAGAAGGACACCGCGTGGGACTACGCGGCGAACGCGTTTGCGCTCTGGGGCCTGTCGACGCCGAATTTCTGGCTCGGCATCATGCTGATCTTCCTGTTCTCGGTGAAGCTCGGCTGGCTGCCGGCCTCCGGCTACGTGTCGCTCGCTGAGAACTGGCGCGCCAGCATCGCCGTCACCATCATGCCGGCCTTCGTGCTCGGCAACGCCATCGCCGCGGTGCTGATGCGCCACACTCGCGCCGCGATGCTGCAGGCGATGCAGAGCGACTACGTGCGCACAGCGCGCGCCAAGGGCCTGTTCGAGCGCAGCGTGATCCTCAAGCACGCGATGCGCAACGCGCTGACGCCGGTGATCACGCTGGGCGCGCTGGAGTTCGGCACGCTGCTGTCCGGCGCGGTGCTGACTGAGCAGATTTTCTCCATTCCCGGCTTCGGCAAGCTGATCGTGGATTCGGTGTTCAACCGCGACTACGCGGTGGTGCAGGGCGTCGTGCTGGTCACCGCGACCGTCTACATCACGCTGAACCTGATCGCTGACATCCTCTATGTCCTCGTCAATCCGAGGCTGAGGGCGTGATGCGGGCTTTCGCAGACATATTGACCGTCATCCTGAGGTGGCCGCCGAAAGTGGCCCTCGAAGGATGCGGGGCCCGGGTCGTCGATCCTTCGAGGCTCGCTCCGCTCACACCTCAGGATGACGGACGCGGGGCCCGCGCATGACCGTTATCGCGCTCGATGCGGCCCACACGGCGGATTACATCGAATCCCCGTTGCGCCGCGCGTTGCGTCGGCTGGTGCGGCGGCGCGGGGCGATGGTCGGCCTCGCGGTCATCGTGCTGTTCACGCTGCTCGCGGTCTTCGCCGCCGGTGATCTCGCCTTATGATCCGGCGGCGCAGAGCTGGACGCTGGTGCGCAAGGCCCCGACGCTGGCGCACTGGTTCGGTACCGACGATGTCGGCCGCGACGTGCTGGTGCGGGTGATCTATGGCGCGCGCGCCTCGCTGCTCGCCGGCGTGGTGTCGGTCGGCATCGCGCTGATGATCGGCGTGCCGCTGGGCCTCGCGGCCGGCTATGTCGGCGGCTTCGTCGACGCGCTGATCTCGCGCATCACCGACGCCATGCTGGCGATCCCGTTCCTGATCCTGGCGATCGCGCTCGCGGCGTTTCTCGGGCCGAAGCCTGGAGAACGCGATGATCGCGATCGGCATCACCACGACGCCGATCTTCGTGCGGCTGACGCGCGGGCAGGTGATGAACGTGAAGGTCGAGGATTATGTCGAGGCCGCGCGCGCCGTCGGCAATCCGCCGCTGGCGCATCGCCTTCGTGCACATCCTGCCGAACATCCTGCCGGCGCTGCTGGTGCAGGCGACGCTGTCGATCGCGGCGGCGATCATCGCGGAGGCGGCGCTGTCGTTCCTCGGGCTCGGCCAGCAGCCGCCCGCTCCGTCATGGGGCAGCATGCTCAATTCGGCGCAGCGGTTCCTCTCCAACGCGCCGTGGATGGCGGTGTGGCCCGGCCTCGCGATCTTCATGACGGTGGTTTCGTTCAACCTGCTCGGCGATGGCCTGCGCGACGCGCTTGACCCGCGGGGGCGGTAGTCGCCAGCGACGTTGTTATTTTTGCTTCTTCGCGACGAATACGAAATCCGTTCATGCCCGCGAAAGCGGGCATCAAGTTTCCTGCCCTGTCCCCTGGATCTCCGCTTTCGCGGGGACGAGCGGATGTCGCGCGTCCGGCTTACAGCCGCTCGCCGTCCGGCATCTCTGAGCGATCGGATTTGCCGTCGCGGTCATCCGGTGTTGCCGCATCGTCGTCATCGCCGCGCGGGTTGGCACGGGGCTGGTCATTGCGGCCGGGTTTGGTAAGGCGGCTGTCATTGCGTTCGCCGCGTCCATCCATGCTATCGCGCTGGTCGTTGCCGGGCCGGCCCCACATGCGCTGCTCCTGATTGCGGCGGTCGCCGCGCTGGTCAGGATTCACGTTCTGGTTCTGGCGGCCTTGCCGGTCGCCGCGCTGGTCCCAATTGCCTCCTTGGTCCCAGCGTCCTTGCTGGTCACCGCGCCGATCCATGGAGTCACGGCCCGTGAACCCGCGCTCGTTGCCGCCACGCTCTTGCCAGCCGCCACGTCCTTGCCAGCCGCCACGTCCTTGCCAGCCGCGACGCTCGTCGTCCTGGCCCCACCCCTGGCGGCCGGAATTCCGCCACTGGTGCTGCCAGCGCTGCCGCCAATCGCCTTGAGCCATACGCTGGCCGCGCTGGCCAAGCGCATTGAAGCGCGCCTTCTGCTCGTCGGTCAGCGACTTGTAGAAACTGTCGAGCGCCGGCCGCACGGCGCGGATCGCCTGGAGCCTGGCATCGGCGCGCTTTTCGGCGGCTTCCAGCCGTCCGGTGGGCGTCAGCGCCGGCTCGGACGCGCAGGCGCCCTTCATGATGTCGGCGGCCTTCAACGACGCGGTCTTGAAATCCTCGAAGGCCGCGCGCTGGGCATCCACGGGCTTCACCACCTGCTCGATGCGGGAGACCCGCATCTGCGCGAAGCGCGCGGCCCGCTCGCCGCACATCGCGCCGCGGCGCTCCGCGCGCGGCCCCATGTCGCCGCCGCGTCCGGGGCCGTACATCCACGGCCGGCCCGGCCTGTCGGAACCACCCGGTCCGCGCGGCCGTGCATCCGGTCCATTCTGGGCGCCGGGGCCGGGTGGTGCCGCCTGATCCGGAGCCGTCTGCGGCGTGGATTGCTGCGCCGGTGCTTGCGCCGCGGCGAACGCCACGCCGGCCGCAAGCAAGGCCGCCGCGCCTGCGATTTTCAGCTTGGTCGTCGACATCGAAGTCCTCCCAGATGAAGAGCCGGACATGCGTGCCGGCCTTCCGAGCCTTTGCCCCGCTTCCGAGCCGCCGCGTCTCGCGCGGGCTCTCAAATCGCACGTATGATCGCGAATTATTGTGGCGGCTTGGTGCGCGCCAACCTTACATTTAGGTAATCCGGCCCGCTTGCGCGCCGATCGAAGACTTCCCTATATGACGGCCTTCATCAATATCTCATTTTGCAGCGAAGTGATCCCAAATGACCAGCGCGCTGTTCTCCCCCGTCCGGCTTGCCGCCCTCGACCTTCCCAACCGCATCGTCGTCTCGCCGATGTGCCAATACAGCGCCGACGACGGGTCCGCGACCGACTGGCACCTGACCCATCTCGGCATGCTGGCCAATTCCGGCGCTGGCCTCGTTATCATCGAGGCGACGCATGTGGAGCGCCTCGGCCGCATCACCCATGGCTGCCTCGGGCTCTATTCCGACGACAACGAGGCGGCTCTCTCTCGCGTCATCGCGCATTGCCGCCGCATCGGTACGGCGAAATTCGGCGTCCAGCTCGCCCATGCCGGCCGCAAGGCATCCTCGCAGCGGCCGTGGGAGGGCGGCAAGGGCCTTGGCCCGAGCGAAGACCGCGTGGGCGACGATCGGACCGTCGCCGGCTGAGTTCGGTGACGGCCGTCCGGCGCCACGCGAGATGAATGCCGATGATTTTGCCCGCGTCCGCGACGCCTTCGTCAATGCGGCCAAGCGCGCCGTGCGCATCGGCTTCGACGCGATCGAGATCCATCTCGCGCACGGCTACCTGCTGCATAGCTTTGTCTCCCCCCTTGGCAACCAGCGCACCGATGGTTACGGCGGCGCGCTGGAAAGGCGCATGAGCTTTCCGCTTGAGGTCGCGACCGCGATGCGCGCGGCGGTGCCACCCGGCACGCCGCTCGGTGCCCGCATCACTGCGAGCGACTGGCTCGACGGCGGGCTCACCGTCGACGACGCGGTGGTGCTCGCCAAGGCGCTGAAGCTTGTCGGGCTCGATTATATCGACGTGTCGTCGGGCAACATCACGCCGCCGTCGCTGCCGCCGCGCGAGGCGGGCTACAACGTTCCGCTGGCCGAAAAGATCAAGAAAGAGGCCGGCATCGCGACGCGCGTGGTCGGCATGATCGTGAGCCCGAAGCAGGCGGAAGCGATCGTCGCCGAGGGCAAGGCCGACCAGGTGGCGATGGCGCGCGCCTTTCTCGACAATCCGCATTGGGGCTGGCAAGCGGCGGCGGCGCTCGGCGCCGACGTGCCGCGTCCGCCGCAATACCAGCGCGTCGCGCCGAAGGTGTGGCCGGGCATGGCGCTGCTGCGGGATTGAGGCCTGCCGCCTGCAGAGCCGCAGCGATCTGCGCTCATTCCCGCGAAAGCGGAAATCCATCATGTTTGTCTTGGGTTCCCCCGTTCGCGGGGACGAGCGGTGCTTGGTGCTGGTCTCGGCTCTCCACGATCACCCCGTCTGCGATGCGCAGCACGTTGTGCGGGATGCGCGCGGCGAACTCGTCATCATGGGTGACGAAGATCGCGCCGTGCCGCAAGCGCGGCCATCCGCGTCATCGCCGCGGCGAGGGCATCGCGCGTCGCGCGGTCCTGCCCGATGGTCGGCTCGTCGAGCATGACCCACGGCATGCGCGCCGCAGAGCGGCCATAGCCAGCTCAGGCGCTTGCGCGCCGCGAGCGGCACTTCGTAGAGATGCTCGTCGAGCGAGTCGACGCCGAGCCGCGTCGCGAGCACAAGCGAGGACGTCGTCGGACGGCATGGCTAGTTCGGCAGCGCGCAGCAAGCGCCTTGCGCCGGCGCGCGAGGTCTTCGCGCAGCGTCGCGCCGCACCATTGATGGTCGGGGTTCTGCGTCGCCAGCGCCAGCACGCGGTTGCCGTCGCGCCACGGCTCGTAAGGCGCACCGTCGAGCGCGATCGCGCCCGGCGACGGCGCCAGCACGCCGACCAGCAGCTTGCAGGAAGGTGGTCTTGCCGGCGCCGTTCGTCGCCGACGAGCCGATAGGCCGTGCCGGGCGTCAGCGAAAGATCGACGTCGCGGAAAATGTCGTGGCGCCCGGTAGCGAAATGCAGATCGTTCACGGCGATCGCGGCGTGCTGCGCGCGCCGGCAGGTCGGCGAGCGCCGCCGCGAGATCGAGAGAATGAGTTTCGTTGCGGTGCCGGCATCCGTTCGTGCCCAGCCAGCCGGGCGCGCCCTCGATGCGGTTGTCGATCAGGGTAACGCCGAACTCTCCGGTGCGAAGATAATCCAGCGCCAGCGCGCGGTTGCCGCGTCGAGCTGCTCCAGCGCGGTGTCGATGCCGATGCGTCCGATAATCCGACCGCGAGAAGCAATGCAGCGCGAGCAGCACCTGCTCGCCGCCCGACAGCGTCGGCGGCTTGCGCGTGCGCGAGCCGCCGCGAAATCGAGCGGCGCGAACGCGGCGGCGTTGCGCGCCGCCCGATAGATCGCGATCTCGTCGGCGACCGTGCTGGACAGGCCGGACAGCGCGGCCTCGGCGTAGGGTCCGATGAAGAAGCTGTCGCCCTGCGCGCGCGAGTTCCGCGCATCAGCGCTGTCGCTGCGGCCGGAAAAATTCGGGCCCGCGATGAGCGTCTTCATCAGCGCAAGGCCCAGCGGCAGCACCGCGCGGCGATCGCCGCAGCGACGAGCCAGACAAGATCGTCGGCGCGACAGCGGCGTGCGCGCGCGCCGCCGAGCGCGCGCGTCGAGCCGCGCGAGCGTGTTCTCCGACCGGCCATTTGTCGCGCAGTGCGGCCGATCGCGATGGTGATCACCGTGAGCCACACCGTCTGCACCAGCACCCAGCCGTTGGCGCAGGTTGCGCCACGGAACGCCGCGCGCGTGATGAGCGCCGGCCGCGATCAGCGCGGTGCGGGCGCGGTCGACCGCCTGCAGGATCGTCTCGATCAGCGACAGCGTGAGCACGAGCAGCTTCTTCGCCGTCGCGCGGCGCGGCGAGGGCGCGCGACGAAGTGCAGCGGCGTCCATGCGGCAAAGCGCAGCGAACGCAGCCTGCACGGCGAACGCGATCACGAACAGCCGCAGCGCAGATCGATCGCCACATAGAGCGAGCGCGGCGCCGCGCGAGCCTGCGAGGCCGGCCGCGATCTCGTGCCGGCGCGCGGCCGACGATGCCGACCCAGACCAGGGTCATGAAAGCCGCCAGCGGCAGCGACGATGCCGGCCGACCAGCCGAGCGCGCTCGAGGATGCGGCGCCGGCTTGCGAGCGCCGAAGGCGAGGCGCAGAGCGAGGATGATCGCGAGGCCCGGCAGATCGCGCGCGATGCAGCGCGCGCGACGATGACCAGCGAGGCCGAAAGGATCGCGCCGTTCGGCGTCATCGCCGCCGCGGCGTCGCCGGCGCGCAGCATGGCGATGAAGTCGCGCGGCGTCGCGCGGTAGAGCAGGGCGGCGAGCAGCACCTGCAGCGTCTTGTCGATCGGCTCGGTGGCGAGCCCGCGAAGCAGCGCGGAGCTCGAGCAGCTGCTGGCCGGTCTTGAGGAAGAACGCGACGACGAAGGCCGAGCCGCTGCCGGTGACGCCGCCGAACAGATAGACGACGACCGGCGCCGACACGATCGCCGAGACGATGCCGGTGATGATGCCGTAGACGATGACGCTTGCCGACGAAGGGCACGACCGGCATCGGCCGGGCGCGGAAGATGCCGGCGCGTCGGCCGGTGAGCAGCGCCGAGACCGAGCGCGATCGTCACCATCGTCAGCGCGAACCAGGGCAGGAACGGGTTGACGAGCAGGCCGGTCAGGATCACCGAGATCAGCCCGGCGATGAAGGCGCAGGCGAACGCCGCCGAGCCGGTCGGGCAAGATCAGCAGGGCGCACAGGATGGTGCCGATCGGAATCGAGATAGATCGGCAGCTTGATCAGATAGACGATCGAGCCGATCGCGAAATTGAGCGCAGCGCAAAGCGCGATCGCGACCAGTCGCGGCGTCGTCAACATGCGGTCCCCTTGTGGACGCCAGAGTGGGGCGAAGCCGCGTGCGGCGCAACAATGGAGTGGGGCCGGCTTCAGTTCTGTTGAAAATCCGTCCTCCTCCTTCGCGCGTGGCCACGAAGCTGACTCGTGACCTTGCTGGATTTCCGCTTTCGCGGGAATGAGTTGAAAATGTCTCAGCCCAAGGTAGGGAAATCTCCGATTTGGAATTGATTGGATGGCCATCCCGGCCCGTCTGCCGTAAGTCTCGCCCCGTTCCGGCGGCCCTGGAATCCTCAGGCCGCGCAGCCCCTGCTCCAATGGACCCGATCGTCTTTGCCGCCGTGCTGTTCGCCGCCGCCTGCCACGCCGGCTGGAACGCGGTCATCAAGTTCGGGCTGGAGCCCTTCACCACGACGGCGCTGATCGCGGTGTCGTCAGGCATCGTGGCGGCGCCGTTCGTCGTCGTGCTCGGCCTGCCGGCGGCGCCGGCCTGGCCGTGGGTGATCGCCTCCATCGTCTTCCATCTCGGCTATTTCATCGGGCTGACGGAAGCTTACCGCACCGGCGACATGGGGCAGGTCTACCCGATCGCGCGCGGCACCGCGCCGCTGCTCACGGCGGGAATCAGCGCTGCTTTCCTTCCTGATTCACTGGGCGTCCTGGCGTGGTGCGGCATCGCCGTGCTGGCGGGCGGGATATTCCTGATGTCGTTGCGCGGGGGCAGGGGCTGCCGAATATCGACCGCCGCGCCGTCGGTTTCGCGCTGTTCACCGCGGTGAACATCGCCGGCTATTCGCTGACAGACGGCATGGGCGCGCGCGCCGCGGGCGACCCGCATGCCTATACGGCGACGCTGTTCGTCGGCGACGGGCTGATGATGGCGGTATTCGCCCTGCTGCGGCGTGGGCGGAAGGTGATCGCCGAGACGGCGCCCTACTGGAAAAGCGGGCTCCTGGGCGGCACCCTGTCACTGGTCTCCTATTGGATCGCGATCTGGGCGATGACCGTCGCCCCGATTGCCATCGTGGCGGCGTTGCGCGAGACCAGCGTCCTGTTCGGCGCGGTGATCGCCGTGGTGATCCTCAAGGAGCCGTTGCGTGCGGTCCGGGTGGCGGCGGCGGTGCTTATCGTCTCGGGGTTAGCGCTGATCCGGCTCCGATGAGGGGCTGCCTTTCCTCAAGCATCCGCAACAAAATAAGGAACTTGGGCGGCTTTCAGACAGTTGTCGGGTTGGGCTAGTCAGGAAACTCCTCGTGGGACATCGGCTTAACAATATATCGCGGACTGGTCCGCCACCGGCTCAATCGCAACACTGTTGGCTACATCTGGAGTGACGCCATCAGGACTGGTTCTGTAGTGCGTATGTGTGTTTGGGCTAGTGCATGAGCAATTCGGTTGGCCAGATGGACGGTGAGAAGTGGCGGTTTGACCGTCTTGTCGAGGCTATCGCTGATCACGCCATCTATATCGTCGATCCTGCCGGACTGGTTATCACCTGGAACCCGGGCGGCGAGCATATCACGGGATATTCAAAGCGTGACGTCGCCGGCCGTCACTTTTCGCTGTTCTTCACCGAGGAGGACCGAAACGCCGGAAGACCCGACCGTCTCCTCGAGGAGGCCGCCAGGACGGGGCGCGCGGGGGATGAAGGCTGGCGTGTGCGCAAGGACGGCAGCCGTTTTTGGGCGCTGGTGGCGATCAACCCGATCCACGACGAAAGCGGCTTGGTTGGATTCGGCGAGATCACCAAGGACCTGACGGCGCGCCGCGCGGAGCAGGAGGCGCTCAGGGACAGCGAACGGCGCTTCCGCATGCTGGTCGAAGGGGTGGTCGACTACGCCATATACATGCTCAGCCCCGAGGGGCGCGTCACCAACTGGAACAGCGGCGCCGAGCGGATCAAGGGATACAGCGCCGCCGAGATCATCGGCCAGCATTTCGGGCGCTTCTATACGCCGGAAGACAGCGCGACCGGGTTGCCGATGCGGGCACTCGCGAAGGCGGCGCGCGACGGCAAGTTCGAGGCCGAAGGCTGGCGCCAGCGCAAGGACGGCACCCGCTTCTGGGCGAGCGTCGTCATCGATGCCATTCGGGACGAGAAAGGCGAGCTCGTCGGCTTCGCCAAGGTCACGCGCGACATCAGCGAGCGGCGCGAGGCCCAGCGGCGGCTGGAAGAGGCCCGTGAACAGTTGTTCCAATCGCAGAAGATGGAGACGATCGGGCAGCTCACCGGCGGCGTCGCGCATGATTTCAACAATCTGCTGACGGTGATCCTCGGCGGCGTCGACATGTCGGAACGGCTGGCGTCCGGCAACGACAAGCTCAAGCGCATCCTGGAGAACATGCGCCATGCCGCGAAGCGCGGCGCGGCGTTGACCACGCAGCTCCTTGCCTTCGCGCGCCGCCAGTCGCTCAAGCCGCAGGTGCTCGAATTCGGCGAAGCAGCTCGACGTCGTGGTCAGCATGCTGCAGCGGTCGCTGCGGGGTGATATCGAGATCGTGACGGATGTGCCGGACAATCTTCCGCCGGTCGAGGCCGATCCCGCCCAGCTTGAGTTGGCATTGCTCAATGTCGGGCTCAACGCGCGCGACGCCATGCCTCAAGGCGGTACGCTGCGGGTCAGCGCGCGTGCCGAGACGGTGCGCGATGAGGGCGTAGGGCTGGATGGCGACTATGTCGCGGTTTCGCTCAGTGACACCGGGACGGGCATGCCGGAAGCCGTGAAAACGCGCGTGTTCGAGCCGTTCTTCACCACCAAGCCGATGGGCCTGGGCAGCGGCCTTGGCCTGAGCCAGGTCTTCGGCTTCGCCAAGCAGTCCGGTGGATCGGTTGTGGTCGACAGCGCGGAGGGCAAGGGCACGACGGTGACGGTGTATCTGCCGGTCGCGCACGCGCCGGTGCAGGCGGAAGCCGACGTGGCGGTCGCGACCGAGGACGCCCACGTGGCGCGCCCGTCGCAGCCGCGCATTCTCGTCGTCGAGGACGATCCGGAGGTGGGCGAGATGGTCGCCGGCCTGCTCGCCGAGACGGGATACGCGGTCTTCTGCGTTCACACCGCCAAGGCGGCGCTCGATACCCTGCGTGGCGGCGAAGAGGTGGACGTGGTGTTCTCGGATATCATGCTGGTCGGCGGCATGAACGGCGCGGAGCTCGCCCATTGCCTGCGCGCCGAGTTTCCCGCGCTCCCCGTCCTCTTGGCGACGGGCTATGCCGAGGCTGCGACGCACACGCTGGCGAAGGATTTCCCCGTCCTGGCGAAGCCCTATGACCGCGACGGCCTTCGGCGGGCACTCGAAGAGGTTCTTCCCAGCGGAGATGATGACCGGGCGCCCCGCCTTGCCGTGGGATGATGAAGGGCAAAACGGTAGCCGGGCTATTCGTGTTGACTGCCGTTTTCGCCTCCTCCATCCCAACATTTCGAACGATAATCTCTGACGACGATCCCGGGGCGGCCGGAGCGCTTTGACCATGCACCTGCGCGCGAGCTGGAACTATCCGACGACGGTGCGCTTCGGTGCCGGGCGTATTTCCGAATTGCCTGATGCCGCGAAGGCAGCGGGCATCACCCGTCCGCTCTTCGTCACGGATCCCAACCTCGCGGCTCTGCCGATGACCCGCGACGCGCTGGAACGGCTTGCGGCAGCGGGCATGCCGGCGACGCTGTTTTCCGCCATCAAGTCCAATCCGGTGGAGAGCAACATTGCCGCTGGGGTTGCTGCCTATGCCCAAGGCCATGACGGCGTGATCGCTTTCGGCGGCGGCTCGGCGCTCGATGCCGGCAAGCTCATCGCCTTCATGGCCGGACAGTCGCGCCCGATCTGGGATTTCGAGGACATCGGCGACAACTGGATGCGCGCGACCGGCGCCATCGCCCCGGTGATCGCGGTGCCGACCACCGCCGGCACCGGCTCCGAGGTCGGCCGCGCCGGCGTCGTCACCGACGAGGCGACGCATACCAAGAAGGTGATTTTCCACCCGGCGATGATGCCGAAGATCGCGATCCTCGATCCCGAGCTCACGGTCGGCATGCCGGCGCTCATCACCGCCGGCACCGGCATGGATGCGCTCGCGCATTGCCTGGAAGCCTATTGCGGCAACGGGTATCACCCGCTCGCCGACGGCATCGCGATCGAAGGCATCCGGCTGGTCAAGGAGAACCTGGCGCGCGCGGTGAAGTATGGCGGCGACATGGAGGCGCGCGCCAACATGATGGCCGCCGCCGCAATGGGGGCGACCTCTTTCCAGAAGGCGCTCGGTGCGATCCATGCTCTGTCGCATCCGGTGGGCGCGCTCTACGACACTCATCACGGCCTCACCAACGCGGTGTTCATGCCCTATGTGCTGGCGTTCAACTGCAAGGCTGTCGAGCCGCGGATCAAACGGCTCGCGGCCTATCTCGGCCTCAAGCCGCGCTTCCGCGTCTTCCTCGACTGGGTGATCGAGCTGCGCGCCGAGGTCGGCATCCCGCATACGCTGGCCGGATTGAATGTCGGCGACGACAAGATCGAGACCATCGTCGCGATGGCGCCGAACGATCCGACCGCAGGCGGCAACCCGATTTTATTTGATAAGCGCGCGGCGCGGACGATCTTCAAGCGCGCCCTGGAGGGACGGGTGTGAGATGCTTGAGGCCGTTGATGGGTTTCGCTTCGTTCAACCCATCTTACAAGTTTGCCTCATGTGCATCGCGTAGGATGGGTTGAGCGAAGCGAAACCCATCAATTCTGCACAGCAATCAGCTACAATCTCGCCGCTGCTGTCGGCTCAGAGAATCCGATCCGTCCAAGCGCCGGCAGCTTCAGCGCGGGATGGCGCACATCAAGTCCCGCGACCAGCGTGAACAGATTGAGCTCGATCCCCTCGACCCAGCCGAGCTTGACGCCGAGCAGGCCCCACAGGCTCGCCTCGATGCCGGTGCGCGACACCGTCCAACCGGCGAGCGAGCCGTCGGCGCGGAAATCCTTGCCGATCGCAGTCGGCGGCATCGCGATGCCAAGCTCGGGTGCTGCGCGCAGCACCGTCGCGACGAAGGTGTTGCTGTTCGGCCCGGGCCATAGCCGGTAATCGCCGAGCTTGGAATACGCATAGGCCTGGATAGCGGCTTCGATCCTGGGGATCGCCGCCGCGGCCTGCGGCCCGCTGATGTCGGCGACGATGCGCGGCACGTAGCCGAAGTAGCGTGCGTCCGGCGGCATCACGTTGCGGCGGACCGGGTTGCCGAAGCCGGAGACGTCGTAGCGGGTGTAGTCGCCGCCCTGCGGCTTGATCACGATCCAGGTATGGACGGCGAAGATGCCGCGCCATGAGCCGTCGCGGCCGGCGAACACCAGCACGCGCGCCGCGGGATCCTGCGACGCCGGCGGCAGCAGGCCGGCGCTCGAGCGGTCGGAGTTCCACCACGTGTGCGGTTGCGGATCGAACGTGTAGCGCGACGCCTGCGCCGCTATCGGCAGCGCGAACACGATCAGCAGGACGAGGTTGACGAGCTTTCGCCGCCGGGATGGCACGCCCCGGATCAAGTCGGGTCGGCAGTCGCCGCCACGGCGGTCGGCATGGCGACGCCGATGCGGCCGAAGCCCGGCAGCTTGATCGCCGGATTGCGCAGGTCAATGCCGGCGACGAGGCCGAGGACATTCACCTCCGCGCCCTCGACCCAGCCGAGCTTGATGCCGACCACGCCCCACAGGCTCGCTTCAATGCCGGTGCGGCTGTCGGTGAGGCCGAGGAACGGCCCCGGGCGGAAGTCCTTGCCGACCGCATTGGGCAGCAGCGCGGTGTGAAGCTCGGGCACAGCGCGCAGCACCGTGGCGACGAAGGTGTTGGAGTTCGGCCCCGGCCAGATGCGGTAGTCGCCGGCATTGCGGTACTGATAGGTCTTGATCGCATCCTCGATGCGCGGGATCAGCGCGGCGGCCTCGTCGCCCTTGATGTCGACCAGCACCGTCGGCGTATCGCCGAACCAGCGGCCGTCCGGCGCCCAGCCGTTGGTGCGCATCGGGTTGCCCCAGCCGACGACGTCGTAGCGGCTCCAGGAGCGGGCGTTGGCGCGCTTGATGACAACCCAGCTATGGACCGAGAAGATGCCCTTCCAGCGCCCGGTACGCGCCGCCATCACCAGCACGCGGGCCTCCGGCGCGGCGGCGGCGCGCGGCAGCGAGCCGGTGCTCGACCAGTCGGCCTGATTCCAGCTTCCGGCGCGATCCTCGAAGGCGGAGAGCGCGGCGCGGGCGGCGAGCGGGAGGAGGAAGATGGCGAGGATGATCAGCACGATGGTCTTGGGGCGGGGACGCGTGACGCGAAAGCTCATGGCCGTGGCGGTAGCGGGGGTTTCGGACGGCATTGTGGCGGTGTATCGGGTATATAGGGATGCGGCGGCGGTTGTGCAGGGCCTGCCGCAAACTCGCCGGATTGTTCCCACACATCGGGCGCGCGCCAACCGGGCGGAGTTCATGCGGCGACTGGTTCTGACACTCGGACTTGTGATGCTCTGCGCGCCCGCCGTGGCGCAGCAGGCGACGTCCGGCGAGCCGGCTCCCGTCGCCGCGCCCGTCGCTCCGGCCCCGCCTGCCGCCAAGCCCGTCTCCACGCGGCGTGCCGCCCGCGCGGCGGCGAAGGCAATGCTGACGCAGCCGGTGCAGTTGCTGAAGTTCCTCGCCGTCAACGGCAAGCAGCCGCCGAACGTGCCGGGCGCCACGCTGTCGCGCATGCCTCGCGCCAAGGTCAATCCGGCGCCGCCGGGCGCCTTCGACGCGCTGGTGGCGACCCACGCGCAGGCGAACGGCGTGCCGGAGGCGCTGATCCATCGCGTCATCAAGCGCGAGAGCCGCTACGACCCCGCCGCGGTCGGGCGCGGCGGCGCCATGGGGCTGATGCAGATCAAGCCGGCGACGGCTCGTTCGCTCGGCTATGACGGCACGCCCGCGGGCCTGCTCGACCCCGCCACCAACCTCACTTACGCGGTGCGCTACCTCGCCGGCGCCTTCAAGGCCGCGAACGGCAATGCCGACCGCGCCTACGCCTATTTCCGCACCGGCTATTTCAAATCGCGGCGCACCGGCAACGTCGTGTCGCCGCGTGAATTGCGTGCTGCTGCCGCTGCGGCTGCTGCGGCCGCTGTGCCACCCGCAGCAACCGCGCCGCCAGCCGGTGGCGCGCTTGGCCTGCGCGGCGTGGAATAGTAGCCAGGGTCAGGCTTAGCCGTACCCCCGCCAGCTCACGCGTCGCTCATCCGGCCCACGTTTGCCAAATGCAAAGCGGCGGAGCCCGAAGCCCCGCCGCGATCATTGCAACTAGGTCGTACGCATCAGCCCTTCGGCAGCATGACCGTGTCGATGACATGGATCACGCCGTTCGACTGCTTGACGTCGGCGATGGTGACGGTTGCGACGTCGCCCTTCTCGTCGGTCAGCGTGATCTTGTCGCCATTCTTCTTGGCGGTGAGCATGCAGCCGCCGACGGTCTTCACCGTATGCGCGCCTTCGTCGTCCTTGATCATCTTGTTGATCGCCATCGACATCGCGTTCGCGGCGACGACGTGGCAGGTCAGGATCGTCGCCAGCTTCGCCTTGTTCTCGGGCTTGAGCAGCGTGTCGACGGTGCCGGCCGGCAGCTTGGCGAAGGCTTCGTTGGTCGGCGCGAACACCGTGATAGGGGCCCTTGCCCTCGAGCGTCTCGACGAGGCCGGCGGCCTTCACGGCGGCGACCAGCGTGGTGTGGTCCTTGGAGTTCATCGCGTTCTCGACGATGTTCTTGTTCTCGAACATCGCGGCGCCGCCGACCTTCGGGTTCTCGGCGAGGGCCGGTGACATCAGCGCGATCGTGGCCGCGCCCGCGGCAAGCAGGAGATGGAGCTTGGACATCGTGGATTCCCTGTTCTGTTTGGTTGTCTGCTGAATGCCAAGTCCCCGCGCCCGGCGTGGCGAACGGCGCAGGCGAAGGCCGCGGATAATGCGGACCCTGTTGCGTCGTCATCAGAGATACGGTGCGAGGTGGAGGGAGTTTCAACAAACAGTTCGTTGCCCGCACGCGCGTGATGTCCGGTGCGCCGCAGGGCGCGTTCGCCGCAGCCGCAACGCGGCGCACATGGACCGGCGGATTACGCTTCGCCGATTTGCTCTTATGTCCGACCCGGGCTCGGCGCGGGTTGCCGGCCCGGGCGGCGTGACCGGCTCGAAGTGATAAACCGGGTTGCGGCGCCTGCGCCTCCGGCGCCGCCAGCTCGCTGCGATACCCCAGGCGACGACGCGCACCAGGATGATCGCCAGCGTGATCTGCATCCAGAACGATCCACCGAAGCCGCGCAGCGCGAACTCGACCCGGTCGCCCCACGGATAGGGCAGCATCGCCGACGTCCGCTCGATCGCCGACATCGTGGTGCGCAGCCACCACGTCAGCAGCTCCGGCTTGTAGAGGAAGCACAGGCCGAACAGCATCAGCGTCACCAGCGCCGTGGAGGTCCGGAACAGGTGCGTGCGCACCCAGGCGCGGATGGGCGATGGCTCGTGGGGGAGGCCGCGCTGGAACATGAGTTCGATATCCCGCCGCTCCAGATGCCTTATGTCATGACCTAAGAGAAATGCCTCGGCCCTTGTTCCCTCGGCGCCGTCCGCGAACGAGGGCCCCTGCGTGCCGGGGTGACAGCAGGCCTATTGTAACGCTCTCGCACCGATGGACGAAGCGGCATCCGCGGACCGAAAGGCGGGCGCGTTGCAAAGCGAATCCCGGGGCGGACGGCCGAACGGGCGCGCGCCTCGCCGCCGGCCTCGCCGCCTGTCCGCGCTATCCCCGTTGCTTTGCTTCAGGTGAACGTTGCGCGGATCGCCTCGGCGCAGGCGGCGCAGGATTCCCCGCAAGCCTTGCACTGCGGATGCTTCTCGTGTTTGCGGCATTCGGTTTCGCATGACAGGCAGATGGCGCGCACCGCCTTGGCGAACTGCGGCAGGTCCTTGGCATTGGCGATCGTGAGGACACGCAACGCATTGCACGCCGCGATGAGCCCCTCGACCGACCGCATGCAGTCGGCGATCGAGATGTCGCCCGCCTTCACGACGTTGATGCAGTGATCGATGCATTCCTGGCCCTTGAGCACGCAGTCGGCCGCCGTCGCCGCGACCTTGGGATATTGAATCCCGGACGCCCCATGGTCGTGGTCGTGGGCCGGCTGAGCCAGCGCCGGAGCGGCGGCAGCGGCCAGTGCAACGGCGCTGACGCCGACGGACAGCACGCTTCTCCGATTCATCGATTCGCTCCCTGGACCGAGTTGTTCCGCTCACTCGTACAACCGGATATACCGCGCTCCGGCGCCGTGATCCAGGGCCATGCGTCGGCTGCGGTGGCGGCGAAGCGATAGCGCCCGTGCGCCTAGGCGCAACAACACCCCGTCAGCCGCAGCGGCGGCTGGGCCAACCTGCCGTATTGGCAATGCGTATCGACCTTCCGCGGGACATTTTGCGCGCGGAAATAGCGGGCCAACGCGCACCCCGTGTCCTATGCTCATTCGCACCACGCGCGTTGTCCGCTTCGGACCTCGGATTCGATAAAGCAGGGAGACACCAATGCCGGCCGACCAATATCACGAGCCGCCGGGCGAACTCTCGGCCAAGACCCGCACCTTCGCGCGCATGATCACGGCGCTGATCGAGGAAGCCGAGGCGATCGGCTGGTACGAGCAGCGCCTGTCGCTGGAGAAGGACAAGGTCGCCCACGCCATCATGGAGAACGCGCAGAAGGAGGAGTTCAAACACTTCGGGATGGACCTGGAATTCCTGCTTCGGCAGAAGCCGAAATGGCGCGAGATTCTCAAGGGCATCCTGTTCACCGACGGCGACATCGTCGAAGCCGCGGAAAAGGCGGAAAAGCAAGCGGATTGACGGGGCTTGGAATCCGAATGAGCGAAGCGACATCCGGGTCCTGCTGGAGGACCACATCGCGTTGCGGGCCTTCTACCGGGAAGTGGAGCGCCATTATCTCGCGGTGCGGAGCGGGCAGATCGCAACGCCGCTTGGACGCGACGCCGTCGAGGCGATCCGCAGCGTCATTGAGGTCAATACGCCGGAGGTGTTCGAGGAGTCGGTTCAAAGTGCGATGGATCAGACCGCGCGGCCGATCCCGGAGGTGCGGCCGCCTTCGCCTGAGGATGCGCCGTCGCGCGATCCGCGCAGCCCGAGGCCGCCGCGCGATCCGATTGCCGATCTCGATCCCGAGAAGACGCGAAGCTTCACCTTCGCTGCCGCCGCCAACCGAATTGGGGCCTGTTGCAGAAAGGCAAGGATGTGTCAGCCGGCCTTAAAGGCTGGGGGGAAGTCTACGAGCAGATGAAGCCGCATATCGGCGCCGTGATCGACTGGCTGCAATCCGCTTGGCCGGGAGGCGGCGGTCCGCCTGCCGCGGGTGGATAGAGTAATTGAGCGCGAGCGTTTTACTCGATGGCGAAGAAAGAGCCGTACGAGCTTACTGATCGAGAAGGTGCCGGCGAATTCCTATACAGTTATTTCGGTTGGCAGTATGAAATTCTAAGCTGAGGCTGGGCTAGATGCTACGTGACCCCAACCCCCTACGGCTTCGACAAATACCTCTTCTTCCGCAAATAGTCCGCCAGCAATTTTTCAATCAAAGACGAGAGCGAGCGGTGGTCGTCGGCCGCAGCCTTTTCCGCCGCAGCCTTTATCTCTGGCGACAGGCGGAACGACACAGGAAGCGCCTTGCGCGTCTTCGTAGTCATATGTAGTTAAAAGTAGTTGACATGCCTTGCATGGCGAATTAGGGTTGGGCATCAAGTGGCGGCTGCCCTTCGCGGGCGGCAGTAATGCACCATGGCAGGGAGGCGATCCATGCCACAGGCGGACTGACAGCTTATCACACGCCGGCTGCCCGCGAGAGCGGGCGCGGGCGCTCCCCACAACCAAAAGGTAACGCCGAACGCAGGCCGCGCCGCCATGGCTGAGTGGTACCGCGGCCTGCGGCGCCTCATGCGGGAGCGGCCGTTGCCGCGCGGGCCGGAGGAGGTCGCCCCGTTGCCGGATGACGAATTCACTCTGCATCGCCACGCCGGGGAATTGGCTGCGATCGGGGCCGAGGCCCGTGCGCTGGCGAGGCGCGCCGAGGCGATCAACCTGCCTGCGCTCGGCTACCTGCTGGACGTCGCCGCCCTGGAGACCGAAGCGGACTGGTTCGGCCGGCACAGAGCGGGCCAGGCGCAGCCGTAACCCGGGCGAAGGCCGAGAGGACGTTAAGTCCTGATTTCGCTCCGCTTAATCCGGGCCACAGGTTCGGGAGGTCGCCGTTGGCGCCGATATGAAACTATCCCGCCTAGGAATAGTTTCACGTGAAACACCTTGCACGATTTCACCGCACCCGGTTGCCGCTGATCTGAAGCTGGGCGTAGCGCGAGGCATCCTTGGCGAGGTCGGCGGTCAGGAAGCGGCGGCCCTCGGTGCCGACGATGGCGCCGCGCGCCGCATCGGCGATCAGGTTGTTGGCGATCACCGCGGCGCCGGCGCCCGGCGCGACTGAAACCGCAATGCCGACCCCGGCCGTGCGCACGACGTTGCCGGTCACCGTCACGTCGCGGAGATACTGGCCAAATCCGAGCGCGATGCCGGCGGTCGGCGCGCCTTCGATGACGTTGCCGGTCACCGCGCTGTCCGCCTCCACGCCGATGCCGATGCCGGCGCCGTCCTGCGGGTCGGTGCCGGCGGGCCGCTTGTTGACGAGGTTGCGGATGACGTTGCCCTGCACCACGGCGAAGCGGCCGCCCTGCTTGAAGTTCGTCACCGCGACGCCGATCGCAGCGCCGTCCACCACGTTGTTGGAGAGGATCGCGCCCTCGAAGCCGAACTCGGCATAGAGCGCGACCTCGCCCAGGTCCGTGCAGTTGTTGGCGATCACCTGGATGTTGGACGCCGCGTTGCCGCGCACCGCGGAGAAGGCGCAGCCGCGGATGCGGTTGCCCTGGACGACCACGTTGGCGGCGCGAAAGACGTTGATGCCGTTGCCGTTCTGCCCGGAGCCGCCGTTTCGTGCGAGCACCGCCTCGATGCGGTTGTCGGTCACCAGCGTGCCGTCGTCGCCGGCCTCGGTGCGCCAGACCAGGATGCCGTTGTTGCCGGCGCCCCGGATGATGTTGCGGGAGATCACCAGGCCGCGGGCGTCGCGGGAGAAGATCGCGGCATCGCCGGGTGATGAGATCGTGCAGCCGGTGACCTCGCCTTCGACGGCCTCCAGCATGATGGCGGTCCGCGTCACCGCGACGACCTCGCAATCGGTGATCCTGGCGCCGCGGCTGTTGGCGAAGTGGATGAGGCCGCGATTTTCCGGCAGCGGCTGGCTTCCGCCGTCGAGCACCAGGCCGGTGAGGCCGATGAAGTCGGCGCGGTTGGCGGAGATCAGCGATTGGCCTTGGGTGAAGATGAGGCGGGTGGCGCCGCGCACGCCGACGATCTGGGCGCCGTTTGCGAGCCTGAGGTCGCCGCAGCGATAGACGCCGGGGCCGAGCACCAGGGGGACGCGGGCGCTGGCGGCCTGGTCGATGGCGTTCTGCAGCACGCGGCTCTGGTCGTCCGGCGAGCCGGCGCGCACGCCGAGGTGGATGGCATCGACGCCGAGGACGGAGAGGGGTGCGGATAGCACCGACGGCGCCGTCGCCATGTCGAAAGCGGACACCGCTCCGGCGGCGGCGGGAAGCATGAACAGGCGGCGGCGGTCGATGGTCATGGCGCACTCGCGAAACAGGGTTCGGGAGCCGCACGCTTCAAGTCCCGGGCCAGCGAAGCTGTGCCGGGACGGGACAGTTCGCTAACGCCGGCGCGCGGCTGCCACCAGTGCGATCAGGATCGCCTCGTTGCCGCGCAGCAGGTCGGCGGAGGTGAGGCGGCGCCGGCCGGGTCTTCGCGGAACCCGCAAGATCGGCGGCACATGCACGAAGGCGACGAGCGGCGGCCGCGCCTGCCCGGCGGCCTCTTCGATCGCGCGGAAATAAGCGTAGTTGCACAGATATCGGCCGGCGTCGCGGGACAGGCGCGCCGGGACGCGGGCGGTGCGGGCTGCCGCGCCCATTCGGGCGAAGGGCGCGCGGCCGCTCAAATTGCCCGATCCGGGCCGGATGGCGGCGCGGTCCGGCAATACCCGGTCGACGTCGGGGAAGAACAGCGTCTTGCGGTTCTGCGCCCGGGTTTCGATGCGCATCCAAGGCGTCCGGCCGGCGAGCCCGAGCAGGAGCACGACGTCCGGCCGATGCTGTGCGATCAGCCGTGGAAGCTCATCCTCCACGGCGGCGTAGCTGGTGCGGAACACATGCGCGCTGCGTTGGGTGCCGGCCAGCGCCGGTCTTCGCCGCACGGCGAGCTTGCGGGCCAGCGCCGTAGTCGGGTTGAACGGTGCGCCGGGAAAGCGCCCGAACCCGGCGATGAGGACGGAGATCATCGGTTTCAGATAGCACGCGATGCGCGGCCCTGCGGCCAGCTTAGTACAGCGTGGAGATGACCTCGGTGGAATACCGTGCGCGGGCGGCGTCCTTCACCGGATCGTAGCCGCGCGGGAAGTAGCAGACGAAGCCGATGTAATCGCCATACATGCGATGCACGCTGGTGATGCGCGCGACCTTGTTGTAATGCGCGCAATGCTCGCCCGAAATGTCGCGCATGGCGTACTGGGCTTCCGGCGACCACGGGATGATGCCGCCGGTGTCGTTGCTGGTGACACCGTATCCGCCGGCGGAGGCCGAACCGATTCCGGCCAGCAGCAAGAGAGCGGTCAGCTTCATTGTCATCGGAGCGATTCTCGCGTTACGGCGCAGTTGACATGACATTAGGCCGCGCATGGGGCGAAGGAAAGAGAGGCTGGCCTCATGCGCCGAGAGCCTGTGCGACTTCCTCGGCAGCGAGCGCCGGCGACAGGCGGCCGGCGGCGACCTCGGCTTCGAGCGCTGGCAGGCGGCTGCGGAGCGCGGGGTCGGTCCTCAGGCGCTCCGCCAGCCGGCCCTCGATCATCGCCCACATCCATTTGACCTGCTGGGAGCGGCGGACGGCGTCAAGTTCGCCGGTCGCGGTCATCCGCTGGCGATGAAGCAGCACCTGCGCCCACAGGTCCGGGACGCCCGTGCCCGTTAGGCCGGAATATGTCGTGACCGGGGGCGTCCAGTTCGGCGACCGGGGCGTGAGAATGTGCAGTGCGGCGCGATATTCCGCGGATGCCCTTGTGGCACGGCCGATATTGTCGCCGTCCGCCTTGTTGACCGCGATCATGTCGGCGAGCTCGATGACGCCCTTCTTGATGCCCTGGAGTTCGTCGCCGGCTCCCGGCAGCATCAGCACCAGGAAGAAGTCGGTCATGTCGGCGACCGCGGTTTCCGACTGGCCGATGCCGACGGTCTCCACCAGCACGACGTCGTAGCCGGCGGCCTCGCATAGCAGCATGGTCTCGCGGGTCTTGGCGGCGACGCCGCCGAGCGTGCCCGAGGACGGAGAGGGGCGCACAAAGGCTTTGGGGTCGGACGCAAGGCGCGCCATCCGCGTCTTGTCGCCGAGGATGGAGCCGCCGGTGCGGCTTGATGACGGGTCCACCGCCAGTACCGCGACCTTGTGACCCTGCTCGGTGAGATGGCTGCCGAGCGCATCGATGGTGGTGGACTTGCCGACGCCCGGCATGCCGGTAATGCCGACCCGCACGGCGTTGCCGGTGCCCAGCAATAGCTCCTGCACCAGTTGGCGCGCGGCTGCCTGATGGTCGGCGCGCCGGCTTTCGATCAGCGTGATGGCGCGCGCCAGCACGGCGCGGTCGCCGTGGCGGATCGCAGGCCCGAGCGTCGCGATGTCGTGCGCCGATCTAGCCCTGGATTGCAATTCCATAAAATGTCCTAGTCTAACGGCCGCGGCCGGTCCCGAACGGCTTTACCCAGTACACGCTTGCCGTGTGGATGAGGTTCATGCAAATCTCCGAGGACTGTGCATGGCGTGGGGAACACAATGCCGAGACGATCTCTATTTGCGCTGTTCGCACTGGCGGCAGCGATTGCTCTCTGTGCTGACTCAGCGTTGGCATCATCGATCGATTGGGCAGTCATTCATCCATTCCGGTTCTACAAGAACCAAGACGATTTTGCTCGTCACCTTAACGCCTATGCGGCCGTCAAGGATGCCGCGGGAGGCACTCGACCGGATGACGCAATTCAACAAGTCGAGCGCAAGCTCAACGCCCCGGCATGCACCAATCCGGCCACGCCCGAAAGCTGCTATGCGACCCGCGGGAATGCTGCCGAATACGAGAAACATCGGCTCGGATGGGCAGCGCAAAGCTATCGACGCAGCGATGTCTGCTATGGCGACCCCGATCCTTCCGATAGGCACCCGCGTTACGAGGCTCACTGCCGGCGCGCATATTCTTGGGGGACGGTGGAGGAAGACTACGTCATTCCGCGCTTTCACGCGGTCACGGTGGCCCTGACGAAAGAGGATCGTGGCCGCCTGCGTGGGCTAAGCTGCCACTGGCGCTGGGCCGCCAGGACCGCGCAATCGAATTCGGCGGGCGACGAAATCCATGATTGCAGCGCTGAATTTGCAATCCACCAGGTTCCCTATCCGGATGGCGTGCATGTCACCGTCGAAATGCCAGGCGAGGCCCGAGCCGAAATGGATGTCGTCGTCGACGACGTTCTGGTCGTTGGTCTCGGCGACAGCTTCGCTTCGGGAGAGGGCAACCCCGACAAGCCAATCCGGCCCCACCCTATCTGGAGCGTGATCTACGGTGACGATCTGCCTGCGCGCGATGTCGCGACGGCAGGTATGCTGACAAATAGGCGAACCGCACTTGTCACACCGAAAAGTTCGCTGCCGGGATCACGTCCCGGACCGCGTCCGACCCGCGACACGGGCGGCTTGGCCCGTCCTGATGCCGGCACCCTGGCAGGCAATCAGACATTTTACGCGGCAGCGGCGCAGTGGATCAGCCCGGACTGTCACCGCTCACAGTATTCGTATCAGTTCCGTGTGGCGCTCCAACTCGCCGTCGAAAGCCGCCACCGGGCGGTGACGCTCATTCATCT
The DNA here is from genome assembly GCA_963776455.1 of uncultured Alphaproteobacteria bacterium. Classification (GTDB taxonomy): domain Bacteria; phylum Pseudomonadota; class Alphaproteobacteria; order Rhizobiales; family Xanthobacteraceae; genus CAVZMU01. The sequence goes on from CAVZMU010000007.1 coordinate 738,528, forward strand.
GGCTTGTTCGGGCGCCGATACCAAGATCGGCCTGTTTGGCGAAATGTCCGCGCGCGAGCATCTGTCGACATCCAATCGCGTGCCGGGTCAATTTGATCAGCTCTTAAGTTTGTTGTGCGCGGAACGCGCCACGACTGCGACAAGCTTCGGGCCGGATGTGCTTCCGGTCATCGGCTGCAAGGACGGTCGGCTGAAACGCAAGATTGATCTCGTGATGCTGTCGATGGGCGGCAACGATATCGGATTTTCACCAATCGTCGGGTACACGTTTATCGAGCGAGCGAGCGCCTTCGGCGCCGCTGCGGCGCTTTACGAGCAGTTGTCCGGTCAGCACCTGATCTTTGGTCCCGATATCGGCCGGCAACGGCTTGCAACCCTCGACAAGCGCTTTGCCGCCATCAAAAGCGCGTTCCAGCGCCTCCTTCGCGTCGAGCCCGACCGGGTGGTACAGACCGGCTACGATCCCATTCCTTATGACATCAGCGGTCGGCTCTGTTCCGGTAATTCCGGCCTCGATGTGCATCCGCGATTCAAGTTCATCGATGCGCGGCTGCGCGAGACCGCGCGGTTTTCCGATGACTTCTTCGCTTACCTCGCGTGCGTGGCGGACAAGCAGACGGCCAGCAATTGTCCCCCGCAACCGCTGGCAACGGGCAACGGCACCAAGTTCCACTTCGTCACGTCCTTCCAGGCGCAATTCATAGGCCGCGGCATCTGCGCCTTTAACGTACTGGAGCGGCCGTTTGCAAAAATACCGACGATCAACATCGGGAGCACCAAACCTGGACTCCCGCCGGGTATCATCCATATGGCCCGCGCACGCGCCTATTTCAGACGCCCAACGATGCCTTTATGACCGCCAATACGCACATGGATGCGTCGATTAGATCGAGCCGATACGACGACAAGCTTCAGTTGCCGATCGCGGCCTTGTATTCGGGCGCATTTCACCGCACCGCCGAAGCTCATGCCATCGTCGCCGATCATGTCTTTCGCGAAGTCGAAAAGATCCTGCCGCGTCAGGACTGACTGAACGAAGCTTGTTTTCGGCGCGGGTAGGTCACTCCGCGGCCTGCTGGCTATGGCCGAGCCGCTGGTTGAGCTTGAGCACCAGCGCCTCCGCGGCCTCCGCGATCACCGTGCCGGGCGGGAAGATCGCTTCGGCGCCGGCTTCACGGAGCGCGTCGTAATCCTGCGGCGGCATGACGCCGCCGACGACGATCATGATGTCGCCGCGGCCCTGCGACTCCAAGCTCGGCCTTGAGTTCCGGCACGAGCGTCAGGTGCCCGGCGGCGAGCGACGACACGCCGAGGATATGCACGTCGTTCTCGACCGCCTGACGCGCCGCCTCGCCGGGCGTCGCGAACAAGCGGACCGATGTCGACGTCGAAGCCGAGATCGGCGAACGCCGAGGCGATCACCTTCTGGCCGCGGTCATGGCCGTCCTGGCCGATCTTGGCGACCAGGATGCGCGGCCGGCGGCCCTCGGCCTCCTCGAAACTCTCGACCAGCGTGCGCATCCGCTCGCACCGCGCCGGTCATGCCGACCTCCCGCTTGTAGACGCCCGAGATCGACCGGATCTCGGCGCGATGGCGGCCATAGACCTTCTCCAGCGCCAGCGAGATCTCGCCGACCGTGGCCTTGGCGCGCGCCGCATCGACCGCGAGCGCCAGCAGATTGCCGTTGCCGCCGTCGGCCGCACGCGTCAGCGCGTCGAGCGCTTCGTCGACTGCCGCCTGATCGCGCTCGCCGCGCAGGCGCTTGAGCTTGTCGATCTGCAGCGCGCGCACCGCGGCGTTGTCGACCTTGAGCACGTCGATCGGCTGCGTCGGCCTCGGGCCGATACTTGTTGACGCCGATCACCGACTGCTGGCCGGAGTCGATGCGCGCCTGCGTCTTGGCGGCGGCTTCCTCGATGCGCAGCTTCGGGATGCCGGCCTCGATCGCCTTGGCCATGCCGCCGAGTTCTTCGACCTCCTGGATGTGGCCCCAGGCTTTCTTGGCGAGTTCCGCGGTCAGCCGCTCGACATAGAACGAGCCGCCCCACGGATCGATGATGCGCGTGGTGCCGCTCTCCTGCTGCAGGAACAGCTGCGTGTTGCGGGCGATGCGGGCGGAGAAATCGGTCGGCAGCGCCAGCGCCTCGTCGAGCGCATTGGTGTGCAGCGACTGGGTGTGGCCCTGCGTCGCCGCCATCGCCTCGATCGCGGTGCGCAGCACGTTGTTGAACACGTCCTGCGCGGTCAGCGACCAGCCGGAGGTCTGCGAATGGGTGCGCAGCGACAGCGAGCGCAGGTCCTTCGGGCCGAACTGCTTCATCAGCTTCGCCCAGAGCAGGCGCGCGGCGCGCAGCTTGGCGACCTCCATGAAGAAGTTCATGCCGATCGCCCAGAAGAACGACAGGCGCGGCGCGAAGCGGTCGATGGTCAGGCCGGCGGCGAGCCCGGCGCGCACATATTCGACGCCGTCGGCGAGCGTGTAGGCGAGCTCGAGGTCCTGCGTCGCGCCGGCTTCCTGCATGTGATAGCCGGAGATCGAGATCGAGTTGAACTTCGGCATGTTCTGCGAGGTGAAGGCGAAGATGTCGGAGATGATGCGCATCGAGGGCGCCGGCGGATAGATGTAGGTGTTGCGCACCATGAACTCTTTGAGGATGTCGTTCTGGATCGTGCCGGAGAGCTTGGCCGGCGGCACGCCCTGTTCCTCGGCCGCCACGATGTAGAGCGCGAGCACCGGCAGCACCGCGCCGTTCATCGTCATCGACACGCTCATCTGGTCGAGCGGGATGCCGGAGAACAGCGTGCGCATGTCGTAGATCGAATCGATCGCGACGCCCGCCATGCCGACGTCGCCGGAGACGCGCGGATGGTCGCTGTCATAGCCGCGATGGGTCGCGAGATCGAACGCGACCGAAAGGCCCTTCTGCCCGGCCGCGAGGTTGCGCCGGTAGAAGGCGTTGGAATCCTCCGCCGTGGAGAAGCCGGCATATTGCCGCATCGTCCAGGGCTGCGTTGACGTACATGGTCGGGTAGGGGCCGCGCAGGTAGGGCGCGATGCCGGGATAGGTGTCGAGGAAGTCGAGCCCAGCGAGGTCGTCGGCGCCATAGACCGGCTTGACCGGGATGCCTTCCGGCGTGAGCCACTCGCTCAAGCCCATGGTTGGCATGGGCGCTTTCTCCTCCGTCCACGCCGTAGCTGAAAAATCAGGGATGGCGCTCATGACCCAATTCCCTTTCGAGCTTCGACGCGCTGCTTCAACTCGCCCATAATGTCGCGAATTTCCATCTCAACATGGGACGAAAAATAGTAGTCACGCGGGTCATCCAGGGTCCGTGCGTGGAACGAGTCAAGCATGGCTGCGATCATCACGTGATGACCGGATTATCATAAATCGCCCGCAGGGTCGAAACCACGTCGCAGCCGGCGAATACGAAGGATTTCACCCCGGCCTGCTCCAAGGCTGCCGCCAGGTCGGGCGGCCGGCCGGCGAGATGGACGATCGCGCCGGCGGCCGTCAGGGCCTTTGCGGCATCCACGGCCTGTTCCGCATAAATCGTGTCCGATGAGCACAGGCACGCGAGCTTGGCGCCAGACCCTATAAACGCGCCGACCATTTCCTCAAGGTCCGCAAAGCCGTCGTTCGTCACGGCGTCGATGCCGCCGGCCTCGAAAAAATTCTTGGCGAAGGTCGCGCGTGCGCTGAAGTCCGACGGCTTGCCGAGATTGGCAAGGAAGACTTTCGGCCGCAATCCGGTCTCCGCGAGCACACGATCCGATGCGTCGCGCAATGCCTCGAACGGTTCGGCGAGGCGGATGCGGGGCAGGGCGGTGAACGTGATTGCGGGCGAGGCGGTATCAGCCACCGCCGCAGCGGGCTCGACGTCGAGCACCGCCGCCGGCGGCTTCCTTGAGATTGGGAAACTCGCTGGTGCCGGTCAGCGCGTCCTTACGGCGGGCGATATTCTTTTCACGTTCGGCGCGGACGGCGGCGACCTTGGCCTGGATGAGGCCCTGCTCCAGCGCCGCGGCCGCGCCGCCTGCCGTCTCGATCTCCTGGAATTGCGACCATGCTGCCTCGCAAAGCTGGCGCGTCAGCGCTTCGATGCCGCCGGAGCCGGCGGCGGGATCGGCGACCTTCGCGAGGTTCGATTCCTCCAGCAGGATGAGCTGCGTGTTGCGCGCGACGCGCCGCGCGAAGCGGTCGGGCAGGCCGAGCGCCATGGTGTGCGGCAGCACGGTGACGGCGTCGGCGCCGCCGAGTCCGGCGGAAAACACCGCGACCGTCGCGCGCAGCATGTTCACTGCGGGATCGCGTCTCGTCATCATGCGCCACGCGGTCTCGGCCGCAACGAAAGCAGGCTTCGGCGCAAGCCCGCAGGCTTCTTCGATGCGCGCCCACAGCTTTCGCATCGCGCGGAATTTCGCGATGGTGAGGAACTGGTCGGCGTCGGCGGCGAGCCGGAAGTAGATCATGCCGCGCGCGGCATCGAGCGGGATGCCGCTTGCCTCCAGCGCGCGCAGATAGCTCACGGCGCTTGCGAGCGCGAAGGCCAGTTCCTGCGCTTCGGAGCCGCCGGCATTGTGGACGATGCGGCCATCGGCCACCGCGAAGGGTCCGCGAAATCCTTGATCCGGCGAGTTCGCCGATGAGGCTGGCAAAGGTGGGCGCGAGCCTGGTCCAGGGCACTGGCGCGCTGGCCGCTGGCTGCCATGCCGCCGAGCGGATTGAGGCTGGCGCGCATATCGACCGCATGCGGGATCGATGTTCCGCGCTTTTCACCAGCGCGGCAAAATGCCGCGACGACGTCGCGGGTCTGCGGGCTGAGATTGAAGTCGATGGTGACGCCGGCATCGAGGAAGACGCCGTCCAGCACACGCGCGAGGCGTCTCGGCCGATCCGTCGAGGCCATAGCCATTGGCGTTGAGCGAACCGGTAAAGACGAGCGTCAGCCCGGTTGCGCCGTTCTCCAGATCGTGCAGCGCCTCGACGTTGGCGGCGGCAGGATCGGGATGATCGACACGCTGCATGACCTTCCACGCGGCGCCGGGCGCGCGCGCCGATGACCGGCTGCGCCTCGGTGTCGCGGGCATAGAGCGGCTCGATGCGCAGCCCGTCATAGGTGCGGGCGATGAGCTTCTTGTCGAACGGCGCACCCTTGAGCACGCCGTCGACGAGCTTGAGCCACTGCTCGCGCGTCGCCGCAGGGAATTCGCCCGCGAGCGGCAGGTCGGCGTCGGTCGTTTCGGTCATCGGCGCAAAGTGCCACGGCTGGCGGGCGACGCCAACTTTCCCAACAAGCGGTGCAAGTGTCATGCCCGCGGCGGCAGTTTCTCGATGCCGGCGGCGTCGAGCGCCGCAAGGGCGTCGCGGATGCGCCGGCCCGCGATGACGCGGTCGGGCGCGATCTCGGCCAGCGGCACGAGGACGAACGCGCGCTCGAACATGCGCGGGTGGGGCAGGATCAGGTCGGGTTCGTCGAGCGTCACGTCGTCATAGGCGATGAGGTCGATGTCGACCGTGCGCGGCCCCCAGCGCTGTTCGCGCGCGCGGTCGCGGCCGAGCCGGCGTTCTACGGCATGGGCGCGCGCCAGCAGCGGGCGGGGCGCGAGTGCGGTCTCGACGAGAATGCACAGGTTGACGAACGGCGGCTGGTCCTCGACGCCCCAGGGCGGGGTGCGGTAGTCGGACGAGCGGGCGATGAGAACTACGTCCGTGCCGTCGCAGAACAGCGCCACCGCGCGGTCGAGCGTCGCGCGGACGTCACCGACATTGCCGCCCAAGGCGACCAGCGCTTCAGCCATGGCGCCCCGTCACCGTGCCGCCCGGATCGCGGCGGCGACACGCAGCGCCTGCACGGTTTCGGCGACGTCGTGAACGCGTACGATCGCGGCGCCGTTGTCGACGGCGAGCAGATGGCCGCGATCGAGCCGCCGAGACGCTCCATCGGCTGCGACGGCGTCACCGAATTGATGAAGCGCTTGCGCGAAGCGCCGATCAGGATCGGCAGGCCGAACGATCTGAGCCGCGCGAGATTGGCAATCACCGTCATGCTCTGCTCCGGGCGTCTTGCCGAAGCCGATGCCGGGATCGAGCACGATGCGCTCGCGCGCGATGCCGGCGTGGTCGGCGATGTCGAGCGAGCGGCGGAAAGAACCCTTCGATGTCGGCCATGATGTCGATCGACCCGGATCGGCGGCCTCGCGGTTATGCATGACGATGACCGGCACGCCGCGCTCGGCGACCAGATGCGCGCCATGTCGGCATCGCGCTGCAGGCCCCACACGTCGTTGACGATCGCGGCGCCCTGGTCGAGCGCCCACTCGGCGACCTGCGCCTTGATGGTGTCGATCGACACCGGCAGGCCGAACGCCGCGATGGCGGGAAGGATCGGCAGCGATGCGCTGCAACTCTTCCTCCGCCGAGACGGGCCGTGCGCCGCCATAGGGGCGGGTCGATTCCGCGCCGACGTCGAGGATGTCGGCGCCCTCGTCGACCATGCGGCGGGCATGGGCGACCGCGACCTGCAGGATTCGTGGAATTCGCCGCCGTCGGAAAACGAATCCGGCGTGACGTTGAGGATGCCCATCACGACCGGCCGGCCGGACGCGAGCAGCCGATCGAGCGGTTGGGACGGCGCCGAGATGTCCGATGTCATGTGCCGTGCGAGGCTCATGGTCATCGATGTGCGCGGTCGTCGAAAGGGTGTCAAGGCATCGATGGATGGTCCGCCCCAACCTTCGAAGAGCGCCTTCGCGTCATCCTAGGGGCGAGAGGGAACGTCACCTATACGTGATTTTCATCGGCAGCTTTCGCGCATCCTCGATCCACCGTTCGACCGCCTGCTGCGACGGCAGGAGACGCACGAGCTTGCGTTTCTTGTTGGCATTGCGCATCGCCTGGAACAGCCGTTCGGCATTGCGGCGCTTGAGCTCGCGGACCGTATCGACGCCGGCGGCGCGGAGCAGCTCGGCATAATCGCTGCCGATGCCCTTGATCCTCATGCGGTCGGCCAGGTTGGCCCATTTCAGCAGCCGCTTCTCGTCGATGCCGGTCTTGCCGGCAAGTTCCTTGCGGCCCTTGGGACTCTTCGCAGCCTCGAGGAATTTGTCTGTGGTCCTGATGCCGGCGCATTTGAGCAGCGCCACAAAATCCGGTTCCAACCCATCCATCTGCGTGATGGGGTATGACATTCTGGCCTCCTTGCCCCTCTCCGCCAAGATAGGGAACTGAACACAACGCAACGCCGCCGCACGGCGCGCATGCGCAAACTCGATGAATTGAATGAGCCCGGAATGCGCGACGATCCCGCCGAAGCGGCTCGCGTGTTCCGGGCAGTGGAAACAGCCCCCTACGTCGCGTTTTGACTTTGCCCGCGTCCATCCATGCTGAACATGTCACCGGACCCGTGCGCGCTCTGCCGCCGCCTTCGGCAAATTCGTCACGAGCCCCTCGTGACCTGATCCCTTGCCGCGAGCTCGCGCGATTGTGGGCTGTGCATTCGCGGATGACAAGACAGCGTCACCGGAATGATGGCCGTCTCGCAGAATGGCATGCGCCGCCGGCCCGCACTATAAGATGCCGTGACGAAACGCATTCTCGGCGACTGACGCTGAAATGCATCAGTGAGAGAAAATTTCATGACAGTCATCGACGCGGTGCTCGATCGCATCGACAGCGATCTCGATCAGAGCCTTGAGCGCCTGTTCACGCTGCTGCGCATTCCATCGATCTCGACAGATCCCGCCTATAAGGACCAATGCCGCGCGGCGGCCGAGCACGTCGCCGCCGACCTTGCGACCATCGGCTTCATCACCGACGTGCGCGTGACGCAAGGTCATCCCGTTGTGGTCGCGAAAGCGCCGGGCGGCGCAGGCCCGTCGGTGCTGTTTTATGGGCATTACGACGTGCAGCCGGTCGATCCGCTGGATCAATGGACGAGCCCGCCATTCGAGCCGCGCATCGCAACGCTGCCGGACGGCCGCAAGGCGATCGTCGCGCGCGGCGCATGCGACGACAAGGGTCAGATCATGACCTTCATCGAAGCGTGCCGCGCTTTCCGCGCCGTCACCGGCAAGCTGCCGTTGCCCATCACGCTGATGATCGAAGGCGAGGAAGAGTCGGGTTCCAAACATTTGTTTGATTTCGTCCGCGACAATGCGGCTGAGTTCCGCCGCGACCTGGCGCTGGTCTGCGACACCGGCATGTGGAATGCCGAGACGCCGTCGGTGACGACGTCGCTGCGTGGCCTCGTCTATGAGGAGGTGATTGTCCGCTGTGCCGACCGCGACCTTCACTCCGGGTTGTTCGGTGGTGCGGCGCAGAACCCGATCCGGGTGCTGGCTAAAATCCTCGCCGCGATCCACGACGACGACGGGCGCGTCACCATTCCGGGTTTCTATGACGGCGTGCATGAGCTGCCACCCGACATCAAGGCGGACCTCGAAGCGCTCGACCTCAAGCCGGAGGATTTCCTCGGCACCGTGGGCCTCAGTATTCCAGCCGGCGAGAAGGATCGCCTGCTGATCGAGCAGATCTCGACGCGGCCGACCTGCGACGTGAACGGCATCATCGGCGGCTATACCGGCGAAGGCTCCAAGACCGTGATCGCCGGCGAGGCATCCGCCAAGATTTCGTTCCGGCTCGTCGGCGACCAGAACCCGGACAAAATCCGCGATGCATTCCGCGCCTTCGTGCGCGCCCGCGTGCCGGCCGATTGTTCGGCGGAGTTCCTGAGCCACGCCGGCAGCCCGGCGATCCAGTTGGCTTACGACAACCCCGCGCTGGTCAAGGCGCGCGCGGCGCTCGCCGCCGAATGGGGCAGGAAGGCGGTGACGGTAGGCTCTGGCGGCTCGATCCCGATCGTCGGCGACTTCAAGCGCGTGCTCGGGATGGACTCGCTGCTGGTCGGCTTCGGCCTCGACGACGACCGCGTGCATTCGCCCAACGAGAAATACGATCTCACCAGCTTCCACAAGGGCATCCGAAGCTGGGCGCGGATTCTTGCTGGATTGGCGGAGTGACGCCGATCAGATCGATAGCGCCGGCAGCGATGCAAGGTCGCGCACGACTGCCATCGGCGCGAGCTCGGCGTATTCATCAGACATGCCGGCGCGGTTGACCCAGACCGTGCGGAAGCCGAAGGCGGTGGCGCCCATCACGTCCCATCGGTTGGAGGATACGAACACGATCTCGCCTGCCGTCGTGTCGAGCGCGGCGGTCGCGAGCGCGTAGACGTCGAGCCGGGGCTTGTACATGCGGACGGCATCGATCGAGACCACCGCATCGAGCACCGGGCCGAGCTCGGCATGATCGACCGCGGCGGCAAGCATCGAAGGCGATCCGTTGGACAGGATCGCGGTCCGCGCCCCGCGGGCTTTGAGGTCGCCGAGCGCGACCTTCGCGTCCGGATAGGCATCGAGCGTTCGATAGGCATCCAGCAACTGCAGCTTCAGCGCGAGGTCGACGGAACCCAAACGCGCAAGCGCATAGTCGAGCGCCCGCTCGGTCAGCGTCCAGAAATCCACGTAACGGCCGGCCAGCGTCAGCGTCCAGGCATATTCGAGCTGCTTGACGCGCCACATCTCCGAAAGTCGATCGGCGTCCGGCCCGCAGGCGTCGCGGTGCCGCGCGATCGCGGCATGCACATCGAACAGCGTGCCGTAGGCATCGAATACGAAGGCGCGCGGCATCGTTGCTCCAGTCTGCGGGGATTCGCCTATCTCAGCGGCGCCGATGGGAACAGGCTGGAAATCGAACGGCCACGGATATCGTAGACGCGGCCATAGAGCACGCCTTCGCGCCGAACTTCCGCCAGCACCGGGGCATCCAGTTCCGCGCAATAGAACACGCCGAGCATCATGGCGAAGTCGGCACCCTTCGGGTCCCAGGTCATGTCGAACTGGGATTCCAAGGCGACCGCGGCGGGAGGGTGCGGGCCGCATACCGCGAGCTTCCAGGCGCGTTCGGCGGGCGGCTGATCGCCGTCGGCGTCGAGCTTGGCGTGAAATGCGATCGCGAGCTGTTTGAACGACAGGCCCCAATAGTCGAGCATGTAGTTGCCGTGCGCACCCGGCACGCCGCCGGCGAGGGCATTGAAGTACGTGTACTGATAGGGATGAAGCCGGATCATCTCGGTCACGGGCAGGAGCGACAGCGCGGCGAGCGCCGATGCGCCGGCGGCCACGGCCTTCCGGCCGCCGCGATCGAGCCATCCCAACAACCGCGCTGCGGCCCAGCCGCCCAGCACGGCAAGCGGCGGCGTGACGAAGACGAAATGCCGGATGCCGTTATACATCGCCGGGCGCGTCGCAACGGTGACGAGGATCGGCAACGTCGCGGCAACGGCAAGCATGAGAAGGTTGGCCCGGCGCAGGAGCGGAACATCGTGCCGGCCCGCGTCGCGGAGCGCGAGCGCGAGGCCGGGGAGCGCGAGCGCGAGCATGACCTCCGGCATTTTCAGCGCAAACAGTGTCGGCACGTAATAGCGCGGCATGTCGACGACGGGGATCAGGCTGCCCCCGAACAGCTCCCGCCACGGCTTCTCGAAGAAGTGGGAGAAATAAAGCGTTGCCCGTATCGGATTGAGCGGCGCCGCGACGCCCCAGGGCCACATCAACCCCATCACCGCATAAGCGAGGACCAGACCGGGCGCGAGCGCCAGGACGAACAAGCCGATCCGCGTCGCCGCGGCGCGCGTGCCTAGGTTGCGGGCTTCGACGGATATGACGAGCGCAGCGGCGGCCAGCGCGTAGAGGCCTGCCATCCCACCGATCACGCGCGACCCGATGGTGAGACCGAGGCCGAGGCCAAACAGAACGACGGTGGCGAACGACGGGCGGGGATATTCCTCGAAGGCGCGCACGAGGCCGAGCAGAAGGAACACCATCGCGGCGGCGAACGGCGCGTCCTTCGGGTTGATGAACATGTGCCCGTAATAGAGCGGGCAAAGGGCGAGAAGGGCGAGCGCGATCAGGCCGCCCAGCGGTCCGCCGATCCGACGGCCGAGCCGCCACGTCGCGAACAGGCCGGCCAAGCCTACGATGCCGCCGAGCAGGCGGCGCACCTCGAAAATCGGAAGCGGCAGGACCTTGGCGGCGAGCGCCGCCGCCAGGTCGAAGCCGCCGCCATATTCATACAGGTTGACGAAGCTCAGCGCGCGCGTGTCGGTGAAGCCGGACCGATAGAGCGCGAGCAGCAGCTCGCCATACTGCATGTGGGTGAAGTCGTCCCAGCCGAGCCCGTAATCGCGGAAGGTGAGGGCGGCGACACAGGCGGCTGCGCCAAGGACCGCGACTGCGGCGTAATCGGCGGCGCGGTCGAGGGTCATCGGCGTCGAAGTGGAAAGCGGGATCGCCGTCATCGCGCGATCCGCGCCGGGCCGCCCCGCATGCCGTCGCCGTCACCGATGGCCTGCTCCAGTCGCAGCTCATAGTGACGGCGCGTGCTATCCAAGGGAGGAATGCTCCCGCTTATTTCGCCGCTTCGTACATCTCGGCGACGTAGTCCCAGTTCACGAGGTGATCCAGGAACGCCTTGAGATAATCGGGCCGCCGGTTGCGATAGTCGATATAGTAGGAATGCTCCCAAACGTCGCAGCCCAGGATTGGCTTGGCGCCGTGGACCAGCGGGCTTTCGCCGTTCGCGGTCTTGGTGATGACCACCTTGCCGTCCTTCACGGCGAGCCAGGCCCAGCCGGAGCCGAACTGGCCGACGCCCGCGGCGACGAAATCCTCCTTGAACTTGGCGAGGCCGCCGAGATCGGAGGTGAACGCCTTCTCCAGAGCGCCGGGAAGCTTGTCGCCGCCGCCGCCCTTCTTCATCCACTTCCAGAAATGGGTGTGGTTGTAGTGCTGGCCCGCATTGTTGAAGACCGCGGGGTTCTTGCCGAATGAGCCCTTCACGATCTCCTCGAGCGGCTTGCCTTCCCACTCGGTGCCCGCGAGCGCCTTGTTGCCGTTGTCGACATAGGCCTTGTGGTGCTTGTCGTGATGATATTCGAGGGTCTCGCGCGACATGTGCGGCGCAAGCGCGTCATGCGAATAGGGAAGCTCGGGCAGCGAGAATGACATAATTTCCTCCTGGAGCATCTGAACGGGACTGGCAAACAGCCAACACGGAGCCGCAATGCGCGGCGGAATGGTCTCTAAATAGGCTTCGGCCAGTATCGTGGCAACGCTTGAGGACGGCTTTCGGTCCTTGCGGCGCGGATTTGCCGACGGAACGCTTGCGGGAGCCGTTGCAAGGCGCCAAGATTTGCAGCCGTCATCGACGGGCGGATTCGGGGGCTCCCGCATGCACGTCATCTTGTTGGCGCTCGGTGCCATCGGCGCCGTTGCGGGTGCGGCGCTGCTCGCTCTCCATCAGCCGGTCGACCCGGTCACGCTGGGCCACATGGTCGTCGTGGTCGGGGCGATCGCTCTTGCGGGCGGTGCGGTCGTTGCCGGCCAGGCCGCAAGCAATCGCGAGTTGCGCCGCATCGTTCATTTATTGGAGCCGCGTCCGTCGCCGCGGGCGGCGGAGACAGGCCCCGAGCTGCCGAGCCTCGACGCTACGGCGCCGCGGCTCGAACCGACGCTGCGGGCGGCGCCGGATGCGCCGCCCGCGACGGACAAGAAGCCGCCGGACGCGCTGCGCGTCGACCCCGTGATTGGCGCGGACCGGACATCCGACGCGGCCCCGTTATCGGCGACCGGTGTGCAAGCCGTCGACCTGGATCCGCCGATCGAGGAGGTCGCCGCACCGCCCGTCGAGCCGCCGCCGCAACCGGCTGCAGAAAAATCCGTCTTCGACACGATGTGGTCGACCCAGGATCGGGATGGCCACGAGCGCGCAAGCGAACCCCATCACCCGGCGACGGCCGCGCCGCGGTCGGCGAGGGATAAAAACGCGACGGTCTTCAAGTCCGGCGTGATCGATGGAATGGCCTATACGCTCTACACCGACGGCTCGATCGAGGCCGAGCTGCCGCAGGGTACGGTGCGGTTCGTCTCGGTCGAGGAGTTGCGCGACTATCTCGAAGGGGCCGGCGGCGAGCGCCGATGATCAGGCCGACAGCGAGCCGCCCGTCATCTTGATGGCAAAGGCATAGCCGAGCGCGACCTCCTTGAGGCGGTCGAAGCGGCCGGATGCGCCGGCATGGCCCGCCTCCATGTTGGTGCGGAACGCGATCAGGTTGGTGTCGGTCTTGAGCTGCCGCAGGCGCGCCACCCATTTTGCCGGTTCCCAATAGGTCACGCGGGGGTCGGACAGTCCGGCAAGCACCAGCATGTTGGGATAGTCCTGCGCGCGCACGTTGTCGTAAGGCGAATACGACGCGATGACATGGAACGCCTGCTCGTCGGTGACAGGGTTTCCCCATTCGGGCCATTCGGGCGGCGTGAGCGGCAGCGACTCGTCGAGTATCGTGTTGAGGACATCGACGAAGGGGACCTCCGCGATGATCGCGCCGAACTGGTGCGGCGCCATGTTCGCGACGGCGCCCATCAACAGCCCGCCGGCCGACCCGCCCTGGGCGACGAGACTTCTTCGGGCTTGTCCAGCGCTCCTTGACGAGATACTCGGCGGCGGCGATGAAATCCTTGAACGTGTTCGGCTTCTTGTCGAGCTTGCCCTCGCGGTACCAGCGCCAGCCCTTTTCGGTGCCGCCGCGCACATGCGCGATGGCAAAGACGAAGCCGCGATCGACCAGCGACAGCCGGCTGGCGCTGAAGGCGGCGGGGATCGACATCCCGTAGGCGCCATAGCCATAGAGCAGGCATGGGGCCGAGCCGTCGAGCACCAGATCCTTGCGGTGCAGGATGCGAGATCGGAACCGCCTCGCCGTCGTCGGCCGGCGCCAGCACGCGCCGCGTCACATAGGCCGACGCGATCGTGCCCGCTCGGGATCTCCTGGCGCTTGCGCAGGATGCGGCTGCGCGCCGCCATGTCGTAGTCCCAGATCTCCGCCGGCGTGGTCATCGACGAATAGGTGAAGCGCAAGATGTCGGTCGAAAACTCGTAGCCGCCGTCGATGCCGAGCGAATAGGCCTCCTCGGCGAAGGCGATGGCGTGCTCTTCGCCGGTATCAAGGCGTCGCACGACGATGCGCGGCAGGCCATCCTCGCGCTCAAGCCGTACCAGCCAGTTGGCCAGGACCAGGAACGACAGCACATAGATGCCGGGGCGGTGCGGCACCAGATCGCGCCACTCGGCGCGGCCGGGTGTCTCGCGAGGCGCCCACACGATCTTGAAATCCTCGGCGCCGTCGGCGTTGGTGCGCATGACCAGCGCGTCTTCGCCAAACAGCGCGGGATGATGCTCGATGTGATACTGGACGCCGCCTTCCCGCGGCGCGACCAGGACCGGCACCGCATTCAGGTCCGCGAGGTCGAGCAGCCGGGATTCCGACGTCTCGTGATCGTGGACCGAGATGTCGGCATATCGCCGCGACTGCATCTCGGAGATCGCGACGAAGAAACCCGGCCGCGTTTCCTCAAAGACCAGGACATCGTCCTCGACGGGAGTCGCGAGCTTGTGGCGGAACACCCGGGACGGACGGTGATTGCGGTCGAGACGGACGTAATAGAAGGCGGAGGCGTCGCCGGTCCACACGACCGCTCCGGTCGCATCGGGTACGATGTCGGACAGGTCGTTGTGATGGACGAGATCGCGGATGCGGATGGTGTGGAATTCGGCGCCCGCTTCGTCCGACGACCAGGCCAGCAGCCGGTGATCGGGAGAGTGGCTGGTGCCGCCGAGCTGGAAATACCCCTTGCCATGGGCAAGCGCGTCGCCGTCGAGCAGAATCTGCTCGCCGCCGCCCGTCCGGCCCTGCCGGCACGCCACCGGATGCTGTCCGCCTTCGCGGAAGCGGACATAATAGCTGTACGGCCCGTCCGGGTCCGGAACGGTGGAGTCGTCCTCCTTGATGCGGCCCTTCATCTCGGCGAATAACGCATCCTGCAGCGCGATGGTGTCGCCCAGCACCTGCTCGGCATAGGCATTCTCCGCCTGCAAGTAATCGCGGATGACAGGAGCGAGCTTGTCCGGGTCGCGCATCACCTCCTGCCAGTTGGCCGCGCGCAGCCAAGCGTATTCGTCAACCAGCTTGACGCCGTGCCAGGTCGAGGCGGACGGGTTTTGCGCCGCGCGCGGAACGGTCACATCGGTGCGGTCGAGCATGCTTGTGCCTGATAAGGTTATGGACCGCCTGGAGCGGCCCTCGTTCAGAAACGCCAGAGCGAATAATATTGCCCGGCTCGTCTTTGCCGTTCCGGAAGTTCCCTGAAGTAACGGAGCGCTACGGCTTTTAGCTAAGCTGTCGTGGCCCCTCCTACAAGCCATGCGAATTCATCAGAACAGCGCCAGCGAAAATGCGATCCCGGAGGCTGTCTTCGCCCGAATGACGGTAAAATGCCCCGTCATCCCTAGCTTCGAGAAATCATCGCCAATTATCCGAAGTCTTTTATTCTTGCCACAACTCCGAACTTGCAATAACACAAGAATAGTTTTAGCTACGCCCGTAGTTTCAGGCTTCCGATTCGATCCATATTTGATGATGCAGGCCGGTGCAACCCGGGAGAGCTATGGCGCCTGCGCCGCAACGGCGCGTCGGCGACGATCTGAAGATTAGCGGCAAGTTCAATCGCCGGCAGGAACTGGAACCAATGAGCGAAAATACAGGAAACGGCAGCTTCATCGAGCTGACTGCAGAGATCGTGTCGGCGTATGTCAGCAACAATCCGGTCCCGGCAGGGGATATGCCGGGCTTGATCAATCAAGTTTACGGCGCGCTGCAGCGTATCTCCGGCGGGACCAGCGATGGCCAACCCGAACCGCTGAAACCGGCCGTGTCTGTGAAGAAATCGATTACGCCCGATTACATCATCTGTCTTGAGGACGGCAAGAAATTCAAGTCGCTCAAGCGCCACCTGCGGACCCAATACAACATGACCCCGGAGCAATACCGGGACAAATGGGCTCTTCCGCCGGATTATCCCATGGTTGCGCCGAATTATGCCGCCGCCCGGTCTCAGCTTGCCAAGCAGATGGGGCTTGGACAGCAGCGGCGCCGCCGCAAGTAACTTCGCACGCCTCCATGGGCATAAGACCGCCGGCGCGCTGCGGGCAGTCCCTTTTTCGAACGGCACGGCAGGTTTCTCCGGGACCGGACGCTGGAGTAGCCGTTTGCTCGCAGGCTCTTGCGAGGGGAGGGGTGGCGAGCCAATGAGCCACGCCGGACAGTGCCCCGATGATAAATTCCGGCGAGTTCTCGGTCCGCGGTTGAGAAAAAGATTATCCTCGGATTATTTCCGTTAGGTTGTGTTTCCTATCATATCTTGTTATTTTGAACTCATAGGATGCAATTTTCGTTGGTACGCTCGTAAAAGTTATCCCCGCTGCTGGGAATGAGGGCATAATGTGGGCATAAAGTCCTACATGAGGCCTCTTCCATGGCTGGTTCTGTCCGTTGTGTTCGTTTTCAGAAGTCCTTTGCCGACATTGGACGACCGGACGTGTGCGCCACGGTGGAGTTTGCCGTGGCCGCCGCGTTCGCCATTCCCGTGGGCAAGCTTCGAGCGGCGAGTCGCGGCAACGCGTCCATCGCCTTTGCCCGCCAGAGCGCCATGTATCTCGCGCATGTGGCGCTTGGTCTGAGCTTCACCGCGGTGGGCCGCGCCTTCGGCCGGGACCGGACAACCGCCGCGCATGCCTGCCGCCTGGTGGAAGGACGGCGCGACGATCCCCGGCTCGACGCGACGCTCGGCGCGCTTGAACAGGTGTTGATATCCGGCCGTCCCATCGAGAGGGCGGTGCGATCATGAGCGCGGCATCCCAGGAACGCCTGCCGGCGGCGGCCGAGCGGCTGCTTCTGGCGCTCGCAGCGTCCTCCCTTCGCGGCCCCACGAAGCCTTTGCGCGTCGGGGACGGCGCGCTCGCCTGCCTGGTGCGTGCCGACCTCGTCGTCGCGGGACCGGATCGCCGGCCGGTCCTGACCTCGGCCGGGCGCGCGCATATCGCCCGGCGCTACGTCGCGCGGGGCATGACCGGGGTCGATCCGTTTCTGGGCCAGCATCTCGACCTCGCCTGCCGGCCCGTCGACACGCCGCATGGCCGTGCCCATGTGACGGTCGACGATGCCGAAAGCCCGCTCGCCTGGCTGGCGCGGCGCAAGGGCCGCGACGGGCGGCCCCTGATCGAGGCGGTCCAGCTCCAGGCTGGCGAAAGGCTGCGGATGCAATTCACTCGGGCAAACCTGACGCCGCGGACGACGTCGAGCTGGAGCGGGTCGGGCGGGCGAGGCGGCAGCCGGGACGGCGGCGGCGCTGCGGCCATCGCAGACGTCATCATCGCGGCACGCCAGCAGGTGCGGCAGGCGCTCGATACGGTCGGGCCGGAGTTCTCCGGCCTGCTCATCGACGTGTGTTGTTTCCTGAAAGGGCTTGAGGACGTCGAGCGGGAGCGCGGCTGGCCGGCGCGCTCGGCCAAGGTCGTGCTCCAGCTCGGTCTCGACCGGCTTGCCCGCCATTACGGTTTCGCGGCGGAAGCACGCGGACCGTCGCGCGCGCCGCTGCGCACCTGGCTCGCACCCGATGCGGCCTTCGTCGTCGACGGAATTTGATTGGTCAGGCCGCCGAGGCGAGCGCGGCCTGCGCGTCCGATCTTATCCGCTCGACCATGGACCGGAATCCGTTCGAGCGTTGCGGCGTCAGGTGCTCGCGCAAACCCAGCCGCTCGAACAGCGCGATGGCATCGGCGCCAAGGATCTCCCGGGCGGGCTTGCCGGAATACAGCGTGAGCACGATGGCGATGAGGCCGCGCACGATATGGGCGTCGCTGTCACCGACGAAGTCCAGAACCGGCTCTCCGTGTCCGCTTGGGTGGATCGAGGTCGAAACCCAGACCTGGCTGGCGCAGCCCTGGACCTTGTTGGCCCCGGTCCGCTCGGAATCGGGAAGGGGATCAAGACCGCGGCCGAGCTCGATGAGATACCGATAGCGGTCGTCCCACTCGTCGAGCAGCGCGAAGTTGTCGATGATCTCGTCGATCGTCATGGGCCGGGGCGATGCCTTTGATCCGCAGGATATATGCGCGGCCGGACCGCCTGTAACCCGGTTTCATCGCAGCCGGAACAGAAAGAAGGCCGCGGGCGCCCTGACAGGGAAGCGCTCGCGGCCCCGGCCCATGGCCTGAGGTTCATCTATCGGTGCAGCGGGCGACGCAGGAACAAGGCGGCGGCAACGGCCGCGATCAGGCTGGCCGCCTGGCGTGGGCTTCCTTGCGCGGCTCGGGGCCACGCCAGGACGGCGCCATGTCCGTCGGCGTCAGGGTCTGCTGCGACGGCCGGTTCGCGACCGGCGGACGGTCCGGCGTCTTGGCCGGCGCCGGATCGCTGTCGTTCGAGCCGATGCGGTCGGCCAGGAATTCATAGAGCATGCGCGCCCCGTTCTGCGCCTTCTGCCCGACCACCGCGGCGGCCTGCGATCCGACCTCGCACGCGCCCGGCTGGCGCGTGCAGAATTGAGTCATGTCGGAGACCGCGGCGCCTGCCGCCGTCACCGCTTCGACCGCCCCAACCTGGGGAGCCGGCTTATCCGCCGGCGCGCGGGCGGCCGGCAGCAGACACGAAACGACGGTCAGCCAGAAGGCTGCTCGCAAGAGGAACATCATGGTCCTGTCCTTCGCACATCCCGCACGGCTGTTTTGTCTCGCCGCTGTTGGTCACGCTAGCAGGAACGCTTGAAAGCCGAGTTGGTCGCGTCGGCGGCTTTTTCACTGAATTTGGGATGAATTTTCCGAAAATTTGAACGATCCGGCGCCACCGGCCGGGCGCGTCCGCCTGCATATCCTGTTCATTCGCGGCCGAACCGGCGCGAGCAAACACTCTCTTGCGCCGCTCGCGGCGGCCGATCCGGCAACGCGGCGTTCACCATTCGCGGGGAAAGGGAGGAAAGCGGATGCGCAATGGCGCGTTTTGCTCGTTCCCGGCCGCGCCTTACTCGCGCGCCTTAGCGTTCGCTTAAGCGGGCTTTGAGACGATCCCCATGGAAAAAAGGGGAGCGCGTCTGCAGAAGCGGGCGTGCATACAAACAACGTGATCCTTCTCGCGCCGTATCGCGACTACGTGTCCGCATTGGTGCATGCCACGGCGCGACAGGACATGCTCGTCGCCGCGCGCCACCGGGCCTTCATCGGCTCGCGCATCGTCAGCGGGCTGGCCATGCTCGCGGTGTTCCCGGTCTATCTGGTGGTGCAAGGCGTGCCCGGCCCGCTCGACGCCTTCTGCTTCGGCTGGCTGCTGCTTCCGATCCTCAACGCCTATTTCCTCTCGCGCACGGGGCAATACGAGATCGCCCATGTGCTCGCCGCGCTGTCGCTGACCGCGCTCGTCACCGTGGTCGCGGTAAAGACCGGCGGCCTCGGATCCTTCGCGGCGTGCTGGCTGGTGGTGGTGCCGCTCGAGGCGGCGTTGTCGGCCTCCCGCCGCGCCGTCGCGGCCGCCGTCGGGCTGTCGCTCGGGGCGGCGATCCTGCTGCTCGGCCTCGGCGCCGCCGATGCGTTCCCGGCCGCCCCGCTCGGCGGGATGCAGGCGGAGCTCGTCATGGCGGCAGGCATCATCTCGGCCGCGCTCTATGCGACCGCGCTCGCGCTCAGGGCCGGGGCGCTGGCGCAGGCCGGCTCGCAGCGTCTCAGCGTCGAGGAGGAGCGCTATCATCTCCTCGCGCGCAACATGAGCGACGTGATCACGCGCCACGGCCGCAACGGCGTCGTGCTGTTCGTCTCGCCGGCGGCCGAACCGCTGTTCGGCGCGACGCTGCGCGACCTGACGGGACACGGCCTGTTCGACCGCGTCCATGTCGCCGACCGTCCCGCTTATCTCAAGGCGCTCGCCGATGCCGCTGCATGTTGCGAAGCGCAATCGGTGGAGTTCAGGGCGCGGCGCGACACGGCGGACCGTGCCGTGCGCGCGGGATCCCACTTCATCTGGATCGAGATGCGCTGCCGGCCGCTCGACCGCTCGTCGGACGACGGCGTCCGCGAGGTCGTCGGGGTCATGCGCGACGTCACCGACCGCAAGGCGCAGGAACAAGCGGTCGAGGTCGCGCGCAGCGAGGCCGAGCGCGCCAATGCGGCAAAGAGCCTGTTCCTCGCGACCATGAGCCATGAGCTGCGCACGCCCCTCAATGCCATCATCGGCTTTTCGGAAATGCTCATGAACGAAGAGACGATGAAGATCGACGCGCTGCGGCGGCAGGATTATGCCCAGCTCATCAACGATTCCGGTCTTCACCTCCTGTCGGTCGTCAACGGCATCCTTGACATGTCGAAGATCGAGACCGGAAAGTTCGAGATCACGCCCGAGCCCTTCGCGCCGGCATCGGTGATCTGCGGCTGCTGCGACCTGCTGGCGCTCAAGGCGCGCGAGACCGGCATCGATCTTGTCGTGCGGATCGGCGACAATCTTCCCGAGGTCAACGCCGACAAGCGCGCGCTGAAGCAGATATTGTTGAACCTGGTGTCCAACGCCATCAAGTTCACCGATCGCGGTGGCCGGGTGACGGTCGGCGCCAAGAGCGAGAACGGGATGGTGGCGCTGATCGTCGAGGATACCGGCGTCGGCATCGCCGAGCAGGACCTCCCGCGCCTCGGCGATCCGTTCTTCCAGGCGCGCGGCTCGTATGCGCGGCCCTATGACGGCACCGGCCTCGGGCTCTCCATCGTGAAGGGGCTGATCGACCTGCATGGCGGCAGCCTGGAGATCCGCAGCCGGCTGGGCGAGGGCACCTGCATCACGGTCCGCCTGCCGACCGACTGCGAAGCCGCAGCGCGCGAAAAAACAACAGCGACGATCACATGCCTAGCCGTGCGCGAGCCGGTCGAAACAACAAACGATCAACAGGTGAGGAAGCGTGCTTAGGAACAGGTTTCGAGCAAGCTCGGGCGTCGCAGTGATGGACGATCGCAGTCTGATGGAGCGGCTTTTTATCGGCGGCCCGTTCGGGCGCATGGTCCTCCGGCGGCCGCACGATTCGATCGGCGTGGTCGTCACCGCCATTGCGGTGACGGCGATCTTCGTCAACGCGCTCTGGCTTCAGCCGAGCGCGCATCCGGCGCCGATGTTTCCGGCCAAGTGGCGGCCGGTGTCGTCCGACACCACCGGCAGCGTCAGCACCGTTCTGCCGCGGCCGCGGCCGGCCGAGATGGACACGCCGAAGGTTGAGGTGCCGGTGCCGGTGGCGGCGCGGACGCGGGCGCAGATCGCGACCGACATCCAGCGCGAGCTCGCGCGGCGCAAGTTCTATGACGGCCCGGTCGACGGCGTGTACGGCTCGAAGACCGATGCGGCGATCCGTGAGTTCGAGCACGCGGCCGGGCTGAAGAGCAGCACGGAACCGGACGAGGCGCTCCTGAAGGCGATCCTGCGCTCGCCGGTCCAGGCGCCGCCGCCGGCCGTGACGGCCAATGGGAAACGGGCCGGCCTTGCCCCTGCGGTCGCGCCGTCGAAGAAGATCGTCGCGGCGCAACGCGCGCTCGCAGATTTCGGCTATGGCCAGGTCCCGCCGACCGGCGTCGCCGATCCGGCGACCAAGACCGCGATCGAGCGCTTCGAGCGCGAGCGCAAGCTGCCGGTCACCGGCCAGGTGTCGGACCGCCTGATGCGGGAGCTCGCCGCTATGACCGGCCGTCCGCTGGAGTGAGCCGTCGCTGAACGCCCGAATGCGTGCGGAATTGAGCGGAGAATGGTTCAACTCTGCTCGATCGGACGCTAATCTCCGGCATGCGGCTGAAATCCGGCATCTGGGTGTCCGCCTATCTCCGGCGCTGCAATGTCGAGGGGGTGTTCGCGGCCGTGCGCCGTCGCGGCGCGGAGGATGCCGGCGCCGTCTTCATCAAGGTGAGCCGCCTCGACGGGACGGCGGACGTGTACGGGCCGGCGCCGCAATCCGCGTTCGACGAGGCGCATCCCTCGGACCGGGCGTTCGTGTCGTGCCTCAAGGAACAACCCGCGTCCGAAGCCGACGCCGAGGCCTATCTGGCGCGCCAGATCCGGTTCGATCCGGATGTCTGGATCGTGGAGGCCGAAGATCGCGGCGGCCGGCACTTCCTCGATCAGGTACTGCGCTGACGGCGCTCCGTGCCGGCGCCGTCGCCGGTGCGGGCCGGCTGGCTGCGCCCGTCGGGCAACGCGAAGCCGGCACGGCGCGCGGGATCGGCGGAGGCGCGCCGCGCGCCCGCCTCGTCGTCCCAATGCACCGGCTGATAACGCGCGGTGCGCTTCTCCGAAAACCTCGTTTCGCGCCAGCCGGCCACCAGCATCCGCGCCGCTTGCGGCGTGAGCTGGTAATGGACCTCCATGAGGTCGAACACGCGTTCGACCGACTCGCCGATCAGCGGATTGAGAAACAGGAGGACGCGCAGCAGGACATCCCGCGGCATGCCGATGGCCTTGGCGGCGATCACGACCGGCTCGCCGCGCGCGTCATCGACGATGTCCTGCGCCCGGCTTCGCGACACCCGCAGGAGCTTCTGAAGCTCGTAGGCGAAATCATTGGGCCTCTTGTCGAGCGCTGCGGCTTCGAGGCGCGCGATCGCGTCAAGTGGCGGCGGTGGTGGCGGCGGCGCATCGGCCGACGACGCTTCGGCAAGGTGGGCCAGGATGGTGCCGCGCTCCGAGGCCTTCGCGTCTAGGAAGCGTTGTCCAATGGACACGTCCTTGACCTCGGCGGCGATGTCCCCGGCCTGCGGTCTCTCGGGCGCGGCGGTCTCGCCGGATGGTTGATCGGACATGTCCACCTCTTCGGGTTCGCCCTCCGTGGTGTCGGGGTTCGCCTCGCCGCTGTCGTCACGAGGTCCGGCAAGAGCCGGCACCGCCGTCTCGCCGTGGCTTTCCCGCGCTGCGATCGCTTCGGCGTGGCGGGAGCCGCGTTCGACAGCGATGGCCAGGAGATCCTCGCCGGTCAGGCATGGCGAGGACCGCAGCACCGGTTCCGCGATGTCGAATTCGTCCGCGGCAAGCAGGCGCGCGACGGGGCGCGGGGTCTCCGGATAGATCGACAGCTTGCGGGCGACGGCCGCGCGGGTCGCATGATCGACGCTCGACAGCAGCCACAGAGCCAGTTCCGTGAAGCGGCGCTCTTCCTCGCGCGTATGGCCGCGCTTCTGGACGTAGACGTCGGTCAGCACGCGCACGAGCGTGGGACGGACGTCGACGCCGTCCTGCCGCGCCAGGCGCATCAAGCCTTCGAGGTTGGGAAAGGCCGGCAGCTTCAAGGCAGTCTCCCGCCGGATGGTGTTCCAAAAGGGAAACTTATCCGCGCCCGATTAGCGGAGCGTTAAGGATGTGGCCGGCGGAACGGCCGAATTTACAACGGGCTACAAGATACCAATCCGACCCACCGGTTGATCCGCGCCTCGTCGGCATCACGCGGAGCGCGCCGCCGCGATGGAATGAAAAGAACATGACAGGCGACAGCCGATGATGCCTTGGAAACCAAGTGTTAACCATGTCGCATCCTAATGGATGAGCCGCCGGCAGGAATGGACACAGCGCAGGCGAGCAGGAGAGCGACATGGGGCTCGTGATCAGGTTCCCTCTGGAGCAGCGGATGGCGAACGGGCCGGCGAGACTCGCCCATCCCGGCAGCCCGGCTCCCGTCGTCATCCTGCCGGTGATCCGCATCAATCGTCATGAGGATGCGCCATCCGATGGACTGGCGCCCGGAGCCGGACCCAGTCCCGGCCGCCGCCGCCGCCGCCGCGCCAGCCGCTCTTAATCAGGCGCCGGCTGCACCCGGCACTGAGCCGCTGCCAGCACGCCGCGCGCCATCGGCATCGATCCCGGCTCGGGCGCGAGCGCCCGCAGCACGATCAGCCCCGTGCGCGTCGGCGAATTCGACGATCAGCCGGTCGGCCGCCGTCACCTCCTCGTCCTCGGGCATCTGGCCGCGCTGTTCCGGCGTCATGAGGTCGAGCTCGATCGTGCGCCGTCCGGCCGCGCGGTCGTTGATCGCGTAATACGAGATGCCGAAGCGGGTATAGAACGACACCGACGTATAGGCTTGGCTTACCGGCGTGACGAACTTGAGCGGTCCCTGGCCGAGATCGTAGCGGCACACGGCCGCCGCGAAGGACGGATCCATGAATGGCAGCATCGCGCGCTCCGGGCTCGGCGCCGGCAGCGGCACCAGCGTGTTGACCGGTGTGATCGGCGTGAGGCGGGCATAGGCGTCGCGTGTCGCGGTGCGCGGCAGCAGGAGCACGGTCGCGAGATGGACGATCCCGCCCAGCAGCAGGCCTCCCAGAAGCCATAACAGCCAGCGGATCACGGGCAGGCCTTCGTTTCGATCGCGGGCATCGGGGCTTCGCGGGCGGTGCGGGTCGCGGCGCCGACCGGGGTATCGTAGAGGCGCCAGACCAGGACGTATCGCTCGACCCCGCCGGTCGGGAGCCAGTTGCCGGGGCGCGTGCGCGGCGCCACCGCGATATCGAAGCTGCCGTCGCCGTGGCGGACGATCTCCTGGCTGGTGAAGCCGTAGCGATCGGCGCCGTTGGCTACCAGCCGGCCTTCCGGATCGTAAAGTGTGAGGGTCCAGAATCGTGCCGGCGGTGTCGTGCCGCTCAGCACCAATTCGCAGCGTCCGTCGAACGGCCGGCCCTTGTCATCGGCGCGCGCGAAGAACGCGACGCCGTCGCCCGAGCCGATCGGGAGTTGCCCGGTGCGGGCGAGCACCGCCCTGGCATAAGGATCGATTTCCACGGTTCCGGTCTTCGGCCATGCGCGCCAGGAGCCGAGGCTCACCGCGCCGAACGCGGTGCCTTGCGTGAGCACGAACCACGTCGTGCCCAGGCCCACCACGGCGGCAACGAAGAGGGCAAAGAAGAGACCGAGAAGCAACCGCACGATCAGCTCGACTGGAGGGCGCCGGGAAAGTCCGCAGGAAGCGGTGGGCTATCACGTCGTGTCGATAGCCGATAGCCGCCGATGAAGGCACCCGTCGCGGGCACGATGAATTCAGCGAGCGCCGCCGTCGCGGCCATTCGCGGACGCGGTGGTCTCGGGACGCGGAAGGCTCGCGCCGCGCTTGTCCTCCGCGCCGGGCGTCGCCGCGAGCGCGCGCGTCGCGTCGTCCATCATGCGCTCGACCCGCTGCAGGATCTCAGCGGCACGCCGCGTCAGCAGCGTCGGACGCAGCGCCATGTCGGCGGCCGGCGCGGCGTCCTCGGCGACCGGGTTGCGCGGCGCCGTCGGCGTCGGTCCCGGCGCGACGCCGGCAATGGGCTTGAGCTCCACGCCTTGATGCGCATAGGTCATGATCTGGTGCCACGTCATCGCCGGCAGCGAGCCGCCGGTCATCCGCTTGGTCGAGACATAATCGTCGTTGCCATACCAGACGCCGCAGATGTAGTTGCCGGTGAAGCCGACGAACCAGGCGTCGCGATATGCGTTGGTGGTGCCGGTCTTGCCCGCCGCCTTGATGTTCTCAAGGATCGCGCGCTTGCCGGTGCCCTCCTCCACGACCTTGTTCATCATCTGGTTCATGTCCATCGCGACCTGCGGCGTCAGGACCTGCACCGGCTTCTTGCCGTCGCGGTCGAAGCGCCAGATCAACTCGCCGGCACCGGAACGCAATTCGAGGATGGCGTGCGGCGCCACCGCCTTGCCGAGGTTGGGGAAGATCGAATAGCCGCCGGTGTGGTCGAGGACCGTCACCTCCGCGGCGCCGATCGGCAGCGACGGGGAATCCGTAAGCGGCGAGCGCAGCCCCGCCTTGCGGGCCGTCGCGATGATCTTGGCGCGGCCGACCTTCGGGTTGCCGTGGCCGATCGCGATCGACAGCTTGATCGGAATGACGTTGACGGAACGGATGATCGCCTGCGTCAGCGTCATCGAGCCTGAATAGCCGTTGGAATAATTGTGCGGGCACCAGGTGCCGATGCACACCGGTGCAATCGACCACCACCGAGGTCGGCTTGAAGCCGTTCATCAGCGCGGTGGCATAGACGTAAGGCTTGAACGAGGAGCCGGGCTGGCGCAGCGAATCGACCGCGCGGTTGAACTGGCTCGCGCCGTAGTCGCGGCCGCCGACCATCGCGCGGACCGAGCCGTCGATGTCCATCAGCACGGTCGCGGCCTGCTTGGCGCCGTATTCCTGGCCGTATTGGCTCAGCATGTTCTCGACGACGCGCTCGGTGTTGCGCTGCAGGTTGACGTCGAGAGCGGTGCGCACGACGAAGGCGCGTTCGCTCACCGATTTCGGCAGGGCGTCGACGATCTTCTTCACCTCGTCGAAGGCCCAGTCGAGATAGTAGTTCGGCGAGCGCTCGTCGCGCCGGTCGACGGCGACGGCGGGATTGCGCCGGGCGCCGAACACCTGCCCCTCGGTCATGAAGCCGGCCTCGACCAGGTTGTCGAGCACGACGTTGGCGCGGGCACGCGCCGCCGGCAGGTTGATGTGCGGGGCGAACTTGGTCGGCGCCTTGAACAGCCCCGCGAGCATGGCGGCCTCGGAGAGGTTCACGTCGCGCGCCGACTTGCCGAAATAGAACTGGGCCGCGGCGTCCACGCCGAAGGCGCCGCCGCCCATATAGGCGCGATCGAGATAGAGCTTGAGTATCTGGTTCTTGGAGAGCCGGCTCTCCAGCCACATCGCCAGGAACGCCTCCTTGACCTTGCGCTCGATGGTGCGCTCGTTCGACAGGAAGAGGTTCTTGGCGAGCTGCTGGGAGAGCGACGAGCCGCCCTGCACGACGCCGCCCGCGCGCGCATTGGCGCCGAGCGCGCGCAGGGTGCCGGCGATGTCGATGCCGAAATGCTCGTAGAAGCGCCGGTCCTCGGTCGCCAGCACCGCCTTGATCAGGTGGTCGGGGAAATCTTCAAGCTTAAGGGAATCGTTCTGCTTGACGCCGCGCGAGCCGACCTCGTTGCCGTAGCGGTCGAGGAAGGTGACGGCGAGCTCGGATTTCTTCAGCCAGTCGTCGTCGGCAGTCTCGCGGAAGGCGGGGATCGCCAGCGCCAGCATCAGGATCAGGCCGACGGTGCCCAGCGTCAGCCCTTCGGAGACGGCTTCGTTGAGGATACGAACCACGCCAGAGACGTGGAAGCGGTCCATGAAGGTGGAGAAGCGCTCGTAGCGCTCGCGGATGAAGCCGCGCGCCTGGAACACGCCGGAATCGACCCGGGCGTCGAGGTCGAGGAGGCCCCGCTTGAGCGCTCGCTTCCAGCCTTGGTCGTCACGGTCGGGCAAGGGTCTCACTCAGTCCAGCGGCATGGGATGAGGCAACGCGCATGGGGCCGAGGCAAGCCCCGTGCCCGTGCGAGCCGCATCCACGCCAAACCCCACGGAATCGTGGCGGTTCCGTGGTGGCGGGGATGTTCTAGCGGATGTGATGGGCAAGAGGAAATGGTGAGGATGAGCCGACAAGCCGGGAATACCCGACAGCCGGGACGACTCGATACGCACGTTCCGGTGTGTGGGACTACGTAGCCAAAGGCGCCCGCTGCAATCCGGTCCGGGATCGGGTTTCGCTTGCTGTAGAAGGCGGTCCGGGATGCCGGCAATTGCGTCGGCGCGGATTCCGATTTGTTCACGCTAAGTAATTTTACGGCCTGCCGACGACTCAATTCCGCCCGACATTTGGTTAGGTCCTTTAAGGCGAACACTTTGGGTTGCGGGCCTCGGCGCCAGCCGGCCGGCGGACCCAAGGCTCCTTCGCCTGCGCCACCAACACGGACACGCGGACAGGAAAACGATGCCGGCAACCGCTCTCGAACAGATGATCCTCGAACTCGTCAACCGGGCTCGCCTCGACCCCGCGGCCGAAGCCGCCCGCGACGGTATCGACCTCAACGAGGGCGTCCCGGCGAACCAGACGATCTCGGCGACCTCCAAGCAGCCGCTTGCCATGAACGAGACTTTGCTTGGCGTGGCGCGCGCGCACAGCCAGGACATGATCGACCGCGACTATTTCGCTCACAACACGCCGGAAGGCGTCACGCCGTTCCAGCGCATGACCAGCGCCGGCTACAACTGGACGACGGCCGGGGAGAACATCGCGCTGTCGACGACCACGGGCACCGTCACCCAGCAGATGACGATCGACCTGCACCGGCTGTTGTTCGTCGATGCCGGTGAGGATGGCCGTGGGCATCGCGTCAATATCTTGAACGGCAACTTCCAGGAGATCGGCGTCGGCCAGGTCACCGGCAATTACCAGGGGCGCAACGCGACCGCCCTGACGCAGGACTTCGGCACGACCGGCAACCAGCAGTTCATCACCGGCGTGTCCTACGCCGATGCCGACCACGACGCCTTCTATTCGATCGGCGAGGGCCGCGGCGCGATGTCGGTTGCCGCCGCGAGCGGTCCGGCGACGACGACGGGCGCGGCCGGCGGCTATTCGCTCGCGGTCGGCGCCGGGGTGCAGACCATCACCTTCAGCGGCGGCGGCCTCGGCGCACCGGTTCATGTCGCGGTGACCGTTGCGGCCCACACCAACGCCAAGGTCGACATGATCGACCAGGGCGTCATCCACACCTCCGCCTCGCTCACGGACCTCGGCGGCGCGACGACCATCGTCGGCCTCGGCACCATCGGCCTGACGCTCATCGGCGACGGCGGCGCCGACACCATCATCGGCGCCAGGGGCAACGACGTGATCGACGGCGTCCACGGCGCGGACTTCCTGACCGGCGCATCGGGCGCCGACCGTTTCGTGTTCGGGACAGCGGCGCTCGCCGACGCGCAGGCGTCCGCGCCTGTGATCGCCCACGTCACCGACTACGACCAGGGCAATTCCGGCACCTTCACCATCGGCGAGGGTGACCAGATCGATCTCTCGGCGCTGCTGGCGGCGGCCTTCAACCACGGCAGCGGCCAGGCCGCCGGCACGCTGGTGCGCGCGTTCGCAAGCGGCACCGGTGCCGCCCTCCAGGTCGATACCGACGGCGCCGCCAATGGCACGAACTGGACCACCATCGCTCAACTCGACGGGGTTCATTCCGGCAACAGCCTGCAGGTGCTGCTGGATAGGCCATCTACGACGAGCTCGATCGTGGTGTCGGCCACCGCCGACCAGCCGGGCACGCCGCCTTCCACCGGTGCAGGCGAAGCGCCGCACGACTTCAACGCCGACGGCCACAGCGACATCCTGCTCCAGAACACCGGCGGGAGCGCCGGCGTGTGGCTGATGAACGGCACCGGGCTTGTCGCCAGCGCGACGGTCGGTTCCAATCCGGGTCCTTCCTGGCACGCAATCGCGGCCGCCGACTTCAACAACGACGACAAGGCAGACATCGTCTGGCAGAACGACAACGGTGCGGTGGCGATCTGGGGCATGGATGGCGTCAACGTCACCGCCGGCGGCTCGGTCTCGCCCAATCCCGGACCCTCCTGGCACATCAAGGACACCGGCGACTTCAACGGCGACGGCAGGGCCGACATCGTGCTCCAGAACGACAGCGGCTCTGTCGCGATCTGGAGCCTTACCGGGTTTAACCTGACCAGCGGGGCGTCGCTTGCCACCGATCCTGGCCCATCCTGGCATATCGCCGACACCGCGGATTTCAACGGCGACGGCAACCGCGACATCATCCTTCAGAACGACAATGGGTCGGTGGCGATCTGGGCGATGGACGGCGTCAATGTCATCGGCGGAGCGTCGCTGTCGCTGTCGCCCGGACCAAGCTGGCACGTTCGCAACGGGGCCGACTTCAACGGCGACGGCAAAGCCGACATCCTGCTGCAGAACGACAATGGCTCCGTGGCGATCTGGACCATGGACGGCTTCAACGTCACCAGCGGCACAGCGCTCGCCAACAATCCCGGTCCGACCTGGCACATCAAGGATGCCGTCGATTTCAACGCCGACCATATCGCCGATATCCTGTGGCAGAACGACAATGGATCGGTGGCGATCTGGACCATGAACGGTGCGGACGTCGCCGCCGGAACCGTTCTTCCGCCGGTCTCCGCGGATTGGCATGTGATCGCGTAGCGGCGGTAGGGCGGGTTAGCGAAGCGTCATCCGCGGTAGTGTCTCAGTTTGACTTTTTGCAGGGAAAGATTCGTGGAGCGCATAAATTAATACACCGCCTATCGGCGTGTTACCATTCGACGGTACGCGTCGCATCGGCCGGCGGGCCGGATCAGCGAAGCGTCATCCGCCGTCGTTCCGGAAGGGTGGCGGGTACGCCCTGGGCTAATTCGCATACGGCGCGGCCATCACCGCGTCGAGCATGAGCAATGCGATTGTAAGACTATCATATGATTGTATGGTAATCAACCGAAAATCGACTGGGTCTCGGCAGCTTACCGGCGGACAAATTCGCGCGGCGCGGGCGCTGCTGCGGTGGACGGCACAGGACGTGGCGGATCGTTCCCATGTCGGCGTGGCGACTGTGCGCCGGGCCGAGGCCGTGGATGGTCCGGTGCCCGTCACGCCGGCGAATGCCGAAGCCATTGCCCGTGCGCTTGAAGACGCCGGCATCGAGCTCATCAACGGCGACGCGCCCGGAGTGCGGCTCAAGCCGCGGCGGAAAGCCTAGCACCACCTTTGTGCACCCGCTGGGCAAGTGGCGGCATCAGCACGGCAGCGTGGTCCCGAGTTCATGCCAGGATATGATCCCTAGGAATTGTTCACGTGAAACACATCGGCACGGAGGCTCCGCCGCGCCCATCGAACTCCTGCAACCATCCGTTTTGTGCCGGCCGTCACATCCGCCGCCCCTGATGCCCGGCAAGGTCGGGCCGTCAGATGCCGGCAGGCCGACGGGGACGATGTGATGACACAGGCAGACATGAACGCATTTGGGCGCCTCGGCTTTCGCAGGGCGGCCGGCAGCCGCTTGTCGGAGGCAGACGGATGGCGCCGGATCGTCCGCGCCGGCCAGGCAATGGGGCTCCTGGTGCTGGCGCTCGGTTCGGCGCCGGCGCGGGCCGAGCACCTGACGCTGACGACCAGCCATACCGAGGTGACGATTCGCGGCTATGCGAGGTGGGACAAGAACTGCACCGCCGCCGAGCCGCCGCAGGTCTATCTCGACGTCGCGCCGAGCGACGGGACCGTCTGCGTGCGGACCGATACGGGGACCGTGCGCAGGGTCCGCGAGGGCAAGGCGAACCACTGCGTCGGCCGGCGGATGGGCGGCATCAGCGTCGTCTATCAGCCGCGTCGCGGCTTCGCCGGCGCCGACGTGCTCCGCTATACCGTGAAGTTCAAGGCGGTCAGCGCGACGTTCGACGTCGACATCCGGGTGCAGCCGGACCACGTTCCGATCCAGGGCGGCGAGACCGGCCGGTCGACGGCGCCGCCCCAGCCGCCAGGGCTCATCCCCGCCTGCGCGGCGCTGGTGTCGTAACGGGCTCGCGCGAATAACGGCCGCGGCCCACCCGGCGATGCCGGCTGGGTTTGGCGTGGACGTGAGCGTGAGCGTTTCAGACCAGCAACAGGTCGTGGGCGCCGAACGTCGCGCCGGCCTGGAGCTGCGCCAGCGCGACCTCCGATGCCGAGGTGCCGTCGGCGCTGTAGTACAGCGTGTGGTTCGCGGTATCGAAGTGGAACACCGCGCCGAAGCCGGAGAACTGATCGTCGCTGGAGGATTCGAACACCGATGACGCGTCCATGCCGGCAGTCAGCCCGAAGTTGACCGCCGCGATCGCAATGCGGTCGTGCTGGGTCGTGTTGTTGAAATCGGTGATGGTGTTGAGGCCATCGCCGGGCTGCTGGAAGGCGAAATAGTCGTCGCCACTCCCGCCGGTCAGGGCATGGCGGCCGTGTTCGCGTTTTCGCTGAAACTGCCGGTCGCGGCCGACGACGAGAATGTCGGAGCGTGATTTGTGGTCATGGTTAAAGTCTCCCCTGTTTGCCGTCGTCGCACCGGCGACCCCCCGCCGGTACAAATGAACATCGATGTCGAGCTCGGCCTCTACCGGGCCGACGCTCTTCAGCAAATCGAATTGAGCGCGATGATTGCCAAGGTGATCTTACCAGCGAGCGTATCGTCGCTCTTTATCATCCGGATGACTTCAGTACGGGCCGCGATAAACGGATCTTAAGATCACGACGGTCGAGCGGTACGTGCAGCAAATCCCCAGAGCGCCCAACTCTTCGGTTGTGCGCGGCAACAGGTTAGCCTTCAGGCTGTTTATTGGTCAACGACAATCCATGGGATATTCTCTTTTAAGTTATATAAAACTAGATACTCAACCAATAGATTGGGGTGTATGTCTTTGAAACCTCCCTGTAAGGGAGCAGTTATTCGCACACTGTCGGCGCCGGAAGCTCGTTTGTTTGAACGCCGATGTGCCCGTAGCCGCAAGTCGTCATTCCACGCCATGCGACAACAGGCCTAAGCCTCCATAGGTGGCATAATCGACGGTGAGCTCCTCACCTGCAACGATCCGGCGTCGGGCGCGGAAGACGTGGCCATCGGCCGTCCGCATGTTCGGCGTCGCCGAGTGATTGAGATACGACCCGATGTCGACGAGATTGGTGCCGATGCTGGGTATCCGGAACCGGCCCTCGTCGTCGGCCAGGAACAGAGTGGCGAGCAGGGCGGCGACGCCCGCCGGGGCGCGCGCAAGCTCATCCGGCATGATCTCGACCCAGGCGTCCGGATAACGGATGCCGGTGCGGAACGGGTCCACTCCCTTGGCGATATCGCGGATCGCGAACACGCCGATGCCGTGAATGCCCGACGGGGCAAGACGGCAACAGGATTCCTTGAGGATGCGCGCGACCGTCTGCTTGCGGTTCATGCCGGGTGACGCGGAGGAGGGGGCCGGTGGCGCGACCGTAGCGCGGCGCGGCGATTCTCGCCACGCGCTTCGGCCGGCGTCCGGTGACGGCTCGCGTATGGCACGAGGACGGGCTAAGACAGCGCCCGGAGTGCGCGATGGACGATGTGGCCTTCTGGCGGCGCAAGACGCTCGCGGAAATGAACCAGGCCGAATGGGAGAGCCTGTGCGACGGCTGCGGACGCTGCTGCCTCGTCAAGCTTGAGGAGGACATCGCTCCGGCGCAGGTCGCGGCCGGGGCGGTACCGCGCATCTATTTCACCGATATCGGCTGCAAGCTGCTCGACGGCGAAACGTGCCGCTGCCGCGACTATCCCAACCGCAGCGCCCACGTGCCCGACTGCGTGCGGCTCACGCCCCAGGTCATCGAGAAACTCGGCTGGCTGCCCTCGACCTGCGCCTACCGGCTCGTGGCGCAGGGGCGCGATCTCTATTGGTGGCATCCGCTCGTATCGGGCGATGCCGATACCGTGCACGACGCCGGCATCTCGGTGCGCCATCGCGTTGCGGCATCCGAAGAAGACGTGCCTTACGACCAGTTCGAGGATCACATCGTAAGCTGGCCTATGCGCTGGCCGAAGCGGTCGCGCGAGCCGGTTCCGGCCAAGCCCGGGCCGCGCCGTTTCGCCAAAGGCTAGGCCGTGTATTCATAAATCGCGGTGCATCCGTCGGTAGAGTGACCTCGTATCACTCTGTTTGACCGTCCTCCCATAGATGACCTGCCTCGTTTCGGCACCTCGTTCAGCCGATGCTCAATAGCGGTCGGACTTTCGGCGCGTGCGCCGGTCCGGATTATCTTGCTCATACACGTTGCGTCGGCAGATGCCGCCGACGCCGGAGATGGTGTCGAGACATTGCTGAAGGTGTGGAAGGCGCAGTTATAGGTGTAGGCGTCATAGTAGGCGCACCAGGGTGCGGCATTCGCGGTGCCGGACCCGCCAGCCATCAGCAGCAGGGCGAACAGTCCGGATACGATGAGCTTTTTCATGATGGCCCTCGGGGCTCGCGCGTCGCTCTTGGCCACTATAACCGGCTTCTCCGGTTGCCGTTCCTCGGGGTTGCCGGTCCCCGACACGGGTGCGTCGGCGAACGGAATTCAGCGCGTGCCGCCACGGACTCGACCGGCGCGTGTCTCCGTTGCATTATGTCGGAATCTCGACATGGAAGGGGAGCGTGGGATGATCACCGGCTTGGCCGCATTCACGATCTTCACGTGGATCCATACGCTCATCAGCGTCGTGATGCTGGTGTCCGGCTTCGTCGTGGTGGCGGGGCTCATCCGCGGCCGCATCGCGCCGGTATGGACGGAGATATTCCTTATCTCAGGCGTGGCGACGAGCGTCACGGGCTTCGGATTTGCGTTCAACGGGTTCCTGCCGTCGCACGGGGTCGCCGTCTTCTCGCTGGTGGTGCTGGCGCTGGCGATCCCCGCGCTCTACGTCTTCCATCTCGTGGGCAAATGGCGATGGATCTACGCCGTGAGCGTGGTCATCGCGTTCTATTTCGACGTCTTCGTCTTCATCGCCCAGGCCTTCCAGAAGGTGACGACGCTCCATGCGCTGGCGCCCACGCAGGCCGAGCCACCCTTCGCCATTGCGCAGGGCGTTTTCCTGTTGATCTTCGTGGCGGTCGGCATCCTCGCGACCATCAGGTTCCGGCCGCTGCCGATGGTCCGTGCTTACGGTTGATCATGACGGCACCCGCGCAACGGGACGACGACCATGAGGAAGCGAACCGTTTGGATACTGATCCTCGCCGTCGCCCTCGGCGGCATCGCCTATGTCGGGTCGGCCCATTTCAATAACTTCAACGGCATGTTCAGCAATCCAAGCTGCAAGACCGAGTGCTACGAGAACGGCAAGCGTATCCGTTGACCGGACCCGCATCCGTCACGCGGCCTTCCTGCCTTTCTTGCGCCCGCGTGCTCAGCCGGCCTCCGGGTCGGCGCAGCCGCGCCGGAGGTCCCACGATGCGGCCTGGATGTTGCCCTCATGGCTGCCCTGCCGGATCAGCGCTTGTGGTGCTTTCGCGCGACGCTATGTGTCCTGTGCGTCTTAAATGATGGCGCGGCATGGCAACTTCGCCGCGCGTTCAGCGTTTCGGATTGAGGCGTGGCGGACGCCGCCGGCCAAATCAAGATCCCAAAATCAAGATCCCAAAATCAAAATCCATTGAAATCGAGATGACCTTGCCCGACGCTCCTTCCGCGCCCGCCGCCCTCGACCACGCCGCCGTCCGTTCCGTCGTGTTCGGCATCATGCTGGCGATGTTCCTCGGCGCGCTGGACCAGACCATCGTGGCCACCGCGCTGCCGACCATCGGCCGGCGCTTCGGCGAGGTCGAGAACCTGTCCTGGGTCGTCACGGCGTACCTGCTGAGCGCGACGGCTTCGACGCCGCTTTACGGCAAGCTCTCCGACATCCACGGCCGCCGCGTGATGATGCTGGTCGCGATCGGTATCTTCGCGGCCGGATCGGTGGCCTGCGCGCTAGCGCCGAGCCTCACCGCGCTGATCTTCGCCCGCGGCCTCCAGGGCCTGGGCGGCGGAGGGCTGCTGTCGCTCTCTCATATCATCATCGGGGACGTGATCGCGCCGAAGGAGCGCGGGCGCTACCAGGGCTATTTCGGCTTCGTGTTTGCCGTTGCGTCCGTCGGCGGCCCGGTGGCCGGCGGAATCCTCGCCGAGCATCTGCATTGGTCGCTGATCTTCTGGATCAACATCCCGATCGGCGCCGTCGCTCTCGCGATGACCTATCGGGCGCTGAGCAAGCTGCCGCGGCACGAGCGGCCGCATAAGCTCGATCTGATCGGCGCTTTCCTGGTGGTGGCGGCGACGGTCGCCTTCATGATGGCCCTCACCTGGGGCGGCACGCGCTATCCCTGGGGCTCGGCGGCGATCATGGCGCTGCTCGGCGGTTCGATCGTCCTGTTCGTGCTATTCGCCGTGCGCATCTCGACCGCGCCCGAACCTTTCCTGCCGCCGGCCGTGCTCGCGAATGCGATCGTGCGGCGCGGCATCCTCTCGGTCGCGTGCGTGTTCGGCACCATGATCGGATTGTCGATCTTCGTGCCGCTCTATTTCGAGGTCGTCCTCCATCTCTCCGCGAGCGAATCCGGCCTGGTGCTGATTCCGCTGATGGGCGGGACGGTGGTCGGCGCCACCGTGTCCGGACGGCGGATGTCGCGCATCGCGCATTACAAGCGCCTGCCCATTATCGGGCTCGCGGTCGCGGTGGCCGGCATCGCCGTGCTGGCGCTCAAGCCCGAAGGCTTGCCCCTTCCAGTCATCGCCATGGCGCTCGGCGTTGCGGGTCTTGGCATGGGCGCCGTGTTTCCCGGTCACCACCGTATCGATCCAGAACGCGGTGCCACCCTGGCAGCTCGGCACGACGACCGGCACGATGAACTTCTTTCGTCAGCTCGCCGGTGCGCTCGCCGTCGCGGCCTTCGGCGCGATCGTGCTCGGCGGCGGCATGGGGCAGGGCGGAGTCGAGGCGCTGGCGGCGACCGCCGGCCGCGCGGGCGTCAATCTCGCGGAGACCTTCCGCTGGGTGTTCGCCGCCGCCGCCGCCATCCTCGCGGCAGGGCTCGGCTTCCTCGTCGCGATGGAGGAACGGCCCTTGCGCAGCGCCGTCGCGGAGCCCGAAGCCGGCCGCGCGGCTGGTGAGCCGGGCACGCCGGCCGGCGTGCCGGCCGAGTGATGCGGGCCTGACGGAAGTGCCGAGCGCCATCAGCTTCGGTTTTTGAAGCCATTTGAAATTCGCCCCACTTGGGCTCTCGCTGTTTTCAATCAGTCGCCGCGGTCGGAGTGCCGCCTCGGCTTTGTGATGGAATCGCCACACCGCGGTGATATTTCGAGGCGGGCCGGAACGCGCCCTGTGCGGTTGCCGCGATCCCCGATAACGTAAGAAAATAAAAATTGCCGCCCGATTATCCGGGCAGATTATTGCGCGCCCGAACGCGGCGCGGTCGGGGATTGTCAGACGTGAATGCGTTGCGTGATTTTCCGCGATGGATTGGACCGGTGGGCGCACGACGCGGCAGCGTGCGTACGGCATGGCTCGCGGGCGGGGCGCTCTTGGCCACCAATCTCATGCCGGCGAATCCGGCAAAAGCGCAATCGACGACGTGGACCGGCAACGTCAGCAACATCTATGGCGCGGCGGTCAATTGGAGCCCTGGTTTCACGCCAAACACCAGCACCCGCTCCGCGGTGTTCACCGATGGCGGCGCTAACACCAATATCAAGGCCAACTTGGCGGTCACGGTACAAAACTGGATTTTTTCAGGCGTCACCACCAGCTATTCAATCACCGGCGCGGAGATCACGTTCGCGGGCAATCTGATCAACACGTCAAGCGTCGCGCAGTCCATTGCGAACAATCTCGGCGGCGCGGCGACTGTCCGACAAAACGGCTCTGGCATACTGACGCTTTCGGGGGTCAATACCTATACCGGCGATACGACCATCGCGGCCGGCACTTTGCAGGCCACGAAAAGCACGTCCGTCAGCACCACCAACGTGGTCCTCAACGGCGGCGCGTTCGCGGCCGGTGCGAACAACCTTTCCTTCTCCAACAACATCGTCGTCGGCAGCGCTGGAGGCATTATCGACAACGCCAACCAGCGGCTCACGCTGACGGGCGTGATCTCGAACGGCTCCATCAGCCCGGGGATACTGACTCTGACCGGCGGCTTCCCGAACGGCCTCACCATCGTGTCCGGCAACAACACCTATTCTGGCGGAACCGTCATCTCGAATACGATTGTGCAGGCCGGCAATGCCAATGCACTCGGCGCCGGGACGATCACGCTCCGCAGCGGGGAGTTTCGGGCCGGCAGCAGTGGCGCCCTCACGCCGACGAACAACTTTGCCGTCGACGACAGCCTTGGCGGAGGCGCAATCGACAACAACGGCCGCGTGCTGACCCTTACCGGCAACATCACCGACGGCAACGGCCCCGGGATGGTGACGTTCGTCAATTCGAACATGAACGGGACCGGCAGGACCGTCCTGCTGGGCGCCAACACCTATACCGGCGGCACGGCGATATGCTCGTGCGCGCTGGTGCAGCTTGGCGATGCCACTCACACGACGTCGCTCGTCGGAGCGATCACCGTCGACGGCGAACTCGATATTCTCCGGGCCGACACCACCCAGATTACGCAGATCGCCAACTACGGCTTCCTTTTGTTCGCGAATAACAGCACCGCCAGCACCATGACGATCCGCAATTTCGGTGCAGCGCAGTTCGACAACACGTCCACCGCCGGCAGCGCGATGATCGTCAACGGCCGCATCCTCGGTTTCGGCAATCACAGCACGGCCGGCACTGCGACGATCAATAATAACAACGGGATTGTCACGTTCACCGAAAACAGCACGGCCGGTGCGGCGACGATCAACAACAATGCGACGAGCCAGCCGTCGCTGGTGATCTTCTCCGACTCGTCAAACGCAGGCAGCGCGCAGATCACCAACTCCGGAACCAGCGGGTTCCGGGCGGCATTCCTGACGTTCGTCGGGAACAGCTCCGCCAGCAGTGCCACCATCATCAACAATGCCTTCGGTGGCACGGAATTCGGCACCAACTTCGGAACCGATGCGCCGACCGCCGGCAGCGCCTCAATCACCAACAACGCGAACGGCTTGACGGACTTCAACGCATTCTCGACGGCGGGCGCCGCTACGATCACGACCCTTAGCGGCGGCTTCACGGTCTTCTTCGACAACAGCACCGGCGGCGCTGCGCGTTTCATCACCAACGGCACCGGCGTCGTCGATTTCAGCGGCAGCGTCGGCCCCAATGGCGACGGCCGCATCACGGCAGGCTCGATCGAGGGCTCCGGCACCTACTACATCGGTGCCGGCAACTCGCTCGTAGCCGGCGGCAACAACCGCTCGACCGAGGTGAGCGGCCTCATCGCGGACACCGATCAGTGCGCCTGCGGCACTCCTGGGCCTGGCGCGCTGGAAAAGGTCGGCACCGGCACGCTGACATTGTCCGGCGCGAACACCTATAGCGGCGGCACGACGGTGACCGGCGGCGTGGTCGAGGCGGCGCATGCGACGGCCGGCAGCAGCATCGACGCGCTCGGCACCGGTCTGGTGACGCTGGGCGGCGGCACGTTGCGCACGACCGTGACCGGCACGCTCGCCAACGACGTGACCTTCGCGCCGAACACGGCCAGCACGCTCGCGGCGGCGACCGGCACCGTGCTCGCGGTGACCGGAACCACGACCACCATCGACGGCGTGGCGCGGTTCGGCTCGGCCACCGACACCGGCACGATCGTCGTCAGTGGGGCCACCGGCGCCAACAATGCCACCATCGTCGAGGTCAATGGCGGCATCCTGCGGGCCGGAAACTTTGGCTTGACGTCGATCACCGGATTCGCGGCCTCCACCACGGTGGCGGCGGGCGCGACGCTCGACCTCAACGACAAGACGGCGCCGATCCCCTCGTCCGGTATCCGCAACCTGCTCGGCGCCGGAAACGTCATCATCGGCATCGATCCGGCGCGGACCTTGCGCGTGGGCAGCGGGGAATTCTCGGGCGTGATCTCCGGGGCGGGAAGCCTCGTGCGCAGGAGCTTCTTCAGCCCCAGCGCAAGTGAGACGCTGATCTTGACGGGGGCCAACACCTATACCGGCGGCACCACCGTCATGGGCGGCACGCTGCAGCTCGGCAACGGCGGTGCCGGCGGCTCGATCCTCGGCAATGTCGCCAACAACGGCACCTTCGCGATCAACCGCTCGGACACCTACAGCTTCGACGGCGTGATCTCGGGGACCGGCGCCTTCCAGCAGGACGGTGCCGGCCGGACCGTCCTGACCGCGACCAGCACCTATACCGGGCCGACGGCGGTGAATGCCGGCACGCTCAGCGTGAACGGCTCGATCGCAGCGTCGAGCGGCGTGGCGGTGAATAACGGCGCCACGCTCGGCGGCAACGGCATCGTGCCGACGACCATCATCAACAGCGGCGGCACGCTGTCGCCGGGCAATTCGATCGGTCTGATCACGGTCGCCGGCAATCTCACCTTCGTCGGCGCGGGCGCGTACGCGGTCGAGGTTTCGCCGACGGCGGCCGATCGCACCAACGTCACCGGCGCCGCGACGCTTGCCGGCACGCTGCGGGTGCTGCCGCAAAGCGGCAGCTACATCCCAGGCACGCGCTACGTGCTGCTCAATGCGGCCGGCGGCGTCACCGGCACCTTCGGCACCACGGATTTCACCAGCGGCTTCGGTGCGCTGGTGCGGCCCACGGTGATCTACGACGCCAACAACGTCGTCCTCGACCTCGGCCGTAACTCGGTCTCGTCCGTCCTGTCAAACGCGTCGGTGAACCAGCGCAATGTCGCAACAGCGCTGGACGCCGGCTTCGCGTCGGGCGTCATTCCGCCGGCATTCGTGCCGCTGTTCAATCTTTCCGCGGCGTC
The DNA here is from genome assembly GCA_963776455.1 of uncultured Alphaproteobacteria bacterium. Taxonomy (GTDB): domain Bacteria; phylum Pseudomonadota; class Alphaproteobacteria; order Rhizobiales; family Xanthobacteraceae; genus CAVZMU01. The sequence goes on from CAVZMU010000007.1 coordinate 778,748, forward strand.
GCTTCCTGGCGCGCTGACGCAGCTTTCGGGCGAGATCGGCACCGGCGCAGCGCGGGCGAGCGCGCAGGACATGGGGCAGTTCCTCGAACTGATGCTCGACCCGTTCCTAGAGAATCGCGCGGTTGGCGCCGGTCCCGGCTTCGGCGGTCCGGCGCTGTCGTTCGCGCCGGATGCCGGCGATCGGTTGCCGGACGATGCCTCGGCCTATGCCCGCATGGTCAACAAGGCGCCGGCACCGGCATTGTATGATCCGCGCTGGACGACGTGGGGCGCGGCGTTCGGCGCCACCGGCTCGTTCGACGGCAATGCCGCGACCGGCAGCCGCGACCTCACCGCACGTTCCGGCGGCTTCGCCGGCGGCATCGACTACCGCTTCTCGCCCAACACCGTGGTGGGCTTCGCGGCGTCGGGCTCGTCGCTGTCCTACAACCTCGACAGCGGGCTCGGCTCCGGCCGCGGCGACGTGTTCAAGGCCGGCCTCTATGCCTCGACGCGGCTCGACAATGCCTATCTCTCGGCGTCGGCGGCGTTCGGTGCCTACGACCTCACCACCAACCGCAGCGTCTTCCTGCCCGGCCTCGGTGACCACCTCACCGCGGATTTCTCGGCGCACTCGTTCGGCGGCCGCGTCGAGGCGGGCTACCGCTTTCCCTGGATGGGAAGCTCCGGCCTCACGCCCTATGCGGCGTTCCAGGGGCAGAGCTTCCACACCCCGACCTACAGCGAGACCGACGCGACCGGGCTTGCGGCCTTCGCGCTCACCTACGGGTCGAACACCACCAACGAGTCGCACAGCGAGCTCGGCGCGCGCATCGATGCCCGCTTCGCGCTCGCCGACAATTCGATCCTGCTGTGGCGCGGCCGGCTCGGCTGGGCGCATGAGTTCTTGGGCACGTCATCGATCAACGCCGCATTCCAGCAGCTTCCAGGCACCGGCTTCACGGTGTTCGGGGCCGGGCAGGGGCGCGACGCGCTGCTGGTCTCGGCGGGGGCGGAGATGAAGCTCGCCAGCGGCTGGAGCCTGCGCGCCAAGTTCGACGGCGCGTTCTCCGACCAGTCCCAGGTTTATGCCGGAACCGCGGCCATCAGATACGCATGGTGAGCCGCGATTCCGTGGTACACGGACGGCAGATTCGGGGGCGGACTGAGCATGGCGAGACGGCCGACGGCGAAACCGGATTCCGTGGAACGCCCCGCCGGATATTCCAAGACACCTCCCAAGACGAATGATTCCGGGGCGGTGATCCACACCGACGCGGTTCTCGCCAATCCGCTGACGGTGGGCGTGCTGATCCTCGCGGTGCTGGCGGTGATCGCGGCGCTCTATATCGGCAAGGCGGTCGTGCTCCCCGTGGTGTTCGCGATCGTGCTGAAGCTCCTGTTCCAGCCGATCCTGGACTTTCTATGCCTGCGCTTGCGCCTGCCGACCGCCGCCGGCGCCTTCATCCTGATCCTCAGCCTGTTCGCAGTGATCGGCGCCGTGGCCTTCGCGGCGTCCGGCCCCGCGTCCGGCTGGGTCAAGAAGATCCCCGACGTTCTTCCCACCCTCAAGGACAAGCTGGTCGTGCTGCGGCGGCCGATCGACTTCATGCAGCAGTCGTTCAAGGAGATCAGCGACGTCGCCGCACCCGCCGGCGGCGATGGCAAGACCGTTCCGGTCGCGGTCAAGGAACCCTCGCCGCTCGCCGAGAAGTTCATGTCCGTCACGATGACCACGGTGGCCGAACTGCTGACCACGATGATCGTGCTGTTCTTCCTTCTTGCGGCGGGCGACCGGCTCCTGCGAGGTTTCGTCGAGGTCCTCCCGCATTTCTCCGACAAGCGCCAAGCGGTCGACATCGCAACGGAGATTCAGCGACAGATCGGCGGCTACCTGGTCACGATCACGCTGATGAATGCCGCGGTCGGGATCGTCACCGGCGCGGCGATGTGGTCCGTGGGCCTGGGCGATCCCATCCTGTGGGGGTCGGCGGCGTTCCTCCTGAACTATGTGCCGGTGCTGGGCCCGGTAACCGGCATCGTGATTTTTCTGGTCGCCGGAATCGTCACCCTGGACTGGCCATGGCACGCCGTCATGCCGGCTTTGGTCTACCTGCTGATCCATATCGCCGAGGGGGAGATCATCACGCCGATGCTGCTGGCGAAGCGCTTCACGCTCAATCCGGTGCTCGTGATCGTGTCGCTGTTCTTCTGGCACGGCATGTGGGGAGTTCCGGGCGCGCTGCTCGCGGTGCCGCTGCTGGCGATGATCAAGATCGTCTGCGACCGCGTCGAAGTCCTCAAACCGGCCGGGCACGTGATCGGCGCATAAGCGGCCGGTGCTCCCTGAGGCCGGCCGCTTGAGGCAATCGGCCGCCCTTGCGGCGCTCCGCCCGGCTTTAAGCGCTTACTCCCGCCCCGCCAGCCGGGACGCGAAATAGGCCACCGTCTTCGTATAGACTTGGCTCTTGTTCCATAGGAGCAGCACGTCGAAATTCGGCTGTCCCGGCGACCATCCGGCGCCGCGTTGCCAGCCATAGCCCTTGAGATAATTCGCCGTCGAGGCGAGCACGTCGGGCACGCTTCGGATCAGGTCGCGCCGGCCGTTGCCGTCATAATCGACCGCGTACTTGATGTAGGACGACGGCATGAACTGCGTCTGGCCCATCTCGCCGGCCCAGGCGCCGCGCATCTCGGACGGCGCGAGGTCGCCGCGCTCGACGATGCGCAAGGCGTTCATCAATTCGTTCTCGAAGAACGCGGTGCGCCGGCAGTCATGGGCGAGCGTCGCCAGCGAGCGCAGGCTCGACATCTTGCCGCTGTTGGCGCCGTAGACGGTCTCCAGCCCCCAGATCGCCACCACCACGGCGCCCGGTACGCCGAACTGCGCCTCGATGCGGCCGAGCAGCGCGGCATGGCGCGCCATCATCTGCTGCCCCTTGGCGAGGCGCGGCGGCACCATGCGGCCGGAGAATTCCTCGAAGCTCTGCTTGAACACGTGCTGGCCGCGGTCGAGCCGGATGACGGTCGGGTCATAGGCGACCCCGCCCAGCGCCGCCGCGATCGTGCGCTGGGAAATACCCTGTCCCGCCGCCTCGCGCTTGAAGGTTTCCAGCCACGGCTCGAAATCCGAGGCGTCATTCCCGCAGGTCGCGGCGAGCGCCGGAAGAGGGAGGGCGGTCCATAACACGGCCGCAAGCCCGAGAGCCGATAGCACCAGTCGCGTTGCAGCCGATTGCATGGAATGCCTCTCGCCGTTTGAACTTTCAGGTCCGCCGTCTATCACTTCAAGGCCCGCAAAGGCAGCCCCGCGATGGCGGACGGGTGGGAGCAAGACCGCGCCGGAAGACCTCGCGTCGGGAACCTTTGGCGCCGCGCCGCATCCAAGGCAGGATGGCAACCGGAACTCGTGAGGCAGCATCATGGCGGAAACGGCTCGACAGGCCGAGGACTTCGACGAGGCGGTGCTGCTCGAACGGGCGCGCGGGAAGGACCCGCATGCTATCCGGCTCATCATCCAGCGGCATAACCTGCGCCTCTACCGCATCGCGCGCAGCATCGTTCGCGACGACGGCGAGGCCGAGGACGTGCTGCAGGAGGGCTATACCCGGGCTTTCACCAGCCTCGACACCTTTCGCGGCGAGGCACGGTTTGGGACCTGGCTTGCCCGCATCGTCATCAACGAGGCGCTCGGCCGCCTTCGCCGCCGCCGTCAGCCGGCCGTCGAGCTCAACACGATCACCGGGAGCCCGGCTCTGGCTGCCCGGATCATTCCCTTCCCCAACGCCAACCCGCAGCTCGATCCCGAGACCATCATGGCCCAACGCGAAATCCGCGTGCTGCTGGAGCGCGCCATCGACGCGCTGCCGGAAGCCTTCCGCACGATACTGGTTGCTCGCGTGATCGAGGACATGAGCATCGAAGAGACGGCGGAGATGTTCGGCATCCTGCCTGAAACAGTGAAGACCCGCCTGCACCGGGCGCGCCGCTTGTTGAAGGACCAGATGGAAAAGCATATCGGCCCCGTGCTTGGCAGCGCCTTTCCGTTCGGTGGCCATCGCTGCGAGCGTCTCGCCGATAAAGTTCTGGAGCGGCTGAACTTGCGCTGATCGTCGGGAACCTCCGTGCCGCGCGTGCATCCAATGCCGCGTGTGTGAGCCGCATCGGCTCGAAGCAACGGAGGCACGAGATGTTGTTGAAAATGACCGCGGCCCTTGCCGCATTGGCGCTGGGCTGCGTCGCGGCCAACGCCCAGGGCGCCAAGCCGAACGACGCGCAGATCGCGCATATCGCCTATACGGCGGGACAGATCGACGTGACGGCGGCCGAGCTGGCGCTGAAGAAATCCAAGAACAAGGAGGTCGTCGCCTTCGCGCAGGACATGGAGCGCGACCACAAGGCCGTCAACGTGCAGGCGCTGGCGCTGGTCAAGAAGCTCAACGTCACGCCGCAGGACAACGACACCAGCAAGGCGCTGCTCAAGGGCGCGGCGGACAAGGAAGCCGCGCTGAGCAAGCTCTCCGGCGCCGCCTTCGACAAAGCCTATGCCGAGAACGAAGTCGCCTACCACAAGACGGTCAACGACGCCCTGCAGGGCCTGCTCATCCCGTCCGCCAGCAACCCCGAGCTCAAGTCGCTGCTGGAGACCGGCCTCAAGATCTTCCAGGGCCACCAGCAGCACGCCGAGCAGGTCGCTCAGGCGCTGAAGTAAGGCGATGCGGCCGCGATTTCATCTTGTGGCCGGCCTGGCCGGGCTCGCGGTTCTGACCGCGACGCCCGGCAGCGCCGAGACCATCCGCATCGCCGTGGACCGTACGAGCTTCGTGCCGGCCCAGGTGACGGCCCATGTCGGCGACACCATCGAATGGGTCAGCACCGATTTTCTCGCCCATACCGCAAGCGCACGAAACAAGGAGTGGGACCTGACCATCCCGCCAAAGACGACACGCCAGGTCAAAGTCGAGCACGCGGGCGAGATCGACTATTACTGCCGCTACCATCCCAACATGGTCGGCCGCATTTCCGTGATGCAGTGAGCGCCGGGCAAGCCGCCGTGCCGTTCTGGTTTGATGCGAAGGTGATCCCGGCTCGCGACTATCCGGCGGGACGCCGCGCGGATAGGATTTTCGCACGCGACCCGCTCAGGTGTTGAAAAGACGCGGTTTTGGCAGAAATCGCGATGGCGGGGGCACTGCCGCCATGCCGTCGTAGCCGGCGAAATTTCGCGCGAAATAAAATAGGAATATATGCTTGACAGCGTGACGCTCGCCGGGTAAGGTCCAGCCATGCTCCAGAGTTGCGCGCCGCAGCCTTAGCGGGCGCCCGCCGCCCCAGCCGATTTTGGATCGCGGGGCTCGGCGAAAAAGCGTCATTCGAGATCATCACCATGCCCAGCAAGCAGATCACGCCCGAGCAGCTCGCCCGTGCGCGGCATTCCTATGAGCAGACCAGCGTGCCGGTCCGCGTGATTGCGGACGGCCTCGGGGTCAGCGAAGCCACGGTGCTGCGATGGGCGCGAAAGTGGGGATGGGCGCTGCGCAGCGAGCGCGTGCCGAAGGTTCCGCCGCCGGCCGGACCAGCCGTCCCCAGGCAGCCCGCGGAGCCTGCGCCCGTCGATGCAGGTGCGGCGCCATCCGCCGTGCCGCTGTCGCGGATTGCCGTGACGCTGCGGGTGCAGGAGGCGGTGGAGCGCGAGCTCGCCGCCATCGACGCGATCGTCGCCGGCCTCAAGGGCGAGCCGCGGCAAAGCGGCGATGCCGAACGCACCGCCCGTACCCTCGCCAGCCTGACCCGAACCCTGCGTGAGGTGATGCGCCTCGATGCCGCCAAGTCAAAACCCGAGCCCGCCGATAATGCCGTTCCCCGCAGCGTCGATGAACTGCGCCGAACACTTACGGAGAAGCTTGATCGGCTCGTCGCCGGAGATCAGGGCGCAGTGGCTCGCGATTCTTAACCAGCCGGAAGCCGAGACGCTCGACTGTTTCTGGGAACTCTTCGCCCATCCCCACCAGCGGCCGCCGAACTTCGCCCAGGGCGGCGAGCCGTGGACGACCTGGCTGCTGCTCGGCGGGCGCGGCGCCGGCAAGACGCGCGCCGGCGCCGAATGGGTCGCGCGGCGCTCGGCGTCGCGAGCGCGGCACGCGCAGGCGCCGCATCGCGCTGGTCGGCGAGACCGAGCACGACGTGCGCGAGGTGATGATCGAGGGCGTCTCGGGCCTGCTCGCCGTGCATGCGCGCGAGCGAGCGGCCGGTCTGGACGCCGTCGCGCCGGCGGCTCGAATGGCCGCAACGGCGCGGTCGCGCAGGCGTTCTCCGCGGAAGATCCGGAAAGCCTGCGCGGGCCGCAATTCGCGGCCGCCTGGTGCGACGAGCTCGCCAAGTGGCGCCATGCCGAAGCGACCTTCGACATGCTGCAGTTCGGGCTGCGCCTTGGCGAGCGGCCGCGGCAGGTCATCACGACCACGCCGCGGCCGATCGCCGCTGCTCAAGCGGCTGATCGCCGATCCGAGCGACCGCGGTGACGCGCGCGGCGCACGCGCGCGAACGCGCTACAATCTGGCGCCGGCGTTCCTCGACACCGTCGTCGGCGCGCTATGCCGGCACGCGGCTCGGCCGCCAGGAGCTCGACGGCGAGATCGTCGAGGAGCGCGCCGACGCGCTGTGGTCGCGCGCGCATGATCGAGAGCTGCCGCGTCGACGAGGCGCCGCCGCTTGCAGCGCATCGTCGTCGCGGTCGATCCGCCGGCGTCGTCGCGCGCAAGGGCGCCGACGCCTGCGGCCTCGTCGCCGCCGGCCGCGCCGAGGACGGCACGCATCTATGTGCTCGCCGACGAGACCGCGTCGGGGCTGTCGCCCGCCGGCTGGGCGCGCGACGGCGATCGCGCTGTGGCGCCGGCTGCAGGCCGACGCGCTGGTCGCCGAGGTCAACCAGGGCGGCGACATGGTGCGCGCGGTGATCGCGCGAGGTCGATCCCGCGGTGCCGGTGATCGCGGTGCGCGCGACGCGCGGCAAATGGCTGCGCGCCGAGCCGGTCGCCGCGCTCTACGAGCAGGGCCGGGTGCAAGCATGCCGGCGCGTTTCCGGCGCTGGAGGACGAGATGTGCGACTTCGGCCTCGACGGACTTGTCGTCCGGCCGCTCGCCCGACCGGCTCGACGCGCTGGTCTGGGCGGTGACGGCGCTGACGCTGGGCGCCGAAGGCGGCGCCGCGGATGCGGCGAGCTGTAACCGGCTTCGTAGCCCGCGTCGACGTCCCTCGTCGCCGCATGCGGATGCGGAGGTCGCTCGCTCATGCGTTGCGCGGCCCGCATCTCCCATCGCGAGCGAAGCGCACATCGAAGATCGCGCCCGCGTCCGCGCACGCACCGCGAGGATCACGCATGTTCGCATTCCTCGAACGCTCTTCGCCGCGCGCCGCCGGAAGCGAAAGCCTCGCGCACCGGCGCGGCTGATCGCGCTCCAGAGCGGCGGCCGCGCGCGCTGGACGCCGCGCGACTACGCGGCGCTGGCGCGCGAGGGCTATCATGCGCAACGCCATCGTGCATCGCGCGGTGCGGCTGGTCGCCGAGAGCGCGGCGTCGCTGCCGCTTGCTGCTCTACGAGGGCGCGGCCGAGCTCGACCGCCATCCGCTGCTCGATCTGCTGGCGCGGCCCAACCCGCGCCAGGACGGCGCGGCGTTTCTGCGAGGCGCTCTGCGCGCATCTGCTGCTCGCCGGCAACGCCTATGTCGAGGCGGTGACGCGTCGACGGCGCGGCCGCGCGAGCTCTACGCGCTGCGGCCCGACCGCATGCAGCGTGGTGCCGGGCGCCGACGGCTGGCCGGAGGCCTACGACTACACGGTCGGCGGCGCGCAGCGTGCGCTTCGACCAGGACGCGCGGCGCTGCCGCCGATCCTGCATCTGACGCTGTTCCATCCGCTCGACGATCACTACGGCCTCGCGCCGCTCGAGGCCGCGGCGGTCGCGCTCGACACCCACAACGCCGCGGCGCGCTGGAACAAGGCGCTGCTCGACAATGCGGCGCGGCCCTCCGGCGCGCTGGTCTATGCCGGGCCGGAGGGCGCGGTGCTCTCCGACGAGCAGTTCGAGCGGCTGAAGCGCGAGCTCGAAGACAGCTATCCAGGGCGCGGCCAATGCCGGGCGGCCGCTGCTGCTCGAAGGCGGGCTCGACTGGAAGGCGATGTCGCTCTCGCCGCAAGGACATGGATTTCCTCGAGGCCAAGCACGCCGCGGCGCGCGAGATCGCGCTCGCCTTCGGCGTGCCGCCGATGCTGCTCGGCATTCCCGGCGACAACACCTATTCGAACTACCAGGAGGCCAACCGCGTGTTCTGGCGCCAGACCGTGCTGCCGCTCGCGGCGCGGCATCGGCTGCGGCGCTGACGCAATGGCTCGCGCCGGCCTTCGGCGCCGACGTCCGCGCTTGCGGTCGACACCGACCGCATCGAGGCGCTGTCCGCGCGATCGCGCCGCGCTGTGGGAGCGCGTCACCGACGCGCCGTTCCTCACCGTCAACGAGAAGCGCGAGGCGGTCGGCTACGGCGCCGGTCGAGGGCGGCGACCGGATGGAGTGACGACCCGAACGAACGTTGGGCACGACGCCCAAGCGGGCCTCTTTGCCCACCCTACGGCGATTTCGATGTCCGATCTCATCCGCACCTTCAGCGAGCGCGGCGATCTCGCGCATCTCGCGCTGTTCCTGTGGGCGACGTCGGCGAGCGGCGCTGCCTGGTTCTGCGCTGCGCGAGCTCGCCGCCGCGCATCCGCCGCTTCGACGACTTCGTGCGCGAACTCGCGCGCTTCAACGAACATCGCATTTGGAGGACAGATGATGGACACGCTGCACACCGTGCTCCGCTCGATCCGCGGCGAGACCAAGTCGCGCCGCGATCATCTCACGGTGTTCCGCGAATTTCTCGACCATCTCGACCGGTCGCCAAGCGCGCCAAGACGAACGGCGCGGACAAAGCGCCGCGCAACAAGCCGGCGCGCAGCGTCAAGCGGTAGTGGGCGCGGCGCCGCCAACCTTCCGTCCCTCACCCTGAAGAGCCCGCTTCGCGCCCCCGCCAGGACGAGACGACGGGTCGTCCTGTTCTGCTGGCGAAACACTCGATCTCACTTCAGCCGACGTCCGCATCCGGACGGCGAAGGAACACGCATGCTCGCACTCACGACGATATCGCCGCGCAGCGTCTTCCGTCCGCGCACCACCATCGACGCCGACGGCACGGTCGAAGGCTATGCCAGCCTGTTCGGCGAGATCGACCAGGCGCGCGACATGGTGATGCCGGGCGCGTTCGCGACAACGCTGGCGAGCGCGCGGCGTGCGCCGCATCCCGATGCTGTTCCAGCACGATCCGGCCGAGCCGATCGGCGTCTGGCTCGAACTGCGCGAGGATTATCGCGGGCCTGTTCGCGCGCGGGCGGCTCATCCCCGACGTCGATCGCGCGCGCGCGAGGTGCTGGCGCTGGTGCGCGCCGGCGCGATCGACGGCCTCTCGATCGGCTTTCGCACCGTGAAGGGCGCGCATCGATCCGCGCACGCGCGTGCGCAAGCTCGATCAGGTCGATCTCTGGGAGATTTCCATCGTCACGTTCCCGCTGCTGGCGGGCGCGCGCGTCCGCGCCGTGAAGGAAGCCGCCGTTCCTCCCCCGGCGAGGCTCTCCTTCGCGCGGGCGCGCGCGGAACGTGAGTGGCGCAGCCACACCGGCGTGGCGGCGCGCGACGCGTCGCGGCCGCGGCGCGGCATGATGACGGCGCAGCCGCAGCCCGGATGAGCGAAGCGACATCCGGATCAATTTCGTTTTGGCAGGACGTCGCGCTCGTTCTGTTCCATGTCATCACGGACCGTATTCATGGACCGCCGCGAAGCCGAGTATCTCGAGCATCAGCGCTGGCGCTGGATGCGCCACGACTGGAAGCAATGGGTGACGCCCGCGCTCGCGCGCGAGCTGGAGGCGAGCCATCCGAAGGAGCGCAAGCGCGCGGCGTTGCGCGCGCGGGAGATGGAAAGCGAACGTACTCTTGCGCAGCGCAACGCCGAGCAGGCGGAAATCCGCCGGCTACGTGGCGGGATCGCCGAGCTCAAATTCCAACATGCGCACAGCCCCGGTCATCGACCGCACTGGGATTGGCATATCCCGGGGACCAAGGGTTATCGTTGGTATGAAGATGGCACTATCGAACCGAAACCTGGCGTCATGTTTAGGTTAGAGGTGTGAACAGACATTGCTGTGATTTCCGCAACAAGTGCGACATCCAGTGAAACGAAGGAAAGCCCATGGGACCAGGCATCCTTGTACCGAGGGCCGACGGCAAGGTCTATGTCATCGAGCCGATGGATGTCGGCCGTGCCGGCATCGATTTCGTCCGTGAAGAGCTTCAACATACCGGCCGATCTCGGCGCGGGTGCTGGAGCTGTTCGGCGACGGCGGCACATCCTTCGCCCCGGTTCCGGTTGGCACGCCGATGGATAAGGTCCTTGAGTTCCAGGGCGGCGCATTCATGGGCATGGGCGCCTCTGACCGGTGGCTCGGCGACCACATCGCGTCGCAATGGGGGCGTGATGCCCAGCTTATCTTTGTCGATCCCTGGATTTCCATTATCGACCGCCGCCTCCATCCGCCAAAACCGAGATACTTTCTCACGGGTACGATCATCCATTGCGTGCCGCAAATGGTGGACGCCGCGGCGGCTTTGGAGATCGGCTCGCAGGAAAACTTCAGCTTCCTTCTCATCGGCTTCGTTATCGCGCCGCCGGTGGTGCTGCCTGCGATGAGAGGGCAGGCGAGCGCCGTCGAGATCGAAACGATCGCGCAAAACACCCAGGCCGTGATCGTGTCGGCTTACGACCAGGACGGCTACGTCGTCTGGCTGCGCGGGTAGCCACGCCGCCGCTGCCGCAGCCAAGCCTACTCCAATCGCCGTGACGAACGCGCCTCCGCGTCGCGGAGGCGTTCGCGCGCGTGAAGTGAACTCCGAAACTCCAACCGAAAGAGGACAAAGATGGATATCGATATCGGCGATCGCGCTCCGGAGACCAAGGCCGGCGTGACAGGCGAAGTGCTCGTCACCCATGGCGAGATGATGCGCGCGTTCGAGGCGTTCCGCGAGACCAACGACCAGCGGCTCGAACTCGATCGCCCGCAACGGCTCGGCGGACGTCCTCGACGAGCAGAAGTCCGACCGCATCAGCGCCACGCTCGACGCCCATCAGCGCCAGCTCGATGCACTCACGCACAAGCAGGGGCGACCCCATCTCGGCACCGGCCGCGAGGCCGCCGCCGCTGGTCCCGCACAGCGCGAGCACAAGTCGGCGTTCGAGTCCTACGTCCGCAACGGCGAGAGCTCCGGCCTGCGGGCGCTGGAGACCAAGGCGATGTCGGTCGGCTCGAATCCGGACGGCGGGTACCTGGTGCCGGTCGAGATCGAGAAGGAGATCGGCGAGCGTCTCGCCGTCATCTCGCCGATCCGTTCGATCGCCGGCGTGCAGGAGATCAGCGCCGGCGTCTACAAGAAGCCGTTCATGATTTCCGGCCCCGCGGTGGGCTGGGTCGGCGAGACGGACGTGCGGACGCAGACCGCTTCGCCGACGCTCGATGCCCTGTCGTTCCCGGCGATGGAGCTTTATGCGATGCCGGCCGCGACCGCGACGCTGCTGGAGGATGCCGCCGTCAACCTCGACGAATGGCTGGCCGCCGAGGTCGACCAGGCCTTCGCGGCGCAGGAGGGCACCGCCTTCGTCACCGGGGACGGCGTCAACAAGCCGAAGGGCTTCCTCTCCTACACCAATGTCGCCAATGCGTCGTGGACCTGGGGCAGCCTCGGCTACATCGCGAGCGGCGCGGCCGGCGCCTTCGCGGCATCGAACCCGTCCGACGCGCTGGTGGACCTCATCTATTCCGTGAAGGCCGGCTATCGCCAGAACGGGTCGTTCGTGATGAACCGCAAGACGCAGAGCGTGATCCGCAAGTTCAAGGACTCCGGCGGCAACTACCTGTGGGCGCCGCCGGCGGTGGCGGGCGGGCGGGCGTCGCTGATGGGCTTCCAGGTCGTGGAATCCGAGGACATGCCGGACATCGGCGCGAATGCGCTCGCCATCGCGTTCGGCGACTTCCGCCGCGGCTATCTGATCGTGGACCGCACCGGCGTGCGCGTGCTGCGCGATCCCTACAGCGCCAAGCCGTATGTGCTGTTCTACACGACCAAGCGCGTCGGCGGCGGCGTCCAGGACTTCGATGCCATCAAGCTGATGAAGTTCTCCGCGAGCTGATGACTGCAACAGATCCTGTAGGGTGGGCAAAGCGCAAGCGTGCCCACCTTGCAGATCTTACGACGGTGCGGAATTGCGACAACACGTGGGCACGGCGCGTACCGCGCCTATGCCCGCCCTACGACTTTAAAGTTCGCGTCGTTGCTACGGCTGCGCCCGCCCTGGATTTCGCCATGGCCTACAACCATCCCGCCTGGATCGAGCATCAGCGCTGGCGCTCGATGCGTCACGACTGGAAGCGATGGGTTACGCCGGCCCTCGCCAGGGAGATGGAGGCGACCCATCCTGGTGTGCGCAAGCGCGCCGCGCAGCGCGAGCGCGAGCACCAGGCGGCGCTCGCCGAATGGCAAGCGGACCAGGACGAGATCGCGCGGCTGCGCGTCGCCATCGCCGACCTGAAGTTCGCGCTGGCGCTACGGCGGATTTGCGAGGAGAAATACAGCCCGGCGCAGCCCCGGGTACCGGCGGGCAACCCCGACGGCGGGCAGTGGACTGATGACCCTGGCACCGGCCGCAACGATCCGCGCGTCATCTCGGATGCGATGCCCGACGCGGTGCGGCCGGGCGCAAGATATGCACAAGACACGACGCAGCGGCGTTACCCGTTAATCTCGCGGAGGAAGAAACACGCGGCGGCCATACGATCAGGGAGCATGTCGGCAAGAGCGACGCGGAGCTTCTCGCAAGCGTGCGGGCGGATCGCGGGCCCTTTGGCCTTTTTCACTCCTACATACGGAGTCGAAACGGTTCGTTCTCGTCGCTTGAGTCCGCCAATGACTTCGTAAATCGCACGCTCGAACGGAATAAAATCGAGGTTGATCTCGTCGCCAGTGGTCAACTGGAAGATACCTTCCTCAAGGAGCGCTTCGGATATTTGACAGGTCGGGAAGCATTCCGCCCGGAGCCGGACGCGCAGCCGTATCTGCGAAACACCTACGAGGTCGGCGTCCAAATCGTGCATGATCCGCGGGCTGAACGAGGATACAGGGTTTACACTGCGTATCCAAGAAACGAGCTGCCTCGCTAGGAGATCGGCTATGCAAGTTCCTGAGGAGTTTAAACATGTTGCTCAGTGCTTCTATCAGGGCAGCGCGCAGGAGGTTTCAAGTGAGAAGGAATGGATCGCGCTTGCGTTGCGGAATTCTCGGAGAAAGCATCACGTCGTCGTGAAGCAATTCCTGGCGGAGTTGCTTGCACGAAATCCCAGTGGCGCTGACCTGCGGCGCATCTGGGCCGAGGCCGGACCGGATTACATGTTCCCGGATGACGAGCATCTGCGCAGCATACTGATCTTAATGAGAGACATGATCGAATAGGTCGCATCCCCGCGCGGCGGACATACGATCGCGGGACACATTGGAAAAAGTTCGGCATCTTTGATCAGTGCTCTCCGAGAGAGAACGAGAATTGCTCTGGAGAGGCGAGCGGCAGCGAAATCCGGGACCGGCGCTCGTGCAACCCCGGATGTCGCTTTGCTCCATCCGGGCTACTCGGTGCGCCAGTCTTGGATTTTGCCATGACCTACAATCATCCCGCCTGGATCGAGCACCAGCGCTGGCGCTCGATGCGCCATGATTGGAGGCGATGGGTCACGCCGGCTCTCGCCAGGGAGATGGAGGCGACCCATCCTGACGTGCGCAAGCGCGCCGCGCCGCGCGAGCGCGAGGAGAAAGCGGCGCTCGCCGAATGGCAAGCGGACCAGGACGAGATCGCGCGGCTGCGCATCGCCATTGCTGACTTGAAATTCGCGCTGGCGCTGCGGCGGATTTGCGAGGAGAAATACAGCCCGGCGCAGCCCCGGGTACCGGCGGGCAACCCCGACGGTGGGCAGTGGACGGACGCGCCGAGCGCAGCCCGCAACGATCCGCGCGTGATCTCCGATGCCGCGCCCGACCCGGTGCGGCCGGGCGCGCAGTATGCGATGGGCCGGCGCGTCGCCGTTCCGCGCATCGTCGGCGGACGGCTTGTCGAGGTCGACCCCGGGCAGGCGGCGCGTTTCGATGCCGCCGAAGCCCGGGCACAAGACGGCTTGCGCCGGGTCCGGGACATCGACCCTGCTTGGAAACCTGAGCCGAGCGTTGCTCCGCCGCACAGCATCGAAAGCGCGATCGCCCGGCGCGAGGACGACGCCCGCGACGCCGAGGCGCGGCTCGATGTGCTCGATCGCCTGGGCATCGATCCGGCGCGTATGCGGGGCGATGGCGACGTGCGGCCGACCGCCGATATTCTCGCGCCCGGCGGCAACGTCATCGGCGTGCGCGAAAGAGGTGCGGGCCTTAATATCAGGACCGTCCCGTCAGACGAGTTTGATCAAATTCGAGATCACCTGATGGTAGGCGCAACCCCGGTTCCGACAGAACGCAGCTATAATGGCTTGTGGTTCGACAGATCGGATGGATTCAGTTTCGGATCTCCGATTAAGTGAGGATCACGGGCCGACGATCGACATCATCAAAAGCAATGATCCGTTGATCGAGCGTGATCTCAAGGTGCATCAGCGATGAACAACGAATCCAGACACAAACGGCATGGCGACCGCATGAGCGAGTGGATCGCTCTGACGCCATATGGGCTTAACGACATCGGTGTCGGCTTATACGGCATCATCGCGAATGGACGTTATGGCTTTGACCTTGAAGGCCCTGCATTGGTGGATTTCGTCCGGCGGAGCCTGCGCACACTTGTCTCGCGCGGTGCCGTCCCGCGTCACCGGGGCAAGCCGGGAAGTCCTGACCGCAACATCCCGCTCCATTACGGCTCCGACACCCCCAACGAGATCGTCGAAGGTGTGATCGCCGACTGGCTCGCGAGCGGCGGCGGCGACCTCGAATGGGGCGATTTCTGGTTCGCGCTCCCGAAGACGTTCAAGGATAGCCGCTGACACGGCCGGTTCGCCGACGCGCCGGCTGTTGCGCGATCCCTACAGCGCCAAGCCCTATGTGCTGTTCTACACCACCAAGCGGATCGGCGGCGGCGTCCAGGACTTTGACGCCATCAAGCTGATGAAGTTCTCCGCGAGCTGACGGGCGCAACAGGGACCTGTAGCCCGGATGAGCGCAAGCGACATCGGGTTACTGCCCGTTTATTTGTCCCGGCTTGGCCTCTTCCGCATTTCGCGGCCGCCCGTGCGGGCTGCGGCGGCGCCGTCTTGGATTCCGCCATGGTCTACAACCATCCCGCCTGGGTCGAGCATCAGCGCTGGCGCTCGATGCGTCACGACTGGAAGCGATGGGTGACGCCGGCCCTCGCCAAGGAGATGGAAGCAACTCATCCTGCCGCGCGCAAGCGTGCCGCGCGACGCGAGCGCGAGGAGAAGGCGGCGCTTGCCGAATGGCAGGCCGACCAGGACGAGATTGCGCGGCTGCGCATCGCCATCGCCGACCTGAAGTTCGCGCTGGCCCTGTGGCGGATTCGCGAGGCGAAGTACAGCCAGACGCAGCCGCGGGTGCCGGCCGGCAATGCCGATGGCGGACAGTGGACCGATGGCGCCGGTGCCGGACGCAACGATCCGCGCGTTATCTTCGATGCCACGCCCGACCCGGTGCGGCCGGGCGCGCAGTATGCGATGGGCCGGCGCGTCACCGTTTCGCGCATCATCGGTGGGCGACTTGTCGAGGTCGAGCCGGGACAGGCTGCGCGGCTCGTTGCGGCCGAGGCGCGGGCCCAGGACGGCTTGCGCCGGGTCCAGGACATCGACCCGTTTTGGAAAACTGAGCCGAGCCTCGCCGCGCCGCAAAGCATCGAAGGCGCGATCGCCCGGCGTGAAGCCGATGCGCGCGACGCCGAGGCGCGGCTCGACGTACTCAACCGCCTGGGCATCGGTCCGGTGCGCATGCGGGGCGACGGCGACGTGCGGTCGACCGTCGATATTCTCACGCCCGGCGGCAACCTCATCGGCGTGCAGGAGCGGCGAGCGGGTGATAATATCAGAACTGTCCGACGGAGGAATTCGGTCAAGTTCGTGATCGGTTGTTGGGGGGCGCGGCGCCTGTTCCGACGCGACACGATTATAACGGATTGTGGTTCGATCGTGCGGATGGAACGAGATTCGGCCTTCGGCTGAGTGAGGACCATGGCCCGACGATTGACATTATCAGGAGCAGTAATCCTTTGATCCGGGATGATCTTAAGGTGCATCAGCGATGATCGAAGAACTCAGGCATAAGCTATACGGTCGGCCGATGGGCGAGTGGATCGCGCTGACACCGTATGCACTCAACGACATCGGCGTCGGAATGCACGGCATCATTGATAATGGACGCTATGGCTTCGGACTTGAAGGCCCGTCGTTGGTAGATTTTGTCCGGCGCAGCTTGCGCACCCTGGTAGCGCGCGGTGCTGTGCCCCGACATTGGGGCAAGCCGGGAGCCCCCGATCGTAATATCCCACTCCATTACGGCTCCGACACGCCCGATGAGATTGTTGAAGGCGTGATCGCAGACTGGCTGGCCGGCGGCGGCGGCGACCTCGAATGGGGTGACTACTGGTTCGCGCTGCCCAAGACGTTCAAGGATGCTCGCTGAAGCGTAGCTGTCGGTCGACCGCGCCGGCGTGCGGGTGCTGCGCGCCCCTTACAACGCCAAGCCCTACGTGCTGTTCTACACCACCAAGCGCGATGGCGGCGGCGTCCAGGATTTCGACGCCGTCAAGCTGATGAAGTTCTCCGCGAGCTGACGGGCGCAACAGGGACCTGTAGCCCGGATGAGCGCAAGCGACATCGGGTTACTGCCCGTTTATTTGTCCCGGCTTGGCCTCTTCCGCATTTCGCGGCCGCCCGTGCGGGCTGCGGCCGCGCCGTCTTGGATTCCGCCATGGCCTACAACCATCCTGCATGGATCGAGCACCAGCGCTGGCGCTCGATGCGTCACGACTGGAAGCGATGGGTCATCCCGGCTCTCGCCAGGGAGATGGAGGCGACCCATCCCGATGCGCGCAAGCGCGCCGCGCAGCGCGAGCCAGCCGCGGGTGCCGGCCGGCAACCGCGACGGCGGGCAATGGGCGGATGCCCCGAACATTGGCCGTAACGATCCGCGCGTCCTCTCCGATGCCACGCCCGACCCGGTGCGGCCGGGCGCGCGGTATGCGATGGGCCGGCGGGTCACCGTTCCGCGCATCATCGGCGGCCGAGTTGTCGAGATCGAACCAGGCCAGGCGGCGCGTTTCGATGCCGCCGAGGCGCGAGCCCAAGACGCATTGCGGCGTGTCCGGGAAATCGACCCAGCTTGGAAGATTGAGCCGACCGCCGCCGCGCCGCAAAGCGTCGAGAGTGCCATCGCCCGGCGAGAAGCCGACACGCGCGACGCCAAGGCGCGACACGACGTGCTCGACCGCTTGGGTATTAATCCGCCGGGCGCGAGCGTTGGTGCGGAAGTT
Source organism: uncultured Alphaproteobacteria bacterium (assembly GCA_963776455.1). Taxonomy (GTDB): domain Bacteria; phylum Pseudomonadota; class Alphaproteobacteria; order Rhizobiales; family Xanthobacteraceae; genus CAVZMU01. Next base: position 796,372 of record CAVZMU010000007.1, read on the forward strand.
CGGTCAACCGCGGATATTCTCGCGCCGGGCGGCAATCTGATCGGCGTGCGGGAAAGGGGAGCAGGTGATAATATCAGGACTGTCCCGACAGAGGAATTTGCGCAAATTCGCGATCAGATGCTAGCCGGTGCGGTACCGGTTACGACGCGTCGTGAGTACAATGCACTGCGGTTCGATCGGCCGGACGGAGTGCGCTTCGGTCTGCGATTGAGCGACGATCATGGGCCCACCATCGATATCGGCGAGAGCAATGATCCTTTAATCCCCCAAAACCTCAAAGTGCACCGACGATGACTGATGAACCAAAACACAGAAGGTTTGGTCGACCGATGAGCGAGTGGATCGCCTTGATACCACACGAGCTCAAGGACATCGGCGTCGGACTTCGCAGCATTGTCTACGACGGACGCGATGGCTTTGGCCTCGAGGGGCCGGCCCTGATTGGCTTCGTCCGACGCAGCCTCCATGCTCTGGTGGCGCGGGGCGCCATTCCATGGCAGTGGGGCCAACCCGGGACATGGGAGTTGAACAAGCGAATTCATTATGGCTCGGACACTCCCGACGAGATGGTTGAAGGCGTAATTGCCGACTGGCAAGCCCGCGGCGATCTCGAATGGGAAGACTTCTGGTTCGCATTGCCGCAGACTTTCAGGGACTCGCGCTAAAACCTTTCTTTGTGCGCCGAGGGCGCGTGCTGCGCAATTCCTACAGCGCCAAGCCGTATGCGCTGTTCTACACCACCAAGCGGGTCGGCGGCGGCGTCCAGGACTTCGATGCCATCAAGCTGATGAAGCTCGCTGCAAGCTGACGGGGGCACCAGGAACCTGCAGTCCGGATGAGCGCAAGCGACATCCGGGTTGCGGCCGGTTTATTTGTCCCGGCTTGGCCTCTTTCCGCACCTCGCCGCCGCTCGTGTGGGCTGCTGCCGCGCCGTCTTGGATTTGGCCATGGGCTACAACCATCCCGCCTGGATCGAGCACCAGCGTTGGCGCTCGATGCGCCACGACGCGCGATAAGTTGTTGGCAGGGGCCACGCCTGTGCCAACTCCTCGGACGTATGAGGTTGTTGTTCGACCGGCCAGACGATTTCAGGTTTGGACTGCGCTTGAGTGAGGACTACGGACCGACTATCGATGGGATGAAAAACGAACAACATCTTTTATTTGAGGACGTCTGTTTGTTCTTCGCACGGACTGTCGCCGCATCGCGAAGCTCCGAGCATTCTCACACCTGGTGGCAATGACTTGATTGGCATCCACGGCAGAGGAGCCGACACCGATGTGAGGATGCTCGCGCCAGAGGAGTCTGCACGAACCCGGGATCAATTGCTTGCCGGCGCGGTGCCCGTGTCGACTCCAAAAGGGTATAATGGACCGTGGTTCGATCGCTCCGACGGATTCAGGTTCGGGCTACGCCTAAGCGACGACCATGGACCAACGATCGACGTCATGAGCAATGAACATCCTTTGTTTCAGGATGCGTTCAAGGTGCATCAACGATGGGTGGTGTCTCAGTTTGAAATTTCGGCCTCTGTAGAATGAATAGTGAACACAACATTAACACAGTGATACACTCGTTAGCGTTTCGACGCTGAGCGGGAAGCCGGGTCCATTCCGCTCCAAAATGCAGTGCGACGGAGGCTGCGTTTTCCAAGGTCGTGCAGGCCCACCCGGGGCCAGTTTCGCCTGGTTCAGGAACCTGCAACGGATGCCGCTTGGCGAGCAGTTTGTCGGCGCGCGGCGCCCCTTCGGCTCCGAATGGGATGTCTTTGCGCGTGCCGGCCGCGCGCGCCGTCAACCAAATCCCGGCGCGCACGGCTCGCTTAGGTTGCGCCTCCGGCGTGCACGAAAGAATGGTTGTTAGAAGTGCCGATAAAACGTGGTGCTAGGGCAACGGGCTGGCAACCAAGCGGTGAAGGGACATTCCGCCACGCATATTGCGAATTGACTTTGTCAACGCATTTTGTGAAAAGAGACGAGTAGGGGGTAGGGCCAATTTCGGATCATAAATTCGAATATTGGTCAATAGGAACCTTGCGCGTCACGGTCGCGTTCTTATGTACGCGGCTGGGGCGAAGAAGAAACGGGGCTCGGTCTGGGCACGGACGGGGTCTCTAGCTGTGTCTAGGGTTTCCGAATGATTAACTGAGTTGTGCGGTAGTCATCCGGAAGACCTAAAAAAGTCTTGGTATTCGGAATAGTGTATGCCCCGAGGCCCAAATGGTGAGCGCAGGCCAGCCGACGTGATCGGTAACGCTGTACACATCATGCGGATCGCGACGGGCGAAATAGAGGACGACTGTACCTCAGGGCCACACCGAAAGAAAGGTCGAGTGCCGACTGAGACAGACAAGGCAGAATTTACACAACGAGATCAGCACGACAGCTAATCCGTTGTCCAACGGCGAGTGGAGATGGCCATGCAACACGAATTGGAGGCTCTTAAGAAGAGACTGTTCTTGGATAACAAGGTGAAAAACATAAAGTTTTTCCCTGGGTCCAGCACCAACTCCTCGCCGGAAGACATGGCCCGTGAGATGAACAAGTTTTTCGCCGACCCCCCGAAGGAAGGCGAACCAAAAGAATAGGTTAACGCGTGACAGGGGGCCGTAGTGGCTACCTTGACGTGCATCTAACCGCTCTCCATAAAGGCACACGATTCCGTCGTGGTGCCTTTATCATGTCATACGAAAAAATTTACAAAGAAATACAGTCTCTTACTGCTCCGATAAGTACAAAATTGCTCAAGGATCGAGCAATGTTGTATTCGAGTATTAAAACCATCAAAGAGCAGTGGTCTTCCGTAATTGAAGCAGAAAACCTTCGCGGGTTTTACATCGAAGGCCCCCTTGGTCCCCCTATCCCGCTGTTGGATAATGAGGCCCTAATCGGTCTTTCTCGGGCGATGTGCACAGGTCATCAAGGAAAATACTACAGGCGCTTCGTCTTTACGAAGGAGCTGATGCACGTTTTCGATACCCCGGACGAAAAGACTGATACGGCCGAAAAATTCGATAGGCAGATCGACAAATTTGGTAATCCGGACGCAAAACCATCCGAAGGATTCCGCTCTGAGGCAAAAGCATTTTGGAGAGCGCTTGGCGTGCTCTGCCCGGAGTCCAAGCGGCTTGAGTACAAATCAGAATTGGACGCCGACAAAGTCAGCATTGAGGTTGTAGCGGCATCCTTGCGACTTCCGACAGGCTTCGTAAGAGAGCTTTTTCGAACAGATTTCGCAGAAATTATAAAAGGTGTTTCAAAGTGAACTTTTCTATTGTTTTTTCAAACTGAACTTTCTACATTGGGGGCATGAACAAGCTCCCTCTCGCCAAGCGCATCCAAATCCTCTCCATGCTCTGTGAAGGATCGTCCATGCGGTCGGTCTCCCGCGTTTGCGACGTGTCGATCAATACCGTCAGCAAGCTTCTAGTGGACGCCGGGATCGCCTGTGCAGCCTTCCATGATGAGAAGGTCCGTGGCGTCACGTCCAAGCGCATTCAGTGCGATGAAATCTGGACATTCAACTATGCCAAGGCTCGCAACGTCGCCCGCGCCAAGGCCGCGCCGTTCGGTTCCGGTGATTGCTGGACCTGGACCGGGATCGACGCGGATTCGAAGCTGGTCGTGTCCTGGATGGTCGGGGACCGGGACGCTCTTTCGGCCAACATCTTCATGGACGATTTACAGGCTCGCCTGGCGGGGCGCGTCCAACTGACGACCGATGGCCTTCGCGTCTATCTGGACGCCGTGGCAGGCGCCTTTGAGGGCAAGGTGGACTATGCGCAGCTCGTGAAGATTTACGGGCCGTCGCCGGAAGGCGAGCGCCGGTACAGCCCGGCCGAATGCTATGGCGCCTTGAAAGAGCCTGTGACCGGCAACCCCGACGAAAAGCACGTCAGTACGTCCTACGTCGAGCGGCACAATTTGACGATGCGGATGCACATGCGCCGCTTTACCCGGTTGACCAATGCGTTCTCGAAGAAGATCGACAATCATATCCACATGGTGGCGATCTATACGGTCTGGTACAACTTCGTGAAGATGCACAAGGCGGTTCGCATGACGCCGGCTATGGCGGCGGGAGTGTCGGACAAGCTTTGGTCCATGGTGGACGTTGCCGAGATGGTCGAGTTGACTTTGCCCAAACCGGGAAAGCGCGGGCCTTATAAAATACAACTAGAGGCGCAGTGAAGGGAGTTTTAATGGCGTCCATTTTACAGAGCGCATTAACGGCGGACCATCTGATCCTCGCGAACGCCGGTTCTCATGCGAGAGAGGAATGGCACAAGATCGTCGCCCGGAAAAGCGCAGACATTGGGTGCGTGAAGCATACAGTTTGGGTCGTCAATTCGAATGCGGCGCGTCCCGATGCGGTGCAATTGTTTTGTAAAGACCACGACGCCCGTTATGTAATCTTCGTGAACAGGGTGCGCGACGCGTCGGGCGGCATCGGAACGTCGAGGGATCATCCGGCGCGCACCTATTCCAAGGACAACTTGAAATTCGACAAGATTGATGGCGGATTGACTGGGGTTACCGGAGACATAAAACGGTCGACAACGGGCTTTTGGTTCGACGTATTGGAGGAAGTGTCATCCGGTTCATTGGACCTTGGCTGCTACGTCAAGGACCGCAACGGCGAAGTGCTTGCCGGCTTCTTGCCTAGCAACTCTGCCTATCCGGTTCGGCGGAAGCACGATGCGCGGCCTGGGCAGTATCAAATATTAGCCGTGGGACGGCTCGCCTCCCCATTCGCCGTGTGGCTGCAAAAATGATGCTCACAAATTCAAACTGAGACACTACCCAACGATGAGCAACGATCCCAGACATAGGATTGATGGGATGCCCATGAGCCAGTGGATCGCCTTGATGCCGAATCGGCTTAGCGACATTGGTATTGGGCTGTCTGGCGTCGTTGGTGTAGGGCGTCGCAGTTTTGGCCTCGAAGGCGCCGCCCTCGCGGACTTCGTTCGTCGCAGCCTTCACGCCCTAGTGGAGCGCGGTGCCGTGCCTTGGCAGTGGGGAATGGAGCGCAACACCAAGCTCCATTACGGCTCCGATACGCCCGAGGAGATTGTTGAAGGCGTGATCGCCGACTGGCTGGCCGGCGGCGACCTGGAGTGGGGAGATTTCTGGTTCGCCCTGCCGGAGACGTTCAAGGATAGCCGCTGAAGTGCGGCCTGATCGTGGGCCGCGACGGCGCGCGCGTGCAGCGCGATCCCACCAGCGCCAAGCCCACCGCTTTTCTAGCTTTAGGTTTCCCTACGGGCGGCATGTGTCAGAGCGCGTACTAAAGAGGACTTCCCCACGCCCGGGCTGTCTCCACGATCCAGTCGCGGTAGCGCGACAGTGGCGTGATGCCGGTGAGACCACCACATCCGGCCGAGTTGTTCGGTCCGGTGGACCAGCTCACCACGCCGGTCACGGCGAGGCGGCCGTTGGTTTCGGCGAAGGCCGGCGCGCCGGAATCGCCGGTGCAGGCGCTGAGGCCCGGGCGTTCGTTCCTGGTGGCGGGATCGACCAGGCGAAGCTGCAGCGTGCCCGGCTTTCCGGTCGCGACCAGGTTCGCTGCGCGCAACGTGCCGCCGGAGCGACCGTCGCCCCGGATGGTGACGCCGTAGCCTGCGACGACGAGGCGGTCGCCGGGTGCGACGGCGCGATCGGCCGCGAGCGGAGCCGGCGCGAATGACGACGGCAGCGGCTCGGCCAGCCTGAGCAGCGCGACGTCCGCCGTCGCGCGGTGCCCGAGCATGGTCCTGAGATCGAATTGCGGATGCTGGATGGCGCGCGCGACATCCTTGAGCGTCGGGTTTCGCGCGGCATCGAACAGCACGATCTTGTAGTCCGCGCCCGGCATCGCGCAGTGCGCAGCGGTGAGCACGAGGTCGCGCGCAATCGCGGTGCCGGTGCACGAGGTGCCGCGCGAGCCGACGATCAGCACGACATGCCGCGCGACGTCGCCCGATGCCACCGGCGCGCCCCCGACCATGGCGGCGGCGGATGTGCATCCGGCGAACAGGAAAACGCATGCAATGTTGGCGTGACGCGTCATGCGCCGCGTTGAGCCTGTTTGATCCGTATCTGTCAACCGAGAACGCATCCATGTCATCCATCCTGCTTGCCGGCCCCGCGGCCGAGCCGATCTCGCTCGCCGAGGCCAAGGCCTATCTGCGCGTCGAGCACGACGACGACGACGACGTCATCGCCGCGCTGATCGCGGGGTCGCGCATCCATGTCGAGGCGGCGACGCGGCGCGCGCTGGTCACGCAGACATGGCGGATCGTCCGCGACGCCTGGCCGACGGGCGGGCGGATCGTGGTGACGCCGCAGCCGTTGCGCGATGTGACCGCGGCACGTGTCTATCGCGACGACGGCACGACGCAGAGCATCGACCTCCAGGCATTCGTGATCGATACGGCGTCCGCCGTGCTGGCCTTCGCGGCGTGGTCGCTGCCGACGCCGGGTCGCTCGGCCGCCGGCATCGAGCTCGACGTCGACGGTCGGCTATGGCGGCGCGGCCGACGTGCCGGAGCCGCTGCGCCAGGCGATCCGCATGCTGGTCGCGCATTGGTACGAGAACCGCGGCGTGTTCGCGGCGGGTGCGAGGTCGCGGCGCTGCCGTCGACCGTCGGCCGCGCTGATCGCGCCGTTCCGGGTGATGTCGCTATGATCGACATCGGCGAGCTGAAGCGTCGGCTGGTGCTGGAAGCGCCGGTCGAGACCGACGACGACGCCGGCGGAGTGACGCGCGGCTACGCGACGGTGACCACGCTATGGGCGGCGGTGACGCCGGTATCCGCGCGCGGCGATGTCGTCGCCGATGCCGTGGGCGCGACCGTTACGCATCGCATCGTGATCCGCATGCGCGACGACGTGACCGTGCGGCATCGCTTCCGCGAAGGCGACCGCATCTATCGGTCGTCAGCCTGCGCGATGCCGATGCGCCGGCCGCTTCCTCGAGATTCGCGCCGAAGAGCGGCGGGATTGACCAAGGTCTCGGTGTCGCAGCTTGCTCCGCTTCCCTCTCCCCTTGTGGGAGAGGGTGGCTAAGCGGTCGAAGACCGCGAAGTCGGGTGAGGGGTCTTTACTCCGGCCAACCCCTCACCCGCCGCGCGTCGCTCGAAACCCTCTCCCACAAGGGGAGAGGAGAGGCGCCGCATCGCGGCGCTGCGCTTCGCGCGCCAAACACCAAATACGGGGCACATCATCATGTCCACCGCCGCCGCGGCGCTGCGCGCCGCGATCCATGATGCGTTGTCGGGTGACGGCACGCTCACCGCGCTGCTCGGCGGGGCGCGCGTATACGACGAGCCGCCCAAGAGCGCCGCGTTTCCCTATGTGACGCTGGGCGAGGCGCGTATCACCGATTTCTCAACCGGCACCGAGCCCGGCGAAGAGCACGCGCTGACGCTGCACGCGTGGTCGCGCCAGGGCGGCCACCGCGAAGCGCATCTGATCGCCGGCGCGCTGCTGCAGGCACTCGACGACGCGCCGCTGACGCTTGACCGGCCACCACCTCGTCAACCTGCGCTTCGCGGTCGCCGACATCCGCCGCGAGACGGACGGCCGCACCTATCACGCGGTGGTGCGCTTCCGCGCCGTGACCGAACCCGCATAACGAGGACCGCATCCATGTCCGCCCAAAAAGGCAAAGACCTTCTCGTCAAGATCGCCGACGGCGTCGGTTTCACCACCGTCGCGGGCCTGCGCACGCGGCGCCTGAGCTTCAATGCCGAGACCGTCGACATCACGCACGCGGAATCCGCCGGGCGCTGGCGCGAGCTGCTCGACGGCGCCGGCATCAAGCGCGCCGGTGTCTCCGGCCGCGGCCTGTTCAAGGATGCAGGCGTCCGACGCGCTGATGCGCGCAGACGTTCTTCGACGGCGCGGTGAAGAACTATCAGATCGTGATCCCGGATTTCGGCACGGTCGCAGGGCGCGTTCCAGATCACCGGCCTGGAATTCGCCGGCGAGCATAACGGCGAGGTGACCTACGACCTGTCGCTGGAATCGGCCGGCGAACTGACATTCACGGCGTTCTGATCCCCGCGCACGGAGCAGAGGGACCAACCGGCGAGCCGAGGAAATAATGATGCCCAACCAACATCGCGGCGAGATCGAGGCCGAGATCGGCGGCGCACGCCGGTGCCTCGTGCTCACGCTCGGCGCGCTGGCCGAACTCGAAGCGGCGTTCGGCGCCGACGATCTGGTGGCGCTGGCGGAGCGCTTCGGCACGCGGACGGCTCAAGGCGCGCGATCTTACGCGCATCATCGCGGCGGGCCTGCGCGGGGCGGGCGAGGCGGTGAGCGACGATGAAGTCGCGGCGATGGCGGTCGACGGCGGCGCGGCGGGCTATGTGCGCGATCGCCGCCGAGCTGATCGCGGCGACCTTCGGCGGATGATCGTTCGCGGCCCTATGCAGACCCGGAGCCGAGCGGATGCCGCGACGCGGGCCGCACTCCGCTCATCCCCGCGGAAGCGGGAATCCATGATGACATGAAAAGATGGGTCCCCGTTTTCGCAGGGACGAGCGGATGTTGCACCTTGCACCCGACCTCAGCCCGTTTCCGTGGACGCACGCGATCGGCTTCGGCCTCGGCGTGCTGCGGCTTTCGCCCGACGCGTTCTGGCGCATGACGCCGCGCGAATTCGCGCTCGCCGCGCGAGCCGTTATCGGCCCGGTCGCGCGCCGCTCGACCGCGGCGGCTTTCGCACGACCTGATGAAGAGATATCCCGATGGACGATAACGTCATCTCTAGTGAAGGCGACGATCTCGCCGGCGACCACCGAGACGGCTGTCGGCGCGCACACGCGACCTCGACCGACCAGCGCCAATGGCTTCGCACGCGCCATGAGCACGGCGTTCACGCGCGGCATCACCGACGGCAAGAGCTTCGACGACGTGCTGAAGTCGCTGGCGCTGCGGCTGTCGAGCCTCACCGTCAGCGCCGCGCTGCGTCCGGTCGACCAACGGCATCGCCGGCGGGCTCAACAATCTGTTCAGCGGCTTGTTCGGCGGCTCCGGCGTCGGCCCGGCCAATCCTGGCGCGAGCCTCGCCGCCGCGATGGGCGCGATCAAGCCGTTCGCGGCCGGCGGCGTCATCGGCACGCCGACTTACTTTCCGCTCGGCGTCCGGCGGCGTCGGGCTCGCCGGCGAAGCCGGACCCGAGGCGATCATGCCGCTGACGCGCGGGCCCGATGGCCGGCTCGGCGTCGCCAGCGCTCGGGCGGTGCAGCGCGGCAACGTCACCGTGCATATCGCGACGCCGGACGCCGCCAGCTTCCGCCGTTCCGAGGCCTATCTCACCGGCCAGATCGCGCGCGCGGTCGCGCGCGGCCAGCGGAGCCTGTGACCGATGCCCGCATTCCACGAAATCCTGTTTCCGCTCGACATCGCGCTCAAGAGCGCCGGCGGGCCGCGAGCGGCGCACCGAGATCGTCGCGCTCGGCTCCGGCCGCGAGGAGCGCAATGCGCGCTGGGCGCATTCGCGCCGGCGCTACGACGCGGGCTACGGCGTCAAGACCTTCGAGGCGCTGTCGCGAGGTGGTCGCGTTCTTCGAGGAACGGCGCGGGCGGCTTTATGGCTTCCGCTGGCGCGACCGGCTCGATCATTCCTCCGCCGCGCCCGGCGCGGCGGTCGCCGCCGCTCGATCAGGTGATCGGCACCGGCGACGGCGCGCACGACGACGTTCCAGCTCGTGAAGACCTACGGCAGCGTCCATGCGCCGTATCAGCGGGCCGATCGCCAAGCCGGCGGCGGCAGCGTGCGCGTCGCGGTCGCCGGCGTCGAAGCCGACGGCGGGCGTCGCCTTCACCGTGCGACGCCACGACCGGGATCGTGACGTTTCTCTCCGGCCACGTGCCGCCGAACGGCGCGGCGTGACCGCCGGCTTTCTGTTCGACGTGCCGGTGCGCTTCGACACCGACTATCTCGAGGTCGATCTCTCCGCCTTCGCGGCCGGCGCGATCCCGAAAATTCCGCTGGTCGAGATCAAGCCATGAGAACGATCCCGTCCGCACTGCAAGCCAAGCTCGACTCCGGCGTCACCACGCTGTGCCGCTGCTGGATCGTCACGCGCCGCGACGGCGTCGTGCAGGGCTTCACCGATCACGACGAGGACATCGTGCTCGGCGCCGTCACCTGCCGCGCCGGCACCGGGCTGAACGGCTCGCGAGGCGACGGCGCGGCTCGGCCTGTGCGGTCGACGGCTCGGAGATCGCGGGCGCGCTGCCGACGATTCGCTCAACGAGGCCGATCTCGCCGCCGGCCGCTACGATGCCGCGACGGTCGAGATGCATCTGGTCGACTGGAGCGAGCCGTACGCTGCGCGTGCTGCTGGCCGAGCGGCACGCTCGGCGAGGTGCGGCGCGAGGGCGCGGCGTTCACCGCCGAGATGCGCGGGCTCGCCCGATCGCCTCGCGGAAGACCAGCGGGCGGCTCTACACCGCGACCTGCTCGGCCGATCTGGGCGATGCGCGCTGCACGGTCGATCTCGACAGACCCGGCCTTTCACGGCATCGGGCAGTCATCGCGTCGCTCATCGGCGACGTCGAGCTTTCACCGCGTCGGGCCTCGACGCCTTCGCGGACGGCTGGTTCACCGCCGGCAAGCTGACATTGGACGAGCGGCGCCAATGCCGGCCTCGCCGATCGAGGTGAAGCAGCATCGCGTGCGACGCCGACGGCGTCACGTTCGATCTGTGGCAGGCAGATGCCGGAGCCGCTCGCGCCGGGCGACGCCTTCACCGTCACGGCCGGCTGCGACAAGCGCTTCGCGACCTGCCGCGACCGCTTCGCCAACGCCGTCAACTTCCGCGGCTTCCCGCACATCCCGGGCAACGATTTCGTCGTCAGCTATCCGGTGCGCGGGCGAGCCGGGCAATGACGGCACGGCGCTGGTGAAAGCATGACATGCTCTCACCACCGCGTTCCGACAATCGTCGCGGAGGCGCGCGCCTGGATCGGCACGCCGTATCGGCATCAGGCCTCGCTCAAGGGCGTCGGCTGCGATTGCCTCGGGCTGGTGCGCGGCGTGTGGCGCGCGCGTGCTCGGCGACGAGCCCGAACAGCGCGCCGCCCTATGCGCCCGACTGGGCCGAGGCATCGGGCGACGAACCGCTGGCGGATGCCGGCGACGCGGCATCTCGTTGCGCCGATCGATCCGCGACGCATTCGCGCCGGGCGACGTGCTGCTGTTCCGCTGGCGCGCGCGGCTTTGCCGCCAAGCATGCCGCGATCGTCACCGCGCCCGGACCTGATGGTGCACGCGCATGACGGCGCGGCGGTCGCCGAGGTCGCGATCGCGCCGTGGTGGCGGCGGCGGCTCGCCTATGCGTTCCGGTTTCCGGGAGTGGATGTGTAAGCCGATCCTCGACCCGGCCTGACCCTCTCCCCTTGTGGGAGAGGTAACGGAGCAGGCGGCGAACGCGTCTTTCAACTTCGAGAAATCCTCATGGCCGCACTTGTTCTTTCCGCCGCGGGCGCTGCAATCGGCGGCTCGGTGTTCGGGCCGGTCGGCGCGATCGCGGGCCGCATCGCCGGCGCGATCGGCGGCAACCTCATCGACCAGGCGCTGTTCGGCGGGCAGACGCGTCACGCGGAAGGTCCCGCGGCTCTGCCGACCTCGACGTCATGGCCTCGACCGAGGGCGCGCCGATCCCGCGCGTCTATGGCCGCGTGCGCATGGCGGGCCAGGTGATCTGGGCGACCAAGCTCGAGGAGGCGATCTCGACACCGACCGAGACCAGCGGCGGCAAGGGCGGTGGCGGCGTCCACCAAGACCACCACCACGACCTATTCCTATTTCGCCAATTTCGCCGTTGGGCCTGTGCGAAGGCGCCATCGCCAACGTCGCGCGCATCTGGGCGGACGGCAAACCGCTCGACCTGAGCAACGTGACCTATCGCGTCTATCCGGGCTCGCAGACGCAGACGCCCGATCCGCTGATCGTCGCCAAGGACGGCGACGCGCCGGCCTATCGCGGCCTCGCCTATGTCGTGTTCGAGCGGCTGCCGCTCGAGAATTTCGGCAACCGCATTCCGCAGCTGTCGTTCGAGGTGATCCGCCCGATCGGGCGGCTCGAGCAGATGGTGCGTGCGGCGACGCTGATCCCCGGCACGACCGAGTTCGGCTACGAGCCCGCCACGATGGTGCAGCTTCTCGGGCCCGGACAATCGGCGCCGGAGAACCGCCATGTCGGCCACGCGGTCGTCCGACGTCGATGCTTCGCTCGACGAGTTGCAGGCGATCTGTCCGAATCTGGAACGCGTCGCGGTCGTGGTCGCCTGGTTCGGCACCGACCTGCGCGCCGGGCATTGCACGATCATTCCGGGCGTCGAGGTGCGCGACAAGGCGACGCATCCCGGCGAGTGGTCGGTGTCCGGCCTCACGCGCGGCAGTGCGCATCTGGTCTCGACCGTCGGTGGACGGCCGGCATTCGGCGGCACGCCCTCGGACATCAGCGTCGTCGACCTGATCGGTGAGCTAAAGACGCGCGGGCTGAAGGTCACGCTCTATCCGTTCGTGATGATGGATATTCCCGCCGGCAACGCCCTGCCCGATCCGTGGACCGGCGAAAGCTCGCAGCCGACTTATCCCTGGCGCGGGCGCATCACCTGCGATCCGGCGCCGGGGCAGGGCGGTTCGCCCGACGGCACGGCGACGGCGGGCACGCAGGTCGCGGCTTTCTTCGGCACCGCCGCGCCGGCGCATTTCTCCGTCGCGGGGCGTGACGTCGTCTATAGCGGTCCGGACGAATGGACGTTCCGCCGGATGGTCCTGCATTACGCGAACCTCGCGGCCGCGGCCGGCGGCGTGGATGCATTCCTGATCGGCTCGGAGATGGCCGCGCTGACGCGCGTGCGCTCGGCCTCGGGCGTCTATCCGGCGGCGAATGCGCTCGTCGAGCCTGGCGGCAGACGTCAAGTCCATGCTCGGCGGCGGGACGATCGTCACCTACGGCGCGGACTGGACCGAATACGGCGCGCATGTCGTCGACCCCGGCGCGAGCGAGGTGCGCTTTCCGCTCGATCCGCTGTGGGCGTCGTCGGCTATCGATGCGGTCGGCATCGACTATTACGCGCCGCTCTCCGATTGGCGCGACGGCGCCGACCATCTCGACCGCGCGCTGGCGTCATCGATTTACGATCTCGACTATCTCGCTGGCAATCTTCGCGCGGGGCGAGGCCTTCGACTGGTACTATGCCGACGATGCGGCGCGCGCGACGCAGACGCGCACGCGACATCACCGACGGGCTCGGCAAGCCGTGGGTATTCCGCCAGAAGGATATGTGGAGCTGGTGGGCGAACGCGCATGTCGAGCGCGTCGGCGGCGTCGAGCGTCGGCGCCGACCGAGCTGGGTGCCGCAGGGCAAGCCGATCTGGCTCACCGAGATCGGCTGCCCGGCGGTGGACAAGGGCGCCAACCAGCCCAGCGTATTTCCCGATCCGAAGTCGATCGACAGCGGCGTGCCCTATTTCTCCAATGGCCGCCGCGACGATTTCATCCAGCGCCGCGATGCTGGAAGCGGCGCTGCAGACATTCGATCCCGTCCTGGGGCGCGACGCAGCACGACCAATCCGGTGTCGACGGTCTATGGCGGCGCGCATGATCGATCCGTCGGCGATCCATCTGTGGACCTGGGACGCGCGGCCCTATCCGGTGTTTCCGGCGGCGCTCGACGTGTGGAGCGACGGGCCGAACTGGGAGACGGGACATTGGCTCACCGGCCGGCTCGGCTCGGCGCCGCTCAGCGCGCTGGTTGCCGCGATTCTCGCCGACGCGGGCGTGACGGGCTATCGACTCGTCGGCGCTCAACGAGGTCGTCGACGGCTATCTCATCGACCGCCCGATGGCGCCGCGCGCTGCGATCGAGCCGCTGGCGCTCGCCTATGCGTTCGACGCCGCTGAGGACGACGGCGTCCTGGCGTTCCGCCCGCGCGGCGGCGTCGCCGGTCGACGAACTTTTCGAGGACGATCTGGTGCTGCCGGACGCCGGCGCGCCGGCACGCCTGACGCGGGCGCAGGAAACCGAGCTGCCGCGCGAGGTGTCGCTCGGCTTCACCGATGGCGGCACCGACTATCGCCGCGCCGCCGTCATCTCGCGCCGCCTCAGGTCGGCAGCACCAGCACGGCGCACGCCGACCTTGCCGTCGTCACCGATGACGCCGCCGCGGAGCGCCGCGCCGAGATCTGGCTGCAGGACCTGTGGGCCGGCCGCGAGACGGCCGAGTTCGCGCTTGCCGCCGATCGCGGCTTGCGCTCACGCCGGGCGACGTCATCGCCGTCACGGTGAACGGGCGGCGGCGGCTCGTCGAGCTGCGCGAGATCGTCGACACCGAGAGCCGGCGCGTCAATGCGCCGCGCCATCGACCCGGAGGTGTTCGAGCTGCCGCTCGGCAGCCCGCGCCGCCGAACGCCCGCGCAGCCGCCGTCGCTCGGACCGGTGCAGGCGGTGCTGCTCGATCTGCCGACGCTTACCGACGATGCGCCGCCGGTGCTGCTGCGGCTCGCGGTGTTCGCCGATCCGTGGCCGGGCCGGTCGCGATCTGGCGCTCCGGCGGACGGGCTCACCTTCGAGCCGGTCGGCGTTGCGCTCGCGCCGGCGATCATGGGCGAGACGCTCGACGATCTGCCTGCCGGGCCGACCAGCCGCTTCGATCACCTCAACAGCGTGCGCGTGACGCTCTATGGCGGTGCGCTGGCCTCGGTTTCCGACAACGTGCTGCTCGGGCGGCGCCAATGCCGCGGCGGTTCAGCGCAGCGATGGCGCCTGGGAGGTGCTGCAGTTCGCCAATGCCGAACTCGTGGCAGAACGCACGTATCGGCTCTCGCGTTTCCTGCGCGGGCAGGCCGGCAGCGAATGGGCGATGGGCGCTCCGCTGCCGGCCGGCGCGGCCTTCGTGCTGCTCGACGAGCATGTAGTGCCGATTGCGCGCGGGCTCGATACGCTCGGCCGCCCGATGCAGCTTCGCCTCATCGCGACCGATCGCGACCACGGCGATCCGGCGGCAGTCGCGTTGAGCGCGACGCCGCAGGCGACCGCGCTCAAGCCGCTCACGCCGGTGCATCTCGCGCGCGGTTCGCAGCGGAGCCGGCGTGCAGCTCTCGTGGGTGCGGCGCACGCGGGCAAGCGCGGATTCGTGGAACCTCGACGAGGTGCCGCTCGGCGAGGAGCGCGAGGCTTACGCTGTCGATATCCTGTCCGGCACGACCGTGGTGCGGACGCTATCGGCAGCTACTCCCACGGTTCTCTACGCAGCCGCCGATGAACTGACGGATTTTGGCGCCCCGCAGACCAGCATCAAGATGAGCGTGTCCCAGCTCTCGGCGAGCGTCGGCCGCGGCTTCGCGGCGCAGGCGGTGCTCGCGGTCTAGCGCAGGCCTCGTGTCCCGGGCGCGGTGCAGCACAACGTGCTGCGATGCAGACCGGGGACCCAGCTTTTTTCAAATCAACCGGGCTCCCGCATCTGCGGAGCACCGCTCGGCGAAGACGCTACGCGATGCACCGCGTGCGGGACACGAGGGAACACCATGTCCGACAACACCACGCATCTCACGCTACCCTATGTCGCCAACAAGCAGGCGCAGCGGCACATCTTCCACGACGAGGCGATGCGCATCCTCGATGCCCTGGTGATGCTGTCGGTGATCGACCGCGACCTTACCGCGCCGCCGGGGTCCCCAGCCGAGGGCGACCGCTATCTCGTCAAGGCGACCGGCACCGGCGCCTTCGCCGGCAAGGACAACCGCATCGCACATTTTTCCGATGGCGGCTGGTTCTTCTATGCGCCAAGCAAAGGCTGGTTGTGCCACGTCGCCGACGAAGGTGCGCTGCTCGCCTGGGACGGCTCGGCGTGGCAACCGGCGCTGTCGGTGATCGCGGGCCTGACGGCGATCCAGAACCTGCCGCTGCTCGGCGTCGGCACCGCGGCGGACGCCACCAATCCGCTGAGCGCGAAGCTCAACAACGCATTGTGGACGGCGAAGACGGTGGCCGAGGGCGGCGACGGCAATCTCCGCTACAAGCTCAGCAAGGAGAGCGCGGCGAAGACGCTGTCTTTCCTGTTGCAGGACAACTTTTCCGGCCGCGCCGAGATCGGCCTCACCGGCGACGACGACTTCCATCTCAAGGTCTCGGCCGATGGGTCGACCTGGACCGAGTTCGATGAACGTCAGCCGCTCGACCGGTAAGGCGAAGATCCTGCTTGCCGATGCCATGCTCGGCTTCGCCATGATCAACGGCGTGCTTGTTGCGAGCGTCGCCTCCAACAATCTGACCGTTGCGATCAAGACCAAGGCCGGCAGCGATCCAAGCGCGGGCGATCCGGTCTATCTCGTGTTCCGCAACGCCACGGCTGCGACCGGCGACTACACGGTGATCACGCTCGCCGCGGCCACCTCCTTCACGGTGAACTCGGGCGCGACGCTCGGCACCACGAATGCGACGCCGTTCCGTCTGTGGGTGGTCGGATTCAACGACGCCGGCACGTTCCGGCTCGGCTTGGTCAACTGCTCGACCGCAAGTGCGATCTTCCCGCTCGACGAGCATAATGCGAGATCGAGCACCGGCGGCACCGGCGGAAGCTCCGCCGGCACCTACTACACCGGCACCGCCGTCGCCACGAAAGCCTTCCGCATCCTCGGCTACCTGGAATGGTCCAGCGGCTTGACGACCGCAGGGACCTGGGCGAGCGGGCCGAGCGCGATCCAGCTCTTCGGGCCAAGCATCAAGAAGCCCGGCGATGTTGTTCAGATGATCAGCGCGACAACGTCATCGCCGATCGCGACGACCAGCACCAGCTTCCAGAGCTCCAACCTGACGCTTTCAATTACTCCCACCAGCGCCGCGAATTCTCGTGGAGATATCCGCGAGCAGCGACATCTATTCGGGCGCAAGCGACTTCCCGACCTACAAGCTGCATCGCGGGACCACCGCCCTGGCGGGCACGCAGCGCCAAGTCCAGACCGGGCCTTCCGTCAGCGAGGCGGCGATCTCGATGGCATGTCTCGACGCGCCCGGGACGACCAGTGCCACGACCTACGTCGTCAAGCTCAGGAGCATCAGCGGAGGCTCCGTGCAGCTTCCCGCCAGCGAGGCCCAGATCATGGCCATGGAGCGAATGGGATAGGGTTCAGCCGGCCGGGCCAGGGCGGCAAACGGGGATCGTCAAAAACGGGGCGGCGCTGGTGGTTTCCAAGATGACGCGATCGTTGTCCGCCTCGACGATCTTGATGCCGCTGCCGGCAAGGCCAGCCGGATCTCCAAAGCCGCTGTCCACGCGGTCCCTGCATTCGATGCTGAAGTTGGAGAGCGTGATGCGCTGGCCTGGCCGGGTTGATGGGTCGACGCGAAGCCGCGTGCCGGATCTGAAGTCGGTGAAGAAGATGCCCTTGGCCACGATTTTCTGCTCGCCCGAATACTGCGTCGTCGGGGGCTCGTGGCTGTCGCTGAAATAGACACGCGCGGTCTCGGCCTCCTTGGCGTCGTTCTGGATATTTATCGAGACCGTCGCGGCGACCATCTGCCTGGCATCATAGAAGAGCCGGTAGGAATAAAACGAGGCCAGCGTGTAATCGGCGTAGTGTTTGTAATCCACCGGAAACCGAGGGTCACGAAGCAGCTTGTCGTAAAGCCCATATGCGCCATTGTTGCCCGCTGGCGAACCAGGAGGGCCGTTCATGATCGCAATGATCCATTGCGGATGCTGCGCGAGCACGTAGCCCGTATCAACGTCGGAGTGAGGCGCGGTCGTGAAATTCCCGACATATTTAATAAGCGTCCTGTCCATCAGTCCGTGCAGATCGATGATCCGGCGCTGCGAATAATAGGCGATGGCGCCGACGTCGCCGACCGCGACGACGCCATTCGGCGGCGTGTTATGGGAAAGATACACTCCCAATTTCGCATTCACCGTCCGGATCGGATATGTCGGCCCGAAGGTGACCGCGGAGACGTCATAAATGCGGATGGCGTCCCGAGCCACGAAGAAACCCGCGACCGCGCAGATCACGGCAGGCCCCAAGCGGTCTGAGGAAAAACGTGAATAGCGCGCGATCAAGTGCGCCAGTGTTGCGACGATCGGTATTGAGGCAAGCGGAATGAAGGCGGCGAAGAAGCGGTGATAAGCCATCCAATCGCCGCCCACCCAGATTGCAAAGAGAAGCTGGATGATCACGACCGACGCTGCGGCGGTCACGAAGCGGTTTCTGATCCAGATCGGGAAAGCCGCCAGCGCTGCCCCGGACAAAATCGAGAAGGCGGGATTCTCGCTGACGAAGCGCAAGAGATAGCGCCAGCCGGCGAGGAGATTGGAACTTGCGCTTGTCGGCGTCTTGAAGTGTGCCGTCGCCGGCAGGTAATCCTGAAAATAGGCGAGCCGGAAGGCTGTGATGATGACGACATAGGCGATGACGATCGAGAAGTATTTGATATAGAAACGTCGGTGCTCGACCAGGAAATGGCGGCGGATAACATCGAGCGGCCGTCTCAGGAAATCGCGACGCGTAATAAGGGACAGCAGGTCAAGCGCTACCGGAACCACGCAGAACATGATCCCTTCCACTCTTGTGGCTGCGACGAACGCCGCCGCGATGCCCGCCGATATCGGCCATTGGGCGGCAACGAACGTCACGTAGACAATCAGCGCAAGCGCGTAGAGTGAGTTCTCCAGGCCGCCGACCGCCCATAAGGTAGCGGACGGAACTATTATCGGCAGGAAGACCACGAACGCAGTAACCAGGATCCTCCTCGCGTCGCCGGTCGGAAGGTCGACAAGAAACCGATTGGTGGCCAGGAACGTCCCGACGAGGCAGCTACCGAAGCAGAACACGCCAAAGAGCTTCGACAGCAATATCGTGTCCAAGTTCACGAAACGCCGGACGGTGCCCAGTATTAGCACCCATGTCAGAGAGGAAAATCCCTCCAGGTGGTCGCCGTCGTTGAATACCAGTCCTTTTCCTGCCGCCAGATTGTCGATGTATCGGTACATGATGTAGCTGTCGTCGAACTCGAAATCGAAGCTCGGGCGGACCAGCCAGACCGCCACCATGGCCAAAGCGGCCAGGACGAAGAACTCCAACGCAACCCTGAGCTCTCGAAGGTCGGCTTCGGGATGGACGGACGGGCCGGGCAGCATCAACCAAATCCTCCATAGATCAACACGCCGACCGCCGCCGTCCACAAGGCAAAGGTAACGATAAGGAATTTGTCGGACAGTATGACCTCGGTCGGCGCTCCGGACCGATGCTCCACGATGCCGATCTGGAGATAGCGCAGGACGCCCGCGGCAACGAAGATGGCCGTGTAGTGCAGCCGCGCCGTGCCGTACCGCGCGATGACTTGCGGGTCCGTCGTGTAGATCAGGTAAGCGACAAGGAGCGCGCCAAGGATGACGGTCACGGCGATATCGAGAAAGGGAGCGTTATAACCGCCCAGGCTTCGCCGGTGCTCTCTGTCGACATTCAAAACGAGGTCGTCCCTGCGCTTAGCGAGCGCGAGAAACATGGCGATCAGGCCGGTCAGGATCGATATCCAAGGGCTCGGCACGGCGTGAATGGCGGCCACTCCCGCCTGGACCCGGATGATGAAGCCGAGCGCGATAACGCAGACGTCGACGATGGCGATATGCTTCAGGTACAGAGAATAAGCGATGTTGAGCCCTGCGTAGGCCGCAACATATGGCAGCACGTCCGGCTCGAAGGCGGTTGCGAAAGCCAAGCTGCCGAGCGCCAAGGCGAGCGCCAAAATCAGGGCGACACGCGGCTCCGCGCGGCCTGAGGCGATCGGCCGGAAGCGCTTTATGGGATGGGCGGCATCGGCCTTCCGATCGGCCCAGTCGTTGAAGACGTAAACAGCGCTGGTCATGAGGCAGAAAATTGTCACGGTAACCGTGACCGCGCCGGTGGCCGCCTTCGTGACAAGCTCCGGGGTGAAGAACAACGGGACGATAATGATCCCGTTCTTCACCCAGTGCGCTGGCCGGATCAGCCGGACATAATCGTCAACGCGCACCCTTCGCTCCGGCCTCGCGGGCACGCGCGATCGTCCGTGCAAACTCGCCTCTGAATCTCACCGCGTCGTCCATCCTCGAGGCGACCGGATCGCAGATTGTCATCCAGCCGTCTCGAGCTTGGTGGCCGCACGCTTGTAGACGGAGGACTTCACCACCGTGAAGGCGTCGTCGCGCATCTTGAAGCCGACGACGCCGATGAAACCGTCGATATTCTTGCGCAGATCAGACCATGAGCGAATGCTCAGCAGTTGCCTGAAGATCTTGTGCGGGCGCAGATAAAAGGAGCGGTACGCGCGCTGGACCCAGGCGTCGGCGTCGGGCACCAGCGGGGGAATGGGCGCGAGATCCTCGCCGAGCGTGAACCGCCTCCAATAATCCTTCGCGACGAAGCCGCCGGCGACCGCCATGTTCATCAGCGGCGTATTCGGCAGAGGCACCGCCTTCGTGAACATGACGTAGCGGGGATCGAGCTCCTTGGCGAGGTTGATAGTGGCAGTCATCGTCCGTTCGCTCTCGCCGGCGTAGCCGATGATGAAATATGAGAACGAGTCGATACCCGCTTCCTTCGCCCATCGGAAGGCTTGCTTGACTTGAGCGATGTTCGTCTTCTTCTCGACGAGCTGCATCATCTCGGGGTCGCCCTGCTCGACGCCGAACCGGAGGATGTGGCATCCCGACTGCGCCATCAGCTTGAGCAATTCGGGCTCGACCAAATTCACCCGTTGCGGCGTCTGCCACTTGATCTTCACCTTTCGAGCGATCAGCTCGCGCGACAGGGCGGCGGCATATTTCTGCGGCATGATGTCGTCATAGAACATGACTTCCTTGACGCGATATTTCTCCACCAGAAACGCGATCTCGCTGACGATGTCCGCAACTTGCCGGACGCGGTATTTCTTGTCGGATGGCGTCTTGAAACAGAAGCCGCATTGATAGGGGCAGCCGCGCGAGCCCATCATGGTGACGGTGGGATGCAGACCGATGATGGAGGAATACCGCTCCATCGGAAGGAGGTGGTAGGACGGCCAGGGAAGCTCGGTGACGTCGTCGATGATGCGTGGCTGGCCGACGACGATCTCGCCGTCCGGCCGCTTGTAGCAAAGCCCCTCGATGCCGGAGACCGGCTGTTCCTGCTCCAGCGCGTCGCAGAGCTCGACCATCGTCTCTTCGCCTTCGCCGATGATGCCGAAATCCACGTAATCAAAGCTCAGCGTCTCGCGGGGAAAGATCGACATGTGAACGCCGCCGATCACCGTAACGGCGCCTGCGTCCTTCGCCAGTTTTGCCGCCTCCTGTGCCCCGCGGAACGTCGGGGTCATCGCGGTGACGCCGACAACCTTGGCGCCGAACTGGCGAATCCGGTCGCGGACCTGATCGCGGGACAGTTCGAGAGCGACGGCGTCGATGATATCGACCTCGTGCCCGGCCTTCTCCAGCGACGACGCGATGTATCCGAGGCCTAGCGGAGGA
This sequence comes from uncultured Alphaproteobacteria bacterium, assembly GCA_963776455.1. GTDB lineage: Bacteria > Pseudomonadota > Alphaproteobacteria > Rhizobiales > Xanthobacteraceae > CAVZMU01. Next base: position 817,858 of record CAVZMU010000007.1, read on the forward strand.
AGCACGCCCTGCCGGCGATTCAGGCTCTGCGCCAGCCGGGTGTTGATGTTTCCGATATCGTGATACCGGATGAGCTGGACGCGCATGAAGCATCTCGCGGGTTGCGGGCGGGCAGTGTATAGCGCATATCCGCGCCCGTGGCGACCGTTTTCAGCCAATACGTGCATCGGGTTGTGGGCTTTCCTTGCGGAACGGGTGGCTCCCGCTTGGCCGAATAGACTGCAGGCGGCATGCGGTTTTAGGCCTGCGGCGTCGCCGTGCTAGTGGTGTGACATGGACTCGATACGCCTCTCCGAACTCACCGATGAACAGAATTTCGACGAGGCCGCTTACCTGGCGGCGAATCCCGATGTTGCCGCGGCGGTCGCGGCCGGCCATCTGTCCAGCGGAAAGCAACACTACGATCTGTATGGGAAGCGCGAAGGGCGGCCGGTGCGCTTCAGGCGAGGGCTCGACGACCTGCGTGCCGGAAAGATGGAAAGGCTGCAGCCGTTCCTGCGGCTCGATCTTCCACATGTAAGCCGCGGCCTGAAGCTCGATTTTCTCACCGAGGCGATCCGGGCCGAAACGCGCATCATCGATACCGAGGCGGTGTCGGGGCATCCGTACGACCCGGCGATCACCGAGCTGATCCACGAACAGCCTGCCGGGCTGTGTCTCGATTGCGGCGCCGGTCGGCGGCCGATCTACTACTCGAACGTGATCAATTACGAGATCGTCGATTACGACACCACCGATGTGGTAGGGGTCGGGGAGTACCTTCCGTTTCAGGATAACGTGTTCGACGCGGTTTTCTCCGTCGCCGTGCTGGAACACGTCCGCGATCCTTTCAAATGCGCGGCGGAAATCTCGCGGGTCCTCAAGCCCGGCGGAAAGCTGCTCTGCTGCGTTCCCTTTCTCCAGCCGCTGCACGGATATCCTCACCACTACTACAACATGACCGTTCAGGGATTGCGGGCGCTGTTCGAGGACCATCTCGATGTCGACCGGCAAACCGTGCCGGGGTCGTGCCTGCCGGTGTGGTGGCTGACATGGGCGCTTGCGAGCTGGGCCAATGGCCTGACGGGCCGCACGCGGGAGGAATTCGAATTGCTGCGGATATCCGACGTGATGGGGTCGCCGCAGGATTCTTTATCGCGGCCATGGGTCCAGGAACTTTCCGACGACAAGAACTTCGAGCTCGCCGCGGCGACGATGATCTTCGCTCACAAGCGATAGTGACCGGTCGATAGCAAATAATACGTGGAAGGGTGGGCGATGACGGCTGCACGATCATCATTCGGATGCTGGTCCCAGGGGCGATCTTGACGTTCGATCCGATAGGCCTGCTGCAATGTCCTCATTGCGCGGGACGGTTTCTCGGCCGTCATGGCGCGTTGACATGTGAGCAATGCGGACAAGCAGTCCCGCAACATGAATCGATCATCGATTTCGTCCAGGACTCGGTCAGAAGCACGCTGGACGACATCGATTACGATACGTTCTACCGTATCAGCGAGCCTGCCGCGCGAAGCGTGATCAAACACATGACGGCGAGCGCGGGCGACCTGTGGCCGCCGAGCCTTGGCCGGGCGATCGAAGTCGGCGCCGGGACCGGCGGGGCCACGATGGGGATTTCGGCGCTCGCGACCTTCGAGCACCTTGTCGTGACCGACATCTCATACAAGATGCTGCGCCTGTGCCAACGCAACCTGCAGGCTGCGAACCTGCTACGTCCTCGGGATATGACGTTCGTCACCTATGGGGCGACACAGAAATGCTTTCGCCCGGCGTCGTTCGATACCGCCATCGGCAGTGCGGTTCTTCATCACATCACGGACGTCGGAGCGTTTCTTGCCGATCTCGCGGACATCCTGACGCCGGCGGGAGCCGCCTTTTTCGTCGAGCCCTGCCTGCCGTTTCACCGCGCCGTCGTGGCGACGCTCGCCGATATTGTCGCCGGCCTGATCCGCGGCGGCGTGGCGTATGACGATCCCGGAATCATCCGGATGTGCAACTGGATGGCGGAAATTCGTTGCAATCTTTTGCACCAGGGCGACCTGGAGTTTCTGGCCGCGCGAGAAGACAAACACATGTTTGGCCGCGAGGGTATCGAAGCTCTCGCACATTCCGCCGGTTTCCCGCAGGCGGTCGCACTGCCCTTCGGCCCCGACCCGTCCGGCGAGACGACGCTTCGTGTCTATCTGGGCCAATGTGATATTGAACTACAGATGATCGACCGGGTGTGCGCGTTGCTGCCGGTTCATGCACCCCGCCATATGGCGGGCCTCGATCCGGGCGACCAGGCACCGTCCTATCTGCTTTGCTTCTCGAAGGCTGAGACATCATTTCCGCAACTGCGGCCAAGGAACTCCAACGCTCTTGCGGAGACGCGCACGGCGCCTCCGCTTCCGATCGTGCATTGTTACGTGACGCTCCAGATCCTAGAGGTCGCCGAGCAGACGTCGATCACCATCGACGGATGGTGCTTCTCTCACGCCGATCTCGCATGGCTTGTCGCAGATATGGACGGCGCGAGCTGGAAATTTCCCATCTGGCTGCCGCGGCCGGACGTACAGGCGGCCATGAATATCGACGGCGACGCCCCGACAGTGAATGTCGTCTGCAGCGGTGCATCCGGAGGCATTGCCGTGGATCGAACCACTGATGCGTTCCATGTCGACGTAGCCGTCATGACCGTTGATGGGATCGTCGTTCCACTCGGCCGAGCCGCAATGACGCGTCAGGATGCCACGGTGACCATCGCCCGCTAGGTCGCCCGTCCAGGCCGGCGGTTGCCCGCTGGCTCTTCAAATACCGGTTTATCCGATCGCTGGTCGCCGATGATGCCGCGCGTCATTGGCCGGGAGCCGATGTGCGTCTGAGCCGCCGTCGTGACGCGTCGGTGAGTGGCGCCTAAGCGGCGACGCTTTCCAGCCCGCCCCGCTGACCCCGTTCTCGTTCCTTGGAGCAATGTCATGGCCGCGTCGACTTTCGACGAAGCACTCACGCGCGTGCTCGCGCATGAGGGCGGATACGTCAATCATCCGTCCGATCCCGGCGGGCCGACCAATCACGGTATCACGCTCAACGAATACGCTGCCTTCAAGGGGCGGAAAGTGACGGCCGCCGACGTTCGCGCGATGCCGCTCGCCGACGCCAAGGCGATCTATCGCGCCAAATACTGGGGAAAGATGCGGTGCGATCTGCTGCCCGCTGGTCTCGACTATGCGCTGTTCGATTACGGTGTGAATTCCGGAACCGGCCGCGCGCCGAAAGTCCTGCAGCGGCTTTGCGGACTTCCCGATGACGGCAGGCTGACCGACGCGGTGATTGCCGCCGCCAGCAAGCGCGCCGCCGCGGACCTCATCAACCGCCTGTGCGATGAACGCCTTGCGTTTCTCAAGCGGCTCAAGACCTGGCCGATCTTCGGCGCTGGCTGGCGCCGGCGTGTGACCGACGTGCGGATCGCGGCGTTGCGCATGGCGGCAGGCGCCGGACGCGGTTCGGCGCGGACCGCCGCGTCGGCGCCGACGCTTACACCGTCGTCGGGCAAGGGCGTTGTCGCGGTCGGTGCGAGCGCGCGGACAGGAACGACCGGCGGAATCGTGGCGACCGGGGCCATGGCTGCGCAGCAGGCGCACCAGGCCGGGGCGTCCGGGACGACGCTTGTCGTAATTCTGGCCACGACGCTCGTTGCCGCCGTCACTGCCTGGATCGCCTGGCGATGGTGGCGGAAGCGCCGTCAGGAAGCACCCCCGGCGGCAACCCCCGTTCTGCAATCCAATCAAGCCTAGGAGACGGCCATGCGGATGTTGGTCATCGTTCTGATCTTCGCTGCCTTCACGAGCGGCGTCTTCTGTGGTCCGACGATTCGCGTGTGGATCAACGGCGCCGAAACCGAGGCCCTGAAGCTGCGGGACCGTGCACGGCAGATCGAGGCTGGCCTGCATCTCGCCGGAAAGAACTGAGCCATGCAACGCATCAAGGCGTGCTTTCGATATTCGCTGACGATCCTGTGGGCGCGGATCGTCGCCCTGACCGGCCTGCTGCTGGCATTCTCCGATCCGCTGCTCGACCTGTTCTCGGCTCCCGGCGTCAAGGATCAGGTCCAGGCCATCCTCGACCCGAAATATGTGCCGTTCTACGTCATCGTGATCGCGGTCGTCACGGAGCTTGCGCGCCGGCGCTCGCTGCCGAGCGAGCCTGAAAGGGACAATGTGTGATGGGGTTTCTGCTTGCGATCGTGAACTGGCTGTCGAGCTCGGCGTTCGGCGCCATCGCCAACGGCGTGGTGTCGGTGCTCAACAAGAAGAGCGATGCGCAGATCACGCAGATCGGCGCCATCAAGGAAACCGACATCGCGCAGATTCAGGCCGCAACGGCCGCGATGCACGAGCAGGCGGCGCTCGCCGCGCTGCGGTGGGGATGGTGGGGCACGCGCTATCTCATGATGACGGCGGCGCTGCCGCCGGTCATACATTCCGGCGCGGTTTATCTCGACAGCACGTTCAAATTCGGCTGGGCGGTCTCGCGGGCGCCGGGCGTGTATGAGGGCCAGGAAATCCAGATCATCGCGACCGTGGTCGGAATCCTGAGCGTGCAGACGATCGCCGGCGGCATCGCGAGCCGGATCGGCGGGAAGCGGTGACCGGGCCGGCCGCCAGGACTTGCGATGCCGGGCCGTCGATTGCGAACGGGCGGAATTCGCGTTCATGCCCCATTCACGCTCCGGCGCCTATCAACCGCGCCATGCTGGCCCGCCGTATCCTCATCGTCGCGGCCCTTGCTGTCGGTCCCTGGGCGTCCCCCGCGGCCGCGGCTGATGAGTTCCATTGCCTTGGCAAGGAGCAGCAGCGCGCGGCCATCTCCAGCGGCAAGGCGGTGCATCTTGCGCTCGCGCTTCGCGCCGCCCGCGGGCGGGCTGGCGGCGAGGTGGTGAAGGCGCGTCTGTGCGATGGTCCTGGGGGGCTCGTGTACAGGCTGACACTGCTCGCGCGCGATGGCAAAGTGACGCGCGTAAGCGTCGATGCCGCCTCCGGCAATATCGTGGGCGGCCTCTGAACATACCACCGGCGCCCAATCGGGGACGCGGGCAGTCCGCCCCCGGCGTTGCGCGCGATCGGAGACCGAATGCGCCTCCTCGTCATAGAGGATGATCCCGACCTGAACCGGCAGCTTGCGGCGGCGCTTGCCGAGGCCGGCTACGTCGTCGACCGCGCCTTCGACGGCGAAGAGGGACACTTCCTTGGCGAGACCGAGCCTTACGATGCCGTAATCCTCGACATCGGCCTGCCCAAGATGGACGGCATCTCGGTGCTGGAGGCTTGGCGGCGCGCCGGCAAGGCGATGCCGGTGCTGATGCTCACGGCGCGGGACCGCTGGAGCGACAAAGTCCAGGGTTTCGATGCCGGCGCCGACGACTACGTTGCCAAGCCGTTCCACGTCGAGGAGGTGCTGGCCCGCATCCGCGCGCTGCTGCGCCGCGCGACCGGCCACGCCAAGAGCGAGTTCACCTGCGGACCGGTGCGGCTCGATACGCGTACCGGCCGGGTGAGCGTGGACGGCAATCCGGTCAAGCTCACCTCCCATGAATATCGGCTGCTCGCCTATCTGATGCACCATTCCGGCCGCGTGGTGTCCCGCACCGAACTGGTCGAGCATCTCTACGACCAGGACTTCGACCGCGATTCCAACACCATCGAGGTGTTCGTCGGCCGCATCCGCCGTAAGCTCGGCGTCGAAGTGATCCAGACCGTGCGCGGTCTCGGATACATGCTGGCCGATCCGGCTGATGCGCGCTAACTCGCTTGCGCTGCGGCTGTTCGTATCGGCGACGGCCTGGACGGTCGCGATCCTGCTCGTCACCGGCTTCGTGCTGTCCTCGGTCTATCGCCAGTCGGTGGAGCGCGCGTTTGATCGGCGTCTCGGCATCTATCTCAAGACGCTGATCGCCGAGGTCGCCTCGCCCGACGAGTCGACCGAGAAGTTCGGCCAGTCGCTCGGCGAGCCGCTGTTCGAGTTGCCGCTCTCCGGATGGTACTGGCAGGTCACGCGGCTCGAAACCCAAAATCCCGAGATCCGATCGTCTCGCTCCCTGTGGGATGCGAGCCTGCCCCGGCTCGATGCGCTGGGCGTCCCGGCCGCGCTGGGCGGCCTGCGGCAGGGCTATGCCCAGGGCCCCGAGGACCAGCGGCTGCGCATCGCCGAGCGCACCATCGATCTCGGCGAGGAGGGGCGCTTTCTGGTCGCGGTCGCGGGTGCGGCATCCGAAATCGACGAGGAGCTCACGGCGTTCGACCAGTCCATCGCCATCACCTTCGTCGTGCTCGCGGTCGTTCTGTTGCTGACGACCTTGTTCCAGGTGCGGTTCGGCCTCGCACCGCTCAAGCGCATCTCGGAATCGCTGGCCGCGATCCGCTCCGGTGCCGCCGAGCGGCTGCAGGGCTCCTTTCCCGACGAGATCGCGCCGCTCGCGCGCGAGACCAACGCGCTGATCGATGCCAACCGCGAGATCGTCGAGCGCGCCCGCACGCATGTCGGCAACCTCGCTCATGCGCTGAAGACGCCGCTCTCCGTGATGGTCAACGAGGCGGCCGCGCGCGGCGCCGACCCGTTCGCCGCCAAGGTGCGCGAGCAGACCGAGATCATGCGCGACCAGGTCACCCGTCACCTGGAGCGTGCGCGCCTTGCTGCCCGCTACACCACGGTCAGCACGGTGACGGAGGTTGTCCCTGTCGTGACCGCCCTGGCGCGGACCATGGAAAAAATCCACCACGACCGCGGCATCGCGATTGAGGTCGAGGCACCCGCCGAGGCGCGTTTCCGGGGCGAGCGCCAGGATCTGGAGGAGATGATCGGCAATCTCGTCGACAACGCCTGCAAATGGGCTAGGGCGCGCGTCGGCATCGAGGTGCGGACATCCGCCGGCGTTGTGAATCCCGATCCATCGATTCCCGATGAGCCGGGCCAGGATCGGCTCTCCATCATCGTCGACGATGACGGCCCCGGGCTGACGCCCGCGGAGCGCGCTCAGGTCGGCGACCGTGGCCGCCGCCTCGACGAGAGCAAGCCCGGCTCCGGCCTCGGCCTCTCCATCGTGCTTGAGCTGACCCGTCTTTACGGCGGCGAGCTCAAGCTCGATGCCGCGCCCATCGGCGGCCTGCGTGCCGAGCTGGTTCTTCCTGCGGCGTGACGGCGATTAATCCTTTCGGAACAGAGTTTTGCCCTAATCCTCGCCTTAGCTTTACGCGTCCGTGCAGCTAGCGGTTCGGTGTCTATCGAGCCGAATCCGCGCGGAGGAGGGGACCTCATGCGGTTAACCAGGATCATCGCCGCGGCGCTCGCCGGGCTCATGCTTGCGGGCTGTGCCGCGGATTCCGGTCCGCGTCAGCAGGACGGCGCGGTCGCGGGGGCCGTGGCGGGCGGCATCGCGGGGGCGTTGCTCGGCGGACGCGGCATCGGCAACCGCGTTGCCGGGGCGACGCTCGGTGCGGTGGCCGGGGGTCTTCTCGGCGGCGCTATCGGCGCGTCACTGGACGAGCGTGACCGCCAGCGTGCCTATGCGGCCGAGATGCAGGCGCTGGAATACGGCCAGGATGGCGCGCCGGTCGGCTGGCGCGGCGAAAGCTCCGGCTATTACGGCACCGTAGTTCCTGGCCCGTATTACGAGGAGCGCGGCAGCCGCTGTCGCGGCTACAGCCACACCATCTATATCAACGGCCAGCCGAGGGCCGCGCGCGGCACCGCCTGCCGCAACCCGGACGGAAGCTGGACGCCGGTGAGCTGATGGCGCGGCCTCCGCGAGGCCGACCTTTCTTTTCCTGTTGTTCCTCAACACGTTCTTAACGCCCACGCCTTAGCCTCACGCCGGAGTGGGTCTTCCGGGGATGGAATACGGGGATGGCCGGGGCGCTGCCCGTCGAGAAACTGCGCGCGTATCTCCAGGAGCTCAAGCCGGAGGCGCGCGCACTGGTTCTCAACGAACTTGAGCGCGGGATGACGCGCGGCGACAGCGTTCCAGGCGGCGACCTGATTCTTGAGGAGCTTCGACGCACCTTCCGCGGCTCATCCCAGGCCGCCGACCGTCTCGGCAATCCCGACCGTCTGTTCTTCGCGCCGCTGGAGCCTTTCCTGGTCGACGACGGGGAGACGGCGTCCCTCGGGCGCATCGCGCGCGCTGCGCTCGATCCGGTGTGGCAGTGGATTTGCCGCGACCTCCTTGCCGCCGACGCTAAGATCTATGCGGAAGAGCTGGAACGCGGTCTGGCCGACGAAAAAACCACGGCCCGGCTGGTGCGCGCCTTTCAGGATCTCGCAGTCCATCACGGCCAGGACGTGTTGACGGCCGCCGCGGACGACGACCGGATGCGCCGCCGTCTCGCCGGCCAGATCGGCACGCCGCGCGCGCTGGACGACCTGCGGGCCGTGCTAGGCGTGCTCAAGGCGCGCGACGCGCTCGGCCTCGTCGGCTCGCGGCTGCCCGCCCATATTCGTAACCTCGCCGACGAGCAGCTCGCCAACGTCAAGGCGCTGCTCGATTCCCCGATCGCGCGCCATCCGGACGTCTTCGTGTTCGCCATGGTGGTGGTGATGAGCCGCCTGACGTCGCCGTGGCAGCTCATCCGGCTCGCCGTCAAAGCCGCCGAGAGCGACGCTGCCGCTCGTATCGTGGCGACACCCTACGCCGCCGCCGTGACGCTGGTCCTGCAGGATGTCGCGCGGCTTGTCGCCGCGTTGCGGCGCGAGCTCAAGCGCGGGCAGTTCGCCGCGGCCAGTATTGTGCTGAAGGATATCCACGACGCGGTGCGTACCTTGCGCACCGAGATGGATTTGTCGGGCGCTTCTCCGTGGGTGCGGGAACTCGGAACTTTGCGCGGCGCGGTATCGGATATCGTCAAGGCCGAGATCGATCTCGTGCCCGGCCGCGTTCGCCGCCTGCTGCGCCCTCGCGCCGCCAAGGAGATCGCACGGGGGACGACGCTCGACACCGGCGAGGTCGCGGAGACCGAGGGGCTGATCGAGTTCATCAACACGTGCCGGAATTTTGCCAGCGAACTCGCGATCAACGAAGTGACGCTCCGTGTCCACTCCGAAATTCAACAGTTCCTCGATACCGGCACGGCACTGCTGATGGACGCATTAAGAAATGCTGGGGATGTCGACCGCCCCTTCCGGTTGTCGCAGGTGGAAGCCGCCGTGCGTTTTGCCGGTAAAGTTTTCGGCCCGAGCTATGCTTCGCTTTTGGCGAAGGCCGCGGATGTGGCGCAATATGGTGACCGGCGGGCCGCGAAAGGCTGAGGTCAGGAATGGCGGCGCGCCCCTCCGCCTTCTTGCCGAGGCAAAAAAAAAGCCCCGGCTCTAAGGCCAGGGCTAAACCAAGCGGCTATGGGGGTCTGGGGAGACGAGGGGGAAGCCGCCCGGTACACCCCGTCAACTGCCCCTCCGGACGAAGGTTCCAAAAAAAAGCGACTTTCGCAAAATCTTTTTTGAAGAACAAACAAGAAACATAATTTCCTTGGCAGTCCGAACTGGTTTTCTCGCAGCGCAGCCCGTTTTCGGGTCTTTCCGTGCAGGACGGCAGGCTTGTTCCGCTTCAGCCGTTAGGTGACGGCTCTAACGGGAACGGCTGGCCGTTGCGGCCTGCGATTGCTCGTGGTGTAACGCGGCGAGGAGCATGGTCCGCCATCGCCATGTCTCAATGAGGCTCGATACGGCGCGCGTGCCCCCGGAGCGCGGCGGTTTGTCGCCGGTGGTCCGCTCATGCCGGCCGCCCCGCGCGAAGGCATGTAGGATGGTGAAATGGCGCTGTGGATCGTGATGGCCCTGATGACGGCAGCGGCAAGCCTCGCCGTGCTGTGGCCGCTTGGCCGGCGCGGTCCGGCCGGGCGGTCCGGCAGCGACGTCGTCGTCTATCGCGATCAGCTCGACGAGGTCGAACGGGACCGTGCGGCCGGCCTCATCGGGGACGCGGAGGCCACCGCGGCGCGGGTGGAAGTGTCGCGCCGCCTACTCGCGGCTGCGGCAGCGAAGCCCGGAGCCGTGCCATCGCAGATGGCCGGCATCTGGCGCCGGCGTGCCGCTGCCGTCGCGGCTTTGGTCGCGATCCCGGTTGGCGCCAGCGCCGTGTACCTCGCCCTCGGCTCCCCCCAATTGCCCGCCGCGCCTCTTGCCGCGCGTGCCAGACAGGCTCCCCAGCAGCCGCCGTTGACGACGCTGGTCGCCCAGGTCGAAGCCCACCTTGCGCGCAATCCCGAGGAGGGCCGCGGATGGGAAGTGGTCGCTCCCGTCTATATGCGGCTTGGCCGCTTCGACGATGCGGTAGCGGCCCGGCGCAACGCAATCCGGCTTCTGGGCGCGACCGCGGAGCGCGAGAGCGATCTGGGCGAGGCGCTGGTCGCCGCCGCCAATGGTGTCGTGACGGCCGACGTGAAGGCGGCGTTCGAACGCGCGCTGGCTCTCGACGGCAAGGATCTCAAGGCGCGCTTCTTCGTCGGCCTCGCGGCCGAGCAGGATGGACGGCGGGCCGACGCGGCCAGTGCATGGCGCGAACTCCTGAAGGAGGCGCCACCGGACGCGCCCTGGGCCGAGCTGGTGCGGCGCTCGCTGGCGCGGGTCGACGGCACCGCCGTCGCGGGCGTGAAAGGTCCCAACGCCGAGGACATGGCAGCCGCCGAAGAGATGCCGTCGGACCAGCGCTCGGCGATGATCCGCGGCATGGTCGAGCGGCTGGCGGAGAAGCTCAAGGCCGACGGCTCGGACGTCGAAGGCTGGCTCCGGCTGGTGAGGGCCTATACAGTGCTCGGCGACCGCGACAAGGCGCGTGCGGCCGCGACCGACGCGCGTCGCCTGCTTGGGCCCGAGCCCGACAAGGTCCGCCGCGTCGACGAGCTTGTCAAAGGTCTCGGACTAGAAGGCTGACCGACCGCAATGACCCGCAAGCAGCGCCGTCTCGTCCTGATCGGCTCCAGCCTCGCCGTCCTGGCGGTGGCGGTGGCGCTCGTGCTCAGCGCGCTCAAGGATTCGATCGTGTTCTTCAATACGCCGACCGACGTCGTGACCAAGCATGTTGCGCCGGGCACGCGCATCCGGCTGGGTGGGCTCGTCAAGCCGGGCAGCGTCGTGCGCGACAGCACGGTGGTGCGCTTCGACGTGACGGACGGCAATCAGGCAATCGCGGTCGCTTATAACGGCATCCTGCCCGACCTGTTCCGGGAAGGGCAGGGCGTCGTCACTGAAGGCGCGCTGGAGCCCGGCGGCGTGTTCAAAGCCGATACCGTGCTAGCCAAGCACGACGAGACCTACATGCCGAAGGAAGTGGCCGACGCGCTCAAGAAGCAGGGCCACTGGAAGGACGATTACGAGAAGAAGACCGGTTCGGCATCGCAGGGCAGGGTGCAGTGATGCTGAAGTGCGGTTCGGCGTTTCAGCGGGCTCTTTCCCCTCTCCCCGTGTGGGAGAGGGCGGACTGCGCGGGGGCGATAGCCGAGCGCAGGCCGGGTGAGGGGTTTGTCTGCGATCGAGAAAAGCGACCCCTTACCCGGCTCGCTTCGCTCGCCACCCTCTCCCACAAGAGAGGGGAAACCCAACCGAAACATTGGAGCGTAACGCAGACCGGGGGCACAGTACGATGATCCCCGAGCTTGGTCATTACGCGCTGGTGCTGGCCCTCGGCCTCGCCCTCGTGCAGGCCGTGGTGCCGATCTGGGGATCGCGCAGCGACGATGCCGCGCTGATGGGCGTCGCGGTGCCGACGGCGATTGCGCAATTTGCTTTCGTCGCCATCGCTTTCGCCGCGCTCGTCGCATCCTATGTGACGTCGGACTTCTCCGTCGCCAACGTCGCGGAGAATTCTCATTCGGCGATGCCGCTGATCTACAAATTCACCAGCACCTGGGGAAACCACGAGGGCTCGATGCTCCTGTGGGTGCTGATCCTGTCGCTGTTCGGCGCGCTGGTCGCGATGCTTGGCACCAATCTCCCGGCATCGCTGCGGGCCAACGTGCTCGGCGTGCAGGCCTGGATCGCGGGCGCGTTCTATCTGTTCATCCTGGTAACGTCGAACCCGTTCCTGCGCTTGGCACAGCCGCCGTTCGAGGGCCGCGACCTCAACCCGATCCTTCAGGACATCGGGCTCGCGGTGCATCCGCCGATGCTCTATCTCGGCTATGTAGGCTTCTCGATCACGTTCTCGTTCGCCATAGCTGCGCTGATCGAAGGCCGCATCGATGCGGCCTGGGCGCGCTGGGTGCGGCCATGGGCGCTGCTTGCCTGGATGTGCCTCACCTGCGGCGTCGCGATGGGCTCGTTCTGGGCCTATTACGAACTCGGCTGGGGCGGCTGGTGGTTCTGGGATCCGGTCGAGAATGCCTCGCTGATGCCGTGGCTTGCCGGCACTGCGCTGCTACATTCGGCGATCGTCATGGAGAAGCGCGACGCGCTGAAGGTGTGGACCATCCTGCTCGCGATCCTCGCCTTCTCGCTGTCGCTGATCGGCACCTTCCTGGTGCGCTCCGGCGTGCTGACCTCAGTGCATACCTTCGCCACCGATCCGCTGCGCGGCGTGTTCATCCTCGCCATCCTGGTGGCGTTCATCGGCGGTGGCCTTGCGCTGTTCGCTTGGCGCGCGCCGCTCTTGCGGCAGGGCGGATTGTTCGCGCCGATTTCGCGCGAGGGGACGCTGGTCCTCAACAACCTATTTCTCACCACGGCCTGCGCCACGGTGTTCGTCGGCACGCTTTATCCGCTCGCGCTCGAAGCGCTGACGGGGGAGAAGATTTCCGTCGGCGCACCGTTCTTCAACCTCACCTTCGCGCCGCTGATGCTTCCGCTGCTCGCCGCGATGCCGTTCGGTCCGCTGATGGCATGGAAGCGCGGCGATATCTACGGCGTCGGCCAGCGTCTGCTGACCGCGCTCCTGATCGCCGTCATCGCCGTGCCGGCGACCTTCGCCTTCGCCGAGGGAGGTCCGGCGCTGGCGCCGTTCGCGATCGGCCTCGCGCTGTTCGTGATGGCGGGCGCGCTCACCGACATCGTCGAGCGTACCGGCCTGTTCCGGGTGCCGGTTGCCGTGATGACGCGGCGCGCCGCCGGCCTGCCGCGCTCGACATGGGGCACGGCCTTCGCGCATTTCGGCGTTGGCCTCTGCCTGGTCGGCATCGTCTGCGAGACCACGTGGAGCGCGGAGCGCATCGTCACGCTCAAACCCGGCGAGACTGTTTCCATTCGCCATTACGATTTCGCGTTCGACGGCTTCAAGTCCGGCGACGGTCCGAACTATCGCGAGCTTGCTGCGAATTTCACCGTGCGCCGTAACGGCGATGTTCTTGGCGTGCTGCGGCCGAGCAAGCGGATATTCGCCTCGCGCGGCACGACCACGACGGAAGCGGCGCTGATGACGCGCGGCTTCAGCCAGCTCTATCTGTCGCTCGGCGATCAGAATCCCGACGGGTCGATGACGGTGCGGCTCTATCACAAGCCGTTCGTGCTGCTGATCTGGATCGGCGCTCTGGTGATGGTGTTTGGCGGCGGGCTGTCGCTGTCGGATCGCCGCCTGCGCGTCGGCGCGCCTAAGCCGGCGCGCGCACGCGCGACCTTGCAGCCGGCGGAGTAGGTCGTGGCATCGCCGGGATCGCAGATGAAATGGCCGCGGCTTGCCGCGGTTGCCCTGGCTCTTGCCGGTGCGGCGCCCGCCCATGCCGTGCTGCCCGACGAGGTCCTACCCGATCACGCGCTCGAGGCCCGCGCGCGCGACCTGTCGCGCGAACTGCGCTGCATGGTCTGCCAGAACCAGTCGATCGACGATTTCGATGCACCGCTGGCGCGCGATCTCCGGCTCCTGGTTCGCGAAAGGCTCAAGGCCGGCGACAGCGACGGCCAGGTTCTCGATTTCCTCGTCGCGCGCTACGGCGAGTTCGTGCTGCTCAAGCCGCGCATGTCATGGCACACCGCGGCGCTGTGGCTGGTGCCGCCCGCTCTGCTTGGCGGCGGGGCGCTGGTGCTGGTGCTGCTGGCTCGCCGCAAACGTCGTTCGGCACACGATGTCCCCGTGACAAAGCTCACGGCGGCCGAGGAAACGCGGCTCGCCGATCTTCTGGATAAAGGCGGCGTCTGACCCGACCGAATGCAAGCGTCTGATCAATCTAAGCCATTGAACAAAAATAATTTTCCATAGATTTTTTTACGTTACCGAAGTTTAATCCTGCCGACAGGACGCTGTAAGGCGCATCCCCCTATCTTGCCGTTCAACGGTGCTGCTCTTGGCACCATGAACGAACAGCATCGATGGAGATGCCCATTATGAACGGCCCGTCCCCCACCCCCGAGCCGCGAAGCGCATTGAGCGCGCGCCGGCTCGTCCTCCTCGCCACCACTATCGCCACTCTCGGCGTCGGCACCTGGGCCTTCCAGCCGCAGGGCGCCGGCATCTCCGGACTGACGACGCCGGCCTCCGCGCAGAACCTCTCCGCCGAGGCGCAGAAGCTGCCCCAGCCGATGGGATTCGCCGACATCGTCGAGAAGGTGAAGCCCGCCGTCGTGTCGGTCCGCGTCAAGCTCGGCGCGCCGCCACAGCAGCAAATGGGCTTCAATGAAAACGAAAATGACGGCGACAGCAATGGTGGCCCCGCTCCCGGCTCGCCGCTCGACCGTTTCTTCCGCCAGTTCGGCGAGCGCGGCATTCCCGGCATGCCGGGCCAGCGCGGACCGCGCGGCGGCCGCAACTTCAGCATGGCGCAGGGCTCGGGATTCTTCATCTCGGCGGACGGCTATGCCGTGACCAACAACCACGTCGTGGACCGTGCCGAGTCCGTCGAAGTCACAACTGATGACGGCAAGACCTACACGGCGAAGGTGGTCGGCACCGACCCGAAGACCGACATCGCGCTGCTCAAGGTCGAGCGCAGCGGCAACTTTCCGTTCGTGAAGTTCTCCGAGGTGCAGCCGCGCATCGGCGACTGGGTCCTCGCGGTCGGCAATCCGTTCGGCCTCGGCGGCACGGTCACGGCGGGCATCGTCTCGGCGCGCGGCCGCAACATCGGCGCCGGGCCCTATGACGACTTTATCCAGATCGACGCGCCGGTGAACAAGGGCAACTCCGGCGGCCCGACCTTCGACGTCAACGGAGGCGTGATCGGCGTCAACACCGCGATCTTCTCGCCCACCGGCGGCTCTGTCGGCATCGGCTTCGCCGTTCCTGCGGATACGGTGAAGATGGTCGTCACCCAGCTCAAGGATAAAGGCTCGGTGACGCGCGGCTGGATCGGCGTCCAAATCCAGGGCGTGACGCCCGAGATCGCGGAAAGCCTCGGCCTCAAGCAGGCGCAGGGTGCGCTAGTCGCGGAGCCGCAGGCCAACAGCCCGGCACAGAAAGCCGGCATCGTCGCCGGCGACGTCATCACCGCCGTCGACGGCGAGCCGGTGAAGGATGCCCGCGACCTTGCCAAGAAGATCGGTGGCGCCGCTCCGGGCACCTCGGTCAAGCTCGCGGTGTGGCGCAACAGCGAAGAGAAGACACTCACGCTCACGCTCGGCGAGCTGCCGCGGGAACGCCAGGCCCGTGCCGACGACACCGAGCAGCGTGACCTGCCGGGCACCGGCGTGCCGCATCTCGGCCTGACGCTGTCGCCTGCCAAGGGCGGCGGCGAAGGTGTCCTCGTCACCGCCGTCGATCCCGATGGCCCGGCCGCCGAGCATGGCTTCCGCTCCGGCGACCTGATCCTCGATGTCGCCGGCAAGACCGTCGCGTCGCCCAATGACGTGCGCAAGGCGCTCTCCGATGCGCGCACCGCGGGGAAGCGGACCGTGCTGCTGCGGATCAAATCGGGCGATGCATTGAAGTTCGTGGCGCTGCCTGTGGGCCGCGCTTGAGATAGGGGCGAGCCGCCAGCTTCCGTCGCCCCCGCTGGCGGAGCGACCCTCGGGGACGGGCCGGTTGCCCGTCCCCACCTGGACCGAACCTGGAAACCGGCTTCCGTCGCCCCCGCCGGTTTCGGGTTTGGCGAGGGGGTGGTGGGTAAAACCGCCGCCCCCTCTTTTTTTGCTCGCGGTTGATATTCCGGCGCCGGCAGGGCAACCGATTCGGGCCGCTGCCCGATCGCGAATTGAGCTAGACTTGCGGCCGTCATGCGCCTTCTCATCATCGAAGACGACCGCGAGGCGGCCGAGTATCTGATCAAGGCGTTCCGCGAAGTCGGGCACGTCGCCGATCATGCAGCCGACGGCGAGGACGGCCTGGCGCTGGCGCTGGACGGCCAGTATGACGTGCTCATCGTCGACCGCATGCTTCCCAAGCGCGATGGCCTCTCAGTGATCGGCGCGCTTCGCGTCAAGCAGATCCAGACCCCCGTGCTGATCCTCTCGGCACTCGGCCAGGTCGACGACCGCGTCAAGGGATTGCGGGCGGGAGGCGACGACTACCTGCCCAAGCCATATTCGTTCTCGGAGCTTCTCGCCCGCGTCGAAGTGCTGGCTCGCCGCCGCAGTGGCCGCGGCGAGGAGACGGTCTATCGCGTCAGCGATCTTGCCCTCGACCGCCTCTCCCATAGCGTGACCCGCGGTGATACCGAGATCGCGCTGCAGCCCCGCGAGTTTCGCCTGCTCGAATACCTGATGAAGCATGCCGGCCAGGTCGTCACCCGGACCATGCTGCTGGAAAACGTGTGGGATTATCACTTCGACCCGCAGACTAACGTCATCGACGTCCACATGTCGCGGCTGCGCGCCAAGATCGACAAGGGCTTCGCGCGGCCGCTGCTGCAGACGGTGCGCGGCGCCGGGTATGTGATCCGTGACGGCGCTCGGTAAGCTTTTCCGCACGACGGCGTTCAAGCTGGCGCTCGCCTATCTGACGATGTTCGTGCTGTTCGACGCCTGCCTGCTTGGCTATTTCGCCTGGAACACCAGTCGTATCATCACCGGGCAGATCATCGAGACGGTCGGCGCCGAGATCAATGGTCTAGCCGAGCAATACAGCCAGGGTGGCATCCGCCGCCTGGTCCTCATCATCGAAGGCCGTTCGCGGCGGCCGAGCTCGAACCTCTATCTCATCACCACGCCGGCCGGCGAAGCGCTCGCCGGCAACGTCGGCACCCTCGAACCGGGACTGATCGATCACCCGGGATTGAGCGAGACCGTGTACCGCCGGCTCGACGAGGCCGAAGGCGCGGAGCACAACGCGCTGGTCCACGTGATCCAGCTTCCGAGCGGCTTCCGTCTCCTGGTGGGCCGCGACCTGGAAGAGCGCGAACGCCTGCACGAGATCGTCATCGGCGCCGGCAAATGGTCGGTCGCGGTGGTCATCGTGCTTGGCCTCCTCGGCGGCTTCGTGGTGGCGCGGCGCGTGCTCGGGCGCATCGACGCCATGAGCGACAAGACGCGCACCATCATGGACGGCGACCTCGCCGGCCGCCTTGCCGATCGCCGGCACCGGCGACGAGCTCGACCGCCTGGCGGGCAACCTCAACGCGATGCTGGAGCGCATCGAGGCGCTGATGCGCGGCCTCAAGGAAGTGTCCGACAACATCGCCCACGACCTCAAGACGCCGCTGACGCGGCTGCGCAACCGCTGCGAGGAGGCGCTGCGCAGCGCCCAGGGCGACAAGGACTACCGCGCCGCGCTTGAGCACATCCTGGAGGAATCCGACGGCCTCATCCGCACCTTCAACGCGCTGCTGATGATCGCGCGTGCCGAATCCGGGGAAGCCGGCGTCGCCATGGCCGAATTCGATGCCGGCGCGAGATCGTGCGCGACGTCGCCGAGCTCTACGAGCCGCTGGCCGAGGAGAAGGGGCTTGTCCTGAAGGTCGAGACCTCCGGCATGGCGCCGGTCATGGGCAGCCGCGAGCTCATCAGCCAGGCGCTCGCGAACCTCATCGACAATGCGATCAAATATGCCGGTCCCGACCCGGCGAAAGCCCGGGTCCGTCGATGGGCCGAACGCCACCCCGACATCGTCGTGTCGACACGGTCGAGGGCGAGCGGGTTTGCTCGCCGGTCGCCGATCAAGGACCGGGCGTTCCGGCGAAGGACCGCGGGCGGGTGGTCGAACGGTTCGTGCGGCTCGAACAGAGTCGTTCGCTGCCCGGCCTCGGTCTTGGTCTGAGCTTGGCGTCCGCTGTCGCACGGCTTCATCGCGGAGAGCTCACGTTGGGCGACAATGCGCCCGGCCTGACGGCGACGATCATGCTGCCGCGAGCCGAGCCGCAGCCGGTCGCGCGGCCGGCCGTGCTTGTGACACGCGCAGCTTAAAGTGCGATCTTTTGATATTAAATCGCCGGGCGCGCCGCTGGCTCTCTCACCTCTCCCGCCAGTCGAGAGAATGTACCGAGCAAGCTTCGGACGCCGTGCGGCAGATTCAAACGATCATGATCGAGTAGCGATAACGAAGCGCGCTGCGTTCGCCACGGCATCCGGGACGTTTGTCGCGTGGACCTCCGGTCGTCCATCGCCGTATCCTCTTGCCGCGCAATATGCTCGGCCATAAGGGCTTTAAGGGAGTGAGATTCGTGAGAGACCCGATGGTCAAGCCGACGCGGGGGCGGTGAAGCGGAAGACGGCGACCAGCCGCCAGCGCGCTTGCTCGCAGACCGCCTGTCGTCGCCTGTCTCGTCACCGGCCGCCGGGGCGGCCAAGGTCGATGCGTGGCTCGGCGAGATCGGCCGCGGCGCGGCGGGCGAGGGGCTGAATTCGTTATTCGAGGATGTTCCGGGCGCCCGCGCGCTCATCGACCGCATCGCCGAGCACTCCTCCTATCTCTGGGATATCATCCAGGCGGATGCCGCGCGCGTCTTGGAGTTGCTGCAGGCTGACCCCGACGAGCGGCTCGCCGGCCTTCTCGCCCGCACCTTCGACGCGGTCGCCGCGTCGCAGGACGAGGCCGAGGTGATGCGGCTGCTGCGGCTGATGAAGGCGCAAGCCGCGCTGCTGATCGCGCTCGCGGACATCGGCGGATACTGGCCGGTCATGCGCGTCACGGCCGCGGTCACGGCGCTTGCCGATACCGCGGTCCGCGCTGCGTTGCGTTTTCTCCTCGCAGGTGCGGGCCGCAATGGAAAATTCAGGCTCGCCTCTGCACGGCCGGAGAACGGCTCGGGGTTCATTGTCCTGGCCATGGGCAAGATGGGGGCGGATGAGCTCAACTATTCGAGCGACATCGATCTCATCGTCTTCTATGACCCCGCCGCGCCGGCGCTGGCGCCCGACGTGGAGCCGGGATCGCTCTATGTCCGCCTCACGCGGGGCCTGGTGAAGCTGCTGCAGGAGCGCACGGCCGACGGCTACGTGTTCCGCGTCGACCTGCGGCTGCGGCCCGACCCGGCGTCGACGCAGATTGCGATCTCGACGCCGGCCGGCCTGAGCTACTACGAGAGCACCGGACAGAACTGGGAGCGCGCCGCGCTGATCAAGGCGCGCCCCTGCGCCGGCGATATTCCGGCCGGGGACGCCTTCCTGCAGGATGTCGCGCCCTTCATCTGGCGCAAGTATCTCGATTTCGTCGCGGTTGCCGACGTCCACGCGATGAAGCGGCAGATCCATGTCTACAAGGGCCACGGCGAGATCGCGGTCGAAGGCCACAACGTGAAGCTCGGACGCGGCGGCATTCGCGAAATCGAATTCTTCGTGCAGACGCAGCAACTGATCGCGGGTGGACGGCATGTCGAGCTGCGCGGACGGCGCACGCTGGAGATGCTCGCCGCGCTCGCGGCCGGGGGATGGATCGGTGCGGATGTCGCGCGCGATCTCGAGGCCGCCTATCTCTTCCTGCGCATGGTCGAGCATCGCCTCCAGATGATGCGCGACGAGCAGACCCACACGCTGCCCTCCGATGCCGTTGAGCTTGATCGGTTCGCGCGGTTCCTGGGCTTCGCGAATCGCGACGCCTTCGCCGCCGTTCTGCTCAATCATCTGCGAACGGTCCAGCGCCACTATGCGCAGCTTTTCGAGGACGCGCCGGCTCTGGCCGCGAAGCGCCGGGGCCTTGTGTTCGGAGCGGACGCCGATGCGCGCGAGACGCTCGACAAGCTTGCCGGGATGGGCTTCCTGCGCCCGCAGGAGGTCTCGGCGGCGGTACGGCGTTGGCTCTTGGGCGAATACCGTTCGCTCAAGGGAGAGTTTGCCCGCGCGCAACTGGCCGAGCTCGTCCCGGTTCTTATCGACGAGCTTGCACGGTCGGAAAATCCGGATGCCGCGATGGTTGCGCTCGACCGCTTCCTGTCGGGACTGACCGGCGGAGCGCGGCTCATCTCCCTGCTGCGCCAGAATGTCGACCTCGTCGCGCTGATCGCGCTCGTTCTCGGCACGGCGCCGCGGCTCGCCGATATCCTCGCCCGCCAGCCGCAGGCGATGGACGCGCTGATCGATCCGGCGTTCTTCGGCGTTCTCCCGGACGGGAACAAGCTCACCGCCACGCTCGGCGCCACGCTCAAGCAGTCCGATTCATACGAGGACGTGCTCGACCGCGTCCGCATCTTCGGCCAGGAGCAGATGTTCCTGATCGGGACACGCATCCTCTCGGGCAACCTCTCTGCAGCGCAGGCCGGCGAAGCTTATGCGCGGCTTGCGGACGTGCTGCTGCGGGTGCTTCACCGCAAGATCGAGGACGTGTTCGCCGAAAACCACGGCCGGCTGAAAGGGCAGGAAGTCGCCGTGCTCGCGCTCGGAAAGCTTGGCGGCATGGAGATGACCGCGGGGTCGGACCTCGACCTCATCCTGGTCTACGACTTCGACACCGAGCATCCGGAATCGGACGGCCGCCGTCCGCTGACGGGAAGCCAGTATTTCGCCCGCATGACGCAGCGCCTGGTCGGAGCATTATCCACGCCGACGAATTATGGCGTCCTCTATCAGGTGGACATGCGGCTGCGGCCGTCGGGACGCTCCGGGCCTTTGGCAACCCGCATCGACAGTTTTGCGCATTATCAGGAGAACGAAGCCTGGACCTGGGAGCACATGGCGCTGACGCGCGCGCGCGTCGTCTCGGCGTCGCCCTCCTTCGCGGCGCGGGTGACGACCGTGATTCGCGAGGTCCTGTGCCGGCCTCGGGACGCCGTCCCCATCGCGGGCGACGTCGTCGAGATGCGGGCGGCGATTGCCGCCGAGAAGGGCGAGGATTCGCGGTGGGATTTGAAATATGCCGCGGGTGGAATCGTCGACCTCGAGTTCATCGCCCAATACTTGGAACTCGTCCATGCCGCGGAGCGGCCGGACATCCTCGATACGTCGACTGCGCGGGTGCTGGATAAGGCGTGGCGCCTAGGCGTCATCGACACCACGAATGCCGAAGTCCTGCGCAAGGCCGCGCGGCTCTACCACGATCTGACGCAAATCCTGCGGCTGTGCCTGTCGTCGCCGTTCGATGCAAAAACCGCGGGTCCCGGGCTCCTCGCCTTGCTGGCGCGGGCGGCGGATGTGCCGGATTTCGCGACGCTCGAGGCGCATCTTTCCGATACCCAGGAAAAGGTGCGGGAGAGCTTCGTGCGGATCGTCGGCAGGATGCCGGACAAGGCGGCGCGGCGCGCTCCATAGCGTAATGGCCGGGGCATGCCCGGCCATCCTGCGAAAATTGTCGGTGATTGCGGCCCACAATCGGGTCGCAACCCGCCTGCATCGATCCTAGTGCAGGCCGCCAAACAGCCAGATCAAGAGAATGATCGGAAGCGGGATACCAATCAACCAGAGAAGCAGTCCACGGCCCATGTCAGCCTCCATTGCGTTCGGGAAAAGAACACCGATGGACCGCTTTGGTTCCACCTCCGCGCGGTAAGGATGGTTGCCGTCCGCATGACCTGTTTGCATCGATGATCGGGCCGCTTCGGCCTGAGAATGACCGCCTTCGACGTCTCAATGACGGACCCCCGCGGCCTCTTCGATCGTCCCGTCCTTCCTCTCGCGCGGCAGCCGTACGAACACGATGGTGCCGACCCCCGGCGTAGAGCGCATGCGCATCGCGCCGCCATGAAGCTCGATCAGCGATTTGGCGATCGCAAGGCCGAGGCCCGAACCTTGATGGCTCTTGGTGAGCTGGCTCTCGACCTGCTCGAACGGCCGTCCGAGCTTCTTGAGCGCTTCGGCGGTGATGCCGATGCCGGTATCCGCGATCGCGATCGTGACGGCCGGCCCGGCGACGCGTGCGCGCACGTTGATGCGTCCGCCTTCAGGCGTAAATTTCACCGCGTTGGACAACAGGTTGAGCATGATCTGCTTGAACGCGCGGCGGTCCACGCTCAGGCGCATGGCGGGCGCGATCTTCGCATCGAGCCTGAGCTTCTTGGCTTCGGCGCGCGGTGCGACCACCCGCATCGCGTCGTTGAGCATGGCGTCCAGCGCGAGGTCTTCCGGCTCCAGGCGAATGCGGCCGGCTTCGATCTTGGACATGTCGAGGATGTCGTGGATAACATCCAGCAGGTATTGGCCGCTCTCGCGGATGTCGCGGCAATATTCGTGATATTTCTCGGTGCCGAGCGGCCCGAACATCGCCGACTCGATGATCTCCGAGAAGCCGATGATCGCATTGAGCGGCGTGCGCAGTTCGTGGCTCATATTCGCAAGGAATTCGGACTTGGCCTTGCTCGCTTCCAATGCTCGCGTCTTTTCCTCGGAGTATTTCTCCGCAAGGTCCTCAAGCTGCTCCTTCTGGGTTTCGAGCGTCTGCTGATGGCGCTTGAGCGCCGTGATGTCGGTCCCGACCGACACGAACCCGCCGTCCTTGGTGCGCCGTTCGCTGATATGGAGCCAGCGACCGTCGTCGAGCTGTGCCTCGAATATGCGGCCGCCGGGTTCGCGCCGGGTGTCCCCGACCATCTGGGTGCGCACGACGGGCCGGCCGCCCGCCGCCACGACCGCCTCATAAGTCGCGCCCGTCGCTACGGCGTCGTCGGCCAAGCTATGCAGGCTCTGGAACTTGGAATTGCACACCACAAGGCGGTTATCGGCATCCCAGACGACGAAAGCCTCGGAGATGGTCTCAATGGCGTCGCGCAGCCGCACGTCGGCCGCTTCGGTCTTGGCGACCAGCCGTTTCTGCTCGGTGATGTCGACGGCGATGCCGATCAGGTGCAGGCCGGCCTCGCCTGGCTGCTGCACAAGCTCGCAACGGGCGCGCAGCCAGACCCAGTCGCCGCGCGCGTGGCGCATACGGAATTCGCGGTCGATCGAGGTGGCGGAGGCTTCGGCGAGCTGGGACGCCAGCTCGTAGAGCTTGACGTCCTGGGGATGGACGAGAACGCTGATGTCGCCGAAGGTCAGCAGCTCATCGCGCGGCTCCAGCCCGAGCAGCTCGAACATCGAGCGGGACCAGAAGATGCGCCCGCGCGGCAGGTCCCAGTCCCATAATCCGCAGCGCCCGCGATTGAGGGCGGTATCGATGAGGCCCCTGACAGTGTCGTGGATGGAATCGGTTTCCCGGGCCCGTTTCGACTGCCAGTGAAACGCAAAGCCGAGGATCAGCAGGACGAACAGGGTGGTGGCGAACAGCGTGATCGTGAGCGCGGTGTCGGACCGCCATGTCGCGAGAGCGTCGCGCAGCGGATGGATCACCGCGAGCTGCCCCAGCGGTCCGTTGAGCTTGCGTATCGACGTGAGGGCGACGGAGCCGTCCGGCAGCGTGATCTGCTTGTCCTCGACACTGGCATCGAGCAGCAGGAAAGAGCGGGTATGGCCGATGATATCGCCCAGCCGATGGCCGATGGCCGCGGTGACGCCGGGCGACGCGGCGATAATGACGCCGTTTGCATCGGTTACGAACACGAGGCGTCCGGTCGCCGCGGCCTGTCGCGGGATACCCTGGTCGATCGCGCGCTGCACCAGGATGACGGCGTTGGCGCCACCGGATTCGGCTGCTCGTCCCAGCCGGTCGACGATGACGTCGGCGATAAGCTCGACGTCGTTTGTCGCATTGGCGATCGCCTGGGCGCGGTGAAACAGCACCTGGATGATGGCCCCGATCCCAACCGTCAGCAGAAAGGCGACGATCAAAACAGGCACCGCGCGACGCAAAACCGGCTCGGCGGTCATCAGGCGCCGATAGGCCGGGTTGGCGACAGATTGGGCCAGCCCCTTTATGGAATCAGGACGCGTGGACGCGCTTGCAGCGCCAGCGCGCGCCATCCCGGCCTCCGTTCGGAAAAAAAAGTCCCACCAGCCTCTGTCCGGAGGGACGTGCCGCATCTCTCCAAATCACGACCATTCGAATCGAAAAGAAAATGATTTGTCGAGAGTCGAAAACTACTCGGTCCCGTGCGACCTCATCGCGCGTAAATCCACCATCGATACCGTCGCGGTCGCGGGCCGGGCCGCTATACGGGCTCGGCCAGACAGCGCGAAATGATGTCGGCGACGTCGCGCGACAGCGTCTCCACCGCAGCCAGACGATTTAGCGCCGCTTCGGCGCGGGCGCGCCGCCCGGCTTCCAGCCCCCGCCAGCTCTTGAAGGCCCCGAGCAGACGGGCCGCCACCTGCGGATTGCTCGCATCGAGCTCTCGCGCCGTGTCGATCACGAGATCGTAGCCCAGGCCATCGGCGCGGTTGAACTGGGTATGGTTCACCTGCGCGAAGGCCCCGATCAGCGACCGCACGC
This sequence comes from uncultured Alphaproteobacteria bacterium, assembly GCA_963776455.1. GTDB lineage: Bacteria > Pseudomonadota > Alphaproteobacteria > Rhizobiales > Xanthobacteraceae > CAVZMU01. The sequence goes on from CAVZMU010000007.1 coordinate 842,408, forward strand.
GGTTTGGATTCACCAGCGAGAACGCGGGATGCGACTTGAGCACGCGGACGCGTTCGAGTGTTGCCGTCTCCGGGATCATCGCATGCAGCGTGAACCACTTGTCGATGACCAGCGGATTGCTCTCGAAGCGGCGGTAGAAGTCGAGGAGGGCCGCGGTGCGTTCGCCTCCCGCGTGCGGCAACAGCGATAGCAAGGCCGCCATCCGATCGGTCATGTTGTCGGCTGAGTCATACTGGCGTTGCGCCCGAGCGATAGCGGCCGGCGTCGCCAGCTCCGTCAGCAGGTCGAGACAGGCATTCTTGAGCGCGCGCCGTCCGACGCTCGCCGCGTCGGGAGAGTAGGCTGCCGCCACGGCCAGCCGCTCATAGGTTTCCGTCAACACCTCCTCGAGCGAACCGGCGATCGCGCGGCGGAGCGCCCGGCGCGCCGCCAGCACCGCATCGGGATCGACATTGGTGGCGATCTCGCGCGCGATGTCCGCCTCCGATGGCAGTGCGATGGTCTGGGCGACGAAGGCCGGCTCCAGATCGCGATCCGACAGCACGGCGGTGAGCGCGGCGATGAGGATCCGGATCCTCGACCGGCGCGTCGCCGCGGCGGATCGCGGCGGTGGAATCCACGAGCACGCGGGTCGCGAGCGAGTTCACCGCCTGCCAGCGGTTGAACGGGTCCGGATCATGGGCCGCCAGGAAACGCAGGTCCTTGTCGGACTGGCCGGCAACGAGATTGACGGGAGCCGAGAAGCCGCGATTGAGCGATGCGACAGGCCGTTCGGCGACGTCCTTGAACACGAAAGTTTCGGAGGCGCCGGCGACGGTGAGCACGCCGCGCTTCGACCTTGCGGCCGTCGTCGAGAACAAGATCAAAGTCGCGGCCGTCCGGCCCGACGAGGCCGACCACGAACGGCATCATCATCGGCTGCTTGACCGGCTGCCCGGGCGTCGGCGGCACGGTCTGGACCATGTCGAGCCGATAGGTTCGCGATGCCTGATCCCAGTTTCCCGTCGCGGCCAGCTCAGGCGTGCCCGCTTGCGAATACCAGCAGCATGAACTGCGAGAGGTCGACGGCGTTCGCCTCGGCGAAGCAGGCGATGAATTCCTCCACCGTCGCGGCGCGGCCGTCATGACGCTCGAAATAGAGGTCCATGCCACGCGCGGAAGCCGTCGGCGCCGAGCAGCGATCTTCAGCATGCGGATGACCTCGCGCGCCCTTCTCGATAGACGGTCGCGGTGTAGAAGTTGTTGATCTCGCGGTAGAGCTCGGGCCGCACCGGATGCGCCAGCGGTCCGGCATCCTCGACGAATTGATGGGCGCGCAGGCCGCGCACGTCGCGCGATGCGCTCGACCGCGCGCGAGCGCAGGTCGGCGGTGAATTCCTGGTCGCGGAAGACCGTCAGCCCTTCCTTGAGGCAGAGCTGGAACCAGTCGCGGCAGGTGATGCGGTTGCCGGTCCAGTTGTGGAAATATTCGTGGGCGATGACCGCCTCGATGCTGCCGTAATCGCTGTCGGTCGCGGTCTCCGGGCTCGCCAGGACCAGCTTGTCGTTGAAGACGTTGAGGCCCTTGTTCTCCATCGCGCCCATGTTGAAGTCGCGACACGGCGACGATCATGAAGATGTCGAGGTCGTATTCGCGGCCGAACGCCTCCTCGTCCCATTTCATCGAGCGCTTGAGAGCTCTCCATCGCCCAGCCGCAGCGATCCTCCTTGCCGGGCTCGACGTAGATGCGCAGCACGACGTCGCGCCCGGACATGGTGCGGAAGTTGTCTCGACGCAGGCCGAGCCTGCCGCCCACCAGCGCGAACAGGTACGAGGGCTTCGGGAAACGGATCGTGCCAGACCGCGAAGTGACGGTCCGTGCCGGCACCTCGCCGGACGCGACGAGGTTGCCGTTGGAGAGCAGCACCGGCGCGTCCGCGCTTGCTCGGCTTCGATGCGCGTCGGTGTAGACCGCCATCACGTCCGGCCGGTCGAGGAAATAGGTGATGCGGCGGAAGCCTTCCGCCTCGCACTGCGTGCAGTAGTTCGCCGCTCGACCGATAAAGGCCCAGAGCTGCGTATTGGCGGTGGGATCGACCCGCGTTTCGATTTCAAGCCGGAACGGCCGGCGCGGCGGCTCGACGATCGTAAGCCGTCGGGCGTCGCGCGTAGGTGTCGTGCTCCAGCGGCGCGTTGTCGCAGCGATGGAGACGAGTGAGGCTCCTCGCCGTCGAGCACGAGCGGGGCGGCGCACCGGCGCCTTCCGGGATTCGGCCGGACATGGCACACGCTGGCCGCACCCGCGTCGCCGTCGGATGCAGCGATACGTCGAGATCGACGGTGTCGATCAGCCAGTCCGGCGGGCGATAATCCTGAGGCGGACGGGGCGGGCTTGTTCGGTGCGCATCATGTCGCTTTTCGGTCTTATGGTGGTTGTCGCGGAATTGCGAACGATCTAAGCCCGCATGTGGCCGGGCGCGCGGCTGAGAGCTAAGCTGGGTCGGCCGGCTCGATCCGACGACGGGGCGACGAGCCCGTCGGCCCGCCGCTCAGCGCGCGGCTCGGCGTGGCCGATCACCCGCTTGATCGACGGGAAGCCTGGCGCAGCGCGCGCTCGACCTCGTCGACCTTCTCGTGCACGGCGTGCGACGCGTGAGCACCGGATCGACGCGGCAGTGGAAGTTGACGATCTCGCCTTCGTCGGTCTCGCGCACGCGCACGTCGTGAACTTCGGCGAATGAACGCGACCTGGTGCCGCGAGCCGTTGCGAGTGCCGCGCGCACCTCGGCAATGCGCTCCGGCGCGCGCGTCACGACCCGAGGCGTCGCTGGTCTGCAACGGCTCGATATGGGTCTCGACCTCGACGCCGGAGCCCGAGCTCTCGCAGGATGGCGCCGTTTCGAGCGCCGTGGCGATGTCGTGGGCTTCGCGCAGCGTCAGCGCGCCGTCGACCTCGAGATCGAGCGAGATCGCAAGCCGCTCGCCGATCGCGTGGACCGTCACATGATGGACGGCGAGCGCCGGTTGCGCGCGATCACCATCACGCGCTCCATCACGGTCTCGTCGTCGAGCGCGCGGGGCTCGATGATCGACGGTCGACTTCGGCCTGCGGAATCTCCGAGCGGATCGCACCGTCGATGCGGTCCTGCGATCGCGGCCACGCGGTCGAGGGGCAGCGTACGGCTCACCGTCACGACGAGATCGACGAACAGCTTGTCGCCGACCTTCCGAACCCGGACGCGCTCGACGTCGACGGCGCCCTTGACCCGCCGCGGGCCCGGGATCTGGTCGGCTGCCCCCTGAGGCGCCGTATCGGTCAGCGTATCGATAGTGCGGCGCCCAAGGCGCCAGCCCGCCACGCAGACGAAAATGGATACGATGACGGCTGCCGCCGGGTCCGCCCATTGGTAGCCCAATGCGACGCCGAACAGTCCGATAAGGACCGCGACCGACGACCACATGTCGGAACCGAAATGGAGGGCGTCGGCTTCCAGCGCCTCGCTCGATGTCTCGGCGGCGGTTCGATAGAGTACGCGCGCGCGAAAGAAATCGACGACGATCGAGATGACGATGACGACGAACGACCAGTGGGTCGCTTCGACATGATGCGTGTCGGTGGCGATAAGCCGTTTCACGGCCTCCCACACCACGACGCCGGACAGCACGAACAGCAGCGCTGTCTCGGCCAGGGCGGACACGCTTTCGACCTTGCCGTGACCGTAATGGTGCTCCTCGTCGGCCGGCCTGCCTGAAATGCGGATCGCGAAATAGGTCATCACGGTCGCGAGGACATCGAGTCAGCGAATGTCCCGCTTCGGACAGAAGTGCGAGGGAGCCCGTAAGTACCCCGACGACGGCCTTGGCGATGGTAAGCCCGGCCGACGCTGCGATCGAGCTCAGTGCGACGCGCTCCTTGGTATCCTGCATTGCCCGTGCCTGACCCGAGTCTCCGCGCCGGTCAAGGTGACAGGATGTCAGCCCCAACGGGCTACCGGGCGGAGAGAGAGAACTAAGACTTCGTTTGCGCCCCCAGGCGTGGCTTTTGCTTGGCGGGAGCCTCGTCGGTGGGTTTGTGAGTCCTGACCAGTCTTTTCTGCGCGGCTGGCTGAGCGCGCGCGGTTCCGGGTTTCGGAGCTGGCGAAACGTCCTGCTGCCCCTCCGGCGTGGGCCGGTGCGGCGGATATTGCTGCTCGCCCTGGTCGGCGAGGGTCGGCATTTCTCCGATATTCTCGGCGGCAAGTGCGGGCTCGACCGGCTCGCCCCAATTGCCAATCTTCTCGGCTTCGGTTGCAATCGGTTGCAACGTCGTTTTGAAATTGTCTTCGATCGCGACCAGTTCGCGAGCCATGTGCCAATGGATGTCCGCACGGCCTTCCGGACATCCCTCCGCGGTCCAGATCTTATGCGCCCGCTTCCGGACCCGCTCCTCGAAATCGTCCATCGCCTGCTCCTTCGCGATCGATCAACGAAGCAACAGCGTGGCGGGCGTTCTTGTTCCGCCCGATACCTCCGCGCGGGCCGAGATCGTCGCGTCAGAAGCCTTCCTTGAACGGCCGCAGGTCGAGTTCCTGGGTCCAGGCCGAGCGCGGCTGGCGATGAAGGTGCCAATAGTTCTCGGCGATGGCATCGATCTCCAGCAGGCCGTCCTCGCCGCGTGAGGCGATCGCAGCGCCGCCTCGCGACCGCAGGCGATCGCCGTCGATGCCGCCGTCGATCACCACATGCGCGACATGGACGCCCATCGGCCCGTAGTCGCGCGCCATGCTCTGCGCGATCATCCGCAGGCCGGCCTTCGCGGCCGCGAACTGCGCAAAGCCCGGCTTGCCGCGCAGGCTTGCCGACGCGCCGGTGAAGATCACGGTCCCGCGTCCGAGCGGAACGAGCCGGCGCGCCGCCTCGCGGCCTGCCAGGAATCCGGCGAAGCATCCGACGCGCCAGAAGCTCTCGAACTGCTCGGCGGACACCTCGCGGAAGTCGATGCGCTGGTTGTTGCCGGCGTTGAAGACGACGAGGTCGGCGGGCTCGAAGCCGTCCCCCGGTGCCATCGCGTGGTCGAACAGGCGGATGATGTCCGCTTCTCGCGTCGCGTCGGCCGCGACCGCGGCGGCACTGCCACCGGTCGAAGCGATTGTGCGCACGACCTGCTCGATCTTCTCCGCCGTGCGGCCGGCCACGATGACGTGGTAACCCTCGGACGCGAAGCGTCGGCACAGCGCGGCGCCCAACCCGCGTTCCGCGCCCACGCCGATGACGACTGCGGTCGGTTTGGTCATGCATCCACCTTTGATTTTCTGAACCATGCGCCGGAGAGCACGGCGGCGAAAACGACGCCGCCGTAGATGAGCAAGCCGAGCGCGACCGCGGCGAACAGCCAGACCAGCGAGCCGGTCAGACGCAGCGCGAGCCACCCACCGCCGATCGCGACCGCCATGCGCAGGAACCCGGCCGACAGCGGCCACAACAAACGTCCCGCACCCTGCGACGCGAAATACAGCGCGAGCCCGAGCCCGAAGAATCCATAGAACGGTCCGACATAGCTCAGATAGATGCTTCCTGTCTCGATCACGCGCGGCTCGGTGCTGAACAGCCTGATCCAGGCATTCGGCCACACCGCCGCTGCGATACCGATCGCCTCCGCAAGAGCGAACGCCATCGCACCGCCGATGAGCGCCACACGCAGCGCGCGCTGCTGCTGGCCGGCGCCGATATTGGTCCCGACGAGCGCCACCAACGGCGCGCCGAGGCCGAAAACGAGAGGAATGAGCAGATACTCCAGCCGCGCGCCGGTGCCGAAGCCCGCCACGGCGTCGGGGCCGGTCGTCGTCGCGACCATCGCGGTGACGCTGGCGATGACGACGTTGGTCTGGATGGAGGACACCGCCGAGACCGCGCCCACGCCGAGGATGCTGCGGAACATCGGCCAGCGCAGGGCCGCCCAGCGCAGGCGCACGACAGAGCGGCCGGAGATGATGTACCAAGCGAGTACCGCGGTCCCGGCGGCATAGAGCAGCAGCAGCGCAACGCCGCCGCCGGCAATGCCGAGCGCGGGGAGGGGGCCGATGCCGAAGATCAGCAGCGGCGAGAGCGGCACCAGGACCACAACGCCGACGCAGATCACCAAAGCCGGCATGAGCATGTTGCCGGTGCCGCGGATGACGCTGGCAAGGCCGTTCATCACCCATAGCAGGACGTTGCCGGAGAACACGATGTTGGAATAGGTCAATGCCGCTTCGAGCTCGCCGCCCCGGCCGCCGAGCGCGCCGAGGATCGGCCGGCCGAACGCCAGCATGACGACCGCAAAGGCGACACCCAGCACGACGTTGATGACGATGGCGTGCAGCACCAGCGCATCGGCGTGGTCACGCCTCCCGGCGCCGAGCGCGCGCGCAACCGCCGACGAGATGCCGCCGCCCATGGCGCCGGCCGAGATCATCTGCATCAGCATCACGGCGGGAAACACCAACGCCATGCCAGCCAGCGCGTCGGTGCCGAGCTTCGAGACGAACCACGTTTCGATCAGGCCGGTCGCCGCCTGCGCCACCATGACCAGGATGTTGGGCCACGCCATCCGCAGCAGCGTCGGCGCGATCGGCCCGTGCAGCAGCACTTGCGTGCGTGCGCTATAGGCGGGCGGCGCGGCCGTCTCGCCGGTCGCTTCGCGTGGCAAGATCATCGTCGCGTTTGTGGCTGCGAGGGTCATGACACGGTCTTCTTGACCAAGGCGCGCCGGCGGGTTCGCGGCGCGGCGGCTTGCTTGTCGGCATCCGCGACGCGGCGCAGCGATGTGAACTTGCGTCGCGTGCGCTCCGGCGCGGTAGGCCCCGCCACGAACCGATGGTCCGCGTCCGTGATCGGTCGGCCCGTCTTGCGATCGACAAATACCGGGTCCGCGGCCGCGCCGGTCTTCGCGTCGATGAGAATCACGTTTTCACCATCGGGCGAGAAGTGACGGTTTCCCCATGCCATGAGGGCAACGAGCACCGGGCGGAAGTCGCGTCCCTTCGCGGTCGGCAGGTATTCGTCGCGCGGCGGGCGTTCGCTGTAGCGGCGCCGTTCCAGCAGGCCGGCCTCGACCAAGGCGTTGAGCCGCCGTGTCAGCATGTTGGGCGCGATGCCCAGGCTTCTCTGCAGTTCGTCGAAGCGCGTCATGCCGTGCAGGGCGTCGCGCATGACGAGCATGCTCCACCATTCCCCAACCCGCTCCAGGCTGCGGGCGATCGGGCAGGTCATGCCGTCGAAACTCTTGCGTTGCATTGACAGGATATAGACCAGTTACTATCATGATGCAAGTAACTATGGGCGATTGCCCGGGAGCTTGCGATGATCTCCAGTCGATTGGCCGCCTTTCTCGCTGGCCGCAATATTCACTACGGCTGGGTGGTCGCCGGCGTGACCTTCCTCACCATGCTGGTGACGGCGGGCGCGGTCGGCGCGCCGGGCGTGCTGATCGTGCCGCTGCAGAAGGAGTTCGGCTGGGACACCGCCGAGATTTCGACGCGCGCTGGCGATCCGCCTCGTGCTGTTCGGCCTGATGGGGCCGTTCGCGGCGGCGCTGATGAACCGCTTCGGCGTGCGCCGCATCGCGATCAGCGCGCTGCGCTCATCGCCGCCGGGCTGCTGGCGTCGCTCTGCGATGACGCAGGTCTGGCAGCTCATCCTGCTGTGGGGCGTCGTCGTCGGCTTCGGCACGGGCCTGACCGCGCTGGTGCTCGGGCGCGACGGTCGCGACGCGCTGGTTCTCGGAGCGGCGCGGCCTCGTCGTCGGCCTGCTGACGGCGAGCTCGGCGACCGGCCAGCTCGTGTTCCTGCCGCTGCTCGCCAATCTCACCGAACATGTCGGCTGGCGCGTCGGCGCTGGCCGTCGTCTGCAGCTTGCATGGTCGCTGGCGCTGCTCGCGGTGCTGGCGCTGATGCGCGATCGCCCGTCCGACCTCGGCCTCCCGCCGTATGGCGAGAAGGCCGACGCTGCGGCGCCGCCCGCCGCGGCGCGCCGTGCCAGCCGCGGCGATGTCGCCGATCGCGGCGCTGCGCGAGGCGGCGCGCACGCGCGCGTTCTGGGTGCTGTTCGGCACGTTCTTCATCTGCGGCGCCAGCACCAACGGCCTGATCCAGACGCATTTCATCTCGCTGTGCGGCGATTACGGCATGGCCGCGGTCGGCGCGGCGAGCGTGCTCGCCATGATGGGCGTGTTCGATTTCGTCGGCACGGTCGGCTCGGGCTGGCTGTCCGACCGCTACGACAATCGCTGGCTGCTGTTCTGGTATTACGGCCTGCGCGGGCTCTCGCTGCTCTATCTGCCGTTCACCGACTTCACGCTTCTACGGCCTGTCGCTGTTCGCGTGTTCTACGGCCTCGACTGGATCGCGACCGTGCCGCCGACCGTGAAGCTCGCGGCGGCGACAGTTCGGGCGCGAGCGCGCCAACGTGGTGTTCGGCTGGGTGTTCGCCGGCCATCAGCTCGGCGCCGCCGTCGGCGGCGTTCGGCGCCGGGCTGTCGCGCACCGTGCTGTCCAGCTACCTGCCGGCCTTCTTCATCGCCGGCGCGCTCTGCCTGATCGCGGCTGTATTGGTACTAACGCTTGGCCGGCGGCAGGCCCAGCTCGTCGTCGCGTCAGCCGCCCCGGCGACGGTCCGAGCGTGACCGGCCTCGCGCTAGGATATTAATCTCTATTGTCTTATCCAAATATAGATATATAATGCTCCAAAAATGGAGTATATGAGTGGATCTTGCGTCACGGTATCCCGCTACGCGCTATGAGCCTTCGCCGCTCATCGACCTGTCGGCCGCACTGGAGCGAGAGCGGCTGAGCCCATCCGCGATCCGGACTTTCTTCAACATCATGGGAAAGTGGAGCGTGCGCGACGACGCCGCCCGCGCCCTGTTGGGCGGCGTCTCGAACGGCCGCTTCTACGAGATGAAGAAGAGCCCGGAACGCACGCTCGATGCCGACGCGCTGACGCGCATCTCCTATCTGATAGGCATCTTCAAGGCGCTGAATATCCTCTATTCGGAAGCGCTTGCCGACGCCTGGATCCGGCGTCCCAACAGCAACCGCATCTTCGGCGGGCAGGCACCGCTCGCGGCCATGATCGCCGGCGGCCTTCCGGCGATGCAGACAATCCGCCGCCTGCTCGACGCGCGGCGGGGTGGCGTGTGACGCTGCCACCTGTAAGCCTCGTTCGCCGCAACGATACGCACCGCCTGATCCCCTCCAAATACAGCGAGGGCGGCGCCAGCGTGCTGGCGCGGATCGCGGACGACGACGCGCATCTCAAAGATATCTTCGACCTCGATAACGCCACCAACGACCGGCTGCTCGCCGAGAACAATCGCCTGCCGGGCATCGGCGTTCATGAACTGGTGTTCGGCGTGCCGTGTTTCCGCATCGTCAATGCCGCGTATTGCCATCCCCATCCGCTCGGCAGCCGCTTCAACAGCCCTGAGCGCGGGACGTGGTACGCGGCGTTCGACGTCAAGACGTCGCAGGCAGAGGTCGCGTTTCACAAGTCGATCGAGCTTGCGGAGGTAGACTGGTTCGACGAGGAGGTCACCTACGACGACTATCTCGCGGATTTCAGCGCCGAGCTTCACGATGTTCGCGATGATACGGGATTTGCCGATTGCCTGGCGCCGGACAGCTATGCGGCGTCCCAGGATCTGGCGGTGCGGCTGCTCGATGCCGGATCGCTCGGCATCATCTATCCAAGCGTCCGCCACCGGGGAGGGACGTGCATCGCCTGCTTCCGCCCCGCACTCGTCATGAATGTGAGGAAGGGCGCGACGTATCGATTTACCTGGCGGGGACGGCCGGCCCCGGAGATTGCCTTGGCATAGCCATGCCTATGTCCGATAACGGCGCCGAGAGGATGAACCGGCTTTGACTGACAGCGCCCACCGCTTCTCCGTTGCGCCAATGATGGACTGGACGGACCGGCATTGCCGGTTCTTCCATCGCCTGCTGACGCGCCGTGCGCTGCTCTATACCGAGATGGTGACGACCGGTGCGGTACTGCGTGGCGACCGTACGCGGCTGCTCGGCTTCGACGCCGCGGAGCGTCCGGTGGCGCTGCAGCTCGGCGGCTCCGATCCGAGTGCACTCGCGGAATCAGCGCGCATCGGTGAAGGCTTCGGCTATGCCGAGATCAACCTCAACGTCGGCTGCCCGTCAGACCGCGTGCAGGAGGGCCGCTTCGGCGCCTGCCTGATGGCGGAGCCGGCGCTGGTGGGCGAATGCGTCGCGGCGATGAAGGCCGCCGTGAGCATTCCCGTTACCGTGAAATGCCGGCTCGGCATCGACGAGCAGGACGAGACCGCGCTCGACATCATGGCGACGGCGGTCAAGGCAGCCGGCGCCGACGCGCTGATCGTGCATGCCCGCAAGGCGTGGCTGCAGGGATTGTCGCCGAAGGAAAATCGCGACATCCCGCCGCTCGATTATGCCCGCGTCCATCGCCTGAAGTCCGCGCATCCGGAATTCACGATCGTGCTCAACGGCGGCATCGCAAGTATCGAAGCGGGGCTCGACCATGTCGGCTGTCTCGATGGCATCATGATGGGGCGCGCGGCCTATCAGGAGCCATGGCGGTTGCTGGCGGTCGACCCGCTCATGTTCGGCAAGCCGGCGCCGTTCGCTTCGCTCAAGGATGCCGCCGAGGCGCTCGTTCCGTACATCGCGCGCGAGGCTGCGCACGGCACGCGGGCCTATTCGATCCTCCGCCACGTGCTCGGCCTTTTTCATGCGGTGCCGGGCGCGCGCGCATTCCGCCGGCATCTGGCGACGCACGGAGTCAAGCCCGATGCGGACGCACGGGTCCTGCGTGAGGCGCTTGCCTTGGTCATGGACTCTCCCGCCGAATTGCCGCAAACCGCCGCCGCGTAGCCCCGGCCGCGCGCGGTTCAAGCGGAGCTTTCGATGTTCGGTGTCCCCGTCGGCGAGCTTGCCGTGCTCGCGGCCGCGATCATAGCCGGCGGCATCGTCACGGGCGTTCTCGCCGGACTGTTCGGCATCGGCGGCGGCGCCATCATCGTGCCGGTGCTGTACGAGGTGTTCCGTGCGCTAGGCATACCCGAGGAGGTGCGGATGCAGCTCTGCATCGGGACTTCGCTCGCGATCATCGCGCCCACCAACGTGCGGTCCTATCTCGTGCATCGCGCCAAGGGCGCCGTGCTTCACGATGTGGTACGGATGTGGTGGCTGCCGGCGATCGTCGGCGTTGGCGTCGGATCGGTGATCGCTGCCTTCGCCCCGGGCGCGGTGTTCAAGATCGCATTCATGCTGATCGCCGGCTTCATCTCGTTCAAGCTTCTGGTCGGGCGCGATACCTGGCGCCTCGCCGATGACTTTCCCGGCCGCGCCGGCATGTTCGGCTATGGCTTCGTCGTCGGCCTCACCTCGGCGCTGATGGGCGTGAGCGGCGGCTCGATCTCCAACATGATCCAGACGCTTCACGGCAGGACGCTCCACAACGCGGTCGCGACGTCGGCCGGCCTCGGCGTGCCGATCGCGATCGCCGGCACCATCGGCTACATGCTGGCTGGCCTGCGCTACCAGAGCCTGCTGCCGCCGCTGTCGATCGGCTTCGTGTCGGTCGACCGGGCTCGTCCTGATGGCGCCGATCTCGAGCTTCACCGCGGGCTATGGCGCACGGCTCGCTCATGCGCTGCCGAAACGGCGGCTGGAGATCGGCTTCGGGATTTTCCTGCTGATCGTGTCGCTGCGGTTCCTGGTCAGCCTGACTGGGCGTATTAGCCCCCGCGCATGATCAGGCGGTCGCCGCGCACTTCCCAGCTCTTGCAGCCGGTTGAGGAAGGTCATGCCGAGCAGGCTCGTCTCGAAGCTGCCCCGGCTGCGCGATCAGCGCCGGCACTGCGCGTTCCACGATCGAGCCGATGACGACGCGGTCGAGCGTCACGGAGGCGGCGCGGGTGCGACCGTTCGCGGTGTCGATGTTCACCGAATAGGCGAGCATCTCGATCGGCAGGCCGGCGGCCTTGGCGGCGTCCTGCGTCAGCACGATCATGCTCGCGCCGGTGTCGAGCACCATCGGCACGCGGCCGCCGTTCACCTCCATCGCGATCTGGAAGTCGCCCGCTCGCGCTCGCGCGATCTCGACCGACTGGCCGCGCACGGCGGCGCGGCCAGGGATAAGCTCCGAAAGCACGCGGTCGCCGACCTCGCGCAGCTCGGCACGATAGGAATAGGCGGCGGCGAGAAGCAGCGCCAGCACGGCCCAGAACAGCGCCGCTTCCAGGGCCTCCTTGAAGCGGTAGCGGAACATCGCGATCACCGTGCCGCCGAGAAAGACGAGGAACGCGACCTTCACGGCAAGCGAGCCGAAATCGTGGGTCGTCAGTCCAGCGATCGTGCCGTCGTCGTGACGTACCACGAGCGCGAGCAGCGTGAGGGCGAGGCCGATCAGCAGGACCCATAGCAGCCGTCGGCTCGCCATCAGCGGCTCCGGGCGGGGACCGGCGCGGCGCCGGGCGCGGCGTCGAACCGCGCCAGCCGCTCGGGCAATTCGGCCATGATCCATGTGCGTTCCGCGTCCGTCAGCCTTGTCCAGCGGCCGATCTCGTCGAGGGTTCGGCCGCATCCGCGGCACAGGCGCGAGGCCGGGTCCACGACGCAGACTTTGATGCAGGGGGTCTCGATCGCCATGACGGTCCGGCGGCGAACATAGGTGAGGCCGCGGGGAACGCAATCGATCGGTTTGTCACGTTCCCATCTTGAACAAGGCGCGGCTCGGGCGCCGGATGCTGGCCGCGGGAACCGGCTCCGCCTGCGGCTGGATCGGCGGGGCCGGCTCGCGGAACGGCGCGAGCGCCTGCCATCACGCGTTCCGGCGGGAAGGTGACGATCACCTCGGTGCCCTCGCGCAGCTTCGATTTCAGCGTGAAGGTGCCGCCATGCAGGTCGATCAGGTGCTTGACGATGGGCAGGCCGAGGCCGGTGCCCTGTTCGGCCGACTTGATGGCGTTCGAGCCCTGGCCGAACGAGGACGAGCACGGTCGCGATCTCGTCCTCGGGAATGCCGGGGCCGTTGTCCCGCACGCTCATGTATTGGCCGCCCGAGGCGGTCCAGCCGACCTTGAGCCAGATTTCGCCGCCCTGCGGCGTGAACTTGATCGCGTTGGACAGGAGGTTGAGGCAGATCTGGCGCACCGCGCGCTCGTCGGCCCAGAGCCGCGGCAGGTCGTGCTCGTAGGCTTCCTGGATCGCGATGTCGCGGTTCTTGGCGCGCAGCTTGCAGCAGGTGGTGGCAGTCCTCGACGACATGGGCGAGCGTCACCGGCTCCTCGTTGAGCTCGTAGCGGCCGGCCTCGATGCGCGACAGGTCGAGGATCTCGTTGATCAGGTTGAGCAGGTGCACGCCGGAAGAGTGGATGTCGCCGGCATATTCCTTGTAGGTCGGCACGGCGTGCGGCCCGAACACTTCGCTCTTCATCACCTCGGAGAAGCCGAGGATGGCGTTGAGCGGCGTGCGCAGCTCGTGGCTCATCTGCGCCAGGAAGCGCGACTTGGCGAGGTTGGCGGCCTCGGCGTGGCGGCGCGCCTCGTCCGACTTGGCCTTGGCCTGTTCGAGCTCGCCGATCAGCGCGTCCTTCTCGGCGCGCGCCTCCAGCGTCGCGAGCGTGGTCGAGTAGAGCCGGTGCGCCAGCATGGCGAAATAGCACTCGCGCCGTCGCCGCCATCGCGGCGAGGATGTAGTTGTGCACGTCGCCGCCGAGCGCGAAGTTGAGCACGACCGCGCAGGTGACCGGAACGGTGGCGGCGATCATCGCGATCGGCAGGCTCGAGGCCAGCATGCTCGACACCGCGACCAGCAGCAGCATCACGAACAGCATGAAGGTGCGGGCGTCTTCGTTGCCGCCCGACCAGGTGGACGAGGTTGAGCGTCCAGGCGAGGCCGAACGAACAGGTCGAGCAGGATGAAGTGCAGGCGCCAGCGCTGGATCGTCACGCCGCCCGGCGCTCCGGCGAGGAACTTGCGGCATTTCCAGACGATCGCGCCATGGATGCCCATGACCGGAAACGGTCCATAGGCTCGCCTCGACCGGCCCGGTCCACAGCGCCGACAGGAAGCCGACCGTCGCGACCAGCAGCAGGATGGCGACCGAGGCAGAGATGCGGTTCTGCGCGAACTGGCGCAGCAGTTCGTAGTCGAAGGCCGGACGGGTGCCGGTGGTCGAGGTGAGGCGATCGCGCGCCTCGCGCACCTTCTGTCGCGGTGACGCGCCGGTGCGCCGCTTCCGCCTTGTCGGCAACCGACGTAATCGCGCGGTCTTCACTCGCCGTGACGGTCATGGTGGCCAGGTACTGGAACGCGACAAGGACCGCGCCAAGGTGGCCGATAAATCTTAAGGGCAGCCTTAAGGGCCGGCTGATATTTATGGTTAACGATTTTTGTGAAGTCGTTCCTTGACCGCCCGGGAAACCGCATGGTCGAGTGAGCCCTGCGGCGGAATATCCGCACGCGAGAAAAGCTTGCATCCATCGCGATGCGTGCAGGAGTGCGGCATGAAGCTCTATGACGGCGGCCGGGCGCCCAATCCGCGGCGCGTGCGCATGTTCCTGGCCGAAAAGGGCATCACGGTGCCGTTCGAGCAGGTCGATCATCGGCGCGATGGAGCACAAGACCGAGGCGTTCACCGCGCTCAATCCGCTGCAGCGGGTGCCGGTGCTCGAACTCGACGACGGGACGGTGATCACCGAATCGATCGCGATCTGCCGCTATTTCGAGGGCCTGCGGCCGGAGCCGCCGCTGTTCGGCCGCGGCGCCACGGAGGAGGCGCTGGTCGAGATGTGGAACCGGCGCGTCGAACTCCATCTCCTGGCCTGCGTCGCCGCCGTGTTCCGCCACCTGCATCCGGCGATGCGGGAACTCGAAGATCACAGGTGCCCGAATGGGGCGAGGCGAACAAGCCGCGCGTGATGGACTTCCTGGATTTGCTCGATCGCGAATTGAAGGACCGCCTGTTTATCGCGGGCGATCATTACACGGTGCGCCGATATCACCGCGCTGATCGCGGTCGATTTCATGAAGCCGGCGAAGCTCGCGATCCCCGACGATCTCGTCAACGTCCGCCGCTGGTACGGCCAGGTCTCGTCGCGGCCGAGCGCGACGGCCTGACATGCGGCTCACCGTCGATCGGCTCGGGCGATGCCTTCGGCTCCGGCGGCCGGTTCAACACCTGCTTCATGGTGGAGGGGGACAGCACCTTCCTGATCGATTGCGGGGCGTCGTCGCCGGTCGCACTGCGCGCCCGCGGCGTCGATCCCAACACCATCGACGGCGTCATCCTCAGCCATCTGCATGGCGACCACTTCGGCGGCTTGCCGTTCCTGCTTCTCGACGCGCAATTGCCCAGCCGCCGCGAGCGCCCGCTCACGATCGCCGGCCCGCCGGGGACGCGCGAGCGGATCATGGCGGCGATGGAGGTCTTGTTTCCGCGCTCCAGCACGATGACATGGCGGTTTCCGCTCGACTTCGTGGAGATCAAACCGGGCGAAACTGCGGAACTGCTCGGCCTCACCGTCAACACCGCCGCTGTCATCCACCACTCCGGCGCGCCGTCCACCGCTATCCGACTTTCCGACGGCGATCGCGTCCTTGCCTATTCCGGCGATACGGAATGGACCGATGCGCTGATCCCGATCGCGAGCGGCTCCGACCTCTTCATCGTCGAGTGCTACGAATACGATCGTCTGACCACCGGCCACATGACATGGGGTGTGCTGAAGCCGCGGTTCCCCGATTTCCAGGCGCGGCAAATCATGGTGACCCATATGAGCACGACCATGTTGGAACGGGTCGCCGAAATACGCGGCGCCGGAGCCCTCGTCGCGGAAGACGGCATGGTGGTCGAGGTCTGAATCGGCCCAAAAGGACGGCGCTCCCGCATGCCTCAAACCACGGCACGCGCTGCGCAAGTTCCGGGCGTGACGGCCGGTCCTCTCGGCGCTAGCATCCAGGCGGGGATGTCTGCACGAGGGATAAGCCATGCGGTCGATGCGCCGCTCGTGGGGGATTGCGTTGAGTTTTGGGATACTGGTTGGGGCGAGCGGCGCGCACGCGGCCGACCTCGAGTTGGTCAACGCCTCCCTGAAAGGGATCAGCCACGTTTACGTCGCACGCGCCGGCGCCGGTGGGTGGGGACGCGATCTGCTGGCGGGCGACAGTCCGCCGGTCATCGCTCCCGGCGACCGCCGCGTCTTTAGCGATCTCGTGCCCGCGACCTACGACCTTCGCCTGATCGACGAAGACGGGATCGAGTGCGAGGTCGAGGGCATCGAGGTTCAGCACAGCATCAAGGTCGAGCTCGGCGAGATCCAACTCGCGGAATGCTCGACGTCGAATTGAGTTTGTGGTTTCGCAACGGTCTCAGCGATCCAGCCGTGCGATCAGGCTCGACGTATCCCAGCGCTTGCCGCCCATCTTCTGGACCTCGGCGTAGAACTGATCCACCAGCGCCGATACCGGCAGGCTCGCGCCGTTGCGCCGCGCCTCGGACAGGCAGATCGACAGGTCCTTGCGCATCCAGTCGACCGCGAAGCCGAAGTCGAACTTGTCGGCATTCATGGTCTTGTAGCGGTTCTCCATCTGCCAGGACTGCGCCGCGCCCTTGGAAATGGTTTCGATCACCGCCTCGACATCGAGGCCGGCCTTCTTGGCGAAATGGATGCCCTCGGACAGTCCCTGCACCAGACCGGCGATGCAGATCTGGTTGACCATCTTGGTGAGCTGGCCCGAGCCGGCGGGGCCGAGCAACTTGCACATGCGCGCGTAGGCCGCGATCACCGGCTCGGCGAGGCCATAAGGCCCAGCCTCGCCGCCGCACATCACCGTGAGCACACCGTTCTGCGCGCCGGCTTGGCCGCCCGACACCGGCGCATCGACGAAGTCGAAGCCGCCTTTTTTCGCCGCGTCGGAAAGCTCGCGCGCGATCTCGGCGGAGGCGGTGGTGTGGTCGACGAACACCGCGCCCTTGCTCATGCCGGCGAAGCCGCCGTCGGTGCCGAGCGTCACTTCGCGCAGGTCATTGTCGTTGCCGACACAGCACATGACGAAATCCCGGCCCGCTGAGGCCTCCTTGGGGGTCTTTGCGACCTTGCCGCCGAACTCCTTCACCCACTGGTCGGCCTTTGCGGCGGTGCGGTTATAGACCGTGACGTCGTGGTCGCCCTTGGTCTTGAGGTGCCCGGCCATGGGGTAACCCATCACGCCGAGGCCGAGAAACGCCACCTTTGCCATCATGCCCTCCCGTCGGCGCGAACCGCCGCGCGCAAATGTGCCGGCTTGCTTGCGCGCGTCAACCGCGTTTTCGCGTTGACCGTGTCGTGCGTTGACCTGCCTCGCGACGGGCTGTTTAGTCCGCCGCGCCGCGGGTCTTGAACCCGAGCGGATTTTGGGGAGACACCGCGATGGCCGCCACGAAAGAGCAGGTCCTGCAAGGCCTCGCAAGAATTGCCACGCCCGGCGGCAAGGCGCTCACCGAAAGCGGCGCGCTGTCGGAGATCGTCGCCAATGATGGCAAGGTGTTCTTTTCGATCAGCGTGGCCGCCGCCGCCGTGCCGCAATGGGAACCGGTGCGCAAGGCCGCCGAGGCCGCCGTGAAGGCGATGCCCGGCGTGCAGTCGGTGATGGTGGCGCTCACGGCGGAACGGGGTCCGGGGCAGGGCGGAGACCAACGTCCCGCTCCGGCGGCAGCCCCTCATTCTCATTCCCACGCGCCATCCCAAGCTCAGGGCCATGGCGGGCAGCGGGCCGCGCAGGCGCCGGAGGGCGTCGGCGCCATCATCGCGGTGGCGTCGGGCAAAGGCGGCGTCGGCAAGTCCACCACCGCGGTCAATCTCGCGCTGGCCTTGCGCGACCTTGGCCTCGCGGTCGGCATGCTGGACGCCGACATCTACGGACCTTCGATGCCGAAGCTGCTCGGCATCAAGGGCCGGCCGCAGACCGATCGGCGGCACGCGGCTGATCCCGATGGACGGCTACGGGCTCAAGGTGATGTCGATCGGCTTCCTGGTGGAGGAGGAGACGCCGATGATCTGGCGCGGCCCGATGGTGATGTCGGCGCTGACCCAGATGCTGCGCGAGGTCGAGTGGGGCAAGCTCGACGTCATGGTCGTCGACATGCCGCCCGGCACCGGCGACGCGCAGCTCACCATGGCGCAGCAGGTGCCGCTCGCCGGCGCGATCATCGTGTCGACCCCGCAGGATCTCGCGCTGATCGATGCGCGGCGCGGCATCGCCATGTTCGGCCGCACCAATGTGCCGGTGCTCGGCATCGTGGAGAACATGAGCTACTTCCTGTGCCCGCATTGCGGCGGGCGCTCCGACATCTTCAGCCATGGCGGCGCGCGCCACGAGGCCGAGCGCCTCGGCGTGCCGTTCCTCGGCGAGATTCCGCTCGACATGGCGATCCGCGAGACCTCGGATTCCGGCCGCCCGGTGGTCGCGACCGATCCGGACGGCGCGCACGCCAAGGCCTATCGCGAGATCGCCGCGAAGGTGCGCGACCGCATCAAGGGGGCAGGGGCGGGACGGCCGGCGCCGAAGATCACGGTGGAGGGGTGAACGCGGCTTCGGTCGGCCTTCTTCCTTGGAATAATTATAGAATTCGACATCGTGACTGGACGCACCGGACGCCGGGTCATAGATGTCCGGACGCCGCGCAAGGTCGTGGCGCGACAAGGCCGGGCGGCTCGCGACATCCAACGGATCGCGTGCCCGGCGGGGGGATTACATGAGATTCTCAACGCATATCGGACTTGGCGCCGCGGTCGCGTTGATCGCCGCGTATGGATCGCCGCTGGTCGCGTCATCGCAAGCGCGCGATGGCGCGCATATCGTTGTCGCGCAGACCCACGATCACAACGCAGCGGTGCCGGAAGCCGACGAGCCCAAGCCGGAGCTTGCGCCCGATGTCGAGTTCGCGCTGTGGATCTCGCAGGTGCGGGGTCACTTGCTGATCGGCAACGACCTCGTCAAGGAGAAGCAGTGGAATGCGGCCTATCCGCATTTCCAGCATCCGATCGAGGAACTCTACAAGGTCATCGCGCCGCGGCTGGCGGAGTATCAGGCGCCGCCGTTCGATGCGGCGCTGAAGGCACTGTCCGATGCCGTGAAGGCGCGCAAGCAGGCGGACTATGACACAGCGTGGAAGACCGTCGCCGACGCGCTCGCCAAGGCCGACGATGGCCTTAAGGCCAAGCAGAAAGACTGGACAACCTTCGCGGTGACGGCGGCGCTGGAGACGCTGAAGTCCTCGATTGACGAATATACCAGCGCCCTGGACAAGGGCCGCATCGCCAAGCCGGTCGAGTATCAGGACGCGCGCGGTTTCATCTGGCAGTCGGAACGGATGATCGAGAGCGTCGCGGCGGCGCTGACGCAGAAGAACGCCGCTGCATTGAAGCAGGTCCGCGCGGCTTATGCGGATTTGAAGACGGGATTCCCGACCGCGATGCCGCCCAGCAAACCGGTGAAGGACCTCGCCGCCATGAAGAAGGGCGTCGGCCGCATCGAGACGGCGGCTGGCCCCTTGATGTGACGGCGCCGGCCCTGGGGCAGCGGCGTTCGCTGCCGCGCTTGGTCGCGGCGGCTTTTCTTTTGGGCGCCATGGCCGGCGGGGTACTGGCGGCCGCACGGTCCTACGCCGACGGCCCTGTGATCTTGCGCGGTGACGATGCTGCGCTAAAGGCGAAATTCCGGCGGCCGGATACGGTGCCGTTCCCGGCGGCCGATCCGTTCTCGGAGCCGAAGCGTGCGCTCGGTGAGCGGCTGTTCTTCGACACAGGCCTCTCGATTGACGGCAGCATCGCCTGCGCGACCTGCCATCAGATCGGCAAAGGCTTGGGCGACGGACGGGTGAAGTCGACCGGCGTGCCCGGGCAGCCGCTTGCACGCCACACTGCAAGCATCTGGAACTTGGCCTGGGCGGCCCATGTGTTCTGGGACGGTCGCGCGCGCAGCCTCGAAGAGCAGGTCGCGGGCCCGATCGAAAACCCCGACGAAATGGACCAGCGGATGGGTCCGCTGCTGGCGCGCCTAGCCGGCGATCCCGGCTATGCCGGTGAGTTCGCGAAAGCGTTTCCGGCCGATCCGAAGGTCACGGAAGGAAACCTTGCCAAGGCGATCGCAACCTATATGCGGATGCTGGTGTCGCCGGTGACGCGGTTCGACCGCTGGATCGGCGGCGACGCACAGGCGCTGACGCCGCAGGAGGCCGAAGGCTTCAGCGTGTTCACCGGCAAGGCCCATTGCGTGAACTGTCATAGCGGATGGGCCTTCACCGACTATGCGTTCCACGATATCGGCCTGCCGAGCGAGGATCGCGGGCGCGGCGCCGTGCTGCGGCTGGCGGCCGCGGAGCACGCGTTCAAGACCCCGAGCCTGCGCGAGACCGGCCGCTCCGCTCCCTACATGCATGACGGATCGCTTCCGTCGCTGGATGCGGTGTTGCGGCACTACGAAAACGGCATCGTGGACCGCTCGACCCTCTCGCCCGACCTGCCGCGCGGCGTTCGGCTGAACGAGTCCGAGAAGGCAGCGCTGATCGCGTTCCTGGGTACGCTCACGGGGGAAAATCCTGAGCCGGCCAAGATCGTCGCCGCCACCGTGCAAGGCCTGGCGCCGGCCGAACATGTCACGACCGTCTCCCAGCGCGACAAGACGTTCAGCCCGACGCATCTTGCGGTGAAGAAAGGCGGACGCATCTGGATCGTCAACAATGACACCCGTACCCATAACGTCCGGGTGTTCGATCCCAAGCTCGACGTCGATTCCGGCGCCCAGGAACCGGGCGAGACCGTGGAGCTTGCCTTCCCAAAGGCGGGCTCGTTCCTGGTGTTCTGCGGCATCCATCCGAAGATGGAACTGACGGTCGATGTCGCCCCGTGAAGGTGCGAAAGAGCCACCCATCTGCCGGAATGCTCTCGTCATTTGGTTGAATGGAAGCCGTGTTCGGAGGCTTTTTCGTTTCGCGGCGTCGCGCGTTCGGCTATACGCGGAGCAGAACCGGCGACCGGCAGCGTGTGGGGCACTCTGCCGGGAGAGATCGGTCGCCGGTCTCAATGAACTTTACCCGAGAGGAAACGTCATGAAGCGCCGTCAATTCCTGAAAGCTGCGGGTGTGGGCCTCGCCACGTCCGCCGCGGTCGCGGCTCCGGCCGTTGCGCAGTCGATGCCCGAGGTCAAATGGCGGCTTACCTCGAGCTTTCCGAAGTCGCTCGACACGCTGTATGGAGCGGCCGAGACCTTCGCCAAATTCGTGGGCGAGGCGACCGACAACAAGTTCCAGGTGCAGCCCTTCGCGGCTGGCGAGATCGTGCCCGGCCTGCAGGCGCTGGACGCCGTGAGCAGCGGTACCGTCGAGCTGTGCCACACCGCCACCTACTATTACGTCGGCAAGGACCCGACCTTCCCGCTGTTCTGCGCGGTCCCGTTCGGTCTCAATGCGCGTCAGCAGAATGCCTGGTTCTACGATGGCGGCGCGCAGAAGCTGATGGACGAGTTCACCAAGAAGTACAATGTCGTCAGCTTCCTCGGCGGCAACACCGGCTGCCAGATGGGTGGCTGGTTCCGCAAGGAGATCAAGGAGGTCGGAGACCTCAATGGCCTCAAGATGCGCATCGCCGGGCTCGCCGGCAACGTGCTCCAGAAGCTCGGCGTGGTGCCCCAGCAGCTCGCCGGCGGCGACATCTATCCGGCGCTTGAGAAGGGCACGGTGGATGCGGCCGAATGGGTCGGCCCCTATGACGACGAGAAGCTCGGCTTCAACAAGGTTGCGCCTTATTACTACTATCCCGGCTGGTGGGAAGGCGGCACCACCAACCACTTCATGATCAACAGCGAAAAGTACAACGCACTGCCGAAGTCCTATCAGGCGATCGTGCAGGCTGCGTGCGGCTATGCCAACGTCGAAGAGACGGCCAAGTACGACACCCGCAATCCTGCGGCGCTCAAGCGTCTCGTCGCGGCCGGCGCGCAGCTTCGGCCGTTCAGCCAGGCGATCATGGAAGCGTCCCTGAAGGCCGCCAATGAGCTCTACGCGGAGATTTCGGCCAAGAACCCGGACTTCAAGAAGGTCCACGACAACATGATGGCGTTCCGCAGCGACGAATATCTGTGGTGGCAGGTGGCCGAATACACCTTCGATACCTTCCAGATCCGGACCCGCACGCGCGCCTGACCGGGCTCGCGCGACGCGGGCCGATTGCGCAAGACATCAAAACCCCGGAGCCGGTAGGCTCCGGGGTTTTCGCGTTTCGGCCGCCCGCCCGCCCTAGATTGGACGCAAGCGCCACCGTAAATCGCTGCCGCAATGCGTTGCGGCGCGCTGCGATCCGTCAGAAGGGACAGGTCATGAAACGTCGCGAATTCCTCAAGGCCGGCGGCGCCGGCATCGCCGCCGCGGCGGTCGCCGCTCCGGCCGTCGCGCAGTCGACGCCGGAGGTCAAGTGGCGGCTCACGTCGAGCTTTCCGAAGTCCCTCGATACGCTCTACGGCGCGGCCGAGATCCTGGCCAAGGCGGTCGCCGACGCGAGCGACAACAAGTTCCAGATCCAGGTTTTCGCGGCGGGCGAGATCGTGCCCGGCCTTCAGGCCGCCGACGCGGTGACCAACGGCACAGTCGAGATGTGCCACACCGTCTCGTACTATTATGTCGGCAAGGATCCGGTCTTCGCGCTGCCCTGCGCGGTGCCGTTCGGGCTCAATGCGCGCATGCAGAACGCGTGGCAGTATCACCACGGCGGCATGGATCTGATGAATGAGTTCTACAAGAAGTACAACATCTACGCACTCGCCGCCGGCAATACCGGCTGTCAGATGGGGGGCTGGTTCCGCAAGGAGATCAAGGAGGTCTCCGACCTCAACGGCTTGAAGTTCCGCATCGGCGGCTTTGCCGGCCGCGTCTTGTCCAAGCTGGGGGTGGTGGCCCAGCAACTCGCCGGCGGCGACATCTATCCGGCGCTGGAGAAAGGCACGATCGACGCCGCCGAATGGGTCGGCCCCTATGACGACGAGAAGCTCGGCTTCAACAAGGTCGCGCCCTATTATTACTATCCGGGATGGTGGGAAGGCGGCACCATGGCCCACGCCTTCGTCAACGTCGACCGTTGGAACCAGCTCACGCCGGCCTACCAGGCGATTTTGCAGTCCGCGTGCGACCGAGCCAACGTGTCGACGCTGGCGAAATACGATGCTGTCAATCCGGCGGCGCTCAAGCGCCTGGTCGCCGCCGGCGTGCAGCTCAAGCCGTTCCCGCCGGCGGTGATGGATGCCTGTCTCAAGGCGTCGTTCGACGTTTATGCGGAAGTCTCTGCGGCCAATCCCGATTTCAAGAAGATATGGAACAACATCCTGGCCTTCCGCAACGAGCAGTATCTGTGGTGGCAGGTCGCCGAATACGGCTACGACACGTACCTGATCCGCACGCGCACTCGGACTTGACGGCGCCATTTCTTCTTTTACTCCGCTCCGATCGGCATAAGATGCCGCCGCTGATCGTCGGCGCCGGAAGGTCGTGGCGTTCATTTGCGGCACTCCTGCGTCGTCGAATTGAAAAACAAACAACGAGGGAGCGCCAGATGAAGCGTCGTGAATTCCTGATGACTGCCGGGCTCGCAGGCGCTGCCACCGCGGTGGCCGCGCCCGCCATCGCGCAATCGATGCCGGAGGTGAAATGGCGGCTGACGACGAGTTGGCCAAAGTCGCTCGATACGCTCTATGGCGGCTGCGAGTATTTCGCCAAGCGCGTCGCTGAGATCACGGACAACAAGTTTCAGATCCAGACTTTCGCGGCGGGCGAGGTCGTGCCCGGCCTGCAGGTGCTCGATGCGGTCAATAACGGCACCGTCGAGATGGGCAACACCGCGCTCTATTATTACTGGGGCAAGGACCCCGCCTTCACGTTCGGCACGGCACTTCCGTTCGGGCTCAACATGCGGCTGATGCAGGCCTGGATGCATTTCGGAGGCGGGAGCGAACTGCTCAATGATCTGCTGAAGACCTACAACTGCATCGGCATCCCGGCGGGCAATACCGGCGCGCAGATGGGCGGGTGGTTCCGCAAGGAGATCAAGACGGTCGACGATCTCAAGGGTCTGAAGTTCCGCGTCGGCGGCTTTGCCGGGAGCATCCTGTCGCGGCTCGGCGCGGTGCCGCAGCAGCTTGCCGCCGGCGACATCTATCCGGCCCTGGAGAAAGGGACGTTGGACGCGGCCGAATGGGTTGGTCCCTACGATGACGAGAAGCTCGGCTTCGTCAAGGTTGCCAAGAATTACTATTATCCGGGCTGGTGGGAGGGCTGTGCCCAAACCCACAACCTCGTCAACGCAGCGAAGTGGAACGAGCTGCCGAAGAATTACCAGGCCATCGTGCTCGCCGCCTCGCACGAAGCGACGACCTGGGTGACGGCGAAATACGACTACAACAATCCGGCCGCGCTGAAGCGGCTACTGGCGCAAGGCGCACAACTGCGCGGCTTCCCGCAGGACGTCCTCGAGGCCTGCTACAAAACCGCGAATGATATCTATGCCGAGCTGTCGCAGACCAATCCGCATTTCAAGAAACTCTATGAGAGCCTGATCGGCTATCGCAGCGACGGAAACCTCTGGTTTCTGGTCGCAGAGATGTCGTTCGACAACTTCATCGTGCGGATGCGCGCGCGGACCTGAGACGACCGGCTTATCGATCGCCAAACGGTCGAGCGGGGATGAGGCGCACCTTCGCGGTGTGCCTCATCCCGCACTCAAAAATACCGCCACCAGACGTACACGTGGCAGATGGCGATCGAGACCAGCATCATCGGAAAGGCATAGAGCGTGTAGGTCATGAAGCGGAACGGGACGCCGTTGCGCTCCGCGATGCCGGCGACCGTCAGGTTGGCGGAAGCGCCGATCAGCGTTCCATTCCCGCCAAGACACGCGCCAAGCGAGAGGCACCACCACAGCGGCTCGATTTTATCTGCGCCGCCATAGGCCGGCGCCATGCTCTTGATCAGCGGGATCATGGTGGCGACAAAGGGAATATTGTCGACGATCGCCGAGAGCACGGCCGACGCCCACAGGATGGCGTAACCGGCATTCGCCATGTTGCCGCCGGTGGCGTCGACCAGCTTGTTGGCGAGCAGCGTCAGCAACCCACCGACCTCCACGCCATGCACCACGATGAACAGGCCGATGAAGAAGAAGATCGTGATCCATTCGACGTCGGAGAAGGTCTTGTGCACGTTCTCGGACTGTTTCTCGGCATGGTGTTGCCAGTTGTCGAGGAACATCAGGGTCGCCGCCCCTGCCATTGCGATCGTCGCCGGCTCCAGATTGAGAGGGCGGGCCAGAATGAATCCAAGCATCACCAGGCCGATGATGACGACTGACTGCTTGAGGAGTGTCCAGTCCAGGATCGTCTCGTTGGCGCTCATCGCCATCACGCGGGCGCGATGCTCGGGCGTCGAACGCATCGCTTTGCCCCACAGGAGATGAATTATCGCCGCCTGCACCGCCATGACGACCACGATGATCGGCGCGAGGTGATAGACGAAGGCATTGAAGTCCAAGTCCGCGAGCGAGCCGATCAGGATGTTGGGCGGATCGCCGATCAGCGTCGCGGTGCCGCCGATATTGGATGCGAACACTTCGGCGAACAGAAAAGGGTAGGGCGGGACCTCAAGCTCCTTGGTGATCGCGAGGGTCACCGGCACCACCAGAAGCACGGTCGTGACGTTGTCGAGGAGCGCGGACACCACGGCTGTCGTGATCTGCAGCAGCAGCAGAATGCCGGCGGGGCTCGCGTTCGCCTTCTGCGCGGACCACACCGCGAGGTATTGAAACATGCCGGAGCGGCGCGAGATCGATACCAGGATCATCATGCCGGTGAGCAGGCCGAGCGTGTTCCAGTCGACGCCACGCAGCGCCTCTGCCTGATCGAGCGCGCCGATGATCACCATCAACGAGGCGCCGAGCAGCGCGACGATGGCGCGATTGAGCTTGTCCCATATGATGACCGCGTAGGTGATCAGCAGGATCGCCGTCGACACCATCATCGCGTCGAGCCCGAAGAAGACATGGGGCGTATAAGGATGCACCGTGCGGGTCCTCGGATAGGACGTGAGTTACCGGGCCGTGCGGACCTCGCTGCTCACATTGACAATCGTCGCGGCGTCATTCGCGGGAGCCAGGGATCGATCGGTCTCCCGCGCCGGCCCGCTACTTTGTGGCAGGTGGTCCGAAGTCGAGTGGTGGCGGCAGGTCAAGCTGCGGGATGTCGATATTGATCTTGGTCGGGTCCACGGTGGACGCGGCACCTTTGTAATGCATCACCATCGCCGGGAACGCGATGACCAGCCCGACCATGATGCACTGGATCACCACGAACGGCACCGCACCCCAATAGATTTGTGCGGTTGTCACCGGCTCCATGCGCTTGCCGGTTACGCGATCGGTGTAGGGCAGCTTCGGCGCGACGGAACGCAGATAGAATAGTGCGAAACCGAACGGCGGATGCATGAACGAGGTCTGCATGTTCACGCCGAGCATGACGCCGAGCCAGATCAGGTCGATGCCGAGCTTTTCCGCCGGCGGTCCGAGCAGCGGGATGACGATGAACGCGATCTCGAAGAAGTCGAGGAAGAACGCCAGGAAGAAGACGAAGAAATTGACGAAGATCAGAAATCCGACCTGTCCTCCCGGCAACGACACCAGCAGGTGTTCGACCCAGGTGTGGCCGCTCACCCCGTAGAAGGTGAGCGAGAACACCCGGGCGCCGACCAGGATGAAGACGACGAAAGATGACAGCTTGGCGGTGGATTGCACGGCCTGCCGGATGAGATCCCAGGTCAGCCTCCGCTTTGCGAGGCCGAGGAGTAGCGCGCCCGCCGCACCCATGGCGCCGCCTTCAGTCGGCGTGGCGACGCCGATGAAGATGGTGCCGAGCACCAGGAAGATCAGGAACAGCGGCGGCACCATCACGAACGTGGTCTGCTGGCCGATGCGCGACAAGAAGCGGAAGCCGAAAAAGCGGCCGGTGATCCAGTTCACCACCGAGACCGCGAACGCGATCACCATGCCGAAGAACATGGTCAGCACGACATAGTCGGCGCCATGCGTGGTCGAGTTCCGCATCACGAACCAGCCGAATGCGGCGCTGAACACGAACAGGATGCCGAGCGAAGCCAGCCCCCGGCTGCCGTCATCCTCGCGGAAGCCGACCGCCTCGACCGGCAGGCCGGGCGCGGCCTTGGGGTACAGGATCGTCACCCCGAACACGTAGAGCGCATAGATGCCGGACAGCGTCAGGCCGGGGATGAAGGCGCCCTCGTACATATCGCCGACCGAGCGGCCGAGCTGGTCCGCCATGACGATCAGCACCAGCGACGGCGGGATGATCTGCGCCAGCGTGCCGGAGGCTGCGATGACGCCGGATGCCATGCGGCGGTCGTAGCCGTAGCGCAGCATGATCGGCAGCGAGATCAGGCCCATGGAGATGACCGACGCCGCGACCACGCCGGTTGTCGCCGCAAGCAGCGCACCGACGAAGATCACCGCGTAGGCGAGCCCGCCGCGGATGGTGCCGAACAACTGGCCGATGGTGTCGAGCAGGTCCTCCGCCATGCCGGACCGCTCGAGGATCAGTCCCATGAAGGTGAAGAACGGGATCGCCAGCAGGACATCATTGTTCATGATGCCGTAGATGCGTTCCGGCAGCGCCCGAAGGAAATCAGGCCGGAACAGGCCGACCTCGATGCCGATCAACGCGAAGATCAGTCCGACCGCGCCGAGCGAGAACGCCACCGGATAGCCGAGCAGCAGGAATACCACGAGCGCCGCGAACATGATCGGCGCCATGTACTCGATCAGCAGGTGGACCATGCAGTCGCTCCGCGGCTCGCAGGACTTAGCGGGCTTCGGGTTTGGTTTGGTCTAGCAGACGCTGCACGTCGGCTTCGGCCAGCAGGCGCTGCACCTCGGCTTCGGCCGCGGCGTGGAGGCCGCCCTCGGACGTGTAGGGATCGGGAATGAGCCCGCGCATTACCGCGATGCGCTTGAGGAGCTCGGAGATGCCTTGGAAGAACAGCAGCGTGAATCCGATCAGCAGCAGTGATTTTGCCGGCCATTGCGGCAGGCCGCCGGCGCTGAACGACTGTTCGTTGATCCTGAACGACGCCTGAAGAACGGAAAGGCTGGTGATCATCATGATGATGGCACAGCGGCAGCAGGAAGAAGGCGTGGCCGATCACGTCGATCCAGTTACGCGCCCGTTGCGGCATCATGCTGTTCACGATGTCGATGCGGATGTGCTCGTTGGCGAGCAGGGTCCAGGGCGCGCACAGCAGGAACACCACGCCGAACAGCACCCATTGCAGCTCAAGCCAGGAATTCGATGACATGTCGAAGGTCTTGCGCACGACGGCATTCACCGCCGAGACGATGACGGCCGCCAGGATCAGCCAGCTCACCCACCGGCCGATCTGTTCGTTGATGGCATCGATGACACGGCTCACCGGCAGGAGAGCCTGCAAAACACCGTTCACCTGAACGTCCCCTCGTGCGGCCGGCGTTGTCCGGTCCGCGGTGTTCTTGTTGTCTTGTTACGGATTCCGCCCGAAGTCGATATTCTTCACCTAATCCGAAGCCCGTGCGTGGCGTCAATCAAAACTTTCATAATCGCGCAAGGAGTATCGCCGGCGGCGCGGCGGGTCGTCGCCCTGACACAAGTCCCGCGTCAGCCGCCGGTGACGCTCATGTGGCGCGACAGTGCCGGCTGCTGGTGGCGCCGGTCGATGATGAAATCGTGTCCCTTTGGCTTGCGAGCGATCGCGTCATCGATCGCCGCATAGACCAGGGCGTTGCCCTCGGACGTGCGCATCGGCGTGCGCAGGTCCGCGGCATCTTCCTGCCCCAGGCACATGTACAGGGTGCCGGTGCAGGTCAGCCGCACGCGGTTGCAGGATTCGCAGAAATTGTGGGTGAGGGGCGTGATGAAGCCGAGGCGGCCGCCCGTCTCCTTGACGCGGAAATAGCGCGCCGGGCCGCCGGTGCGGTAGCCGATCTCGTCCAGCGTGTAGTCCCGGGCGAGGCGGGCGCGCACCATCGACAGCGGCAGGTATTGCCCGAGGCGCTCCTCGCCGACATCGCCGAGCGGCATCACCTCGATGACGGTGATGTCCATGCCGCGGCCATGCGCCCAGGCCATGAGCGAGCCCAGCTCGTCCTCATTGACGCCCTTGAGGGCGACGACGTTGATCTTGACGTGAAGCCCGGCCGCCTGCGCGGCGTCGATGCCGGCTATCACCTTTCCGAGGTCGCCCCATCGGGTGATCGCCCGGAACTTGCCGGGGTCCAGCGTGTCGAGCGAAACATTGATGCGCCTGACGCCGCAGGCGGCCAACTCCGCGGCATATTTCGTGAGCTGCGAGCCGTTGGTGGTCAGCGTCAGCTCGTCCAGCGCGCCGCTGTCCAGATGACGGGACAGCGACCCGAACAGCGTCATAATTCCACGGCGGACCAGGGGCTCGCCGCCGGTCAGCCGCAGCTTGCGCACGCCCTTGGCCACGAAGGCACTGCATAGCCGATCGAGCTCTTCGAGCGTGAGCAGGTCCGCCTTGGGCAGGAACGTCATGTGCTCCGCCATGCAGTAGACGCAGCGGAAATCGCAGCGGTCGGTCACCGACACGCGCAGGTAGCTGATGCGGCGCCCGAACGGGTCGACCAGTGGTGCCGGCTGCACCGAAGCGGCACGATCGAACTCCGTGCTATGGTTCAAGGGAACGTTCACGCTTGATGCCTTGGGTGTCCCGCCACGCCTCCCTATGTAATGCATGGGGCGCGAAAGCGAAAGCCGCTCAGACATTTGCCCGAATCCGGATTTGCCCTGATGCCGCCTTCCCCGCCTCAGCCCGCCGCCGGCGCTTGGCCGACCGAGATCAAGCTCCACAAGGATCGCAAGGCGATCACGGTCGCGTTCGAGGGCGGCGAGGCGGTGACGCTTGCGGCCGAGTACCTGCGGGTGAAGAGCCCCAGCGCCGAAGTCCAGGGTCATTCGCCGGACGAGCGCAAGACGGTGCCGGGTAAGCGTGACGTGCAGATCCTGGAGGTGCTGGCGGTCGGCAACTACGCGGTGCGGCTGGCCTTTGACGACCTGCACTCCACCGGCATCTATACCTGGGATTATCTGCTGGAGCTTGGACGCAACCATGCGGCCTATTGGCAGGATTACCTCGACGAGCTCGCCGCCAAGGGCTTGTCGCGGGACCTCTTCAGGCGCTGACCGGCATAAAAAAGGCCGGCGCAGGACGCCGGCCCCTCACGTTCGAGCGGTTGAAGGTCAGCGCAGGACGATGACCCGCGCGCCGACATTGACGCGGCTGTAGAGGTCGATCACATCCTCGTTGGTCAGCCGGAAGCAGCCGGACGACACGGCCTGTCCGATGGTCTCGGGCTCGTTGGAACCGTGGATTCGGAACAGGCTCTGGCCGAGATACATGGCCCGCGCGCCAAGCGGGTTATTGGGGCCGCCGGGCATGTGGCGGGGCAGGTCGGGCCGCCGGCGGATCATCTGCGACGGCGGGGTCCAACCCGGCCACTCCTTCTTGGCCGACACGACGGTGTTGCCGGCCCACGAGAAGCCGACGCGGCCGACGCCGATGCCATAGCGGATCGCCTGGCCGTTCCCGGTCACCAGATAGAGCCGGCGCTCGCTCGTATTCACCACGATGGTGCCCGGCACGTAGCTGCCGGCGAAGCTCACGTTCTGGCGCGCGATCGGCGAAGAGCCGCCGAACAGGCCGAACCGGCCGGCCGGCGCGCCGCCGCTAAAGCGCCCATCCGGATCGGTATTTCCCCGGTAGCCCTGCGAATAGTTTTCCTGGGCGGCAAACGCCGCCGTGACCGCGAGCAGGGTGGCCATCGCCGCGATCCCGCCGAACAAACGCGATTTCATTTCGAGGCCTCGTGCTTTTCAGTGAGCGTTCGGTGACAGCAAGGCCACAAATCTCGCGGCCCGGCAATGCAAACAGCCTCCGGAACACCCGTCATCGTGTCGTTTCGGCGCAGGTGTGGCGTTCAAAACACGTTTGTAAGCGAGCTTCCCAGCCTGACGCGATATCGCTGACGCGAGCCGACGGGCTTGCGGTCATCCTGATGATGATGCGATCAATGCCTGTTGCACGCCAGTCTGCCGCGCGGTGTCCCTTCGGCGACGCAGTCAGGTGGGCCGCCAGGATCATCGTGACGCTGATGATTGGTTTCGTGATTGAAAGTCTGGTATTCCCGGCCTGTTCTTTTCGATAAAACCGGAAATTAAACTGGTGGGCGCTGAAGGGATTGAACCTTCGACCTCTCCCGTGTGAAGGGAACGCTCTCCCGCTGAGCTAAGCGCCCGACCAGACGACGGCGATTAACGGAGTGGCGACGGGAGTGTCAAGCAATGCCGCCACGCGGCGGGAATCCGCCGGTCACCGCGGCGGCGGCGGCCAGGGCGAGCCGGGTGGCGAACTGGCGCTCGGCGGCGGGGGAACAGGCTGGGACGCGGCCGGCGGCGCGGCCGTTGCGCCGGCGCCCGTCGTCCTCTTTTTCGCGGCGGGGGCGGTGGTCGTCGCCACCTTCGGCCTCTTGGCGATCCCCTTCTTCTTGACGGGCGGCGGTGGCGCCGCCGGATCGAGCTGTGCGTAGACCGGGTTCGGATCGAAGCGGGAGGCTGCGGCGGAATCGGGCGGCCGGATCGTGACGGGTACGATCTGCGGCGTGCGTCCGGGAGACGACAGGGTGACGGTGAAGTCGCCGGAATTGTACGGCATCACGAGCTTGCACGGCGTGCGGCAGGTCTGTCCGTTCGAGGTCCGGGCCTCGGCGCCCGGAGGCTCGGATGCAAGGTTCAACTCGCCCGTGACCGGGCCCGAAAAGCTCGGGATCAGGTCGTTGGTCGAGAAGGATGCGCATCCGGCCACCGTGAGCCCGGCCGCCAAGATGACGACGATCCGCTTCATGATATCCGCCCATTAAGAAGCCGTGGCCGAGGCCACCTTCCCCGTTTGAACCATAAGTCCTTGAGCATTCGCGTGCAACCAATGCAGCCGATTCCGTTGTTTCATGCTTAACGTTAATGCGCCGCCTCGTGATGCTGCGAATCTCCAACCGTCCGGATTAAGGCGGCGTTCCCGGGACCGGCAGGTTTCTTGGCCGGCGTAGCGGGCACCGATCCGACCCCGTGCGAAAATCGCCCGGGCCGTCAGGCAGACCGGGCGAGGATCTCGCCGAGCGCGGTCGGCAGATCGTCGAAATGCGAGATGACCCGGTCCGGACCAAGCCGCGACACCGGGATGTCGGTGTAGCCGAAATCGACGGCGATGACGGGTAGCGCGGCGGCACGGGCGGCATCGATGTCGTTTGCGGAATCGCCCACCATCACCGCCCGGCTCGGGTCTCCGCCGGCCTGGGCGATGGTCCGCAGCAGGATTTCGGGATCGGGCTTCTGGATTCCGAAGGTGTCCTGACCGCAGATCGCGGCGAACCGGGGCGCGAGCCCGAGAATATCGAGGAGCTTCATGGAAAGCCCTTCAAGCTTGTTGGTGCATACGGCGAAAATCGCGCCATCGGCCGCAACGGCATCGAGCGCCCTGTCGAGGCCGGGAAACGGCCGCGAGCTGTCGGCGATGTGATCGGAATAGTAATCGATGAACTCGGCGAACAGCCGGTCTATGTCGGCGCGCGCAAACGTGCGGCCTTCGGCGGCCAAGCCGCGCTCGATCATGCGCCGGGCCCCGCCACCGATCATGGTGCGCGCCTCGTCGTAGGGGACGGGCGGGAGGCCTTCGCGCGCGAAGATTACGTTGAGCGTTGCGACGAGGTCGGGGGCGGTATCGACCAGCGTACCGTCGAGGTCGAACACCAAGGTCAGGCCGGACATGCGCCGCGATCTCGGTTCAGGCGCTCATTGCGACGAGCGGCCGCGCCTTGGCCGGCGGCGTCCAGGCGTTCGCGTCGAGCTGCTGCGATCTGGCGATCGATCTTCGCCACGATCGAGCGCGAGAACGGACCCAAGTGAAGATAGAGCGCGAGCATCATCATCAGGTGCCGCACTGCCATCGGATTGTGCGAGGCGCAATCCGTGAAGGTTTTCCAGAACAGCTCGCGGGCTTCGGGCATCGAATTGATCAGGCGCTGCATCGTGTCGAGCCCGGTCCGGCTGCGGCGGGGATCGCCGGCGGGCAACTGGCGCTGCTGCTTCGAGCGGTCGAGCATGCGGCCGAGCCGCGTCACGCGATCGCAGAACGCGGCCGGATCGTAGACCGTCTGGAGGACGCGCTTGTAATCGAGCAGCACCTCGCGGCGCGGCCGCATGGTATCGAAGTTGAGCCCGGCGCCGCACTGGTCGCCGACGCCTTCGGGCAGCACGTCGTAGTTCTCATAGAGCCGGCCTTCCTTGGACAGGCGGCGCGTGAGCTGGGTGTTGGGAAGCGCGTAGAGCAGCCCGACCATACAGACGGGAATTGCGGACAGCATCGATGAAATCGACCATGCCTTTCGCCATGCTTCCCTTCTCGGTGTCGAAGCCGACGATGAAGCCCGCGGTGACGAACATGCCGGCGGCATAGATCTTGTGGACGCTGTCGACGATGCTGCGGCGCGTGTTCTGTTTCTTCTGCGCCGCCACCAGGGTCTCGGGATCGGGGCTTTCGATGCCGATGAAGACGCCGAAGAAATTCGCCTTGCCCAGAAGCGCCAGCAGTTCGTCGTCGTCGGCGAGGTTGAGCGACGCCTCGGTCGAGAATTCGAACGGGAAGTCGCGCTCGATGAGCCAGCGTTCGAGATCGGGCAGGAAGCGCCTTGATGCGCCTTCTTGTTGCCGATGAGGTTGTCGTCGACGAAATCGACGTGGCCGCGATAGCCGGCGCCGTGCAGGGCTTGAAGTTCGGCCAGCATCTGCTCGTTGGTCTTGGCGCGCGGCTTGCGGCCGTAAAGCTCGATGATGTCGCAGAACTCGCACAGTGAAGGGGCAGCCGCGCGAGAACTGCACGCCGACATAGAGATATTGCTCGAACTTCAGGAGATCGAAGCGCGGGATCGGGCTCTTGGTGACGTCGACGGTGAATTTCTCGACCTCGAACACGCCTTCGCGCTCGCCAGCCTCCCAAGCCGCGATGAACTGGTCGATGACGCCTTCGGCTTCGCCGAGCACCTGGAAGTCCGCCGTGCGATAGACGTGCGGGCTCGACGTCGTGTCCGGGCCCGCCGACCACCACCGGCTTGCCGTGGGCATGGCAGAGGTCGATGAGCTTCAGCGTGTCCGGCTGCTGGACCATCATGCCGCCGGTCATCACGAGGTCGGCCCAGGCGAGATCGCCGTCGGTCAGCTCCTCGGTGTTGCGGTTGACGAGGCGGACGGTCCAGTGAGGCGGCAGCAGCGCGGCCACGGTGATCAGGCCGAGGGGCGCCGCGGGATAGCGCGCCCCCATGATCTCGCATGCGGCCGCGAAATTCCAGAAGGACTCCGCGAGAAAGCGCGGATAGATCATCAGGACGTTGCAGCCTTTCGGCGCCGGCATTGTCACCTTCCCGTGTGCTCCCTGGCGGCGGTCCCAGCGATACGCCAGTCGGCCCGGAAAGTCGATCAAGCCAGATGACCGCAGCCAAAAGCCGGCCAATTCCGGCGTTTTCGGCTATGATCCGCTCTGGAACGACGCTAGACAGGCGGCCATTCGACCAACCGGGATTGCCCGTGACGACCGACATTGATGCTCAGAAGCGCGAGGCCGCCGCGCGGGCGCTGGCGTTCGTGCAGACCGGCATGCGGCTCGGGCTCGGCACCGGCTCGACGGCGCGCCATTTCGTCGAGCTGCTCGGCGGAACGGGTCGCGCGAAGGCCTCGACGTGGTCGGCGTGCCGACCTCCGAAGCGACCCGCGGCCAGGCCGAGCGGCTCGGCATACCGCTGACGACGCTGGACGAAACGCCCGGAGCTCGACCTGATGCGTCGACGGCGCGGACGAGGTCGCGCCCGACCTCGCCGCTCATCAAGGGTGGCGGGGGGGCGTTGCTGCGCGAGAAGATCGTCGCGTCGGCGTCCGCTCGATGATCGTGATCGCCGACGAGCGCAAATGGGTTGTCGGTCTCGGCGCTTTCCCGCTGCCGGTCGAGGTGGTGCCTTTCGGCCTCGCGGCGACGCGGCGCGCCATCGAGGCTCGCGGCAGTCGCGCCGGGCCGCCCGGCCCGGCTCTGCTGCGGCGGACCAAGGCGGCCATGCTTTCGTCACCGACGGCGGGCACTGGATCCTCGATGTCGCTTTTCGAGCGCATTTCCGATCCGGCCGCGCTTGCCGCGCGCCTCGTCGCCATCCCCGGCGTCGTCGACCACGGTCTCTTCATCGGCCTCGCCGACCACGGCCATCATCGCCGGCGCCGACGGCGTCCACGTCGTCGAGCGGCCGCGCTGATAATCATCAGGGAGTACGAACCATGATCCCGTACGCTCGCTCGATTCCGCGGCGCTTGCGCTGACGTGCCTGCGTCCTTCGCCCGCTCCGCGCAGGCGCAGCAGCCGGCCGCCCAGCGGCGCTAGCCGTCGCCGGAGCTGCTCGCGCATCAAGGGCGTCACCACATGTTCGATCCGCTGATATCGGGCGTCATCAAGACCGTCAAGGACAACAATCTCCAGACCAGCGCCACCGCTATCCGGGACCTCACGATGTCACGACGCCTGCTTCGGACGGAATTCGTCACGCGCCGCGACGAGCTCATCAAGGATCGTCGCCAAGCTCTACACCACGCGCTTCAGCGAGCAGGAGCTGAAGGACATGGTCGCCTTCTACAAGACGCCGGCCGGCCAGAAGTTTTTCACCAAGGAGTCGGAAGTCATGTCAGGCCAGCATGCCCGTCGCAGGCCTGGTCGCAAAACTGTCCGACGAGGTGATGTCCCGCATTCCGGGACGAGATGAAGAAGCGGGGCCAGGAGCTCTGAATCGCGAGCCGGTCGGCTGCGCGTCGTGAGCGGCGCGCCAATGAGTCGGCATGGCTGATACGACCTCGATCTGTTTGTCATCGGCGCCGGCTCCGGCGGCGTGCGCGCCGCGCGCATCGCCGCCGTGCACGGCGCGCGGGTCGCGATCGCCGAGGAGTACCGCGTCGGCGGCACCTGCGTCATCCGCGGCTGCGTGCCGAAGAAGCTCTTCGTCTATGCGACCCGCTTCGCCGACGAGTTCGACGAGGCCGCCGGCTTCGGCTGGACGGTCGGCGGCGCCGAAGTTCGACTGGCAGGCGCTCATCGCCAACAAGGACAAGGAGATCGCCCGGCTCGAAGCGGCCTATGTCGGCAATCTCGAGAAGTCCGGCGTCGAGATCGAGAAGAGCCGCGCAGTGATCGAGGACCCGCACACGGTGCGCCTCTCGGGAGCGGCCGGCGCGTCCGCGCCAAGACATCCTGATCGCGACCGGCGGCCATCTCGGTCCGACGATTCCCGGGACCGAGCAGGCCATCACCTCCAACGAGGTGTTCCACCTGCCGAGCTGCCGCGCCAAGTCTGATCGTCGGCGGCGGCTATATCGCCGTCGAGTTCGCCTGCATCTTCACCGGTCTCGGGGTCGAAGGTCACGCTCGTCTATCGCGGCGACATGATCCTGCGCGGCTTCGACGACGACGTGCGCCGCACCTGAGCGACGCCATGCAGCGCCGCGGCATCGAGATCCTCACCGGCTGACCTCGTGCGGTCGAAAAGCTGCCGCACCATCTCGCGTCACCTCTCCAACGGCATGCAGGTGACCGCCGATCAGGCGATGTTCTGCCTCGGACGCGCCGCCGAACTCGACGGGCTCGGGCTCGAGGCGGTCGGGGTGAAGCTGGCCGACAACGGCGGCATCGCGGTCGACGACTATTCGCGCACCTCGGTCCCCAGCATCTACGCGGTCGGCGACGTCACCAACCGCATCAATCTGACGCCGGTGGCGATCCGCGAGGGTCATGCCTTCGCCGACACCGTGTTCGGCGGCAAGCCGACCAGGGTCGACCACACGAACGTGCCGACCGCGGTCTTCTCCGAGCCGGAAGTCGGCGTCGTCGGCCTGACCGAAGCGCAGGCGCGCGACATTCCCCGTCGTCGACATCTACAAGGCCATGTTCCGGCCGATGAAGGCGACCCTTTCGGGCCGCGACACGACGCGTGCTGATCAAGCTGGTCGTCGACGGCACGAGCGACCGCGTGCTCGGCTTCCATATCGTCGGGGAGGGCGCCGGCGAAATGATCCAGATGCTCGCCATCGCCGTGAAGATGGGTGCGACCAAGGCCGATTTCGACGCCACCATGGCCGTGCACCCGACCGCCGCCGAGGAACTGGTCACCATGCGGACCGTGAGCAAGAGCTAGGCCGCGAGGCCGCCGAATAGAGCCGGCGTTGGCGGTCCAATCGAACCGCTGCGGCGTCAGGCGCCCGTGCGGCTGCCGAACTGGCATCGCGGCGCCGGGATCGTGTATAAGCCGCCCCGGAGGCGGTCGCGAGGATCGCGGCTGCGCGTAGGATTCGTGTGATGGCGGAGCGTTGGACCCCTGAATCCTGGAGGCCAAAGCCGGTCGCTCAGATGCCGGATTATCCGGACAAGGCGGCGCTCGCCGAGGTCGAGAAGCAACTCGCGACCTTTCCGCCGCTGGTTTTCGCCGGCGAGGCCCGCAGCCTGAAGCAGCGCTGGCCCAGGTCGCGGCCGGCGAGGCTTTCCTGCTCCAGGGCGGCGATTGCGCCGAGAGCTTCGCCGAGCACGGCGCCGACAACATCCGCGATTTCTTCCGCGTCTTCCTGCAGATGGCGGTGGTGCTGACCTTCGCGGCGGCCTCGCCGGTGGTGAAGGTCGGCCGCATCGCCGGGCAGTTCGCCAAGCCGCGCTCGGCGCCGACCGAGAAGATCGGACGGCATCGAGCTGCCGATCTATCGCGGCGACATCGTCAACGACATCGCAGTTCACCGAGGCGGCGCGCCGGCCCGATCCGCGCCGCCAGATCGAGGCCTATCGCCAGTCGGCGGCGACGCTGAACCTGCTGCGCGCCTTCGCCAAGGGCGGCTATGCCAATCTCGGCAACGTGCATCAGTGGATGCTGGGCTTCGTCAAGGACTCGCCGCAGTCGCGCCGCTACATGGAACTCGCCGACCGCATCACCGAGACGCTCGGCTTCATGCAGGCGTTCGGGCTCGATTCCGCCATCGACGCCGAAGCTGCGGACGACCGATTTCTACACCAGCCACGAGGCGCTGCTGCTCGGCTACGAGCAGGCGATGACGCGCGTCGATTCGACCGTCGGGCGACTGGTACTGCACCTCCGGCCACATGGTCTGGATCGGCGACCGCACGCGCCAGCCGGACCATGCCCATGTCGAATATTGCCGCGGCATCAAGAACCCGATCGGCCTGAAATGCGGGCCGTCGCTGACGCCCGATGACCTGCATGCAAGCTGATCGACATGCTCAACCCGGACAACGAGCCCGGCCGCCTGACGCTGATCTGCCGCTTCGGCGCCGACAAGGTCGACGAGCATCTGCCCGGCCTGATCCGCGCCGATCAAGCGCGAGGGCCGGACGGTGGTGTGGTCCTGCGATCCGATGCATGGCAACACGATCACGTCGAGCAACGGCTACAAGACGCGGCCGTTCGACCTCATCCTGCGGGAGGTGCGCAGCTTCTTCGAGGCGCATGCCGCCGAAGGCACCTACGCGGGCGGCGTCCATCTCGAGATGACCGGCCAGAACGTCACCGAATGCACCGGCGGCGCGCGCGCGATCACCGACGCCGACCTCAACGATCGCTATCACACCTTCTGCGACCCGCGCCTCAACGCCGAGCAGTCGATCGATCTCGCGTTCCTGCTGGCCGAGTTGCTGAAGTCGGAGCGCTCCGCCAAGGCAAGGCCATTGCCGGCCGCCGCCGGGATGTAGTGGCGTCCGGTCCGTGCGACCGGAAGCTTTCCCCGCCTGCCGGTGTTAGGCTTGGCGAACAGCCGCGGTGCTCGGGCGCGGCAGGGGCGACATCAATCCGGGCCGGGGAGGAATCATCGATGACATGCCGCATCACGCGGTCGGCCGCGTTCGCGCTGACACTCGCACCGTTCCTGTCATTCCCGGCTGCCGCGCAGCTTGCGGTATCGGCCAATGACGGCAAGTCGATCCTGGTAGACGGCGTCGCTTCCGTCCCGGCAAATCCGGCGCCCGATACGGTCACGATCATCGACCTCGGCATATCGCCGCCCAAGATCGTCGGTGAGGTGAAGGCGCCGACCAGCGTGGTGGGGCCGCCATCGAGCGTCGCGGTGGCGGCGGACGAATCCTATGCGCTCGTCACGGGCGCGATGAAGGTCGATCCCGCCGATCCCAAGAAGGTCGTGCCGGACAACAAGCTCTCGGTGATCGACCTCAAGGCCTCGCCGCCGGCGGTCCTCGCCACGCTGGAGGCCGGTGCCGGCGCGGCGGGCGTCGCCATCAATCCGGCGGGCACGCTGGCGCTTGTCGCGAACCGCTCGGAAGGCACCGTCTCGGTCTTCACCATCAAGGACAAGACGCTGACGGCTTCGGGCAAGATTCCGCTGGGCGACGCCAAGTCGGGCCCGAGCGCGGTCGCATTTTCGCCTGACGGCAAGATGGCGCTCGTTACCCGCGACGGCGATAACAAGATCTCGGTGCTCACCGTGGACGGGACCAAGGTCGAGTATTCCAAGCGCGATATCTATGCTGGCCTGCGCCCCTATCCGCTCGACATCAGCTCGCGCGGCGATGTCGCGGCAATCACCAATATCGGAATGGGCGGCGGCGATGCCGATACCATGAGCCTGATCGACATCAAGGCCAGCCCACCGCGCGTCATCGAAACCGTCACGGTGGGACAGACGCCGGAAGGCATGAAGATATCGCCGGATGGACGACACGTTGCCGTCGCCGTCATGAACGGATCGAACAAGCCGAAGAGCTCGCCCTTCTTCAACGACTTCGGACTCGTGGTGGTGTTCAGCATCAATGAAGGGAAGCTCGCCAGGGTCGCAGAGGCCAAGGTCGGCCACTGGTGCCAAGGGCCGGCGTGGAACAGGGATGGCAAGACGCTGCTGGTCCAGTGCATGGTGGAGAATGAGATCATGGTCTTCGGCTTCGACGGCAAAGCGTTGACGCCGAAGGCTGCAATCAAGACCAGCACCGGCCCCGCCGGTATCGGCACCGCGACGCACTGATTGCAGGCGCAGAAGGATCGGTGGCCGTGGACCGCTTGCTGCGCGCTACCATCAACACCTGCAACGGCCTCGTCGCGGCGGCCCGCAGCGAGGCCGCGTTCCGGCAGGAGCTGGTCGCGCTCGCCGTTTCGGTGCCGTTCGCCTTGATCATCGCGAGCGAGGGGTGGAAGCGGCTCTTGCTGATTGGCGTCGTCGCCTTCGTGCTGGTGGTGGAACTGCTCAACACCGCGATCGAGAAGCTCTCCGACCGCGTCACGCTCGCCCATGAGCCCATGATCGGAAGCATCAAGGATATGGGTTCGGCCGCGGTCGGCCTCTCGCTGCTGATGGCGGGCGCCGTCTGGCTGATGGCGCTGGCCGAGTATCTCCGGCTCATCTAACCGCCTCCCGATTGCCCGGGAACGGCGGTCCCTCTAAATCATGGGCATGAACGCGCCTCCAGCCGATCGCCTTGCGATCACCATCGCCCAGCTCAATGCCACCGTCGGCGACGTCGCCGGTAACGCCGACAAGGTGCGGCGCGGGCGTGCCAAAGCGGCGGCGGACGGCGCCGACATTGTGGTGCTTCCTGAGCTGTTCATCGCCGGCTATCCGCCCGAGGACCTGGTGCTCAAGCCTGCGTTCCAGGCAGCGTGCCGCGCGGCGGTCGAGGCGCTCGCGCGAGAGACGGCGGACGGGGGGCCGTCGATCCTTGTCGGCACGCCGTGGGTCGAGGACGGCAAGCTCTACAACGCTGCGGCGCTGCTCGAAGGCGGGTTCATCACCGCGTTGCGCTTCAAGGTGGACCTGCCGAACTACGGCGTGTTCGATGAGAAGCGGCTGTTTGCAGCCGGTCCGCTGCCCGGACCCTTGAGCTTCCGCGGTGTGCGCATCGGCGTGCCGATCTGCGAGGACATCTGGGGTCCCGACCCGATCGAATGCATTGCCGAGACCGGTGGCGAGATCCTGCTGGTGCCCAACGCCTCGCCCTATCGCGGCGGCGTCATCGACGAACGGCTCAACATCGCGGTGCCGCGCGTGATCGAGAGCGGGCTCCCGCTGGTTTACGTCAATCAGGTCGGCGGCCAGGACGAACTGGTGTTCGAGGGCGCATCCTTTGCGCTCAACGCCGACCACTCGCTGGCGTTCCAGCTTCCGGCGTTCTGCGAAGCGGTGGTCACGACGCAATGGCGCCGGGAGGCAAGCGCGTGGCGCGGGGAGGGGCCGATCGTGTCGGTCGATTCCGGCGACCGCGCCGACTACGCCGCCTGCGTGCTGGGCCTGCGCGACTATGTCGACAAGAACGGCTTCAAGGGCGTCGTGCTCGGCCTCTCTGGCGGCATCGACTCGGCGCTCTGTGCCGCCATGGCGGTCGATGCGCTGGGGCCGGCGCGCGTGCGCTGCGTGATGCTGCCGTTCCGCTACACGTCGAAGGACTCGCTCGCCGATGCCGCCGCGATCGCGGCCGCGCTCGGTGTGCATTACGAGGTCGTGCCGATCCAGAGCGCCGTCATGGGCCTTGAGCAGTCGCTTGTGCCGCTATTCGCCGGCCTGCCGCGCGACGTCACCGAGGAGAACCTGCAGGCGCGCGCGCGGGGCACCATCCTGATGGCGGTCTCCAACAAGTTCGGACTGATGGTGGTGACGACCGGCAACAAGTCGGAGATGTCGGCCGGCTACGCCACGCTCTACGGCGACATGAACGGCGGCTTCAATCCGATCAAGGATATCTACAAGACGGAGGTCTTTCGCCTCACCCGCCTGCGCAACGAGTGGAAGCCGGAATGGGCGCTCGGCCCCGACGGACGGATCACGCCGGAGAATGTGCTGACCCGGCCGCCGAGCGCGGAGCTGCGCGAGGACCAAAAGGATCAGGATTCGCTGCCGCCTTACGACACGCTGGACGCCATCCTCGGGCGCCTTGTCGAACGCGAGCAACCGGTCGCCGACATCATTGCCGCCGGCTTCGACCGCAATACGGTGATGCGGATCGAGCGCATGCTCAATCTTGCCGAATACAAACGCCGGCAGGCCGCGCCCGGCGTGAAAGTGACGATGAAGAATTTCGGCCGCGACCGCCGCTATCCGATTACAAACCGCTTTCGCGACCCCGGCACGCCCCTGCCGGCGCCCGATGCCTCGCTCGTCAAGACCGGCACTACGGGCAGCGGCGCCGCCTTCGATTTGTGAAAGACCGTTTCATAAATCGACCGTGAACTCATCCGGGGAGGTCAGATGCGGCTGACGACAACGCCGCGCCCGCGGCGCTTCACTCGGCACCTCGTCCCACAGGGAAAGAGGGAAAGCGATTCGCTGCACCGTCGGTGCGTCAGCGCGGCGCCACCATCGGGGGCGGACCGACCGTGCGCACAGTGCGCTTGGTGTTGGTCGCCGTGGCGTCCGCCGCGGGCGGCGGGGTGTCGGTTGCCGGCGGCGCGGCGGCCGCATTGACGGGCGGCGCCTTAGGATCGGTCTTGGTATTGCGGGTATTCTGTTTCTTCGCAGCCGCCGGCGGCTGTGACAGCGTCCTGGCCTTTTCCTCGGTGACGACGACGTCGCCGCGCTCGACTGGTTCGTTGGCGTTCTTGAGCGCGTCGGCCCAGCTCTGGCCGGCTTGACGGCAACTGCAGGCCGCATTGAACTCCTGTCGATAGCGAAACGCGGTCGGCAACTCGCTGTAAGGGCGCCCGGCGGTCGAGACCGCCGACTTCATGTCCTCGCCGGGATTGCGGTAGCTGTAGAGCGCGACCTCGGAGGCCGGGCACATGCGCTGGCACGCGCGCTCGTCGTCGCCGAACCTGGCCGGCACCGTGGCGTAGGATACGGGGAAGAAGAACCCGTCGCAGGTGCGCACGCACACGGTGCGGAACGTGC
This sequence comes from uncultured Alphaproteobacteria bacterium, assembly GCA_963776455.1. GTDB lineage: Bacteria > Pseudomonadota > Alphaproteobacteria > Rhizobiales > Xanthobacteraceae > CAVZMU01. Next base: position 885,436 of record CAVZMU010000007.1, read on the forward strand.
CGGCAGGCGCAGCGGCGTTCGGGTCCCCCGGATTGGGATTGTTGCCGCCGAAGATCGAGTCCATCAGGGCGCCAGGTCCGGCCGGCGCCGCGGCCGCGCGGTATTGCGGACCGCAGTTGTTCTGGGCGAGCTGCGCTAGGACCTGCTGGCGCTGGCCGTCGGAGCCGCTGCGGCTCGCCTGCATCTGCTGCAGGCTGACCGTGATCCGGTCGAGATTCGCCCGCATGCTCTGGATCTGGTTATTGAGCCGGTCGCATTGCGGCGGCTGTCCGGCGCTGAACAGGAAGAACGTCGATCGCGAACAGCCCATCTGCTGGGCCTGCGCGCTCGCGCGGTCGATATCCTGCTGCTGGCGTTGCGCTGAATCCTCGTAGCGCCGAACCTGCTCGGCGCGCGCGGCATCGCCGCCGCGATCGATATTGGCGAGATAGCCCTCGAGCCGCACGCAGGCTGGATTGGAATTCTGCACGCCCGGGGGAGGGGGCATCTGGCCGCCTCCGACGGCCGCCGCCGCCAACGCGAAAACAGCCGGACCGAAGCGCCGGACCAATCCCGAAATCATTATCGCTCCGCATGTCTCAGCCGCAGTGCGGCACGCGGGCGATCAAGCCGGTCAAACTTGGCCAAAGTGTGAATCCTCTTGTCTCGGGACGGCTTGAAACGAGCACCGTTCATGAGGGGATCGCGGCATCAACCCCGCCTCGTCTCGGCGCGCAAATTCCACACAACGCCGAGAATGATCAGCGCCGCGCCGGCGAACACCGCGATGTCGATCGGCTCTCCGTAGACGGCCCACGCGACCACCGCAATGAGCGGGATGCGGAGGAAGTCGATCGGCATGACGATCGTCGCGTCGCCCCACCGCAGCGCATTGGTGAGGCAGAAATGCGAGGCGAGTCCCGCGAGCGCGACGGCCACGATCGACGGCGCGTGCGACCACTCCAGCGAGGCGAATGAATGCGGATCGGTACCCAGCAGCGCCAGTGGGAACTGCATGGCATTCATCCAGAACAGGATGGCGAACGTGCTCACATCCCTGGTCAGCTTCTTGGTCACGATGCTGTTGAGGGAGAAGCCCAATGCGGCCGCCAGCACGATGATCGCCGCGGGCTGGAACGTCGCAATCCCCGGGCCGCAGGATCACCAACACGCCCAGGAAGCCGAGGATGATCGCGCCGATCCGACTCGGCGTCAGCCGCTCACCGAGGAAGATCGCGGCCAGGATGCCGGTCCAGGCCGGCGCCGTGAACTCCAGCGCGAACACCGTCGCGAGCGGCAGCAATATCAGTCCCTTTGCCCACGCGAATTGGGCCGCGTAATGAATGCTGTTGCGCAGGGCATGAAGGCCCATGCGGCGGGGGCGAAGCGCCGGACGCAGCTCCGGCCGCGCCAGCGCCAGCATCAGGAGAATGGCAACGCCGGCGCCGTTGCGGATCGCCAGGATCTCGAAAATGTTGAGGACGCCGGCAAGTCCCCGGATGGACAATGCCATCGCGCAGAATGACAGCAGCGCGCCGGTCATCCATGCGACCGCCCGAACGAGATTCTTGTGCGTCACGAGCTTGTCGTTCTCGTTACCGGCGGGTGCAGGGCGCGCGCATCCTCAGCCGCCGCATCATTCCGCGTCCGGCTGATTCTCGGGCCGGGCCTTGTCGAAGGCCGGAAGTTGCAGACAGGCCTGCTCGACTGCGAGGATCTTCGGAAAGGCCTCAAGCGGCACCTTGAGGCGCCGCGCATTGTAGATCTGCGGCACCAGACAGATGTCGGCGATCGTGGGGCTTTCGCCGAACGCGAACCGGCCGGGACGGATCAGTCTTTCGACGACCGGAAATCCCTCCAGGACCCAGTGGTGATACCAGGCATCGATCGCCGCCTGGTCGCGTCCGAGCGATTTCAAGTAGCGCAGCGGGCTGGTGTTGTTGAGCGGGTGAATGTCGCAGGCGATGATCTGGGCCACGGCGCGGACCCTGGCGCGCGCCAGCGGGTCGCGCGGCAGCAGCGGCGGCTCGGGGTTGGTCTCGTCGAGATAATCGATGATGGCGAGCGACTGGATCAGCACTTCGCCGTCGTCGAGAGCGAGCGCAGGCACGCGCATCTGCGGGTTGATCGCGCGGAATTCCGGACGCTTGTTATGGCCGCCGTCCTTGACGAGATGGATCGCGGTTTGCTCGTAGGCGAGGCCCTTGAGGTTGAGGGCGATCCTCACCCGGTAGGCCGCCGACGAACGGAAATAGGAATAGAGCTTCACGCTTCGTCCTCGCGATTTGGGCGCGCCGTCACGAGGCGCGATGCGGGAGCGCCGGGGTGCGGCCCGGAGCTGTTTGTGATACGGCGGAGGCGGCCTCGGCGGCGAGCAGCGCCGATCGTTCGGTGAGGCGCTTGAGCGCCCGCTCGAACGCGGCGCGGTCGGAAGGCTCAATCGCTTCGGACAGGCGCCTGACGAACTGGAGCGCGGTTGGCGCAAGATCCTCGTAGATCGCGCGGCCCGCCGGCGTCAGAGACAAGAAAGCCTCGCGCCGGTCCGCACGGTTCGCGCGCCGCGCCAGCAGCGCGCGTGCCTCGAGCTGCGCGACTGCCCGCGAGACCTTCGTCTTGTGCATGTGGCTATGGGCGCCGATCTGCTTGCCGGTCATCGTGTCGAACTGTCCGAGCGTCACCAGGATCCGCCATTCCGGCACGCCGATACCGTAGCGGTCGGCGTAGATGCGCGACAGGGCCTGCGACGCCAAGCTCGCCACGACGTTCAGGCGATAGGGAAGGAAGTCTTCGAGCTTCAGCGGCGCCGCGTCGCCGGACGCGCGTTCGGCCTTTCGCTCATCGGCCTCAACGTTCCTGGCCATTCCCGCCCGTCGTAGGTCTGCGCCCGTGAACCGGCGCTGCATCGCGCGAACATGGCGGAAGACGCGGGGAGGCGCAACGGCGGCGCCGACAGCCAGGGTTGGGCACGCCTTGACAAGCGGGTCACGGTCCTCTTGCGTCGCGCGCGGCAGCGGAACACGTCCGATCATGGATAGCACGACGCGAACAGCCACTTTGGCTTGCCGCCGCTTCGAGCCCGACGCGGCGAAGGCGGCGGCGCTGAGTTTCGATCTCAAGGCCTGCCGGCCGACTTCATCGACGACCCGTTTCCCTATTACCACGCGCTGCGCGAGCACGATCCGGTGCACCGGATGCCGGACGGCGCCTACCTGCTGACGCGCTAGTGCGACTGCGAGGCGGTCTACAGGATGCGCGCGCCTTCTCCTCCGACAAGAAGGTCGAGTTCAAGCCGAAATACGGCGACTCGCCGCTGTTCGAGCATCACACCACCAGCCTCGTGTTCAACGATCCGCCGCTGCACACCCATGTGCGCCGCGCGATCAGGCGGCGCTGTCGTCGCGCGCCATCGCCGAGATGGAGGCGGGGCTTGTCGCGCTGGTCGACCGCCTGCTCGACGCGATGGCGCGGAACGGCCGCGCCGACCTGATCGAGGATTTTGCCGCCGCCATTCCGGTCGAGATCATCGGCAACCTGCTCGGCGTGCCCGCGTGCGGATCGCGGCACCGCTGCGCGGCTGGTCGCTGGCGATCCTGGGCGCGCTCGAACCGGTGCTGACGCCGGAGCAGACTGGCGGCTCGGCAACGAGGCGGTGCGCGACTTCGCCGCCTATCTGGAGGGCCTGGTCGCGGACCGCCGCCGCAGGCCCGGCGATCCCGGCGAAGGATGTGCTCACGCGGCTCATCGCTGGCGAACACGACGGCCGCCGGCTCACCGAGGCCGAACTGCTGCAGAACTGCATCTTCATCCTCAATGCCGGCCACGAGACCACGACCAACCTGATCGGCAACGCGCTTTAGACGCTGATCCGCTTGGCCGGAGCGAGCGGCGGCGCCTGATCGGGAACCCCGGACTGATGAAGAGCGCGGTCGAGGAGGTCGCTGCGATTCGAGAGCTCGAACCAGCTCGGCAACCGCCGGGTGGTCGCGGCGACCGAAATCGGCGGGGTCCGCGATGCCGAGCCGGCACGCTGGTCACCATCGGCATCGGAGCGGCGAACCGCGACCGGGCGCAGTTTCCCGATCCCGACCGCTTCGACGTCGCGCGCAACGCCCAACCGCCATCTCGCCTTCGGCTCCGGCATCCACCTGTGCGCCGGCATGAATCTGGCGCGGCTCGAAGGCCGCGTCGCGATCGAGCGGTTTCTTGCGCGGTTTCCGGACTATGCGCTCGACGGCGCACCGGTGCGCAGCCGCCGCGCGCGGTTTCGCGGCTTCGTGTCGATACCGGTCAGGCTGACCTGACGTTCGTTTTGGTGCCCTTGTCGCGCGGTCCGGCCCGGTTGGCGGCGAGCGACACGATGGTGCCGATCAGCAGGAATAGAAGGGCGATTTTCATGACGTTCAATCCTGCTCGTCGTCTAGGTCGCCCTGCCTCCGGAAGTTCCGCCCTGGTCGGTTTTTGGCACCGTCCCATGACTATCGGTACGTGCACGAGGCGCCATGCACGACTTGGGCCATTCACCTGCGCCGTGGCTGCTTTCACCTCGCCGTGCTTAACGTGCTGAGCTGATTGGGGATCGGCATTGCGCGCTCGCAAGAATGGCGGGCGCGTGCGGCGGAGGACCGCCCAAGCGGCGGACGAAATAGGCAACCAATGACCGAATTCTTTTCATGGGGGTCGTTGCCGGCGCGCTCGAAGCGGCGACCGCAACACTCGCGCGCGGTTGACATCGTTGCATCTGCAACTAATGTCGCCGGCTGATGTCACGGCCCGGCGAGACGCGATGACGCTCCAATACATGTCTGGTTTCGCCAACACGTTCGAAACCGAGGCGCTGCCGGGCGCGCTGCCGGTCGGCCACAATTCGCCGCAGAAGGTCAATTACGGCCTCTATGCCGAGCAGCTTTCGGGCTCGCCGTTCACGGCCCCGCAGGCATCGAACCAGCGGTCATGGCTCTACCGGATCCGGCCCACCGTCCGGCATGCCGGCCGCTTCGAGACCGTCGCGCGCGGATACCTGCGGACGGCGCCTGAGCGCGACGAAGGCGTGCTGCCGATCGGTCAGCTCCGCTGGGGGCCGACGCCGGTCCCGGACGAGAGGCTCACATTCGTTACCGGGCTGCGCACCATGACCACGGCGGGGGATGCCGAAGCCCAGGCCGGCATGGCGAGCCATGTGCTGCTGGTCACCGCGTCGATGGAACGCGAGCACCTCTTCAACGCCGACGGCGAGCTCCTCGTGGTCGCGCAGGAGAACGGGCTGCGGTTCCGCACCGAATTCGGCGTGATCGATATCGAGCCCGGCGAGGTTTGCGTCATCCCGCGCGGCGTCATGTTCCGGGTCGAGCTGATCGACGGTCCGGCGCGGGCCTATGTGTGCGAAAACTACGGCGGCGCCTTCACGCTGCCGGACCGCGGGCCGATCGGGGCGAATTGCCTTGCCAACCCGCGCGACTTCCTGGCGCCGGTCGCGGCCTTCGAGGATGCCGAAGAGCCTCATACGCTGTTTGTAAAATGGGGCGGCGAGCTGTTCTCGACGCAGGTCGCGCATTCGCCGCTCGACGTCGTCGCCTGGCACGGCAATTACTATCCTTACAAATACGACCTGCGGCGGTTCTCGCCGGTCGGCGCGATCGGGTTCGACCATCCCGATCCGTCGATCTTCACGGTGATGACCTCGCCGTCCGAAACGCCCGGCACCGCGAATATCGATTTCGTCATCTTCCCGGAACGATGGGCGGTCGCCGAGAATACGTTCCGGCCGCCCTGGTTCCATCGCAACATCATGTCGGAGTTCATGGGGCTGGTGTACGGCGTCTACGACGCCAAGCCCGAGGGCTTCGTGCCCGGCGGCATGAGCCTGCACAATCAGATGCTGCCGCACGGGCCTGACAACGATGCTTTCGAGCATGCCAGCAACGCCGAGCTCAAGCCTGTGAAGCTCACCAACACGCTCGCGTTCATGTTCGAGACCCGCTTCCGCCAGCGCGTCACCAGATATGCCGCCGATCTGGACACCAGGCATGACAATTACGCCGACTGCTGGAGCGGGCTGAAGAAACACTTCAATCCCGCTCGGCGAGAGCCAGCATGAAGCTCGCCTCGCTGAAGGATGGCCGCGACGGCCGGCTGATTGTCGTGTCGCGCGACCTCTCACGTGCGGCGGATGCGTCAGCGGTCGCGCCCACTCTGAGTGCCGCGCTCGACGACTGGGACGCCGCGGTGCCGCGCCTGACGGACATCGCGGAAGCCCTGGAAGCGGATCGCATCGCAAATGCTCCATTCGACCCGCGCCGCTGCGCATCGCCATTGCCGCGCGCGTTCGGCTGGAGCGACGGGTCCGCCTATGTGAACCATGTCGCTCTGGTGCGGCGCGCGCGAGGAGCCGAGCTGCCCGCGTCGTTCTGGACCGATCCCCTGATCTACCGCGGCGGCTCGGACGGTTTCCTGGGGCCGCATGATCCCATTCCGGTCGTCGATGTCGCCTGGGGCGTCGATTTCGAGGCCGAGGTCGCGGTCGTTACCGGCGATGTGCCGGCCGGCGCGGGACGCGATGCCGCGCAACGCGCCGTCCGGCTGCTGATGCTGGTGAACGATGTCAGCTTTCGCAATCTCATCCCGGGAGAGCTGGCCAAAGGCTTCGGCTTCTTCCAGGGCAAGGGGCAGACCGCGTTCTCGCCGGTCGCGGTGACGCCGGACGAGCTCGGCCACGCCTGGGACGGCGCCAAGGTCAGCCTGCCGCTGCTGACGCATCTCAATGGTTCGCTGTTCGGCCGCCCCAACGCCGGCGAGGACATGACCTTCGATTTTCCGGCGCTGATCGCCCACGCGGTGAAGACGCGGCCGCTGTCGTCCGCCACCATCATCGGGTCCGGCACGGTGTCGAACCGCGATTCCGATGGCGGCCCCGGCCGGCCGGTGGCGGATGGCGGCGTCGGCTATTCGTGCATCGCCGAAATCCGTTCGGTCGAGACGATCCGGCATGGCGCGCCGAAGACACCGTTCCTGTCCTCCGGCGACCGGGTGCGGATCGAGATGCTGCACGAGAACGGCACCTCGATTTTCGGCGCCATCGACCAGGAGGTGGTAGCATGCGATCCGCTGACCTGACGGGGCAGAGGATCGCCGATGGATGTGAGCCAGCGCCGCGGCATGCGCGAGTTCGACGGCATTTATCGCGTCGTGTCGCAGCTTACGGAGCCGTTGATCCGCGTCGTCTCCGGCTTGTCGCTCGCGGCTCATGGCCACGCGATCCTGTTCGGGGATCACGAGGCCTTCGCCTCGTTCTTCGAGCGTGCGGGTTTCCGTCCCGGCCTGTTCTGGGCCATCCTGAGCGGCGTCGTCCAACTCGTCGGCGGCGTGTGCTTCGCGCTGGGCTTTCGCACGCGCTTGGTCGCGGTGCCGATTCTGATCTTCCTCGGGACGGCGCTCGCTTATCACTGGCAATTCGGCTTCTATTGGGACATTCGTGGCTTCGAATATCCGCTGTTCTGGTTCGTCGTGACGTTCCACTTCCTGGTCCATGGCGGCGGACATTACTCGCTCGACGCGGCGTTCGGCCGTGGGACTTGAGATTTGGCTCGCTGAGCGCGCCCGCGCCGCGTTGGTGGCCGCAGGAATGAAGGCGCCGGCGCCATCGCCATGACAGCAGAACTGGACCTGCGGCCGGCCATCTTGGTGACCGGTGCATCATCGGGCATCGGGCGCGAGATCGCGCGGACCGCGTCGCGTGACGGATGCGCCATGGTGCTCACCGGCCGCTCGCAGGCGGCGCTCGACGAGATCGTCCTCGAGCTCAGGTCGAACGGGGTCGAGGCCGATGCCCTGTCGCTTGACCTGCTCGATACGCGGGCAGGGGACCTCATCGAGGCCGCCCTGGGCGCCCGTGGCTTGTATTGCGACATCCTCGTCAACAGCGCCGGGTTCGGCCTGTTCGGCGCGGCGGCGCAAATGGGCCGCGCCAGCCAGTTGGACCTGCTCGACACCAACGCGCGGGCATTGACCGAGCTGACGCTTCGCTTCCTGCCCGGCATGGTCGCGCGCGGGCGCGGCGGCGTCCTCAATGTCGGCTCGGTGACGGGGTATGCGCCGGGCCCGAACATGGCGGTCTATTACGCCACCAAAGCCTACGTGAATTCATTCTCGGCTGCGCTCGCGGCGGAGGTCGCGGGCACCGGCGTGACAGTCACGTGCCTTGCGCCGGGACCGGTGCGCACCGCGTTCTTCGAACGCTGCGATGTCGGAACGTCGCGCATGTCGAAGATCATCGGCAAGGCCGGCGCTGCCGAAACCGCGGAAGCGGGATGGCGCGGCTTCCGCGCCGGGAAGCGTCTCGTCATCCCGCGGCTCATGCATCGCATCGTCGCGATCATCTGCACGCTGACGCCGAACGCCGTTCTGTCGAGCTTGGTGGGGCGGCTGCAGCGCCGGTGATAGGCTGGCGATTGGCTTCCGGCAACGAGGCCCTCACACGACGCGGCGCAGCGCCCCCAGCATATCGTTGCAGGCCGTAACGCACCGATCGCAGGCGTCCGCGCAGACGCGGCAGTGTTCGTGCATCGCGGCGTGACGCCGGCATTCGTCGCTGCACGCGCGACACGCGGCGATGCAGACTGACAACTGCGATTCCAACACCTGCCGGCTGGCGCCGGCCTTGGCGCGCGCTACGACGGACCCCGTCGCCGCGCAGATCGCGGCGCAATCGAGATCGATCCGGATGCAGGCGAGCAGTCCCTCGACCTGCCTTTCTGATAGGCACGCGTCGGCACAGGCCGTGCAGGCGCCGACACAGGTGAAGGCTGCGTCGACACACCGGCTCAGTTCGTCGGCATGAGCCGGTTTGCCGGGATGTGATTGCAGCGTGGCCTGTACGGCAAGCATCGACGTCTCCCTGACAGCCCTTCGTCGCAAAATTAGCAACAACTGCAAGCCGGGTTGGTTCCAGCCTCGCGGAGGCCCTGTCGACTGGTGGCTGCGCGGGCTGTCAAGTCCCCTTCGCGGTCTCGGCATCGAGCACCTGCCGGACCTTGCGCACCAGGGCCTCGTAAGTGAACGGCTTTGTTAGAAGCTCGACGTCCGCGTCGAGGCGGCCCTGGTGGATGATGGCGTTGCGGGTGTATCCGGTCGCGTAGAGCACCTTGAGATCGGGACGGCGGCGGCGAGCTTCGTCGGCAAGCTGACGTCCGTTCATGCCGCCCGGCAGCACGACGTCGGTGAACAGCAGGTCGATCGCGGGTTCGCTTTCGAGGGCGCGCAGGCCGGCAGCCGCGGTCTCGGCCGTGATGACGCGGTATCCCGTCTCGCGCAGGACCTCGGCGGAGAAGCGGTTCACCTCCTCGTCGTCCTCGACCAGGAGAATGATTTCGCTTTCGCCGCCTTGACGAGACTGAGGCACGTCCCGCGGCGCGTCGGCCGCCATGGCGGCCTCGGCATCCCGGCTGCGCGGGAAATAAAGCTTCACGGTCGTTCCCTCGCCGACCTCGCTGTAGATCTTGATGTGGCCGCCTGATTGCTTGACGAAGCCATAGACCATGCTCAGGCCGAGGCCGGTACCGACGCCCGTCGGCTTGGTGGTGAAGAACGGCTCGAACGCCCGGTCGACCACCTCCTTGGGCATGCCGCTGCCGGTATCGGTGACCGCCAGCATGACGTGCTGCCCGACGATGATGTCGGACGCATGAGCGGCGGCATAGGTCTCGTCGAGATAGGTGTTGGCGGTCTCGATGGTCAGCTTGCCTCCGCCGTCCATGGCGTCGCGCGCGTTGACGGCGAGGTTGAGGACGACGTTTTCGAGCTGGTTGGGATCGACGCTCGTCCGCCACAGCCCGGCGGCGAGCACGACTTCCACAATCACCGTCTCGCCGATGGCGCGGCGCAGGAGATCGGACATCTCCTGCACCAGCCGGTTGATGTCGACGACTTTCATTTCGAGCGGATGCTGGCGGGAGAAGGCGAGCAGCCGTTGTACCAGGGTGGCGGCACGCCGGGATGCATCCCGCGCGGAGGTCAGGTTCCGCACGATGCGATCCTCGACCTTGCCGAGCCGGGTGACAGCGAGATCGATATTGCCGAGGATGGCGGTGAGCAGATTGTTGAAGTCATGCGCGATGCCGCCGGTCAGGCGGCCGATGGCTTCCATTTTCTGCGCCTGCCTCAGCGCCTGTTCGGTGGTTTCGCGCCGCGCCACCTCGGCATGGAGCTGGACATAGGCCGCCGACTCGCGCCGTGTACGCCGGAGCGCGATCCATGCGAGGCCGACCATCGCCAACGTCGCCGGAACGCCGAAGATCAGATGGTTCGCCATCGCCCGCATCCAGTCGCCGACGGTGGCAGCGGTGGCCTCGACCCCGACCACATAGACGCCGTGCCGCGGCAGCCGGTGATAGGACATCATGCGCTCGATCCCGTCGAACGGGGATACGGCCGTCAGGGTCCCCTGTTCGGCCGACAGTTTGATCGCCTGCACGAACAGCGTCTGGGCCGGCAGCGGATTGGCACCTTCCCGAGCCGGATATCGGGCGAGGACGGCGCCGTCCTCCCGGACCAGGGCGAACACGCTGCCCGGCCGCTGCGGCAGGCGCGCGTAGTAGTCGATGAAATATTGCGGCGCGATTCCGGTCGTGACGACGCCGTTGAAGTCGGTGCTGCCGTTGAGGATGCGGGGCCGGCTGATGACGAACAGCCGGCGTTCACCCAGCCGGGAATCGAACACGTCGCTGATGAAATTGCCGCGCGCCGGGCCGTTCTTGATGGTGGCGAAATACGGCCGGTCCGACAGGTCCAGGCGATGCGGCGCCGGAAAAAAGCTGGCCGAGGCGAGAGGGAGGCCGTTGCGATCGATCACCAGGATGTCGCGCAGCTGCGGCAGCGTATCGGTGAGCGCGCGCAGCCGCGTGTGATACAGCGGCTCGCCCGCGAGGATCTGTTCGTCGGTGAGGTCGTTGAACAGCTCGTCGGTATAGCGCGCGGTCAGCTCGAACGTTTCGAACACCTTGAGCGCGTGCTCGTAGACCTGGGCGACGGTGCTGTCGAGACGGTGACGCGCTTCATCGAAATATTGGCGATAGGCGATCAACGAGACGCCCGAGAAGATCAGGATCGGCAGCACGACCGAGGCAACGAGCAGGACGCGCAGCGGCCATTCTGCGTTTCTCCCGATTGATTGACGAGTTTCCGTGGCCACGATCCGTCCCGACTGCCGCGTCTTTTTTCAGCGCCGACAAATCGTCGATCTTGAATATGATCGGTGGCGCAAATCGGTACCTAGTTACGTCGAAGACGCGATGGATTTCAACGTCAGGCTCAACCGGTCCCGGCGGCCACCTCTGGGCGTAGGCGGATGCGGCGTATTGAACAGACCGTCCGCGTGCGACCGGAGTCTCCGTCCTCACGCCGATTCGCGCTCGCATTCGGCTTCTGGCATCCCCATATCGGCGGCTGTCACGGGAGGAGCCGCCATGGAACGCCGCAGTTTTGTCATTCTCCGCTTGTTCGGCCTCCGCTTGTTTGGCGTCGTGCTGGCGACTGTTGCTGCGGTGGCTTCGGTGCAGCCATCCCGCGCGGCGGATGAGCCCGACGTGATCTTCAAGAAGTCGACGGTGTTCAAGTGGCTGACGCCCAACGACAAGCTCGCGACTTATGGTCTTGATGACCCGGAGGTGGAGGGCGTCGCCTGTCATTTCACCGTGCCGGAGCGCGGCGGATTGAAGGGATGGATCGGGGTCGCCGAAGAGGTCTCGGATATCTCGCTCGCCTGCCGGCAGGTCGGCCCGATCAAGTTTAAGGACAAGTTCGCGCAGGGCGACGAAGTTTTCCGCCGGCGGCGTTCGCTGTTTTTCAAGAAGATGCAGATCGTGCGGGGCTGCGACGCCAAGCGCAACGTGCTCGTCTATGTCGTCTATTCCGACCGGCTGATCGAGGGCTCGCCCAAGAACTCCACCTCGAGCGTGCCGATCATGCCGTGGGGCAGCACCGAGGCGCCGCCGCGCTGCGCCGACTGGCTGGAGAAATAGCCTACTTGCTGCAGGCTATGGCGACCATGTCGCCGCAGCCCTCGTCCTCGCAGGCATTGGTGCTCACCGGCACGGCGCCGGTGATGTCTTCCGGGTCCACTTTGTGGAACCAGCGCGCGTCGCTGAAGTCATGGGCGCGGCAATAGGCGCTCGCGATCGGGCTCCCGCAGGTCGCGCCGGTCGAGAGGCAGCGCTCGACGCCGTAGCCGTCGGCGCTGTTGGGGATGATGAAAATGCGTTCTTCCGCCTTTGCCGGCGAGGCAAGGGCAGCGGCGGCAAATCCCAGCGCGCCAAGCACGACCCGCGTAACCATGACAGCCGTCCCGCATCGTCCATTCCCGCCGCGACCATGCGGGTGACTTGGTTAATGACGGGTAAATCCGCGCCTCGGGCGCCGCCGGTCCAGGGTCGCTTCAGCTTTTTCTTGACGGCGCGGGACGCCTTGCCCATTGTCCGCGCCATGAACGGCCCAAATCCCATTTGCGGCATTTGCCGGGGAATTATTCGCTAGCGACATCGCTGGCCGCGGCCGCCTTTTCTCGAAACGAGATGCAAAGGGACGCCGGGCCAGCCGAGGCCAGGGTTCCGATGGACTTGAAGCTGTACGATACGCTGACGCGGGAAAAGCAGGTCTTCACGCCGCTCGATCCCTCTCGCGTGCGGATGTATGTCTGCGGGCCGACGGTCTATGACTTCGCTCATATCGGCAACGCGCGGCCGGTCATCGTTTTCGACGTGCTGTTCCGGCTGCTGCGGCACCTCTATGGGGCCGAGCACGTCACCTATGTGCGCAACATCACCGACGTGGACGACAAGATCAACGCGCGCGCGGCGGAACGGGGCATCCCGATCCGCGAACTGACGGACGCGACCTACAAGAACTTCAGCGAAGACGTCGCGGCGCTCGGCTGCCTGCCGCCGACCGTCGAGCCGCGCGCGACCGAGCATATCGCCGAGATGCGCACGCTGATCGAGCGGCTCGTTGCGTCGAAACATGCCTATGTGGCGGAAGATCACGTGCTGTTCAGCGTGCCGGCGATGGCGGATTACGGCCGCCTGTCGAAACGGCCGCTCGACGAAATGATTGCCGGCGCCCGCATCGATGTTGCGCCCTATAAGCGCGATCCGATGGACTTCGTACTGTGGAAGCCCTCGAAGCCGGGCGAGCCGGGATGGCCGTCGCCCGCCGGAATCGCGAGGGAAGGCCGGCCGGGCTGGCACATCGAGTGCTCCGCGATGTCGTGGAAGCATCTAGGCGAAACCTTCGACATTCATGGCGGCGGTATCGACCTCGTGTTCCCGCACCATGAGAACGAGATCGCGCAATCACGCTGCGCCTTCCACACCGGCGTGATGGCGAACATCTGGATGCATAACGGCTTCCTGCAGGTCGACGGCGAGAAGATGTCGAAGTCGCTCGGCAACTTCGTGACGATCCGTGAAGTGCTGGCCGATTGGCCCGGCGACGTCGCGCGACTTGCGATGCTGTCGTCGCATTACCGCCAGCCGATCAACTGGACGCTGAAGGGATTGGAGGAAGCCGAGAAGGCGCTCGCGAGCTTTTTCGACGCGGCGTCAGCCGATGCCGAGCCGCAGCCGGCGTCCGGCGTCCTCGACGCGTTGACCGATGACCTCAATACGCCGAAGGCGATTGCCGAGATGCACGGCCTCAAGAACGCCGCCGGTCGCAAGGCGCTGGCCGGCACGCTGGCCTTCTTCGGCTTCCGTGCGGACGAGCTTGCCGCTTGGCGGACGGCAAACGCACAAGTGCCGGCGCTGCCCGAGGCCGACATCGAAAGTCGTATCGTCGCCCGCAACGCTGCTCGCAAGGCCAAGGATTTCGCCGAATCCGATCGCATCCGCGACGAGCTCGCCGCCATGGGCGTAATACTCAAGGACTCCAAGGATGGCACGACCTGGGAGGTCGCGCGATGATGGCGCGCGAGGATCGGCAGCCAATCATCGTCGCGGATGCCGGGCCGCTGATCCGGCTCGCGGCCGCCGGTTTGCTGGATACCTTGCGCGGGTTGAACCGTCGCATCGTGCTTGTCGATCGCGTCGAAGATGAAGTGATTGGGGATCTTTCGAAGCCGTTTGCTCTCGAGATCGCAGCTTGGATCGAACATTCGGGCGAGACTCTTCTTCGTACCCAAACGATCACCGGGGAAGGAATTGCAAGCTTGCGGGCGCGCGCAAGAACCCCGCAGGAGGATGCGCTGCTGAAGACGGCGCTACGCGATTCTGGCGAACTGGCATTGCGGGAATTCGTCGCCCATTGGCGGCCGACGGAGAGCGCCTCCGCGTTAGTGATCTATGAGGACGCAAAGGTCGCAACGCTTTTTCTCGACGCGGATTTCCCGGTAACCCTGATGACGACGCTCGCCTTCGCCGAAATGGTGGCCGAGTGGGGCGTCAACGCCGATGCGGTCACGGCACTTCAGAGCATCGCTGGGCGTTTCAACCTCAAGCCGGCGCTCGTCGGAACCTACAAAGCCGAGACGCCGCCCGATATGCGAGAGCTTCCGCAGCCGAGGACGAAATAATGGCGCGGGCGCATCCCACGCTGGCGCTGCGGCCATTCCTTCCGGCCGACACGTCGTTGCTCGCGGAGATTTTCCGCGCGAGCATCGGGGAGCTGACTGCTGAGGATTACAGCGAAGCGCAGCAGGCGGCGTGGATGTCGGCCGCGGACGACGAGGCCGCGTTCAGCAAGCGGTTGTCCGATCAACTGACGCTGGTCGGCACGCTGGAGGGTTCGCCGGTCGGCTTCGTCTCGCTCAAGGGCAAGGACGTGATCGACCTGCTCTATACGCATCCGGCCGCGGCGGGGCAGGGCGTCGCCACCATGCTGATGGACGCCCTGGAGAAGATCGCCGCGTCGCGGGGAACCGCAGACCTCACGGCCGATGTCAGCGACACGGCCGGCCGGTTCTTCGAGAAGCGCGGTTATGTCGGCCAGCGCCGCAGCACCGTCATTCGCGGCGACGAGTGGCTTGCCAACACCACGATGAAGAAGGTGCTGGCGCCGAAAAGGAGCACGATATGAGCGAGCCGGACACTCCGTTCCCGCGCCATCGCTATTACTACATCGCGCTCAAGATCGTGTTGCTCGTGGCCGGCGTCGCGCTCGCGGTCTATGTCTATGGACGGGTGTTCTGAGGCCGCCATGAGGGAGCGCCTCTATCTGTTCGACACGACGTTGCGCGACGGAGCGCAGGCCAACGGCGTCGATTTCACGCTGCACGACAAGCTTGTCATCGCGGAGATGCTCGGCGACCTCGGCGTCGACTATGTCGAGGGCGGCTATCCCGGAGCCAACCCGACCGATACCCAGTTGTTCGCCGAGGATCGCGCGTTCGGCGCGACCTTCACGGCCTTCGGCATGACGCGGCGGCCCGGCCGCTCGGCGTCGAACGATCCCGGCCTTGTCGCGCTGCTCGACGCCAAGGCTGGTGCCATCTGCTTCGTCGCCAAATCGTGGGACTATCATGTCCGCGTCGCGCTGGAAACGACGAACGAGGAGAACATCGCCTCGATCCGCGACAGCGTGCGCGCGGCACGCGCGAAGGGCCGCGAGGTGCTGCTCGACTGCGAGCATTTCTTCGACGGCTACAAGGCCAATCCGGCGTTCGCGCTCGCCTGCGCCAAGGCAGCGCATGATGAAGGCGCGCGCTGGGTGGTGCTGTGCGACACCAACGGCGGCACGCTGCCGCATGAAATCGAGGCGATCGTCGGCGAGGTCGTCAAGATCATTCCCGGCGATCACGTCGGCATCCATGCCCACAACGACACCGAGCAGGCGGTCGCCAATTCGTTTGCCGCCGTGCGCGCGGGCGCGAGGCAGATCCAGGGTACGCTCAACGGCATCGGCGAGCGCTGCGGCAACGCCAACCTTGTCTCCATCATCCCGACCCTGAAGCTCAAGCCGGAATTCGCCGAACGCTTCGAGATCGCGGTATCGCAGGACAAGCTGCACGAACTGTCGCAGGTATCGCGCCGGCTCGACGAGATGCTCAACCGCGCGCCCAACCGCCACGCGCCCTATGTCGGCGAGAGCGCCTTCGCCACAAAGGCCGGCATCCATGCTTCCGCGATCATGAAGGACCCGGCGACCTACGAGCACGTCCGGCCCGACGCCGTCGGCAACAGCCGCAAGCTCCTGGTGTCGGACCAGGGCGGAAGATCGAATATCCTGGCCGAGCTCAGCCGCATCGGCATCAAGGTCGGCAAGGACGACCGGCGCGTCGCCCGCCTGCTCGACGAGATGAAGGAGATGGAGGCGACCGGATATGCCTATGAAGGGGCGGACGCGTCCTTCGAGCTGCTGGCGCGCCGCGTCATGGGCGAGGTGCCGGCGTTCTTCACGGTCGAGAAGTTCGACGTCACGGTCGAGCATCGCATCAACGCGCTCGGCAAGCATATTGCCGTGTCGATCGCTATCGTGAAGACCATCGTCGATGGCGAGACCTTGATGACGGCCGCGGAGGGCAACGGCCCGGTCAATGCGCTCGACCTCGCGCTGCGCAAGGTGCTCGGCCGCTATCGCGACACCGTCAAGGACCTCAAGCTCACCGACTACCGCGTGCGCATCCTCAATGCCGGCACCGAGGCGGTCACCCGCGTGCTGATCGAGAGCGAGGACGAGACGGGCGGCCGCTGGACCACGGTCGGCGTGTCGCCCAACATCATCGATGCGTCGTTTCAGGCGCTGATGGATTCGATCGTGTACAAGCTGGTGAAGGCAGGCGCGCGCGCAGGGGACCAGGCATGATCGACCATGTATCAATCGGCGTGCGCGATCTCGCGGAAGCGACGCGGTTCTACGAGACCGTTCTAGCGTCTATCGGCTTCTGCAAGCTTGCCGACAAGGCCGATACGGTTGGGTTCGGCAAGCGCTATCCGGAATTCTGGCTCAACCGGCGGACCGACATGGCGGACGCTTCGGGCAGCGGCATGCATGTGTGCCTGCGCGCCGAGACGACTCAAGCGGTAGATGCCTTCCACGCGGCCGCGTTGGGCGCTGGCGCCAAATCGGACGGCACGCCGGGCCGCCGCCCCGAATATTCCGAAGGCTATTACGCCGCGTTCTTTCGCGATGCCGACGGCAATCGTATCGAAGCCGTGACGTTCCTGAATCGATAGGCGGACGCGCCGCAACGCTGATGTCCTGGGCGGCGGTAGATCACCATAGCTACAGCCGCGCGATCGCGGCGGCCTGTTCCTGCTGCGCCTTTTCGGCGCCACGCGCCGCCTCCCGCGCCATCGGCAGGATTTCCGCGACCCTGTCGGTCACCAGCGGATCGATCGCCAGCTCGGGCCGGATGAAGCCGAGCTTCTTCATGTGGTCGAGCAGGACGCAGAGCGGGTCCCAGAACTGCCCGATATTGGCGATTACGATCGGCTTGCGATGGCGGCCGAGCTGCGCCCAGGTCATCTGCTCGACCAGTTCCTCCAGCGTGCCGATGCCGCCTGGCAGCGCCACGAAGGCATCGGCGCGGTCGAACATGATCTGCTTGCGCTCGTGCATGTCGCGGGTGACGATCACCTCCTGGGCGCGGCTGTTCGCGCGCTCCTTGGTCATCAGGAATTCCGGGATGATACCGGTCACCTGGCCGCCGTGATCGAGCACGGCTTTGGCGACCGCACCCATCATCCCAAGCGAGCCGCCGCCATAGACAAGACGGACGCTGTTCTCAGCCAAAATCCGGCCGAATTCCTCCGCCGCCCCGACGAAAGCCGGGTTGCCGCCGGGCCCTGACCCGCAATAGACGCATATGCTTCGAATGTCTGCCATGGCACCGATGTGGCCCGGGCCTTTGGCAGCGTCAAGGCAAGTCTTGCGCCAGATTCTGCGCAATGACGCGGCGCGGGGTGACCCGGGGCGCCGGAGCCCCTATATCAGCGCGAAGAATTGCGGCGGCGCCCCAGGCGCTTCAGCGCCGTCATTGCGGGCCCAGGAATGGCTGACACCGAACCCTTCGAGCAGATCGAGGCGACCGAGCCGATGCCGCGCGCGTTCGTCGCCAGCGGTACGCTGATGGCCACGCTCGTCCACCTGTGGCCCTATATCTGGCCGTCCGACCGGCGCGACCTCAAGCTCCGCGTGCTGCAGGCGACCCTGCTGCTGCTGATCGCCAAGCTCGCCACGGTCGCGATCCCGTTCACCT
The DNA here is from genome assembly GCA_963776455.1 of uncultured Alphaproteobacteria bacterium. GTDB lineage: Bacteria > Pseudomonadota > Alphaproteobacteria > Rhizobiales > Xanthobacteraceae > CAVZMU01. The sequence continues at coordinate 903,593 of CAVZMU010000007.1, forward strand.
ACAAATGGGCAATCGACGCGCTGACCGGGCAGGGAAGCGCCCCGGTCGCTGCCGATTCGTGGATGACATGGATGCTTGCGGCTCCGGTTGCCCTGACCATCGCCTATGGCGGCATGCGCATCGTGATGGCCGCGCTGACGCAGCTTCGCGACGGCCTGTTCGCCAAGGTGGCGATGCATGCGGTGCGGCGGCTCGCCATCCGCACCTTCGAGCACATGCATAAGCTGTCGCTGCGCTTCCACCTGGAGCGCAAGACCGGCGGGCTGACGCGGGTGCTCGAGCGCGGCCGCAACGGCGATCGAGACCATCGTGCGGATGGTCATCCTGCAGCTTGCGCCGACCATCATCGAGGTGGCGCTGATCGTCGGCGTGCTGCTCTATCAGTTCGACTGGCGCTATGTCGGCGATCATCCTGGCCACGGTCGGCGCCTATATGGTCTTCACCTATCAGGCGACGGAATGGCGCATCGGCATCCGCGCGGAAGATGAACGACAGCGACACCGACGCCAACACCAAGGCGATCGATTCGCTGCTCAACTACGAGACGGTAAAATATTTCAGCGCCGAGGAGCGCGAGACCAGCCGCTACGACAAGTCGATGGCGCGCTACGAGGCGGCGAGCACCCAGGCCTATACGTCGCTCGCTTGGCTCAATGCCGGACAGGCGGCGATCTTCACGCTTGGGCTCGGCGGCGCGATGGTGCTGTGCGCGGCGGGCATCAAGGCCGGCACCAACACGGTCGGCGACTTCGTCATGATCAACGCGATGATGATCCAGCTCTACCAGCCGCTCAATTTCATGGGCATGGTCTATCGCGAGATCAAGCAGGCGGTGATCGACATCGAGAAGATGTTCGGGCTGCTGCGAGCGACCGGCAGAGATCATGGACCGGCCCGGAGCGCCGCCGCTGCGGGTCACCGACGGCGCGGTCCGCTTCGAGGACGTGCGGTTCTCCTACGATCCGGAGCGGCAGATCCTCAAGGGCATCTCGTTCGAGGTGCCGGCCGGCAAGACGGTGGCGATCGTCGGCCCGTCGGGCGCCGGCAAGTCGACGATCTCGCGCCTGCTGTTCCGCTTCTACGACGTCACCGGCGGGCGCATTCTGATCGACGGGCAGGATATCCGCGACGTGACGCAGACGTCGCTGCGCGCGGCCATCGGCATGGTGCCGCAGGATACCGTGCTGTTCAACGACACCATCCGCTACAACATCCGCTACGGGCGCTGGGAGGCGACGGACGCCGAGGTCGAGGAGGCGGCGCGGCTCGCCCAGATCGACGGCTTCATCCGCCTCGCCCCGCATGGCTACGAGACCGAGGTCGGCGAGCGCGGCCTGAAGCTCTCCGGCGGCGAGAAGCAGCGCGTCGCCATCGCCCGCACGATCCTCAAGGGGCCGCCGATCCTGTTGCTCGACGAGGCAACCTCGGCGCTCGACAGCCATACCGAGAAGGAGATCCAGGACGCGCTGGAGAAGGTCTCGCGCAACCGCACGACGCTGGTGATCGCGCATCGGCTCTCCACCATCGTCGGCGCCGACGAGATCATCGTGCTGGAGCAGGGCCGGATCGTCGAGCGCGGCACGCACCGGCAGCTCCTCGTGCATGGCGGCCTGTATGCCAGCATGTGGAACCGGCAGCGCGAAGCCCAGGAGGCGCGCGAGAAGCTCGCGCTCGTCGGCGAGGATAGCCGCGCGCCCAACCGCAATCCGCCGCCGGTCGAGGATGCCCTTGCGCCAGCCGAAGCGGAGAATGAGATTGTCCTGTCCTCATCCTGAGGAGGCGGCGAAGCCGCCGTCTCGAAGGATGAATTGCCTTGGGGCCATAAAACAGCAATGTCCGTCCTCACCTCCATCCGTTCCCAGCTCGTCCCGATCCACCGCGAAGGATTTCCGTTCATCGGCGCCTTCGCGCTGACAAGCCTGATCCTGTTCCTCCTGTGGTCGCCGTTCGGTTGGCTCGGGACGATCGCGACGGCGTGGTGCGCCTATTTCTTCCGCGACCCGCCGCGCGTGACGCCGATCGGCGACCGCATCGTGGTCGCGCCCGCCGACGGGCGGATCAGCCTGATCACCAACGCGGTGCCGCCGAAGGAGCTGGAGCTGGGCGATCGGCCGTTGCCGCGCGTCTCCATCTTCATGAGCGTGTTCGACTGCCACGTGAACCGCAGCCCGGTGAGCGGCCGCATCGAGCGGATCGTCTACCGCGCCGGCAAATTCCTGAATGCCGACCTCGACAAGGCGAGCGAGGACAACGAGCGCAATGCGCTGGTGGTCGCCTCCGCCGGCGTCCGCATCGGCGTGGTGCAGATCGCCGGCCTGATCGCGCGGCGCATCGTGTCGTTCCGGGCGGCGGGGGAAACCATCGGCGCCGGCGAGCGCTTCGGCCTCATTCGTTTCGGCTCGCGCGTGGACGTGTATCTGCCGGAAGGCGTGCGGCCGCTGGTGGGCGAAGGCCAGCTTTCCATCGCCGGCGAAACGGTGATCGCCGACCTGCGTGCCGAAGACACCATGCGCGGCTTCCGCATAAGCTGAGCTCCTTCGGGAGGCGTGGTGGCCACGACGGTGCGGCACCGCGCTATATTCCCGGGATGCCGTACCCGCCATTCGACCCGAAGCCTTACGAGGCCGGCGCCGCCAGCGCTTCCGGCAGATTCCGGTGCGGCTCGCTGGTGCCCAACCTCATCACGCTGCTGGCGCTGTGCGCCGGACTGACCGCCATCCGGCTCGCCGTCGAGGACCGGCTGGAACTGGCGCTCGCCGCGATCGTGTTCGCCGCCGTGCTCGACGGCGTCGACGGCCGCGTCGCGCGCATGCTCAAGGGCACGTCGCGGTTCGGCGCCGAACTCGACAGCCTGGCCGATTTCGTCAATTTCGGCGTGGCGCCCGCCATCATCCTGTATTTCTGGGAGCTCCACGAGCTCGAAGTCCGCCGGCTGGATCGCGGCGATGATCTTCGCGATCTGCGCGGCGCTGCGGCTGGCGCGCTTCAACGTCGCGATCGACGATCCCAACAAACCGGCCTGGGCCGGCAACTTCTTCGTCGGGATGCCGGCGCCGATGGGCGCGATCACGGTGCTGCTGCCGATCTATCTCAATTTCCTCGGCTGCCGCCGCTTCACGGTCCTGACGCTGGTCTACACGCTGGCGATCGCGACCCTGATGGTGTCGCGGCTTCCGGTGTTCTCCGGCAAGAAGGCGGGCCGCCGCGTTCCGCCCGAGATGGTGCTGCCGATCTTCGTCGCGGTGGTCGCTGGTGGTCGCGCTGCTCATCAGCTATCCGTGGCAGGTGCTCGCCGTCGGCACGTTCGCCTACCTGGTGAGTCTGCCATGGGGGTGCGCTGAGCTACCGGGGCTACGCGCAGGCCGCGCCTGCTACGGCGGCGGCGGTCAGGGACCGTGGACGTGGAGCCGTTCCGCCATCGCAGGACATGGCGCCGCAGGTCGCGCCGGATGTCGGCCGTCCGGCGAGGCTCAACTGACGCGATCGATGATCCGGTCGAGCGTATCGCATCCACCCGAAGGCGTTGCGTCCGGATGTCTCGCGTGACCAAGGTTCTTGCCGCGGGCAGCTATGACCTCGCCGGCGTCGTCGATGGCGTGGTCCTCGACCGGGCTCAGCGCAGCGCAGGCCACGCGGTGGTCACGGCGACGAGCGGGGCGCAGATCGAGATCGCGCTGGCAGCGCCTTTGAGATCGGCGACGCGTTGCTGCTCGACGACGGCCGGCTGGTCGAGGTCATCGCCGAGTCGGAACCGTTGTTCGAAATCCGCGTGCCCGACATCGGTGGCCTTGCGCGTCTCGCGTGGCGGTTGGGCGACCGTCACGTCCCGGTGCAGGTCATGCCGAAGCGTCTGCGGGTGGCGCGCGACGCCGCGGTGGAGGCGATGCTTCGCCGCTTCGGCTTCGAGCCACGGCCGATCGAGGCGCCGTTCGAGCCGGAGGGCGGAGCGTATCGTCTCGCGCCGGCAAATCATGGCCATCGCTCCGATCATGGCGACGAGCATGGTCATCACGATCACAACCACGATGGCTAGGATCATGACCATGGCCACGATCCGGGCGGACCGAAAGTGTGACGGCGACTGTCCGCATCGGTGATGTTGATCGATGTGGCGACCCGGCTTGCGAGACTGAAGTTTCAGCCGCGCAATGCTTGGCGCTGCAGGCGGCGGGCGTTGGCGCGCACCGTGCGATAGGCCGGCTTTAGTCCCGCAGCGGCGATTCCGGCGGCCGCAGCACCGACTTCCTCGGGCCGCATGCGACCGGTGGCGGCGACGCCGGCAAGTCGCATGAATTCCATGTTGGCGAGCACCGCGCCCTCCACCATGGCGGCGGCCTTTTCATCGAACATTCGCGCGACCTCGGCCTGCCGCTGCGCCAACGGCACCAGCGACGTCCATGCGAACATCGGCAGGCGGAATGAGAGAGTCATCAGGGTGGAAGCGCCAGCGAACGCCGAATCCACGGCGAAATCGGTCAGCGTTCGGCGCGCATTCTTAGCCATGGAACCCCTCGCAGGATGAAGTCGGTTCAAATCGCGACCAAGTAATGCCCGGCAGGTGTCTGGGGTTCCGTCACCGCCGCTGTGCCGCCGGCCGTGCCGAGGCGCCTGCCGCGTCTCAACCGCCGGGACCGGCCGCGCCGACCGGCTGTACGGGATATTCAAGTTCGATGGTCCCGGCCTTTTCGAACGTCAGGCTCGCCTTCACTCGTTCGCCCTTGGCGAGCGGACGCGCGAGGCCGGTGAACATCACGTGGTATGATCCCGGCTTGAACTCCACCGTCTCGCCCGGCTTGATCTCGACGCCGCCGCCGAGCTTGCGCATCTTCATCACGCCGCCGTCCGTCGCCATCTCGTGAAGCTCGAGACCGCTGGCGAACGTCGCGCTGCCGCCGACCACACGGTCCGAATTGCTGCCGGTGTTGGTGATTTTCATGTACCCGGCGGCGATTGTGGCGCCTTTCGGCGTCGCGCGGGTCCAGGGCTGCTCGATCCTGATCGGGCCGAGCTGGTATTGTTGTGCCGTGGCGTATCCGCCGAGCGCGACGAGCGCGGCGGCGACCATGACAATGCGCTTCATGAGGTGTCTCCGGTGCGCCCGGCGGCGGTGTATCATATCTCTTGCTGAAATCGCGAGGCCGCAGGGTGAAATTCGCCCTTGCCAATGGATAGCCCATGCCGCGATTCCATCGCGCGCGCCGGCACGCTATGCTGGCGGCGAATGAAGGACATGGAAGCATTCAAGCGAAGAGCTTCCGCGTGAGCATAGATGCCGGCTGAAATTCCAAATCAGAACGAGGTCATGGGGCGCGTGATCCCGCTGCGGCCGCGTCGCCGTGCGCCGCCGGCCCGCGCTGATTCGGCGCGTCCGTCACCGGTCGGGAGCCTCGATCGATTCGAGCGCGGCGATGAGCAGGACGATTACCGCCACCGCATGATCACCAATGCCGCGGCCCTGGCGATTTGCGTCGTGCTGGTGCTGGCGGGGGTCTGGATCGCCAACACGATGGCGCAGATGCGCAAGGACCAAGACTGCGTGCTGTCGGGGCGGCGCGGCTGCACGCCGGTCGATGTTCCGGTGCGCAGCCGATAGCCGGATGGCCTACCGGCCGAGCACGGCGAGCCGCACCGGGGCGATGCCGCCCATGCCGATGGCATGCGCGCCGGCCGGCGTCAGGTCGATCACCCGGCCCCTCACGAATGGCCCGCGATCGTTGATGCGCACGACGACCGAGCGGCCATTTCGCGTGTTGGTGACCCGAACCTTGGTGCCGAACGGCAGGGATTTGTGCGCCGCCGTGAGGCTGTGGGGGTTCAGGCGTTCGCCGTTTGCCGTCTTGTTTCCTGTGTACGAGTAATACGAAGCAACTCCAGAATGACTTCCTGATTTGCTTTTGGCTAAAGCTCCAGACGCCCCCAGAACAATTAGAACAGTTGACGCGAGTGCAACGTTAAAAATCGTGGATTTCATCCATACGCTCCGGCTTCTTGGTTACGAACAGGTGCGCGATATTGTCCGAATGGTTCGGAACGCCGGCCACAATGGGGATTTAATGGGGCAGTCCCGGCCGCACGCCACGGGATATACTTCGCTCATCCGCTTCGGTGGTTCGGATATACCTAGAAAAAACAGATGCTTAGAAACGCGCCATACGCTTCCGTGGCCGGAAGTTCCGTCACGTTCCCGTGTCATGTTGATTTCGCAGGGAAGGGTCCTGGTTGCCGCGGCCCAGGTGGCCCAGCTATCGTCGGCGCCAAAGAATGCCCGGGAGGACTTCATGACGGCGGTTCTGGCGCGACTCGCGACGATGCTTCTGGTCCTGGGGATGACGGCGGCGTTCGGGTCCGCCGCGTTGGCTCAGGCCGACGACTGCAAGCATCGCGGCCAGCTCGACACGCTCTATTGCGACGAGAACGACGATCTGGTCGCCGACGCGCCGAAGGACCCGAAGAAGTGGCGCGATCCCTCCGCGCTGGTGTTCGCCTATACGCCGGTCGAAGATCCGGCGGTCTACGAGAACGTCTTCAAGCCGTTCACCGAGTATCTCGCGCAATGCACCGGCAAGCGCGTCGTCTATTACCCGGTGCAACTCGAACTCCGCCGAGATCGAGGCGATGCGCTCGGGCCGCCTGCACGTCGCCGGCTTCTCGACCGGGCCGACCGGGTTCGCCGTCAACATGGCCGGCGCGGTGCCGTTCGCCACCAAGGGCACCGAAAAGGCCTGCAGGGCTATCACCTGATCTCTCTCGTGAAAGCGAGCAGCCCGTACCAGAAGCTCGCCGACCTCAAGGGCAAGCGCGTCGCGCACACCGCGCCGTCGTCGAACTCCGGCAACCTCGCGCCGCTGGTGCTCTTTCCGCCGGAGGGGCTCAAGCCCGACGACGACTACAAGCCGCTGATGTCCGGCGGCCACGACAAGTCGGCGCTCGGCGTGCGCTCCGGCGACTACGACATGGCGCGGCGTCGCCTCCGACGTGTACGAGCGCATGGTGATCGCGCGGCACGCTCAAGGCCGACGACTTCCGCATCATCTACACGAGCCGAGCTATTCCCGACGTCGTCGTTCGCCTATGCGCACGACCTCAAGCCGGAGCTCGCCAAGAAGCTCAACGATTGCTTCTACGCCTTCCGCTTCCCGCCCGAGATGCAGAAGGAGTTCAACGGCGACGACCGCTTCTTCCCGATCACCTACAAGGATGCCTGGGCGGTGGTGCGCGAGATCGCCGAAGAGTCCGGCACGCCCTACAACAAGGCGGCCTACGACGCCGGAAGCCAAGCGCGAGGCCGAAGCGCTCGCCAAGAAGGCGCAGCAGGCTCCGAGCGAAGCAATAGAAGCGCATGGACGCGACCGTCCCGGTCAAGCCGGTCGCGCCAGCCGGACAGCGTCGACCGCTCGCTCGTCCATCCGTAACCTGCAGGAAGGAATATCGGGCCGGCGCGCCCGGTGCTGAACGGACGTCTCGCTCGACGGTCGAAGGCCGCGGCATGACCGCGATCATCGGCCCGTCCGGCACCGGCAAGATCGACGCTCGATCCGCTGCATCAATCGGCTGGTCGATCCGACCGCCGGCGAGATCCTGTTCATGGGCCAGGATCTCGCGAAGCTGAGCGGCCGGGCGTTGCGCGAAGCGCGGCGCCGCATCGGCATGGTGTTCCAGGAGTACAACCTGGTCGAACGGCTCTCCGTCATCGAGAATGTGCTGTGCGGGCGGCTCGGCTATGTCCCGGTGTGGCGTGCGTGGCTGCGCAGGTTTCCGCCCGCCGACATCGAGCGCGCCTTCGATGCTGCTCGATGCCGTGGGGCTCGGCGAGTTCGCCACGCATCCGCGCCGACCAGCTTTCCGGCGGCCAGCGCCAGCGCGTCGGCATCGCCCGCGCGCTGATGCAGGAGCCGGACCTCGTGCTCGCCGACGAGCCGACCTCTTCGCTCGATCCCAAGACGTCGGTCGAGATCATGGAGCTGATCGCGCGGCGCGCCGGCGAGCGCGACATCCCGGTGATCGTCAACATCCACAACGTCGAGCTTGCGCGCCGCTACGCCGACCGCATCGTCGGCATGGCGAAGGGCGAGGTGGTGTTCGATGGCCCGCCGCGCGAACTCGAGGAGCGCCACCTGCTGGCGATCTATGGCGGCGAAGGGTGGCTGGAGTGACGGACGTAAGGGCCACACAGCGAAGCGTGTCCAGCGCCAAGCCGCGTAGGCTGGGCGCTTTGCGTTCTCGCCGTTGCAGCGGCTCGCGGCCCGGTGCGCTTCGATCTCGACGGAATCGTTATCGCAGAAGGGGCGCCGGGGAATTCGACTTGGTCCCGCACAGTACCGTGGCGAGGGCTTCCACGTCCTTCGGCCGGATGAACTTGTCGAACGTCCATTTGGACTTGTCACATGTTATCGTCTGGCTGCTCACCGCCTCCGTCACTGCAAGAATCGAAATCGGACGAGAGACAGCGCGATGATGACGCCACCGACCGATTTCGACCCCATCGTGAAGGAGGACTTCGCTCCGTCCATCGTTTCCGTACGGTGTTCGCTGCACGCGTTGTCCGCGTAGCGGCCCGGATGGCGACGTTGGCACCCTCGACGTTCGTCCGCCGCGCCTTTCCGCCGAATTGGCCGGCGCGGATCGGCTTCGTCGTGCTTGCGCTCTACGTCGTCTATGCGAGCCGCATCCTCGACATCACTTGGATGCGCTTCGTAGAGGGCCTGGGCCACGGCGGGCGCTTCCTGTCGCGGATGTTTCCGCCCAACTTTGCCGCCGACAAGCTCCAGCTTCTCCTCGTCGGAATGACGGAGAGCCTGCAGATCGCGATCCTCGCCACGGTGTTCGGCATCGCGCTGTCGCTGCCGCTGGGGCTCGCCGCCGCGCGCAACATGGGCCCGGCGCCGCTCGCCTGGGGCGCGCGCGGGCTCGTCGCGCTCTTGCGCTCGTTCCACCCGGTGATCGTCGCGATTCTGTTCGTGAAGGCGGTCGGTTTCGGCGCGCTCGCCGGCGTGCTGGCGCTTGTGGTCGCGTCGATGGGCTTCATGTCGAAGCTCCTGGCGGAAGCGATCGAGGAAATGTCGGTGAAGCAGGTCGAGGCGGTGCGCGCAACGGGCGCGCCGTTCCTCGCCGTCGTCGTCATGGGCGTGGTGCCGCAGGTGATGCCGCGCTTCATCGGCTTCGCGGCGTATCAGCTCGATTCCAACCTGCGCAATTCCGCGCTGGTCGGGCTGGTCGGCGGCGGCGGCATCGGTGCGACGCTGTTCACGGCATTCCAGCGCTTCGACTTCGATTTCGTGCTCACCATCGTGCTTGCGATCATCGCCATCGTCATGGTGGGCGAAATCCTGTCGGGCTGGATGCGCAGGCTGTTCCAATGACCAGCATCGATTTTCCGATCGCCGGCCCGCGGCATTGGCGGCGCTTCACCCTCACGCAGCGTATCCTGCGCTCGACGTTCTACCTGATCGTCGTGATCGCGTTCGTGTGGTCGCTGCAGACGATCGAGATCATTCCCGAATTCCTCTACGACGCGCCGCAGCAGACGGCCGACCTGTTTGTCCGGATGTGGCCGATCGATTGGGCCTGGTATCCCAAGGTCGTGCACCCGGCACTGGTGGAGACCCTCCACACGGCGACGCTCGGCACCATCATCGCGATCGTCCTGGCGGGCGCCGTGGCGCTGCTGGTGGCACGCAACATCACGCGCTCGGTGATCCTGAATACGCTCGGCCGCTTTATCCTGGTGGCGACCCGCTCGGTCCACGCCATGGTGTGGGCTCTGTTCTTTGTCGCGCTGTTCGGTCCCGGCGCGCTCGCCGGCACGCTGGCGATTGCCGTCCATTCGATCGGCTTCACCGGCAAGTTCCTGTCGGAAGCCTTGGAGGATGCCAAGCCAGGTCCGATCGAGGCTCTGACCGCGGCAGGCGCGTCGCCGCTCGCGATCCTGCTCAAGGGCTACTGGCCCCAGGTCAAGCCGGCGTTCCTCGCCATCGCGATGTTTCGCTGGGACATCAACGTTCGCGAATCGGCGGTGCTCGGCCTGGTCGGCGGCGGTGGTCTCGGCATGGCGCTCGATACCGCGCTGTCGAACCTCTACTGGGATCAGGCCGGCCTAGTGCTACTGGTGATCTTCGGCGTCGTCATCGCCACGGAGGTCGTCACGACCTGGATGCGCAGCCGGATCATCTGACCGGATTTCGCCCAGCGGCGGCATTGAACTCGCCCGCCGCCTTCGCTATACGGGCACCGCGGCTCGAAAGCGGCGGCCGGGGCGCCGCGGTTTCGCAGCACGGGATCTTTCCCGATCCGCGGTCGCGCCCGAAAAGCCCATTTGAACAGAGACTTGCCGATGTCCTCGACCTTCGATACCGTGGCCGATATCATCACGGAAATCTGCGATATTCCCCGCGAGAACATCAAGCCGGAAAGCCACGCCATCAACGACCTCGGCATCGACAGCCTGGATTTCCTGGATATCGCCTTCGCCATCGACAAGGCCTTCGGGATCAAGCTGCCGCTCGAAAAGTGGACCCAGGAGGTCAACGAGGGCAAGGCGACGACCGAGCAGTACTTCGTGCTCAGCAACCTGTCCGCCCGCATCGACGATCTCGTCGCCGCCAAGGGGGCACCGGCTTAATCATCTGATGCGCCTTGAATATTTTCAGCTGATCGACCGTATCGTCGAAATCGACCTCGGCGAGCGCAAGATCCGCACCGAGGCGACGGTCCCGCTCACCAGCACGATCTTTGAAGGACATTTCCCCGGACACCCGCTCATGCCGGGCGTCCTGCTGATCGAGTCGATGGCGCAGACGGCGGGCTGGCTCATCATCGCGGCGACGCGCTTCACCCGCATGCCGTTCCTGGCGGCCGTGAAGGACGCCAAGCTGCGGCAGTTCGTCGAGCCTGGCACCGTCCTGTCGCTGACGGCCGAGCTGGTTCATGACGGCTCGGGCTACGCGATGACGAAGGCAAATGTCGCGATCGACGGCAAGACGATCTGCAACGCCGCGCTGACCTTCAGCGTGATGGAGTTCCCGAACCCGGAGTTCCGCGCGACCATGGAATCGTGGGCCGAGAGGCTCCAGTTCCCGATGGGGGCGCTGGCCGATGGCTGAGGCGCGCGACGTCTGGATCACCGGCATCGGCATCGTGTCCGCGCTCGGCGAAGGCCCCGACGCGCATTGGCAGGGTCTGGAAGACGCAAAGCCGAGCGCCGACGCCGCCAAATTCGCGCCCTACATCATCCATCCGATCGCGCCAATCGAGTTCGACAAGCAGATCCCGAAGAAGGGCGACCAGCGCCAGATGGAGGCGTGGCAGCGCATCGGCACCTATGCGGCCGGTCTTGCGCTCGAATCCGCCGGCGCCAAGGGGAATGCCGAGTTGCTGGGGCGCATGGACCTGATCGTGGCGGCGGGCGGCGGCGAGCGCGACTACAAGGCCGACAGCGGCATCCTCACCGGCCTGCGCAAGGCCGAGAATCCCGGCGTGTTCCTCAACGAGCGGCTGATGGGCGACCTGAGGCCGACATTGTTCCTGGCGCAGCTCTCCAATCTGCTCGCCGGAAATATCTCCATCGTGCACGGCGTCACCGGCTCGTCGCGCACCTTCATGGGCGAGGAAGCGGCGGGCGTCGACGCGGTGCGCATCGCGCATGCACGCGTCGCCTCGGGACAGAGCGATATCATGCTGGTTGGCGGCGCCCATAACGGCGAGCGTGAGGACCTGCTGCTGCTCTACGAAGCCGGCGGCTATGTGCTGAAAAACGCCTTCGCGCCGGTGTTCGAGCGCAAGGCGCAGGGCGGCGGCTTGGCCCTGGGATCGCTTGGCGCCTTCCTGGTGCTGGAAGCCGCGGATCATGCGCGGGCGCGGTCCGCGGCGCCCATCGTCAGGCTGTCGACCGTTCTCTCCGACCGGTCGAACCGCCGCGACGATGCCGGCGGCGCCATCCTGAAGCGGATGTGGGGCGATATCTCGCCGCATCTCGCGGCGGGTCATTACGCGATCATCTCCGGTGCGACGGGGGCGGAGCCCGCGACCTCGGGGGAACGGGATTTCATCGGCACCCATGCCGGGGTTCCGGTGCGGGCGACGGGTACCCATATCGGCCATGGGGTCGAGGCGCAGTTTGCCATGAATATCGCGCTGGCGGCGCTGGCGCTGTCGCACGGCAGGCTGTTCGCTCCCGACGGTTCAGGGATCGAAGCGGCCTCGGACCTTGCGTTGACGCAGGTCGTCGTCACCGGCGTCGGTCACTGGCGCGGCGAGGGGATGGCGCTGGTCGAAGCGGCATCATAGGAGGCGTCGATGTCTTCTCATCTCGACAAGCAGGGCCGGCCGGTCGTCGTCGTCACCGGCATGGGCGTCGTCACTTCGCTCGGAGCCGGCAAGACCGACAATTGGGCAAAACTCACCGCCGGCGAATCCGGCATCAAGCGCATCAGCCGGTTTCCGGTCGACGGGCTCAAGACCACTATCGCCGGACAGATCGACTTCGTGCCGCTGGAGCCGTTCGGCTCGACCGAGATGGGCGAACGTCTCGCCATCATGGCGATCGAGGAAGCGGTGGAGCAGTCCGCCCTGGGCACCAAAGGCAACTTCCCGGGTCCGCTATTCCTCGCCGTCGCACCTGTCGAATTCGAATGGTCGCATCGCGAAGACTTTGCCAACGCGTCGGGCAGCAACGGCGATGCGGTCGGCTATTCCGACCTGCTGCGCGCGGCGGCGACAGGACAGTTCAAGGCGATCCACGAGCGCTGCCTGTTCGGGTCGGTCGCCGAGCATCTCGCCGACCATTTCGGCACCAAGGGGTCGCCGATCTCATTGTCGACCGCGTGCGCGTCGGGTGCGAGTGCGATCCAGCTCGGCGTCGAGGCGATCCGCCGCGGTGAGACCGATGTCGCGTTGTGCGCGGCGACCGACGCCTCGGTGAACCCGGAGGCCCTGATCCGCTTCTCGCTGCTCTCGGCGCTGTCGACGGCGAATGAGGCCCCGAAGACGGCATCGAAGCCGTTCTCGAAAAACCGCGACGGTTTCGTCATGGCCGAGGGCGCCGGCGCCCTGGTGCTGGAAAGCCTCGCCTCCGCGACCGCGCGCGGCGCGAAGATCCTCGGTGTGCTGTCGGGCTGCGGCGAGAATGCGGATTCCTTCCACCGCACGCGGTCGAGCCCGGACGGCAAGCCGATCATCGCCTGCGTCCGCGGCGCCATTGCCGATGCCGGGCTCGATCCGGACCAGATCGGATACGTCAATCCGCACGGCACCGCGACGCCGGAGAACGACAAGATGGAGCACATCGCCATCGCGGCGGTGTTCGGCGAACGCGCCGGCCAGATTCCGGTGTCGTCCAACAAATCGATGATCGGGCATACGCTGTCGGCGGCCGGGGCGGTGGAGACGATCTTCACGCTGCTGACGCTGCAGCACCAGCGCGTGCCGCCCACCATCAATTACCTCGTGCCCGATCCCTCTATCCCGCTCGACGTGGTGCCTAATGTCGCGCGCGATGCGCACGTCGCGCACGCGATCTCCAATTCCTTCGGCTTCGGCGGTCAGAACGTCACCCTGGTGATGAGCCGGGAGCCGGCCTGATGGCCGATGCGCCGCGGCGCGTCCTGGTCACCGGGGGTGGTCGCGGGCTGGGAGCGGCGATCGTCCGCGCGCTCGCGGATGCCGGCCATGACGTGACGCTGACCTACCGCACCGCCGCCACGGAGGCGGAGGCCCTTTGCGCTGAACTTGCCGCCGCGCACCCGGAGCGTTCCTTCACCGCGATCCAGGCCGACCTTGCCGACAAGGCGGCGGTCGAGCGGCTCGCGGCGGGGACCGGCGACGGTCCGGCCTATTCCGGCTTCGTGCACAATGCCGGCGAGACCTACGACGCGCTGGCCGCGATGCTCGACCAGGACAAGGCCGAGCGCATCATGCAGGTCAATTTCTGGTCCTTCACACGGCTCGCCGCGGCGCTGTCGCGGCCGATGACGCGGGCGCGTGACGGCCGCGTCGTCGCCATCGGCTCGATCACGGCGCTGCGCGGCAACCAGGGCAATTCCGCCTACGCGGCATCCAAGGCGGCGCTGCTGGGATATTTGCGCACGCTGGCAGTCGAGACGGCGCGGCGCGGCGTCACCGTCAATTACGTGGCGCCGGGCTTCGTCGACACCGGCATGATGGTGCCCTATGCGGCCTATCGCGAGACGATGGAGAAGCAGATTCCGGCGGGCCGCTTCGCCAAGCCGGAAGACGTCGCCGGCCTCGTGGCGTTCCTGATGTCGCCCGGCGCCGCCTATATCACCGGCGCGGTGCTGCCGGTTGACGGCGGGCTTTCCGCGGCGATAGGCATCCACCGCTGATTGGCGCCGTCACCCTGAGGTGCGAGCGACCGAAGGTCGCGCGCCTCGAAGGCGCCGCCGTATCCTTCGAGGGCTCGCTTCGCTCGGCCACCTCAGGATGAGGGCGCTCCAAGAACGAGGCAATTCGGATTTCATGCGTGCGCTCACCCTAGTCGCCGACCGCAAGCTCGAGCTGATCGAGCGCCCCGATCCGCCGCCGCCCGCCTCCGGCGAGGTGCAGGTCCGCATCAAGGCGGTCGGCCTCAACCACATCGACGTGTGGGGCTATCGAGGCATGGCCTTCGCCAAGCGAACGCTGCCGATCGTGGTCGGCGCGGAAGCGTCCGGCGAGATCGCGGCGGTCGGGGCTGATGTCACGAATCTCAAAGCCGGCGATCCGGTCGTCATGTATGGCGCGCTCACCTGCGGCGTCTGCAAGGCGTGCCGCGAGGGCCGCGATAACCTGTGCGAAAATGTCGCCGGCATCATGGGCTTTCACGTCGACGGCTTCGCGCGCGATCTCGTCACCATGCCGGCGCGGCTGGTGATGCCGGTGCCCGCCGGCGTGTCGTTCCGCGATGCGGCCTGCGCGCCGATTGCGTTCTCGACCGTGCAGCACATGCTGTTCGACAACGCCAAGCTGGAGCCCGGCGAGACTATCCTGGTCCATGCCGGCGGCTCGGGCATCGGCACGGCGGCGATCCAGATGGCGAAGACGATCGGCGCCACCGTGATCACCACCGTCGGCGACGACGAGAAGGCCGCGAAGACCAAGGCGCTCGGCGCCGACCACGTCATCAACTACCGTACCGGGCGTTTCGAGACGGCGACGCGCAAGCTCACCGGCAAGAAGGGCGTCGACGTGGTGTTCGAGCATGTCGGTGCCGACACCTTCAACGGCTCGCTGCTGTGCCTCAAGCGCGGCGGCCGGCTGGTGACCTGCGGCGCGACCTCGGGCGCGACGGTCACCTTCAACATCATGCAGCTGTTCCAGCAGCAGTACCGCATCTTCGGCTCGTTCGGCGCCTCGATGCGCAACATCCGCGAGTCGCTCGACAAGATGGCCGGCGGCATGAAGCCGGTCATCGACACCGAGGTCCCCCTGGCGGACGTGGAGCGCGGGCTCGAACGGCTGGAAACGCGGCAGGTCTTCGGCAAGATCGTCGTGCATTTCTGATGGCGCCGCGGACCGCCCATCATGAATAGCGAAGCGCTTCGCATCCTGCTGCGCGCCCGGGCTTGGGCGAAGCCCGTCACCGACGCCGTCGCCGGCGGCGCCACGACGTCGCTTCTCAAGCTCATTCGCCGCACCAACCCGGACCGCATCGCCGACCGTGCCGGGCGTTTCATGCAGCGTCTCGGTCCGAAGCTGAAGGAGCACAAGATCGGGCGGGCCAATCTTGCCGCCGCCTTTCCCGAAAAGCCGCCGGAGGAGATCGAGGCCATCCTGCGCGGCGTATGGGACAACCTGGGACGCGTCGCCGCCGAATACGCCCATCTCGACAAGATGGAGATCGTCAATCCCGATACCCGCGAACCGGCCATCATCGATTACGACGACGTGACGCTGGCGCGCTTTCGGCATCTGCGAGACGACGGGAAACCAGCCTTGATCTTCACGGCGCATCTCGCCAATTGGGAATTGCCGGCGCTCGTCGCCACGGATTACGGCCTCGACGCCACCATCCTGTACCGCGCGCCCAGCATCGACGGCGTCGCCAAGGCGGTGAAGGACATCCGTGCCGTCAAGATGGGCGAGCTCGTCCCCACCGATCATCTTTCGCCGATCAGGCTTGGCCGGGCGCTCGAACGCGGCTCGCACGTCGCGATGCTGGTCGACCAGTATTTCACCCAGGGGATCAACGTCACGTTCTTCGGCCGTGCAGCCCGAACAAATCCACTCATCGCGCGTCTCGCGCGGCATTTCGATTGCCCGATCCACGGCACGCGCATGATCCGGCTCGGCGGTCGGCGGTTTCGCTGCGAGCTCACCGAGGAGATCGTGCCGCCGCGCGACGAGAAGGGACGCGTGGACATCCAGGGCACGATGCAGGCGATCACGTCCGTTGTCGAAGGATGGGTGCGCGAGCATCCCGAGCAATGGCTCTGGTTGCACCGGCGCTGGCGCGACCGCGGCTATTAGGCCGCGCATCCGCTTGCACGAGCGCGTGCGGGATCGCCCGCCTCTTTACCGTCCGCCGTCGATTATCCATAAGACGCTTGACGGGGCGAGGAACGGAACACCATGAACTTCATTCTGGCCGGCATCGGCGGTCTGTTCGCCTTGGGCGGCGTGGTCGTGATCTATTTCTGGCGCAAGACCGGCCAGGAACTCGAACTGATGAAATCCACCCCGACAAGCCGGGCGGCGGATATCGCCGCGATGGCACCCGGTACGGTCGTCGAGGTCAAAGGAGCGGTGCGATGCGCCGCACCCCTGCTGGGCGAATTCTCCAAACAGAAATGCGTGTACTACCGCGCCCTCGTCGAACGGGAATACGAGCGCCAGACCCGCGACTCCAAGGGCGACACGCGCATGGAGCGCCAACGCGAGACGATATCGTCGAGCGAACGGTTCGCGCCGTGTCTGGTCGAGGATGAGAGCGGAAGGGTCGCGCTCGATTTCACCGGCGCCAAGGTCGAGGGCGTGGAATCCGTAAAGCGGTTCGAACCGGCGGCCGGCAACCTGGTCGGCTCGGTCGTCGGCAGCCTTCTCGGCGGCAGCCGCGACATCGGGATGCACTACACCGAGACCATGATCGCCCCGGATGTCGCGGTCTTTGTCCTGGGATCGGTGCAAGCGGGCGGCAGCGTCGGCCAATCGCACGGCAAGAAGATGCCGTTCGTGATCAGCACCAAATCCGAGGAGCAGCGCGAAAAGGATCTCGACTCCGCTCGCTTCTGGCAGATGGGCGGGGCGGTGGTGTGCTTCTTGATCGCGCTCGGCCTGCTGTACTGGGCGGTGAAGGCCGGGCCGGGTTAGTTTAAGCGGAATTCTTTTGAAATCTAACCACCATGCTCACGTCGTGCTCCGCTCCCCTCTCCCTTGCGGGAGGGAAGCGGAGCAAGCGGCGCATTCGGCGGTTCGATCTGAAACGATTGTGCTTTGGCGCTGTGATTACGCGCGCCGGAGCGCGCCGGCCAGCCGTTCGAGCGCGGCGTCGAGCGTCGCGTCGCGCTTGGCGAAGCAGAAGCGCACCACCGAGCGGATCGGATCGGCCGCGTAGAAGGCCGAGACCGGGATCGCCGCGACCTCGTGCTCGCACGACGAGGCGCTTGCAGAAGGTCTCGTCGTCCTCGTTCAGCCCGAGCGGCGCGAGGTCGACGTTGAGGAAATAGGTGCCCTGCGCGTCGAGCACGCGGAAAGCCGAGCGCGCGCAGGCCGGCGGCGAAGCGGTCGCGGCTGCGCTGCAGGTCGCGCGCGCATGCCGTCGAAATAGTCGTCCGCCTTGCCGAGGCCGTAGGCGACCGCGGTCTGCAGGTTGGGCGGCGTCGTGAAGGTGAGGAACTGGTGCGCCTTGGCGAGCACGCGCAGCAGCGGCGGCGCGGCGCAGACGAAGCCGACCTTCCAGCCGGTCAGCGAGAAGATCTTGCCGGCCGAGCCGATCTTCACGGAGCGCTCGCGCATGCCCGGCATCGCGATCAGCGGGCACATGGCGGCGCCCGTCGAACACGACGTGCTCCCACACCTCGTCGCAGACCGCGATGGCGTCGAACTTCTCGCAGAAGCGCGCGAGCAGCTCGAGATCCTCGCTGCGGCATAGACGCGTGCCGGACGGATTGAGCGGATTGTTGAACAGCACGACCTTGGTCTTCGGCGTGAAGGCGCGCGCCGAGCATCTCCTCGGTGAAGCGCCAGTCGCGGCGGCTCCAGCGCGCACGAAGCGCGGCACGCCGCCGGCCCGCCGCACCAGCGGCAGGTAGGCGTCGTAGAGCGGCTGGAACAGCACGACCTCGTCGCCCGGCTCGATCAGCGCCAGCAGCGCGCCGGCGATCGCCTCGGTCGCGCCCGACGTGACCATGATCTCGCTGTCGGGATCGAGGTCGAGGTCCTGCCAATGCGCGGTAGTGCGCCGCGACCGCCTGGCGCAGCTCCGGCAGGCCCATCATCGGCGGATACTGGTTCCAGCCGTCGATCACCGCCTCGGCCGCCTTGCGCCGCACGTCCTCGGGCCCGGGATCGTCGGGAAAGCCCTGGCCGAGATTGATGGCGCCGTGCTCGCGCGCGAGGCGCGACATCACCTCGAAGACCGAGACCGGAAGATCGGCGAAGACGGGGTTCATGCGACTGTTGATGCGATTGACCGCTCAGCGTTTCGGTCGGCAGGCCGACTGCCTTCCAGGCCTTGATGCCGCCGGCGAGATGGGCGTCGTACGGCAGGCCCGCATCCTGCGCGACCAGCGAGGCGGTCACCGAGCGGTTGCCGGAGCGGCAGGCGAACACGACCTGCTTGCCCTGCGGATCGGGCAGCGCGGAAGGATCGAACTCCGACAGTCGGCATGTACGACGGCGTCGGGATAGGGCTCGACGCTCGATCTCGTTCGGCTCGCGCACGTCGACCAGGAGGTAGCGGCCTTCGGTGATGCCCTTCGCGACCTCCTCGGGTTCGAGGTCGCGCACGTTTTCGCGGGTGAGGGGAGCGGCCATGGCGATTCTCCGGTGCGGCGACCGAAACGGCGCTGTTCCGCGGATAGACGTTGCGTGTCGGCCGGCACAAATCAAGCGGGAAATTCGACGCCGAAATCTGCTCGACCGCCGTGAGCCTGTCGACACCGCCCGACGCCTCAGCCGGCGTTAGACCGCGACCTGCGTGCCGACCTCCACCACGCGGCCGGTCGGGATCTGGAAGAAGTCGGTGGCGTCGTTCGCGCGATCGCGCGAGCCCGATGAACAGCCGGTCCTGCCAGCGCGGCATGCCGGAATGGGCGGCCGGTTTGAGCGAGCGCCGCGACAGGAAGAACGACGTCGACATGATGTCGAACTGCCAGCCGAGCTTGCGCGCGATCGCGAGCGCCTTCGGCACGTTCGGCGATTCCATGAAGCCGAACTTCAGCGCGACGCGGAGAAGCGCGGCGAATCGGCTCATCTGCACGCGGTCTTCGTCGGTCACGCGCGGCGTGTCGGCGGTCACGATCGGTCAGGATGACGTTCTGCTCGTGCAGCACCTTGTTGTGCTTGAGATTGTGCAGCAGCGCGGTCGGCGCGATAGTCCGGATCGCTGGTGAGGAACACGGCGGTGCCCGGGACGATGTGCGGCGGCTGCTTCTCGAGGTTGTCGACCAGGCGTCGAGCGGCACTTCGATCCGCGCGGCTCTTGAGCGCGAGGATGCTGCGTGCCGCGCCGCCACGTCACGATGATCAGCACCATGCCGGCGCCGAACAGCGAGCGGCACCCACGCGCCTTCGAACAGCTTGAGCAGGTTGGCGGCGAGGAACGTGACGTCGATGAGGATGATCGGCACCATCAGCAGCGCCGTCGTCCACCACCGCCATCGCCACAATTTCCAGATCACGATGAAGCCGAGGAAGCCGTCGACCACCATGGTGGTGGTGACCGCGATGCCGTAGGCCGAGGCGAGCGCGCTCGACGCTGCGGAACAAGGCAACCAGCAGCAGCACGCCGATCAGCAGCGCCGTGTTGACGCGCGGAATGTAGATCTGGCCGGAATGCGATCTCCGAGGTGTGCAGGATCGCCAGGCGCGGCAGCAGGCCGAGCTGGATCGCCTGCCGCGTGAGCGAATAGGCGCCGGTGATCACCGCCTGGCTCGCGATCACGGTCGCGGCGGTCGCGAGCACCACCATCGGCAGCAGCATCGACTCGGGGACCAGCCGGTAGAACGGGTTCTCGATCGCTTCGGGATCGGCCAGCACCAGCGCGCCCTGCCCGAAATAGTTGATGATCAGCGCCGGCAGCACGAAGGCACAGCCATGCGGTCTGGATCGGCTTGCGGCCGAAATGGCCGAGATCGGCATAGAGCGCCTCGCCGCCGGTCACCGCCAGGAAGACCGCGCCGAGCGTCACCAGGCCGATCATGCCGTGATGCGAGCAGAAGCCGATGGCGTAAGAGCGGATTGATGGCCGCGAACACGCCGGGATCGTCGCCGATATGCATCAGGCCGATGACCGCGATCGCGACGAACCACACCACCATGACCGGACCGAAGAAGGTCGCGACCTGCGCGGTGCCGCGGCGACTGCACGGCGAACAGCGCGATCAGGATCACGACGGTGAGCGGCACGACGTAATGCTCGAAGGCCGGCGTCGCGAGCTTCAGCCCTTCGACCGCCGACAGCACCGAGATCGCCGGCGTGATCACGGAGTCGCCGTAGAACATCGCGGCGCCGATGATGCCCGAGCATGAACACGAAGGTCGTCGCGCCGGCCGAGCGCGCGTGACGCGAGCGCCGTCAGCGAGAGCGTGCCGCCCTCGCCGTTGTTGTCGGCGCGCAGCAGGATCAGCACGTATTTGACGGTGACGACGATGATCAGCGCCCACAGGATCAGCGACAGCACGCCGAGCACGACCTCGCGCGTGATCGGGCCGCCGTCCGGCGGCCGCGTCACGGCCTCGCGAAACGCATAGAGCGGGCTGGTGCCGATATCGCCGTAGACGACGCCGACGCTGCCGAGCGTGAGGCTCCAGGAGGCTCGGGACGCGGCTTCGGCTTCGCCGCCGGTGCGGCTTCCGCGGATGGCGTCATGGCCTCGCGGCGACCTTGCTCGTAAGTCCGCGGTGCTGTATCGCACTGCAGCAGCGGCGCCTTATATCACCACGCCGGCGCGGCAACACTGCACCTCCGGCCGGCAGGGGATAACGCACTCGGTCGCTCATACCGGGCCGCGGGCGGCTTGGTTCCGGCATATCAGGCCAGGATCAGGGCTTGAAGCCGGCCGGCATCGGCGGCTCTTCGCGCATCAGCGTGATGGTGACGCGCCGGTTGGCCGCGATGTAGGGATCGTCGGGGAACAGCGGCTGGGTGTCGGCCTTGCCCGGCCACCATGAAGAGGTTGCCGCCGGCACGCCCTCGTCCTCGAGGATCTGGCGCACGCCGTTGGCGCGGTCGGCGGACAGTTCCCACGGTCCGTAGCCGGGCCGCGACGGCATGCGGGTCGCGGAGGTGTGGCCGGTGATGGACATGCGGTACGGCATGCGCCTTGAGCTGGCCGGCGAGCTTCTGGATCAGCCGGCGCGTGCGCTCGTAGGGCTCCTTGGCGCCTTCCGGAAACATCGAGCGGCCGTCCTGGTCGACGATCTCGATGTTGAGGCCCTGCTTGGTCTCCTCGATCATGATGTGCTTGGAGATTTCGGTGAGCTCCGGCATGTCCTGCAGCGCCTGGCGCAGCGAGGCGGCAGGCGAGCGCGAAGGCGCGGTCGTTCTTGACATGGGCGCCGACCTTGTGGCGGTCGCGCTCGTCCGGGCGTCGGCGTCGCGGAGGCATCCTCGGGCGGGATGTTCTCGACGTTCTTGAGCTTGGGCCGCGTCGGCAGGCCGTCGACCTCGATGATGCCGGAGTAGCGCGTCTTGTTCTGCACGCCGAAGGCGTCGCGCATCGAGCCGGCGACGATCTGCAGCTTCTTGGCTGATCCTGGGTCGAGAACGCGACCAGCATCACGAAGAAGCGACCAGCAGCGCCCATCAGGTCGGCGAAGGTCACGAACCAGCCGTGACCGCCGTGCGTCTGCCTCTTTTCTTCGCCATGCGCGCATCCGTTCCGATCGCGCCTGGCGGTCAGGCCGGCGCGGTCTCGACTCTCGTCGTGGCGATGCTTCTCGGGCAGATAGGCGAGCAGCATCTCGCGCACGAGCGTCGGGCTCTTGGAGTCGCGGATCATCAGGACGCCGTCGATGATCAGCGTGCGGTTGATCTCCTCGTCGACCAGCTTGACGTGCAGCTTGTCGGCGATCGGCAGGCAGAACAGGTTGGCGACCGCCGCGCCGTAGAAGCGTCGCGAGCAGCGCGACCGCCATGAACGGGCCGAGCTTGGACGGATCGGTCATGTTGGCGAACATCTGCACCATGCCGATCAGCGTGCCGACCATGCCGAAGGCCGGCGCGCAGTCGCCGATCGCGCGATAGATCTTCTGGCCCTCGTCGAGATGGGTGAGGAAATTGTCGCGGTCGCGCTCCAGATTGTCGCGGATGAAGTCGGCGTCGTAGCCGTCGGCCACGAAGCGGATGCCCTTGGCGAGGAACGGGTCGTCGATCTCGACCTTTTCCAGGCCGATCGGGCCCGCTCTTGCGCGCGATCTCGGCGAGGCCGGCGATCTCGTCGACCAGCTCGCGCTGGCGTCATGCGGCGCATCGTGAAGGCGAATTTCGCGCCGAGCGGCAGGCCGTGAAAGATCGAGGACAGCGGAAAGCGGATCAGGGTGGCGGCGAACGAGCCGCCGAAGATGACGATGACGGCGTGGGCGTCCACGAACATCCGCGAGGTCGCCGCCCATCAGAATGAGCGTGACGAGCACGACAGCGCCGGCAACCAGACCGAGGCCGGTCGCGATATCCATTGAAGATCCACCCAACGCGCACGCTTACTGACAGGCGCGTCGACACAGGCCCTCGGCGTACAGCAACCTTAGGCCGGTCGCGCTTAAGGGACCGGTAAAAGGCGGCTATATATCGTGTTGATCGCTTCAGTATCGTCCGGCCGGCGGGGTTTCGCGCGGCTTCGTCCCTGCGCTATCCTGACTCGCCAGAAGTGCGGCCCGATCAGGCGGCCTCGTAATGCGTATGCGAGGGAGGAACGCCATGCGCGAGATCGGCCATTTCATCGGCGGCAAGGAGGTCAAGGGCACTTCGGGCCGGTTCGGCGACGTCTTCAACCCCAATACCGGCGAGGTGCAGGCCAGGGTCGCGCTGGCCACGCAGGCCGAGGTCGAGCAGGCGATCGCCAACGCCGCGGCGGCGCAGCCGGCCTGGGCCGCCACCAATCCGCAGCGGCGCGCGCGGGTGATGTTCAAGTTCCTCGAGCTGGTGCAGAAGGAGATACGACGCCTCGCGCGAGCTGCTCTCCTCCGAGCACGGCAAGACCGTTCGCCGACGCCAAGGGCGACATCCAGCGCGGCCTCGAGGTGGTCGAGTTCGCCTGCGGCATCCCGCACCTGCTGAAGGGCGAGTACTCCGAAGGCGCCGGCCCCGGCATCGACCTCTATTCGATGCGCCAGCCGCTCGGCGTCGTCGCCGGCATCACGCCGTTCAACTTCCCGGCCATGATCCCGATGTGGAAGTTCGCGCCGGCGCATCGCCTGCGGCAACGCCTTCATCCTCAAGCCGTCCGAGCGCGATCCGTCGGTGCCGATGCGGCTTGCCGAGCTGTTGATCGAAGCCGGGCTGCCGGCCGGCGTGCTCAACGTCGTCAACGGCGACAAGGAAGCGGTCGACACGCTGCTGACCGATCCGCGCATCAAGGCGATCGGCTTCGTCGGCTCCTCGCCGATCGCCGAATACATCTATTCGACCGGCACGCGCGCACGGCAAGCGCGTGCAGTGCTTCGGCGGCGCCAAGAACCACATGATCGTGATGCCGGACGCCGACATCGACCAGGCGGTCGATGCGCTGATCGGCGCCGGCTACGGCTCGGCCGGCGAGCGCTGCATGGCGATCTCGGTCGCGGTGCCGGTCGGCAAGAAGACCGCCGACATGCTGATCGAGAAGCTGATCCCGCGCGTCGAAAGCCTGAAGATCGGGCCCTCGACCGACCCGCAGGCCGACTACGGCCCGATGGTCACGCGAGGCGCACCTCGAGCAAGGTGAGAGACTATGTCGATCTCGGCGTGAAGGAAGGCGCCAAGCTCGTCGTCGACGGCCGCGACTTCAAGCTGCAGGGCTACGAGAACGGCTACTTCATGGGCGGCTGCCTGTTCGACGAGGTGACGCCGGACATGCGCATCTACAAGGAAGAGATCTTCGGCCCGGTGCTCTCGGTCGTGCGCGCCAAGGATTACGAGGAGGCGCTGCGGCTGCCGTCCGAGCACGAATACGGCAACGGCGTCGCGATCTTCACCCGCGACGGCGACACCGCGCGCGACTTCACCAGCCGCGTCCAGGTCGGCATGGTCGGCGTCAATGTCGCCGATCCCGGTGCCGCTCGCCTATCACACCTTCGGCGGCTGGAAGCGCTCCGGCTTCGGCGACCTCAACCAGCACGGCCCGGACTCGATCCGCTTCTACACCAAGACCAAGACGGTGACGGCGCGCTGGCCGTCCGGCACCAAGGAAGGCGCCGAGTTCGTCATCCCGACGATGAAGTGAGGACGATGATGCGTCGCGCCGTCACCATCGCATCGCTTCGCCGCATCGGCATGGTTGCGCTTGTTGCGGCGGCGGTCGCCGGCTGTGGTGGCGATCGTGCCGCCAACGGGCCTTCGGCCGGACCATTGGTCTCCAGGGCGCCGTCCAACGCGCCGCCGATGGCGGGCCGCTGGACGCTCAGTTCCGCCGGCGGCTCGTGCGGGATGAATTTCGGCGGTGCTGCGGATGCCGGCGACGGCACGGTTGCGCCGGAGGGCGGCTGCCCGGGCAACTTCTTCACCAGCCGCAAGTGGCTGTTCGAGGGCGAGGCCCTGGTCCTCAAGGACCACAAGGGCGAGGCGCTGGCGAAAATGACCCTGGCGGGCGGCCGCTTCGATGGCCAGAGCACCGCGGGGCAGCCGGCGACGTTGTCGCGCTGATGGGTTATTTTTTCCAAGCCTGAGGTGTCGGCGCCGTCACGCGCCGCAATCGTCGAGCGGGGGGCTTACGATGGCCGAGTATCAGCTCTACTGCTTCGCGCAGTCCGGCAATGCCTATCGGGCCGCGCTGATGCTCAATCTCATCGGCGCGGATTGGAAGCCGACCTATGTCGACTTCTTCGCCGGAGGCGAGACGCGGTCTCCGGAGTATCGCGCCAACGTCAACGAGATGGGCGAGGTGCCGGTCCTGGTGCGTGGCGACAAGACACTTACGCAGTCCGGCGTGATTATCAGTTACCTCGCCGAACGCTCGGGCCAATACCTGCCGCAGGGCGATGACGAGCGGCTCGAAGCTCTGCGCTGGATCATCTTCGATAATCAGAAGGTCAACGGATTTCTCGGGCCATTCCGGTTCCTCAGAAACTTCGCCAAGACCCCGGGCGAACCGGCCGTCATGGCGTTCCTCAAAACGCGTATCGACGGTAGCCTGGCCATCGTCAACAAGCGGTTGACGGGGGCACCCTACGTGCTGGGCGGTCGCCCGACCATCGCGGACATCTCCCTGGTGGCCTATATGTACTATCCGGCGGATGAATTCGGCTTCGACATCGCCAAGGATCATCCAGCGATCGCCGCGTGGCTCGACCGCATCAGGGCGCTGCCGGGATGGGCACATCCGTATGACCTGATGCCGGGATATCCGCCAAAGCTCATGTGACGAACAATAGCTTGCGACAACTTGCGACGCGGGGTACCCGCATGCTATCATAATTGATAGCGGAGGTACGAATGGCCCAGGTCCTGGTCCGAAACATCGATGACCAAGTGGTCGAACTCCTGAAATCCAAGGCGGAGCTCAAGGGGCATTCCCTGGAGCAGGAATTACGGGACATCCTGACCGCGGCTGCGCCGCTGTCACCCGCTGAAAAAATCGTGTTGTCGAAAAAACTCCAGTCGATGTCTCCACCGGTGCGTGGCGTCGATATTCTTGCTGCCATTCGCGCCGGGCGCGACGAAGAGTAGGTGAATGGCGATCGTTATCGATGCGAGCGTCGCGGTTCCATGGCTCATAAGATCGGACTTCAGTGCCGGCGCGATGCGTGTCTTCGAGACGAATGAGGACTTGATTGCGCCGGATTTGATTCTTGCAGAGATTACAAATGCGATCTGGCGTCTTACGAACTTCGGCAGCGTGCCGGCGATTATTGCTCGCAACGCGTTGTCGCAAGCACCAAAGTATTTCGCCGAGCTTGTGTCTTCGGCTGAGCTACAGGACCGCGCCTTGGACCTTGCAATTGACCTCCAGCATCCGGCCTATGATGGCTTTTACCTCGCTCTCGCAGAGCTTCGAAACGCAAAGCTCGTCACGGCAGACCGGTGCTTCGCACGGCGTTGCGCGACAACGTCGCTGTCTCATCTGATTACGTCAATCTAGCGCTTACCGCGCCGTCAGCCCGCCGTCGATCACGAACTCCGCGCCGGTGACGAACGCGGATTCATCCGCCAACAGATAGACGATCATGTCGGCAACTTCCGCCGGCGTGCCGAGACGGCCGAGCGGCACGTCGCGCGCCATTCGCGCCCGGGCGCCGTCGGGATGGCCAGTCTGTTCGGCGATGGTGTCGACCATCGGACCTTCAAGAAAGGCCGGATGCACGGAGTTGCAGCGCACCTTGGGATCGAGCCGGGCGCCGTAGAGCGCGACCGATTTGGTCAGCAGCCGCACGCCGCCCTTCGATGCATTGTAGGCCGCAAGATTATGGCCGCCGACAAGGCCGGAGACCGATGACAGGTTGACGATCGAGCCGCCGCCGCGCTTCAGCAGTTTCATCGCATGCTTGCAGCCGAGGAAGGTGCCGTCGAGGTTCACCGCATTGACGCGCCGCCATGTCGCGAAATCGGTGTCCTCGATATTGCCGAGCGCGGCGATCCCGGCCGCGTTGACCAGCCCATGAAGCTGGCCGCCATCCGCTTCGACGGCGTCGATCACACCGAGCCAGCCCTCTTCGCTGGTGACATCCAGTGCGTGGTCGATGCCGGCGCGGCCAGCAAGATCGCTAGCGATCGCGATGCCGCCCGCCACCACGACCGCTTCGGCGACTGCGGAGCCGATTGCGCCGGCCGCGCCGGTGATCAGGATCACCTTGTCTCTGAGGCGCCCCACGACGCACTACTCCCAGATGCCGTCCGGCTCGCGGAACGGAATCGCCTGGCCTTCCGCGGGCGCGACGTTGAACACATTGAGCGTCATCGACACCATCGCGTAATAGCCGAGGATGCCGACAAGCTCGATGGTGCCCGGCTCGCCCAGAATTTTGACGACGCGGTTATAGGTGCGGTCGCTCACTCGTTTGCTTTTGTAGAGCTCGGTGGCGAAGGCGTAGATCGCCTTCTCGTCGGCCTTGGCCGATGTCGGCTCGCGGCCGGCGCGAAGGTCGGCGATGGTCGCGGGCTTGACGCCGGCCTTCTCGGCGAGCGGCGCATGCGCCTGCCATTCGTATTGTGCGCGCCATTGCCGCGCCGTCACGCAGATTGCGAATTCCGACAGGCGAGGCGGTACGCTCGTGAGGAAGCGGCAATGGCCGCCGAACTTCTGCGCCAGCTCGCCGAAGGCAGGCGAATGGATCCATACGCCGAGCGGACCGTAGAGGCGGAAGGTCTTTCGCGGTCCCTGTTGCACCGCCTCGCGCATCGTCTGTTGCTCGGGCGTCAGGTTGTTTTCGTCGGGCGTCTTGAGGCGCGGCTTGAGCCGTTTGGCGAGCATGATCTCTCCCTTGGGATACAGTGTTTTTAAGGTCAGAATTGCAGGCAAGCCTTGATGCCATTTCATCATAACGAATTCTAGTTCGCGGCGAGCACTTCGCGCACGGCGCGCTCGGCCTCATCGATGGCCGCGTGCGCATAGGCGTTCCATTGTGCGTCCGAATTTGCAATAGCGACGCGGCCGGCGGGCTTGCGCGCGGTTTCGATGGTCGGCGCGAAATCATCGCCATCGAACAACGTGCTCGGCGTGTAGGAATAGCCGTGCGACCAGCGATTGACGGTGATCGCCGCGATATCTCGGTCGCTTGCGAATCCGCCGGGCCCCAGCATGCGGTCGAGCTGGCCGCGGATGCGGGTCTCGAACTGCTCGAAGGTCGTCTCCAGCAGCGATTGCCGGCCGATGCGGAACTGGTCGCGCGCGTCGAGGCCCTGGCCGGGTGCGCCCGGCACGTGGACGAGATGGAGGCAGATCGGCTCCGACGGATCGCGCGGATGGCGGTAGTCGCCGAGGCTCACGGGATAGTCGAGCTTGACGCGCGTGTGGAACGACATCGGCGCGGTGATCTCGTGGACGCCGAGCGTAGCCCAGGCTTTCCAGTCGCGGACCGCGACGTTGGTATAGACCAGCGGCGCCTTCACGTTGAGCGCCAGCGCGTCCTTCTGCTCCTGCGCCAGCTCCGGCATCAGATGGGGAACGATCATGTTGAAGCAGGCGAGCACAGCGTGGCGCGCGCGGATGCGATGCAGCTTGCCCTCGCCGACATAGCCGACGTCGACGCCGCCGTCGCGATTGGCGACGTGGATGCAGGTGCTGTCCAGCCGGATGCGCACGTCCTGGCCATCGGTATCGAGCTTGGCGTAGTCGAACGGAGCCAGCACGACGTCGTCCATCGTGCTGCCGGGAGCGACGCCGGGGATCAGGCTGCGCACCAGCAGGCGGGCCAGCGAGGCGTTGCCGTCGGGAAAGTGATAGATATAGGGCTCGTCGAGGTCGGGGTTCTTGGCCTCGGCAAGGCCGAGCCCGGCAAAGCCCGGATAGCCGGCCTCCTTGGCCTCGGCGGCGGCGACCGCGTCGGCGCCGATGGCGAAGAAATCGTTGGTGCGGCCCTGGAAGTAGTTCGCGACCTCCTCGCCGCAGCGCCAGATCTTGGTGAGGAAATCGCGGTAGCTGGTCTTGGCCAGGATCGCGGTCTTTTCCTCGATCGACTTGCCAGGGAGCGGATCGGTATTGCTGTCGTAGAGGGCGATGAGCTCGGCCTTGGCCTTGTCGGAGAACGGGAAGCCGGTAATGAATTCCGCCGCCGGCTTTCCATTCAGCGAGCCCTTGGCGATGTCGTCATCCACCATCACGGTGGGATCGCCGGTCACCAGCGTGTCCCGCCCGAATGTCTCGCGGTCGAAGAACACGCCGCGCGACAGGCCAAGCGAGGGATAGAGGCTGCGCTCGAAGGCGGTGTCGAACCGATCGATATCGACCGCCAGGTCCCTGAGCAGGCCCTTGGCGACGGCGCTATAGGCCGATTTCGGCGACTGCGAGGGACTCGCTGCCGCCATAGCCGATGATCAGCCGACCGCCGACGCGGAACTCGTTGCGCTTGGCGTGGCCGCCGAAATCGTCGTGATTGTCCAGAACCAGGATGCGCACGTCGCGGCCGGCCGAGCGGCGGTAGAAATGGGCCGCGGCCAGCCCGCTGATGCCGCCGCCCACGACGACGAGGTCGTAGTCCTCCTCGACCGGCAGGTCGGCGATCGAAAAGCTCTTGCCCTCGCGCGCAAACTCATGGGCGGCCTCGAAGGCGCCGGCATGGTGCCCTCGCAGGCCGGTGAGCGCGGGCGGATAGCGGCCGGCGGCGCGAAGCTGCGCGAGCGGCGTCAGTCCGGACGCGACCGTCAGGGCGACGCCGTTGAGGAAGTCGCGGCGGGTGATCCGGGGCATCGAGGTTCCTTGCATGGGGGTGCCGGCTGCGGACGTCTGGTCGCGGTGCAGCACGTTTCCCCGAGGCCAAAAGGCAAATCAAGAGCCGTGGCGACGCGGATGTGCAGGGTCGCGAAGCGAGGAAATGTCCCATTGGACAGGTAAAAAAAACACGCGCGAGTTTGTCCGAGCTATGCGCCAAGAGATGGCGAAGCATCTCACCTCAGACTGACTTTCGTCTTATAGGGTCCGCCCTTTGCGGGCTTTGGCTCACCGATTTCCCAAAGGCGGTCAGTGACGCCAAGCTGGTGGTCGATATTGGCCGCTGGCTTGGACGCTTAGATGCTTGATCGGTCATGGACCGAATATGCCATGGCGACGGTTGCCTTTCTACGGCATGTCACCAAGCGCAATTTCAAAATGGACGCACTCCCTACTGCTGGGTACCTACTGCTGTGCTATATACGCGCTTCCCGGCGGCACCGGGGATGCGAGCTGGTCCCCCCAAGCCGGCGGGGCTCTCAGTCCTACCTCCGCCGCGCCGGGAACTTCCCGTCCACTCGGAACGAGGAGGCGAGCTTGTGGCCGGGGCTGAGGAAGCTAAGCAGCCCTGGCAGAATGCAGTTGTCTTGAAAATCTTGGAGATACTTGCATGAGGCGGCTGCTCATTTTTACGGTAGTCTTTCCGCCACTTGCGCTGTTCGTCTACATCACAGCCGATCAGTTGTTGCGCGAAGGCTTCCCCGGCCTCGGGTTCCTAGCGGGGCTGATAGGAATTGCGTATGTGCTTGCCACCATTCCTGCCTGGTTGACGGCAGGAATTGACTGGGCGCTTTCTAGCCAGCCATTTTATGTGCGGCTCATAGCGACAATGCCGGCGGCAGCTATCATGGCCGAACTTGTCGCACGCTACATGGGTCAGCCATATTTCGATGTACCCGTTGCGATAGCGGGAGCGCTTCCAGCCGCGACATGTTCGTGGCTGTCAGATAAAGCTATGAAAGCGTGCATGCCCAGCAAACCTAGCACACTACGGTCATGAGCGACGCCGGCGAACCCCAGGCGGCACGGCTGGGCCGCTGCGGCCTCGGCAGCGCCGCGACTTTGCAAAGAAGCATGGTGGCGCCATCGCCTTAGCTCGAACCGGAGAACCTGACACTGTCGATTTCAAGGACGCGGAGATCATAGAGAAGATCGGCGACACGCCGGCCGACATGGGTGAGTTGCTGTGACCAGGGATTAAAGTAAAATTTGTTGCCGGTCGGAGCCGTCTTGAAAGGAGCCTTTAGTGACAAAAATCGTTGTCGTTGCGGTCGCCGCCATTATCTCGCTAAGCGGGATCACGGTAGCTTTCGCTCGTCCCTATAAGGACCACCGCTATCACCCTCAACACCGAAAAACAGAAAGTAAAACCTGGAAGCTTCCGAAGTGCGGAAGCAAGGAGGCTGAGGCGAAAGGACGAGCGTTGTGCTCAATGGATTAGGCGTTAGGTGATTAAACTGAGACAGTACCCGGTGTTTCACGTGAAACAATTCCTATCCCCCATTCTCCTCGCCGAGGCCTCTGGCGTGACATGCCTCGCTATGCCAAGGACGGAGCCCTTCGCGGCAGCATCAGTTCGGCCCAACCATGACTCCTGTCCACCCGGCTGCATCGGCGGCGCCGCAGCCCGTCGAATTGACGCAGCCCGTACGCATCCCGGCAGCGGCGATCACCAGTCTGATCAAGGATTCGTTCAAATCGGCCGGCCTCCCGGCGGACGACGCCGCGAAGGCGGCCGGGCTGATGACGGAGGCCGACCTCACCGGCGCCGATGCCCACGGCGTGTTCCGGCTGCCGCAATACGTCAAGCGGATCCAGCAAGGCGGCATCAACAAGCGGCCCGACATCCGGGTGAACAGGACGGCGGCGGCGACCGCGCTGGTCGACGGCGACAACGGCATGGGCCATCTTGCGATGGCGCGCGTCGCCGAGACGGCGGTCGAGCTCGCGCGGGATGCCGGCGTCGCGTGGGTCGGCGTGAGGCGTTCCAACCACGCAGGCGCCGCCGGAGTTTATGCCGCCATGCCGCTCGCCCACGACATGATCGGGCTCTATGCCGCGGTTTCCAGCGCTCAACCACATGGCGCCCTGGGGCGGCATCGACATGCTGCTCGGCACCAACCCGCTGGCCGCCGCGATCCCGGCCGGCGAGGAAGCGCCGGTCGTGCTCGATATCGCAACTTCGGTCGTCTCTTACGGCACGGTAAAAAATCACCGGCTGCAGAACCGCGCCATGCCGGAAGGCTGGGTGATCGGCGCCGAGGACGGCCTTCCGGTCACCGATGCGAACCGCACGAACGGCCTGCTGCTGCCGATCGGCGGCTATAAGGGCAGCGGACTGGCGATCGTGATCGGCCTGCTTGCCGGAATCCTCAACGGCGCGGCGGTCGGGCGCGACGTCGTCGACTTCAACGCCGACGCCAAGACCGAGGCCAATACCGGGCAGTTCATCGTCGCGCTCGACATCAAGCGCTTCATCGCGCTGGACGTGTTCAAGGCCGAGGTTGACCGTCACTTGCGCGATCTGCGCGCCTCACGGCTGCTGCCGGGGTTCGATGCCATCCGGCTGCCTGGCGAGCAGCGGCGGCTACGGCGCCAGGACCGTCTGGCGAACGGTGTGCCGATCGTGCCGGAATTGATGACGCAACTCGACGAACTCGCGGACCAACTCGGGATCGCGCCGCTCGCGGCGCGGGCGTCCTCAGACGGCGATCCGCTCCGGACATAGACAATCATGTCGGAAAGCCCGGCTGCGCTGCATCGATTCCAGAGGATGGTGCTCGACGACGTGGCCCTTCTGGAGGAACTGCGGCGATGCCTGGACCGGCCGGGCTTCGTCGCGCTCGTCGTCGAGCGCGCACGCGACCATGGCTGCGAGGTCGCGCAGGCCGAGGTCGAAACCGCGCTGAAACTGGGCCTGCAGGCGTGGCTCATGCGGTGGATCGGGCGATGAGCATCGCCCATTCCGCCGAATGGGTGCCGGCATTGGTTCGCCCAACGCAGGCCGGCCCGGCCGTGGATTGGTGTCATCTCGGGGGCGCTGGGTTCACCGATCCGTTCTTCGAGCAAACGATCGACCGTGCGATGCGGCATCCCTTCAATCTGCTGCTCCGCCGGTCGATGACATCCTTCGCGCCGCGTGTGGGCCGCCGTGAATGCCAGAGCATGATGTCGTGCAGCATCTCCGCGGCATGGTCGCGGCGTTAGGCAGGCGCCGGCACGCGGCGGAACGGACCTCATCATCAAGCTCGAACTCGTGGCATGTTCTGCTCCTGCCGTTGATCCGGCGCGCGTTTCCCGGCGTCCCTTGGATTTTTATCTACCGCGAGCCGGTCGAAGTGCTGGCATCCCTCGCGCAATCCCGGCCCAGGCAGATGTTTCCGAACGGAATCAAGCCTTCGTTGCTGACGTCGCAATTCTCCGAGCTGGAAGGATTGAGCCTGGATGCGCTCAGCGCGCATGTGCTCGGCCGATATTGCCGCGCCGCGATCGAGCATCTTGGCGATGGCGGCGGCCTGCTGGTTGAAGATCGGGAGCTTCCGGACGGTGCCTTTTCTCGGGTGCTCGATCATTTCGGGCTGCGATACCACGAGCATGAGTTCGCTGCCATGCGGGCAGCCGCGGCGTTCGACGCAAAAAATCCAGGTATCCGCTTTCACGGCGATGCCGCATCCAAGCGTAGCCGCGCGAGCGAGGAAATTCGTCAACTGGTTGAGCGCGAACTCAATGACCTCCACAGCCGTCTCGATGCATTGCGCCTTGCAGGGCTGTCTGCAGAGTCCGGCGGCTGACGTATAATAACTGCGAGCGTGATTGTTTGAATTTGACGCGTGGCGTCCGACGCTTGCTCGGTGCACCCTCTCCCGGTGTCACCGGGTGCTTCAACTCCTATCGGCCGGGCGCGTCGACAAAGGTCAGGTACGGGCATGTTGCGAACTGTGTTGGCAGCTCTTGGCAGAATCGGTCTCGACTTTCGGTCGCCTCTGCGACACGCACGCGATGCTGCCGTCCATCCGGTTCGTACCCAACTGCTATCCGCCGTCGCGGGGTTGCACGAGGAATTGGCGCGCGAGGCGGCGGCCTTGCACTCAGCGCTCGGCGAGATCGCCGCAGAGCGCAGGTCTGTCGAGTGTGGTTTGCGGACCGCCGCGGCGGCCGTCCAGGCCGATCAGAAGGATTTGCGCGTCGACGTCGTGGCGCTGCAATCTCAAAACGAGGAATTGAAAGCTCAAAACGAGGAGTGGCGGGCAAAACACGAAGATTTGCGGGCTCGCTCCGCTGCCTGGCTTCACGGCGTGGAGCAAAGCCTCGCCGGCCTCGACGAGCGCTTGGCCGCCGAACGGGATGAGCGACGGCTGAGAATCGCGACCCTGGAGAAGGTCATTGCGGCGGCGCCCGATCTCAGCCCACCGGCTGCCGGGGCTCGGAGTGAAGCCCGTTCACCGATGGTGTCGATCATACTGCCGACACGCGACCGCGCTCACGTCATCTGCGACGCCATCGCCAGCGTCAAGGCACAGAGCTTCGCTGACTGGGAACTGATCATCGTCGATGACGGCAGTAGCGACGATACGGCGATCCGGATCGCCCCCGAACTCGCTGATGTGCGAATTCGCTACGTTCAGCGGCCGGCGGGTGGCGCCAGCGCCGCGCGAAACTCGGGGCTTGGGCTCGCCCGCGGTTCATATGTCGCCTACATCGACAGCGACAACATCTGGTACCCTGATTTTCTCAACGCCGCCGTGCGCATGCTGGCCGCCGATCCCACGTGCGACCTGACCTACGGCGTGTTGGTGACTGACCACCACGGCCTTCAGGGGACCTGCCTCCTCTGGCTGCCGTTCGACCGTGATCGGCTGCTGGTCGCAAACTACATCGACATGAACGTGATCGTGCATCGCATGAGCCTCGTCGACCGATTTGGCGGTTTCGACGAGACGCTGGACCGGCTTTGCGATTGGGACCTGGTGCTCCGCTATACGCAACAAGCGCCCGCGCACGCACTGCCGGTTCTCGCGGCCCGCTATCGGGTTTGCGACGATCATCGGATCACCAACATGTTTCCGCACGAACCATACATGCTCGCCATCCAGAGAAAGTGGTCCCCGCCAGAGCGGCACGCAGAACTGAAAGCTCGCTCTGAAGAAGGCAGGCACGACGAGACACGCTGACGATCGGCAAATGGTTGGCGGATCTCCTCGGCCGGATGCGCCCGGCGCCGCAGCGGATCGTCCCGCGCCGTATCCGACGGGAGGTTTCGTCGTTCTGTGCGCAAAATATGCGCAAGATTGGCCAGCCGTCGTGCTGGCGCTTGATATCTCGGCAGTTTGAACGGAGCCACTCGGGGCGCATTTACGATAAACTCAACCCGAGGAGGTCCCGCTAGCCAACATGCTCAAAATGGCTAGCGCAGAACGCAAGGACCCCCTAGGCTAGGCCTGTACTTCGGCATGGGAAGCCGATCAGCGATGGAGGAAGGGATATGCGCAGCATTCTGATTGCGGCAGTAGCGGCCGCAGGCATTGGGCTCCTTGGCACAGCGGGGGCAGTAGCGGCCCCAGGAACTGGCGCCGCGATCGGCGACGCCGCCGAGGCCCTCCAACCCACGGTCAAAGTTTACTGCCGGCGGTTCTATCAGTGTCGTCACTACACCTACTCCAGCCGCAGGCGTTGCGGCTGGTGGCGTCGCTGCTGGTAATTAAGAGGGCTGCTATGCCAAGGAAAGACCGGCGGCGGCTGCCGCCGGTCTTTCGCATCGCAGTCATCGTGTCACCATGATCCTCATCGGTCCACGATCGCGCGCGCCGGGCGGCGTTGCGCTGTCGAGCAGAACGCTCCACTCGGTTCATGCCGCCTCCGGGCAGGTCAGCTGATCGGCCTGGGTGTCGCTGTCATTTTTGAGACCCGCGGCGATGCGCAAGTGCGGCTGAGTCGATAACGAAACAGCGGTAATACGCCGCACGGCGATGTTTCTTTCCGTTTGCGCATCGATGCACAGAATAGAGGTCGGTTGTGCGGCGATAAAGCATGTACGGATGAACCAAGAATCGCCCCCCACCGGTGGTATAGTTGCCAAGGCGATCAATCTGACCCTTAGCGTTCGGGTCGGACTCGATCATAGCCCGGCGTAACGATTTCCCTTCGATGAAGTTCTCCGGCAATTGGTCGAAAGGACCGTCGAAGTAATTGTTGATCCTCGAGTTGGGCTCAAACACGCCGATCAGAATTTTGCGATCCGTCCGATGATCGCGATAGAACGCAAAGCCGGTACGCCGGCCGAGAAGGATTTGGTCGGTGCGCGGCAACCTGACCAGATCGTCGGCCACCTTGACTGTCTCGTCGAGAATGAAATGAAAGATTCTCAGTCTCGTGTTGTAGACGACGAAGAAGCGCATCGCCGACTTGTCGAAGCTCGGACCGAGGAACGTTTCGTCGGGTGCAAGCGCGCTATGGGGCGGCTTAACGTTCGCTAGATCGTTCAGCACAAAGATGACGCTCTTTTCGGCGTAGGTCACGCGATACACAAGAGATTCGACCCGCTCCACGGCGACTCCGCGCGCGCTGTCGAGAACAAAAAAGACGTCCCTCTTCATCCGGTCATTCCACTGCGTCAAAGCAGGATAGTAGCTGAACTGGACCTTTCCCTTATCGCGATCACGGGGGTCGAATTTGATATTCCCTGCATACGGCGTGCCGTTGAAGACGAAGTTGAAATAGTAGTAATTCTCCGTGGGGTAGACCTTGACCCGGTCGGGAAGGCTCTGGAGTACGAGATCGAACACGGCCATGGGATCGGTGATGACGAGCCTGCTTCGCCGCACCACGTTCTCCACATAGGCCTCGTTGGTTTCAAGCTGCGGAGATCCGGTGTCTTGCGCATGCGCAAGTCCACACCCAGCGGCGATCATGAGAGCGCCGGCTGCCCATCGCCACGTATGTTTCAATAGGAGGACTTGAAGGCTATTAATCCGGAATCTGCCGCGTATCATCTTCCACGCTGTAGAGTTTGGCATCCATCGGCCCGTCTTGCTTCTAAAAGCCCATGGCTGTTTGCCATCAGAAGGCTCACGGCCTCAACAAGAATGCGGCCACCTAGATGGCGTGTTTTGCTGCCCGGTTTATACCGCTATTTGAAAGAGCCTCGGCCATTATTGGGCAATCGCCGAGGTTCAAGCCGGACGGACGCAGCGGAGGAGCCGGCAGCTTAGAAAACTAAAAGTATTCAACTCCTACAACGACGGCAAGAGGGTGAAGGCTTTCGCACCTGGAGCCCGGCCGAGCAGGCCGCGCTCCGATCCAAGGTTCTGCGACATCTCAAGACCGCGCGCACGCAAGACGGCTGAGCCGCGTGATCTTGACTCCGAAGCCGGGAAGACCAACGTCCCAATAGGTATCAAAGGATGGTTCTCTAATCGAATTAGATGGAATTGACGCGAAAGCGGGGGCCCAGGCCTGCCCGATGAAACTGGATTCCCGCTTTCGCGGGAATGAGCGGAGTTTGCTTCAACGTGGTACAAACACGCTCTAAACAGCGCGCCGTTCCTCCTCGGGATCGAGTGGCAGCTTCACCGGCGCCTTGCGTTTGGCCGACAGGTCGAGCGCCTTGGTCAGCATCAGGTTGCGGTGCGCTTCCTGCACGGTGGCCGCGGCGGTCGGCAGGCCGAGCGCGATGCGGTTGAGCCAGCTATCGGTTTCCTCCGCCATCGGGCCGCGCAATTCGCCGAGCGCCATGTCGCCGGGCGGATAGCTGCCCATGAAATCGACGAGGCGCGTGGCGTCGGGGTTGTAGCCCTCGGACTGCGCCTTCGACACCGCGAGCACGATGTCCCGGTGGGTATCGTCGATCGTCAGCACGCCGGTGGTTCCGACGATGCCGACCTCAAGCGAATACACGGCACCGGGCCATGTCACCGGTAGCGCCCATGAGATGTTGAGATGATAGACCGTGCCGTCGGCGAACATGATCATGCCGGCGGTGGCGTCGATGCCCTGGTAGAGCGGTCCCAGGACCTTGTCGATCGAGCGCGCATAGACTTCGACCGGCGTCTTGCCGTCCAGGCACCACATGCAGATGTCGAGCGCATGGGTGCCGGAGATCACCATCGGCGAGATCGTCGTAGGATCGTCGGTGCGCTTGTAGTTATCGATCGCCACCAGCCGGTTCATGAAGGCCCGCGACGTCACCAATGTCACGTCGCCCAACGCGCCTGTGCGGCATTTCTCTTTCGCGGCGAGCCATCGCCGGCGGAAGCGCTGGGTATAGCCGACGACGGCATCAAGCCCCGCATCCTCGATCGCCTTGAGCACGCGCGCGGACTGCGCGAGGTCGGTCGCCAGCGGCTTCTCGATCAGCATCGGCAGGCCGCGCTCGACCGCGGCCATGATCGGATCGACATGCAGGTGCTCGTCGGTCGCGATGATGACGCAGTTAACCTCCGGCCGCTGCAGTAGCTCGACATGATCGCCGGTGACGAAATCGGCGCCGATCTTGCCGCCCACCTCGCCGGCGCGATTTGGGTTCTTCTCGGCGAGCCCGATCCACTCGACGGACGGATGGCGCGCCGCGACCTCGCCGCGGAACAGCCCGACACGGCCGCCGCCGATGATCGCGAGACCGATGCCCTTGGCGGATTTTTTCATCATCACGTCCTTGCGCCTTGGCGACGCGCGCGTCCGGGCGAAATCTTTGTTAGCTGTTGTGGGCGGGATTGAGCCCCGCGCGGTTCTTCTGCTTGAGCTCGGCGATGCCGGAGATCGTCTCGTTGGTCAGCGGCAGGTCGATCGGCTCGTTGCGATCGGCGGAGAGGTCAGCGGCGCTGTAGGTCTCCATGACGCGGCGCGCGCTTTCCGGCGTCACCATCACCGGGGTGTCGCGGATGCAGGCTTCGAGGAAATGGATGGTCTCCGGCCCGATGCCGCCGGCATAGACGTGATCGACCCATTCACCCGGCATGGTCGACATCGGGAATTCCTGGCCGCGCTTCTCGGTGTTGAGCCAGTTGTCGCGCTGGGTGTCGTCGAGGGTGAGCGCGCCGTCGGTGCCGGTGATCTCGATCCAAGTCGAGCAGTAGTTCGGATAGCTGCCGGGGAAGTTCCAGCCGCCGCCGATCATCACCACGACGCCGTTGTCCATGGTGACGGTGGTGAACATCACGTCGTGCGAGCCGTTGACCGGCTTCATGTAGCCGTACGCGCCCTGCGAATAGACACGCACGGGCTTCGCCGGCTCCAGGAGCCAGAACACGAAGTCCAGGTCATGGGTCGATTCCATCACCACGGGAGAGAGGCGTACCCGGCTTGCGATCTTCTTGCCCAGTTCACGCGAGAGATGTCGGCTCACCAGCACCGAGACGACGTTGCCCAGAGTGCCGTCGGTGATCTTCTT
This sequence comes from uncultured Alphaproteobacteria bacterium, assembly GCA_963776455.1. Taxonomy (GTDB): domain Bacteria; phylum Pseudomonadota; class Alphaproteobacteria; order Rhizobiales; family Xanthobacteraceae; genus CAVZMU01. The sequence continues at coordinate 942,691 of CAVZMU010000007.1, forward strand.
CTTGGCGTAGGCGATCTTGGTGTTGAAGCGCTGCGAATAGCCGATGGTGAACTTCAGGCCGCCGCGCTTGGCGATATGGATCAACTCGTCGGCTTCCCACAGCTCCAGCGCGATCGGCTTTTCCAGCATCACGTTCTTGCCGGCCTTCAGGCAGTCGCGCGCGATCGGATAATGATTGGCCTCCGGCGTGGTCGAGACATAGACCACCGAGATGTTCGGGTTGTTGATGATGTCCTGGTAGTCGAGCGTCGTGGTCGCCGGCTTGTAGAGCGCCTTCACCTCGGCCAGGCGGTCCGGCTTGATGTCGCACAGGTGCAGCTTGTCGATGAGCGCCGTGCGCGACAGCGTGTCCGCCCTCAGGCCGCCGATCCAGCCAACTCCGATGCACGCCGCTTCGACCTGTTTCATGCGTTTCCTCTTGTTCTTGCGCAACCGATGTCCGGCCTCAGCCGTACAAAGCAGATGCGGCGGCCTGCTTCAAACGGTCTTTTGTCGTGTGGCCGACCAATGGCGCATGCCGCAGCTTGTTGCTAATCCGGCCAGCGGCTAGATAGCCGCGACTCACGCGTGAGTATTTTCATGACGTCGTTTCTCGCGCTCTGGCTGCTCGGCCAGGTCATCGCTGTCGTGCTCGTCTGGCATTTCGTCTGGCGTGTCGGCCAGCCCGTGAGCGGCGCGGCCATGCCGCCCGTCGCGATCGTCGTTGCGGTCAAGGGCCACGACATCGAGTTCGACGGCTTCCTGGCAGGGATTTTCGCCCAGGATTATCCATCCTATCGCGTGATCTTCGGCGTCGAGACGGCGGACGATGCCGCGGTTCCGGCGATCGAGAGATACCGCGCGGCGCATCCCGGCAAGGTCACGCTCGTAGTCGCCGGCCTTGCCGACAACGAGAGCCAGAAGATCACCAATATCCGGGCAACGCTGCCGCTGCTGACGGCGGCGGACGAGATGCTGGTCTTCGCCGATGCCGACATCTGGCCGCAGCGCGACTGGCTTCAGCGGGTGGTCGACCCGATCCTGCGCGGCGACGCCGACGCGGTGTCGGCCTATCCGTGGCTCATTCCTCATGACCGGCGCTTCTCGACCTTGCTGCTGACGTCGATCTCCGCCGGGGTCGCGACCGTGCCGCGGGCGCCGATGTGGGATTCCGCCTGGGGCGGCGTGATGGGAATCCGCCACGCGCGGTTCGACGAGCTTGGCATCGGCGAGGCCTGGCGCGGCGCCATCAGCGAGGATTTGCAGCTCACCAGCCGCGTGCAGAAGGGAAAAGGCGGCGTGCTGGCGCCGCGGGAGCTGCTGCTGCGGACGCCCATCGTCACCGAAGGACTCGCGCAGATCGCGGACCAGGCGCGGCGCTGGTACATGCTGGTGCGCATCCACGCGCCGCTGACCTATGCCATCGCCGTGACGGTGACGACCTTCACCGCCGCCGGCTGGCTGCTTGCCGCCTATGCCGCCGTGACCGGTGCGCCGGGCACGCTGCTCGCGGCGATCTTGCTCGCCGTACTGCGCACGGCCGGGCGGGGGGCGCTGGTCGCCCGTCTCTGGGGGCGTCCGGGCATTCTCGAAAACCGGTGGTTCCTGGGCTTCGACTGGCTGGTCACGCCGCTCGCGGCGGTCTTCAGCGCCGCGCTGGCGTGGTCCGCCCTCTTCAAGCGGCGGATGACCTGGGGCGGGACGACCTATGAGGTGCGGGGGCCACAGGACATCAGGATAATCGCTCGTTCCCGGCCGAGTCTCTGAGATTCCAACGTTTTTTGCTTTCGTCGGATTTGCCGCACCTGCGAAAAGCGTGTATAGCCCGGGACAAATGGCCTTCCGGACGCGCTTCCGCGCCGGGGGTTGCCCCAGTCCATGAGATCAATGAATCCGCTGGTCCTTGTCGATTTCGACGGCACGATCGTTCAGCAAGACGCAACAGACCTGATTCTCGAGCGCTTCGCCCTGCCCGAATGGCGGGAGGTCGAGCAGGAGTGGGTTGCAGGCAAGATCGGCTCGCGCGAATGCCTGAGCCGGCAGATCGACCTTGTGCGGGCGACCGAGCGGGAGCTCGACAGCCTGATCGGCGAGGTCGCCATCGATCCGGCGTTCTCCGCATTCACCAAGCTGTGCCAAGAACTTGGCTATTCGGTTGCCGTCGGTTCCGATGGGCTCGACCGGGTGATTGCGGCGACCCTCGGCCGGGCCGGCATCGACATCCCGTTTACCAGCAACCGGCTTGTGCAGACGGGTGAGGATCGCTGGCGCGTCGAGTTTCCGCACTTCCGGGGAAACTGCGCGGTCGCGAGCGGCACTTGCAAATGCGCGATCGCCACGCCCTCGTCCGCGCTCACGGTGATGGTCGGCGACGGACGGTCGGATTTCTGCGCCGCGGGCCAAGCCAAATGGGTGCTCGCAAAGGGTGCGCTGGCACAGCACTGCCGGCAGTCCGGCATTCCTCACACGGCAATCGAAGGTTTCACCGATGCGATCGAGGCGTTCCGGGCGTTTTCGCGCTTGATGCCTGGCCCTTCGGCGGGCCTGCGCCCGCACGAGGCTGCCGCAGGAGCCCCGCATGCTTGACCGTCCCGGCGTGCCGTCCGGCGGTCAACCCGCTTCGGACGAGGCGGAGCTGCTTGCGCTCGAAGCGCGCTACTGCTCCTACGGCGACACCGTCCACTACACCGACCCGCCCAAGTTCTTCGAGCGCTGCGAGGGCTCGTTCCTCTACGATCCGGCGGGCAATGCGTATCTCGATCTGCAGATGTGGTACTCGGCGGTCAACTTCGGCTACGCCAACCCGCGCCTCAACGCCGCCTCGAAGCGCCAGCTCGACACGCTGCCGCAGCTCGCCTGCCAGTACCTGCACCGCGAGAAGATCGAGCTCGCCGCGCGCATCGCCGGCCGCATCGAGAAGACGCAAGGCGTCAAGGGCCGCGTCCATTTCAACGTCGGCGGCTCGCAGGCGGTCGAGGACGCGCTCAAGCTCGTGCGCAACGCAACAACGGCAAAGAACCTGATGTTCGCCTTCGAGGGCGGCTATCACGGCCGCACGCTGGGCGCGTCGGCGATCACGTCGTCCTATCGCTATCGCCGCCGCTACGGCCATTTCGGCGACCGCGCGCATTTCGTGCCGTTTCCCTACTGCTTCCGCTGCCCCTACGGCAAGAAGCGCGACAGACTGCGGCCTGCTATTGCGTGCGAGCAGTTCGAGCGGCTGTTCGACACCGAGTATCACGGCGTCTGGGACGCCAAGGCGAAGGAGGCCGAGTTCGCGGCGTTCTTCGTCGAGGCGATCCAGGGCACCGGCGGCTACGTGATTCCGCCGCCGGGCTATTTCGAGGCGCTCGCCAGAGGTGCTCGAGGAGCGCAAGATCCTGCTGGTCGACGACGAGATCCAGATGGGCTTCTACCGCGCCGGCAAGTTCTGGGCGCTCGAGAACTTCAACGTCAAGCCGGACATCATCGTGTTCGGCAAGGCGCTGACCAACGGCCTCAATCCGCTCGTCCGGCATCTGGGCGCGCGAGGAGCTGATCATCCCGGACGTCTTCCCGCCGGGCTCGACGCATTCGACGTTCGCGTCCAATCCGACTCGGCACGGCGGTCGCGCTCGAAGCGGTGAAGATGCTGGAGGAGACGGACTACGAGACCCTGACGCATGGAGAAGGGCGCCTACTTCCTCGCCGGGCTGCGCGACCTGCAAGCGCCGCTACAAGATCATCGGCGACGTCGACGGCATGGGCCTGGCGCTGCGCATCGAAATCTGCGCCGAGGACGGCTATACGCCCGACAAGGCGATCGTCGACCGCATGGTCGACGAGGCGCTGAAGGGCGACCTCGAGATCGACGGCAAGCGCTACGGCCTCGTGCTCGACATCGGCGGCTACTACAAGAACGTGATCACGCTGGCGCCGGCCTTCACCATTTCTCAGGACGAAATGGATCTGGCGCTGACGCTGCTCGATCAGTTGTTCCAGCGGGTCACCCGCCGGTGACGCCGGGCCGCAGGGCTGTGTCCGTGTCGCCCGGGCTGGCGAAGCCGGTGCCGCGCTTCATGAATGGGCCTTTGACGACATTGCCAAATTCGGCCGGGTCGCGCATGCTCGATTTGGACGGGAAGTTCGGACGCCGAGGGACGGGACGGCGTGCCGGGCGGCAAACGCGGAAAGTGGCTTCGCGCCGCGAGCCGTTGGGGGCGTGAGATGGCGGTGGTAGATCGGAGCATCTTGCTGCCGGGCAACCGGGTGGGGGTGCTACTGATTCATGGCCTCGGCGGCACCCCGCTGGAGCTCAAGTCGATCGCGCGCGGCCTGAACGCCAGCGGCTTCACGGTGCAATGCTGCCAGCTCGCCGGCCATTGCGGCACCGAGGACGACCTGCTGGCGACCGATTGGCACGACTGGTTCAGGTCGGTCGAGAAGGCGCTCGTCGCGCTGGAGCAGCGCTGCACGACCGTGGTGGTCGGCGGACTTTCGATCGGCGCGATCCTCGCGCTGCGGCTCGCCGCGACTTATCCCAAGCGCGTCCATGGCCTTTCGCTGTACGCACCGACGCTGTGGTACGACGGCTGGTCGATCCCGTGGTACGGCTTCCTGCTGCGCATGTTCATCGCGACGCCGGTCGGCCAGCGCTACCGCTTCGTCGAACGGTCGCCCTACGGCATCAAGGACGAACGCATGCGCGCGATCGTCGCGGGCGCGATGCTGTCCGGCAAGAGCGCCGAAGCCGGCATCGAGTGCACGCCGTCGCAATCGATCCGCGAATTGTGGCGGCTCGTCGACGTGGTCAAGAAGGACCTGCCCTCGATCAAGACGCCGGCCCTGATCGTGCACGCGCGCGAGGACGACATCAGCGAGCTGTCGAATGCGATCTATCTGCAGCGCCGGCTCGGCGGGCTGGTCGAATGCGTGGTGCTCGACGACAGCTATCACATCGTGACGGTCGACCGTCAGCGCGACGTGGTCGTGGACCGCTCGGCCGATTTCATCGCCTATGTCGATCGCACGCGCCGCGAAGCCGGCGAGATTTATCCCCGCTCGGTTGCGGCGGAGTAGTCTCCGCGATTAGCGCGGCCGGAGATTCGATCTCCCATGCCGGTCTCCGTCAAAGCGCTGTTCTTCGATGTCTTCGGCACCGTCGTCGATTGGCGCAGCAGCATCGCGCGCGAAGCCGAAGCTTTCCTTGGTCCGCTCGGTCACACGCTGGACTGGCTCGCATTCGCCGACGCATGGCGGGGCGAATACCAGCCTGCGATGGACGAGGTCCGCAGCGGGCGCATTGCGTTCAACAAGCTCGACGTGCTGCACCGGCGCAACCTCGAACGCGTGCTGCCGCGCTTTGGCGTCGATCGTCTGTCCGAGGACGCCATCCAGCATCTCAATCACGCATGGCATCGCCTCGACGCCTGGCCGGATTCCGCGCCCGGCCTCGTCCGGCTCAAGCGTCGTTTCCTGCTGGCGCCGGTATCGAACGGCAACATCTCGCTGATAGTCGACCTCGCGCGGCGCAACGGCTTTCCGTGGGATGCGATCCTCGGTGCCGAGGTGGCGGGCGACTACAAGCCCAAGCCGCGCGTCTATCTCGTGGCCGCGGAGGCGTTCGATCTGCCGCCCGGCGAATGCATGATGGTGGCTGCGCACAGCAACGATCTGGCAGCCGCCGCCGCGATCGGCCTGCGCACCGCGCATGTGTCGCGTCCCAACGAGCATGGGCCGGGCACAGGCGAAACCGGACCGAATGTGCCGGTCGATTACGCGGCGCGATCGTTCGAGGATTTGGCGGACAAGCTCGGCGTTTGATTTGCCGATCGGCGGAGCGCCGCGGCGAGACGCAGGAAGGTCGTCGAGATCTTCCAAGCCGCCTGCAGGCCGGCCACAAGGTTGCCGGACACCTTCGAAACGCCGCCGCGGCGGCAGCGGTGATCGACCGGGACTTCGAGGATGCGCAGCCCTGCGGCCGCAGCCCGCATCTGCATTTCGAGGTTCCAGCCGTAGGTCGACTCCGTCATGCCGAGCCGCCGCAACTGGTCGGCGCGGATGGCGCGGAACGGCGACATGTCGGTGAAGCGCACCCCATAGACCAGGCGCAACAGCAATTCGGCGATCCTGCCGGCGACGAGCTGCTGCGGCGTCATGCTGCCGGCCTCGCGCTTGCCACGCAGCCGCGAGCCCAAGACGAAGTCGGCCTCGCCTCGCGCCACCGGCCCGACGACCGCCGGCATGAAGTCCGGCACGTCGCTGCCGTCGCCGTCCAGGAAACATACGATCGCGTCGTCGGGCACGACCGCAACGCCCGTGGCGCAGGCCCGGCCGTATCCGCGATGCGGCTCGACGATGACGCGCGCGCCGGCGGCAGCGGCACGGGCCGCAGTCGCGTCGGTTGAGCCGTTGTCGACGACGATGACGTTAGCCACGCCTTGAGCAAGGACCTCGCCGACGACGCCAGCAATCGGCTCTTCCTCGTTGAGGCAAGGGATGACGACGTAGACGTTCGCCCGGATCGGGTCAGCGGTCATAAGGAACAGGTTTCCAATAGACTTAGCTCAATCGTTCTTGTAACGGTATCGCGGCCGATCAGCCGGTCAACTTCATGGGAGCAATGAGACGCCTGGCGAGAAACCGCCGGGTCGCCGGCGCATCGGCGCCGATGAGATCTGCCCGCGCGAAGGAGAGCGGGTTGCCGGCAAGTTCGGATTGCAGCAGGTTCAGTGTCTCTTCGTCGTCGACGTCATACCACATCGGTACATCGACCACCGCCAGCTTCATTTCCCGCGCGCGCTCCACGGTGCGCTCGTAAACAACCGACGTGCTCCAGGGAATGTCCTCGAACAGCCGCGCATGAGCCTTCGAAAGTCCGATGAGCGTATAACCGCCGTCGAGTGCGGGCCCAAGTACGACGGCATCCTTGTGCAGCAAAGCGTCGGCGGCCTCGCGGAGAATGGCATAGGGCAGCGTCGGACTGTCCGAGTTGATGAGGATCGCGCCGGCATGCCCGGCAGCGAGGATATCCTCGGTGGCCTTGAGCAGCCGTGCGCCGAGATCGCCCTCGCCCTGGAGGACCAGGCCGAAGTCGGGCGGGAGCAGCTTGCGAAGTTCGGCTTCGGACCCCGCCGGGGTGTAAACGGCATAGCCGGCGACGTCAGCGCTCTGGGCAACGGCTCCGATCGTCGCGGCGATATCCTTGATGAAGCAGGTGGAAAGCGCCGAGCATTCCTCGGGCCGCAGTGGTGGCGACAATCGGGTTTTGGAACGGCCGGCAGCGGAAGTCTACAGAAAACGGCTACGGCGATGGTTCGCACAGGGTCCCTCACGATTGGCTCCAAAAAAATCGCGCGCGGACAAATTGGTTCCCTGTCTTGTCGAATTTGCGACGCTCCTGTCCTGTCATTCTCGGCACCGATAGAAAATTATGGACGTCAGTTCTCATCCAGGTCACGTGCCTTAGCGCTGTCGCAGCAATTCTAGGCCAGCGTCATCACACGCCGAACACGATTTCGTGGGCGGTATCATGAGCCGGACAGACGGACCGGCAGGCTAGCTGTCCTCGACCTCTTCGCGAAGAATCTCAAGTTCGAGCCATTGGTCCTCGGCGGCCGCGAGTTGGGCATTGGCGGCGGTCAGCGCGGCCGACGCCTCATCAAATTTTTTGCGGTCCCGCGCGTAAAGCGCCGGATCGTCTAGACGCTCATGCAAGGTCTTGGTCCGCGCCTGCAGGGCGGCGATTGTTTTCGGCAGCGTTTCGAGGGCGTGCTTCTCGCGAAATCCCAGCCGGCGTTTTCCGGTCTTGGGCTCCCGGGCCCCCGTCGCTTTCGCCTCTTTCATCGTCGCGGGCCTGGCCGGCTCGCGCGAAAGATCAGCACCGCGTTGCGTCAGCATGTCGGAATAGCCGCCGGCATATTCCAGCCACCGGCCATTTCCTTCGGGTACGATGACGGCGCTGACGACGCGATCGAGGAAGTCGCGGTCGTGGCTGATGAGAATGACGGTGCCGGCATAGTCGCCGAGCATCTCCTCGAGCACGTCGAGGGTTTCGAGATCGAGGTCGTTGGTCGGCTCGTCGAGCACCAGCACGTTCGACGGCTTGGCCAGCGCCCGCGCCAGCATCAGGCGGCCGCGCTCGCCGCCGGAGAGCTTGCCGAGCGGCGTGCGCGCCTGCTCCGGCGCGAACAGGAAGTCCTTCATGTAGCCGATCACGTGCTTCTGCTGTCCGCCGACAGTGACGGTGTCGCCGCCGCCGCCGGTGAGCGCCTCGGCGAGCGTGGTCGACGGATCGAGGCTCTCGCGATGCTGGTCGAGCGTCGCCATCGCGAGCGTGGTGCCCGAGCCGCACGATGCCGCTGTCGGGCGCGAGCGAACCGGTGAGCATGTTGATCAGCGTGGTCTTGCCGCTGCCGTTCGGGCCGACGATGCCGATGCGGTCGCCGCGCAGGACGCGGATGGAGAAATCGCTGACGATCGCGCCGTTCGCCGAAGGCCTTGGCGATGCCGCTCGCCTCGATCACCAGCGCGCCGGATTTCTCTGCCGCCGCGGCGGTGAGCGTGGCCTTGCCAGCGGCGCCGCGGTAGGTGCGCCGCGCTTCCCGCAGCGCCTGCAGGTCGCCGAGCCGGCGGACGTTGCGCTTGCGCCGCGCCGTGACGCCGTAGCGCAGCCAATGCTCCTCGGCGACGATCTGGCGGTCGAGCTTGTGCTGGTCGCGCTCCTCCTCGGCCAGGACCTCGTCGCGCCACGCCTCGAACTGGGCGAAGCCGCGCTCGATCCGCCGCGTCCTGCCGCGGTCGAGCCAGACCGTGCTGCGTGACAGGTTGGCGAGGAAGCGGCGGTCATGGCTGATGATGACCAGAGCGGCGCGGCGGGAGGAGAGCTCGCGCTCGAGCCATTCGATGGTCGTGAGGTCGAGATGGTTGGTGGGCTCGTCGAGCAGCAGGATGTCGGGCGAGGGCGCGAGCACGCGCGCCAGCGCCGCGCGCCGCGCCTCGCCGCCGGAGAGGTGAGCGGGGTCTTCGCTGCCGGTGAGGCCGAGCTCCTCCAGCAGATGCTGCGCCACATAGGCATCGTCGCCGGGGCCGAGCCCGCCTTCCACATAAGCCAGCGTCGTCGGCATGCCGGCGAAGTCCGGCTCCTGGGGAAGGTAACGGACGGTCGCGCCGGGCTGCACGAAGCACGTGCCGCGATCGGGATCGATCAGGCCGGCGGCGATCTTGAGCAGCGTCGACTTGCCGGAGCCGTTGCGGCCGACAAGGCAGACGCGGTCGCCCGCCGAGACGGCCAGCTCCGCGCCATCAAGCAGCGGCGTTCCGCCGAAGGTCAGTCCGATGTCTTTGAGCTGGACGAGGGGAGGGGCCATTCCGAGGTGATCTTCAGCCCTGCGCCCGGGCGCGGTGCGCCCGGCGGATCGCCTGGTCCAGCGCGGAGAGGAAGGCGGAACGGTCCTTCGGCGAGAAGGAGCGCGGGCCCCCGGTCACCTCGCCAGCCGAGCGCAGGTCGGTCATCAGGTTGCGGACCGCGAGGGTCATGCCGATCGACTGCTCGCTAAACGGCTTGCCGTTCGGGGCGATCACCTCGGCGCCGGCCTTGACGCAGCGGCTGGCGAGCGGGATGTCGGCGGTGATCACGATGTCGCCGGCGCTCGCACGTTCCGCGATCCAGTCGTCGGCCGCGTCCATGCCGGCGCCGGCGGCGATCCGCTCGATCAGCGGATCGGCCGGCACGCGAATGAAATTCCCGGCCACGACGCTGACGGGCAGCCCATGGCGCGCGGCGACGCGATAGATCTCGTCCTTCACCGGGCAGGCGTCGGCGTCGACATAGATGCGGATGGATTTCGGCGCGTCGGTCATTGCCCCGCACTTAGCGTTTCGCGCGCATGGCAACAAGGCGCGGGTTGAACTTACGGCGCCAAGCGCCGCCGCACGCCCCAGGAGGCGAGGACGGACTCCATCTCGGCGGCGACGAAGAAGCGCGCGCTGTCGGCGTCGTATCCCTGGCTGAGCAGGTCGTCATACTCGGTGAAGACGTGCCGCACGTAGGCGACCAGCGACAGCCAGGCAGCCTCCTCCGGCGTGGCGTGGCTCAGCCCCGCGCTGTCGACCGCATGATCGACGACGGCGCTGAATTCATGGGCCGCAATCTTCGGCGCCAGGCGGTGCAGCGCGATCTCGATGTCCGCGCGTCCTGCCACGTCGATCTCGCCTTGCGGTCTATTGAACTCGCCGGACATTTAGCGACATAAGAGCGCCGACTGAAACAGCGAACCGCGCTGCGTTATGGAGCTCCGATGAACGACGTTGCGAAACACGATCCCGATGCGGGGTTCGAGCCGGCCTTTGTGCCGCCGCCGCATGCCTGCGACGCGCATTTCCATGTGTTCGGGGAGGCCGAGACATATCCGTATGGGAGCGACCTGCGCTACAAGCCGCCATACGAGCCGCTGGAGGCCTATCTCAAGCTCGCCAGGCGCATCGGATTCGAGCGCTTCGTGTTCGTGCAGCCGAGCGCCTACGGCTTCGACAATTCCTGCATGCTCGATGCCATGCGCGACATGGACCCGGAGCTCCGCCGCGGCATCATCGATCTCGACGAGACGGCGACGAGCGACGCGCAGCTCGACGAATGGGACGAGCTCGGCGTGCGCGGCATCCGCGTGAATGTGTCGCCGATCCGCAAGCCGGAAGCCGGCTTGGCCGACTCGATGCTGCCGCGCATCGCGCGGCTCTTGGCGATCTGCCGCGAGCTCGGGTGGCATCTCGATTTCCTCACGCCCGGCTGGCTCATCGACGAGCTGATGCCGACGCTGCGCGACCTGCCGGTGAACTTCTCGGTGGCGCATATGGGCCTCTACCCGGCGAAGGATGGGCCGAAGCAGAAGGGTTTCCAGGGCTTCCTCAAGCTGGTGAACGACGGCTCGCGGCGCTGCTGGGTTAAGATGACAGGCATCTACCGGTTCTCGACCGATCCGGACTTCGCCGACGTGAAGCCGTTCGCGCAGGAGTTGGCTGCCACCGTGCCGGGGCAGTTGATCTGGGGCAGCGATTTTCCCCATCTGTCGTTCCACGACCGCGTCGGCACCATCCAGCTTTACAACAAGCTCGGCGAATGGGTGCCCGATCCGGCGCACCGCAAGCTCATCCTCGCCGACAACCCTGCCCGGCTGTTCGGGTTTGGGTGAGAGGACCGCCGGCCTCCCGGACAAACCAGCGTTAAGGTTTGATGCTGCGAACTCGGATATTTGAGATCGGTGGCCGTCGCTCGTCGAGGGCCGCTGCGCGGCCGCCACAGGGTGATGGACGCGAAAGTTATCGAGCGGTCAGGTCACGTCATCAGGTTGAACAGCGTCGTCGTTTCCATGTCGTCGCCGTACCACGCGGTGACCGCGGCCTCGCGCTTGCCGATGTAGGTGGTGACGCCGTTCTCCTGCGTCATCGGCATGTCGTGGCCGGGTACCACGATGCTGCCGGGGCGGCGCTTCCAGATGTCCCAGATCATCGCGATCGACTTTGCGCTCACCGCATGGTCGTAGGTCATGTCGGTATCGCGCGAGACCAACTCGGCCCGATTCTTGGCGGCGTCGCCGGTGAAGATCACGTCGCGCTCCGAGCCCTTGAGCACGAAGATGAGGCAGCCGGGCGTGTGGCCGGGCGCGAGATGCGCGGTGATGCCGGGGAAGGCCTCCTCGCCGTCGCGCACGGTGTGCAGCGTCGGCCAGTCCTTGAGCTTCTCGACATAGAATTCCGGCACCGGCGTCTCGCCCCACGGCTCGTTGAGCGCCCATTCCATCTCGTCTGCGCCAATTACGATGCGGGCGTTGCGGAACAGCGGGAAATTCACCGAATGGTCGTGATGCGAATGCGTGAGCAGCACGTCGGTGACGTCGGCGGGATCGAGCTTGCGCGCGGCGTAGCGCTTGTTGAGCATCGGGCGCATGCCGAACGAGCCGACATCCACCATGGCGATGCGGCCATGGGCGCGGATGATGACAACCGAGCTCCAGCCCAGGCCGCCATGGCATACGGACTTGCCGGGAAAACCCTGGACGACGATGTCGATGTCGTAGCCGTCGATCTGCATGGCGGGACCTTCAATCCTTGAGTGGCGAATTCGAGATCGGCAGCGAGGCCAAGCCGGCGGCCGCGGCTTCCTTTTGCAGGCGCGCGACGTCGGCCGCGTTGTACGGGATGCCGGTGCGCAGGCGATCCGCTTCGAGGCGTGCTTCCGGCTCGCCGGCGATGACGATGTCTGTCGTGCCTTCGGCGACCGGATTGGAATGTACCCGTTCGATCAGGGTGTCCATGGCGTCGCGGAACTGATCGATCGAGACGAACAGGTCGGGCTTCATGGCAAGCAGGAAGTGCCCGACATTCTGCGGCTTGTCGTAATCGAGGAACTGGTTGCCGACGTCGCCGCCGGAGGCCGCGCCGGAAAACACGCCGCCGAGGATGTCCATCAGCATTGCGATGCCCGACCCTTTATAGCTGCCGATCGGCAGCACGACGCCGCCGTCGAGCGCGGCGTTGGGATCGGTCGTGGCCTTGCCCTGCGCATCAAGCGCATAGCCGAGGGGAATCGCTTCGCCGCGCCGCGCCGCGCGTCTGATCTTGCCGCGTGCCGCGACGGCGGGCGACATGTCGAGCACAAAGGCAGGCTTCCTGCCGGCGGGCGCCGCCGCCCCGAACGGGCTGGTCCCGAGAAGCGCCTCGCGGCCGCCCCATGGCGGCATCGCGCGGGAGGCGTTGGTGAACACCATCGCGATGTAGCCGGCCTCGACCGCCTGCAGCAGGTAACAGGCGGCCATGCCGAAATGCGTGCTGCGCCGCGCAGCGACGAGGCCGATGCCGAATTTGCCGGCGGCTTCCATCGCGGCGCGCATGCCCTTGGTCGCGACGACGAAGCCGAAGCCGTTGTCGCCGTCGAGCGAGGCCGCGACCGGCGTCGCGTTCCTGAAGGTCAGCGCGGGCCGGGGATTGACGAGACCCTTGCGCACGCGGTCGAGATAATGCGGCAGGAACTGCAGGCCGTGCGTGTCGACGCCGCGAAGGTCGGCGCGAACCAGGCAATCCGCGACGATCGCCGCATCGTCCGCTGGGAGGCGATGCTTGAGCAGCAGCCGTTCGCCGAAGGCGCGCGCATCGTCAGCGGTGGCGTAGAGGGAAGAGGCAGCCGCGGCCTGCGGCTTTGCGTCAGTCGACATTGTTATTCCCAGGGATGTTGCTCCGCACTCCGCTCATTCCCGCAAGCGGGAATCCGGAGCGGCGAATCGCAGAGTTAGAACGTCTTCTAGTCCTGCTTTCACGGGGGCGAGCGGTGAACCGATTCGACTCCCGTACATCAGCTCCCGTTCTTGCCATAGACCTCGGGGAAGAACATGTCCTTCCATGACGCCGGCTTCTTCTTGATGCGGCCGACCTTGTGCATGAACTCGACGAAGGCCATCGTGTTGGTCGGGGTCGTAGTGTAGTCGACATCCGGATCGGCCACCATCTTCTCCAGCGTCTCGATGGTTTCCTTGTCCTTGGTCGCGGCCTTATAGATTTCAGCCGCCTTGCGCGGATTGGCCTTGATGAAGGCGTTCGCCTCCTCGAAGGCCGCCAGCACGGCGGCGCAGGTCTGCGGATTGGCGTCGTGGAACTTCTTCGTCGCCACCAGCGTGCCGTTGGTGTGCTTGCCGCCGACGACCTCATAGGAATGCAGCACGCGGCGGATGCCGGGCTGCGCCAACTCGTAGTAATAGAATGGCGAGCTGGCGAAATGGGAGTTGATCTCGGAGCCCGACAGCATCGCCGCCATGGCGTCGGGATGCGCCCGGGTGATGGTGATCGAGTTCGAGCTTGTCGTATTTCTCGAAGCCCCACAGCTTGGCCGCGGCCATCCCCAGCGCCAGCGCGTGACCGGTGAGCTTTACCGCCGGCAGCGCGATCTTGTCGGCATCGGTGAAGTCGGCGATGGTCGTCACGTTCGGATTGCGCGTCACCAGCACGTACGGCATCGACTGCATCGCGGAGAGGGCGCGCACCTCCTGCGCCGTTCCCACCGTGCGGTCCCAGATCGTCGCCAGCGTCGGCATGCCGGGGCCGATGAAATCGACCTGACCGGCAAGCAGCGCGTCGAGCTGCGCGGCAGGCCCGGCCTGCTGGCTCCAGATCGTGGCGACATCGCCGAGGCCCAGCCTCGCGGCATGCTTCTCGATGAGCTTCTGCTCTTCGATGACGATCATCGGAAGATACGGCAGGCCGTGCTGCTTGGAGAGGCGCACCTCCTTGACCTCGGCCTGGGCGCTGCCGATGAACAGCAGCGCGGTGCATAACGCGGCGTCGATCGTCCTGAGCATGTGTCTCTCCCCGTTGGTTCTTGTTGCGGGTCGTTCAGAAACCGTAGAGGTCCGCAGGGTTGTCCACCAGCACCTTGCGCAATCGGACGGCATCGTCGACCCAAGCCGCGAACCAGTTCAGCGCGCGTCCGTCGTCCTCGGGCCGGAACGGCTCAACGGCATTGGGATCGCGCACCGCGCCGTGCTTGACGCCGGGATGTGGCCAGTCGGTGCCCCACAATACCCGGTCGGGGTTGGCATCGATCAGCGCGCGGACGATCGCCGCGGCGTCGGCATAGTCCGGCGCCTGCGAGATGCGGTGCGGCGCCGACAGCTTGAGCCACACCTTGCCGCTGCGCAGGAGCGCGAGAAGGGTGTCGAAGCCCGGCTGGCTCGACCCTTGCGATGCCTTCACCAAGCCGAAATGATCGATCACCAGCGGCGTTGGCAGTGCCAGGATCGCCTCGCGCAATGCGTGGATCACGGCGATGTTGGTGTAGGTTTGCACATGCCAGCCGAGCGGCGCCGCGCGAGCCGCCATGTCGTGCAGCATGCGCCCGGCGGCGGCGGGCTCGCTCTCGCCCTGGGTCTCCAGGTTGACGCGCACGCCGCGCACGCCGGCGTCGTGCATGTCGCGCAGGGCGTCGTCGCTGGTCGCCCCGTCGATGACGGCGACGCCGCGCGCCCGCGCGCCGATCTGCCGCAGCGCGTCGATGGTGCAGGAATTGTCCGCGCCATAAGGGCTCGGATGGACGATGACGACGCGCTCCAGATGCAACGCTTGTTGCAGGGCGAGCAAGTCTGCAACTGATGCCAGTCCGGGAATGTAAAGGCGGTTGGCGGCAAGCGGGAATTGCTCCTGCGGCCCGAACACATGGACATGGCAATCGCAGGCGCCGGCCGGCACATCAAAGGCCGGCGGCGTATGGGTGACGCCGAGAATCGAATCCGCCATGCCGGCGTGCGCTCCGGTCATAGGGACAGCTCCGCGACGTGCTTCGCCTTCTCGGTGGCGGCTCCGAGCAGGAAGCCGAGATCGGTGCCGGTGGAGACGTAGCGCGCGCCCATCCTGACGTATTCGGCGACGAGCTTGGGCCGCGACGACAGCCCGCCGACCCCGACATGCTTGCCGTGCTTGCGGGCGGCCGCGATCGTGCGTGCGTAGGCCTCGCGCACCTTCTCGTGCTCGTATTGGCCGGGCAGCCCCATGTCGGCGAGCAGGTCGTTGGTGCCCATCAGCACCATGTCGATGCCGTCAACCGCCACGATCTCCTCCGTCATTTCCACGGCCGCCGCGGTCTCGAACTGTATGATTACCATCGTGGCGTCGTTGAGTGCCGCGAAGGCCTCATCGGCCTGGAAGGTGCGATACTGGAGGTGCGGCAGGCCGCCGGAGACGCCACGCTCGCCGAAAGGCGGAAATTTCGCCGCCTGCACGACGGCGCGCGCCTCCGAGGCGGAGCGGATATGCGGCGCAATGACGCCGAGCGCGCCGCCATCGAGCGCGCGTGAGATGTATTCTGGCGTATTGCTCGGAACGCGCACGAACGGCGCGATGCCCATCTCCAAGGCAGCCATGCAAATCTGCCCGGTGGTATCGAGCGAAAAGCTTGAATGCTCGACGTCGACATAGATCGAATCGAAGCCCGCGGTCTTGGCGATGCGCACGATCTCGATGCCGCGCACCAGCCGAACCGTCATCGAGGAGACGACTTCGCCCCGCGCCAGCTTGTCCTTGACGTTGTTGCGTACGATATCGCTGACCCGCACCGGCGCCGTCCTCCCTCTTTTGTTGGACGGGGATAATGGTGGACGGCTATAATCGCGGCAAGGCCAACGCGTGGCCAGCGAACAAGCCGCCAATGCAACGGCAGCGGGAGGGAAGCACACGAATGTCCAAACCTGTCTCGCTTGCGTTGAATGCGTCGGAGCAAGGCATTCCGCCTGCCGCGGCGGTGCCGTCATCGCGCCGGCGCGTCGCCCAGCAGGCCGACGCGAGCAAGCCGCTGCTCGAAGTGCGCGGCGTCACGCTGCAATACAAGACCCAGAATCACCTCGTCACCGCGACCTATCGCGTCGACTTCAACGTGCTGCCGGGCGACCGCTATGTCGTGCTCGGACCGTCCGGCTGCGGCAAGTCGACCATCCTCAAGGCGGTCGGCGGCTACATGGCGCCCACCGAAGGGGAGATCAGGCTCAAGGGCGACCTCATCACCAAGCCCGGCCCCGACCGCATCATGGTGTTCCAGGAGTTCGACCAGCTCCTGCCCTGGAAGACGGTGCGCGAGAACGTCGTGTTCCCGCTGGTGACGACCGGCAAGCAGCGCGGCAAGGCGGCGGACGAGAAGGCGATGGACTACATCGCCAAGGTCAAGCTCACCAAGTTCGCCGACAGCTACCCCCACACGCTCTCCGGCGGCATGAAGCAGCGTGTCGCGCTGGCGCGCGGCATGGCGATGGAGCCGGACATCCTGCTGATGGACGAGCCGTTCGCGGCGCTCGACGCACTCACCCGCGTGCGCATGCAGGATGAATTGCTGGCGCTGTGGGACGACACGCATTTCACCGTGCTGTTCGTGACGCACTCGATCCCTGAGGCGATCAAGATCGGCAGCCGCATCCTGCTGCTGTCGCCGCATCCGGGACAGGTTAAGGCGGAGCTCAACAGCGTGCCGCGCGGTCAGGAGAATTCCGACGAGGCTGCCGCGCTCGGCCGCGAAATCCACGAGATGCTGTTCGCCGATCAGATCGAGGAGGCGTGAGCCATGGTTGACGCGACCTATCGTCCCAACGTCTACCGCGAGACGCTGGGGCCGGAGCAGTTCGGCATCATCCAGAAGCCGCTGACGGTGGTCGAGAAGCTTTATAACCAGGCTTGGCTGCGCAAGATCGTGCTGCTCGTGGTGCTCGCCGCGATCTGGGAGGTCTATGGCCGCTGGCTCGACAATCCGCTTCTGGTGCCGCCGTTCAGCGAAGCCGTGCGCGCACTGATCGGCGGGATATCAGACGGCGTGATTCCGCGCCGCGCCTGGGCTTCGATCCAGGTGCTGATGGTCGGCTTTGCGACCGGCACGATCCTGGCCGGCATCCTGACGATGTTCGCCATCCGTACGCGGATCGGCACCGACCTGCTCGAAACCATGACGGCGATGTTCAACCCGCTGCCGGCGATCGCGCTGCTGCCGCTGGCGCTGATCTGGTTCGGGCTCGGCTCGGGCAGCCTCGTCTTCGTCCTTGTGCATTCCGTGGTATGGGCGGTCGCGCTCAACGCGCATGCCGGCTTTCGCAGCGTCTCGAACACCGTGCGCATGGTGGGCCGCAACTACAACCTCACCGGCATTCCGTTCGTCGTGAAGATCCTGATCCCGGCGGCGTTCCCGAGCATCCTCGCGGGCCTCAAGATCGGCTGGGCCTTCGCCTGGCGCACGCTGATCGCGGCCGAGTTGGTGTTCGGCGTGTCGTCGGGGCAGGGCGGCCTCGGCTGGTACATCTTCGAGAGCAAGAACCAGCTCAACATCGCGGAAGTGTTTGCCGGGCTGCTGACCATCATCATGATCGGCCTTGCGGTCGAGAACGTGATCTTCCGTTATATCGAGACGCGCACCGTGCAGCGTTGGGGCATGCAGAACTGATGTCGAGAAGCGGGGAGGCAACCATGCGCAGGCGTGAATTCTGCAAGAGCGCGGCGGCCGCCGTGCTGGCGATGCCGGCGCTGCTGCGGTCGTCCTTCGCGCAGGAGGTGTCGTCGATCGTGCTGATGAGCCAGCACGGTCTGCCGTATCTGCCGCTGATGGTGATGGAGACCAACAGGCTGGTGGAGAAGCATGCGCAGAAGCTCGGTCTGCCCGACGATGAAGACCGATTACCGGACGATGGGCGGCACCCAATCGCTGGTGGACGCGCTGCTCAGCGGCCAGATGAATTTCGGCGTGTCCGGGGTGCCGAGCCTCGCCCAACTCTGGGACAAGACGGTCGGCACCGGCAACGAGGTGCGCGGTCTGAGCGCGGCCCAGTCGATGCCCTTCATCCTGGTGTCCCACCGGCCGGAGGTGAAGACGGTCCGCGACTTCACCGAGCGCGACAAGATCGCCGTTCCGGGCGTGAAGGTCTCCAACCAGGCGATCTGCCTGCAGATGGCGGCCGCTAAGGAATGGGGCCAGGACCAGTACGCCAAGCTCGACCCGCTGACGATCACGCGGCCGCATCCCGATGCCGCCACCGCGATCATCTCGAAGTCCACCGAGATCACCGGGCACTACGGCGTGGCCCCGTTCCAGAACTACGAGCTAGCGGTCTCCGGCGTGCATGCGGTGCTGAAATCCTACGACACGCTCGGCGCCCAGACCACCAACGGCGTCGTGCTGATGGCGAAGAAATTCCGCGACGCCAATCCGAAGGTGACGAGCGCGGTCTACGCGGCGTTCGCCGAGGCATCCGAGACGATCAACAAGGACCCGCGCGGCTGCGCCGAAATTTACATCAAGACGACCGGCGACAGGCGCAGCGGCGTCGACGAGATGGCGAAGATGATCGCCGACGCGGACAACAACTGGACCACCACACCGCAGAACGCGATGCGCTATGTGGAGTTCATGCACAAGATCGGTACGTTGAAGCGGCTGCCGGCGTCGTGGAAGGACATGTTCATGCCGGAGGCGCACGAGCTTCCCGGCAGTTAGGGCCGGAGTTCATTTAGAACTGAACGATCGTTGAAATGGAGTGCTCACGTGTCGGACCTGTCTTGTGACGTGGTGGTGGTCGGCGCCGGCAATGCCGCGTGCTGCGCGGCGCTCTCGGCGCTGGAGAACGGCGCCTCGGTGATCGTGCTGGAACGCGCGCCGCGGGAGGAGCGGGGAGGGAATTCGACCTTCACGGCCGGCGGCATGCGCTTTGCCTATGACGGCGTCGAGGACCTCAAGAAGGTGATGCCGGACCTCACCGACGAGGAGATCACCAACACCGATTTCGGTAGCTACACGGCCGACAAGTTCTTCGACGACATGGGGCGCCTGACGGAATACCGCACCGACCCCGACCTGTGCGAGGCGCTGATCACGCGCAGCCTCGATACCATGATCTGGATGCGCAAGAAGGGCGTGCGCTTCAACCCCATCTACGGCCGCCAGGCGTTCAAGGTCGACGGCAAGTTCAAGTTCTGGGGCGGCATGACGGTCGAAGCCTGGGGCGGCGGTCCCGGCCTCGTCGATCAGCTCACTGCTGCGGTGGAGCGCGACGGCGGCCGCATCATCTACAACGCGCGCGCGACGTCGCTCATCCATGACGACGAGGGCGTCCACGGCGTCACGGTGAAGATCGACGGCCGCACCACGCAGATCAGATCGCGCTGCGTGGTGCTGGCATCGGGCGGTTTCCAGGCCAATGCCGAATGGCGCACGCGTTATCTCGGTCCCGGCTGGGACCTCGCGAAGGTGCGCGGCACGCGCTTCAACACCGGCGACGGCATCCGCATGGCGCTGGACGCCGGTGCGATGCCGTGGGGCAACTGGGCGGGCTGCCATGCCTGCCAGTGGGACCGCAACGCGCCGGACTTCGGCGACCTTGCGGTCGGCGACGGCTTCCAGAAGCATTCCTATCCGTGGGGCATCGTCATCAACGCGGACGGCAAGCGCTTCGTCGACGAGGGCGCCGACTTCCGCAACTACACCTACGCGAAATATGGCCGCGTCGTGCTCAACCAGCCGCAGCAATTCGCGTGGCAGATTTTCGACGCCAAGGTGACCGGCATCCTGCGCGACGAGTACCGCATCCGGCGCGTCACCAAGGTGAGAGCCGATACGCTGGAGGAACTGGTCGGCAAGCTCGAAGGTGTCAACCAGGAGCAGGCGCTCAAGGAGATCAACGCGTTCAATGCATCGGTAAGCAAGGACGTCCCTTACAATCCCAACGTCAAGGACGGCCGCCATACGGACGGCATCGCGGTGCCGAAGAGCAACTGGGCCAACGCGCTAGATACGCCGCCCTACGAGGCGTTCCAGGTGACGTGCGGCATCACCTTTACCTTCGGTGGCATGCGCATCAACACCGACGCGCAGGTGATCGACACCGAAGGCGCGCCGATCGCCGGGCTGTTCGCGGCCGGCGAACTGGTCGGCGGCATCTTCTACTTCAATTATCCGGGCGGCACCGGCCTCATGAATGGCGCGGTGTTCGGCAAGATCGCCGGTGCATCGGCCGCGGCTGCAAACAAGACGTCCGCGCAAGCGGCGTGATCGCAACTCCGCTCGTCCCCGCGCAAGCGGGGACCCAGCTTGTGAATTCCCGCTTGCGCGGGAATGAGCGGAGTGTGGACGTCAATGCCACGTCAAATCCGTCCTCAAGAAGAGAACACTTGAAATGACAACGACCGTCGAAGTGCTTGCGTCGGCATTCAAGGAGGCGGGCACGCCGTTCATCGTCGGCCATCCCGGCGGCGAGTCGGTGGAGCTGATGGAGGCGGCGCGCCAGCGCAACATGCGCTTCCTGCTGATGAAGCAGGAAGTCGCGGGCGCGATGCTCGCCGCGACCTGGGGCGAGATCACCGGCAGCCCGGGCGTGTGCCTCTCCACGCGCGGACCCGGTGCGACCAACATGGTCAACGGCGTGGCGCATGCCTGGCTCGACCGCGCGCCGCTGATCGCCATCACTGACGCCTATTCCAAGCCGACCTACGAGGTCGGCCTGCGCCAGAAGATCAACCAGCTCGCCGTCTACGAGCCGATCGTGAAATGGAACACGACGATCGACGCCAAGGTCGTGCGCCAGCAGATCCGCCGCGCGATGCGCACGGCGACCGGACTGCCGCCGGGGCCGGTGCATTTCGAGATGCCGCAGAGCGAGACGACGCGGGAAGCCGGCGAATATGTCGCCGAAGCGCCGCTGATGCCGAACCTGCTGACGGCGGCTCCGGACCGCGCCGCGCTAAAGCCCGCGCTCGACGCGCTGCGAAATGCCAGGCGCCCGGTGCTGCTGGCCGGGCTCGGGGTGCTGTGGAGCAGGGCGGCGGGCGAGTTCGTCCAGCTCGCCGAACGTCTTGGCGCCCCTGTGCTCACCACGACGAAATGCAAGGGCGTGATCCCGGAGGATCATGTGCTGCGCGCGGGCTGCATCATCGGCGGCCTGATCGAGCGCAATCTCATCACCGAGGCCGACCTGATCGTCACCGTGGGATTTGATGCGGTGGAGCTGCAGCCCAAGCCATGGCCCTACACGGTGCCGGTGCTGTCGCTCGCCTCGATCCCGAGCCTCGATGCCTTCGTGCCGGCCGATCCGGAGATCGTCGGCGATCTCAAGGCGATGCTGGCGATCCTGGCCGAGCACGCGCCGGAAGGCTCGACCTGGGGCGAGACGGTCGCGCGGACGTTCCGCGAGCAGGTCGCCAATGCGCTCAACACGCCGTGCGCGGGTCTGTCGCCGCAGCGCGCCGTGGAGGTCGCCCGCGCGGTGATGCCGCGCGACACGATCGCGACTTGCGACGCCGGTGCGAGCCGCCTGCTGGTGGTGCAGAAATGGGAGGCCTATGGGCCGCGCGAGTTTCTCACCTCCAACGGGCTGGCGTCGATGGGCTATGCCGTTCCGGGCGCGATGGCGGCGCGGCTGGCATTTCCCGACCGTCCCATTCTCGCTTTCACCGGCGACGGCGGCATGATGATGGCGGTCGCGGAGCTTCAGACGGCGCAACGCGAGAACACGCCGATGATCATCCTGGTGTTCGATGATCGCGAGATCGGCCTCATCCGCATCAAGCAGGAGATCAAGGGCATCCCGACGCACGGCGTGACGATCGGCGGCGTCGACTGGGAGAAGCTGGCGCAAGCTTTCGGCGCCGATGGCATCGAAGTCGAGACGGAGGAGGCGCTCGGCGATGCGCTGCGCGCCGCGCTCAAGTCCACCAATACGACGGTGATCGCCGCGCGCATCGACCCGTCGGGCTATGTCGCGCAGTTCAACGCGCTCAGAGAGCTGTAAGGGTTTCGAACAGGATTTGTCTCCGCCGATACGTACGCTTCAGCCTCTTGTTTCAGCCCTTCCGGCATAACTCGCCGCGATCTTCGCCACCCGCGCGCCGAAGGCCGCCGTACCCGTTGTCCCACCGAGATCGGCGGTGCGGGATTCAGGCGCGGCGATGGCGTGGCCGAGCGCGTTGTCGATCACGGCTGCGGCCTTGATGAGGCGCGCGTCGTCGCGGCGCTCGCCGAGCCAGGCGAGCAGCATCGCGGCCGAGCCGATCAATGACGATGGGTTGGCGCGATCCGCGCCCGCGATGTCCGGGGCGGAGCCGTGCTGCGCCTGCGCCACGCCATGGTCCGACCCGGCATTGAGGGAGGCGGCGAGGCCGAGGCTGCCGGAAATCTCCGACGCCTCGTCGGACAGGATGTCGCCGAACATGTTGGTGGTCACGATGACGTCGTAGGCGCTGGCGTCGCGCACCAGCAGCGCCGCCATGGCGTCGATAAGCTGCTCCTCGCAGGCGACGTCGGGATATCGCTTCGCGACCTCGCGCGTGCATTCGAGGAACAGGCCATCGGACACGCGCAGCACGTTGGCCTTGTGCACCACCGTGACCTTGCGGCGGCGCTGCCGCGCAAGCGCAAAGGCGGTTTCCGCGATCCGTGTCGATCCGTTGCGCGTCACCTTGCGGAACGACAGCGCGAGGTCGGGCGTCGGCATCATCTCGCCGGGGCCGAGGAACATCGAACGGTCGGAATAGAAGCCCTCGGTGTTCTCGCGTACGATGACGAGATCGACGGACTTGCCGCAGCGCGGCGGAAAGCCGTCGCGGGACCGAGCCGGGCGGATGTTGGCGTAGAGGTCGAGGTGCTTGCGCAACTCGCCGGATGGATTGAGGCCGCCTTCGGCGCGCGGCGGATAGGCATTGTGCGACACCGGGCCGAGGATGACGCCATCCGCCGCCCGCGCCGCCTCCAGCGTCGCAGCCGGAAACGTGGTGCCATGGCGCTTCAGCGCCTCGAAGCCGATCAATGCGCTATCGAATGAGAGCTTCAGGTCGAGAGGCCGGCCCACCGCCTCCAGCACCGCGATCGTCGCCGCTGTGATCTCCGGGCCGATGCCGTCGCCTTCAAGGACCAGGAGCCGCAGCGTCTCCGACATTTGTTCGCCTCACGCTTTCTTACATGTCGACACGTTGGCCCGGCGCGGCCGGGCGCGTCTTATTGCGCCGCGCCGCCCGTCTTGAATGTCTTCGCCAGTTGGTCCGCGCCGCGCGACAGCAGCCCGACGTCCGAGCCGACCGCGACGAACGTATAGCCCCATTCGATGTAGCGGCGGGCTTCGTCCTGGTTTCCGGTGAGGATTCCGGCGGGCTTGCCGGCGGCCGTCAGGCGGCGTACCGCCTCTTCGAGCGCCTTCTGCACGTCGGGATGCCCGGGCTTGCCGATCTGGCCGAAGGATGCCGACAGGTCCGAGGGGCCGATGAACACCCCGTCGACACCGTCCACGCCCGCAATCTCTTCGATCCGGTTGAGCGCGGCCCGCGTCTCGACCTGCACCAGCAGGCAGATTTCAGTGTCTGCTTTCGTCAGGTAGTCGGCGACGCGGCCGTATCGGCTGGCGCGCGACGACGTCGCCACACCTCGGATGCCGGCCGGCGGATAGCGCACGGCGGAAACCGCGCGGCGGGCCTCCTCGGCGTCCTGGACATATGGGATCAGCAGCGATTGGGCGCCGATATCAAGCGCCCGCTTGATGAGCACGGCGTCGTTCCAGGCCGGGCGGACGATCGCGTGCGCTGGCCCGCGCGCGGTGACCTGAAGCTGGGCGAGAAGATCGGGGATTTCGTTGGGCGAGTGTTCGGTGTCGAGCAGCAGCCAGTCGAACCCGGAATCCGACACGATATCGGACGCGATATTGCTGCACAGGCTGCACCACAGGCCGATCTGCAGGCGGCGTTCGGCAATGGCGTGCTTGAAAGGATTCCGGGCAAATTCCATGGGTGGACCGCAGGGGTGATGGGGGGAGGAGCCGGACTGGCTTACCGGGTGCTATTAGCCGATGCAATCCGGCCACGCGCCGCTCCCGCGGGGTTTTGCCGTCTCCATCTTGGACCGGCCATTGGATTTTCGGATCACGCGAGGGCCGTGCGATCGTCCTTTGTGCTTGCGATCACGGCCATGCATCTGCCAAGCCGATGACGCGAGAACGGCAACGCGGATGCGGTAATCGATGATCGACAAGCTCGAATTCCTTCTCGCGCTCGCGCGCGAGCAGCATTTCGGCCGCGCGGCCGAGACGTGCAACGTTAGCCAGCCGACGCTGTCGGCCAGCATCAAGCAGCTCGAGGACATGTTCGGCGTGCTGCTGGTGAACCGCGGCTCGCGCTTCCAGGGCTTTACGCCCGAAGGCGAGCGCGTGCTGGAATGGGCGCGCCGCATCGTCGGCGACGCGCGCGCGATGCGTCAGGATATCGATGCGCTCAAGCGCGGCCTAGCGGGTCACATCCGCATCGCCGCTATCCCGACGGCGCTCGCCATGACGGCCATGCTCACCACGCCGTATCGCGCCAAGCATCCCGAGGTGCGGTTCAGCATCATCTCCCGAACTTCGGTCGACGTGCTCAGCATGCTGGAGAATCTCGAGGTCGACGCCGGTCTCACCTATCTCGACAACGAGCCGCTGGGCCGCGTGAACACGATGCCGCTCTATTACGAGGAATACCGCTTTCTCACGTCGGCGTCGGGCGTGCTCGGAAACCGCGAGGAGGTGACCTGGGCGGAGGTCGGCAAGGTGCCGCTCTGCCTGCTGACGCCGGACATGCAGAACCGGCGCATCATCGACGGGCTGCTGCGGTCGGCCGGCGCCGAGCCGTCGCCGACGCTGGAATCCAATTCGATGATCGTGCTGTTCGCCCATGTGCGCACCGGCAAGTGGGCGAGCATCATGCCGGCAAAGCTCGCCGAGACCTTGGGGCTGACCGACAGCGTGCGCTCGATCCCGATCATCGAGCCGGCGGCGACCCACGCCGTCGGGCTGGTTGTACCGCATCGCGAACCGATGACGCCGCTGATCACCGCGCTCGTCATCGAAGCGAAGCAACTGGCGAAAGAGCTGCAAAAACCGAGCATCAAGCCGGGGGACAGCAGTTCTGTCATTCAGTTAACTGATTAATCGATCTGAATTGTTGATCAAAATCGATCAGGAATCCCGATCGTGCCATCCCGACAGGCTTATTGATGGCGCACGCGTTTTTCGGCACTTGTTGATCATTCTAAAACAACAACGGTCGCTCAACGTGCCGGCATACGAACCATGGGACGCGGAACGCGCCAAAGAGATCATCGCCGATCACCTCGGCCTTGAAGGCGCGACGCTGCCGATCCTGCACGCGCTGCAGGAGACGTTCGGCTACGTGCCGGAAGCCGCCGTGCCGATGGTCGCGGAGGCGCTGAACCTGTCGCGCGCCGAAGTGCATGGCGTCGTGACCTTCTATCACGACTTCCGCCGCGAGCCGGCCGGCCGGCACGTGCTGAAGCTGTGCCGCGCCGAGGCCTGCCAGGCGGCCGGCGGCGACGCACTCGCCGCGCATGCGGAAGCGAAGCTCGGCGTGGCGATCGGCAACACGACGCCGGACCGGCGCGTCACGCTGGAAGCCGATCTATTGTCTCGGCCTGTGCGCCGCGCGCCGTCGGCGATGCTCGACGGGCAGGTATGTCGGCCGGCTGAACGAAACGCGGCTCGATGCGCTGATCTCGCAGGCGCAGCGATGACACTTGCGCATCTACATTCCCCGCGATGCGGCCGCGCTCGCGGTCGGCGCCGACGACGTTGCCGACTGCGCTAGGGAAGGCGGCCGCAGGTCGCGGCGCCGAGATCGAGATCGTCCGCACCGGCTCGCGCGGCCTCTACTGGCTGGAGCCGATGGTCGAGGTCGCGACGCCGGCAGGGCGCATCGCCTATGGTCCGGTCTCGCCCGCCGATGCATCGGCGGTTCTCGACGCGGCGCTCGGCGACGGCGCGCATCCGCTGCGCCTCGGCGCCGGAGGACGATATCCCCTGGCTCAAGCGCCAGACGCGCCTGACCTTCGCGCGCTGCGGCGTCGTCGATCCGCTCTCGCTCGACGACTACCGCGCCCATGGCGGCTACAAGGGCCTGGCGCGGGCGCTGTCGCTCGGCGCCGACGGCGATCGTCGAGGAGGTGGTGCAGTCCGGCCTGCGCGGCCGCGGCGGCGCCGGCTTCCCGACCGGCATCAAGTGGAAGACCGTCGCGCAGACGCAGCGCGCCGCAGAAATACATCGTCTGCAATGCCGACGAGGGCGACAGCGGCACCTTCGCCGACCGCATGATCATGGAAGGCGATCCCTTCGTGCTGATCGAGGGCATGACGATCGCCGGCATCGCGGTCGGCGCGACCAAGGGCTACGTCTATATCCGCTCGGAATATCCGCACGCCATCGCCGCGATGAACGCGCCGATCGAACGCCGCGCGGCGCGGCGGCATGCTCGGCATGCGCATCGCGGGCTCCGCGCACGCCTTCGACATCGAGGTGCGCGTCGGCGCCGGCGCCTATGTCTGCGGCGAGGAGACCTCGCTGCTCGAAAGCCTCGAAGGCAAGCGCGGCATCGTGCGCGCCAAGCCGCCGCTGCCGGCGCATCAAGGGCCTGTTCGGCAAGCCGACCGTCATCAACAACGTGCTGTCGCTCGCCACCGTGCCGGTCATCCTGGCCAAGGGCGCGGCGCTTCTACCGCGACTTCGGCATGGGCCGCTCGCGCGGCACGATGCCGATCCAGCTCGCCGGCAACGTCAAGCATGGCGGCCTGTTCGAGACCGCCTTCGGCATCACGCTCGGCGAGCTGGTCGACGACATCGGCGGCGGCACGGCGACCGGCCGTCCGGTGCGCGCGGTGCAGGTCGGCGGGCCGCTCGGCGCCTATTTCCCGCGCGCGCTGTTCGACACGCCGTTCGACTACGAGGCCTTCGCCGCGCGCGACGGGCTGATCGGCCATGGCGGCATCGTGGTGTTCGACGACACCGTCGACATGGCGAAGCAGGCGCGCTTCGCCATGGAGTTCTGCGCCATCGAATCCTGCGGCAAGTGCACGCCCTGCCGCATCGGCTCGACGCGCGGCGTCGAGACGATCGACCGCATCATCCGCGGCGAGGAGCGCGGGCCAAGAACCTCGCCGTGCTGGAAGACCTCTGCAACACCATGAAGTTCGGCTCGCTCTGCGCGCTCGGCGGCTTCACGCCGTATCCGGTGATGAGCGCGCTCACCCATTTCCCGGAAGATTTCGGCGCCGCGCCGACGCGCCTGCAAGCCGCTGAATAAGGAGGACCGCCATGTCTCTCGTCCACGAAATCGACTACGGCACGCCGCGCTCCAAGGCGGAAAAGACGGTCACGCTGACCATCGACGGCCAGCGGTCACGGTGCCCGAGGGCACCTCGATCATGCGCGCCGCGATGGAGATGGGCACGCAGATCCCCAAGCTCTGCGCGACCGACATGGTCGACGCTTCGGCTCCTGCCGCCTCTGCCTGGTCGAGATCGAAGGCCGCGACGGCACGCCGGCCTCCTGCACCACGCCGGTCGCGCCCGGCATGGTGGTGCACACCCAGACCGACCGCCTGAAGCGGCTCCGCAAGGGCGTGATGGAGCTCTACATCTCCGACCATCCGCTCGACTGCCTGACCTGCGCCGCCAACGGCGATTGCGAATTGCAGGACATGGCCGGCGCGGTCGGCCTGCGCGACGTGCGCTACGGCTATGAGGGCGAGAACCACGTCTTCGCCAAGGCCGATGGCGCCGCCAATCCGAACTGGCTGCCGAAGGACGAGTCGAACCCGTATTTCACCTACGACCCGTCGAAGTGCATCGTCTGCTCGCGCTGCGTGCGCGCCTGCGAGGAAGTGCAGGGCACCTTCGCGCTGACCATCGCCGGCCGCGGCTTCGACAGCCGCGTGTCGCCCGGCATGCAGCGAGAGCTTCCTCGGCTCCGAATGCGTCTCCTGCGGCGCCTGCGTGCAGGCCTGCCCGACCGCGACGCTGAACTGAGAAGTCGGTCATCGAGATCGGCCAGCCCGAGCATTCGGTCGTCACGACCTGCGCCTATTGCGGCGTCGGCTGCTCCTTCAAGGCCGAGATGCGCGGCGACGAGGTGGTGCGCATGGTGCCCTACAAGGACGGCAAGGCGAACCGCGGCCATTCCTGCGTCAAGGGCCGCTTCGCCTGGGGCTATGCCACCCACAAGGAGCGCATCCTCAAGCCGATGATCCGCGCCAAGATCACCGATCCGTGGCGCGAAGTGACCTGGGACGAGGCGATCGCCCATACGGCCTCCGAGTTCAAGCGCATCCAGGCGCAAGTACGGCAAGGACTCCGTCGGCGGCATCACCTCGTCGCGCTGCACCAACGAGGAAACCTTCCTGGTGCAGAAGCTGATCCGCGCCGGCTTCGGCAACAACAACGTCGATACCTGCGCGCGCGTCTGCCATTCGCCGACCGGCTATGGCCTGGGCCAGACCTTCGGCACCTCGGCCGGCACGCAGGATTTCGACTCGGTCGAGCAGACCGACGTCATGATGCGTGATCGGCGCCAACCCGACCGACGCGCATCCGGTGTTCGCCTCGCGCATGAAGAAGCGCCTGCGCGAGGGCGCCAAGCTGATCGTCATCGATCCGCGCCGCACCGACATGGTGCGCACGCCGCATGTCGAGGCGGCGCATCATCTGCCGCTGCTGCCCGGCACCAATGTCGCGGTGGTCACCGCGCTCGCGCATGTCATCGTCACCGAAGGGCTGGTCGAACGAGACCTTCGTGCGCGAGCGCTGCGACTGGGACGAGTTCCAGGACTGGGCGGCGTTCGTGTCGCGAGCCGCGGAACAGCCCCGAAGCGGTCGCGAAGGTCTCCGGCGTTCCGGCCGAGACCATCCGCGGCGCGGCGCGGCTCTATGCCACCGGCGGCAATGGCGCGATCTATTACGGCCTCGGCGTCACCGAGCACAGCCAGGGCTCGACCACGGTGATGGCGATCGCCAATCTCGCGATGGCGACCGGCAATATCGGCCGCCCCGGCGTCGGCGTGAACCCGCTGCGCGGCCAGAACAACGTGCAGGGCGCCTGCGACATGGGCTCGTTCCCGCACGAGCTGTCGGGCTACCGCCACATCTCCGGCGACGCCACCGCGCGAGCTGTTCGAAGCGCTGTGGGGCGTGACGCTGGAGAAGGAGCCGGGCCTGCGCATCCCCAACATGCTCGATGCCGCGGTCGACGGCACGTTCAAGGGCCTCTACATCCAGGGCGAGGACATCCTGCAGTCCGATCCCGACACCAAGCATGTGTCGGCCGGCCTCGCCGCGATGGAATGCGTCGTGGTGCAGGACCTGTTCCTGAACGAGACCGCGAACTACGCCCACGTGTTCCTGCCCGGCTCGACCTTCCTGGAGAAGGACGGCACCTTCACCAATGCCGAGCGCCGCATCCAGCGCGTGCGCAAGGTGATGGCGCCGAAGAACGGCTATGCCGATTGGGAGATCACGCGTGCTGCTCGCCAAGGCGATGGGCTATGACATGAACTACGACCATCCGTCCGAGATCATGGACGAGATCGCCCGGCTGACGCCGACCTTCGCGGGCGTCTCCTACGAGAAGCTGGACGAGCTGGGCTCGGTCCAGTGGCCGTGCAACGACGAAGGCGCCGGAAGGCACGCCGATCATGCACATCAACGGCTTCGTGCGCGGCAAGGGCCAGTTCATGGTCACCGAATATATCGCGACCGACGAGACGACCGGGCCGCGCTTCCCGCTGCTGCTCACCACCGGCCGCATCCTGTCCCAGTACAATGTCGGCGCGCAGACGCGGCGCACCGACAACGTGATCTGGCACGAGGAGGACCGGCTGGAAATCCATCCGCACGACGCCGAGCAGCGCGGCGTGCGCGACGGCGACTGGGTCAAGCTCGCGAGCCGCGCCGGCGAGACCACCCTGCGCGCGCTGATCACCGACCGCGTGGCGCCGGGCGTGGTCTACACGACCTTCCACCATCCCGGCACGCAGGCGAACGTCATCACCACCGACTTTTCGGACTGGGCGACCAACTGCCCCGAATACAAGGTGACGGCGGTGCAGATCTCGCCGTCGAACGGGCCGACCGATTGGCAGGAAGAATATAACGAGCAGGCACGGCAGAGCCGCCGCATCGCGCCGCTGGAAGCCGCGGAGTAGCGGCGTGCTGCCGGCTGTTTCCCGCGTCTCGCGCACCGCCTGGCGCGCCGTCGGCGCCAGCGAAGGCGACCGCGCGATTCCGGAAGAGACCGCCGTCGCGTTCACCTATAACGGCGGCTCCTATGCGGTGATGATGGCGACGCCGCAGGACCTCGAGGACTTCGCGCTCGGCTTCAGCCTGACCGAAGGCATCATCGCATCGCCCGACGAGATCGAGCGCCTGGAGATCATCGAGGAGCCAGTCGGCATCGAGCTGCGGATGTGGCTCGCCGAGCCGCCGTGCCGGCACCTTCGGCGAGCGGCGGCGCTATCTGGCCGGGCCGACCGGCTGCGGCCTGTGCGGCATCGAGAGCCTGACCGAGGCCATGCGCGTGCCTGCCGGTCGTGGGCAGCGGCCCGTGCTTTTCGCAGGCCGACGTCATGGCGGCGGTCGAGTCGCTGACGCCGCATCAGGAACTCAACCGCCAGACCCGCGCGGTGCATGCCGCGGCGTTCTGGAAGTCCGGGGCAGGGCTTGGTGGCGCTGCGCGAGGATGTCGGCCGCCACAATGCGCTCGACAAGCTCGCCGGCGCGCTGGCGCGCGAGCATGTCGCGGGTGATCGCAGGGATCGTCGTGCTGACGAGCCGCGTCTCGGTCGAGATGGTGCAGAAGGCGGCGAGCATCGGCGCGCCGGTCATCGTCGCGGTATCGGCGCCGACCGCGCTCGCGGTACGCACGGCGGAGGCGGCCGGCATCACGCTCGTCGCCGTCGCGCGGAGCGACGGCTTCGAGGTCTTCACCCATCCGCGCCGGATTTGCGAACAAGCGGTGGCCCATGTCGCCTGACAAACTCGTCTATATGGCTAACCAGATCGGAATGTTCTTCCGCAGCCAGGGGGAGACCGCGGCGGTTTCGGGAACCGCGGAGCATCTGAAGAAATTCTGGGACCCGCGAATGCGCAGCGCGATTCTCGCGCATCTCGATGCTGGCGGCGAAGGCCTCGACCCACCAGTGCGCGAGGCCCTCCAACGGCTAAAAGGCACCCGTTCCGGCGCGTGACGTCAAGGCCGTCCGGGTGACATGCGCGACGGCGGCGTACGACGCCGGTCTATTGCACGACCAGAATTCCGCGATTCGCGGTGTTGAAATCGTCGAAAAACTCGTAGCGTCCAGGGGCTAGCGGCCGGATACGGACCGAGCCCTGGCTCTTGGCTGCGATGACCTTCTCGATCCGCAAGCTGTGGCTTTCGAATTCCATCGGCTTGGCGTCGTTGTTCTTGATCACGATGACCACGGCCTTGTTCACCGGCGCGCGCAGTTCAGCCGGCTGGAACCGTCCGTTCTGCACAACCACCGTCAAGGTCATGTCCTGTGCCGACGCGATGGGCGCGCCAAGGCCCGATAGCAAAAGGCCAAGGAAAAGACCTGTCGAAACCTTCCAGCCCGCTGCGAACATCGGCATCCCCCCCTGATCGTTTGAACGACGCGTAGCACGTCGTGTGTGCACGTGGTATCGGCCTCGTTGTCGCGGCGACATATCTTCGTCATGGCCGATCCAGCGCGAAGCATCCGGCCGAGGCGGATGCAATCCGAATCACCGATCCTCACCGAACTGCGGCTTGCAATACATCCCGGCGGCCCCGTATGGACGGCGCGCCGCCGCCGCGAGGGCGAAGCAAACGGGGATCGGGTCATGGAAGAACTCAACGGCCGAATGCTCGCCTGCCAGATCCTGATCACGGGACTGATCGCGAAAGTGGCCAACAACTCGCCGGATCCCCTCCGGTTTTTGAGCGACTTTCGCGACGAGATATTGGCCGTGATCCAGCAGGTCAACATCTCCGGCACCGAGGATACGACCCGCGTGCGCAACGTCGCCCGCAAGACCGCCGACGAACTTTTCTCGCTGATGAAGCCGCCGAGCGAAGACTGACAGAATCGACGATCGAAAGATGTTCAGATGCTCGGCTCCGGCAGGACCATTCCTCACGCGTGCCACGGAGCCGTGGGGGCGTAGTCGTGATTTCCGGCCGTGGATTAGAACGTTTTTTATCTGGACGTATTCTAGACTTATTTAGGCCGAATTCGTTTGACCGTGGGTTGAGCCTTCGTCTATCCAAATTCGCAGAGTTCATGCCGCGCATGCGGAAATGAACCGATCATGCTTATTTAGCAGGGGGTTGGGTACGATGAATCAGGCCAAAACACCGCCATCGTTGCGTGCGGGAAAAGCCCAAAATGTGGCGGAAAGACGGGATTTCGGCGCCGGCGGCGTCACCACCGTTGCCTGCTTGGTCGCATTGGGTTCGATCGGGACCGCAGAGGCGCAGCAGTCGCCACTGCCGCCGGTGACCATCGATGCGCCGATCGCCCGCCCGCGGCCACCGGCCGCCAAGCAGTCGGCCGAGCAGAAGCGTGTCCGCGCCGCAGTCCGGCGCGCGTCACGGCGGCCGCAGACCGTGCAGGCGCCCCCGGCGGTCGCTCCGAGCCCGGACGGCGCTCAGGCGCCCGACCGCAATCCCTATGCGAACGCCGCGGCGCCCTACAAGGCGGACCGCCTCGCGTCGCCGAAGTTCACGCGAGCCAGTCGTCAATACGCCGCAAGAGCATCACCGTCCTCACCAAGGAAGTCCTGGAGGACAAAGGCGCCACGACCTTTCGCGAAGCCCTGCGCACCACCGCCGGGACTGACGCTCGGCACCGGCGAGGGCGGCAACGCGTTCGGCGACCGTTTCTTCATCCGCGGCTTCGATGCGCGCAACGACGTCTTCATCGACGGCATCCGCGATCCGGCGGTGAGCATCCGCGAGAATTTCTTCACCGAGCAGATCGAGATTCTGCGTGGTCCCGCCTCGTCCTTCGCCGGCCGCGGCACGGCGGGCGGCGCGGTGAACATCGTCACCAAGCAGGCGGGCGACCGCGACTTCGTGACACGGTGAGTTCGTCGGAGGCACCGACAATACCAAGCGCTTCACCTTCGACGTCAACAAGGTCGTCAGCCCGACCTTCTCGTTCCGCGCCGGCGGCATGTGGCAGGACGCCGACGTGGCGGGCCGCAACTTCATCTTCGACGACCGTTGGGGCGGTTTCGTCGCCACCAAGTGGACGCCGAACGACTCGCTGAAGGTGACGTTCAACTACGTCCACGTCGACCTCGACGCGCTGCCGGATTTCGGCGTGCCCTATTATCCGGCCAAGCCTGCGACGACGGCGGGCGGGCCCTTCACCGAGTTCGGCGTGCCGCGCCAGACCTTCTACGGCTTCGTCAATCGCGACTTCCAGAAGACCAAGCAGGACTTCGGCACGATCGACCGCCGAGTACTACGTCAACGACTGGGTCACGTTTAACAGCAAGTTCCGGGCCGCGCGATCGGTGCTCGACTACGTCGCGACGCTGCCGGAAGCGCCGCAGATCACCAATCCCAACCCGCTCCTGTGGACGGTCAGCGCCAACCCGCAGAGCCGCTACCAGATCACCGAGGTCCTCGCCAACCAGACCGACGCGACGTTCAAGTTCATGACGGGGCCGGTGCACAACACTGCGGTGGCGGGCGTCGAAATCTCGCGGGAGCGCGTCAGCCGCGACACCTATGTCGGCCTTACCTCGGAAGCCCTTCCGGGCGGCTTCAGCGGCACCGGCGCGCTTACCGGCGTCAACATCTTCAACCCGCAGAACAACTTCGTGCCGTTCCCGAACCGGCCGCAGCTCGCGAACCAGCCGATCGATCATCCCGGTCGACACCAAGAGCGTCTATTTGCATCGATACCGCGAACTACAAGGACTTCATCATCCTGAACGGCGGCGTCCGCTACGACACTACGACGTGTCGGCGACCAACTTCCAGGGCAGCACGTCGGTCAGTTCCGGCCTCGTCAATTACAATGCCGGCATCGTCGTCAAGCCGCTGCCCTATGCCAGCGTCTATGCGGCCTATCGCCACGTCCTCCAATCCGGTCGGCGCGGAACTCGACGGACGCGATGCGCAGTATGGAGCCTTGTCCCCGTTCCTGCCCGGCAATCCCAACCAGGTTTTCGGTCCGGAGCGTAACAAGGCCTATGAGGTCGGCACGAAGTGGGAGGTGTTCGACAAGCGCCTGTTGCTGACGGCTGCTCTGTTTCAGGACGGAAAAAGACAATGCCCGCGAGGTGCTCGTGGTCGGCGGCGTGCGCAATACGGTCGCAGGCGCCGCCTACGAAATCCAAGGCATCGACCTCTCCGTTGCCGGCAAGATCAACGACCGGTGGAGCCTCTTCGGCGGCGTGGTCCTGATGGACTCGGAAGTCACAAAATCGAGCGTTCCGCCGGCCGCGCCGCTGCTCTACACCACCAATGTCGGCCTCAAGCTCGCCAACATCGCGCACCAGTCCTTCAACCTCCTGTCCAAATACTACATCACCGACCGGATCGAGGTCGGCGGGCAGGCGACGTACCTGTCGAAGATCTACGGGGGCACTTTCCTGGCCGCCAACGCGGGAACGTCGATTCCGGATCACTGGCGCTTCGATGCCTTCATCGAAGGCAAGCTCGATGCTCACTGGACCGCGAAGCTCGCCGTCTACAACCTGACGAACGAGCTGTATTACGACTCCCTCTATCAGTCGACGGCTCCGTTCGTTGCCGTTGCGCCTGGCCGCTATGCGTGGCTGTCGCTGAAGGCGACGTACTAGAGGTACCGCGGACGGACCCGCCGCGACCTGTTCGCCGGGACCAGACCAAGCTATAACGGCGGCGGCTTCCGATCCGAAGGGATCGGGAGCCGTTTTGGACTGAGGTTATTGATGCTCGTTTGCGTACCCGACGTGCTGAGCAAGGCGGAGGTGGCCGAGTTCCGCGGGATCATGGATGCCGCCGTCTGGGAGGACGGCCGCTCGACCGCCGGTGCGCAATCCGCCCTGGTCAAGAAGAACGAGCAGCTCCCACCGACAAGCGAAACGGCGCGCGCGCTCGGCCAGCGGGTGATCAAGGCGATCACCTCCAGTCCGTTGTTTATCTCGGCGGCGATTCCGCTGCATATCTTTCCGCCGCTGTTCAACCGCTACGGCGCCGATGCCGGACATCATTTCGGCATCCACGTCGACAACGCCGTGCGCGGCGATCACCTGACTGGCATGCGTATCCGCACGGACCTGTCGGTGACGCTCTTCCTGTCGGAACCGGACGAGTATGACGGTGCGGAACTGATCGTCGAGGACTATTACGGCTCGCACGAGGTCAAGCTGCCGGCAGGCCATCTCGTACTGTATCCGGCGTCGAGCCTGCACATGGTCACGCCGGTCACGCGCGGTCTGCGGGTGGCATCGTTTTTCTGGATCCAGAGCATGGTCCGGGACGCCCACGCCCGCAGCCTGATCTTCGATCTCGACAGCGCGATTCAGGCTCTCGCCGAGCGCCTGGGACGGGATGACCCTGAAACGGTCAAATTGACGGGTATCTATCATAACCTCATTCGTTATTGGGCCGAGGTATGATGCGGTTTCAAGGACTTGCGGCACGCGGCATCGTTGCGGCCCTGATCGCAGTGGCGCTGGCCGTGCCGATGCACGCCCAATCCGTTCCGTCCCGGGCTCCGGCTCCGCAACCGCCGCCGGTCGTCCAGCCGGTCCCGCTCCCGCCCGCCGACGTGCAGCCGGCTCCGCAACCTGCGGCGCCGGTGCCGGATCAGGCGCTCAGTCCGGACGCACCGGCCAAGCCGGCCACGACCTCGGCCCGGCAGCCGCTGGAGCTGTCGCCGTGGTCGATGTTCATGTCGGCCGACATCCTGGTCAAAGCGGTGATGGTGAGCCTCGCCTTCGCGTCGCTGGTGACGTGGACGATCTTCCTCGCCAAGACGTTGCAGCTTTCCCTCGCGCGGCGACGGCTGACCCGCGCGCTCGCCCGGATCGGCCGGTCCCGCACGCTCGCCGAGGCGCAGGTGGCGATCGGATCGACGCGCAACGTGCTGACGGCGTTCCTGGAGGCGGCGGTCCAGGAGGTCCAGCTGTCGGCGGACAGTCTGGTCGAAAGCGGCATCAAGGAACGCGCCGCATCGCGCTTCACCGAAATCGTGCGCGCCGAAGGGCGCGCCATCGCGCTTCGGCATGGGCGTGCTCGCGACCATCGGCTCGACCTCGCCGTTCGTCGGCCTGTTCGGCACGGTCTGGGGCATCATGAACAGCTTCATCGGCATCTCGAAGTCGCAGACGACGAATCTCGCGGTGGTCGCGCCCGGCATCGCCGAGGCGCTGCTCGCGACCGCGATCGGCCTCGTCGCCGCGATCCCGGCCGTGATCATCTACAATCACTTCGCGCGCGGGACGAAAGGCTATCTCGATCTCGTCGGCCGGGCTTCGGGCGCCGTCGGACGGCTGCTGTCGCGCGATCTCGACGGCATCCCCGACCGCGGCCGGGTTCTCTCGCGCGCGGCGGAGTGAGCCATGGGCGCATCCCTCGGCGCGGAATACGACGACGACGAAGATCGAGGAAACCCACGAGATCAACGTGACGCCGTTCATCGACGTCATGCTGGTCCTGCTGATCATCTTCATGATCGCGGCGCCGCTGTCGACCGTCGACCTGCCGGTCGACCTGCCCGTCGTCGACCGCCGTCCCGCAGAAGAAGCCGGACAAGCCGATCTACGTCACCATCAAGGCCGACCTCTCGGTCGCGATCGGCGAGAACGCGGTCAAGCGCGTCGATCTCGTGCGCGCTGCTCGATGCGTCCGCCGGACATGGCCAAGGACCGCCGCATCTTCCTGCGCGCCGATCGCGCGGTGCCCTACGGCGAGATGATGGACGTGCTGGAGCGTCTGCGTGCCGGCGGCTATCTCAAGGTCGCGCTCGTCGCGCTTGGAAGGCGTGCCGGATGCGCTCGCGCCGGCCCCGACGGCGCCATGACAGCGGCACGCGCCCGCAAGCCCGCGTAGGTCCGATGTCCGAACTCGAATCACACCCGGATGTCTCGCTGACGACTGTGGATTTTCGCGGCCCTCGGCGCCGTCGCGATCCATGCGGCCTGCGTGGCGCTGGCGGTCGCGCATCTGCGGACCGACGAGAACGACGACGACCTCGGCGCGCCGGGGATCGAGATCGGCCTCGAGCTGGTATCGCCCCGCGCAGGAGCCGACCGATCTGCCGCCGGGACCGGAGGTCGACGCATCGACCGCGTCGCCCTCGGTGGTCGAGCAGAAGACCGTGGTCGAGCAGACCGATCTGCCGAAGGACACGTCCGGTCGAGACCGACGATCCCGACGCGCGTCGTTTCTCCAAACGAAACGAAAGAGATCATCGAGGAGAAGCAGGAGGTCGCCGCGGTCCAGGCCGCGCCGTCGATGGAATCGGTCGCCGCTGAGGCGACCGCGATGCCGACCTCGGAAACAATCCAGGAGGCGCCGCGCTCCGTTGCGCCGGTGCAGGGAACGGGCGAGACGGCGCGGCGCATTCGCGCTGCGTGGCAGACGCAGCTCGTCGCCCACTTCAACAGGCACAAGCGTTATCCGTCCGACCGTTCGAACCGCAGCGCCGAGATCATGGTCACGTTCGTGCTCGATCGCACCGGCCACGTGGTCTCGGCGCAGCATCGCGAAGGGTTCGGGCGATGCTGCCTTCGACGAAGCGGCGCTCGCCATGATGCGCCGTTCCGATCCGGTCCCGGCTCCGCCGCCGCTCGTCGCTGACGAAGGGCTGAGCTTCACGCTCCCGGTGATCTTCCGGGTCAAGGGGCGGACCTGACCCTTGGGCCGGTTTGAAACCGGCCGGCGGATCGGGGCGATCACGCCCCGCGTACGCTAGATCTCAGCTTTCTGCCGCCATTTCAGGTGCCGCGCCCGGCGGCGCGAAGAATCGTTGCGCAACGTGTCCGGTTCTGCCGCCCGATCTCGTCTTTCATGATGAGAGGGCAGAAGCCGTGAGGTCCTCTCCGCTCGTCAACACGGAACGGCTCGGAGAGACCTCCATGATCATCAAGTCTGCCACCCTGACGGCCACCGCAGTCAAGGCGATCCCCGTGCCTCCGGCCGCGCCGCTGCTTGACGTTCGGGACCTCCCCGGCCATCCGCCCGGCCATGGCCAGATCGTCTTCACCGGAACCGACGCCGACGACGACATGGCCGGCAATGCCCGCACCAACGAGCTGCATGGCGGCCTCGGCAACGACATGTTCCATTTCAGCCCGGGCGGCGATTCGTATTTCGGCGACGGCGGCAATGACACCGTCGACTACAGCAGCGCGCCATCGGCGATCAACGTCGATCTCGTGCGCGACCAGCACGGCGCCACGGGGGCCGGCGCCACGGGCGGTGCCGCCGGCGACACCTTCGATCACGTCGAGAACATCATCGGCTCGGACGGCTGGGACACCATCCGTGGCGGCGGCCAGGCCAACGTCATCGTCGCCGGGGGCGGCGCCGATTACATCGAAGGCCGTGGCGGCGACGACGTCATCGCGGGCGAAGCCGGCGCCGATTATATCCTCGGCGGTGACGGCAACGATACGATCTGGGCCGGCCACCTGTATCAGACCGACAACAGCAACGACACCATCTCCGGCGGCAACGGCGATGACCGGATCACCGGCTCCCACGGCAACAATTTCCTGACCGGCGACGATGGCCAGGACACCATCTTCGGCTTCGACGGAAACGACAACATTTCCGGCGGAAACGGCGACGACGTGCTCTACGGCGACGATTCCAAGGCCATGAGCAACGCCGCGGACGGCGCCGACATCATCAACGGCGACGCCGGCAACGACACCATCTTCGGCGGCGGCGGCAACGATACGCTCTCCGGCGGCACGGGAAACGACCGTATCGACGGCGGTAGCGGCAACGACCGGATCGTGGGAGGGCAGGGGGCGGACACGCTGAGCGGCGGGTTGGGCACAAACACCTTCGCCTTCACCTCGGCCAACGACGGCGGCGATCACATCGTCGACTTCCAGCACTCGTATATCGGCTATTCGAGCCCCTGGGGCAGCATGACTATCAACACCAGCGACGTGATCGAGATCAATCGCGCCGGCTTCGGGCTCTCGGACAGCTTTGTCTTCGACAGCCAGACCTTCCAGTCCGGCGATCACTTCGTCGGGAAGGGCACCGGCCCCACATTCTTCTACGACACCGACGATCACACGCTGACCTTCGACGACAACGGCGTGCTGCCCGGCGGTGAGCATCTGCTCGCGACCTTCGACAACGCGGCGATCATCCACGTCAACGACTTCCTGCTGGTTTGAGGTCGTCGAGCTTGCGCAACCGGAGGCGCTGGGATGCCCCCCCCCGCGGCCTTCCTGTAGCGCAGGCCGACTATGCGCGGGTCACTCTACCCTCGCACCCGGCCGTCCATCAGCACAGACCAGTCATCACACTATCGGAGTGAACATCATAAATCGGCGTCACGCCCTCGTCGGGCTTCTCATGGCGGGCCTGCTGCCCTTCACGGCCGCATCAGCCGCGGAGCCCGGCCCATCCGAGCTCGTTGCCACCCTCTACAAGGTGCAGGCGGCGGCGCAGAAAAAGGGGCCGCGGCCCGACGAGAAGGGCCAGCGGGAAAAATTCTTCGACAAGCACATCGTCGAGCTTCTTGAGGCCGACGAGAAGCTCGCAAGCAAGGAGGGCGTCGGCCGCCTGGACTTCGACCCGTTCTATGACGGGCAGGACTTCAAGATCGTGGAGCTGAGGGTCGGAGAGGCCGCGATAGCCGGTGACGGCGCGCGCGTCATCGTGAACTACAAGAACCTCCGCACGCCTCAGCGGCTGACCTATGAGCTGACGCGTCAGGCAGGCATATGGCGCATCTCGAATATCTTTTCGGAAAACACCGAAATCAAATGGGACCTCGTCTCGGTGCTGACACGCGAGATGCCGTCCAACTGAAGGCGCACGGCCGATCGGCAATTCAAAGTCAAAGACGGTGCTGTAGGTAAAGATCGGGCCGCGCATGAAGGTCTCCAAGAAAGGTCTGCTTCGGGCCGGCGGGATACTGCTGGCGATCGGCCTGCTTCCCTTTGCGATGCCGTATGTCGCGATTCTCATGTTGTGCGCGATCTATGGCGGTATGTTCGCCGCCATATCGATCGCTCATGGAACGAGCGGCTTCGTTCTTCTGGTCATCTTGTTCTACGGCCGCGAGCGGGGCTCGAAACGATGGCTGCTGCCGTGGATCATCGTGGCACCGCTCATCGGCGCCATCGTCGCCGCCTCGCGGTATGTCGCGGTCGCCGCAACGCATCCTTCGTTTCTCGCATGGGCGGATATCGGGTGGACGCTGCTGCTCGCGCCACTCGTTCTCTTGTGCATGCGTGAGTTCCTTCATCGATGGGGCGCGGTTCTGCTCGCTCTTGACCTCGCCACGACGTCCATCCTGACCAACGCATCGATCGTCACGGCGGCCTGGAACCCGGCTGCCGGGCTGATGCCCGGCATCGTCGTGCCGGTGGCGACCTATGTCTTCGGCATGGCGATATTCGCGCTGGCGGCGTTGGCTTGCGCGCGGATGGCGGCCGACGTGGTGCGTCATCTGAAGGAGACCTGGCCTGGGCTGATGCCCCGCGCCCTCGGCATCGTCGTTGTCGCGGCGGCGCTCGGACTGCAGATGCTCGCGGTCGTCCGGAGTTAACGGGGCGTCCCCGCGAGCGCTGCTTACGCCGGCGACGAGCCCCCGCGACGCTGGACGATCTTGACCCGTGCGGCGTCATCGGATTTGAAGGAGGCATGGCAGAGAGTGGCAAGGCGCCCGATGCCGCGCTCGACGCGGTGACGCAAGGTCTCTACGATTCGCTGCGCAGCATGGCCCATCGTGAGCGCCGCCGGGCGGGCAACCCGCAGACGCTGCAGACCACCGCGCTCATCAACGAGGCCTATCTTAAGCTGCATCACGGCGACGGCTGGGAAAACCGCGGCCATTTCCTCGGCGCCGCGGCGACTACGATGCGCCGCATCCTGATCGATGACGCCCGCGCGCGCCTGACTCTCAAGCGTGGCGAAGGGGTGAAAGCCGTCCAGCTCGACGAGGCGCGCGATGCAGCGGCGACCGGCGACGAGGAGCTTGTCCGCATCGACGACGCGCTCGAAGCGCTGGGAAAGCTCGACCCCCGGCTGGCCCGGGTGGTCGAATGCCGGTTCTTCGCCGGATACAGCGAGGCCGAGACTGGCAGCATCCTCGGGCTGAGCGAGCGCACCGTGCGCCGCGACTGGCTGCAGGCGAAGGCTTGGCTCTACCGCGAGCTTCAGGGCGGCGATTGACCGGCGCCATCCGGTTTCGCGCGGGCTTCGCGAAGGACGGCCAGCAACGCCGTGACCTCATCCTTCAGCGGCGCGCCGGCATCGCCGGCGGCCGCCAGCACCGCCCCGGCGGCGTCAAGGTCCGCCTGCGCCTCGTCGAACCGGCCCTGCCGCAGGCGCAGCCGGCCCCGCGCGGCCAGGCTCATGGCGTAGTAGGGATGGTTGATCCCGAAGCCTGCGCTGGCTGCCCGAAGCGCGAGCTGGATCTCGGTTTCGGCGTCGTCCAGACGCTCTAGCATCACCAGCGCCACCGCGCGGCTGTTGCGCAAGGCGATCGCCTGCATGCCGTTCGTGCCCGCGAAGGACAGCGCCATGGCAAGCGCCTCTTCGATGACCGGCAAGGCATCGGCCGCGTGGTCACGCTGCAGCAGCAGGCGCCCGAGATTCATCTCCATCACGGCGAGCGCGGCGGAAGGGCCGTACAGCCCGCGCCGAAGCGTGACGGCTTCGCGCCACATCGTCTCGGCGCCGCCGAGGTCCTGGCGGCGATAGGCGATGGCGGCGCGATGGTTGAGCACCGCGATGCCGATGACCGACCGTTCGCGCCCGCCTTTCGCCAGCGCCCGCCACGCTTCGGTGAATTCCGTCTCGGCCTCGTCGATCCGGCCCATTTCGAGCAGGTGGACGCCGAGATTGTGATGACGGGTCGCGGCCTCGGTGCTGTCGGCACCGTAAAGCGTGCCGATCCGCGCCATGCCGCTGCGCAGCAGGTTGATTGCCTCGTCGCGGCGTCCGGTCTCGCGCAGGATCGTGGCCTCGACGCCTTCGCTTTCGGCGATCTGGCGTTTGTAGCGCTCGGGATCGCGCATCCAGAATGCCTGCGCTTCGCTCAGCACACTGCGGGCCGATGACACGTGACCGCGGCGAATCTCGACCGCGGCGAGTGTCTGCTTGGCTTCCGCGACAGCGACGTCATCGCTGCCGGGCTTCGCCAGCGTGATGTACTTGATGAGCAGCGTGGCGGCGGATTCGAAGTCGTCCATCTCGGCATAAAGATCGCCGAGCACCTGCAAGGTCCGCGCGTCGGCTGGCGGCCGCTGGTCGAATTCAAGCTGGAGGCGCTGCGCGGTGTGATCGAGCAACTGCTTGGCCGTGGTGCCCAAGGTGCCGCCCGAACTCTCCGGCGGTGCGGAACATCAGCATCACGTAATCGCGCACCGCGCCGGCCCGCGCGGCTTCGGCCTGCGCGGCGTCGCGCTCCAGCGCGGTCTTGCGGGCCTGCCAGGCGACGCCGCCGGAGGTTGCCAAAACCGCGAGCATGACCGACGCGGCTGCGGCGAGCGGCCACCGGTTGCGCCGCACGAACCGCCGGAACCTGTATCCGGAATTGCCGGCCCGCGCGCGCACGGGCTGGAACGCCAGATGCCGCGCGACATCGTCCCACAACGTGCTCGCGCTCTCGTATCGATCAGCGGGCTGGCGCCGCATCGCCTTGAGGATGATGGCGTCGAGATCGCCGCGCAGGCTCTTCGCCGGTACCGGCGGGGAGGGCGCCGCCGCCGCGGCGGCGCTTGGCGACGGCGGGTCCTCGTTGAGGACCCGCAGCGAGACCGGAATGCCGAACGGCGTGTCGCCCCACGGCCGGCGCCCCGCGAGCAACTCGAACAGGATCGTGCCGAGGGCATAGACATCGGTCGCGGTGGTGGGGCGCAAGCCCTGGATCTGTTCCGGCGCGGCGTAACCGACCGTGAGCGGGGCCACGGTGCGGTCCCCGTCGGGCGCCTCGGCCAGGATATGGGCGATGCCGAAGTCGAGCAGCTTCACCTGGCCGTCGGAGGTG
Source organism: uncultured Alphaproteobacteria bacterium (assembly GCA_963776455.1). Lineage (GTDB taxonomy): Bacteria > Pseudomonadota > Alphaproteobacteria > Rhizobiales > Xanthobacteraceae > CAVZMU01. The sequence goes on from CAVZMU010000007.1 coordinate 986,174, forward strand.
ACGAGGATGTTGCCGGGCTTTAGATCGCGATGGACCACGAGGTTGCGGTGTGCGTAGGCGACCGCATCACAGACCTGGCGAAACAGCGCGAGACGCGCAGCGAGCCCAAGCCCGCCGGCATCGCAGAAGGTCTTGATGTCCTGCCCCTTGACGAACTCCATCGCCATGTAGGGCCGTCCGTCCGGCGCAAGGCCGCCGTCGATCAGCCGCGCGATGCCGGGATGTTCGAGCCCTGCCAGGATCTGGCGTTCCGCATGAAAGCGTTCGATCTGGCCCGCCGCTTCCGGGCGCAAGAGCTTGAGCGCGACGCGCTGCTCGAAATGTCCGTCGACGCGCACCGCGGCGTAGACCTCGCCCTGTCCGCCGCGGTCGATCATCTCCTCAATGCGAAAGGCGCCGACATGCGTCCCGGCCGGCAGCGAGCGATAGGATATCGGGCTGGGCGGAGGTGCGGCGACAGGCGGAGATGCAAGGAAGTCCGTCGAAGCGTCCGACGCCGCCAGAAGCGCGCGGAGCTCGGTCAGCACGCCGGCGTCCGCGCTGACGTGGCGCAGCCTGCGTTCGCGCGCGGCGGGTTTGAGCTCGATGACCTCATCGAGCAAGGCCTTGACGGCAATCCAGCGCTCTTGAGATGTCACCGACGTCGGTCTCCCGGAGGCTCCTGCGCTTGCTATCGCGTGCGGGCCGGACTGCACACCGATGAATACACCGTCCGCCCCGGCCGCAACACCGCGAACGGCGTGGTGGCGGTGGTGACGCCGACGGCGGGAGGATGGCGCTCTTCCCTCGGCTCAGCGCAAACATCTGCCACCGGAAAAAGATTGCTGCGGTGGTGGCCGGATTTGCCGGCATCTCCCGTCTCTCCTTGCAAGGCCCGATGGTGCGGCCTGGAGGACAAGATCATGACGAAGCTGATGACCATTGCGGCCCTCGCCCTTCTCACGTTTCCGGCGCAGGGCGTGCCGATGGCTGCCGCCAAAGGCGTGACGGCCGGTTCCACGCATCACATGACGCGGAGTGCGAAGAAGCGGCCCGTGATCAGGCCCTCAAGCAACAAATATCCGGGCGGCCGCTGCGGCAAGCTCAACCTGGAGCGCGCACGGCTTTACGGGCTGTGCCTGTAGCGTGGCCGTCCCAGGCGGCGGGCCGATGGCCCGCCGGTCTCGTTTGATGAACGTTGGATGGGCCGCAGCCTGTCGGACCGACCTCCGCCTTCCCTGACGGTGCGACCGCACTGGCGACGCGTGAATCTGGCTAATCCGGGTGTTGTCCGAATGTTGACCAGAACGGCTCGCCGGCCCAGCGGCGCTCGCTCTGGTAGACCGCGCGGGAACGCGCCCGATAAATGTCCCACACGTTTTCCATTTGACGTGAGTAGTCGTCGCGTTTCGCGCCGTCGCGGTTGAGCGCGTCGGCGACAGCCAAGCCGGTCGCCATTCCGCTATGCAGCGCGGAGAAAATGCCCTGGCCGGAAATCGGATCGAAGCTGATCGCGGCGTCACCGCATGCGATCCATGAATCCCCGCTGAACTGCGCCAGCCGCGCCCCGCACGCGTCGACGGCGCGCATGGGCCGGCCGAACACTGCGTGCCGCAGCGCGGGACCGATATGCCGAGTCCTCGCGAGCGCTCTTGTCCAGGTGCTTGGATCGGCCTTGAGGCGCGCAGCTTCACGTGCGTGGGTGTGAAAGCCTGCAACGGGTGCGCCGGACGGAAGCCGCGCAGCATACCACCAGCCCTCCGGTGCGGCCTCGACCACGGTGCGATTGAGTTGAAAATCCGTACCCGCATGGCCGATCGCGTAAAAAGCGACCAGCCGGGCATCCCGCCTGCGCTTGATACCGAGCTTGCGCGCCAGGGCGGTGCGGCGGCCGGTCGCGTCCACGATCCATCGCGCGTGCTCGACGCTGCCGTCGTCGAAGCGGACCTTCCAACCGACGTTCTGCTTCAGGAGATCTCGGGCATGCGCGCCGCGATAGGTGGCGCCGGTCCGGACAGCGGCGGCGCGCAGGTCCGTATCGAAGCGCATGCGGTCGAGACGCCAGCCCGGGCCGAAGGGATCGCCAATGAAATCGGTGGCGGTGAGGGCTTCGGAGTTCCAGGACGAGAGATTTCCTCCGATCTGAGCATGCGGCCCGCCGGTCACGGGCGCCGGCAGATCCAGCGAGCGAAGCAGGCGCCCAGCAGCGCCGGGCAGCGCCTCGCCGATCTTGCAGGGGGATCGGCTCAACCTGTCCGCCAGCAGGACGCGGTGTCCGTTGCGCGACAGCACCGCAGCCGCGACGGCACCCGCCGGTCCCGCGCCCGCGACGATGACATCCCACATCGGAGCTACTCTTGGCGGACGCGGACCCTGCGGAATTCGCGGAACTGCTCCTCGCTCGACCAGCCCGCCCGCTCGATGCGGGTCAGCGGCCGCGCCGGCGCGGCGAGAAACCGGCTGACCTCCATCGCTACCGCTTTGAGGTGGCTCGCGCCGAGCGTCTCGACGAACATCACTTCGGGAAAATCGGGATCGTTTTGCACTCCGGGGCGGGCTTCGACGATCCCCATGGCACCGAACTCCGGATCATCCGCATCATCACGTCCGCCACCACCGGCCCGTCGATGGCGCGCAGCCACGGAACGCGATGACTGAACGCGGCGACCCGTGTTATCGCGCGGAAGCGCGGTATCGACCACCGTCCGGTAGTCCTCCTCGGTCAGGACCTGGTTGGGCACGCGGGCCGCCCAGAAGGTCGGCACATAAGGGTCGTATTCCGGGTTGTAGCCGGAGCGGCAAAATGCGGTGTCGCCCTGCCAGGGCAGCGCCATCCAGCGCGTGATGTCGCCCGGTCCTTGCGCATGGAGCGGACCGTTGGCCTGCAGGGCGACCTGCTGGTCGAGCATCGTGCCATAGTCGGGCTCCGGCTCGCCGGCAGGCCGCTGGCGGATGCGGAACGGGGCCGCGTAAATGGTGGCGTGGCGCATCGGCCATGTCATCTCGCATCCGGGGTGGAACGTGTCGGCGAGACAGAAATGCAGCGCGCTCTTGTCGAGCATGGCGGGCTGAGCGGCGAGGGGCACCTTGTCGAGCGATGCGGCGGGCGCCGGCGCCGGCCAATCGCCGGTGAAATTGCCTTCGACCCATCGGCTGAGCAGTACCGATTGCAGCAGGGTCATCGTCAGCATGTTGCCGGGACCACTGGCGGGGAACGAGCCGAAGGCGTCGCCGTAGATCCACGGCCAGACATGGGGCCACACCACCGGCTCATCCACCGTCGGCTGAGGCGGGCGAAAACTGTTGTAGATGATCTGCCGCAGCTCCGCATAAGGGTCGGCCTTGGTGACGGCATCAGGTTTGGTCGCGAGCTTGTGGACGAACTCGTCGTCGTCGAAATCCATCGGGCAGCCCTTGCCGTACAGGGTGGCAAAGCCCTGTTGACCCATTGCAGGTTCGAGAGCCGACGCAGGATCGGAAGGATGTCGCCGGCGAACGAAATCTCCTGGGGGATCGTCAGCGAGCCGCACTGCACATAGACGTCGACCAACAGGTCGTAGAGCGTGCGCCAGCTGACGATGTTGGGCGCATAATTCGGCGGCGTGACGACCACCCACGCGGCGTCGACGGGAACCGGCTCGCCGTCGATCGAAACAGTGGCCGTCACCGGCCCATCGGACGTGTCGTCATACCAATCGTCCGCGTTGTTGAAGCTGTCCGGATCGGCAGGATTGAACACCGGCGCACCTGACGGCGACGCCGACGTGCCGGTGCCACCGAGCACGAGCAGCCGGCCGGCGTCGTCGGTGCGGATTTCGCCCAGCGGCACGACCGTAGTCTTGAACATGCCGGTGTCGAACCGATGATCGGCGCCGCCGGAGACCGACTTTCCGCTGATGCTGCGTGGGCCCGGATCGATCGCGAGAGTGGCACGGTCCGCAACCGCCGCATTCCGCAGCGGCACCGACATCGCCGCTGCTTCCGGAATATCGAGTGCCGCCTGGAACTGGTACCACTGCGACTTCTTGTTCGCGAGACGTACGGTCCATTGGATATCGGCATTGTCCGCCGTCAGCTCGCGCACGACATGATCCTGTGCGTCGTAGCCGTAGATGCGGAAACGCGCGGCCTGGCGTTTCAAGGCGCCCGCCGCATCGCGATAATATTCAGGCTTCTCAGGGGAGGGGTCGACGACCTCCGGGCCGATGAACCACTCGCTCGCGCTGTCGCCGATGCGCGCGACGCCGATCGCCGGATGGATGGCGGCTCGCACGATTTTGGCATTCGAGCCGGGTGCCGGGTCCGCCGCTGAGGTCATGGGATTCATTGTCATTCCTCCGCCGGGGTCCTGACACCACGCGTTGAGAGTCGAGGATTCTACAATCATATGCGTCGCCGATGCGCCGGTCTATCGGGGCGGGCGACAATATCGTCGGAAATGGCGACCGCACCGGCGTCAAAGCCGCGAAAATCAGTGCCCGCGACGTGGCCCAAATTGCCAGCGCCGATAACGGCCCGTTCGCTTCAAGGTGTCGGGGGGTCTCTCGGTCTTTGCCGCGTGAACAGCTTTCGCGTTCGTCGCAACGGTGCGGTCATCCGCCAACTGTGCGACGCAAGCAGCGCAGCGCGCTCACATATGATGCTGTCGCGCTCGACGGCCAATCCGTCGCGTTCGGCGATCAGATCGTTGTTGGCTCCCACGAGACGGTCGCGCTCGGCGCAGACATCTCCAGCGGTACGGGCAAGACGTCGGCACTCGGCGGAGATCGCCTCGTTGGTACGGGCGAGGCTATCTTGCTCGGCGGTGAGGGTCTCATTTGTATGGATGAGTTTATCGTGCTCGACCGTGAGTGTCTCGTTGGTGTGGATGAGGCTATCGCGCTCGGCGGCGAGTGCCTGGTTGGTACGGCTGACGCTGTCGCGCTCGGCGGCGAGCGTCTCGTTGATGGCGAGGAGGCCATCGCGCTCGGCGGCCAAGTCGCGAATCTCAAAGGACCGATGCTCCGAAAGCGCGGCAAGCCTTGCGCTGTCCTGCCGGAGGCGTTCTGCCTCGGCGGTCTGTATGCCGAGCTCGACGCCCGATTGCGAAACCGCGAAATCGTCGTCGGCCGCGGCCTTGCCAAACAGTTCGCAGCTGTCGTCGAACTTAATTCGCAACAGGTCCAGCCGATCGTGTAATTCCTGACATTCTCGTCGTCGTCAATAAAGGCAGTCAGGGCGTCGTATGTGGCGCGGACCAAAGACGTGACATTCGGATTAGCGTCCATGTCGTCCGGCGTGGCCCTCTCATGATACAGGTCGGGCGATAACGCCTGCTCGAACTTGATATCCGGATGGCAGGAAAGAGCCGGCCAGATAATTCCTGTTTTTTCTGCTGCGCGGGTCATGTGAAGCCGCCAGTCACAGAGGAAGCCCTCGAAGGACATCGCGTAGCGCGGCATGTATCGGGAGTGATACTCAGCGTCGAGCACATGCCGGAGCCATAAAAGAAGATATTTGGATAGCGCGCCTCCGTTGCGTCGCACCAGCGAATATGAAACCTCGAGCGGATTGCGCATGGGCAGAAACGCGACCGGGCTGATGTTCATCTCGGCCAGGATCGAAACCATGAACGGAACAAACCGGCATATCCGGGGATCTTTGATGAACATCAACGGCGCATCGCCGAATTCATCCCTGAGCACGTCTTTGATTCTGAGACGGTAGCGATCCGCTGCGGGCCGAACGAATCCATTTCGGATCGAGCGGGCGCCAGTCGGCCCAGGACGAACCCGCCGATACGAGCACTTCATCGTGCAATTCCATGAGGGGCTTGCTTTCCCAGTACCCGCGCGAATTGAAGACGTTCGGGGGCAGTGGCGTCTTTGGACCGGCTGCTCCCAGCGCGTTGATGAGGGCGCCGAGCGCCGATGTCCCGCTGCGATGCATGCCCAGGATAAGGATTGCCCGCCTTGTTGCGGACGATGATGACGTGTTGTTCAGGTGTTCGGCCGAAGCTTCTTTTTGCATTCTGATATTATGACCACATCGATAATGGATCGGACGACGCCGCCAACACCTGCCCTTCACAATGATCGAGGCGCCGATGCAACTTGCGAGACCTCTCGTCAACAAATCCCAGTCCTACCATCGTTATTGTTGCGGTTCGAATCTCAATGGCTTTGGCCGAATCTGAAAGGCTCACAGGTATTGGAATAACGAGAGCACGGAAATTGTGTTGATGGTGATCATCTACGTTTGGTTCGGAGGACCATCGTCACGGCGATAAAGGCAGACGCAACCTGAGCCATTCCGCGACCTGTTCCGGAAGATTCAATCTCGCTTCCAGCGCCGGGTACGCATAACCCGCGCCGGTAGAAAACGACCCGTGATAGTGAATGTGCACCAGGGGCGTTGGAATGGGAGCGGCCAGATGATCGAGGAGATGAAGCGGAAAATTGTGGGTGCCCGGCCATAGCCGCACAATGTGGTGGCCGGCGACCGCGGCGAGCGACAAGGCAGCCTGGCTGGTACCCCAATAGGCGGTGGCGGCTCCGCTCAAGACTCCGGTTCCGGCGTTGACAACAGGGCCGTCGGCCGTCCACGGCATCATGCGCGCGGCGACCAGTTTCCTGAAGAAAACCTCGGTGCGTTCGAAGATGCCGGAAGCCCTTCGCACGGCAACGAATCCGCCATTGTAGCTGGCTCGTACCGCTTGACGGTCGACGGTGCTCTCGATCACCGGAACATGCTCGTAATCAACACCGACGAGCGCACAAAGCTCTCGCCAATAGGGGTCGAACGGGTCGCCGGGGCCAGTCGTGCACATCCCTTTCACATCGACCGGCCGCGCGACCGCGTCACTCCCGGTCATGGAGAGGTCCGGCTCAGCAACGAATATCGCGTCGCTGTCGAGTTGCACGACGACCGGCGGCCCCGAACGGCGTTCGACATGGGCGAGACCATGAATGCGGAACGATGTCCCGTATTGCGGACAGCAACTGTCGATCTCGAGCGGAAGGTATTCTGCCTGCAGCGCTTCAAGCCTGCGTAGCGTCGCCGACGATGGACGGCGCGCGCTCCTTGGCGATATCACCGTGATAGGTGACGACAAATAGGCGCCGGCAAAGGCACGTATGCTGTCGCACAACAGAACGGCCTGCGCTTCGAGTATGCCCGCCTCGGCGATCATGACGAACTCGACGCGATCATCCTGTCCGCTAAACATTCCGCACTACCTGTTTGTTCAGGATAGTTGTTACAGGGCTGCCGTTCGGCCGGCACTCCGCGCGTCGCGGAAGGAAAGCAATCGGGTCGCGTGTCCTCACGATAAAGGCCGTTCCGTGGGCGCAAGTTTTTCGATGATGAGTTGATAGTCCCGATGCAGCACTCGGTACTGGCCGGGATGGACCGACAGAAACGCGTCGATTCCGAGCTTCGGGCGATCGATCTCGGTGGGAAAGAACGTCCATTCGTAGTCGTCGAAGATGACGACGCCGCGATCCCGGATCATCGGCCAGGAGAAGACCGCGTCGGATTGGGAATCGGCGCTGTGATGGCTGCCATCGACATACACGAGGTCGAAGCGGCGATCCTGTGTGATCAGTCCGGCCAGCCCCTTGATGGATGTGCTTTTGATCTTTTCGACCCGGCCGCCGAATTCGGCTAGGTTGGCATCGAAACGCGCTTCGACGCCGGGAAGCGCCTCCGCCCAATGAGGCCGGAGCGCGTGCTCGACGCTGCCGGCAAAGGTGTCGATGCACGTCAAGCGGCATCGCTTAAAATATTGCAGAAAGAAGATTGCCGACCGGCCCTCCCAGGAGCCGATCTCCAGAATCTCCAGCGCCTCGTCACGGCGGTGTGCGAGCAGCGACCCAACGAGGAAAGAACCGCGACGTCCAGTCGGTGGTCAGGCCCTTTCCTGAAAACCATTCGGAAAAGTCGTCGTCCATCGTGGCCTCGGCTTAATTTCAACGGCCTGCACAAGTTCTTCGCCCGGTGACGTTCAACCCGCCCGCGCCCGCATCAGCCATTCCGTCGCCGCCCGCCATGCGGCCTTGGTTTCGTCCGCCAGCCACGTGGTGATCGCGCCGACCGCGGCGCGGCGGTCGAGCGGCAGGCACAGACGGCAAATCTGCAGCATCTCCCTCCGGCGCGCCGGCGGGTTCGCGAGGACGCGCGCGACGATCGTGTGGCCCAGTTTGCGCGCCGATCGGACATCTTCGGCGCGCGACAGCGGCCGCTGGGCGGCCAGAAACGCGCGCAGCAATGTCAGCATCGTGCGGTAGGCTGGCGCCCGCCGTTCGGTTTCCGCGATATCGCCGCCGCGCAGGAAGTGGCTCACGTCCAGCGCCAATGTGTTATCGTAAAGATCGTAGGTGAGACCCAGGCGCGCCCACAGGGTCTCGCGGATTGGATGGGTGCGGCTGCGCGGATTGTCCGTTGAGTTGACCGCAGTCAGCCCGCGCGGGTTTACCCGGTAGCGCGTCAGCGGTTCCGTGATGTTGCGTGCGCGGCACAGCGGCAACATGTGGAACCACAGATAGTGATCCTGCGACACGAGTTCCTCGACGAGATAGCGTCCGGCCGCCTCGAAGCAACTGCGGCGGTACGCGACGGTCGAGTGATAGAATGGATTGTGGAACAGGATGGTCCATCGGATTTCAAGGTCGGTTTCCGGCATCCGCTGCATGCCGCGCGGCTGTCCGGCTTCGTCGATCAACGAGACCGCGCTTCCGACCAGGCCCACGTCCGGGTCGTCGTTGAGCGCCGCGATAAGGCGTCCGACATGGTCAGGCTCTGCCACATCATCGGCATCGAGGCGAACGATGATGTCGGCGCGTGCGGTCTCGATGCCGCGGTTGGCCGCCGCTGCGGTGCCGAGAAATTGGTCGGATTGACCACGAGCCGGATGCGCGGGTCGCGCCGTTCCAGCGCCGCGAATATCTCATCTTGGCCGGTGCCATCGTCGACGATGATGAGTTCGAGGTCGCGAAAGTCCTGCTGCAGAACGCTGTCGACCGCTTCATCGAGGAAACGTAAATCGTTATAGACGGTCATGACCACCGAAGCCTGTGGACGATCGGATCCGACTGCCGCCGTTTTGCGTGGCGTCGCTGAAGGCGCGAATTCCTTCCGTCATGAACGACCTCTACACCATCAGGTTTCGGCTGATGCGTTGCCGCCTACCTCCGTAACAGATTCAGGCATCCATTCTTCGGCGGAATATCGCGGCCATGACATGAGCTATGCGGGCAAGCGTATCCTCGTGACCGGCGGGGCCGGGTTCATCGGCTCGCATCTATGCGAACGGCTGCTCAAGGACGGTTGCAAAGTGCTGTCGCTCGACAACTACTTCACCGGACGCCGAAGCAATATCGAGGGTCTGGCCGGCAACCCGGCGTTCGAAGCGATCTGCCACGACATCACCGTTCCGATCGGCCTTGAGGTCGATGCCATCTTCAATTTCGCCTGCCCGGCTTCGCCGGTCCATTACCAGTCTGATCCGGTACGGACCACGAAGGTGATTGTGCAGGGCGCCATCAATATGCTGGAGCTCGCCCAGCGGCTCGGAGTGCGGGTGCTCCAGGCGTCCACCAGCGAAGTCTATGGCGATCCCTTCATACACCCCCAGCCCGAGGACTATTGGGGCAACGTGAACCCGATCGGGCCGCGCGCCTGCTACGACGAAGGCAAGCGGTGCGCCGAGACATTGTTCTTCGATTTCCACCGGCAGTACAAGCTCGCGATCAAGGTTGCGCGGATATTCAACACCTATGGACCCCGGATGCTGCCGGATGACGGACGCGTGGTGTCGAATTTCATCGTGCAGGCTTTGAAAGGCGAACCCATCACGATTTACGGCGACGGCGGGCAGACACGGTCCTTCTGTTACGTCGACGACATGATCGAGGGGATTGTCCGGTTCATGGGCACGAGCAGCGATGTGACGGGTCCGATGAATCTCGGCAACCCCTCGGAAATTTCGATCCGCGAGCTTGCCGAGCTCGTGATCGAGATGACGGCGTCGAAGTCCCGTGTCGTCACGTATCCCCTCCCGGCGGACGACCCGAGGCAGCGGCAGCCGGATATCTCCAAAGCCCGCACCCTCATCGACTGGTCCCCCAACGTAAGCCTAGAAGACGGCCTCAGAGAGACCACCGCCTACTTCAGGAAAATCCTGGTCGCGTGATCTGTCGTTCACCTCTTGCGGCCCATGCGATGTGAGGAAATCGCCGGCATTCGGCGATGCCCCGCCCGTCATTGCTGCGGCACGGCAGGATGACTAAGCCGTGCCGCGGCCAAGCCCTATCGCGGCCAAGCCCTGCCTCAGCACCCCCGTCACGGCGTCTGCTTGATGCCGTCGTCGGCCGGCAAGCGGCGAAGCCATGTTCTGAAGCGCGGAGGGATCGCCGAATATCCCCAGGTGATTGACGTGCGGCAACACCATGATCTGTGAGCGTGGAGCGCTTTTCTCCATGAGAATGCGCAATGCCCGGGGTCGACCGCCTCGTCGTCGGCCCCTGACGTTGCCCCTGTGGATTGATCCAGGTTGAAGTGGAGTCCGGCCTTGAAGGAAGGACCGGACGA
>CAVZMU010000008.1:0-699667 GCA_963776455.1 uncultured Alphaproteobacteria bacterium
GAAACGATGGTGTGGTGACTACCTTGACTGTGAACTCCTAACCTTGTCGTCACGGCGTGCCGGCGCCGCCCTTGCCATTTGGACCGCGTCATGACCGACCTGTTCGACAAGAGCCGCAAGCGGCCCGATGGCCGCGTTATCTCCATCCGTGGCGCCCGCGAACATAATCTCAAGAATATCGACGTCGAGCTGCCGCGTGACAAGCTGGTGGTGATTACCGGCCTGTCGGGCTCGGGCAAGTCATCGCTTGCCTTCGACACGATCTATGCCGAGGGCCAGCGGCGCTACGTCGAGAGCCTTTCGGCATATGCGCGCCAGTTCCTGGAGATGATGCAGAAGCCGGACGTCGACCAGATCGACGGCCTGTCGCCGGCGATCTCGATCGAGCAGAAGACGACGTCGAAGAACCCCCGCTCCACCGTCGGCACCGTTACCGAGATCTACGACTACATGCGGCTGCTGTGGGCGCGCGTCGGCGTGCCCTATTCGCCGGCGACCGGCCTGCCGATCGAGAGCCAGACCATCTCGCAGATGGTCGACCGCATCATGGCGTTGCCGGAGGGCACGCGGCTCTATCTGCTGGCGCCGGTCGTGCGCGGCCGCAAGGGCGAATACCGCAAGGAGCTCGCCGAGTTCCTCAAGCGCGGCTATCAGCGCGTGAAGATCGACGGCGCGTTCCACGAGATCGCGGAGGCGCCGGCGCTCGACAAGAAATTCAAGCACGACATCGACGTCGTGGTGGATCGCCTCGTGGTGCGGGCGGACCTCGGCACGCGCCTCGCGGATTCGCTGGAGCAGGCGCTCAAGCTCGCGGATGGGCTGGCGGTGGCCGAATATGCGGATGGCTCGACTTCACTCACGCAATCAGCGGACGAAGCGCCAGCGGCTCCAGCGTCCCCCTCCCCCTTGCTGGGAGGGGACAGGGGTGGGGGTAAGAAGCAGGCTCCGGCCGTTGGGCTCCCCCCCTACCCCACCCCTCCCCCGCAAGAGCCTGCCACCGGGCGGGCCGCACCAGCGGCGCGACCCGGTGGGGGGAGGGAGCAGACCGAGCAAGCCGCGAAGGCGGAGAAAAAGACCGCTAGGATTCACGACCAAAGCGGCCCGGAGCGCCTGATCTTCTCGGAGAAGTTCGCCTGCCCGGTGTCCGGCTTCACCATCCCCGAGATCGAGCCGCGGCTGTTCTCGTTCAACAATCCTTTCGGCGCCTGCCCGGCCTGCGGCGGGCTCGGCATCGAGCAGCATATCGACGCCGACCTCGTGATCCCCGATAAGGCCGCCACCCTCAAGCGCGGCGCCATTGCGCCATGGGCGAAGTCATCGTCGCCCTATTACATCCAGACGCTGACGGCGCTCGCCAAGCACTATCGCTTCACGCTCGACATGAAGTGGAAGGACCTCCCCAAGAAGGCGCAGGATGCGATCCTGCACGGCTCCGGCGATGAGAGCATCCGGTTTGTCTATGACGACGGCCTGCGCGCCTACGAGACCAGGAAGCCGTTCGAGGGCGTGGTGACGAATCTGGAGCGCCGCTTCAAGGAGACGGAGAGCGAGTGGGCGCGCGAGGAAATCTCCAAATACTTCACCGACATCCCCTGTCACGCGTGCAAGGGTTACCGCCTCAAGCCCGAGGCGCTGTGCGTGAAGATCGCCGGGATGCATGTCGGGCAGGTATCGGAACTCTCGGTCAAGCGCGCGGGCGAATGGTTCGCCGAGCTGCCGAAGCATCTCACGTCGCAGCAGAATGAGATTGCCGTGCGCGTGCTCAAGGAGATTCGCGACCGCCTGCGCTTCCTGGTCGACGTCGGGTTGGAATATCTCACGCTCGCGCGCGCCTCCGGAACGCTGTCGGGCGGCGAGAGCCAGCGCATCCGCCTCGCCTCGCAGATCGGCTCGGGTCTGACCGGCGTGCTCTACGTGCTGGACGAGCCGTCCATCGGCCTGCACCAGCGCGACAACGAGCGCCTGCTGGTGACCCTTAAGAGACTCCGCGACCTCGGCAACACCGTGATCGTGGTCGAGCACGACGAGGACGCGATCCGCGCCGCGGATTACGTGATCGACATGGGCCAGGGCGCCGGCATCCATGGCGGCCATATCATCGCCGAGGGCACGCCGGCCGAGATCATGGCGAATCCGAAGTCGATCACCGGACAATATCTCACCGGCGCGCTTGGCATCGAGGTGCCGGACCGCCGCCCGCCCAACCCGCGCCGCGTCATCAAGGTGGTCGGCGCCCGCGGCAATAACCTCAAGGACGTGACCGCCGATATTCCGCTCGGCCTGTTCACCGCCATCACCGGCGTGTCGGGCGGCGGCAAGTCGACGCTGCTGATCGACACGCTCTACAAGGCGATCGCGCGCAAGCTCAACAATGCCAGCGAGGGCCCTGCCCCGCACGACCGCATCGAAGGCCTGGAGCACATCGACAAGATCATCGACATCGACCAGTCGCCCATCGGCCGCACGCCGCGCTCCAATCCCGCAACCTATACCGGCGCGTTCACGCCGATCCGCGAGTGGTTCGCCGGCCTGCCCGAGGCCAAGGCGCGCGGCTACGAGCCCGGGCGCTTCTCGTTCAACGTCAAGGGCGGGCGCTGCGAGGCCTGCCAGGGCGACGGCGTCATCAAGATCGAGATGCACTTCCTGCCCGACGTCTACGTCACCTGCGACGCCTGCAAGGGCAAGCGCTACAATCGCGAGACGCTGGAGGTGACGTTCAAGGGCAAGTCGATCGCCGACGTGCTCGACATGACGGTCGAGGAGGCGGTGGAGTTCTTCAAGGCAGTGCCGCGCGTGCGCGACACCTTCAAGACGCTGCACCGCGTCGGCCTCGATTACATCCATGTCGGCCAGCAGGCGACGACGCTGTCCGGCGGCGAGGCGCAGCGCGTCAAGCTCGCCAAGGAACTGTGCAAGCGCGCCACCGGCCGCACTTTGTATATTCTGGACGAACCGACCACCGGCCTGCATTTCCACGACGTCGCCAAGCTGCTCGAGGTGCTCCACGAGCTGGTGGCGCAGGGCAATTCGGTGGTGGTGATCGAGCACAATCTCGAAGTGATCAAGACCGCGGACTGGATCATCGACCTCGGCCCCGAGGGCGGCGACGGCGGCGGCGAGATCGTGGCGGCCGGTACGCCCGAGCAGGTGGTGCGCGAGAAGCGCAGCTATACCGGCGCGTTCCTCAAGCCGGTGCTGGCGCGCGGCGGCCCGCGCCGCAAGCGGGTGGAGGCGGCGGAGTAAGACCAAGCACCTTTCATTCCCAAGTCCAGCAGGACACCGGCCGTTTTGGTAACCGCTTATCGCCCTGCTATCGAACGATGGTCGGCAGATTTCATGAGGCGAACATGAACCGCATCCGCCCCTCGACGGAACTGATCCGTGAAGGCAAATACGCCGCCGAAGTAGACATCAAGCTCGAATACACCGATGAAAGCTGGTCTCCAACGATGTCGGGCGACGACGCGGGCTTCTCGCTTAATATACGCGAGAGCAATGCGCGTTGCATAGCATAAGCATACATCGCACTAATGAACTCGGGCCAATTGGTCCATAGCCCATAGTGACTGGCAACTCTTGCCGTAAGAATTCCACCATGTGGTGGTTATAGAACTCTTGGCTGGTCAGGCTAAGTGCGCGCCTCACAGAATATTTCGGTACCAATAGAACGGGCCGCCGTTCGAGGCGATGGCCCATGCCTCTTTCTAATTGTTTCTTGTAATATTTCTTTTTTAAGATGTATCCTGTGCAATCTGCATTTATCTCCGACGTGAATTTCACGCGCCGGCGGGCCCGCACATTCGTCCGCCATCACAACCTGGGGAGACCGATATGTCATCGCTGAGCACCGCGATTCTCAATGAATGCAAGGCCATCGTGCAACAAAGCCCATCCGCGATCCAGGGGCTGGTCACCGCCGGCGCAGTCCGGACAGTGGACGTCCCAGGACACCACCCAGTTCACGGCGCTGATCCAGCCGCTTCTGAGTTATGTCGAAGGCTACGACTCGGTGGGCTTTATCGTGTCCGGAAGCATCGAGGCCGGGGTCGGCGGCGAGGAAGTGCCGGGCGTGGTGACCGAGGTGTCGGCCCCGACCAGTCTCCCCTACTTCTATAATTTTGTCGGCGCCGACATCGGCCTCGCGGAAGGGGCCGAGTTGTCGGTCGGCATCCTCATCGCCAAGGGCAAGCCCGATAAGCTTGGCGGCATCCAGGTTTTCGCCGACGGGTCGGCGACGGTGGTGGGCGGCGTCGGCGTCCAGGATTCGCTGGACGGCCAGATCTTCGTCTTCGTGTCGACCGGCGAAGAGCTCAATATCAGCGTCGGCGCGGGCTACGTGACGGTCAAGCAATTGTAGCCGGCCGGGACCGACGACGCGGCGCTGTGCTCTGACTTTGACGGCCTCCTCGACGGTCTCGCTCTCCAGCGCCCTGCTCCAGGAATGCGAGACCATCGTGACGCAGAGCGGCAGCGCCATCACCACGCTGGTGAACGCCGCCAAGAATGGACAATGGACGTCGGATGATACCCAGCAGCTCGTGAATCTGGTGAAACCGTTGCTGCAGTATCTTGGGGACTTCAAGTCGGTGGCATCGTCGCGGTCATCGGCGGCAGCCTCATCGTCTCCGTGGAGGAGATACCGGGCGCCGTGGTCAACACCACGAACCTGAACGCCGACCAGTGGCTCTACAGCTTCACCGGCGCGAGCATCGGCCTGCGGAGGGCGGCGAAGGCGCCGCCGGCATCCTGGTCGCGCAGGGCGAGCCGAGCTCGTTGAAGGGCTTTCAGCTTTTCGCCGACGCGGACATCACCGTCGGTGCCGGCGTCGGTGTCCAGTCCACGGCCGGCCGAGAGCAATGGTTTGTGTTCGTCTCTGCCGGCGAGGAGCTGGACCTCAGCGTCGGCGCCGGCCACGTCTCGGTCAAGCAGCTCTAGCTGGCGAGTCGCGCGCGGTTCAACGCACATCGTGATCGCGATGAAGGCGTGCCCGCTATCTGCCGTCAGCGTGGGGCGCGCGGCTAAAACGCGGTGCGCTCTCCCCTTTCCAGACAAATCCCATATATAAGGCCGTCATGACATCCGGCCCCCACCCCCGCGAGCAGGAGCGCCTCGCCGCGCTGCGCAGCTACAACATCCTCGATACCCCGCGCGAGGCCGATTACGACGACGTGGTGAAGCTCCTCACCGAAATCTGCGACGTGCCGATCTCGGCGATCAGCCTGATCGACGACGACCGCCAGTTTTTCAAGGCCCAGGTCGGGCTGGGAGACGCCACCGGCACCGGCCGCGACATCTCGATCTGTACCCATAGCATTCTGCAGCGCGGGCTGTTCATCGTGCCCGACACCACGCAGGACCCGCGCTTCGCCGCCAATCCGCTGGTCGCCGGGGACCCCAACCTGCGCTTCTATGCCGGCGCCGTGCTGGAGGACGAGGACGGCCTGCCGATCGGCACCGTCTGCGTACTCGACTACAAGCCGCGCGTGCTCGACGACCGCCAGCAGCGCATCCTAAAGCTGATGGCCCGGCAGGTGATGACGCAGATCGCGCTGCGCCGCGAGGTGGTCCAACGCCGCGCGGCCGAGAAGCAACAGGAGCTGCTGATCGCCGAGCTGCATCATCGCGTCAAGAACACGCTGGCGACGGTGCAGGCCGTCATCCAGCTCAGCCTGCGCGCGTCTCCCGACATGGCAAGCTTCAGCGCGGGCATCAACCAGCGCATCGCCTCGCTGGCGCACACCCATACGCTGCTCAGCGAGCGGCGGTGGGACGCGGTGTCGTTCCGCGACCTGGTCGCGACCGAACTCGAACCCTATCAGCGCGCCGGGCGGCTGACCTTCGCCGGCCCTGATTTCGGGATCGACGCGCAGTCCGCGGTGACGATGGGGATGGTGATCCACGAGCTCACCACCAATGCCAGCAAATACGGCGCGCTGTCCCGCGAGGCAGGCCGGCTCGCCGTGACCTGGACGTTGGGCGACGCCGCAGGCGACCAGATGGTCGACCTGCACTGGCAGGAAACCGGCGGGCCGCCGGTGACGCCGCCCAAGCGCGAGGGCTTCGGCTCGTCCCTGCTGCGCCGCATCCTGGAGCGCCAGTTCCACGGCAAGGCGGAATTCTCGTTTCGGCCGGAGGGCCTCGCCGTACATGCCCAGGCGCGGCTGCCGAGATTCGCTGCGTGAGGCGGATGGAACGTAAGCGGCGTTTTGATTCCACCTTGTTTTTCGTCGATATGAGGTCGGATATTCGGAGTCCTTGAGGAGCTCCGACACATGTCGATTTCAGAGCATAAGCATGTGTCGGATTCAGGTCCGGTGCAGCGGATTGAAGTGTTCACGGGTGCTGGGCGCCGGCGATCTTGGACGCCTGAAGAGAAGGCATCGATCGTTGGGGAGAGCTTCGTTGAAGGCGCGACGGCCTGCCAGGTTGCGCGACGACACGGACTGACCCCGCAGCAACTTTTTACGTGGCGCCGGCAGGCGCGGGGGTCGAGCGCCGAGACCGCTCCGGTGTTTGTGCCCGCATTGATTGAGGCGCGGGCTGCGGAGCCGGCGCGCAAGCGCGGGAGGCCGAGAGGCCGCCGCCGCGGCGATGCCCTCGGCGTCATTGAGGTCGAGATCGACGAGGTGACGGTTCGCGTTGGCCGCGGTGCGGAGGCAAAGACGGTCGCGGCGGTGCTCCGGGCCCTGAAGGCCGGCGCGTGATCGGGCCGACGGGCGCGGTGCGGGTGATGGTGGCGACGAGGCCGGTCGACTTCCGCAAGGGAGCCGAGGGGCTGGCGGCGCTGGTGCGCGAGACGATGAAGGCCGATCCGTTCTCGGGCACCGTCTATGTGTTCCGGGCGAAGCGGGCGGACCGGGTGAAGCTGATCTTCTGGGACGGCACGGGCGTGTGCCTGTTCGCCAAGCGGCTCGAGGATGGGACGTTCCGCTGGCCGAACATTCAGGACGGGGTAATGCGGCTGTCAGCCGCTGAGCTCTCGGCGTTGTTGGAAGGGCTGGATTGGAAGCGGGTTCACGCGGCGCGAGAGACGCCGGCGCCGCTGCAGCCGGGATGATTGCGGCACAGTGAATCAGGGTCATTTGAACGCTCGCGACGCACTGCGCCGCATGATCTAATCCCCGCCATGGCCGTTGTGGCGGACACGCTTCCCGACGATCCTGGCACGCTGCAGGCGATGCTGATTGCGGAGCGGGTGCAGAACGAGCGGCTCCGTCAGATCATCAAGGAGCTGCAGCGTCATCGCTTCGGGCGGCGCGCCGAGACGCTGCCTGAGGATCAGATGTTGCTCGGCCTGGAAGAGGTCGAGCAGGTCGTGGCGAGCGACGAGGCCAAGACCGAAGCGGCTGTCCCCGCCGAGCGGGCGGGCCGCGCTGCCAAGCGCCGCATGAATTGGGGATCGCTTCCCGCCCACCTGCCACGCGTGGAGATGGTGGTCGACATCGACGATCATGCCTGCCCATGCTGTGGCAACGCGCTCCATCGGATCGGCGAGGATACGGGCGAGCGGCTGGACATCGTGCCGGCGCAGTTCCGTGTGCTCGTCGTTCGCCGACCAAAATATGCCTGCCGGGCTTGCGAGAACGTGGTGGTGCAGGCGCCCGCCCCGGCGCGGCTGATCGAGGGCGGCTTGCCCACCGAGGCGACCGTGGCGCAGGTGCTCGTGTCCAAATATGCCGACCATCTTCCGCTGTATCGTCAGGCCCAGATCTATGCGCGGCAGGGGATCACGCTCGATCGCTCGACGTTAGCCGACTGGGTCGGCCGCGCCGCCTTCATGCTGCGGCCTGTCCACGATCGCCTGCTCATGGCGCTCAAGAGTTCGGCCAAGCTCTTCGCCGACGAGACGACGGCGCCGGTGCTCGATCCCGGACGTGGACGCACCAAGACCGGCCAGCTCTGGGCTTACGCACGTGATGATCGCCCCTGGGGCGGCAGCGATCCGCCAGGCGTGGCCTACGTCTACGCGCCCGATCGCAAGGCCGAACGGCCGATAACCCATCTCGCTGGCTTTAGAGGCACCCTGCAGGTCGATGGTTATGCCGGCTATCGCGTGCTGGCCGAGCGTGGCGATGTGCAACTCGCTTTCTGCTGGGCCCATGTGCGCCGCCGCTTCTACGAGCTCGCCGCCGCGGGTCCGGCGCCGATCGCCAGCGAAGCGCTCGAACGCATCGCGAACCTCTACGCGATCGAGAACGACATCCGCGGCCGCGGCGCCGAGCAGCGGCGTGCCATCCGCCAGGACAGGAGCCGGCCGATCATCGACGACCTTGAACCCTGGCTGCGCGCCAAGCTCGCCCTGATCAGCCAGAAGACCAAGCTCGCTGAAGCCATCCGCTACACGCTCTCGCGCTGGGAGGGCCTCACGCGCTTCCTCGATGACGGACGCGTCGAGATCGACTCCAACGTGGTGGAGCGCACAATCCGCCCAATCGCATTGAACCGGAAGAATGCTCTCTTCGCCGGTTCCGATGGCGGCGGCGAGCACTGGGCCGTCGTCGCCTCGCTGATCGAGACCTGCAAACTCTGCGGCATCGATCCCCAGGCCTATCTCACCGACGTCATCACCAGGCTCGTCAATGGCCATCTCAACAGCAAGATCGACGATCTCCTGCCCTGGGCCTATCCGGCCATGCCCGCGCTCAGAGACGTGGCCTGAAAACAGCGCTTACGATGGAACCCGTAGGGTGGGTTAGCGCCGAAGGCGCGTAACCCACCACCTCGATTGCCGCGACCAGACCGGGCGCATCATCGAACGACCGAAGGCGACGTCGCTCAGTGCGTCTTCACCCAGTTGACGATCTCCGTGACGACCGAGTCGTCGAGGCCGAGGAAGCCATGAGGCGAGTTCGCCTGACACACGTCATTGGCTGCGTCCGGTGGCGTTCCGCCGGTCACTTCGAGGCGGTCCTTCGAGGGGCTCCTGGTCAGCTTGGTCAGGATGCTTGGCGCGTCGCCGGCCGGGCTGCATGGGCAGCCGTCGAGGTGATGGGCGACGACATGCACCGGCACATTGATGGCTGACAGCGCGGCCTCGTCGAGCTTCCCGGTGCATGTCACGGCCGTGAAAAATGGCGAAGGCGGCGGGGGGCTGGTCGGCGACGGATAGAGCCGTGTCTGCGTCGACGTGAGCACGACGCCGTTGGGGCGTGCCGGATTGGGATCGTCGAGGCTCGGCAGGGTCGGGTCCAGCGTAAAGGTGAGGAGCGGATATCGCGCTGCGATACTGGCGGCCGAGAGCGTTCCCGAGCTCGTGCCGACGAGCCAGACCTTCTTCACGCCGGTGCGCTTGCGCAGTTCCGCGATCACGTTGGACATCGTCTGCGCATAGGATGCCGACAGCCGGGTGGCCTCCACAATCCCCACGGCCCCGGGCGGATCGACCACGGCAACGGCGACCCCTTTCTGTGCAAAGAGCAGGCGCGAGCGGACGAGAAAATTGTTCTTGAGATCATCGCCGATGTTGCCGTCATAGGTGATGTTCACGAGACCTTTGCCGCCGGCGAACAGGATAACGGCGGCAGTCGGTCGCGTGAGGACCTGGGTCAGCAGAAGGTAGCGAACGCTCGTCGCCCCTGTTCCGACGTCGACGACCTGCGTCGCGATGCCGACCGGAGGCACCGGGCTCGTGACGACGCTTCGCTGCTGCGCGTGCGCCGGAACCGCCGTCAGCAGAAACAACGTCGCCGGCAACCAAGCCCAACGTCTCGTGCCCATGCCCTTGCCCCCCATGTCCAATGAAAACGCAGCGGCGTCGCGGCATGATGTTTACGGGGAAAACTCAGGCCAACCAAGAGGTAAAATCGTCAGCACCCGCAGCCAAGGGTAGCCCGGATGAGCGAAGCCAAATGCGGTGCAGGCCGGTGCGGTCCAGTGATGGCCTGGATCGGGTGCAGCGAAATCCGGGATCGAGCCGATAACGGATGTTCCAATCCCGCGTTTCGCTGCGCTCAATGCGGGCTACGGCTCCCTCTTTCCATGCGCATTGTCTCGTTCCATCCGTTCGATTTAGATGGCGACATTGTCCGGCGGATGTGAAGACTCGCCGCCATGAGCAAACCTATCGTCGGCGTGATCGGGAACGCGTTCGTTGTCGAGAACCGCTTCCCGGCGCAGCTTGTCGGCGAGCGCAACCTGCGCGCTGTCGGCGAGGCGGCGGACGCGCTGCCGCTGATGTTCGCTGGCAATCCGGAGATCACCGATATCGGAGCGCTGCTGGATACGGTCGACGGCATCCTGCTCACCGGCGCGCGCGCCAATGTCCATCCCGCCCGCTTCGGCCTCGCGGCGCATCCGCGGCACGAGCCCTATGACGAAGGGCGCGACGCGATGGCGCTGGCACTGGTCGCGGCCTGCGTCGAACGCGGCGTGCCGCTGTTCGGCATCTGTCGCGGCTTCCAGGAGATGAACGTGGCGTTCGGCGGCTCGCTGCATCCGGAAATCCGCGAACTGCCCGGCCGCATGAACCACCGCATGACGCGGCTGGAGACTGGCGAGATCCATCCCGACCAGGCCGTGATCTATGCCGACCGCCACGATGTCCGCCTCACGGCCGGCGGCGTCTTCGCCACTCTGCTTGGCTGCGAGACCATCCGGGTCAACTCGCTGCACGGCCAGGGCATTCTTGAACTCGGGCAGCGTATCGTGGTCGAGGGCGTGGCGGATGACGGCACGATCGAGGCGATCAGCATCGCCGATGCGCCGGGCTTTGCGCTCGGCGTGCAGTGGCATGCCGAATACGACGCGCACAGCAATCCGGTGAACAGCAAACTGTTCGCGGCGTTCGCCGCCGCGCTACGCGACCGCGGCAATAAGGCGAAGCCCGGATGAGGCGAGCTCATCCGGGCCGATATCGTGCTCCCCGCATTCGCTTCGCTCACGCGGGCTGCGAGTTGTCGCTGCCGGCGTGCGCATAGCGCGGCCATACTCGGCCGGGCAACCACATCAGCTTTGGAGATCGGCCGGGACCTTGCCGCCGTTCTCCGCGAGCTTCTTCATCACCTGCTTGTGCAGCCAGATGTTCATCGATGCCGAATCGTCGGTGTCGCCGTCGTAGTCCAGTTCGTCCGCGAGTTGCTTGCGTGCCGACAGGCTGCTGTCCATGTCGAGCGCCTTCATGAGGTCCACGATGGACGTGCGCCAGTTGAGCTTCTGGCCCTTTTCCTCGACGGCATCGTCCAGGATCTCTTCCACGTCGACAGGTTCGCTCGGCGGCGCAGATGCGGGAGCCGCGTTCGCGGCCGGAGCGGCATTCGGAGCCGGAGCGGCATTCGGGGCGGGCGCTACGCCGGCTGGAGCGGGGGCCGCGGTTGCGGACTTGGAATTGAAAATCTTATGCATCAGGCTGCTGAGCATGCTCATGGTCATCGTCCCTGTTCGTTTCAAACCTATGGTCACAAAGCCAGAACCCGGAATCGCGGGAAATTACTTACGAGCTGGCATCGACCAATGCGTGACCCGGGCTTTCGTTCCGGCCGCCGCACCTTACATCTCCTGCCATGGATTCTCTTCGTGATAATGCCGCCCTCTCCCGCTTCGAACTCGACGTCGAAGGGCATATCGCATTCGCGAATTATCGCCTCGCCAACGGCGTGATGGCGATCACGCATACCGAAGTGCCGCGCGCGTTGCGCGAGCGCGGCATCGGCTCGCGGCTGGTCCACGATGTTCTTGCCGAAGCGCGGGCGCGCGGCGTGAAGGTCGCCGCCTATTGCGGATTCGTCCGCACCTATCTGGCGCAGCACCCGGAGTTTCGCGACCTGCTGTAGCGCCATGCCGGGCGAGATCGGAGCCATGCATGCCGCCGCGCTCTACGGCCGCACGGCCGCGAGCGGCCTTGCGGGACGCTGCCGGCATCGCCATGCTTTTCACCGGCGAGGAGGAATGCCATGACCCACGACCCGCATTCGGCCGGTTCCGGTTTCGCGCCGCACGCCTATGATCCCCTAACGCAGCCGGATTATTTCGATGGCGTGCCGGCGCGCCGCGTGGTCGCGTTCCTCATCGACCTCGTCATCATCGGCTTCCCGATCATGGTGGTGAGCCTGTTCATTTTCCTGTTCGGCATCGTGACGCTCGGGCTCGGCTGGCTACTGTTCTGGCTGCTGTCGCCTGCTGCCGTGATCTGGGCCATCCTGTACTACGGCTTCACGTTCGGCAGCACGGCCTCGGCCACCGTCGGCATGCGGCTGATGGATCTGGAGATGCGCACCTGGTACGGCGCGCCCGCTTATTTCCTGCTCGGCGCGGTCCATGCCGTCGTCTACTGGATCGCGGTCTCCGCACTGACGCCGCTGATCCTGCTGGTCGGCCTGTTCAACGCGCGGCACCGTCTCCTGCACGACATGCTGGTCGGCACCGTCGTCGTGAACACCGAGGCGCGGGCCGCAACGTTGCGCGGCGTCCACCGTGCCTTTCCTTGAGACCGCCCTGGTGGCGGATTTGCCGTCGCCGGCCGTCGCGCCGGCGGTCGCCCTTTGACGAACAGCGCACAACCGGCAATGCTCGCCGCGGTGGCTCATTCCCGGCCGCGTGTGAGAGCCTTCGCCCGTGACCCGTCATTCACGTGATACGCCGCAATTCTATCTCACAGCGCCCTCGCCCTGCCCCTACCTGCCGGGCCGCGAGGAGCGCAAGGTTTTCACGCACCTGGTGGGTGAAAAGGCGGGCGAGCTCAACGACGTGCTCACCCATGGCGGCTTCCGCCGCAGCCAGTCGATCGCCTACCGGCCGGCCTGCGAAATCTGCCGCGCCTGTCTCTCGGTACGGGTCGTGGCGGAGGACTTCCGGCCGACGCGCGGTCTGCGCCGCATCCTGGCGCGCAACGCCGACGTTGTCGGCGAGATGCGGGCCTCGATGCCGACCTCCGAACAGTATTCGGTGTTCCGCGCCTATCTCGACAGCCGCCACCGCGACGGGGGCATGGCCGACATGACCGTGCTCGACTACGCCATGATGGTCGAGGATAGCCACGTCGAGACGAAGATCGTCGAGTATCGCGGACGCGACGCCGATACCGGCTTCACGGGCCGCGGCTCCGGCCCCCTTCTGGCGGTGGCGCTCACCGACGTGCTCAGCGATGGCCTGTCGATGGTCTATTCGTTCTACGAGCCGGACGAGCATGCGCGCTCGCTCGGCACCTTCATGATCCTCGATCACATCGCGCGGGCCCGGCGGATGGGCCTCGCCTATGTCTATCTCGGCTACTGGGTCGAGGGCTCGCAGAAGATGGACTACAAGGGCCGTTTCATGCCGCAGGAAAGGCTGCTGCCGGACGGGTGGACGCGGGTCGAGGCGTGACGCGGCGCAGCGCGGCGGGACGTCGCGGATGAAGCCGCAACAGCACGGTCAGTGCTCGTGCCCGGCCCCGTAGTCATGCAGCAGCTTGAGGTTGAGCGCGATGATGATGAGCGCCGTGAGCACGGCGAGGCATGTCACCCAGCGCGGCGCGACGAGCGCGCCCATCTTGCTGCGATTGGCCGTGAACATCACCAGCGGCACCACCGCGAACGGAAGCTGCAAGCTGAGAACGACTTGACTGAGAATCAGGAGCTTGGCGGTTCCCGATTCGCCGTACCAGATGGTGGCGGCCGCCGCTGGCACGATCGCGAGGCCGCGGGTCAACAGCCGGCGCGCCCAGGGGGGGAGACGAATCTGGATGAAGCCCTCCATGACGATCTGCCCGGCGAGCGTCGCGGTGACGGTGGAATTGAGGCCGCAGCACAGCAGCGCGATGCCGAACAGGGTCGGCGCGATCGCCGATCCGAGCATCGGCGCGATCAGCGCGTGGACCTCGCCTAGCTCCGCAACGTTGGTCTGTCCGGCCTTGTGGAAGGTGGCTGCCGCCAGGATGAGGATCGAGGCGTTGATGAACAATGCGAACATCAGCGCCATGGTGGAATCAAGGGTCGCCAGCGCGATGGCCTCGCGCTTCTCCGGGATGCTGTCGCCGAATCGCCGCGTCTGGACCACGCCGGAATGGAGATAGAGGTTGTGCGGCATCACGGTCGCGCCGAGGATGCCGAGCGCCAGATAGAGCATCTCGGGATGGGTCACGATCTCGGTCGTGGGAGCGAAGCCGCAAATCACTCCGCCCCAGTCCGGGTCCGCCATAACGATCTGCACCGCGAAGCACACCGAGATGACGGCGAGCATCGCGACGACGAAGGCCTCGATCCATCGGAACCCGACATTCTGCAGCCACAGGATCAGGAACACGTCGAGCGCCGTGATGATGACGCCGATCTCGAGCGGAATTCCGAACAGCAGGTTGAGGCCGATCGCGGTGCCGATCACCTCCGCCAAGTCGGTGGAGCAGATCGCGATTTCGGCCATCAGCCAGAGCGGATAAGAGACCGCGCGTGGAAAGGCGTCGCGGCACGCCTGCGCGAGGTCGCGGCCCGACGCGATGCCGAGCCGGGTGCACAAGGCCTGCAGCAGGATCGCCATCAGGTTGGACAGCAGTGCAACCGTCAGCAGCGCGTAGCCGAATTTCGAGCCCCCCGCCAGCGAGGTCGCCCAGTTGCCGGGGTCCATGTAGCCGACGGCGACGAGATAGCCTGGGCCGAGAAAGGCGCCAAGCTTGCGCCAGAACGAGCCGCTTGGACGGACCGCGACCGAGCCGAACACTTCCGCCAAGGAAGGCCGGCCTCGGGGCGTACGCCATCCAGGCTGATCGTCCCTCATGACGGGATCGTGCCTCGACCGGTCGAGCATGACATGGCTCCGCCGGCCACAATGAGTATTTTGCTAATAGCTTGCAATCTCAAAAGCAATCCCCGGAACTTTCAAGATGGAATGCAGTTGGCGAGCGCGATCCACGTCGGGACGACAACCTCCTTGCAGTATGGGCTATTCCCCCAACGGCGCGCGAATTTAAGTCTACGTAGATGTCATCGCTCCGATTTCCCCCGTTTCGTCGCGCTCTCATGGCGTCACGTTGGCCGTATTCTGCGCTTATTTTCGCCTTTCTGGTAGCGGGATGCGGAATTGCCTGGGCCGCCGAAGGCCCCGGCTCCGCACCCTCCGAGTTCATTTTCATCGCACAGCTCGTGCTGCTCATCCTGCTCGGGCGACTGCTAGGCGAGGTGATGCAGCGCATCGGCCAGCCCGCCGTGATGGGAATGCTGATCGCCGGCATCCTGCTCGGACCCTCGGTGCTGGGCGCGCTTTGGCCCGACGCGCAGCACCTCATCTTCCCCAAGGAGCCCGGCCAGAAGGCGATGATCGACGGCGGTGTCGCAGCTCGGCATTCTGATGCTGCTGCTGCTCACCGGGATGGAGACCGACCTCTCGCTGGTGCAAGGCGGTGAAGCGGGCGGCGGTCAGCGTCTCGGTCACCGGCATCGCCATTCCCTTCGCCTGCGGCTTCGCGCTCGGCCAGTTCCTGCCCGAATCGCTGCTGCCGCACCCGGACGCAGCGGCTGGTCACCTCGCTGTTCCTCGGCACCGCGCTGTCGATCTCGTCGGTGAAGATCGTCGCGATGGTGGTGCGCGAGATGAACTTCATGCGCCGCAATGTCGGCCAGGTGATCGTCGCCTCGGCGATCATCGACGACACCATCGGCTGGATCATCATCGCCATCACCTTCGGCCTCGCCGCGCACGGCGCCTTCGACTGGATTGTCGCTGGCCAAGAGCGTGGTCGGCACGCTGGTGTTCCTCGGCCTTCAGCTTCACCATCGGGCGCACGGCTGGTGTTCAAGCTGATCCGCTGGACCAACGACAACTTCGTCAGCGAGGCGCCGGTGATCACGGCGATCCTGGTGGTGATGGGCTGATGGCGCTGATCACCCACCTGATCGGCGTGCACACCGTGCTCGGCGCTTTCGTCGCCGGCATTCTGGTCGGCGAGTCGCCGATCCTGACGCGGCAGATCGACGAGCAGCTCCGCGGCCTGATCGCCGGCCTGTTCATGCCGGTGTTCTTCGGCCTCGCCGGCCTCAGCGCCGATCTGACGGTCCTGGTCAAGACCCGAGCTGGTGCTGCTCACGCGTCGGCACTGATCCTGATCGCGAGCGTCGGCAAGTTCGCGGCGCTTTCATCGGCGGCTGGTTCGGCGGGCTGACGCGACGGGAGTCGCTGGCGCTCGCCAGCGGCATGAACGCGCGCGGCTCGACCGAGGTGATCGTCGCGACCATCGGCCTGTCGATGGGCGTGCTGAGCCAGAACCTGTTCACGATGATCGTGGCGATGGCGGTGATCACCACGATGGCGATGCCGCCGACGCTGCGCTGGGCGCTTGGCCGTCTGCCGATGGGCAAGGAGGAAAAGCGGCGCCTGGATCGCGAGGCGACCGAGGAGAAGGGCTTCGTCCCCAACCTCGAACGCTGCTCGTCGCCGTCGATCAAAGCCCGAAGGGCACGTTCGCGGCGCGGCTTGCCGGCCTGCTGGCGGGTTCGCGCGGCATGCCGGTCACCGTGCTGCCGATCGAGACCCACGACAAGGCGCCGGCGCTTAAGGGCAGGAAGGCCGGTACGGAAGCTGAAGCACCGCCTGCGGTCGAGGTCGTCACGGATGCAGCCGACAGCGCGAAATCAGGCCGGCGCAAGACGGACCGGGAAACCGATATCGAGGTGATCCAACAGGCCCACGACATGTCGGCGGAGGAGGCCGTCGCCAAGGAAGCCGGCAAGGGCTACGACCTGATGTTCGTCGGACTCGAGCCGACCGCAGGCACCAGGGGGTTCGATACGCAGATTTCGCGCATCGCCGCCGAGTTCGAAGAGGCGCTGGCAGTCGTGACCGCCCGGGGCATCCACGAAACCGACCCGCTGGGCGCGCCGCTCAACATCCTAGTCGCAATTACCGGCAGCGAAGTATCGCGGCGTGGCGCCGAGGTGGCGATCGCAATCGCCAAGGCCGCGAAGGCGCCGATCACCGCGCTGTCGGTCGCCAGAGCCGGCGCGAGCACGGCGCGCCAACGCGTCGTGACCGCCAAGCGCGACGACGACGCGATCCTCAAGGAGATCACGACGCTGTCGAAGCACTACAAGATCAAGATCCAGACCGGCGTGCGCACAGATGTCACCGCCGAGGACGCGATCATGCGGCAGGCACGCCGCGGCCGTCACAACCTGATCGTGCTGGGCGTGAGCCGCCGCCCCGGCGACATCCTGTCATTCGGCCCGACGGCGGCCGCGCTGCTGGAAAGCTCGGAGCGCTCGATCCTTTTCGTATCGAGTTGAGCAAACCGCGCGGCGGGGTCAGTTCGACCCGATGGCATAGGCGAGGACGATAACCAGCAGGAATAGGGCGAAGAAGACCGCGAACAGGATTCTGGAAATCCGCGCGGCTCCCGCTGCGACACCGGTGAAGCCGAGCGCGCCTGCGATCAGCGAAACGACCAGGAAGATGATCGCGTATTTGAGCATGGCGGTCCCCGCACTCGTCGACCGGAAACAATCGCTTCCGGTTCGAGAAGTTCCGCCGTGAGGTCAGCCCGTCTCGATTTCACCGATGCCCATCCCGATCGGCATGACGATGCGCGGTGTGGACGCCGAAGAAAGCCGCGCACGCGCAGGGGACGCCGGCTCCCTCGTCACTTGTCGTCGCCCGGCTTTCCGCTCTCCGGCGCGCGACCGAACTTGTTGCTCTTGGGGAAGCGGTCGGGCCGGATGCGGCCGGCGTCGGAACGGTTACCGCGCCAGGCCGTCAGCTCCTTCATTGCAAGCGAGAAGGTGCGGCCGGCGCTGTCGATCCAGGTCAGCCCGTCGGCGGCCTTGAAGGTCTTCACATCCGAAAGGCCGCCGTCCTTGAAGCGCTGCAGCCGCACGCCGGAGCCGCGCGCCATCTCGGGGACCTGTTCGAGCGGGAAGATCACCATCTTGCGATTGTCGCCGATCGCCGCGACCTGCTCGCCCTCGACCGGCACCACGATACAGGCCTCGTCTGGCATCTTGACGTTGAGCACCTGCTTGCCCTTGCGGGTATTGGCGAGGCACTCGTCCTCGGCGACGACGAAGCCCCGCCCTTCCCGGCTCGCCACCAGGAACCTGCGGCCGCCCCGGAACGGAAACACCGCGACGATGTCGGCCTCCTGCTCCATCTCGATGAACAGCCGGGTCGGCTCGCCGTGGCCGCGCCCGCCCGGCAGCTTCGAGGCCTCGATGGTGTAGAAACGGCCGTTGGTCGCGAACACCAGCAGCTTCGACGTCGTTTCGGCGAGGAACGAGAGCTTCAGCGCATCGTCGGTCTTGAACGCGATGCCCGACAAGTCCGTGACGTGACCCTTGAGGGCGCGGATCCAGCCCTTCTCGGACACCACGACGGTGATCGGCTCGCGCTCGACCATCGCGGCCTCGATCGCCGCCTCGTCATGCACGGGAGCGTCGGCGAATTCGGTACGGCGCTTGCCGATCTTGGTCTTGGGCCCGAAGGCGGCACGCACCTCCTTGATCTGGCCGGCGACGGTCTTCCACTGCTCGCCTTCCGAAGCCATCAGAGCTTCAAGTGATGTCTTCTCGATGCGGAGTGCCTTTTCTTCGGCGCGGATTTCCATCTCTTCGAGCTTGCGCAAGTTGCGCAGGCGCATGTTGAGGATGGCATCCGCCTGCACCTCGGTAAGCTTAAACGCGCTCATCAACGCCGGCTTGGGCTCGTCCTCGGTACGGATGATCTTAATGATCCTGTCGAGGTTCAGGTAGGCTGCGAGCAGGCCGCCGAGAACTTCGAGCCGGTGCTCGATCTGCGCCAGGCGATGGCGCGAGCGCCGCGCCAGCACGTCGCGGCGATGGTCGAGCCATTCACGCAACGCTTCGGCAAGGCCGATGACCTTCGGCACCCTGCCCTTTACCAGCACGTTCATGTTGAGCGGGATGCGGCTTTCCAAGTCGCTCAGCTTGAACAGCGATTCCATGAGCAGCCCGGCGTCCACCGTGCGCGCGCGGGGCTCGATCACGACCCGGATGTCTTCGGCCGATTCGTCGCGCGCATCCGCCAGCAGCGGCAGCTTCTTGTCGTTGACGAGTTCGGCTAGCCGCTCGATGAGCCGGCTCTTCTGCACCAGCCACGGGATTTCGGTGACCACGATCACATAGGTGCCGCGCCCTGTTTCCTCCTTGTGCCAGCGGGCGCGCACGCGGAACGAGCCGCGGCCGGTCTCGTAGGCCTCGGCGATCGCCTCGCGGGGATCGACGACGATGCCGCCGGTCGGGAAATCCGGGCCTGGCACAAATCGCAGCAGGTTGCGGCTCTTCGTCGCCGGATGGTCGATGAGGTGGAGCGCGGCGTCGCACAACTCGGCGGCATTGTGCGGCGGGATCGACGTCGCCATGCCGACTGCGATTCCCTGAGCGCCATTGGCGAGCAGGTTCGGGAACGCCGCCGCCAACACCACCGGCTCCTCGGACTGGCCGTCGTAGTTTGGACGGAAGTCGACCGCGTCCTCCTCGATGCCGTCGAGAAGAAGGCGCGCAACCTCGGTCATGCGCGCTTCGGTGTAGCGATGGGCCGCCGGATTATCGCCGTCGATGTTGCCGAAGTTGCCCTGCCCGTCGACCAGCGGATAACGCGAGGCGAAGTCCTGTGCGAGTTGCACCAGCGCGTCGTAGATCGCAACGTCGCCGTGAGGATGGAAGGTGCCCATCACGTCACCGACGATCTTGGCGGACTTCTTGAACGCCGAGCCGGGATCGAGCCGCAGCAGGCGCATGCCATAGAGAATGCGCCGGTGCACGGGCTTGAGCCCGTCGCGCGCATCGGGAAGCGCGCGGTGCATGATGGTGGACAGCGCGTAGGCGAGGTAGCGCTCCTCGAGCGCCTCGCGCAGCGCGACCTCCTCGACCTCGCCGCGGTCCGGCGGAATCACTTGCTTGCCCATGGCCGTTGCGTATCCCCAAGCACGCAGGCGAACAAGCGACCGGAACAAAGCGAATCGGGAGCGCGTTCGCGCGTGCGGACATTACCCCGGAGATAGCGGATTGCGAGGCCGGGTTTACCGCCTATTCGCCACACGAGAAGGATGGACTATTCGCGGTGTCTGCGGTGTGCGTATCATCGTGCGAGAGGCGTCGCGTTGCGGCGGCGGCAAATCACGCCGGGGTCAAGGTCAACGAAGGCACGAATGGCGCGCTCTCGCTCGTTTCGCGGGCGGCGTGACCTCGATGAATGCAATATGAACGTCAACACATTCGGTGGAAAATTTCTTTAGGCCTTTGTCGGCAGTCGATATTTCCTTCCCGAGCCGCACTTGCATAGAATACCGCATTCAGTCGGTTCGCGTGTCTGAACCTCGGATGGTTTCGGTGCGACCGAAAGATCGCCGGACGGGCATCGAGGCCCGCGTCCGGCACGGTTGCGACGAACCGGCTTGGGAACGTCGCATTGAGCGAACAGGCTGTCGACGCCTGTTCAACGTCAACAGTGGAGAAGCTGACAAAATGCGTAGCATCGTGATTACGGCCGTGGCGGCCGCTGGCATCGGCCTTCTGGGCACGTCGGGCGCCTTCGCGGCTCCCGCGAGCGGGACCATCCTGCGCGACCTCGCGGACGCGACCTCGAACACACAGGATGTGCGTTATTGCCGCCTCTTCCGCCGGTGCTGGCATGGCGGCTACAGCCGCCGCTGGTGCAACGTGTACCGTCGCTGCTGGTGGTAACAACCACCTAAGCGTCAGGTAAGATGATCGGGCCGGCCGCTCCAGCGGCCGGTCTTTTTTTATGGTCTGGAGCTTGATGCTTAAGCGACAGCCGGCTGCCGGCGGTTGAGCACGGCGGCAATAAAGCCCTCTCGTGCGGCTGCCAGGGCGAGCCCGCGCGGCTCCAGCACATGGCGCGCGAGGAAGAAGCCGGTAAGCGCGAACGCTGCGGCAAGGTCGCTCCCCGACGGCCCATTCAAGTCCGGCACGGCCTCTCCGAGAAATGCCGGCAGAGCCAGCAACCGGTCGCGCCAAGGCTCGCCGGCTTCGAGCGAAACCGCACGACCGCTTCTCGGCGAGACATAGGCCAGACCGGCGCTGACCCCTGTCACGGCGCAGGTCGATAGATCGAGCCCGAAGCCAAGCTCGGCGAGCAGGTCAAGCTCGAAGCGCACGACGCGCGCGCCCGCCCGGCGGGAATTGTCGAGATCGTCTAGCAGCGCCTCGAGCGCGATGCAGACCTCCGCATGCGGATCGCGCTCGGGAAGCAGCCGGCACAAAGCCGCCAGATGAGTCACCGCCGACACGGCGTGAGAGAACGCAAGAAACTTGGCGGTGCGCAGCCGCAGGCCCTCGATCGCGTAGTTGCCGAGGTGCTCGTCGAGCCGGGCGCGCCAGACCGCCTGTACCGTGTTGCCGGGCTGGAGGACCGGCCGCATGCGCGATCCTCCTCCCCCACGGACCAGGCCGAGGTGGCGCCCGTGGTCGCGGGTCATCAGTTCGACGATCGCGCTCGCTTCGCCGTGGCGGCGCACCCCGAGCACGATCCCGTGGTCGGTCCATTCCATCAGCGGTGTCCCGGCATGCGCAGTCACCTCGTCGTGGACGGCTTGCGTATCAGCGCGACAGGCCGTGCCGGCCTGCCGACTCGGCTGTCGTCGATGACGAAGCAATTGTAGTACGCCGCGGCAGGCACCGTCCTGCTGGTCGCGCAGGTGTGAAAGACGAGAAGCTCGCTCTCCTTGCGATAGAGAAGATAGGGATGGACCAAGTATTGGCCGGAGCCGTCGTTGAACCAGCCGAGGCGGTCGATCTTGCCTTTCAGGTCGGGCTCGATGTCGAGAATGACGTCGCGCAGGGTGTCCCCGGTCAGGACGTTGTCGGGGAGCTGGTCGAACGGTCCGTCGAAGTAGTTGTTGACGAATGAGTTGGCGGCGAAGGCCCCGATGAGAATCTTCCGCTCGCGCTTGAGGTCGCGATAGAAGGCGAAACCTGTGCGCCTGCCGATGAGAATACGGTCGCTGCGCTTTGCCGGAAAGAAGTCGTCGGCGACCTTCCCGGTCTCGTCGAGGATGTAGAGGAAGGCCTTGAGCTTGCGATTATAGACGAGGAAGAAACGGATCGCGGATTTGTCGAACACCGCGCCCAGGAACCGCTCATCCGGCCCGATAGCTGCGTCCGGCGGCTTCACCTGCGACAGGTCATTGAGCGCGAACACCACGCTCTTTCCCTGATAGGAGACCCGATACGTGAGATCGTCGATCTTCTCCACGTTGACGCCCGCCGCGGCGTCGAGCAGCCGGTGCATCACCGGGTGGTCGTCCTTCCACTCAGTTGTGTCGACATAATAGTCGAAGTTGACCTTGCCCTCCGCCCGGCTGATGGCGTCGAGGCGGATGTTGCCGGCGTATTGCACCCCGGCATGAACGAAGCGGAAGTAATAATAGTTGCCGGTGGGATAGACCGTCACGCGCTCGGGCAGGCTCGCGAGCACGAAGGCGAACACGGCCATGGGATCGCCGACGGCGAGCTCGGACGGACGGCTGAGCTCTTCGATCTGCGACTGGTTGGTTTCGAGACGAGGGCGATCGAGACCTTGCGCGACCGCAGGCCGCACGAACGCCATGAAACTTGCGGCGGCCAGCGCGGCCGCCCTTTGCCGCGTCATCCTTGCGAACAACACGCCTACTCCTTGGGAAATTCCAGCCCCATCTCGCGATAGCGCGCCGGGTCGTCGCCCCACCCTTCGCGGACCTTGACGAACAGGAACAGGTGCACGGGAACTTCGAGGATCGCCGCGATCTCCTTGCGCGATTCGGCGCCGATCGACTTGATAGCAGCGCCACCCTTGCCGAGCACGATCTTGCGCTGGCTCTCGCGCTCCACATAGATCGTCTGCTCGATGCGGACCGCGCCGCCTTTGAGCTCCCTCCACACCTCGGTCTCGACGGTGGACTGATACGGCAGTTCCTGATGCAGGCGCAGGAACAGCTTTTCGCGCGTGATCTCAGCCGCCAAGCTGCGCATCGGCGCATCCGTGATCTCGTCGGCCGGATAATGCCAAGGGCCGGGCCGGGCGTGGCCGGCAAGCCACGCCTTTACGTCCTCGACGCCATAGCCGGTCATCGCCGCGATCATAAACGTCGCGTCGAACGTCACCTTGGCGTTTGCCTCCTGAGCCAGCGTCAGCAGAAGCGGCTTGTCGACCAGGTCGACCTTGTTGAGGATGAGGAGCTTCGGCTGGCGAATTTCGGCGAGCCTGCCGAGGATAACCTCCGCCTCCTCGTCGAGGCCGCGTTTGGCATCGATGATGACGGCGACCACGTCGGCGTCATGAGCACCGCCCCAGGCCGTCGTTACCATGGCGCGGTCGAGCCGGCGCTTGGGCGCGAAGATGCCGGGCGTGTCGATGAGCACGAGCTGCGCCGGCCCGGCGATCGCGATGCCGCGCAATAGCGCACGCGTGGTCTGTACCTTGGGCGTGACGATCGAGACCTTGGTGCCGACCAGCGCGTTGATGAGGGTGGACTTGCCGACGTTCGGCGCGCCGATCAGCGCGATGAAGCTGCAACGCGATTTACCGTCTCCCGGGGGGCCGGAGAGCGCATCGGGCTCAGCCATTGACGTGTTCTTTGGCCACGCCTTCGCGCACGAGCATCGCCGCGGCCGCGGCCTGCTCGGCGGCACGCTTGGAGCGTCCGATTCCCTCGGCAGGCGCGAAATCCGGCAATTGGACCGCGACGCGGAACTCCGGATCGTGATGGGGACCTGTGCGGGTGACCTCGCGATAGGCGGGCGTCGGCAGTCCGCGGCCTTGGGCCCATTCCTGGAGCATGGTCTTGGGATCACGCAGCGGCAGTTGCGGCACCAGCATGCGTTCGCGCCAGAAACGGGTGATGAAATCCGCCGCGGCAGGATAGCCGCCATCGAGGAACACGGCGCCGATCAGCGATTCACATACGTCGCCCAGGATCGCGGTGCTGCGCCGCCCGCCGCCTTGCGCCTCCGAGCCGCCGAGACGCAGGGCTGGGCCGAGATCAAGCGCGCGTGCGACATCGGCGCAGGCCTCCTTGCGGACAAGATCGGCGAGCCGGCGCGACAGCTCGCCCTCGTCGGCGCGGGGAAACTCACGAAACAGCATGTCGGATACGACGAGCCCGAGAACGTGGTCGCCGAGGAATTCCAGCCGCTGGTAGCTGCCCGCGCGGTTGCGGACCCCGGTCAAGGCGGAAATATGCGTCAGCGCGACGTCGAGCAGCCTTGCGTCGGCGAAACGATAGCCGATCCTGGTTTCAAGAAGGTCCGTCGCCTGCTTGCGCCGCTTCGAGGCGGTGGAAGGCGCCGCAGCCGGTGCGTTGACGGTGCTTTCCGCCGCGGCGGGGTCCGCCAGGGACGCCAGATCCGCCGCGTTCGCGCCTCGGCTCATCGAACGATCGTGAACAGCCGGTCCCAGCGCACCGCCCACGGCCAGCGCCACACCTGGAAAGCGCGCTCGCCTTCCTGGATCGAGAAGAAGATGACCTGCGCGCGGCCCACAAGGTTCTCGAACGGCACGTAGCCGACCTGGCTGAGGACCCGGCTGTCGGTGGAATTGTCGCGGTTGTCGCCCATCATGAAGAAATGGCCGGCCGGCACGTTATAGACCGGTGTGTTGTCGTAGAAACCGTTCTCCACCATATCGAGCGTCGTGTAGGAAACGCCGTTGGGGAGCGTCTCGCGCCAGCGCTTGACCCGGGTGGCACGGCCGCCCTCATCGTCGACGAAATCCTCGATGCGCTCGCGCTTGACCGGCTCGCCGTTGATATGAAGCAGCCCGTCGATCATCTGGATCTTGTCGCCCGGCAGTCCGATGACACGCTTGATATAATCGGTGGTGTCATCCTTGGGCAGCCGGAACACCACCACGTCGCCGCGGTTCGGCTCGGAGCCGAAGAGACGTCCGGCGAAGATCGGCGGCGAGAACGGCAGCGAGTAATGGCTATAGCCGTAACTGTACTTGGAGACGAACAGGTAGTCGCCGACCAGCAGAGTCGCCTTCATCGACCCGGAAGGGATGTTGAAGGGCTGGAACAGGACGGTCCGGATCACCACGGCGATGATCAGCGCGTGGAATACCACGCGGATGGTTTCGGAAAGTCCGCCCTCCTTCCGCTTCTGCTCGCTCGACACGCTCATCAGCCTTTTTCCCATCGCATGCGTGCGCCCGCGCCCTTGTAGCCCGTGAGGCGAAAGGGCGCAATCAAGCCTCGTTACGCCGATGAATGCCGTCTCCGCGGGCAGAAGCATCAAGCCCGAATGGTCTCGTAACCCCAGCTAAGGCGGTCTTCCGCGCAAGCAATCCCCTGGCGGCGCCTGAATTTTGCGGCAACAGCCGGTATGATCCGCGCGCCGGCGCCGTTAAATCCTATCCTTGAATTCCGCCGAAATCATCACGAAAGCCTGCGCCAGCGGGCCTTCGTCCGTGATGGTGAGGTCGATCCGCGCCTCGCAGCCCTGCGGGGTGATCTGCTGCAGCCGCTGCAGAGCGCCACCGGTCAACTGCATCGTCGGCCGTCCGCCAGGCAGGTTGACCACCCCCATGTCGCGCCAGAACACGCCGGCGCGCAGTCCGGTGCCGAGCGCCTTGGAGCAGGCTTCCTTGGCAGCAAAGCGCTTGGCGTAGGTTTCGACGCGGTTGGCGCGGCGCTCCGCCTTGGCACGCTCGATCTCGGTGAAGATGCGATCGAGGAAGCGCTCGCCATGGCGCGCAATGACCTGCTCGATCCGCCGCACGTC
Organism: uncultured Alphaproteobacteria bacterium; assembly: GCA_963776455.1. Taxonomy (GTDB): domain Bacteria; phylum Pseudomonadota; class Alphaproteobacteria; order Rhizobiales; family Xanthobacteraceae; genus CAVZMU01. The sequence continues at coordinate 25,632 of CAVZMU010000008.1, forward strand.
GACGAGGTCGGAGCCGATGCCGAGGATCATGTCCCGAACCCGGCGCGCGCGCGGCCGCGCTCCATGGCAGCCCGCATGATCTTGATCGCCTGTGTGAGCCCATCGAAGACCGCCTCCCCGATCAGGAAGTGGCCGATGTTGAGCTCGACGATTTCCGGCATCACGGCGATCGCCTCGGCGGTTGCGTAGGTGAGGCCGTGGCCGGCATGGACCTCAAGTCCCAACGCCTTGGCGCGCCGCGCGCCGGTCGCGATGCGCTGCAGTTCGACGGACGCGATCGCGGTATTGCCTTCCTCGACCGCCTCACACCACGCACCGGTATGAATCTCGATTACCGGGGCGCCGACATCCGCCGCCGCCTCGATCTGCGCTTCGTCAGGTGCGATGAACAGCGAGACGCGGATTCCCGCTGCCTTGAGGTCGGCCGTGATCGCCGCGATGTGATCACGCTTGCCGGCGACGTCGAGCCCGCCTTCGGTCGTGCGTTCCTGGCGCCGCTCCGGAACAAGGCAGGCGGCGTGCGGCCTGATCTTCACGGCGATCGCGACCATCTCGGCCGTCGTCGCCATCTCGAAGTTCAGCGGTTTGAGGATCTGCGCCTTCAACCGCGCGATGTCGTCGTCGCGGATATGGCGGCGATCCTCGCGCAGATGGGCGGTGATGCCGTCGGCGCCGGCCGCGACGGCAATGCGGGCGGCCTTGACCGGATCAGGATGGCCGCCGCCACGCGCGTTCCGGATGGTCGCGACGTGGTCGATGTTGACGCCGAGGCGCAGAGGGATGGGCATGCCGATGTATCTTATCGCTAGCGTATCAACGAACCCAATTCTCGGTTTTCAGACCGGGAACGCGCTCGAATTCGCGCTGATTGTTGGTGACGAAGAATCAAGCCCGCGGCCAAGCCATGCTCAGCGATCCAAAGGTCGTTGAGCATTATGGTGGCGATGGACGCAATGACGCCATGGCTTATCCGTTCATGCGCTCGACCCGCGCCACGATGGGTTTGGCGCGCAACTGCGCGATGATGCCGTTGAGGTGCTTGAGGTCATAGACCTCCAGATCGATCAGGAGATCGGTGAAGTCCGGAGCGCCACGGGTCATGCGGATGTTGTCGATGTTGCCGTCATGCTCGGCGATGACCTGGGTGATCTGGGCGAGCGAACCGGGCTCGTTGACCGACTGGACCTTGATCTGGGCGGGGAAGCGCCCGGCCGTCTTGTCGTCCACGTCCCAGCGCACGTCGAGCCAGCGCCAGCGTTCGGTGCCGTCGTCGAAGGCTTTCAGCGCCGGCGACTGGATCGGGTAGATGGTGATCCCCTCCCCCGGGTTGAGGATGCCGACGATGCGGTCGCCGGGAACGGCGCCACCGTTGGGCGCGAATGTCACGGGCAGGTCGCTGTTGATGCCGCGGATCGGGATCGCCTCACCAGCATCTGTCTCCGGTATCTCGGGCATCTTGAACTTGACGGCGATCGCCTTCTTCAGGCCGAACCAGCCACCTTCGGGCTTCGGCGCCGGGGCGATCGTGGCGCGCTCCTCCTTGTAGTCGGGATACATGGCGCGGGCGACGTCGGAGGCTTTCATCTCGCCACGTCCCACCGCCGCCATCACGTCTTCGACGGATGTACGGGCGAGGCGTGGCAGCGCGCCTTGCAGCTTCTCGTCGGAATATTCGCGCTTGGCGCGCACGAACAGGCGCTCGACGATGCGCCGCCCGAACCCGGCATATTGGGTGCGGACTGCCGCCCGCGTGGCGCGCCGAATCGCCGCGCGCGCCTTGCCGGTGACGACCACGGATTCCCAGGCCGCCGGCGGCGTGGTCTGCGCCTTCGTGATGGTGATGTCGACCTCGTCGCCATTCTGCAGTTCGGAGACCAGAGGCGCGATCTTGCCGTTGATCTTGCAGCCGACCGCGGAATTGCCGACGTCGGTGTGGACCGCGTATGCAAAGTCGATCGCGGTCGCCTTGCGCGGCAGCGCGATCAGCTTGCCCTTGGGCGTGAAACAGAACACCTGGTCGTGGAACAGCTCGAGCTTGGTGTGCTCAAGGAACTCCTCCGGGTTCGACCCTTCCGCGAGCAGCTCGATGGTGCGCCGCAGCCAAGCATAGGCGTTCGATTCCCGCGACAGCACTTCGCTCGGTGAGCCCTCGCCGTCCTTGTAGAGCGCGTGGGCCGCAATCCCGTATTCGGCGATCTCATGCATATCGCGGGTACGGATCTGCAACTCGACGCGCTGCTTGCCGGGACCGACCACCGTGGTGTGGAGCGAACGGTAATCGTTCTGCTTGGGCGTCGAAACGTAGTCCTTGAACCGTCCCGGGACCATCGGCCAGGTGGTGTGGACGATGCCCAGCGCGCGATAGCATTCCTCGGCCGCCTTCACGATCAGGCGAAAGCCGAAGATGTCCGACAGTTGCTCGAAGCCGACGGATTTGCGCTCCATCTTGCGCCAGATCGAATAGGGCCGCTTCTGGCGGCCCTTGACCTCGGCCTCGATGCCGCCGCTCGCCAGTTTCCGGGTAAGCTGGTTCTCGATCTCGGTGATCAGGCCGCGGTGGCGATCCGCGAGCGCGCCCAGGCGCTGGGTGATGACCTTGGTGGCGTCGGGATTAAGCTCCCGGAATGCGAGGTCCTCCAGTTCCTCGCGCATCTCATGCATGCCGATGCGGCCGGCGAGAGGCGCGTAGATCTCCAGGGTCTCCTCGGCGGTCCGGTGGCGCGACGCCGGCGGGACGAAATCGAGGGTGCGCATGTTGTGCAGGCGGTCGGCGAGCTTGACCAGCAGCACCCGCACGTCGTCGGCGATCGCCAGCAGCAACTTGCGAAGGTTCTCGGCCTGCTTGGCCTCCTTGGAGACGAGATCGAGCCGCTTGAGCTTGGTCAGCCCTTCGACCAGGGCGCCGATCTCACGGCCGAACAGCCCGTCGATCTCGGCGCGGGTCGCCGGCGTGTCCTCGATCGTGTCGTGCAGCAGCGCCGCGGCGATCGTCGCATCGTCCAGCTTGAGGCCGGTGAGAATCGCCGCCACTTCGATCGGATGGGAAAAATAGGGGTCGCCGGAAGCCCGCTTCTGCGTGCCATGCGCCTTCATCGCATAGACATAGGCGCGGTTAAGCAGCGTCTCGTCGCTGTCCGGATTATACAGGCGCACCCGTTCGATGAGATCGTACTGCCGCATCAGCGGCTTGCGGGACTTCGGCTCTTCTCCGGCGGCTTCGGCTGCCGGCTCGAGGTCGTGCTCGAGTGGCGCGCGTGGACGCGCCTGGTTCTGCATGCGGGGCAGTCTGGTGCTGGCTTGCGGCACCGAATCCTCCGGGCGGCCTCCCGATGATGACCGTGTCGCACAAAGTAACACGGCGATTCGTCCACGTCACACGCGTGGCGCCGTGAGGGTTGTCAAAAACGAAACGGCCCGGCAGTGCCGGGCCGCGTTACGCAATCGGGTGAGACAGGCGCGTCCGCGTCAGTCGTCCTCGTCGGGCTCGGGCGGCTCGGGCTGTGCTTCCGGAGGCGTCAGGCCCTCAAGGCCCTTGAGCAACTCCTCCTCGGTCATGCGCTCCATGGTGACGTCGGTATCGTCGGAGTCGGCGCGCTCGCCCGTCGCCCCGATCAACGGCACATTTTCGGGCTCGGGCTCGTCCACTTCGACGTACTTCTGCAGCGTATGGACGAGTTCCTCCTTGAGGTCATCCGGGGAGATCGTGGTCTCGGCGATCTCGCGCAGCGCCACGACCGGGTTCTTGTCATTATCGCGATCGACAGTGATCGTGGACCCCGACGAGATCATGCGCGCCCTGTGGCTTGCCAGCAGCACGAGATCGAAGCGGTTTTCCACCTTGTCGATGCAGTCTTCGACGGTGACACGGGCCATGCCGCTCACTCCTTGCAAACTACGAGTTTTCGGATTTCTGCCGCTGAACTATATCCGGCGGCTCGAAAGCGCAAGGCAAAAACGCGGCTCAGGGCCGGTCTCAACCGATGATGTCTCGGAGATATCGAAGGATTTGACGGCGCGCCGCCGTGGCCGCGCGCACCGATAAAGGGCTAATGCGAAGCACTTTCCTTGCCGCAGACAGTGCACCAGATTGAGCTTGGCCCCGCTGGCCGGCTCTGTTACGTCGAGCATAGGGAACCGCGTGGCGATCCAACCGTTTGATATTATCGGCGGGGGTGGACGATACGTGGCTGACGCCCGCTAAAGGCGATGCGTCGACCGTCTCCCGATTCCTGACCCTTCTTACTGCTCGCCTGTCGGAGGCACGAGCGGCGTGGGGAATGTTGAAACGAACCGGCTTTTTATGACGAGAGAACAGAAAATGTCCGCACAATTGGAAAAGATCGCACTGTTCATTGATGGTGCCAACCTCTACGCCACCGCCAAAGCGCTGGGCTTCGATATCGATTACAAACGCCTCCTGCGAGAATTTCATTCGCGCGGTTACCTGCTGCGGGCGTTCTACTATACTGCTGTAATCGAGGATCAGGAGTATTCGTCGATCCGGCCGCTCATCGACTGGCTCGATTACAATGGCTACACCGTCGTTACAAAGGCGACCAAGGAATTCGTCGACCAGACCGGCCGCCGCAAGGTCAAGGGCAACATGGACATCGAACTCGCGGTCGATGCCATGGAAATCGCCGGCTCGATCGACCACATGGTGCTGTTCTCCGGCGACGGCGATTTCCGCTCGCTGGTGGAGGCCGTGCAGCGGCGCGGCGTGCGCGTGACCGTCATCTCCACCATCTCGACCCAGCCGCCGATGGTCGCCGACGAATTGCGGCGGCAGGCCGATATCTTCCTCGACATCGTGGAGTTGCAGCCCAAGATCGGCCGCGACCCGGCCGAACGCGCGGCCCGGGAGGCTCGGGCGCCACGCGACGACCGCGGCGAACGCCAGCACACGCCGCAGTTCCTCCAACGTCCGGCTGCTCCCCAGCGCGCCGGAGCCGGCGCTGCGGGTGATGACGACGAATTCGAGGATTGATGCGCTGATGGCGCCGGCTGAAACGCCGTCCCCAAATTGCCCACTCTGCCCGCGGCTTGCCGAGTTCAGGGAGCGCATTCGCGCCAGGGAGCCGACGTGGTTCAACTCACCGGTGCCATCGTTTGGTCCGGTGACGGCCCGCCTGCTGATCGTCGGCTTGGCGCCGGGGCTGCAAGGCGCAAACCGGACCGGTCGTCCGTTCACCGGCGACTACGCCGGCGTCCTGCTCTACGACACCCTCCTCCGCTATGGCTTCGCACGGGGGGTATTCGAGGCGCGTCCCGACGATAGCCTTGAACTTATCGATGCCCGGATCGTGAACGGGGTGCGCTGCGTGCCCCCCGAGAACAAGCCTACGCCGGCGGAGATCAAGACATGCCGCAGGTTTCTCACGCCCGAACTCGCGGCGATGCCGAACCTGCGGGCAATCGTGACCTTGGGGCGTATCGCGCATGAGACGACGCTGAGGGCGCTCGACACGAAGCTCAAGCAAGCCCCCTTCAAGCATGCCGGGTCCCACGGCATCGGCGCATTACGGCTGTTCAGCAGCTATCACTGCTCGCGCTACAACACCAACACCGGCGTGCTCACGCCGGAGATGTTCCGCAACGTGTTCGCCGCCGTACGCGCCTATCTGTCACCGGCGCCGACCTAATCTCCGCAGTCGCCGTCCCCGCCATCGCATCCGTCGCCCTCGGAGCCGGAGGAGAAGATCGAAATCGCTGCCGCCATGGGTCGATTTGCGGCGTTCGTGATTCCACGCTTCGAAATCGGCCTGTTCCTTGGCGTTCACGGCAGCGATTTCTGCAAAAAACTTGCGGCCAAGGCGCCGCAACCGCTCCTCCTCCGCAGTCGTCGCCAAATCGCCGGGCTCGTCGTCCGTCATGTCACGCTCGCTTGCACCGGAATTGTCGCAGCGAGGCGTTATGGTTTGGTTGATGCTTGGAGGAGAAGACCGGTACGTCAGGCCGGTGCAGAACGAGAAAGCCACGCCAGCACGGTCGCGGCGTCCTTGTCGGGCGGGAACACCGGATAGAACACCTTGGCGATGGCGCCATCGTCGATGACGAGGGTAAGGCGTTTGATGAGCGTCATGCTGGCGGCGACGAAGGTCGGGAGCCGCAAGGCGCGCGTCAACTCCAGGTCCGCATCGGACAGAAGCGAAAACGGCAGATGCAGCCGCGTCGCAACCTCGCGCTGGTAGTCCGTGTCCTGCGTCGACAGGCCGTAAAGCTGCGCGACGCCGGCGGCGCGGAGCTCCGCGAAGTGATCGCGGAAGGCGCAGGATTGCGGGGTGCAGCCGCGCGCTCCCGGGATTGCGTCCCAGCCGTCCGGCAACGGCTTCCCCGGCTCGCCGGTGCGCGGATAGACATAAACCACCGTGCGTCCTGACAGCCGCGCCAAATTGATTTCGCCGCCGTCCGTCGCGACGAGGGCAAGATCGGGAATCCGCATGCCGGCGAGATGGTCCGTTGCACCATCGTCGTGCGGGGCCGGAAGATCGGTGGGCAAGGCTTGATAGGTGCTCATGGCAGCGTCCGCTTATCCTGGTGGTCCGGCATAAGACATGAATTCCAGCAGCGAACCGTCGGGATCGCGGAAATACACGCTGATGCCGCGCCCCCTGGCTCCGTTGCGCGCGACCGGTCCAAGTTCGATCATCACCCCGCAGCGGCTCAGATGCGCGACGGCGTCGTCGATCGGTCCTTGCCACTCGAAGCAGATGTCGCTGTTGCCCGGCGCCACCGGGATACGCGCGATCGGATCGGCGATAACGCCGGGACCATGCAGGTTGAGCTGCACGTCGCCGAAGCGATAGGCCCAGCCGCGCTCGCCGCGCTTCACCAATTCGGCACCAAGCACGTCGCGATAGAACGGATTCGAGCGGTCCCAATCCGAGATATGGATGACACAGTGATCGAACTTCACCGGAAGAGACATGGACGCTATCCCTTCTCCCGCAGAAGCCGGCCGCGTTCGCGGCTCCAGTCGCGCTTCTTCTCGGTCTCGCGCTTGTCGTGGAGCTTCTTGCCGCGAGCCAATGCAATCTCAAGCTTGGCGCGGCCCTTGGCGTTGAAAAACAGCTTGAGCGGCACGATCGTCATGCCCTCGCGCTCGACGGCGCCGATCAGCTTGAATATCTCGCGCTTGTGCAGGAGCAGGCGGCGCGGACGCTTGGGTGCGTGGTTGAACCGGCTCGCCTGCAGATACTCGGGAATATTGGCGTTGAGCAGCCACAACTCGCCGTCACGCGGGCCGGCATAGGATTCGGCGATCGTCGCCTTGCCGATGCGCAGCGACTTCACCTCGGTTCCGGTCAGCGCGATGCCGGCCTCGAAGACCTCGCCGATCTCATAGTTGAAGCGCGCCTTACGATTGTCGGCGACGATCTTGAAGTTGGGGTCGGATTTTGCGGCCATTTTACGATCTTGAAGATTCGCCTTTTAGCGAGCGTCTTGCGCCATGGCGGATGTGATGGATGATCACCTCCGTCGGGGCAACATCATAAAACACGATATAGGGATAGTTGCGGACGGGAAGGCGACGGATTCCTTTGATGTTCCGACTTCTCGCCGCTCTCAGAAAAATCCTCAAGCTGTCCGAAGACTTTTTTGATCTGCTGGACGGCTTCCGCTGCAACGGTTGAGTCGTCTTGAGCGATGCGAAGATGCCATCGAGGTCCGACAAAGTATCTCGCGCGACACGAATTTTCACCGCCCGTAGCGATCAAACACTGCCGCGACTTCCATGTCCGTCGCAAAATCGCCACGCCTTGCCGAGGCCATGCTTCGTTGGACGGCAACGAGCTCGTCATCGGAAAGATGATAGGGCGCGCTGTCTTGCTCCTCCATCATGAGAAGCGTCGCGCCGCATCCTCCTGACGTTCTTTCGTCATCCGCAGTTCCCGCGATATCCGTTGAATCCCTGGGCGTAACTAATTGATCAGCCCCGCATGCACCATGGCTTCACGCACCGCAGTCCTTGCCTTGTCAGTCGCCGGCACCATCGGGAGCCGCACGATATCGGCACACTTGCCGATCAGCGAAAGCGCGTACTTGATCGGCGCCGGACTTGTCTCGACGAAGAGATTGATATGGAGAGGCGTGAGCTTGTCCTGCAAGGTCAGAGCCGTCGCGTAATCACCCTTCAGGCATGCACCCTGGAACTCGGCACAGAGCCGGGGCGCGACGTTCGACGTCACCGAGATGCAGCCATGGCCGCCATGCGCCATGAAGCCGAGCGCGGTGATGTCCTCGCCGGAGAGCTGGTTGAAGTCGGGACCCATCGCGGCGCGCTGCTGCGACACGCGCGTCATGTTGGCGGTCGCGTCCTTCACCCCGGCGATGTTCTTGAGCTCGTAGAGGCGCTTCATGGTGTCGACCGACATGTCGACGATCGAGCGGCCGGGAATGTTGTAGATGAGGATCGGGATGCCAATGGCGTCATTGATCGCCTTGTAGTGCTGGTAGAGCCCGTCCTGGGTGGGCTTGTTGTAGTAGGGCATGACCACCAGGACCGCGTCGGCGCCTGCCTTCTCGGCATGCCGGGCAAGCTCCACGGCCTCCTTTGTCGAGTTGGATCCTGCGCCCGCAACCACCGGGACGCGGCCCTTGGCCTGGTCGACGCACCATTCCACGACCTGGTTATGCTCATCGTGAGAGAGCGTCGGGCTCTCGCCCGTGGTGCCGGCGGGGACCAGCCCGCTCGTGCCCTCGGCGATTTGCCAGTCGATGAGGTCGCGGAACGCCTTTTCGTCGAGCGAGCCGTTCTTGAATGGCGTGACGAGCGCGGTAAACGATCCTCGAAAGCTCGTCTTGGCAGTCATGATATGTATCCCTGGCATTGCGCCGGCTCGGCGAGGTTGCCGCATTGATATCGGTTTGACGGGCGCCGTGAAAGGCCGGCTGGACCCCGGTCCCGGCATTGCGCGGTTGAGCCGGCGGCTGGCCCTTGCCAAGCCGGCACGCCGGCTTTCGGAGGCAGGGGACGTTGGTGGACTACGGGTTAAACCCGAGACATCTTGCCCCGCTTTCGCCGTGGTCTCGTCGGATGGTGGTACAATCGCGTTCGGTTAGCAATTCCTCAATGGGATTCGACGGAAAACAAGGGACCGGTTTGGCCGCTAGCTGGGGTCCCAGGGGATATTCCATTCAATGACCTTTCGCCCGATCGCAAAGGCGACGCTCGCCGCGTTGGCTGCGCTATCCGCGCTCACCGTTGATGCGAGCGCGGCGACAGAAGCGAAGAAGCCGGCAAGCGCTACGACCCAGCCCAAGAAGCCGGCCAAGGCGGCTCTCGCGAAGCCGGCATCCGCCAAGCCCGCGACTGTCGCGGCGAAAACGCGGAAGACTATTCCGCTACCGCGCCCCCGCCCCGTGCTGACGGCCCGTTCCGCTTCGCCTACCCGGGTGATGGCCTCGGCCGCGCCCATCGTCTCGGCGAGCCTTGCTCCGATGGCGCTGGCCGCCCCGGAAACCGTCCCCACCGCCCGCATCCCGGGAGCCATGATCGCCACGGCTCCCATTCCGACCGCGGAGCCGCCCGCCCCGCGTCAGGTTCCCCCGATGGTGGCGCCCGCGACCGCCACGTCGGCGGAAGACCTCGCCGTGGTGAAGAAGGCGGCCGATCTCGTCCGCCACGGCAAGACCAACGAAGCGACGACTTTGGAGAAATCGATCTCCGATCCCCTCGCCCGGAAGCTGGTTGAATGGCTGATCCTGCGCGGCGACGACGGCGATGCCGGCTTCAATCGTCTCGCCGCCTTCGTATCGGCGAATCCGAGCTGGCCGAGCCTCGCCCTGCTGCGCAAGCGCGCGGAAGGCGCGCTGTGGGAGGAAAAGCGAGACGCGGCGACGGTACGCGCATTCTTCGCGACCGCACGGCCGGCCTCCGCAAAAGGCCGACTCGCACTGGCAGGGGCCCTTCTCGCCGCCGGCGAACGCGCGGACGCCCAGGCGCTGGTTCGCGAAACCTGGCGCCAGGATGCCATTTCCCGCGACGTGGAATCCATGGCGATCGAGGCCTTCGGCGACCTGCTGACGCGGGCCGACCACAAGGCACGGATGGACCGCCGTCTCTACGCCGACGATTCCGAAGCCGGCTTGCGCGCTGCCCAGCGGCTCGGCGCCAACGAGGTCGCAATCGCCAAGGCGCGCATCGCCGTCACCGACAAGGGCGGCAATGCCAAGGCGCTGCTCGATGCGGTGCCGGCCGAAGTCCGCAACGATCCGGTCTATGTGCTCAGCCGAATCCAATGGTTGCGGCGCAACGATAAGGCCGCCGACGCCGCGCAGCTCATGTTGGAGGCCCCCCGCGAGGCTGCCCTCGCCAACGACGTCGACGAATGGTGGAGCGAGCGCCGCCTGATCGCGCGCAAGCTTCTCGATGCGGATGACGCGCAGGGCGCGTACCGGATCGCACGCGATGCGGCGATCCCGGTCAAGGAGAATGCCCGCGCCGAGCTTCACTTTACCGCGGGCTGGATCGCGCTGCGCTTCCTGAACGATCCGTCGACCGCGCTTGCACACTTCGCCCGCATCTCGCAGGGCGTCTCGAACCCTATCACGCTGGCCCGCGGCAGCTATTGGCAGGGCCGCGCCTATGAGGCGATGGGCCGCCGCGACGAGTCGCGCAGTCACTACGAGACGGCGGCGCGCTTCACGACCGCCTATTACGGGCAGCTCGCGCGCGCCCGGCTGGGCCTGGGCGAGATTGCGCTGAACCCGCCGCCGCAGCCGTCGCGCGAGAAGCGCGCCGCGCTGCTTAGTCTGGAAGTCGTAAGGGCCGCCGAGATCCTCTACGCCATCGACGCCAAGGATTTCGTCGCGCCGATGGTGCAGGACCTGGCCGAAAAGGCTCAGGACGTCGGTGCGCTCGTGGTTTTGGCGGAGCTTGCCCAGAGCCATCACGACGCGCGCGCCATGCTCCTGATCGGCAAGACCGTGCTCGGCCGCGGCTTCTCGTTCGATCACTTCGCGTTTCCCAATGTCGGCGTACCGAAATATGCATCCTTGACGCGCGAGGTGGACCGCAGCGTGGTCTATGCCATCGTGCGCCAGGAGAGCGCGTTCCAGGCCAAGGTGGCCTCGGCCGCGAACGCGCAGGGCCTGATGCAGATCATGCCCGGCACCGGCCGCGCGCTGGCCAAGAAATTCGGCTTGGCCTTCGACCGCAAGCGGCTTGGCCAGGACCCGGTTTACAACGCCCAACTCGGCTCGGCCGAACTCAGCGACCTGCTGCAGGATTATCGCGGCTCCTACATCATGACCTTCGCCGCCTACAATGCCGGCCGCGGCAGCGTCAAAAAGTGGGTCGCTCAGTACGGCGATCCCCGCGACCCGAACGTCGATCCCGTCGACTGGGTCGAGCGCATCCCGTTCTCGGAAACGCGCAACTACGTCCAGCGCGTGATGGAGAACATGCAGGTCTATCGCGTGCGCCTCGGTGGCGGCCCCCAGCTCATGATCGATGCCGACCTGCGGCGCGGCGGCGCCGTGAACTGACCGCGCGCTCGCAGCGCGGTCCGCTTGCCCTCCCCGCTTCGCGCCTTATGCTCGCGTCCGTTACAGGACGGGGGCTGACCATGGATGCGGCGACCATCGCGGAGGCCAAGAAGGCGCCGGGCGCACGCAGCGTGTTCGTCAGCGCTCCCGATGGGCTGAAGCTTCACGTCCGCAGCTACGGCTCGTCGGTCGCGGCGGGGCTGCCGGTCGTCTGCCTGCCGGGCTTGGCACGCACCACCGCCGACTTCGATGTTCTGGCGACGTCCCTGTCGAGCGATCCGCACCAGCCGCGGCGCGTGATCGCGCTCGATTATCGCGGCCGTGGGCTCTCCGAATACGACCGCGATCCGAAGAATTATTCGCTTCCCGTCGAGCTCGACGACGTGTCAGCCGTGCTCACCGCGCTCGGCGTCGGGCCGGCGGTGTTCGTCGGCACATCGCGTGGCGGGCTGCTGACCATGCTGCTTGCTGCGGCGCGGCCTACGGCGATCGCCGGCGCGATCCTCAACGACATCGGGCCGGTCATCGAGCCCAAAGGCCTGATGCGCATCAGAGGCTATGTCGGCAAGCTCCCCGTTCCGCGCACTTACAAGGAAGGCGCCGAAGTCCTGCGCCGGTTGTTCGACGCGCAGTTTCCGGCATTGGACGAGGACGGCTGGCTCGCCAGTGCGCGGCGCACCTGGAAAGACGAAGGCGGCAGCCTCGTGCCGACCTATGACGTGAAGCTGTCCCAGAATCTGGAAGCCGTCGACATGGAGCGGCCCCAGCCTGACTTGTGGAACCAGTTCGGCGCGCTCGCCCATGTTCCGCTGATGGTGATCCGCGGGGCCAACTCCGACATCCTGTCAGCCGCCACGGTGAGCGCGATGCGGGCGCAACGTGTCGACATGGACGTGGTCGAGGTGCCGGACCAGGGCCATCCGCCGGCTCTGGCGGGAGAGGACCTGCTTCGCCGCGTCGCGAGCTTCATCGCGTTCTGCGAGATTTCCGCATCCCGTTGAGGCGCCGGCGGCGCATTGACTTCACGTGGGATCGGATTGATATCGGCGCCCTGTCAGTACGGTTTGCACGGTGCTTCCGGGTCAATCATGAGTTCCAAAACCAAGATTGTGCAGCTCTTCGCCCTCGGGTTGGAGCAGCATCGGGCCGGCAAACTCGACGAAGCGCAGAGAATTTACCGGGACGTCCTCGCGCGCGAGCCCCGGCATTTCGATAGCCTCCACCTATGCGGCGTTGCGGCGCTTCAGCAGGGCCATCCCGATGTCGCCATCGACATGATCGGCAAGGCGATTGCGCTGAATGGCAACGTCGCCACGTTCCATAACAACATCGCCGAGGCATTGCGCACGAAAGGGCGTCTCGACGACGCCGCGATGCATGCGAGCCGCGCAATCGAGCTGGAGCCGAACTTCGCCGAGGCTCATGTCAACCTCGGCAATGTCCTCAAGCAGCAAGGCAAGGGCGATGAAGCGCTGGGCCGATACAAGCAGGCATTGACCATCAATCCGAGCCATGCGGACGCTCATGTGAACACCGGCGTCATTTATATCGACAACGGCCGGCTGGACGAGGCGCTCGCCGCGTTCGGGAAAGCGCTGGCGATCCGGCCGGACTTCCCGGCGGCCGAGATGAACCTCGGGATCGCTCTCCACCAGCAAGGCCGATGGGACGAAGCCGCAGCACATTATCGAAAGGCGCTGACGCTGCAGCCGAACTACGTGCTGGCCCTGATGAACCTCGGCGACACGCTGTTCGAACAAGGCCGCATCGACGAAGCCATCGGACGTTACGAGGCGGCGCTGCATCTTACGATGGGCGCCTCCGGTCCGGACAGCAAAGCCGTGAAGCCCGCCGAGAGCTTGGCTGCCCTCTCCACCGGGGGAAGGCCGCTTTATCCCGTCGAGGACAAATGCGTGATGAGCCTCGTGCGCGCGCAATGCTGGCGCGCTTCGCTTCACGAGTGGCGGGCTCTGTGCGCGGGCGCGCGGAGGCATGACGGACTGTGCGCCGAGTCACGCTACGAACTCACGATCCGCACCGCGATATCGCAATGGATCGAACGCGACTATGGCGGGCTCGCGGCGAGCCTCGACGGCGCGGAAGCCCTGCTCGCCCAGATCCCAACTCCCAACGCCAACGTGAAGAACTCACGTGCCTATGGCGGTTTTCTGCGGGCACTGCTCACCTACGCGCAGGCCAATCCGGAAGGCCGTGTGCAGGCTGGGCAGATGCGCCCCGTCGCCGTCATCGGCGACAGCCATTGCCTGACCTTCGACGGCACGCCGATCAAGATCGACGGCGCCGCCCGCGCCGGCGATGCAAGGCTCATCATGGGATGCAAGGCGTGGCACCTGGGGAATGACGCGCCCAACCGTTTCAAGGAACGGCTCGCCGCAATCATGCAAAGCCTGCCGGAAGCCTCGACGGTGATCTGCACGTTCGGCGAGATCGATTGCCGGCTCGATGAAGGCATCTTTCCGCATTTCTGCGCGGTCGGTGGCAGTCTCGATTCGCTGGTGGCGAAGCAGGTCGAAAGCTACGTCAGCCATGTCGCTAGTGTGGCGGCGCGGCGCTCGATCCGCGTCGCGTTCCTCAACGTGCCGGCGCCGCATTTCGACGCCATGCCGCCTCGCCTGCCGTCAGTCACCGACGGTGACAAGGACGTATTGATTACCATTATCGACCTTTTCAATACGTCGCTCGCGCGGTCCGCTGCGGCGAAAGGCCATCGCGTCATCGACGTACATCGGCTGACGGCAGGGACAAACGGCGCTTCGCACGGGCGCCATCATCTCGACGACATCCATCTCAGGCCCGATGTCCTGGCGGTGGCTTTGCCATAGCTGGGACTTCGGCGAACTCGGACGGCATTTAAGCAAGAACCGCCGGCCGAATTTTGCTGACGTCGCCGGCCCAACCAAGCGCAACACGTCATTGCACCAAAAAAGGAAAACCCCGGCGGTTGCCCGCCGGGGTTCCTAACACTTCAACCGAGATCAGACGATCAGGGCCAGAAGTTGCGCTGGACGCGGATACCGCCGCTCCAAACTTCCTGGTCGGCCGGGACATACAAGGCAGAGGCCGGACGTCCGCCCGCACCGGCGAAATTGAGCCGGGTCGTGTTCGGGTTGAAGTTGTTCTCGAGCTTCGTGTACATGATCTCGAAGCCGACATCGAGGTTCTTCACCGGGTTCCAGATGGTGCGCGCACCGACCGCGTAGAGGCGGAAATCCGGATTGCATCCATTCACAGCACCCGTCGCGAAGTTCGGTGTCGCACCAGCAAGGGTGCGGACCGGGCCAACCGGCGACGAGCAGTAGATCGCCGTTGCCGTGCCGTTGAAGTCGACGTCGGTCACTTGGCCGAACACCGACGTACGTACTGCCGGGGTCCAGTAGTGCTCGATCGCCGCCGCCAACGCCCAGCCCGTGGTGAGCTGGAGGCCGGAAGCGCCCGCGGCCGTGCCAGCCGCGGTAGCCGTTGCGGGACCGATGACATTGGCGAACACCGCATCGAGGCCCTCACCGCGTGCAACGGTGTTACCGCTGAACCGGAGGAAGGTGGCGTTGATGCCCGTCTGCGAGATGCCGACGTAGTTCAGGGCACCGCGGCTGTAGGAGCCTTCGACCCAGAACTTGTCGCCAGTCGCCCAGGGCAGGTTGAGCACGATGCCGCCGTTGACAGCCCAGCCCCACTTGTCTTCGGGAGCCACGCCGGTATAGCCGCCGGGGCCCACGAACTGGTTGTTGGTGAAGTTGTTGCCGTAGTAGCCGGCCCGGACCTGATGGAGAGCGCCAGCGATCTGCGCCGAGCCCCAGGCCTGGTCGACGCGAAGGCTGCCGACGATGTCAGGAACCTGCTGCGCCGCGTAGTCGCCGGTCGTGCAACCCACCACCTGGGTGCCGTTGATGATCGGCGTCGCACCCGTCTGGTTGGTGACGTTGGGGTTGCCGTCCGGGGTCGTGAGCGCGACGCCGCACGTGGCGTAGCCGACCGGGGTCCAGCCGTTGGGGCCGGGAAGCGAGCCGATGCCCAGCGCGTTGGTGCCGGCATCCCAGATCGCGTTGCGGCGATAGGTGTTGTCTTCGGCCGAGATCGTGGCCGACCAGCCGGAACCGAACTGGACGGTATAGGCGAAGACGTCGGTGCCGGACGCGCCGGTCGCCGAGCCGCCACCCGTGTACGGGCCGCCATACGAGAAGACGCCGTTGTAGAAGTCGAAGTAGGACTGCGTCTTGCCGAGGGTGAAGCCGGCGAACTGGATGAAGGCGCGCTCGGTGTAGTAGGTGCCCTGGCCGCCGCCGATGGCGTCGGTCGTGAGCTCGAAGCCGTTGCGGTAGTAGGCCCGCAGCGTGCCGTATTCGGTCTGCGTCCGCACGTCGAACGAGATGACCGTGCGCGCACGCATGTTCAAATCTTTCGAGTCGATGCGGTTGTTGCGACCGCCGGTGCCCGCAGCGAACTCCGAGAAGCTGCCACCAGCGTTGGTGACATACTCGGCGCGAACCCAGCCACCGATCTTGATGCAGGTATCGGTTCCGGGGATATAGAAGAACCCTTCACCGTAGAGCTGCAGATCTTCACGTACTCGACCGGCTTGGCCTTGACGGGAAGATCGGCAGCCTGTGCCCCAGCAACCGCAACGAGACCCGCCGCGGAGCCGAGGAGAAGGCTTTTCACCATCTTCATCGTGACCTCCAAGTTTGTTTAACGGGAGGGTTCCGTCGCGCCGGGGCATTTTCTCCCCTGGAAGGTCCCTGATCCCCGCTAAACCACCCGGAGCTCTTTTCCCCACTTCGTGGTAGAACCACTTAGCGCGACCAAGAAACCCGGACGGGGCGACTTAGGGTGCCCCCCTCCGTCGCAAGGTCACCTTAGCCGAAGGTACTCGCCACGCAACGACGAACAGCCCTCGAAACAGGCACCCCAAGGCTTTTCCCACGGACCTGTTGCTTAAAGAGCACGCACCATATTGCACTGCACACAGGCATATCGTGGGGGTTCCATCTTGTGAAAATTATCAAGAATGTCATTTTAAATCAGACTATTACCTAAGAACGCCCAGCGGCGCTATGGTCGCTATTCGGAGAATCGAGGTGTGGTATTGAAGCAACGGCGAGGCCGTTCTTCCAACTCGACCCGCTCTTATAAAGAGGCACAAAGAGGCCCCGCAGCATTTTCGAATGCGAATCGTGCGTCGGCTCAGGTTTCCGCCGGCTGCGTCCGTGTCCAAGATATTCCAATTCGCGATTTAATGTGCGTTCGCCGGCAAGAATCCATTGCCCTCGAAACCGTTCCGGATTCGAGGATATGTCGAATTGATCTTATGAATGAGTGGTTGTACGCGAATCTTCACATAATCACGACCGGAGCGACCAATGGCTGATGTCAATCTCATCGTTGGCAACGACGGCAGCAACACGCTCCAGGGCACGGCGGATCGGGATTTGATCTACGGATTCGATCCCAACGGCGCGCAAGGCAATGTCAGCGCTATCTCGGCGACCCGTGTGGCGAGCGGGCTCACAGGCGCGCTCTTCGTCACGGCGCCCCCGGGCGACACCGACCACCTGTTCATCGTCCAGCAATCCGGTGCGATAAGGGTCCTGGACCTGAACACCGGACAGCTCGCGGCGACGCCGTTCCTCACAATCCCGGTCGATTCCAGCGGCGAGCGCGGACTGCTCGGCCTCGCCTTCGACCCGAATTATGCGACCAACGGGTTCCTCTACGTTTATCACACCGTGGCAGGCTCGCCTGCGCACAATCAGGTCGACCGCTACCACGTCTCTTCCGGCTCGCTCGTCGCCGATCCAGCCAGCGCAACGCCGGTCCTCGCCCTAGACAATCTCTCGAACGCGACCAATCACAATGGCGGCTGGATCGGCTTCGGGCCGGACGGCGACCTCTATATCGCTACCGGCGAGAACGCCAATCCGCCGAACTCGCAGACGCTAAGCAATCTGCTTGGCAAGATCCTGCGCATCGACGTGCACGGCGACGACTTCCCAAGCGACGCGAACGCGAACTACGCAATCCCCGTCGACAATCCGTTCGTCGGCACCGCCGGCGCACGGGCAGAAATCTTCGACCTCGGCCTGCGCAACCCGTTCCGCGACAGCTTCGACCGCGGCACCGGGCAGTTCTTCATCGCCGATGTCGGGCAGAGCGCGTTCGAGGAAGTCAACATCGGCCAGAGCGGCGCGAATTATCAATGGCCCCTCATCGAAGGCCCGCAAAATAGCGGCGGAACGCTCGGACCGGGTACGTCGACGCCGCCGGTCTTCTACTACGACCACACCGTGGGGCAGGCGATCACAGGCGGCTACGTCTACCGCGGCACCAGCGAGGGATTGCAAGGCCAGTATTTCTACGCAGACGAGGTCAACGGCAAGGTGTTCACGCTGCGCTTCGACGGCACCAACTGGGTTTCGACCGAACGCACCGCGCAGATCACACCCAGTGCCGGCGCCATCAACAATCCAACCTCATTCGGCGAGGACGGCCGCGGCAATCTTTATATCTCCGACTTCGATGGCGACATTTTCCGGCTCACGCCACTGGTTGCCTCCGCCGACCAGGGCGACACCCTGAGCGGCAATAGCGGCAACGACATGCTGTTCGGCGGCTCCGGCAACGATCTCTTGAACGGCGGACCAGGCGCCGATGTCCTCAATGGCGGCCCCGGCATCGACACCGCGACCTACGCCTCTTCGCCCACGGGCGTGACGGTCAGTATCGCCACTGGCCACGGTACCGGCGGCGACGCGGAGGGCGACATCCTCAGCGATATCGAGAACCTGGTCGGCAGCGCATTTGCCGACAGCCTGACGGGCGACGCCAACGCCAACCGCCTCGACGGAAATGGCGGCGGCGATACGCTGACCGGCAATGGCGGTGCCGACATCTTCGTCTACCGCGCTGGCTATGGCGCGACCGCCGTCACCGATTTCGTCGCCGGTCCGGGTATCATGGACAGGGTCCTTCTCGCCGGCATGCCCTCAGTTCACGACCTGGACGATGTCCTGGCTCGCGCAACTCAGGTCGGACCCGACACCGTCATCGATTTCGGCAATGGCGATACCCTCACGCTGCAAAACGTTACCAAGACGAACCTGAATACCGATGATTTCCTGTTTTCCCGGCCGGCGCCCAACGACTTCAATGGCGACCTCGGCAGCGACATTCTTTTGCAGAACGCAGACGGCAGCGTCGCCGTGTGGCTGATGACTGGGACCGAGCTTAGTGCCGGGGCCGTGGTCGGCAGCAATCCCGGCCCGTCATGGCACACCATCACCAGCGCCGACTTCAACGGCGACGGCAAAGCGGACATCCTCCTGCAGAACGACAGCGGAGCAGCGGCCATCTGGGCCATGGACGGTTTCAACCTGTCCGGCGGCATGTCGCTTGCGGCCGGCCCCGGCCCGTCCTGGCATATCAAGGATAGCGGCGATTTCACCGGCGACGGCACCCCCGACGTCGTCCTTCAAAACGACAGCGGGGCCGTCGCGATCTGGACCATGGATGGTTTCAATATATCCAGCGGTACCACGCTTGCCACCGATCCCGGGCCGAGCTGGCACGTTCAGCGGGCCGCCGATTTCACCGGCGACGGCAAGGCTGACATCCTCCTGCAGAATGACAACGGATCCGTCGCCATCTGGACCATGGACGGAGCCAGCGTCGCGAGCGGCACCACGCTGCCGGTTGCTCCCGGACCGGGCTGGCATGTTCAGCGGGCCGCCGATTTCACCGGCGACGGCAAAGCAGACATCCTGCTGCAGAACGACAACGGGTCCATCGCCATCTGGACCATGGACGGTACCAACTTCACCGGCGGAACGGGCGTGGCCACCAATCCCGGCCCGACGTGGCATGTCAGGGACGCCGTGGACTTCGACGGCGACGGCCTGGCCGATATCCTGCTGCAGAACGACAATGGGTCGGTCGCGGTGTGGACCATGCACGGCGCCGACCTCGCCAGCGTGATCAGCCTTCCGCCGAACAGCGCGGATTGGCATGTGATCGCTTAGTCGGAGAAGATTCGCAAAGAGGGCTGGCGGAGACGGAGGGATTCGAACCCTCGATACGCCTTTGGAGCGTATAACGGTTTAGCAAACCGCCGCCTTCAGCCACTCGGCCACATCTCCGTCGCCTCGACGTATGCCTCACATGCCCCGTATTGGCAAGGCGATCCGGCATGTCGCGATGCCTGGAGCAGGATCGTTCACGCCGAACCGATCCTGCTTTCGAACTGCCTTCCGTGACGCATGATTCCGGTCCGGACGTCCGCCAGCTTCGATCATGCGCTATGCGGCGACGCGCAGCTCGGGCGCTTCCCGCGGCGCCTGAGGATGCGTCTTGAGCCAGTCGCGGGCCGCCCGCTGCGCGGCGCCGATCTCGGCGTCGGACATGTCGGCGGCAACTTCGCGCCGCAGGCGCACAGCCTCCTTGTCGCCGCGCGTCGCGGCGATGTTGAACCACATGTGCGCGGTCACGAGATCGGCCGGCACGCCGCGGCCGGCCGCATAGATCAGCCCCAGTTCCACCAGCGCGTTGGCGCTCGCGCTGTTTTCCCCATGCCCGGCGCCGCCGAGTTCCGCGAAGTCGAAATAGGCCATGTCGGCCTCCCCTGTTCGGCGCTCGAATCCCCAGTGAGCGCGCTGTGCCCTGCCCGCCTGGTTGTTTTGGCGAGCGTCGCCATCATCGGCCGCGATTTTTCAACGGCCGCTTAAGCGGCGCGATGAATGGATCGTGAAGGAAAATCGGTTCCGGAGGAGCGAAACCGTTGGTTAAGCACCGAAGTCACGGCAGTATCGGCATTTTCGTCCGGCCCGTTACCAACCGGAAACCTTGGTCCTTGGCGGCGCGATAACCATGGCTCCCGGATCAAGGACGAGGGCGCGACGTTCTGCAGATGCGCCCACGGGTGCCCAAGCCGCCGGTTTGTGCCATTGTTCTGCACCAGCGTTCCTCCATCATCGGCCGTATGGAGCTGTTGCAGACTAAAGAGGATTCCGATGATCTCCATTCGACGTTATGTTGCGACCACGGCGGCCCTGTTGTGCTTGGCGGTCGCGCAGCCCGCCTTCGCCGGCGATCCTACCGGCACGTGGCTGACCGAGGGAGGCAAGGCGCGCGTCCGCATCGCAAGCTGTGGCGGCGGGCTGTGCGGCACCATCGCCTGGCTTAAGGAACCCAACGACGAGCATGGCAAGCCGAAGACCGATCAGCGCAATATCGACACGTCGAAGCGCAGCCGGCCGATCATCGGTGTTCCGATCGTGCTCGGCATGAAACCGAGCGGAACGCCCGACAAATGGTCGGGACAGGTCTATAACGCCGAGGACGGCAAGACCTACTCCGGCAACCTCATGCTCACCGGCGCGGCCACGCTCACGCTCGAAGGCTGCGTGATGGGCGGACTCGCCTGCAAAGGGCAGACCTGGACAAGAGTGAATTGAGCATCAGCGCGCGCGCTGGCCAAACAGAACCGCCTGGACCAGAGGGTCCTTCATGTCGACCTTGCTCGCCTCGTCCACCCTGATCGACATGCCGCGCTTGACAGCGGGCCGCGCGAGCAACGTGTCCAGCCAGCGCTTCACGTTGGGAAACTCATTCGGATTCTGGCCCTGGCGTTCCCACCGCGAGGTCCAGCCGACGCAGGCAATGTCCGCGATCGAATAGTCGTCCCCGGCGAGATAAGGATCCTGCGCAAGGCGCTTGTCCATCACGCCGTAAAGGCGGTGGCACTCATTGGTATAGCGGTCGATGGCATATTGCAGCTTCTGCGGCGCGTAGATGCGGAAGTGATGCGCCTGGCCGGCCATCGGGCCGAGGTTGCCCATCTGCCAATAGAGCCATTCCTCCGCGGCGACGCGCCCGCGCTCGTCCTGCGGATAGAATTTCCCCGTCTTACGGCCGAGATATTGCAGGATCGCGCCAGACTCGAACACGGAGATCGGCGTGCCGCCCGGCCCCTCCGGATCGACGATGGCGGGCATGCGGTTGTTGGGCGAGATCGCCAGGAACTCCGGCTTGAACTGCTCGCCCTTGGAAATGTTCACGGGCACGATGGTGTAGGGAAGCCCGCATTCCTCCAGCATGATCGATATCTTCCAGCCATTTGGCGTCGGCCAGTAATAGAGATCGATCGGCTTGGTCTGACCCTGCGCCATGGGACTACTCCGTTGCGGCTCGGCGCCGCGTCATTACCGGGCGTTCGACACCTGGATCGACGGATTCAATCCGCAACCCTCACAAACGCCCGTCACCCCGGCTGCTTCGCGCACGTGGGCGCCAAGCGTCAGCGATGGCCGATTATGGACGATATTTCGGACGGTACCCATCGTTGCGGGAAATTGCGGCAGCCAGTTCTGGCACGCCATTTCCTTTGTCTGGGAGAACTCATGACGCCGAGATCCACGTTCGCAACTGCCGTTTCGACGACCCTCTTCGCAGGATCGCTGGCTGCGACGACAGGCTATGCAGCGACCGACCCGGCACCGAAGGCCGCCCAGCGCACGGCGACGCCTGGGCAGCTCGCCGCTCGCGAGCGAAGGCTGCGGGCAAAACATAAGGGCTGAAGTGGCCGCAGTACCTGGAGCGCGTGCAACACCCGGCTCAAGGCGCAGGCGAAGTAACGGTCATCACCCGCTACACCGGACCGAGGATCGGCACTCTCCGTCGGGGCACGGCAAAGCTTTCGCTATCGCGAAATGGGCCGAGAATATTCACCTTGCGACGGGGCTCACGTGGCGAACACGTCTGCCTCCGACCAACGTGCCTCGTGATCGTCGAACCTCGGCGACACGCTCGCTTGCGGTCGATAGTAGCCGGCGCGATCCTTCGCGGTCGCCTTGCGCTGTCCGCTGAGCGACCGCGCCGACTTTTTGCGATGCGGCCTTCTTGCCGAAGGAACTCACATCGACGTATCAGACGGACTACTTCTTCCGGCTGACCTTCTTCGTCTTCTTCGCGGTCTTCTTTCCCGCGGACTTGGACTTCGTCTTCTTGCTCGCCTTCTTCGCCATGCTGCCCTCCTAGCTCAAGTTTGAGATGGCGCCAGCAACGCAACCGGTCGATCGCGCCGCGCAATCGATTGATACCCTGAAAAGAAAAAAAAGCGACTCCGCTTGACAACGGACAAGCCCGGAAATGCTGGCATTCGTCACGGCACGATGTCTTCGGCACGCCGCGCGCACGCGAATAAGGCTTTATCATTACAAACAAACGTCCATGCAACAACTCGGACCGCAATGCGAGAAACCGGCATCGCACAGGCGTTTCTCGCATACCAAAACATCCTCAGGTTGGTCGCTGTCCTGTTTGTCGCGGCAGCCACGGCGGTGCGGAGCGGCGCGATTCCGCGCTGACATTCCAGAGCAATTCGTCTGTTGAAAACATCAGCGTGCAATTGTGCGACGAACGTCGGGCGCCGTCGCAAAACCGATTCACTTGCGCGAATCAGTGCGGAAGTGATTCGCCGACGAGCAATACGCAGTGCGGTTCATCGCTCTTTGACTCGCGGATCGAACCCGCCGGCATGGCTCGCCGACGCTGACCGTCATCGTCTCGGCAAACCTGCCCGAAGCGTGGTGCGCGGTCAGAGATCGAGCTTGCGCGCGAGCAGCGCGTTGACCGCCTGCGGGTTCGCCTTGCCGCCCGATGCCTTCATCACTTGGCCGACGAACCATCCGATCATGGCCGGCTTGGCCTTCGCCTGCGCGACCTTGTCGGGGTTGGCGGCGATGATCGTGTCGACGACCGCCTCGATCGCGCCGGCGTCGGTGACCTGCTTCATGCCGCGCGCCTCGACGATCGCGTGGGGATCGCCGCCTTCGCTCCACATAATCTCGAAAAGGTCCTTGGCGATCTTGCCGGAGATCGTCCCGTCGCCGATCAGGTCGATCATCGCACCGAGCTGTTCCGGCGAGACCGGAGAAGCCGCGATGTCCTTGCCTTCGCGCTTGAGCCGCGCTGCAAGCTCGTTGGTCACCCAGTTCGCCGCGGCCTTGGCATCGCGTCCGGTTTCGTTGCCGTTCCTTGCCACCGCGTCAAAGAACGCGGCGGTCTCCTTCTCGGCCACAAGGACGTCCGCATCATAGGTGGAGAGGCCGTAGTCACGTACGAACCGCGCCTTCTTCTCGTCAGGCAGCTCCGGCAGGTTCGCCTTCAATGCGTCGACATCCTCCTGCGTCAGCTCCAGCGGCAGCAGGTCGGGGTCGGGGAAGTAGCGATAGTCGTGCGCCTCTTCCTTGCTGCGCATGGACCGCGTCTCGCCCCTGTCGGGATCGAACAGCCGCGTCTCCTGCGTGATCGTGCCGCCTTCCTCGATGATGTCGATCTGCCGTCGCGCCTCGTGCTCGATCGCCTGCCCGATGAAGCGGATGGAGTTGACGTTCTTGATCTCGCAACGCGTGCCGAGCGGCCCGCCGGGCCGGCGCACCGACACGTTGACGTCGGCGCGCAGGCTCCCTTTCTCCATGTCGCCGTCGCAGGTGCCGAGATAGCGCAGGATGGCGCGTAGCTTGGTGACGTAAGCCTTGGCCTCTTCGGACGAACGCAAATCCGGCCTGGAGACAATCTCCATCAGCGCGACGCC
The DNA here is from genome assembly GCA_963776455.1 of uncultured Alphaproteobacteria bacterium. Classification (GTDB taxonomy): domain Bacteria; phylum Pseudomonadota; class Alphaproteobacteria; order Rhizobiales; family Xanthobacteraceae; genus CAVZMU01. Next base: position 49,726 of record CAVZMU010000008.1, read on the forward strand.
GGACCGGTTGAGGTCGACATAGGACAGCGTCGGATGCTGATCGTGCAGCAGCTTGCCGGCGTCCTGCTCGAGATGCAGGCGCTCGATGCCGACCGTGATCGCTTCACCGTCGGCCATGTCGACCTTGACCTCGCCCTCACCGACGATCGGCGACTTGTACTGGCTGATCTGGTAGCCCTGCGGCAGGTCGGGATAGAAATAGTTCTTGCGGTCGAACACGGACCGCAGATTGATGCGCGCCTTCAATCCGAGGCCGGTACGCACCGCCTGCCTCACGCATTCCGCATTGATCACCGGCAGCATGCCCGGCATCGCCGCGTCGATCAGCGAGACGTGTGAGTTCGGCGCGCCGCCGAACTCCGTCGCGGCCCCGGAGAACAGTTTCGCGTTCGACGTGACCTGGGCATGGACCTCCATGCCGATGACGACCTCCCAGTCGCCGGTCGCGCCGTGCATCAGCTTGGTCGGTTTCGCGTGGACGTTCATGCGCGCGCCTCGAACCATGATCCGTTGCGGCGGATTCAGGTCATGCTGTCCTTGATTTCGTCGCGTTTTCCTTGGCGAACCGCTTCTTGTCTCGCCGGAAAACGCTCTATCGCCTATCGCCAGAAGCGGCAAGAGATTAGGCTGTTGGCAAAATACAGCAAAGATTGCATGGGAGGGCTATGACGATGCGATCGATCATCGGCGCGGCGGGGATGCTGGCGGTGACCATCACGGGGATGAGCATGGCACAGGCTGGCGAGATCACGGTGATGGCTTCGGCAGCCTTCAACGAGGCCTATCAGGTGCTCGTTCCGGCATTCGAGAAGGCATCCGGCCACAAGGTCACGACAATCCATGCGCCGTCTGTCGACATGATGACCCGCCTCAAGGGCGGCGAGACGGTGGATATCGTCATCATGGCAGCGCCTGCGATTGACGAGTTGATCACCGATGGCAGGATCGTCCCCGGCAGCCGTGCAGACCTCGCCAAGTCGGGTGTCGGCGTGGCGGTCCGCGCCGGCGCACCGAAGCCGGACATCAGTTCCGCCGATGCGCTCAAGCGCGCGCTGCTCGCCGCGAAGTCGGTCGCCTATTCTACCGGCCCGAGCGGCGTCTATCTTGCCGGGCTATTCGAACGCATGGGGATCGCCGACGAACTCAAGCCGAGGATCAAGCAGCTCAAGGGCATTCCGGTTGGCGAGGTCGTCGCGAGGGGCGATGCCGATATCGGCTTCCAGCAGGTGAGCGAACTGCTCCCGATCAAGGGCATCGACTATATCGGCTCGCTGCCGGCCGAAATCCAGCAGATCACCGTGTTCTCGGCCGGACTGCACGCGAAGGCCGGAAATCCCGACGCCGCGAAGGCATTGGTGAAGTTCCTCACGGCGCCGGAAGCCGCGCCCATTATCCGCAAGACAGGCATGGAACCGGGCTGAAGGCCGGGCATAAAGCCAGGAACCTCATCCGGCGGGAGGCGTTAGCCCGACAGATCCCCGAAAACACGGAGCTGTCGATGCCTGATAACGGATTTAATGGCTATTTCGGCGTCATCCTTGGCGGACTGGTCGCAGCCGCTGCGTCATTTTCGTCATGACCGGGCGGCAAGAAGACGGTGCAGGGTGACGGCGACCTTCCGCCCGTCGTTGCCGCGGAAACGCGATAAGCTGAGCGCGTTCACGTCCGGTGGCGCGGTCGGGTTCCGGACGGCGCGCCCGTTGCGCTCAGTTCGGTTTGCGAACCATTCCGGCATGCGCAAAAGCGATAGTCATCCGGGTGCCCTCCCCGGGCTTTGACTCGAACTTGAAATCCGCTTTCGCGTTTTCGCGCAACGTCTGCATCACCAATGCGCCAAGCTTGCCGGGAACCGGCCACGTCACACCCGGTGGAAGACCGACGCCATCGTCGGCAACGATGATCGAAATCTCGCTATCGCCGTCGCGCACGCATTCGAGCGTGATGGTCCCGCGCTCGCGGCCGGCGAAGGCATATTTGAGCGCATTGGTCAGAAGCTCGTTCACCGCGAGCCCGGCCGGCAGCGCGACGTTGATGGACACCGGCGCGTAGGTCACCTTCAGCGCGAGCTCAATCCCTTCCGGAGCGTGGGCGCGGACCGCCGCCGACGCGATCTGGCTGAGATAGACGCCAAGATCGACGTCGTTGCATGAAGGCGTCGGTCGATATCGCCTGATAGAGGAACTGCAGGGATTCGATACGGCCGGCCAGCCGGTCGAGGTTGACGGCCTCCCCGCTACGCGACTGGCGCGCCTCGAACCGGATCATCGCGATGATGAGCTGGAGGTTATTCTTGACGCGGTGCTGAAGCTCAAGGAGCAGCATCTCCTTGCCGCGGATCTCCCGCTCGAATTCCTCGCGCTGGGCCCGCTCGTGCTCCGAAACGTCGACCAGCGCAGCGAGCCGATAATTCTCCGTGCCGTCGTCATTCTCGATCGTGCCGGCATAGGCTTGAACCAAAACCGGCTTGGCACCCTCGCGTGCCGCCCCGAACGTGCCGAGGAAATCCCCGCCGGCCAGGATGGCGTGAGCCAGCGAGACCTGCGCGTCGTCTTCGTTGACGAACTGATCGAGGATATCCCAAGTCTTGTCCTCGGCCTCCGCCATCGTGGTGCCGACCAGATGCTCGAAGGCGCGATTGACGTAGACGATGCGTTGCTGGTCGGCGATCAGTTTCGAGACCGCGAGCGCGATCGGCACGTGGTCAAGGAAGCGCTTAAACTCGTCGGACTCGACCGCCTTGCCGAGGCCGGGCGACGCAAACAGGTCGTCAATCGGCTTTGATGCCGGCGCGGCCGTCGGGTCGTTCTGTTCAGGCATCGCGTTGGCCGATGGCGTTGTGATGGCGGCTTAACGACCGGCTATCATGGATCGGAGCGCCGCCGCAATTCAATACTGCCGCGATACGACACGTGCGGTCGAAATACGCAGTCTTGCGGACCCCTCACGCGGTCGCCCACCAGGGCTGCGGCGCGAACCGGCCCGCCGCGTGCTCGATCACCTCACCGAGGGCGAACAGCGTCTCCTCGTCGAACGGACGGCCGATGAGTTGCAATCCGAGCGGCAATCCCTGCCGATCCAGGCCGGCCGGGACCGCAAGAGCCGGGAGGCCCGCCATGTTCACTGTCACGGTAAATACGTCGTTAAGATACATCTCGACCGGATCGCCGGAGGTTTTCTCGCCGATGCCGAATGCCGCCGAAGGCGTCGCCGGCGTCAGCATGGCGTCGATTCCGGCCGCGAAAGCCTGCTCGAAATCGCGCTTGATCAGCGTGCGGACCTGCTGCGCCCTGATGTAATAAGCCTCATAATAGCCAGCGGAAAGGACGTAGGTGCCGATCAGCACGCGCCGTCGAACCTCGTGGCCGAAGCCCTCGGCGCGGGTGCGCTCATAAAGGCCGGTGACGTCGCGGCCGGGGGCGCGGAAGCCATAGCGGACACCGTCGTAGCGCGCGAGATTAGAGGAGGCTTCGGCGGGCGCCACGACATAATAGGCCGGAAGGGCATATTTCGTGTGGGGCAGCGAGACCTCGACCATATCGGCGCCGGCGGCCTTGAGCCACTCGGCCCCCGTCGTCCACAGCGCCTCGATCTCGGGAGGCATGCCGTCGAGCCGGTATTCTTTCGGGATGCCGATGCGCATGCCCTTCACCGTGCGGCCGATCGCCGCCTCGTAGTCCGGCACAGGGATATCCGCCGAGGTCGTGTCCATGGGATCGTGCCCAGCCATCGAGCGCAACAGGATCGCGGCGTCGCGCATCGTGCGGGCGAACGGCCCCGCCTGATCGAGCGAGGACGCGAACGCGACGACGCCCCAGCGCGAGCAGCGCCCGTAGGTCGGCTTGATGCCGACGATGCCGGTAAAGGCGGCCGGCTGGCGGATGGAGCCGCCGGTATCGGTCCCGGTCGCGCCGAGGCAGAGGTTCGCCGCGACCGCGGCCGCGGAGCCGCCGGACGACCCCCCCGGCACCAGCGCGGTGTTGGAGCCCTGCCGCCTCCACGGCGATGTCACCGGGCCGAAATACGAGGTCTCGTTCGACGAGCCCATGGCGAACTCGTCGAGATTGGTCTTGCCGAGCATGACCGCGCCGTCGCGCCATAGCTGCGATGTCACCGTCGACTCATAGGTTGGCACGAAGCCGTCCAGGATGCGCGAGCCCGCGGTCGAGCGCACATCCTTGGTGCAGAACAGGTCCTTGATGGCGAGCGGGATGCCCTCCAGCGGCCGAGCCTCACCACGCGCGATGCGCGCGTCGGCCTCCACCGCCATCGCGCGCGCGGCGTCCGGCGTCTCCAGCACATAGGCGTTGAGCGAGCGAGCGCGCTCAATTGCGGTGAGATGGGCGTCGGTCAGTTCGGCGGCGGAAAAGTCCTTGGCGGCGAGGCCGTCGCGCGCTTGCGCCAGCGTCAGCGCGGTGAGGTCGGTCATTCCGGGCTGTCGCAGGAAAATGGGTTGGGAGCGGGCGCCGGTTTGCGGAGCGACTCCGGCACCAGCAGCCCGAACGCCTCATAATCTTCCGCCGCGACGCCTTCCGGGATCACGCCGCGCGCCGCCGCGTCCTGCAGCCAGGAGCGGTAGAACATCGCCTGCTCGTCGCACGCCATGCACATGGCTCAGTTACCGGCCTTATTCCGAGAATCCGCCGAAAGCGGCGCCTCGAACGACGCCGCCAGCTCCATCCATCGAGGCGGGCGCTGCACGCCCTCCGCGCCAGGATCGAGAGAGACCGGGAGATGGCGCATGCCGCGCATCATTCCACCACCTTCGGAACCACGAAGAAATCGCCCTCCCGGGCCGGCGCGTTCTTCAGGATCGCGTCGGGATCGGCACCCTCGTTCACCACGTCGTTGCGCTTCTTCATCACCATGGGCGTGACCGACGTCATCGGTTCGACGCCCGCGACATCCGCCTCCGAAAGCTGCTCGAAAAACACCAGCATGGCGTTGATCTCGCCCTGAAGGTGCTCGACCTCATCTTCGGCGACCGCGATCCGCGCGAGATGCGCAATGCGGCGGACGGTGGCGGCGTCGACGGACATTGTGTCTCGGGCGTCGGTCAATATTGGGTGCCGCCGTATAGCAGCCCCGCATTTCCTCCGGCAACCGGCACGACATAATTGGGCGGCACGGACGTCTCAGCGCAAAATCCCGTCTTCGATCGTCCACTCCCGGATCACGCACACGTCCGCCTGGGCCAACTCCGCCGAACGGCCGCTGCGGGTCACGACGCGCAGGTCGCGCAGGCACTGGCTTGGGCCGGAAACGGCAACCTTGCCGGCACGGCCGCGCCAGAGGGTTTCCCTCAGGCGGTCGCGCCCCCAGAACACGTGCTCGCGGTCCTTGGCAAAGACGTGGAGGATATCCTCCGATCCCTTGTTGATTATACGGATCGTCCTATCGGCCGCCTGGACGGGCGTGACTGCAACGACAGCCGCCGCGGCAAGAGCCGTCAATGTCCGCATTCCTCCTCCTTAATCCAGGTCGAATCGAGCCCCTGCCCTGCTCACGGTGTCATGGTTCGCACCGCGCTTCACCCGCTCAAAGTGCCGCGTGCGGCATCGCGTTCAGGTCTCCGCCGGGCTTGCAACGACGCAAGGACGGGTTGCCTGTCGGCGGGAAAACGCCCGTTGTGGTCTCAGGCGGCGTCACCAATATAGCGTCAATGGACGCCCCCAATCCCTCGACCACCGTCACCCTCGCAAGCCGCACGCCGCTGCATATCGGCGGCGTCGGGCTTGTGGTCCGCGACCTCGATAAAATGCTCGCCTTCTATCGCGACGTGATCGGCTTGACGGTCCAGGAGCGCACCGAAGGCAGCGCACGGCTCGGCGCCGGCGACGCGACTCTTGTCGAGCTTGAGCACCGGGCCGAGGCCAAGCCCGACAATCCGCGCGAAGCCGGCCTGTTCCACACGGCTTTCCTCCATCCGACGCGTCAGGATCTAGCGCAGTGGGTCGCGCATATCGCACGCAATCGCGTGCCGATCACCGGCGCGTCCGACCATGCGGTCAGCGAAGCGTTCTATCTCGACGATCCGGAAGGCAACGGCGTTGAAGTTTATTCCGACCGGCCGCCGGAGCAGTGGCAGTGGACCGGTGGCGACCTGCGCATCACCACGGACCCGCTCGACGTCGATAACCTGCTTCGCGCCGCCGATCCGCAGGCCGACTACGACGGCGCGCCGTCGGGGCTGCGCATCGGGCATATCCACCTGCGCGTCGGTGACGTCGACGCGGCGCAAAAGTTCTATCACGGGCCGATCGGTCTCGATCTCGTCATGGGAGGCCGCAGCGCCGCTTTCATGTCGTCGGGACGCTATCACCACCACGTCGCGACCAATGTCTGGCATAGCCGCGGCGCCGGTCCACGCGACGGCGATCACGCGGGGTTGTCGTGGTTCTCGTTCGCGGCAAATGACGCAGGCACCCGCGATGCGGTCGCTGACCGTCTGCGCGAGACGGGTGCGCCGATCACGGCAACCGAAAACGGGTTCGAGACCAAGAATCCGTGGCGCACCCGCGTGCGCGTCGTCACGGCATAAGATGATCGCCGCAGGGAGATCAGCGCAGGGAGATCAGCGACGCCGCCGCGCCGAACACGAGCAGCAGGGTCGCGCCGACGACGCTGCCGACCAAAATCGGTACGGAATCCGAATTGCGTAGCGCGGCGAGGCGGCTGCGCCTGAGCTTGCGCGCGTCGATCACGAACGGCGCCGGCTCGGCCAGAACCTCGCATGCGCGTTCGATCTCGGCGATGTCATGTTCCAGCAATCCGGGCCCGGGAACGAGCGTCGCGGGACTTGCGACGGCCACCCGCTCGCCGCTCTCGACAGGCATCGCATGCGCGGCATGCACAACCCGGCTGTTTTCCAAGGTAATGTCTGAGGGCGGCGGGGCCACAGGCCCGCCGGTGCGAACGAACTCGTGGGCTGTGGGCTGAGGTGAGAGGACGGCGTGGGCGGCGAACCACATGTCCGCATCGGCCGCCGGCCTGACGGGCGGTGCGGGCGGCACCGGGGAAATCTTGGCGACCGGCTTCGGATTCGCGGCCCAGGCATTCACCCACTCGAAGTCGTCGCCTGACGGATTCACCTGCTCGGACATGACGCCACCGATACCTTTGACGGGACCGGTGATTTATAGGAGCAAACAATTTCGCGCGCGATCTCAATCCTTTGTTAGGGTTAAGCCACGCCGCCGCGACATCACAGCGAAAACGGCTTGCCCTTCTCAGGGACGATCACCCTGGTCTCGTGGCCCCTCATCTCGGCGATGAACTTGTCGGCGTTCTTCTCGATGATCGGGAATGAGCCGTAGTGGCATGGGACTACCGCCTCGAGCTCGAAGAAACGTTTCACCGCCAGCGCGGCCGTGAACGGGCTCATGGTGAAGCGGTCGCCGATCGGCACCATCGCAATCTTTGGCTGGTGGATCTCGGAGATCAGCTTCATGTCGGAAAAGATATCGGTATCGCCGAGGTGATACACCGTCGGTTCGCCCGGCGCCTTGACGATCGCGCCGCAGGGATTGCCGAGATAGACCGGCATGCCGTCCTGGATGTCGCCGGAGGAATGGTCGGCCCGCACGAGCGTCACGGTGAAGTCGCTCTGATCGGTGGTGCCGCCGGTGTTCATGGGATCGAATTTTTCCAGGCCCTTGCCGGCGAGCCACATGCACAGATCGTAGTTAGCAATGACCGGCGCGCCGGTGCGCTTTGCAATGTCCAGCGCATCCCCGACATGGTCGCTGTGGCCGTGGGTCAGCACGATATGGGTGACGCCCGCGATTGCGGCGTCGCGATCCGAGACGAAGGCCGGATTGCCGGTGAAGAACGGGTCGATGAGAACGCCCTTGCCGGCGAAGTCGAGACGGAATGCGGAATGGCCGTACCAGGTGATCTGCATGATGGTGTCCGGTGCTTCGTTTGCTCCGGCCGCACCATAACCGTCATGCGCGCCGGTTCAACCGGCTGCACAGGTTGCCGATGGCGATGTGCGGTGTTAGGTCCCGCTCATGGCCGCACCGATCCTGCCGCTGGTCGAGGCTGTCGTTCGCTGGGCACCGCGCGGCGCCCTCATCGGCCTCGATCTCGGCACCAAGACGATCGGCGTCGCGGTCAGCGATCCGGACCGGCGGCTCGCGACCGGCGTCGAGACGATCGCGCGAGTGACGTTCACCAAGGACGCCGCGAGGATTTTCGCCCTCGCCGCCGACCGCCGCGCGGTAGGATTCGTCCTCGGCCTACCGATCAACATGGACGGCAGCGAAGGACCGCGCGCGCAGTCGACGCGGGCCTTTGCGCGCAATTTCGCGCGGCTGACGGATTTGGCCGTTGCGCTTTGGGATGAACGCCTGTCGACCGCGGCGGTGGAGCGGGCGCTGATCGCCGCAGATGCTAGCCGCAAGCAGCGCGCCGCCGTGATCGATGCCCACGCCGCTGCCTATATCCTGCAAGGCGCCCTCGACAGGCTGGCGCGGCTTGACCCCCGAGGTTCACGCTAGGACCGTCCCTAGAATAAGGGCGGATCGTCTGATCCGCCGGCACGTTGCGCGAGGTTTAATTCATCCGCGTCACGAATGAGGCGATCACTTTCTTATCCCGCACGAGTGCGATGCCGCTGCGTCCCGCCAGATGTCGCCAGGACTCCGCCGAACTCGCGAACGTCCAGAGCTCGTCCCCAGGCTGCATTTGCGTCTTAATGGCTTCCCATTTGGCGCTGAGGAACCCGAACGGCTTGCGAATCTCCGGAAAGCGTTCCGCGCGGCTGTCGTCCGGCATTCCCGGATGACGGCGTTCGGCCTCCGCGACTGTGATCGTCTCATCCAGCCATTCGACCGGGAAAGTACCGTCGCCCACAATCTGTCTTGGCGCGTCGTCCGCGCCAGATGCGGCTGTCGGCGCCAGCGACAGCACGGCCAGCGTCGCGATCGCGATCACGAGAGAAGCAAGCCGCGCCATCAGATTTTCCGGGATAGAGGCCATCCGGGCCAGTATTTGCGCCGGCAAACCGCGAAAATATGGCCGCCGCGATGATCCAAGATCCGCGATTAGGTGTGGGAACCCTGCGCAACGACCTTGCCCAGCCCCATCCCCGCGCCTATAGACCCGCCTTTAATGACCATCGCGACCAAGTCTTCATTCGTCCTCAGCCGGCGGCATCTGCTGGGGATCGAAGGGCTTTCGTACGACGACATCGTCGGCCTCCTCGACCTTGCCGAAGACTTCGCCAAACTCAATCGGCAGGTCGAGAAGAAAGGCGCGTCGCTGCGCGGACGCACGCAGATCAACGTGTTCTTCGAGGTCTCGACCCGGACCCAGTCGTCCTTCGAATTGGCCGGCAAGCGGCTGGGCGCCGACGTGATGAACATGTCGACGAGCTCATCGTCGATGCGCAAGGGCGAGACGCTGATCGACACCGCGATTACGCTCAATGCGATGCGCCCCGACCTCCTGGTCGTGCGCCATCACGCATCCGGCGCGGTCGAGCTTCTTGCGCAGAAGGTGGACTGCTCGGTGATCAATGCCGGCGACGGAGCGCACGAGCATCCGACCCAGGCACTGCTCGATGCGCTGACCATTCGCCGAAACAAAGGCCGCATCGAGGGGCTGGTGGTGGCGATCTGCGGCGACATCCTGCATTCGCGGGTGGCGCGCTCGAACATCATGCTGCTCAACACGCTCGGGGCGCGCGTCCGCGTGGTGGCGCCCTCGACCTTGATGCCGGCGGGTATCGAACGTTTCGGGGTGGAGCCTACCGGCGACATGCGCGAGGGCCTCCGCGACGCCGACATCGTCATGATGCTCCGGCTGCAGCGCGAGCGCATGGCCGGCTCGTTCGTGCCGTCGTCGCAGGAGTATTTCCATTACTTCGGGCTCGACGAGGCGAAGCTGGCCTATGCCAAGCCCGATGCGCTGGTGATGCATCCCGGGCCGATGAACCGCGGCGTCGAGATCAACTCCGCGGTCGCAGACGGCGCCCAGTCACTCATCCGCGAGCAGGTCGAGATGGGTGTCGCGGTCCGCATGGCCGTGCTGGAGGCACTGTCGCGGAACCTGCCCAATGCGTGATCCCGTGCCCTTCACCACGCCTTGCACGCTCGCATTCGTCGACCGGCGGCACCGGTGATGCTGTCCGACCGCCGCCCCATCCTTCTCGCCAATGCCCGGGTCGTCGACCCGTCGCGCGATCTCGACCTCTCCGGCGATGTGCTGATCGCCGAGGGCGTCATCCGCGACGTGAAGCGCGGCATTCACGCCGCCGGCGTGCCGGAAGGCACGGAGGTGGTCGACTGCCGCGGGCGCGTCGTGGTGCCGGGCCTGGTGGACATGCGCGCCTTCGTCGGCGAGCCTGGCGCGGGCCATCGCGAAACGCTTGCTTCCGCGAGCCGAGCGGCGGCGGCGGGCGGCGTCACCACGATCGTATGCCAACCGGACACCAATCCGGCGATCGACGACCCAGCGATCGTGGACTTCGTGCTGCGCCGTGCGCGCGATACTGCGATCGTCCATGTCCACACGATGGCGGCGCTGACCAAGGGTTGCCACGGTAAAGAGATGACCGAGATCGGCCTACTCAAGGCGGCCGGTGCGGTGGCCTTCACGGATGGAACGTGCAGCATCACCAACGCGCAGGTGATGCGCCGGCTGATGACCTATGCGCGGGCATTCGACGCCCTGGTCGTGCATCACACGGAAGACCCGAGTCTTGTCGGCGAAGGCGTGATGAACGAAGGCGAGTTCGCCTCGCGGCTCGGCCTCGCCGGCATTCCGAAGGCGGCGGAAACCATCATGCTGGAACGGGATGTCCGTCTCGCCGCGCTCGCCCAAGCGCGCTACCATGCCGTATCGATCACCTGCGCGGAGTCGCTGCAGGTCCTGCGGCGGGCCAAGGACGAGGGCGCGGCCGTCACCGCTGCGGCGTCCGTCAACCACCTGACCCTCAACGAAACGGATGTCGGGTCCTACCGGACATTCTTCAAGCTGTCGCCGCCGCTGCGCGCCGAGCCGGACCGCGTCGCATTGGTGGCCGCCTTGCGCTCCGGGCTGATCGACGTCGTGATGTCGGACCACAACCCGCAGGATGTCGAGGTCAAGCGCCTGCCGTTCGCGGAGGCAAGCTTCGGAGCGATCGGCCTGGAGACCATGCTGGCGGCGGGGTTGCGCCTCGTTCATGACGGGTTGCCGCTTCCGATCCTGATCAGGGCGATGTCGACGCGTCCCGCCGAGCTGTTGGGCCTGGCGGCCGGGACGCTGCGGCTCGGCGCACCGGCGGACGTCACCGTGGTCGACCTCGACGTTCCTTGGGTGCTCGACGCCGCCGAACTCAAATCGAAATGCAAGAACACGCCTTTCGACGAGGCGCGTCTGCAAGGGCGCGTGGTGCGCACCATCGTCGCCGGCCGGACCGTATTCGAGTCGATATGACAATGATCGAGCTCAAGGGTACTCGCATGAGCATGATCCGCACGGAGCGGACAATACTGCGTGCAAGCGTTCGATCGCGCTTCAACGTGCTGCTTCACCGTTGGCTTTATGCTCCGATCGTCACGATCCGACGCGTTTCGCCATGTGGCAGATGACTGACTGGCCGAACGCTTTCATCGGCTACGGGTCCGCCCTCGCGTTCGGATATCTGCTCGGCTCGGTGCCGTTCGGACTGATCCTCACACGGCTCGCCGGCACCCAGGATATCCGCACGCTCGGCTCCGGGAACATCGGTGCCACCAACGTGCTGCGAACCGGCCACAAGGGCCTCGCGGCGGCGACGCTGCTCTTCGACATGATCAAGGGCGCCGCAGCGGTGCTGGTCGTCGGCTGGTGGTGGCGCCATGATGCGGCGTTGCTCGCCGGCCTTGGCGCCTTTCTCGGTCATGTTTTTCCGGTATGGCTACGCTTCAAGGGCGGCAAAGGCGTCGCAACTTATCTCGGCATCCTCGGCGCCGTGGCCTGGCCCGCCGCGCTCGCCTTCGTCGGCATCTGGATCGCGGTCGCGCTCGTGACCCACTATTCCTCGCTGTCCGCCCTGATCGCCAGTGCCGCAACGCCCGTCGTGCTGTTCCTGATGGGCAACGGCGCCGAAGCGGTGGTTTTCCTGATTCTGACCGCGCTCGTCTGGGTCATGCACCGCGCCAATATCGGACGCCTCGCCAAGGGCACCGAAGGAAAGATCGGTCGACAACGTACCGAATAAAACCGTGAGCGGCCATCTTCTGAACCATCGGTTGCAGATGGTTGTGGAATGCGCGCGATTGCGCCATGCTGATCCGTCACGAGCGGCGAGGCGGGCGGTGGCAGGCGGTGAAGGCACGGGCGGTGTCGCGCTGACCGACGAGCAGCGGCTCGACTGGCTACGCCTCATCCGCAGCGACAATGTCGGCCCGCGGACATTCCGTTCCCTGGTCAATCATTTCGGCGGCGCCCGGGCCGCCCTTCGGGCCCTCCCCGACCTCGCCCGGCGCGGCGGCGCCGATCGGCCGGCGCGCATCTTTTCGCGCGACGACGCCGAGCGCGAGATGGCCGCAGCGCAGCGGCTCGGGATCATCTTCATCGGCCTCGGCGAGCCCGACTATCCGCACCGCTTGCGGGCGATCGACGACCCCCCTCCCCTGATCGCCGTGAAGGGCAACCGCTCGGCGCTCGCGCAGCCCATGGCCGGAATGGTCGGATCCCGCAACGCGTCCGCGGCCGGGTCCAAGATCGCCGAGCGGCTTGCCCGCGACCTGGGCGAAGCAGGTTTCGTCGTGGTGTCAGGATTGGCCCGCGGCATCGATGCGGCGGCCCATCGCGGCAGTTTGGCGACGGGCACCGTCGCGGCCCTGGCCGGCGGCCTCGACCGCGTCTATCCGGAGCAGCACACCGACCTTCTGAATGCGATCTTCGAAAACGGCGCCGCGCTGACGGAGATGCCCCTCGGCTACGAGCCGCGCGCACGGGACTTCCCCCGCCGCAACCGGTTGATCTCGGGTCTATCCGTTGGGGTCGTGGTGGTCGAGGCGGCGAAGCGGTCGGGCTCGCTGATCACCGCCCGGATGGCGCTGGAACAGGGACGCGAAATCTTTGCCGTGCCGGGCTCTCCCCTTGATCCGCGCGCCGAGGGGACCAACGGCCTGCTCAAACAGGGCGCGACCCTCGTGACGGAAGCGGCCGACATCCTGACCGTGCTTCAGCCGATCCTCGGGCGCCGGTTCGATCTGCCCATGGACGAGCCGGAAGCCGAGCTCCAGCCCTCTGCCGAACCGGGAGCGGACGAACGCACGCGGATCGTCAGCCTGCTCGGACCGGTTCCGGTCATTTTGGACGATCTCGTGCGCCTTTCAGGCAGCACCCCCGCCATCGTCCGGATGGTGCTGCTTGAACTGGAGATCGCGGGCCGCCTTGAGCGTCACGGCGGAGGGTTGGTGTCGTTGCTGTGACGACGGCGCAGGAGGTTACTGACGACCTCGCGCCCCATCCAGGGGCCGCGCGTTGTTGTGAGCTTCCTCGCGAGCCATTTCAAGAAGATAGCCCAGGGCCTCTAGCCCATGCTGGCGTGCAATGCCGGCGAGGCTGGCGGTCATCTCCGCGATATAGGAGGCGGCCTCCGCAGCGCCCGGGTTCGGCTCTTTGGATTCTCGCAAAGCGCTTCTCACAATAACGTCCGACGTTGGTTCAATAAAAAAAACAGCACGCGCAAGTACATTGGAACGGCAGGACGCAACCATATCTAAAAAATCGCGTCACTTCAATACCACTCTGATAGGTTGTGGTGTGGTAGTAAAGAGGTATTTGGGTGCCGATAGTCGCGCCCTCTTACGGTAGCAAGCGAACTGATTTGACAGGCCGGGACCGCTTACCCATGTTCCGGGCCGGATTCGCGGGCTCTGCTCCCGTTTAGAATTACGCCGAGAAAAGCTCAGGCATTCATGAACGTCGTCGTCGTCGAGTCGCCGGCCAAGGCTAAGACCATCAACAAATACCTTGGCGCCGGCTATCACGTGCTGGCGTCGTTCGGACACGTTCGCGACCTGCCCGCCAAGGACGGCTCGGTGGACCCGAACGCCGATTTCCGCATGATCTGGGAGGTGGACGCCAAGTCCGGCAAGCGGCTTGCCGACATCGCCCAGGCCCTCAAGGGCGCCGACAAGCTCATCCTCGCCACCGATCCGGACCGCGAGGGCGAGGCGATCTCCTGGCACGTGCTGGAAGTGCTGAAGGAAAAGAAGGCGATCAAGTCGCACGATGTCGAGCGGGTGGTGTTCAACGCCATCACCAAGCAGGCCGTGACCGAGGCCATGAAGCATCCCCGTGCCATCGACGGCGCGCTGGTCGACGCCTATCTCGCGCGCCGCGCATTGGATTACCTGGTGGGATTCACCCTCTCGCCGGTGCTGTGGCGCAAGCTGCCCGGCGCCCGCTCCGCCGGCCGCGTCCAATCGGTGGCGCTGCGGCTCGTCTGCGACCGCGAACTCGAGATCGAGAAGTTCATCACCCGCGAATACTGGTCGCTTGTCGCGACGCTGGCGACACCGCGGAACGAAACCTTCGAGGCGCGGCTGGTCGGCGCCGACGGCAAGAAGATCACGCGGCTGGACATCGGCTCCGGCGCCGAGGCGAAGGCCTTCAAGCAGGCGCTGGAGACCGCGACCTTCCTCGTCGGTTCGGTCGAGGCCAAGCCCGCCAAGCGCCACCCCTACCCGCCTTTCACGACCTCGACGCTGCAGCAGGAAGCGAGCCGCAAGCTCGGCTTCGCGCCGGCCCATACCATGCGGCTCGCCCAGCGCCTGTACGAAGGCGCCGAGATCGGCGGCGAGACCGTCGGTCTCATCACCTATATGCGGACCGACGGCGTGCAGATCGCGGAGGAAGCGATCACCGCGGTCCGCAAGCTGATCGGCTCGGACTATGGCGCGCGCTACGTGCCGCAGGCACCGCGCCGCTACCAGACCAAGGCGAAGAACGCGCAGGAAGCTCACGAGGCGATCCGGCCGACCGAACTGCCGCGCAAGCCGCGTGAGGTGTCGCGATATCTCGAACCCGACCAGGCGAAGCTTTACGAATTGATCTGGCTGCGCACGGTGGCGAGCCAGATGGAATCCGCGGAACTGGAGCGCACGACCGTCGACATCGTCGCCAAGGTCGGCGGCCGCAACCTGGACCTGCGCGCGAGCGGCCAGGTCGTGAAGTTCGACGGCTTCCTGACGCTCTATCAGGAAGGCCGCGACGAAGACGCGGAGGACGAGGAGTCCCGGCGCCTGCCGCCGATGAACCAGGGTGACGCGCTCGCCAAACGCGCCATCGCGTCCACCCAGCACTTCACCGAGCCGCCGCCGCGCTATTCGGAAGCCTCGCTCGTCAAGCGCATGGAGGAACTCGGCATCGGCCGTCCGTCCACCTATGCGGCGATCCTGCAAGTGCTCCAGGACCGCACCTATGTCCGCATCGACAAGAAGCGCCTGGTCCCCGAGGACAAGGGCCGCGTGGTGATCGCGTTCCTGGAAAGCTTCTTCACCAAGTATGTCGAGTATGACTTCACCGCCGCGCTGGAGGAGGACCTCGACCGGGTTTCCAACAACGAGATTCCGTGGCGCGACCTGCTGCGCGATTTCTGGACCGGATTCATCGGCTCTGTCGAGGAGATCAAGGACCTTCGCGTCTCGCAGGTGCTCGATGCGCTCGACGCGCTTCTCGGGCCGCACCTGTTTCCGCCGCGCGCGGATGGCGTCGATCCGCGCGTCTGCCCGACCTGCGGCACCGGCCGCCTGAACCTCAAGCTCGGCAAGTTCGGCGCCTTCATCGGCTGCTCGAATTATCCGGAATGCCGCTACACCCGCCAGTTCTCGGTCCCGGCGGATGGCGAAGCGCCGCCCGGCGGCAATCGCAAGCTCGGCGAGGACCCGGAGACCGGGCTCGACGTTACGGTGCGCGACGGCCGCTTCGGCACCTATCTGCAACTCGGCGAAGGCAGCAAGGACGAGAAGCCCAAGCGCAGCAGCATCCCCAAGGGCACCGATCCCGCGACGATCGACCTGGAGACCGCGCTCAAGCTGCTGGCCTTGCCGCGCGAGGTCGGCCGCCATCCCGAAAGCGGCGACCCCATCGTTGCCGGAATTGGCCGTTACGGCCCTTACATCCAGCACGGCAAGACCTACGCCAATCTTGAGCCCGGCGACGAGGTGCTCAATATCGGCCTCAACCGGGCCGTGACGCTGATCGCCGAGAAGGTGCTCAAGGGCCCGGGCGGACGACGCTTCGGCGGCGATCCCGGCAAGACCCTGGGCGACCATCCGCAGAAGGGCGGGCCGATCGTCGCAAAGGCCGGACGCTACGGTCCTTATGTGAGCCATGACGGCGTCAACGCGACGCTGCCGCGCGACAAGACGCCGGAGACGATCACGCTCGACGAGGCCGCCGCCCTGATCGATGCGCGGGCGGAAGCCGGCGGAGGCAAGTCCAAGGCCCGCAGGCCTACCCGCAAGGCCTCCTCGAAACGGGGAGGCGCTCCGAAACGGGACGCTGCCGCCAAGGCAAAGGCCCCATCCAAGAAGAAAGCCAAGGTGGCGAGCAAGACGACGAAGGCCGCCGCCGACTGATTGTCGGGCTGCCAGCCCTTTCCCGTCCGCCGATGGTCCATGTGGCGCAGAAGGCCGCAAGCCCATACATTATCGAGCGGGAATATCCCCGCCTCGGATCGGTTCTTGGTCAAGCCTCCGCGCAAGCATCCCCCTGCCCTTCCCTCGCGGGAGGAAGTTGTCGCCTTCGTCGCCTCCCGCTCGGGCAAAGTCGGCAAGCGGGAGATTGCGCGCGCATTCGGGTTCAAGACCGGCGGCCCCGAGCTCAAGACCCTGCTGCGCGGACTCGGCGATGACGGCGAGGTCGAGCGCCGCGGCAGGAAACTGAGCCGGCCCGGACATGTGCCCTCGGTCCTGGTCGCCGATATCACCGAACGCGATGCCGACGGTGAACTGATCGCTGTGCCGACCGAGTGGGACGAGGAAGCTCACGGCACCGCCCCCAGGATTCGCATCGCCACGCCACGACGCGCCAAGCCGGGTGAGACGGCGGGCGTCAATGACCGGGTCCTGCTGCGCGTGGAGCAGACCGGCGAGGCGGACGAGGCGGTTCGTCACGCCGGGCGGGTGATCAAGGTCATCGACCGCGCCAAGCATCGCGTGCTCGGCGTATTCCGCGCCCTTCCCGGCGGCGGCGGACGGCTCTCGCCTGTCGACAAGAAGCAGGTCGGCCGCGAGATCGCGATTCCGCCGGGCGCGACCGGGGACGCCGCGGACGGCGATCTCGTCGCCGTCGATGTCGCCCAGCAAAGCCGCTTCGGCCTTACCACCGGCCGCGTGAAGGAACGGCTCGGCTCGCTCAGTTCGGAACGCGCGGTCAGCCTGATCGCGATCCATGCCCACGGCATCCCGCACGTCTTCAGCCCGGCGACGCTCGCGGAGGCGGACGCCGCCAAGCCGGCCGGACTGGAAGGCCGCGAGGACTGGCGCGACGTGCCGTTCGTCACTATCGATCCCGCCGACGCCAAGGACCATGACGACGCCGTCCATGCCGTGCCGGATTCCGACGCCGGCAATCCCGGCGGTCATGTCGTCACCGTCGCCATCGCCGACGTCGCCTATTACGTGCGGCCCGGCTCGGCGCTGGACCGCGAGGCGGTCGAGCGCGGCAACTCGGTCTATTTCCCCGACCGCGTCGTGCCGATGCTGCCCGAGCGCATCTCCAACGACCTGTGCTCGCTGCGGCCTCGCGAGAACCGCGCCGCGCTCGCGGTGCGCATGGTGATCGGCGCCGACGGCCGCAAACGCAGCCACACCTTCCACCGTGTGCTGATGCGCTCGCAGGCGCGGCTGCATTACGCGCAGGTGCAGGCGGCGGCGGATGGCCGTCCCGATGACGAGACCGCGCCCTTGAGCGCGACCCTCATCGCGCCGCTTTATGCCGCCTACGCAGCCGTGAAGATGGAGCGCGAGGAGCGCCAGCCGCTGGACCTCGACCTGCCCGAGCGCAAGCTGGTGCTCAAGCCGGACGGCACCGTCGACCGCGTCATCACGCCCGGGCGCCTCGACGCACACAGGCTGATCGAGGAGTTCATGATCCTCGCCAACGTCGCCGCGGCCGAGACGCTGGAACGCGCGCGTTTGCCGTTGGTCTATCGCGTGCATGACGAGCCGGGCATCGAGAAGGTCCATTCGCTGCGCGAGTTCCTGGCGACGCTGGAAATCCCGCTCGCCAAGGGCGGCGCGCTGCAAGCCCGTGCAGTTCAACCGCATCCTCGCGCGGGTGAAGGGTGCCGACATCGAGAAGCTGGTCAACGAGGTCGTGCTGCGCACGCAGGCGCAGGCGGAATATTCCGCCGAGAATTACGGCCATTTCGGTCTGACGCTGCGGCGCTACGCGCACTTCACCTCGCCGATCCGCCGCTATGCCGATCTGATCGTGCACCGGGCGCTGATCCGCGCGCTCAAGCTCGGCGACAACGGCTCGCCGCGACACCGACGTGGTTACGCTCGGTGAAATCGCGGCGCGCATCTCGGCGGCCGAGCGGCGCGCCATGAAGGCCGAGCGCGAGACCGTCGACCGGCTGATCGCTCAGTTCCTTTCCGATCGCATCGGCTCGACCTTCGAGGGACACATCGCCGGCGTCACGCGTGCAGGACTGTTCGTGAAGCTCGACGAGACCGGCGCCGACGGGTTCATCCCGGCACGCACGCTGGGCACCGATTTCTTCCGGTTCCACGAGGACAAACGCGCGCTCATCGGCGCGGCCACCGGCGAAACCCACCGTCTCGGCGACCGCGTGACGGTAAAGCTCGAAGAAGCGGCGCCGATCGCCGGGGCGCTGCGTTTCGAGCTTCTCTCCGAGGGGCGCTATGAGACGCACCGGCGCGGCCGAGGCGAGGACCGCAAGCCATCGCGGCCGCCGGAGCGTTCCCAGCGCCGAGGCCGCCGTAGATGACCGCGTCCGAAAGACCCGACCTCGTCAAACGCATGTCTGAGGTCAAGCGGGACCTGTCCTTCGCCACCGTCCGCCCCAAGGACGCATCGACGCTGATCCTGATCGATCGTGGGACCAAAGTGCCCAAGGTGCTGCTTGGCCGCCGACACGGGTCGGCGAAGTTCATGCCGGGGAAGTTCGTCTTTCCCGGCGGGCGCGTTGAAAAAGCCGATCGCCGCGTGGCAATCGCCGAGCCGCTTCATCCCGCGGTGGAGGAGCACCTGATGCGCCGCGTCCAGCGGCCGAGCGCCGCGAAAGCCCGCGCGCTCGCGCTTGCGGCGATCCGGGAAACCTTTGAGGAGACCGGCCTGCTGATCGGCCGCCGCCAGCCCATGCCACCCGTCCCGGGCGGCGCTGACCCCTTCGCAGATACGGGAATCGCGCCGGACCTCGGAGTGCTCCAGTTCGTCGCCCGCGCCATCACGCCGCCGGGCCGTCAACGGCGCTTCGACACCCGATTCTTCGCCGCGGACGCGGAGGCGGTCGCGCATCGCGTCGACGGGGTGGTCACACCGGACGCCGAACTGGTCGAACTGGTGTGGCTGCCGATCACCGATGCCCGGCAGCTCGATATGCCGGCCATCACGCGGGTTGTGCTGGAAGAACTCCAGGCCCGGATCGCCGCCGGGTATGATCCTGGCCTGCCGGTGCCGTTCTACCGGATGCCAAAGAAGGCGTTCGTGCGCAGCATCCTGTAACCTGCCCGCACTGGATTTCTTGACTTTTCGCCCTCGGCGGCTAGGTTCCGCCCGACTTGGTGAGGCTTGGCGCCCGCCGAAATTCAAGGATCGCGATCATGGCCAAGGCCGTCACCATCAAGGTGAAGCTCGTGTCGAGCGCCGACACCGGCTTCTACTACGTCACCAAGAAGAACTCGCGCACCATGACCGACAAGATGGTCAAGAAGAAGTACGATCCGGTCGCCAAGAAGCACGTCGAATTCCGGGAAGCCAAGATCAAGTAAGGTATCCGGCTTCCGGCGGCACGACGGGCGCCTTCGCGGCGCCCTTTGCTTTGGTGAGCTTGGCGCGCGGGCGGGTGTCGTCGATCCGTGCTATCGGTAGCCAAATCTGCTGTCCGCCGGAGCCATTGCGATGCTGAAGAACGCCGTCCGCGCTGTTTTCGCGATCGCCGCCCTCTGCCTGTTGGCCGCCCAGCCAGGATTTGCGGCCGATCCGCACAAGCTCGCGCTGCAGATCAGCGACAACGATCCCGACAAGATGAATGCGGTGCTCAACGTCGCCGCCAACGTGTCGCACTATTACAGCGACAAGGGCGAAAAGGTCGAAATCCAGATCGTGGCCTTCAACGCCGGCCTGCACATGCTGCGCGAGGACACCTCGCCGGTGAAGCCACGCCTGAAGTCCTTCGCCGAAGGGATGCCCAACGTCAGCTTCAAGGCCTGCCGGAACACGCTCGACGGCATGACGAAGCGGGAGGGCAAGGTGCCGCCAATCGTCGCCAACGCCGACATGGTGCCGGCCGGCGTGGTGACGCTGATCGAGCTCGGCGAAAAGGGCTGGACGATCGTCCGGCCGTGACCGGCAGCGGCCAAAAAAAGGTGGCCGGCCGGGATCGGTGTTTTTGAGGAGGCCACTCCCACCGATCCCGAGCCGGCCGACCCCACGGACTCAGGAGATGCGGCGGACCTGAGCACTCCGTAGGGTATTTCCTAGGTTGACCGCTTGAGAGGAGCCGCTGGCTGCTCTGGCGTCCAACCCGATCTCGATTTGCAGACTATCCGAACGAGGATAGAAAGCAAGTGTTAACCCTTTGATGGCAGGCGTGATTTCGCGGTATCGTGAATCGTTATGGTTTATGGCGCGAGCGTTCGTCGCGCGCGGATTCTCGTCAGGCCGCGTCGGCCACGACCCGGTTTCGGCCATCGCGCTTGGCGCGATAGAGCGCCTGGTCGGCCCGCTTGAGAATCGTGGCGGCGCTGTCGTCCGGATGCGCCAGGGCCGCGAGCCCGATCGAGATCGTCACGTCGAGAGCGCCGGCTCCCTGGCTGATCTGAAACTGCTCGCTGGCGATACGTCGCCGGATGCGTTCCGCCACGACAGCCGCGACCGCCATGTCGGTGTCGGGCATCACGACCACGAATTCCTCGCCGCCATAGCGGCAGGCGAGATCGATGCCGCGAATCGACTTGCGCACCCGCGTGGCGAACTCGCGCAGCACGTCGTCGCCGACATCGTGGCCGAAGCTGTCGTTGACCGACTTGAAGTAGTCGATGTCGATCACGAGCAGCGAGAGCGGCTTGCCGCGCGACGCCGCCTGCTCCACCAGGGTGCCGAGATGGCTCTCCATGTAGCGGCGGTTGTGCAGGCCGGTGAGCTGGTCGGTGATCGCCATTTCCATCGACTGCTGGACATTGTCGCGCAGCTGGTCGGTGTAGCGCTTCTTGCGCATCTGGGTGCGCACCCGCGCCACCAGCTCGTTCTTGTCGATCGGCCGGATCAGATAGTCGTTGACGCCGATCTCCAGGCCGCGCAGCAGCCGCGCGTTGTCCTCCGCCTCGACGACGACCAGGATCGGCAGGTTGCGGCGTGCGCTCCAGCGAGCGCATCTGGCTGCACAGCCGCAGGCCGTCGAAGTTCTCCAGCGCCAGCGAGACGATGATCAGGTCGTAGTCGCCCTCCGCGGCGCGAACCAGCGCCTCTTCGGATTTGGCTCCGACGTCGACGGTCTGCTCGACGGCCAGCGCGGCGGCGAACCGTTCGTAGGACGAGCGCGCGGTCGTCGACGATCAGGACCCGGCCGTCGGCCGTCGTCGGCGAGCGCGTTGATGAGCGGGTCCTGGATGCCGATCTCCTGGCCGTCAGCTCGCGCATGCGCAGCTCGTCGGTCACCATCTTCAGGCGCACCAGCGAGCGCACCCGCGCGAACAGCGCCAGATGTCGTCACCGGCTTGGTGAGGAAATCGTCGGCGCCGGCCTCCAGGCCCGCGACGCGGTCGGACGGCTGATCGAGCGCGGTCACCATCACCACGGGAATATGGTGGGTCTTGGGATCGGCCTTGAGGCGGCGGCAGACCTCGAAGCCGTCCATGCCCGGCATCATCACGTCGAGCAGCACGATGTCGCACTGCGCCCGCTCGCAGGTCGCCAGCGCCTCGGGACCGTCATGGCGGTGATGACGTCGAAATACTCCGCCGTCAGCCTCGCTTCCAGCAGCTTGACGTTGGCTACGATGTCGTCGACGACGAGAATGCGCGCGGTCATGGGAGCCTTCAGGCTTGGCCGAGGAAGCGGCGGACGGTCTCCAGGAACTTGCCGACCGAGATCGGCTTGGAGATGTAGGCCTCGCAGCCGCCCTCGCGGATGCGCTCCTCGTCGCCCTTCATGGCGAAGGCGGTGACGGCGACGACCGGGATGCGCCTTGAGCTTCGTCTTCCTTCAGCCACTTGGTGACTTCCAGGCCGGAGACTTCCGGCAGCTGGATGTCCATCAGGATCAGGTCGGGACGGTGCTCGCGCGCGAGGTCGAGCGCCTCGATGCCGTTCGCGGTTCCGAGGGTCGCGTAGCCATGCGCTTCCAGCAGGTCGTGGAAGAGCTTCATGTTGAGCTCGTTGTCCTCGACGATCAGGACCGTCTTGGCCATTCCGGCCCCTCCGCTGGTCGCCAGCCTTCACGCCCCTGCGCGCGGCAACCGACTCGAAGCATCCCCAGACGGCGGTCGGAGAAATGAGGCCGAAGCGTAAGCTACGATTCCTTACGGAAAGGAAAACATGGCGTGAGCAGCGACATCAGCCAAGCTAGGCACGGAGGCCGCGGAAAGCCTTGCGGTCCAGGCACTTGTGTACCTCGTCGCCGAGCCGGAACGGCTGGCGCCGTTCCTTGCTGCGACGGGCATCGACCCGGCCGCAATTCGCCAGGCGGCGCGCGAGCCGGGCTTCCTCGCTGGCGTGCTCGACCACATCGCGGCGGACGAGCGCCTGCTGATCGGCTTTGCGCAGGATGCGGGCTGCGACCCCGCGCTCATCGCCCGCGCACGGGCGGCTCTGTCCGGCGAGGCGTGGCATCGCGATGTGCCGTGATCGGCCGCCCGCCATCGGATAGACTGCGGACTTCCTGGGGACAACAGCGACCGTCCGCCATCATGCCCGGCCTGTGCCGCGACTGCCTCGCCGATAGTCCGGATGGCGCCGCGCGCTGCGCCGCCTGCGGCTCGCCGCGCCTCGTGCGGCATCCCGAGCTGGAGACCGCTCGCGATCGCGCATGTCGACTGCGACGCCTTCTACGCGGCGATCGAGAAGCGCGACGACCCCTCGCTTGCCGACAAGCCGCTGATCATCGGCGGCGGCCAGCGCGGCGTGGTCTCGACCGCCTGCTACATCGCGCGCACTCGCGGCGTGCAGCTCGGCGATGCCGATGTTCAAGGCGCTGGCGCTCTGCCCGCGGCCACCGTGGTTCGCCCCAACATGGAGAAATACGTCGCGCGTCGGCCGCGAGGTGCGGGCGCTGATGCTGGAGCTGACGCCGCTGGTCGAGCCGCTGTCGATCGACGAGGCGTTCCTCGACCTGTCGGGCACCGAGCGCCTGCACGGCCGGTCGCCGGCCAAGAGCGCTCGCGGCGTTCGCGCGCGCGAGTCGAGGACACGATCGGCATCACCGTCTCGATCGGGCTCTCCGCCAACAAGTTCCTCGCCAAGATCGCCTCCGACCTCGACAAGCCGCGCGGCTTCGCGGTGCTCGGCCGCGACGACGCGACGGCCTTCCTCGCGACCCAAGCCGGTGACGGCAATCTTTGGCGTCGGCAAGGCGACGCAGGCGCGGCTCGCGCGCGACGGCTACCGCACCATCGCCGACCTGCAGCGCGCCGACGAGACCGAGCTGATGCGCCGCTACGGCACCGAGGGGCAGCGGCTGTGCCGCCTCGCCCGCGGCATCGACGCGCGGCCGGTGAAGCCGGAGCGCGAGACCAAAAGCGTGTCCGCCGAGACGACGTTCAACGAGGACATCGGGGCGCTCCGCCCGCTGGAGCAGATGCTGTGGCGGCTGTCCGAAAAGGTCTCGGCACGGCTCAAGGCCGCGGGCTCGCCGGCGGCACGGTCACGCTGAAGCTCAAGACCGCCGACTTCAAGACCGCGCACCCGCGCCCGTGGGCTGGACGCGCCGACCGCGCTTGCCGACAAGATCTTCGCGGCCGGACGCGACCTGCTCGAGCGCGAGGCGACGGCACGACATTCCGGCTGATCGGCATCGGCACATCCGACTTCTCGCCGGCCGAGGACGCCGACCCGGCCGACCTCGTCGACCATGGCGGACGGCGCAAGGCGGCAGCCGAGCACGCCGTCGACCGCGTCCGCGCCAAGTTCGGACGCGACGCGATCGTCAAAGGGCTGGTGTTCGAGGACGACGACGAGCGCTAACGGGCGCGGCGAACCGCTACGGGCAGGCCTTCTGGTCCCTGATCTCCAGGGTCGTCATCTCGCCCGAGATGCTGAAATCGCCATAGTCGAGCGACAGCGCGCGGGAGATGCCGTTCTCGTAGAGCTCGAAGGTGATCGAATAGACCGGCGTCTGCTCGCCGCCCTTCGAGGCCTTGTCGAAATAGCTGATCGTCACCGGCCAGCGCTGCAGGCCGGCAAGCGCCGCATTGCCGGCGGCGACGTCGGTAGGCTTGCGCTCGTCGGGGCCAATGACATGGCCGATCACGGTCAGCGTGTCGTAGAGCTTCTCGCCTGTTTCCGATCCGTCATAGACCTTCAGTTCCAGCACCGACTTGCCGTCGCGGGCCGCGTCGATGATCCGGCGCATGTGCTCGGTCGGAAACGCTACGGCGGAATCGAAGGTGAACTTCTTGTCCTCGGGCTTGGCAAGCTGGACGGCAATGCCGTCGTCGCGGTGATCGGCACGGCCGTCGACCGCATCCACGAGCCGCTGGCTGACGAAATTCTGGAAGTTGAAGCGGTAGTTCCTGGCCGCGCCTTCCTCCCAGGTGGTGGATCGCAGGTCGCTCAGCGCGATCTTGCCCTCGCCGTTGTCGAGTTCGGTCACCTGCCGGAAGCTCAGCGCATAGCCCTCGCAGGCATTGCCGGTGAAGTCATAGACGATGCGCCCGCGCACCGCCGAGAGCGAGCGGCTGCCCTTGGATTGCGACAGCTTGAGATCGTAGATCGCCCGATGGGACGCAAGCGCCACGGCCTCCGCGGAAGCCGGCCGGATGGCTGCGGTGCCGGCGACCAGGGCCGCGACTGTGGCGCCCAGGAGCAGGCCGAAAGGGCCGGTGCAACGCCTCATTGCGAACGTCTCCATGCTTGGGCCCCTTGCGTTGCAACATAGAGAGCACCCGAATGCGGCGCAACCGGGACCCCTGCTTGCGCGCGCGCGCCCGATCGGCCAAGAGTGAATTCGGCCATTCGAAGCGGGCGATTTTCCAGGAGACGGTGATGGCGGGGACGGTTGAAGGCAAGCTTGCGAGTCTCGGGATCACGTTGCCGACGCCGGCGACTCCGATCGCCAACTACGTGGGATTCGTGCGCACCGGCAATCTACTCATCGTGTCGGGCCAGCTCTGCCTCGATGCGGACGGCAAGCTCATCGCCCAGGGCAAGCTCGGCGGCGGCGTTTCGATCGAGGACGGCCAGCGGGCGGCGCGCACCTGCGCCGTCAACCTGCTGGCCCAGGTCAAGGCCGCGCTCGGCGACCTCGACAAGGTCGCGCGGGTGGTGCGGCTCGGCGGGTTCATCAACGCGACGCCGGATTTCCTGGAGGCGCCGAAGGTGATGAACGGCGCCTCGGACCTCATGGTCACCGCCTTCGCCGACAAGGGCCGCCACGCCCGCACCACGATCGGGGTCTCGGTGCTGCCGATGGATGCCGCCGTCGAGGTCGAAGGCATGTTCGAGGTCGGCTGACCGCCGCCCCGATGTCCCGCCTCGACTGGCTCACCGCGCGACCGGTCGCGCATCGCGGCCTCCACGACGGCGTGACGCTGATCGAGAACAACAAATCCGCCGTCGCCGCCGCGGTCGCTGCCGGATACGGCATTGAGGTCGATCTCCAGATCACGGCAGACGGCGAGGCGATGGTGCATCACGACGATGCGCTCGGCCGCCTTACCGAGGGCGACGGCCGGCTCGCCGCCATGACGGCCGCCGAACTCAAGCGAGTGGCGTTCCGGCAGACCAGCGACCGCATGATGACGCTGGGCGACCTCGTCGATCTGGTCGGCGGCCGGGCCACGCTGTTGCTGGAGCTCAAGAGCCATTGGGACGGCGACGGCAGGCTGGCGAAGCGCATCGGCGACGTCCTTGGCCGGTCGAGCGCTCCGATCGCCGTGATGTCGTTCGATCCCTGGCATATCGCGGCCGCGCGTGAGCGGGCCCCTCGCCTCGCCCGCGGACTGGTCGCCGAGACGCTGCGCCGCCCCAGCCATGGCGATGCGAAACCCGGCGATGCGAAATCTGGCGACACCGAGCTTGGTGACACCGAGCTTGGCGACCGCAGCCGGGTCACCTATCTGCGCCATATCTTGCGAAGCCGGCCGCAATTCATCGCCTATCATGTCAAGGACCTGCCGACGGCGGCTCCGCTGTTGGCACGAAGGCTGCTCGGCCTGCCGCTGCTGACATGGACGGTGCGCAGCGACGACGACCGGCAGCGGGCCGCGCGATGGGCGGACCAGATCATCTTCGAGGGCTTCCGGCCCTGAACAAAAACTGGGTTGCGAGCTTCTCACCACGATGACGTCCGGTACGCTTCAGGTCCGCATCGTTTCGGCGATCAACGAAATCCCCGCGTCGGCGTGGAATGCGTGCGCCAACCCGGACGCATCCTTCGCCCGAACATCTCGGGGTGAGGTTCAGAATGTGATTTAAGGGGATGCGCCGTCAAACACGGCGTCCCAAGCTGAAGTTGAGAATCAGAATTCAGGTTCTTCATGTTCTGAATCAGATTCAACAAACCGAGGTCAACCCTTTTATTTCACACGACTTTCTCCATGCTATCGAAGCGTCCTGTTCGGTCGCCGCGCGCACGGGGTGGCAACCTCAGCACCTGATTGCCGAGACTCCGGACGGGGCGGTCGCGGGCGTCGTCCCCTGCTACTTGAAGAGCCATTCGCGCGGCGAGTACGTCTTCGACCAGGGCTGGGCCGAGGCTTATGAACGCGCGGGCGGCGCGTATTACCCGAAGCTCCAGGTCGCGGTGCCATTCACGCCGGTCACCGGGCGGCGGCTGCTGGTGGCGCCGGGCTTCGATCCGGAGACGATCCGCACCGGGCTTGCCGCAGCCCTGGTCGAGCTGTGCCGGCTCCGGCAGGCGTCGTCGGCTCATGTCACCTTCGCCACCGAAGAGGAATGGCGTGCCCTCGGCGACGCCGGATTCCTCCAGCGCAACGACCAGCAGTTCCATTGGGAGAACCAGGGCTACAGGACGTTCGAGGATTTTCTCGGCGCGCTTGCGGCGCGCAAGCGCAAGGCGATCCGGCGGGAACGGCGCGACGCGCTGGAGGGCGGGGTCACTGTCGCACTGCCTGACCGGCGCCGACCTCACCGAGGCGGCGTGGGACGCGTTCTTCGCCTTCTACATGGACACAGGCAGCGCGCAAATGGGGCCGTCCCTACCTGACACGGCAGTTCTTCTCGACTGATCGGCGCAGTCGCATGGCCGAGCAGGTCCTGCTGGTCATGGCGAAGCGCGACGGCCGCTGGATCGCCGGCGCGCTCAACTTCATCGGCTCGCGACACGCTCTACGGCCGCTATTGGGGCGCGCTCGAAGAGCACCCGTTCCTGCATTTCGAGGTCTGCTATTATCAGGCGATCGAGTTCGCCATGCAGCGCGGACTGCGCGGTCGAAGCCGGCGCGCAGGGCGAGCACAAGCTTGCGCGGGGCTACATGCCCGTGACCACGTACTCGGCCCATCATATCGCCGACCCCAGCCTGCGGCGGGCGATCGCCGACTACCTGAAGCGCGAACGCGCCTATGTGGCGGCGTCGGGCGAGGAACTGGCGTCGCTGGGGCCGTTCCGCAAGGACCTCATGCCGGACGAGGCGTGACCGCCTTGACGGCCCTGCGGTGCCGGCGCGAGATGACGGCCCCTTGCGAGCGGAGTGATGCCGATGCCGAGCTACGATCCGGACAACATCTTCGCCAAGATCCTACGTGGCGAATTCCCGTGTTACAGGGTCTACGAGGACGACAAGACGCTCGCCTTCCTCGACATCATGCCGCGCGCGCCCGGCCACACGCTGGTGCTGCCCAAGGCGCCGGCGCGCAACATCCTCGACGTTCCGGCCGACGACCTCGCCCATGCGATCAAGGTCGCGCAGCGGATCGCCAAGGCGGGAATGACGGTTTTCGACGCCCAAGGCGTCACCATCCAACAATTCAACGAAAGCGCTGGCGGCCAGGTCGTGTTCCACCTTCACGTCCACGTCATCCCGCGTAAGGAAGGCGTCGCCATGAAGCCGCCGGCGAGCGAGAAGGAAAAGCCCGATGTGCTGGCCCAGCAGGCGGAAAAACTGAAAGCGGCTTTGGCGAACGCCCGAGCTTGATCGAGTCGAGCGTGCCGCCAGCGCGCCGATCACCAGCACCGCTTCTCCCACCACCACGCCGGCAAATACCGAGCGCCGCACGGCCAGGAACGCGACAAATCCGACCGCCACCGCAACGACTCGCACCGACAAGGGCACCGTCGCCAGCGCCCCCGGGGGAAACAGCGCGATCTTGGCGATCACCCCCGCAAGCAAGGCGGTGGCCACCGCCCTCACCCACACCAGGACCTCCGAATCCTCCCGCATGCCCTGCGAGAACACGACGCCCAGCCAGCGCCATACCTCGTTCGGCAGGAAGCCGGCGAGGATCAGCACCAAGTAAGGCCACAGATCGGTGAGACTTATCGCAGCGCCTCGCGCACCCGGTGGATGCCATAGGCAAGCGTGCCGCCGCCGATGCCCGTCCACAGCAGGTCGAGTTGAACCTGCCGGGCGGCGAGGAGCGGACCGATGATCAGGCCGATCACCAGCGCGCCGCGGTCGGCGAGCATCCTGGCATTGTGCGCGATCGCCACGAGGAACGACATCGGCGTGAGGAAAAGGAGCGCGGCGGTGAAAAGGGTCGGAAGGTTGGCGGCGAGATAATAGCCGACGATGGTCGCCAGGCAGGCTGCCGTCATCATCCCGATGCCCATGCCGTTGCAGAATGCGATGCGGCCTTCGCGGGGCACACCCGGCAGGTGCCGCAGGCCCAGGACCCAGAGATTGATGGCGATGAAGTGCGCCGGCAGCACCAGCCGCCACGTGCTGGTATCTTTCCGGCGCATCAATGGCAGCATGGTGACGACCATTGGCAGCAACCGCACGGCGCTCAAGGTGACGGCGATGCCGGCCTCGACCACCGTTGCTCCGGTGCCGAGGGCGGAGATCAGGATCACCTGCGCCGGACCGGCCCAGACAACGACGGTGCTCATCAGGACCCAGAGCAGCGAGAAACCGAGGTCGTGGGCGAGCGCGCCGATGCCGATATAGGTCCCGGAGAGCACCGGCAGGAACACCGAGGTCAGCGCGGTGCGCGCGCCGGCCAGGAACGCCTCGGTGGTGGAGATTTCGGTGGCGGCGGGCGGAGACATGGCGCAAGGCGTCTGTCCCACAGTCCCGGCGCGGGAGCAATTGCCAACGCCTGCGGGTCCCAGAAACCGAGAAGCCCGGGCGTGAACCCGGCCTTCTCGGTTTGTCCAATTCGCACTTAGACCTTCAGCGGCACCTTCGGCACGGAGCCCCGCGGGGCGCCGCCGTCGGTCTTCGGCCCCGGCGGCTTCGGCCGCCGCGGCGTCGAGCGCCGCTTGACCTTCAGCAGGCGCGGGTCGGGCAGCTTCTCAGGCTTCGGCGTGATCGGGCCGTCCGGATATTCAAATGCGGGGCTGGCCATGCCGAACTCGTCGGTCCCCATGACCACCCGCACGTGACCGCCGGATTTCAGCTTGCCGAACAGCACCTCGTCGGCGAGCGGCTTCTTGATGTATTCCTGGATCACGCGCGCCATGGGACGGGCGCCCATCTGCTCGTCGTAGCCATGGTCGATCAACCACTTCGAGGCCTCGTCGGAAAGCTCGATCGTGACATCGCGGTCGGCAAGTTGAGCTTCCAACTGCAGCACGAACTTCTCCACCACCAGCGCGATCACTTCGCGGCTGAGGTGAGCGAAGGTGATGATCGCGTCGAGACGGTTGCGAAATTCCGGCGCGAACAGACGGTTGATCGCCTCGACGTCATCGCCCTCACGCTTGGTGCGCGTGAAGCCGTAAGCGGCCTTGGACATGTCGGCGGCGCCCGCGTTGGTGGTCATGATCAGGATCACGTTGCGGAAGTCGACCTGCTTGCCGTTGTGGTCGGTGAGCTTGCCGTGATCCATGATCTGCAGGAGCACGTTGAACAGGTCCGGATGCGCCTTCTCGATCTCGTCGAGCAACAGCACGCAGTGCGGATGCTGGTCGACGCCATCGGTGAGCAACCCGCCCTGGTCGAAGCCGACATAGCCGGGCGGCGCGCCGATCAGCCGCGAGACCGTATGGCGCTCCATGTATTCCGACATGTCGAAGCGGATGATCTCGACGCCGAGCGAGGCCGCGAGCTGGCGGGCAACCTCGGTCTTGCCGACGCCGGTCGGGCCGGAGAACAGGTAGCTGCCGATCGGCTTCTCGATCTCGCGCAGGCCCGCGCGCGCAAGCTTGATCGCCGCGGTCAGCGCGATGATCGCCTTGTCCTGGCCGTAGACCACGCGCTTGAGCGTCGCCTCCAGATGCTGCAGCACCTCGGCGTCATCCTTTGATACCGACTTCGGCGGAATCCGCGCCATCGTCGCGATGGTGGTCTCGATCTCCTTGAGGCCGATCGTCTTCTTGCGGCGGTTCTCCGGCAGCAGCATCTGGGCCGCGCCGAACTCGTCGATGACGTCGATCGCCTTGTCGGGCAGCTTGCGGTCATGGATGTACCGCGCCGAAAGCTCGACCGCCGCCTTGATCGCCTCGTTGGTATATTTGAGGCGGTGATAGTCCTCGAAATAGGGCTTGAGGCCCTTCATAATCTCGATCGCGTCGGGGATGCTCGGCTCGTTAACGTCGATCTTCTGGAACCGGCGCACCAGCGCGCGGTCCTTCTCGAAATACTGGCGGTATTCCTTGTAGGTGGTCGAGCCCATGCAGCGCACCGTGCCGGAGGCGAGCGCGGGCTTGAGCAGGTTCGAGGCGTCCATCGCGCCGCCGGAGGTCGCGCCGGCGCCGATCACGGTGTGGATCTCGTCAATGAACAGGATGGCGCCGGGATACGCCTCGAGCTCCTTGATCACCTGCTTGAGCCGCTCCTCGAAATCGCCGCGATAGCGCGTGCCGGCGAGCAGCGTGCCCATATCGAGTGCGAAGACGGTCGCGTTGGCGAGCACCTCGGGCACTTCGCTGTTCACGATGCGGCGCGCGAGTCCCTCCGCGATTGCGGTCTTACCAACGCCGGCTTCGCCGACGAAGAGCGGGTTGTTCTTCTGCCGCCTGCACAGCACCTGGATGGTGCGGCTGATCTCTGAATCGCGGCCGATCAGGGGGTCGATCTTGCCTTCGCGTGCCTTCTTGTTGAGGTTGACGCAATAGGCTTCCAGGGCGTCGCCCTTCTTCTTGGTATCGTCGCCGGTTTTCGTGTCCGTCTCCTCTTCGGAACCGCGCACGGGCCGTGATTCCGACAAGCCGACCCGCTTGGCGATGCCGTGGCTGATGTAATTCACCGCGTCGTACCGTGTCATGTCCTGCTCCTGCAGGAAATAGGCGGCGTGGCTTTCGCGCTCGGCGAAGATGGCGACGAGCACGTTGGCACCGGTCACTTCCTCGCGGCCGGATGATTGAACATGGATGACCGCGCGCTGGATCACGCGCTGGAAGCCGGCCGTCGGCTTTGAATTCCTCGGTACCGTCGGTGACAAGATTGTCGAGCTCGGACTCGACATAGGCCACGAGGTTGCGGCGGAGCTTCTCGACATCGATGTTGCATGCACGCATCACCGCGCCGGCATCCTGGTCGTCGATCAGCGCGAGCAGCAGATGCTCGAGGGTCGCATATTCATGGTGCCGCTCATTGGCAAGCGCGAGCGCCCGGTGGAGCGACTGTTCCAGACTACGCGAGAATGTTGGCATCAGAGTCTCTTTGTCTTGTGAGGAGTGTCGCACCCCGAGCACAACATGCCCCGGTCACTTCTTCTCCATGACGCATTGGAGAGGATGCTGGTGTTTGCGCGCGAAGTCCATCACCTGCGTCACTTTTGTCTCCGCGACTTCGTACGTATAAACGCCACATTCGCCGACGCCGTTCTGATGGACGTGAAGCATGATCTGCGTCGCACCCTCGCGATCCTTATTGAAGAACCGCTCGAGAACGTGAACGACGAATTCCATCGGCGTGTAGTCGTCGTTGAGCAGCAGCACACGGTAGAGGTTCGGCCGCTTCGTCTGCGGCTTGGTCTTGGTGATGACCGCAGTCCCCGGCGAGCCGGGATCGCCGCGGCGCTTGCGTCCGTCGTCGGCGAGGCGCGGCGGGAGCTCGGGATGCTCGATCGCTTGTGCGGATTGTCGGTCGGCGTCTGGGATCATGATCGGAGCGGTTCACGGGGCGAGCGGGGGCGGATCGTGCGAGAATCGTGCCGCAAGGCGGCATGGCGCGATCCCCATGCCCTATAATAATTATTCGGCAGGCACGGTGCCAGGATCACGGCAAATTTTCCGGACCGTGCGGCGATCCATGGCGGAGGCCTGGAACGATTCCTGCCAGCGGTCGGCCGGATCGGCAGGCTGCATAGCCTGCAAGGCGACCGCATGTCGACCGCGGGGTCTGCGTCTCGCGCCCGCCGCCGTCCGCCCGCCATCGCACGGTTCGGGCAGGCCATACCGTTCGCCGCAGCTTTCGTAAAAGAGGCGATGCCGGAAACCGGTGAGTGAGGGTCCCGGCAGCGCCCGCGCATGGTTTACGCAATCTCAAGCGAATAAGGCAAAAGTTCGGGACCTTCCTCAACGGAATCTCAAAGCCTTGATGCCACTCTGCGCAAAATACCGCAGAGATGGATTGGTGCCATGTCCTTCGTTCGCTTCCTTCAAGACCGCAAAGGCGCGGTCGCCCCGATGTTCGGGTTGCTCCTGGTGCCGCTTGTCGGACTCACCGGAGCGGCGATCGACTTCAGCCGCGCCAACGCTGTCCGGGCATCCATGCAGGCCTCGCTCGACGCCACCGCGCTCGCGTTGTCGAAAGACGTCGCGGGGCTCACGACGGCACAGATGAATCAGAAGGCCAGCGATTACTTCAAGGCCAACTTCAACCGGCCCGAGGCGACGGGGATCACCGTCACGCCGACCTATACGGCAAATCCCTCGACCTTGACCGTGGGAGGAATCCGCCTCGATCGATACCCCGTTCATCAAGATTTCTCGGGTTCCCGTCGCTCAACGTGAAGACCACGTCGACCGTCACCTGGGGCATGACAAGGCTCCGGGTCGCGCTCGTCCTCGACAACACCGGCTCGATGGCCTCCTCCAGCAAGATGACGGCACTGAAGACCGCCGCGAAGAACCTGCTGACTCAGCTCCAGAGCGCCGCTTCGCAGAACGGGGACGTCTACGTCTCCATCATCCCGTTCGCCAAGGACGTCAACGTGGATCCGGTCAACTACAGCCAGAACTGGGTCAAATGGACCGACGCGACCACGACCGACGACTGGGACGACAACAACGGCAGCTGCAGCAAGGCGGGCTACAGCACCAAGAGCAGCTGCACCGGGCAGAAGGTTTGCAGCATTTCGGGCAACAGCACCCAGAGCTCCTGTACGTCGGACGGCAATTGCAGCCTATCAAGCTACTCGACGCAGAGCTCTTGCACGTCGCACGGAACTTGTTCCAAATCGAGCTACACAACTCAGAGCACCTGCACCTCGCATAGCGGCACCTGGACCGTCGGCGTGTGGACCGCCGGTGTGTGGAGCTCCGCGACCTGGACGCCGGACAACCACAATACCTGGAACGGCTGCGTGATGGATCGCGACCAGAGCTACGATACGACCAACACGGCGCCTTCGACCAGCATGACGGGAACGCTGTTCCCGGCGGAGCAATACGATGCCTGTCCGGTGCCGATGATGGGTCTGACCTACAATTGGTCGACCCTGAACGCCAAGATCGATGCGATGACGCCCAATGGCGGAACTAATCAGGCGATCGGCCTGCAATGGGGCTTCCAGTCGCTGACCAGCGCCCCGTTCACGATCCCAGCGATGGCTGCCGGCTATCAGTACCAGCAGGTCATCATCCTGCTGACGGATGGCTTGAATACGCAGGACCGCTGGTATGGCAACGGCTCCGATCCCTCGCCTCAGGTGGACACGCGCCAGCAGATCCTCTGCAACAACGTCAAGGCTGCCGGCGTCACGCTCTACACGGTGCAGGTCAACACCGACGGCGACGCCACATCGACGTTGCTGAAGAACTGCGCCACTGACAGCACCAAGTTCTTCCTGCTGACCTCGTCGACGCAGATCGTCTCGACCTTCCAGCAAATCGGCACGGCCCTGTCGCAGCTCCGCATTTCGAAGTGACCTCCTCCTCTTCGCGCAAAAAAGCCCGGCCGAATGGCCGGGCTTTTTCATTCAGAATCGCGGCTGCGCTACTTTAGCGGCGTGACCTTCGCCAGGTAGCCTTCGTAAGGCTTGTAGGCTTCGCGGGCGAACTCCGTATAGAGCTGGCCCATCTTCGTCGCCTGCGCGACGAATGCCTCATAGGCCGTCTTGGCGTAATCGGTCTGCACCTCGATCGCCTTCTCCAGGCTCTTCGCCCCGAGGAGCTTTTCGAGCGCAGCCGTGCCGTCCTCGAAGGATTTCTTCGAATAGTTGGTGACCTCGGTCGCGATGGCTTGGACACTCTTCGAGGCCGCGCTGACGGAGGTCACGGCGGCGTCAAGATTGTTCTTTCCAAACTTCTGCACATCGTCCAAATTCTTCAGCATGTTCAATTCCCTGGCAGCGCCTGCGCGAAGGGCAGGACGGGCTCGCCAGCCTGATTGCCAGCGTCTGACATTCAATATATTGCACTGCACAAAAGTGTCAAGAGTTGTGCTGCACTGAATTGCGACCTGGGTGTTGCCCGGTTGCCTCAGGTAAAGCCCGCCCAATTCACGTGCTTAACGCTTTTTCAAGGCAGCCCCCCTAGTTTTTGCCGTGCCTCGCCGCTGCAAAGATCACGGCGGCGCGGCGGCTCTCGGAATCGTCTATCGGGTGCGGTGCACCAGAACGGAAACGACGAGCGCCAACAGGGACAGCTGACGCGCCACTTGGGCGCGTAGCGGATCGAGGGACGGGGTAGCCATGTTCCGAACTGATTCCGGAGCCTCGCGAGGCCTCCGCTGGACGGCTTTGGCACTTGCTGCGGTGGTGCTGGTCGTGGCGGTGGGCGCCGATCCGGCGGATGCCCGGTCGCGCCGGCGTTTCCGCGGCGGCGGCTCCTACCACCCCCTCTACGCAGCGATCGTCGTCGATGCCAACAGCGGCGAGGTGATGCACGCGGCCAGCGCGGATAGTCCGCGGCACCCGGCCTCGATCACCAAGATCATGACGCTTTACCTGCTGTTCGAGCAGATCGAAGCCGGCAAGCTCCGCCTCGATTCCCCACTACCGGTTTCCGCAGAGGCGGCATCGCAGGCTCCCACCAAGCTAGGGGTGCGCCCCGGCCAGACGCTCACCGTGGAACAGGCGATCAAGGGCCTCGTCACGCGGTCGGCGAACGACGCCGCGGTGGTGATCGCGGAGGCGATCGCCGGCGACCACGACACCTTTGCCAGGCTGATGACGCGCAAGGCCCGCGCGCTCGGCATGACGAACACGATCTACCGCAATGCCAACGGTCTGCCGAACGACGAGCAGGTCACAACCGCGCGCGACCAGGCCCTGCTCGGACGCGCGATCCAGGAGCGGTTTCCCAATCTTTACCGCTATTTCTCGACGTCGACGTTCGTCTTCCGGGGTCGCCCCATCCGCAATCACAACCATCTGCTCGGCCGCGTCGAGGGCGTGGATGGCATTAAGACCGGCTATACGCGCGCCTCAGGATTCAATCTCGTGACGTCGGTGCGGCGCGGAAACCGCCACATCGTCGCGGTCGTGCTTGGCGGCGCGTCTGCCGGGGCGCGCGATGCACGCATGCGCAACCTGATCGAGGAATATATCGGCGAGGGTGCGACGACGCGGACTGCCGCGCGGATCACCGAGCGCGCCGGGACGGAAGTTGCCGAGCTGCCACCAAGGGCTGCAGCGCCGGTCGCCGCGGCAGCCGCCGTCGTACCGTTCGCACCGCCCCCGCCGACGACCCCCGCCGCGGTCGCGGCCGCCGCAACCCCGATCGTCACCGCGCGCGCCGACGACATGCGGCCGCTGCCGGCCGCCCAGACGGCCCCGGCGACCCAGACAGCGCCCGCCGCCGAAACCATCGCTGCCGAGCAGGCAACGCCGCCGATCCTGCGGCCCGCATCCGCCCGCCGGATCACGCCCGGCTCGAGCGAGCCCATCAAGCCGATCATGGTCAAGACCCTGACAGTCCGCGCCGGCGCGGTGAGGACCGCAGCCCTCTCGCCGGTCACCAACGAGCAGCCCTCGCCTCCCCGCGCTCCCGTTGTCCGCGCCGGCGCCTATTCGCTGAGCGGCACGGCGGCAAGTGCGCCGAACCCCAGCACGGCCATGGCGCCGCCGCCCGGCGCCCGCCCTGGCGTCCTCGGCGTGTTGTCGTCGCGCACCGCCGTTGCCTCGGCTGACCCCGCCACGACCGTGCCTTCAGCGGCCGCCGCAGCGAACGCCACCGAAGTTCGCCGCAGCGGCTGGATCATCCAGATCGGCGCCTTCCCGGGCGAGGACGAGGCCAAGGGCAAGCTCCGCTCGGTGCAGAACATGGCGAAGGGCCTGCTCGGCCGCGCCGATCCGTTCACGGAACGCGTGGTGAAGGGCGAGACGACGCTCTACCGCGCCCGCTTCGCCGGTCTCGACGAGGATCGCGCGGAGGCCGCGTGCAAGCATCTCAAGCGAAACAAGATCGCGTGCTTCGCGATCAAGAATTGAAGACCGGCGCGACGAAAAGCTGGTCTCGAACGGGAAGCTGAAGACGGAAACGGGAGTCGCTGATGGTGTTGTTGCGTATGGAGTACATCAGCGATGGCGGCGAAGAAGAGTGTCCTTGGCTTCGTTGACGCGAGCCGCAAGGTACGTCGACCCCCCTTGGTCGGGATGGAGTTTCTTCATGAGCGACCGGTGCGCACGGCCGATGTCGTCAGCGCTCGCCCCCGGCTCAACGCCAAGGATCTGATAAGCTTCCTGTTCCGTCATTGGGCCGCTCCGCGGCGCGCCCTGCCCCGTTGCCGCATCGCCCTGCGCGTGCTCACGCCAGCCGGGCTCCCGGCGGTCGAGATACGTTGCGAGTAGCGCCCGGCTCTCCTCGTCGATGTCGGCGAGCAAGCCGACCAGGGTAACGACGTCGAGCGCGTCGAGCGACGTTCCCTCGTGCGGGCCGGCCAGGATGTGGCCGCGCAGCCCGCCGGTATCGTGATCGAGCTCCATCTCGATGAAGGCGGAGCGGACGCGCGACACCTGCCCCGGCGTCTGCCGGGTGCGCTGACCGAAACCGGCCATCCCGCCGGGAAGCCATCCCAGCATCGTGAGGCCGGCAAATCCCAGCGGCAGGGCGACGGCAAGCTGGCCGCGCACGCCGAGGAACGCCGCGCCGGCGAGCGCGGCAATCCCGCCCGCAGTCTTGAGCACGCGAACGGCGATGCGCGGGTCGGCCCTGCTGAACGCCTTGAGCCCCCACCACGCCAGGATCAGGACCAGGATGCCGAGGATCAGCGGCCCCATGCTATCTCAACTGCTCCAGCAGCCGCAGCGTCGCGGAGCCGCGCCGGGCCGAGAGGTCGGCGAGCGCCTTCAGGCCGCCCGCCGCATAGACCGCGACGGCGCGCAGCAGTTCGCCCAGTTCATGCGCCGCCCCGGTATCGAAGCGGCAATAGGCGCCGCGCGTCAGTCGCGCGATCTCGCGGAAGGCGCGTTCGGCAACAAGGTCGTCGCCCTCCTGGAACATGAAGGCTGGCACGCCGAGCAGGCCCAGCTCGCCGGCCTTGGCGCAGAGATCGTCGACAGCCTCTTCCATGGCGTCGCCGACGAAGACGAGCGCCTGGACCCGCGCCGCCTCGGTCTCGCGCGCGCGCATGGGTCAGCACGCGCCCGATCTGGGTATGTCCCCCGCGGCAATCGATCTTCTGCATCAGCCCGGCGAGCCGCTCGGCGTCTGACACCCAGTGCGAGGCGCGGCATTCGCCGAGACCGCGATAATAGACGAGCTGGACATCGAGACCGCCGATCGCTCGCCGCTTCGCGGAACATGTCGGCCTGCAGCCGGCATGCCTCGTCCCAGGTCGGCTGCCGGCTCATGGTGGCGTCGAGCGCGAAGATCAGGCGGCCGTTCTGGCCGGGCCGCACCGTCGATCGCCAGGGACCGGGCACGCGTCACGAAGGCATCGATCTCGGCGCGCGATGCGGATTTCTTGGCCGACGGCGTGGCCGGCCGGTCGCGGTTCGCCGGCGCCGGCGCGCCCTCGGACCGGTCTTTGGTCATGGATTGCTCGTCTCGCGCGGATGCTGTCCCAAGCCACATAAGTGGCCTTTCGGCGCGGAGGCGCGCAATGGGCCGCCTCCGGCCGTCAATCGGCCAGGATGTCGCTGACCTCAAGCGGCTTGTCCGCAGCCGCGAACCATTCGGCGCGCGCCGCGGCCCGCGGCGTCCGCGCTCGTCGATCGGCAGCTTCAGAGCAGGCGAGCGAGGCCGGCGACCTCGCGCCGCGCGGCGACGTGCGACAGGCTGGGGCGCGTGCCGAGCGTCGCCTCGTCGAGCGTGGTCGAGGGCGGTCAGGCCGCGCGGAAAGAACTCGCGATAGACGACGCGCTCGCGCGATGCCCTCGGCGAGGCGGAAGCCGAGCTTGCAGGCCGAGCTCGATCGAGACTATCGCCGACCAACGCGCTTGTTGCGCGAACCGCAGCAGCGCAAGGCGGTTGCGCACCACGATCCAGTCGGTCGAGGCAGCCGTCGACGATGCGGCGCTGCCGGCGCGCCTCGCGCACCATCTCGGCATAATGGCTGATGCCGGTCACGGCGAAGGTCTGCGGATCGACGGTGCCGAGCACATCGAAATCGACGAAGCTGTCGTTGAGCGGCGTCACCAGCGTATCGGCCATCGAATGGGCGAGCCGCATCAGGTAGGTGTCGCTGCCCGGCGTATCGATGACGACGAAGTCATGGCTGTGCTCTGACCGCGGTGATCGCCTCGGCGAAGCGGGCGAACTCGGCGGCCTCGTTCTCGTCAACGCTCGCCCCTTCCGCCCGCGCGACGCAGAAATGAGTCGGCATCTCCAGCGCCGCGCAGGTGTGCGCGGCCCAGGCGCGGCGGTGCTCGATGTAATGGGTGAAGCTTTTCTGGCGGCTGTCGAGGTCGATGGTGGCGACGCGCTGGCCGGCCTTCAGCAGCGCCACCGCGATGTGCATGCGCGGTGGTCGACTTGCCCGATCCGCCCTTCTCGTTGCCGAGCACGATGACATGCGCGGAGCGCGGGAACTTCATCGGCGCCTCAAGCAACATCACGCGATACCCTCGTCGGTTCTTTTGTCGGGCGGGAGCATGGTCGCGGTCAAGACGTGGCTAACAAATCGTTGCCGAATCCGGTTAATCGCGGGGCAATGGCGAGAGCCCGGACGCTTTGATACGGTCCCGCTCCGCTCTGAAGACGGCGGAGCCGCCATGGCGACACCCATTCCGGTCATACGCAATCTCGCAACGCTGCGCCGCAGGGTCGCGGGCTTTCGGCAATCAGGCGAAAAGATCGCACTGGTGCCGACGATGGGGGCGCTGCATGCCGGGCATCTGGCGCTCGTGCGTCAGCGAGGCGCCGGGCCGACCGCGTCGTCGTGTCGATCTTCGTCAATCCGACGCAGTTCGCTCCGCAACGAAGACTTCGCCACCTATCCGCGCACGTTCGCATACCGATCTTGCCGCGCTCGCCAAGGAGAAGGCCGATCTCGTGTGGGCGCCGCCGGTGGAACTGATGTATCCGGAAGGCTTCGCCACCCGCATCGCGCCGGAAGGCCCTGCCGTCGCCGGGTCTCGAGGACGTCGTTCCGGCCGCATTTCTTCAGCGGCGTCGCGACCGTGGTGGCCAAGCTGTTCCTGCAGGTGCCGCCGGACGTCGCGATGTTCGGCGAGAAGGACTATCAGCAGCTCAAGGTCGTGACGCCGCATGGCCCGTGACCTCGACATCCCGGTCAAGGTGATCGGCGTCGCCGACCGTGCGCGAGCCTGACGGTCTCGCGATGTCGTCGCGCAACGCGTACCTGACGCCGGAGGAACGCGCGGCAGCACCGATACTTCATCGCGTGCTGCAAGCTATGCGCCGCGCAAGATCGCCGACGGCCATTCCTTCACGACGATCGTTGACGGAAGGGCGCGAGGCGATCGAGCGCGCCGGCTTCGATGTCGACTACCTGGAGGCGCGCCATGCCGAGACGCTCCGACCCATCGCCTCATCCACCGAAGGTCCGATCCGGCTTCTGGTGGCGGCCCGAATTGGCCGGACACGCCTGATCGATAACGTCGCCATAGAGGTCGCGGCCCGGTCGCAGACTTGATGTTTAACGCGCACTGGTTGTCGAAATTCGTTTCAGGCCTGTCGAAGTTTTTCGTGCCTCTTTGATGAAGGGGAACTTTGTCGGGTTTTCGGCGCTGTCAATAACAATGACGACTGCGCGACAGGTCCGGATGCTGATCCATCCGCGATTTCTCGGAGCCCATTTATAAACGGGAAAGAACGATGACTCACAGAACCTTGGCCTTCACGCTTACGATGCCGGGCATTCTTGCCGCGGTGGCCGTTGTCCTTGCCGCCTCGACGGCGTCCGCTCAGACCCCGACCTCGCCTTACAAAACACAATCGCCGGTCAGCCCTGCCCCCGCGAATGCGGGCAACTTGACCACGGCATCGAGCCCGACGAGAAAGCCCTCGTCTTCGGCAACGGCGGAGATGATCAACGAAGCGATACAGCGGTCGGAGGCTCGCGCCGCCAGGTTCCAGCAATCCGGCGTTCCGGAGCAATTCGGCAGCGAGGAGCCGTTTACCTACGATCCGGCGGTCAGGAAGTACAGCGCCGCCCAGCAATAGCGGAGAAGGCGACCACCGGGGTGCGCATCAGGCGAGATGCGGGATCTTCGGCCGCTCCCCGCTCGCCTTGCCGGTGATCGGCGCGCGCGGCAGTTTCGACACGCCCGCCTCCATGACGAAGTCATGGTCGAGCGAATACCACGGCCCTCGACACGTCCGCTGCCGGCGCCGGCTCGTCGTGGCGCCGTAGTCGCCGATCAGATGACGGGTGACGCCGAACTGCACGTCACTGTCGATGAACGTGTCGTCGGCGACGTAGATCTGTGAGATCAGCGTCTTGAAGCCGTCCTTGCTCGCCAGGAAATGCAGATGCGCGGGCCGCATGTTGTGGCGCCCCTGCGCGCGCAGCAGCTCGCCGGTCGGGTCCGTCGATCGGGATCGGATAGCCGGCAGGCTTGATGCTGCGGAAGCGCGATGTGGCCGTCGGCGTCGGTGAAGAACTTGCCGCGCAGGTTCATGTCGGCCTGCACCGGATCCTGGTTCTCGTAGAAGCCCTCGGTCGACGAATGCCAGATGTCGACCTCGGCGCCGGCGATCGGACGCCCGCTGCGGTCCTTGAACGCACGCGTTGACGAACATCTCCGGGCCCGGCGTCGGCGAGCGCACGATCGAGCCGCCGTTTTCGGTCAGAGCGGCGAATGCATCCGCCAGAACGGACCGAGCAGGCTGGCGTCGGTATCGGTCCGCCGCCCTTGTCGCCGTTGTTGAGCAGGCAGATGAGCTGGGAGAAGCCGAGCGAGCCGGAGATCAGCACCGCCTCGTTGTGCGTTTCGTTGGAATGCTTGCCGAGCGCGACGACATAGGCCATCGCCGTGCGGAATTCCTCCTCGGTGAGCTTCACCTCGCGGGCGAAGTCGTGCAGATGGCGCACGAATGCCGACATCACCTCTTTGAACCGCGGATTCGGCGCCCGCTTCCAGCTCCGTCAGCACCGCGGTCGTGACGTCCTTCTGGCTTTCGATGATCATGACTTCCATCCCTGTCGCGTGGTGGTCGCAATACCACGGCCGCCATAGTCCAGCCATCCGGCCGGGCGCAATGCGGATGCGAGCTGAACGGCAAGCTGCGGCCAAGACCGGCCGTGACCACTACAGCAATCCGAGATTTTGGAGCTCGCGGCGCATGGTCTCCGGCATGTTCCGGGCGCCGGGCGCGGCGCGGTCGAGGTCGCCCGGAGCGTCGTCATGCGCGAGATAGCGCCAGCCCTGGAACGCGCGGTACGGCCGCGGCCGGACGAGCACGAGCTTGCCGTCGAGCACGAGACGGCAGCGGCCGATCCCGTCCTTGTCGGTGAACGGGCGCATCGCGACGCACGCGCTCCCGGCACAGCACCTGCCCCCGGATCACCCAGAACAGCGAGCCGCCGCCGGCGATCTCGTCAGCCCGCTTGGGCACCATGCGGGTGGTGTGGATGTGCTCGGCCTTGCCGCCGCGTTTTTTCTTTTCCTTGAGCTTCTGCTCGATCCAGTCTTCGAGGTCCTGGACCGAATTCGCAACCGACGCAAAGCTTGATGAGATGGAGCGGCAGCATACGGCCCGTTCTTGCTGTTCTGTCCGTGACGACGGCCACACGGTCGTGCCAATGAAGCGGCGCGTCAACACCGCCGCGCCCGCCATTCGCGAGGCTGTGGATTACTGGGTGCGCGGCGCAGCGTCGCCGGCTGCCGAGGGTGGCGGGCCGAGCTGCACCGGCGGCGCGGCGGCCGCGGGCCGGGACGGCGCGGTGCGGACAGCGGGGCGGCGCGACGGCGGGCTCGCGGTGTCGTTCGCGGCGACTGGTGGGCTTGACGCCGACGGCGGCGGACCTTCCGGCGTCATGATGCTGACCGGCGGGATCGAGGCGGCAGACGGCACGTTGAACCCGGGCGGCACCGGCGAGGGCCCGGTGCGGCTCGTCGCGGGACCGGCGACGACCGCCGGTCCGGGTGCGCGCGTCGACCACGCCGCCATATTGCGCGCCACGATGGTATCGAACGGCCGCTCCCTGAGGTTCGCCCGCACGCGCGCCGCATCGCGGAACAGGCTTAGAGCGTCGCACTTGTCGGCCGTGCAGCCATACCCCGCCACCAGGACCTGGGCGACGAAGCCGAAACGGTCCTCTTCGAGGGAAGCGCGCAGCCCGGGCAAGGCGGCATCATTCGGCGCGTGGGTGATGCGCGCGGGGTCGGCGCCGCTGGCTAAAAGCGCGATGCGCGCCGCGACGTAGCTCGTGGCGGCGGCAATCCCTTCCGGACTGGCGAACAGCGCCTTTTCACAGGAAAGCTCGACCAATTCGCCCGCCATCCCGTCGAGGCAGGATAACGCCGAGCCGGGCGTGACCGCCCGCGCCGCGAGGTCGAAAGCGCGCTCGAAGAGCGCGTCGCGCCGCACCGGACGATCGGGTGTGGCAGGCCGGCTGGCCCAGTTCCAGGCCGTGCCGAGAATGAAAACAATAGCCACGCTCGCGGCGGCGACGATAAGCACCGTGGCAAGGCCGGTTCGCGCGACGGCGAGCACGACGCAGGCAACCAGGAATGCCGCGACCGCAGCCGCCAGCCACCACGAGAGGCTGAACATGCCTGTCGCCGCGTCGAAACCGGCCACAACTTCGCTCGACATAGCAGTTCGCGTGCCTCGCAATGATGTTGCGAGTATGACGCAGGCTACAAACCAATACTACTGGGCGAGACTTGAACTTCTCTCAAAAGGGTCTTGTCTCAATGAGTCTTGGGGAAAAGCATCCCGCCGCCGTCGCTGTCCTCGTCAGCACGGCAGGCAAAAGAAAATGGCCTCCTTGCGGAGGCCATTTCCTAATCTTATCGAGCCGATCAATCGCAGCGGCGGGTCTTGCGGATGACCAAGTTGCCGCCGGGTGTGCGGTGCTTCTCAATGATGGTGCGGCAATGGTCGCGACGACCCTCGCGCCAGCCGCGGTCGCGATAACGCTCACCACTGTGGTCGCGGCCGACGCGGACGCCCACGCCGTCCTCACCAACCCGGACGCCGACCTGAGCGCTGGCTGGGACAGTGGCAACAAGCATGGCTACGGCGGCGAAAGCATAGAGACTGGTGCGCATGAAGTGGTCCTCCGGTTTGGGATATCGTATCCTCTCCCTCAACGGGTAACCTTCACCTTCGTTCCGACAGCCACGTGTTTTATTGCGAAACATCCTTCGGGGACCGAATCAATACGTTCCTGAACACCTGTTCATCTTCGTTAATCATTGGTTTACAAAATATCGCTTGCAGCAACGGACCAAGCAGGCATAGAGCAGCCGCGCCCGGATACCCGTAATTTCGGACAAAGGATAGGATTCAACAGGCCAGCGACGACGAAGGCTCGACGGTAGCGAGAAAGTCACAATGTCCGGTCGAGCTGGCTTTCTTTGGCAACCCGTTCGAAGGTCTCGTCGGTGCTCTTGATCCGGTATTGATAGTCTTCACCATCGGAGGGAAGAAGTTTGATGATTTTATAGCTCCCGCTGGTGCCGGTTCGCCCCATGCTGCGAGCGGTGAAATAGACGGTCTGCCCGACCGAAAATCGATGCGAGTTCAAAGTAAGGTCTCCTCAGCAACGCGGCCCCCGCCGGGGACCGAACGCGTACAAAGCTCTAGTCCGGAATATAGCAGTCTTTTCCGTATTTTGTCGCCGGAAATCGGACTTTGCATCAGCACGCCGAAGGCCTGGGAGTGCTCGGCTGCTGCGTGGCGCAAGAATACGTCGCAACTTCAGAACGTTGGCTCACCGTTCCCTCGACCCGCCACGCATGCGGTTCGGATCGGCAGCGATGTGTCGCCGGGGCAAACCTCA
Source organism: uncultured Alphaproteobacteria bacterium (assembly GCA_963776455.1). Lineage (GTDB taxonomy): Bacteria > Pseudomonadota > Alphaproteobacteria > Rhizobiales > Xanthobacteraceae > CAVZMU01. The sequence goes on from CAVZMU010000008.1 coordinate 94,706, forward strand.
AGACGGTTCGATAAATGAGTGGAAATGGGTACTCTTGCCTACGCCGGCGCCCTGTCAGAAATTACGCGTTAGCCAACTGATCAGGGCCAACCCGGTATAGTTGGGCTCGGAATTGATGGTCGAAGCGCTTCTCGCGCGGGAGGTTCGCTATTCGCCTATCTTGAACCGCCAAACCGCGGCTTTTGCGGGGCTTGGCCCAGCCTCACGCCTTATCAGGTGGCGTGACGTGCTCTCGAGACGACCCTCAACGTGCATCGGCACCAGCGATGCAGCCAGAAACTGGCGTCAAACGCTGGTGCCGAATTTCTTCAACTTCAGATGACGCGCGCGGATCAGTTGCCGCGCAACGTATCCTTAATGCCGCCGACGGTGTTCTGGACCTTGCCTTCGGCCTTGTCGGCCTTGCCTTCGGTCCGCAACTTCGCGTCGCCGGTGACCTTGCCGACGACATCCTTGACGGTGCCCTTGATCTGCTTGCCGGCGCCTTCAATCCGATCCTTGTCCATGGCCATCCTCGTGTCTCGTTGTGTGTCGGGAACCGGAATAACGGACCAGGATCGCGATGGTTCCCACGTCCGGCTCGCTGCCGACGTGGCTGCTCAATGGCCGTTCGCGTTCAGCATTTGCATTAATTCCGTCAGAAATGGCTGTTGATAGGCGAGGATTTTCCGCCGTGCCGTCGCCAAGTCGAAATATGCAATCCGGTCGACCTCCGGAAACTCGCCGCGCTTGCCCGACCGCCGCGGCCATTCCAGCGTGAAGCTGTTGCTGCGGAAGCTGCCGAGGTCGAGATCGGCCTCGGCCACGAAGGCATGCACGGCCTTGCCGCTCTTCTGCTTCACCGGCGCGAGCGGAACAAAAGGACCTTCGAGGCTCAACCCCGTTTCCTCCGCGAACTCGCGTCGTGCACACACGAGCAGATCGCTGGATTCGACGAGACCTTTCGGGATCGTCCACGCGCCGTCGTCCTTCTTCGCCCAGAACGGCCCGCCCGGGTGCGCGAGCAGCACCTCAAGGACCGCGGTTCGCCGATAGACGAGCACGCCGGCACTGACTTCGCTGCTCCGGGGCATGTCGTAAGCATAACCGAGTTGGGCCATCAAACCGGATCGAGAAAGCCCCAGCTTTCCACGCGAGCGTAATCGCCCGCGATGAGCTTGGCGCCGATGTCGCGCCGGTAGCGCAGGTTCGGCGTCACGACGCGGCCGGCAAGAGCGCAGGCCGCGTCGTTGGCATCCCCGATCGCATCGGCGGTGCCGGTCACCACCATCGTCCAGCCGTAGATGCCGGACGTCACGAGCTGTCCATCGTGCAGACCGACCTCGCCGAAATGCAGATTGCGCCGCTCCTCGGGGCTGGCGCCGCCTTCGATCAGGATAGGCAGGCCGACCGGCTCCGGCACGTATTTGCGATTATAGGGAAACGGCCGCGTCGTCAGCACGATGCCGACGCAGAAGCCGGAACGGGTCTCCATCGTGCCGGAGCGTGTCACCATCGCTTTGAAGATGTCGGCCCACGACGTGGCCTGCAACGGGTCGAGCACGGCAAAGCCGGGATAGCCGAAACGGCATGTGAACTCGAGCGGCCAGATGCCGCGCTCGTTGACGATGGTGTTGAGGTTGATGTAGCCGCAATAACCGCCGTCGCGCAGCAGCGGCGTCATCTGCTTGAGCGTGCGCTCGAAGAAATGCTGCGTGCGATCGTAGGTGACGACTGTTCCCATCTCGCCGGTCAGCTCGCCGAGATCGCCGGGGAAGAAGCGCTTGTGCTCCCAGTCGAGACACGCCTTGCCGATGAAATCCTCGCCATCGAAGTAAGCGCCGACACCCATCTCGACGCCGTCGACATGCTCCATGAGGATGAAGCTCGTCGGCTCGCCGTCGCGCTGCGCGATCTTCGCCGACAGCAGCGCGAGGACGTCCTTGCCGTCGGCGAAACGGCCGACGTAGTTGTCGGTGGATGCGAAGCTCGGACCGTTGAACTTCAACACGTAGCGCGCGGGATTGTCGTTGAGAAAATACGTCGCCGCGGCGAGATCGTCGAACTCGCGCGTCAGGCAGGTCGACAGGCCGATGTCGGCGAGCACGCGCTGGGCATAGGCGCGATCGTTTTCCAGCCGGTCGCCATAGGCGCTGCCGCCGATGACGTTGAAGCCGTCGAGCCGCAACTCGTCCTGGAGGGCGCCGCGCTGCCCTGCGACGTTCTCGACCAGGATGACGCCTTCGTCACCGGCTTCGCGAAGCCAAGGGAGCTCCGACCGCCAATCCGCCGTGTGCTCGACCAAGCCCGCGAGCGTCCCCTGCGCCAGCGGCTCGGCGACGGAGACCCTGACCTCGTGCCCGCCTTCGATCAGGCGGAGATAAAGCGAGCCAAGGTCGCAGGTGTCTCCGATACCCAGAAAGCGCATTCCCCCCTCCGCCGCGTGCCGTCAGACCGGAACGTTCAGCTCCTGCCTGTATCGCACGAAGCAGCGCGCGCCGCATTCCAGGCGCAGGAGCGCGCCCTCGGCGATGGCCGTGGCGATGCGCGGATCGGACGACACCAGAGGCCGGATCGCTTCGGCGTTCCATGCCGCGGAATGCTTGATGTCTAGGATGGAATGGAGCGCGAAGTATCGCCGATCCTTGGTCGAGACGCCGAGCCGCTTGAGGCCGGCCGCCGTAGCGGCGGAACGCCCCGGCGCCGTCATCTCGATGACACCGAGCGCGCCGATCGACTGATAGGTGTAGCGGCGGTTTGCAGCGAGACCGGACATCACGTTGGCGAGCGCCAGCGCCTCCCACACGGTGGTCTCGGGCGTCGGCGTGAGGCTGAGGCTCCTGGCGACAACCTCCAGCAGCGGTCCATGCATGCCCTTTGGATTGCCGCGGCCCATTTCGTCCCAGTAGTTGCGCGCGAGCTCGAGCTTGGGCTGCACCGGCAGCTTGAGCTGTGTCAGCGCAGTGAGGTCCTCGAAGCCCGCTTCGCCCGCGACCTCCTGGGTGAGGAACCACTTCATGTCGTCCATGGAGGAGCGTTCCGCGAGCCACGGAAACAGCGGATCGCCTTGGCCGGGGCCGTTCTCGGTCAGGTCCTCGAACCATGCGATGAAGCCGTCCACGTCAGTCGGCGCCGTGGCGGCGCGCGCCCGCACGGCATTGCGCTCGGCTTCCAGGAATTCGCCTTCCGCGATCAGCACATCGACCGATCCTGCGATCTCTTCCCGCCAGCGGCTGGTGGGAAACGCTGGATTGAAACGGCGCGCGTTCAGCGCCCCGAGCCGAAGCTGCAAGTCGCGCGGATCAATTTCCAACGGGGGTACGCGGCGTGGACTGAGCATCTCAACTGTCCTGTCTGGTTACGGTGAGGACGACGACCGCGATGCGGTCAATGTGGTCATAGGGCTCGCGATCGAGCTCTTCGCCGAACACATCAGGGTCGACTTCCTGATACGACCAGGTCGCGCCCACGCCTTCAAGCATCCGCTCGACATCGGCGCGCAGGACATCATGCCCGTCGACGATCGCGACGCCCGTATAAAGCAGCAGCGTGCCGCCGGGACTGAGCCGGCCGAGCGCATCCGCGACGATGGCGCGTGACAGCCCTTCGCCGAGCGTGCCGCCGCCGTGGCGGTACGCCCGTCGCAGCGGATCAAGCAGATAGGGCGGGTTGGCGATGATGAAGTCGAAGTCGCCGGTGACGCTGCCGAGCAGGTCGCTGTGGCGGACAACGACATTGCCCAGGTCGGAGATGCGGATGTTCACCGCGGCAAGCCGCAATGCGGCATCGTTGATGTCCACCATCGTGACATGGGCGTCCGGCACCAGCCTGCCTGCCAGGATGCCGCCGGCACCCGATCCGCAACCCACATCGGCAATGCGGCGCACAGGGCTATGCGCGCTACGCAGCCACGCCTGTAGCGCGTTGGCGAACCGATAGGTGTCGGGCCCAAAGAACACCGCGTCGCGGCTGGAGGTGGGAAATGCAGAATGGAAGAAGATTTCGTCCGCCAGGGTGGAGACGCGCAGGCGGCTGTGCCACGCGCCGTCCTGCTCTTCGGCGATGCCGGCTCTTTCCATCAGCGCGAACAGTTTCGCCGGAATGGTCTCGCGCCGGAACGGCCGGCTCCAGCCGAACACGTCACCGAGATCGCGCGCCCATGCGCTTCCGGGACGCTCATTTACGCGCTGGTGGGTGGCGGGAGATACGGTGGTGAAGCGGTAGCCCGCCTCGCGCAAGGCATCGGCTAATTCCACCAGCGCATCGTCATCGGTTCGGCGGTCAGCCGGGGAGGTTAAGGACCGGGGGTCGAGCATCCCTACGTAACGAGAGCTTCCCCGGCCGGTTCCCTCCCGGAAGGAAATCTTTCGGACCCGATGGATGATCGCGAAACCTTTTGTTACACAGCAGCTTATTCTGACCGGTTCGGTCGGGTTTGCCACGTAAGCCAGGTTCCCACGCATGGACGCCATCGCCCCCAGCCTACCCGCCGAATTGCCGCACCGCGCGCCGATGCGGATCGCGGAGTTCGGACGACGGGGACGAGGAATTGTCGCCATAGCGCCGATCGCGGAAGGCCAGTTGATCGAGCGCTCCCCGGTGCTGATTATCTCCTCCGACGAACGCAAGGCGGTCGATCCCACTATCATCTTCACCTACGTCTTCATGTGGGAGCACGGTACGACGGAGGAGGACCTCTACAACCACGAGGGCCGCTGCGCGATCGCGCTCGGCTACACCAGTCTCGCCACGCACTCCTACACGCCGAACTGCAAGTTCGTCCGCCATATCGACGAGCTGCTGCTCGACCTCGTCGCGCTCCGCCCGATCGCGGCCGGCGAGGAGATCACAATCGATTACCAGATGACGTTGTGGTTCGAGCCGGAGTGAATTCTACGACGAGTGGACAAGCCGCGAGACGTGGCCGTGTTGGCCGCGTCGCGTTTCCGAGGCTCGATGCGTTTCAGCTCGGCTTCCACGTCATCCCTGGCACGCTCCCAATCGTATTGCCTGCCGCTCGGCGCCCCGCATTCGATGCGGATTTCGCCGTTGCCCAGTCTGAGCTACACATGACCGCCACACTATTGAGGCCGTCATGTCCTTCGTCCCCGCAGCCGCCGCCCGCTTCGTTCTCAACGCGCACGAGCGGCGGGTGAAATACGAGAACCTCCCGCCTGATATCGCGCCCGCGACGATGGCCGAAGCCTATGCCGCACAGGAGGCGCTGGCGAAGCTGCTCGCGCCGCGCGAAGGCGAGGTCGCCGGTCTCAAGATCGCAGTCGCCACCAAGGTGATGCAGGAACTGATGGGCATCGACAGGCCATGCGGCGGCATGATCTTCGCCAAGCGCATTCACCGGTCGCCCGCCGAAATCCGGCTCGCCGACCACATGAATGTCGTGATCGAGTTCGAGCTCGCGGTACGGCTCGGGCGCGATTTACCGATGTCTCCGACGCCATGGACCGCGGAGACCGTCAAGCCGGCGGTCGCCGCCGTGATGCCGGCCTATGAGCTGATCGAGGACCGCAACGCCGTCTACCTGGAAACCGACGCCCTATCGATGATCGCCGACAATTGCTGGAACGCCGGCATCGTGCTGGGTCCCGAGGTGCCGTTCGACCCGTCACGCCCGCTCGCCGGACTTGCCGGTACGCTCGCGATCAACGGCCGCGACACGCACCACGGCGCGACCGACGATCCGCTGGCGACGCTCGCCTGGGTCGCCAACCTCGCGGCGGAACGCGGCCGCCCGATGACGGCGGGCATGGTGGTCATCACCGGCAGCGTCATCCCGACGTTGCCGATCGCGCCGGGGGACCGGTTCGTGTTCCGGTTCGACGGCCTGGGAAGCGTGGAGCTTGGCGCCGCTTAGCCTCCGCGACCTATTTCATCTTTTTGATGCGCGTCCAGATTTCGCTGCCGGCATCCGGGAACGCGGACCAGTTCACCAGCTTCGGCTGGTTGCTCCCATAGGCCGGCGAGTCGTGCAGATAGAGAGCGCCGATGGTCAGTCCCGCGCCGATGACCAAGCCCAGCAAGAAACGCATTTCGTGTCTCCTTTCGACGCCCGGCCTCTGTTTATGGCGCGGCTGCATCGTGGGAACAATGTCGTGCTGGACGGCGCCGGCCTGCGATCCATGGTGCTGCCCGGCAAGCACCATGCCGCTCCCTTGCGCGAAACGGGCGCGCGCGCCATAGTGCGCCACGCGCCATGCTTGAGGCTCATTCTGCGGAACGTTTCCTCATGGTGCGGCCAGGTTTTCGGTTTGCCTTGCTGTTGCCCCGGATTTGGGTGCTCTCAAGACCTCCCAAAACTCGGATGTTGGCCACCCGCGCGATGGTCGCACGGGTGGATTTGACTTGAAGGCGCAAGGCGCGAGGAGGCCAAGATGGCCACAGGTACCGTTAAATTCTTCAATACCCAGAAAGGCTTCGGGTTCATCCAGCCGACCGACGGCAGCAAGGACGTGTTCGTCCACATCTCGGCGCTTGAGCGCGCCGGCATGAGCACCCTCAACGAGGGACAGAAGGTCTCGTTCGACGTGGTGACGGAGCGCGGCAAGCAGGCTGCGTCCAACATCCAGGCGCTGTGAGGATCCCGATCGGTCGGTTCCGACGGAGTTTGAAGCGCCCGGCGTTCACAGCGCCGGGCGTTTGTTTTTCGAGCACGATTCCGAAAAAATATGTCCCGAAAGTAGTCCGGGATGGAAGCCGGTCTTTGAAAAGGGTCATGCTCGAACAAAGCGGGGCGGCAACAGGCGCGCAGGCGGCGTGGCGTTGGGCCGGGTCTCCTGCGTACGCGGAAGGAAGCGAGCCATGCATAAGTTCAAGCTCGGCCAGAGCGTCCATTTCTCTTCAAGCCTCGCGAACCGCATCGGAGCGCGCGGCACCTACAAGATCATCAAGCTGCTGCCGGTCGAAGCCGACCAACTGCGCTATCGAATCAAGGGCACCCACGAGAATTTCGAGCGTGTCGCCGAGGAGCACCAGCTCAGCATCGGCGCGTGAGCAGCCATTGATGGGGGGCGGCGGCAGGTTGATGGCGCCGCTCGCCGCGCGGTACGCATAGACGGCAAAACGCCGACCGGATCAGCCTCGCGCGGCCGGACGCCACCACACCAGCGCCACGCCGCAGGTCGCGGCGATCAGGCCCAGCACGGTCAGCGGCGCCAAATGCTCGCCCAAAGTCAGCCAGGCGATGAGGGCCGTCGAGCCGGGCACCATGAAGAAAGCCGAGGCCGCACGGCCGGCGCCGTAGCGGGTCAGGATATAATTGTAGAGGGCCATCCCGCCGATCGACATCAGCACGACGTTCCAGGCCATCGCGCCGGCAAGGCTCCAGGTCGCGTCCACGCGCGGAGCCTCCAGGAAAGCCATCAGAACAACGGTCAACAATGCGCCGCCGATGAGTTGGACCGCGGTTGCCTCGAACGGCGGCACGCCGGCCGCGAAGCGCTTGAGATAAAGCGTGCCGCCCGACAGGCCGACGAGGCTCAGCGCGAGCAGCAGCAGGATGTCGTGGCCGGCACGGAACGGTACCGCGAGCAGAACGCCGATGAGCCCGAGCGCCACGCCGGCCCACTGCCACCATCGGAAGGTCTCGCCGAGCAGCAGCACGCCGAGCGCCGCCGTCAGCACGGGATGGAAGGCGTGAACCAGCGCAATCGGCGTCGTGCCGACCGTCATCAGGGCGGCATGGGCCGTCGACAAGGCGAGCCCATGAACCAGCGCGCCGCCGATCATCAAATGAAACCATAGCCGTGCCGGCGGCCACGCCGCTTGCCGCAGCGCCAGGATCAGCACCGATGCGAGCGCCGCCACGGCGAGCCTTACCGCAACGAACGCATAAGGCGTCATGTGGGCGAGGCCGATCTTGCCCGCCGTATATGAGGCACCCCACAGCAGCGCGAAGATGAATGGGAGGATGGCTGGAGCCACGTGTCGGCCGAAGGGCTGTCTCGCGAATGGACGGCCTGTATATCGGGATTATATGGCCGCGCCCTTCTTATGATCGAAGGCCGCCATTCGCGCGACGCATAGGCTGGTGACTTACTTGCTGGTGAGCTTGTCCCATTGCTCGCGGATCGTCGCGGCGGCCGCACGGCTGCTCGTCCCGACCGTATCCCAGTTCACGAACGGCTTCTGAATCACGGCGTCTGTTGTCGCCGGCGCCGGAACAGCTTCGGGATAGCTGAGGTCGTGCACATAGGCGAAGCCGATGGTCAGCGCCGCTCCGACGAGCATGCCGAAAAAGAAACGCATCGAAATCTCCCTGAAAATGGCGTTCGTGACTTCGCGGCCCCGCCGACCCATAAGGCTATGGCACGCGCACCAGGATATTGCCGATCGCCTTGCCTTGTTCCACCGCTTCGTGGGCGGCGACGATGTCGGACAGCGGCAGGATCGCGGCGATGGGGTTGATGAGGCTTCCGTCCGCGAGCATCCGGTTGATGGCGCCGACCGCCGCGCCGCGTTCGTCAGGCGTCAGCTCATACACGAAGATGAACCGCAGCGTGATCGCGTTGACGAGCAGCCACTGCGCCGGCAGTTGCGCTTCCGCCTGCGTTCCATAGATCACGACCGTGCCGCGCGGCCGCAACACGGTGGGAATGAGCTTGGCGTTCGTCGTGAGGTCCAGTTCGATCACCGCGTCGACGCCCCGACCTTCGGTGAACTTCATCACCTGCTCGCCGACGTTCTCGCGCTTGTAGTCGATGACGTGGTCGGCGCCGGCGGCACCCGCGGCCGTCGCCTTCTCCCCGGAACTGACCGTCGTGATGACCGTGGCGCCGGCAGCCTTCGCAAACTGGATCGCGTAATGGCCGACCGCGCCGGCGCCGCCCGCGATGAGGAGCGTCCGGCCCGGCGTTGCCCCGGATACGGTCACGGCATGATGGGCGGTCATGGCAGGAATGCCGAGACAAGCGCCGGCCTCCGGGCTCGCACCCACCGGCAGGGGCACGGCCATCGCGGCAGGCAGCGCGATATATTCCGCGCAGGTTCCGAACGGCCGTTTCCATTGCCCGTTCCAGAGCCAGACACGTTCGCCGACCCGCGACTGCGGCACGCCGTCACCGACGCGGTCGATCTCACCCGCGCCGTCGCTGTGCGGGATCACGCGCGGAAATGCGATTTTGCGCGCCGTTCCCGCGCGAGACTTCACGTCGGATGGATTGACGCCGGAGAAAGCAACGCGCACGCGCACTTCGCCGGGGCCGGGCGACGGCGTCTCGACGTCGCCGAGTTGGAGCACCTCGCGGGCGGGACCGTTTTTCTCGTAATAGGCAGCGCGCAAGCATCACCTTCGATTCATGGATGGCACGATACCGTCGAGCCGAACCGGGATTTGCCGGAATGTGTCACAGCCGGCTTCTTCGCGTTGAACAATCTCGCGGTGGGAATTTACGCCCTTACCTCCTGGCGTTGGAAGACGATATAGCCCACGACGAACAGCACGATCGTACCGGCCACAAGCCCGACGATCTGCGGCCACGCCATCATCACGCTCTCGCTGAACGGCAACGGCGCACCCACGACGGCGCCCTGAAGCTGGCTGAGATAGATCGGTCCCAGCGTGCGGACCTGCGGATTGAGGATCGCCAGCACCGTCTCGCCGAACAGCGTGCTCGGCGACAGCCGCGACAGCATCTGTCCGCCGATGATCGCGACGCCGTCATCGGCCGGCAGGAAGGCCTCGGCGATGCCGGGCGCGAGCACTGGCCAGATGATGGTGAGGAACAGCCACAGTCCGAGCGTCACCAGCGCGGCGGTCGCCGCGGAGCGGAACACGATCGAGAAAAGCATCGCCAGCGCCAGCCACACGCCCGCATAGGCGATGGTGACGAACAGGAAGACGATGCCGCGCGCCATCTCCTCGCCGCCGGGCGGGATGCCGAGCAGGAACAGACCGAGCCCGATCACCAGCAGCCACAGCGCGACGAGGCTGATCGCCAGCGTGGCAAGGCCGGCAAGGAATTTCCCGAACAGCAGCGCGTCGCGATAGATCGGCTGCGCCAGGATGCGCGACAAGGTGCGGCGGCTGTGCTCGCCGTTGATGGCATCGAAGCCGAGACCGATCGCCATGATCGGCACCAGGAAGCCGAGGAACGACACGAAGGACGGCAGCGGCTCGCGCGCCACCGTGAACAGCTTGAGGAACAGGTATGGATCCTCCGCGGTGTTGTCGCGGATCTGCTGGATCGCGCCGTAGAGCGCCGCGAGCGCGGTCAGCACCACCAGCCATTCCAGCACGCGCATGCGCGCGCTCGACAGATGGTCCGACAGTTCTTTCAGGAACACGACGCCGAGGCCACGCCAGGGAGAGCCTTCACGCCGCATCGCGCGTCTCCCGGTTTTCGTCCTGATCGTGGAAATAGCGCGTGTAGATCACCTCAAGGCTCGGCTCTTCCACCGAGAGATGCGTGAGCCGCCCGCCCGCCGCCACGACGGCAGCCGCGGCTTCCGGCCGCACGTCGCCCTCGGCGAGAAGGCGGAAGCGGTTCGGTCCGGTCTCCTCGACTAGGCGCACGCCCGGCACCGCGGCCAGGCGCTCGGCGAGCCCCTGCCCTTGCGCCTCGACCTCGACGGCGAAGCCGCCGCCGAGCACCTGCCGGCCCAGCTCTCCGACCGTGCCGAGCAGCACGATGCGGCCCGTCTGGAACAACGCGACACGGTCGCACACGCTCTGCACGCGTTCGAGCAGATGCGAGGAGATCAGCACCGCGACGCCGTCATGCTTGAGCTCGCGGATCATGGCGAGCAGCTCGGCGGTCGCCTGCGGGTCGAGCCCGGAGGTCGGCTCGTCGAGGATGGCGATGGCGGCGTCCTTCATCAGGATTTCGGCAAGGCCGAGACGCTGCCGCATGCCGCGCGAGAAGGTCGCGACACGCTTATCGGCGACGTCGTGCAGCCTTACCCGCTCCAGCGCCGCTGCGATGCGAGCTTCGCGGAGGGAACGGTCGATGCCGATGAGGCGCGCCGTATAGCGCAGGTTCTCCGCGGCGGTGAGATTGTCATAGAAGCCGACCGCATCCGGCAGATAGCCGACGCGGCTCTTGACGCTGAGCGGCTCGCGCACCGGATCGAGGCCGAGCACGCGGGCGGTGCCGGCGGTGACTTCGCTCAGGCCCAGCAGCATCAGGATAGTGGTGGTCTTGCCGGCGCCGTTCGGCCCGAGGAGGCCGAAGATCTCGCCGCGCGCGATCGTGAACGACACCCCATCGACGACGGTCACGCCGTCGTAGCGCTTGGTGAGGCCCTGCGCCTCGATGACGATGTCGCTCATCGGCGGCCGAACCGTGCGACCGCGCCGACCATCACCAGGAGCGCGATGCCGATGAGGGCGGCGCCGATGATGCCCCATAGCGTCGAGGTGGTGACGGTCATGCGGAAGCTGGCATTCGCCGTCTCGCCGCGTGAAGCAGCACGCACGGACGTGACATAGTCGCCGGCGATAGCCTTGGACCCCGGCGTGATGAGTGCTTGGACCTCCTGGTTCTGCCCGGGCGTGATGCGCTCGATCGTTTGGGGCTGGAACGTGATCTTCCAGCCGTTCGGTGCGGTGCCGGAAAGCTCGATACGCTCAGCGGGCGCGGTGCCGCTGTTGGTGATGACGACCGGGATCGAGGTCTCGGTGCCCGCGGTGGCGCGCGCGCTCATCAGGCCATCACGGCCGGTGATATCGATCTTGAGCTGCCCGGTGATGTCGAGCGAGAGATCGGTCCTGGCAGTTGCATCCTCGGCGGCGACGCGCACCGCGACGGGATACTTGCCGGCGTCGATCGTGGTCGGCGGACGGACCTTGAGCTTCACGTCCTTGGACTGGCCGGCCTCGATCGGCACCGCGCTCAGTTCCTGCGCGCCATAAGCCTCGGTGAACGAGGTCTCGAAGTTGCGCGGCGCATCGGCGGCGAGGCTGACGATCAGCCGCTTGCCGCTGTCGTTCTTGATCTTGACCTGAAATTCGAAATTCGAGCGCGGCGTGCCGCGCAACTCGGGAAGCTGCGGTTCCAGCGAAAGCTTGGCGGGCAGTTCCTTGGCCAGCGTGACCGCCACCGGCAGGCTGAGATGGCTGGTCGGTCCGTCGGCGTTGACGGTCAGCGTCTCGGTGGAGACCGCAGCGCCTGCCGGCACTTCCAGGCGAAGCTGCAGACCGACGCTGCCGTTCGCGGTCGGCATCGCGGCTGCCACCGGCTGCCCGCCGCCAAGCAGCGTCGCGGTCCAGCCCTGCGGCACGCCGGCGATGGTGAGCGCCAGACGCTCCGGCGCCATGCCGTAATTGTGCAGGCGCAGGTCGACGGTCGAGGTCGTGCCCGGCCGCACCGTCACCGCCGGATAGTCGGTGAGGAGATAGAGGCCCTTGATGTCCTTGGGCGACTCCTGCGCGAGGAGCGGCGCAGCGAACGAAAGGGCGGCGATCACAATCGCGAGGCACAGGCGCATGGAAGGGGCTCCGGCAGGAGTGAAATTGATCCGGTACAAATCGCCCCGTCCCGCGGCACGGCGTGCATCGGGACGGACGTTTATTTTATCCAATCGTGACCAAACCGTGGAGACGGCCCCGGATCACTCACCGCTGCCCGTGGGCAAGTCAAGCTGCCTGGAAAGGCTGCCGAGGCCCTGCGGCCCTTCAAACCGGAACGCGGTGCACTGTCGGCCAGTCCGGCTCGTCGTTGGGGAGCACCCAGGGCTCCTTGAGGGCGGCGGCGTGCCACTCCGTCCAGGCGGGCAGCGCCATCACGGCTTCCATGTAGACCCGCGAGGCCGCGCCGACCTCGACGGCGTAGGTGTAAAAACGGGAGACTACCGGCGCGTACATGGCATCCGCGGCGCCGAAGCGCCCGAACAGGAATGCTCCATCGGCGCCGAAGCGCAGCCGGCAATCCGTCCACATCGCATCGATGCGCCGCACGTTGGCCGTCACCTCGACCGTAAGCTCGCGGCTGCGGACGGGCCGCCACATGTTCATCGGCAAGGCCTGCCGCAGCGGCACGAAGCCGGCATGCATCTCCGCCGCGATGGCGCGGGCATGGGCGCGCGCTCCAGGGTCCGACGGCCAGAGGCCGCGATCGGGAAACCTATCGGCGAGATATTCGAGGATCGCGAGCGATTCCCAGACATGGACATTGCCGTCGACGAGCGTCGGTACCTTGCCGGTGCCGGAAATCTTCAGCAGGCGCTCCTTGAAATCCGGCGCATCGAGGGAAATCACCGTTTCCCCAAATGGAATGCCCACCGCCTTCATGGCGATCCAGGGCCGAAACGACCACGACGAGTAGTTCTTATTGCCGATGACGAGGGAGAGGGTCATGGGAGAGGTCCGCCGGTGCGAAGGCGGCCAGCTTCGAAGCAGTCCCGCAACCGTGCAAGCGAATTATGGTAATCGGGGCCATCAGGGCGACGAATGAGTGCGAAAGAGGTCGGCAGGCATGACGTTGAAGATACGCAAGGTGGTGACGGGCCATGACGCAAACGGCAAGGCCGTCGTGCAGATCGACGAGACGGCCTCGAATTTCGAATCTCACCGCGCCGGCGTGTCGTCGGCGGTGATCTGGACGACGGAAGGATTCCCGGTCGACAATTCCGGGACCGATGACAACGCGCGCACCAAAGTGCCGACCGCCCGGCCGAACGGCACGGTGTTCCGCGTCATCGAATTCGCACCGGGCGTGACGCCGCGCAACCATCGCACCGACACCGTCGACTATGCGGTCGTCCTCTCCGGCGAGATCGACATGCCGATGGACGACACCGTGGTTCACCTGAAAGCCGGCGACGTGCTGGTCCAGCGCGGCACGATTTACAACTGGGTCAACAACGGCACCGAGCCATGCGTCATCGCGTTCGTGCTGGTCGCCGCCGATCCGGTGAGCGTCGGAGGCCGGGTGCTGGAAGCGAAAGGCTGATAGGATCGCGGTGGCCGGCGCCCGGCCGGGACGACTGCGATGTATCCTTTCACCACCCTCGATCTCGTCGCGCTCGGCTGGTTTGTCGCCGCATGGATCGGTTACGCCATCATCATCGAGCGCAAAGGCCGCAGCGACCGCGGCCTCAACTCGCTGATGGACCATTATCGCGAAGTCTGGATGCGCCAGATGCTCTCGCGCGAGATGCGCATGGTCGACATGCAGATCATGGCCGCGCTGCAGAACGGCACGGCCTTCTTCGCCTCGACCTCGCTGATCGCGATCGGCGGCGCGCTGACGCTGCTGCGTTCCACCGACGAAGTGCTCAACGTCGTCTCGACGCTGCCGGTCGGCATGTCGACGTCGCGCGTGCTGTGGGAGGTGAAGGCGGTCGGCGTCGCCGTGATCCTCGTCTATGCGTTCTTCAAGTTCGCGTGGTCCTATCGCCTGTTCAACTACGTCGCCATCATGCTCGGGGCGACGCCGCACGCCTCCGAACGCGACACGCCCGAAGCCCAGGCGCACGCGCTGCGCACCGCGAAGCTGTTCGAGACCGCCGGACGCCATTTCAACCGCGGCCAGCGCGGCTTCTTCCTGGCGCTCGGATTTCTCGGCTGGTTCGTCAGCCCGTGGGTGCTGATGGCGACCACCACCGCCGTGATCATCGTGATGTGGCGCCGCCAGTTCACCTCCGATTCGCGCAAGGCGGTGCTGGAAGAGTAGGCCGCGGCGAGAACAATCAGCTACGGCGCCGGAAACAGCGCCGGAGTTCGGCCGCTCATCCAGTAGACCAGCAGCCCCACCCATTCGCGCACGGCGATATCGCTGCGCCGCAGTCCTTCGCCCAGCGTCGCGAACGGCCGCGCGATGTCGGACCATCCGCGCGTACGCCAATCGACCGGATAGGCTTCAACGGCGAATCCCTCCTTGCGGAAGATGCCGACCGCGCGCGGCATGTGATAGGCGGACGTCACGAGCAGCCAGCGCTCGCCGGGCTGCGGCAACGCAAGCGCCTTGCTGAAGCGCGCGTTCTCCGTGGTGTCGCGCGACCTGTTCTCCAGCGTGATGCGATCGGCGGCGATGCCGAAGCTCTGAAACAGGCGCAGGGCGAGGTCGCTTTCGTTGGCGCCCTGAAACACGAGTTGGCCGGAACCGCCGGCGAATACGATGCGCGCCGCCGGATAGCGCCGCGCCAGGTCGGCGACAACGGTCAGCCGTTCGGCGGCATCGGTCAGCGCGATCTCGCCGCGCGCACCGGAGACGACGGTATCGAACGAGCCGCCGAGGATGACGATGCCATGCGGCGCGCCACGGTCGGTGTCCCACGGCGGAAAGCGCTGCTCCAGCGGCAGGATCAGCACATTGGCGAGCGGGCTGAGCCCGAAGACGGCAAGCAGCACGATGCTGGCGACGGCGAACTGGCGGCCGGCGCGCGCGAAGCGCGTTGCCATCAGCAACGCGCCAACGAGTCCAAGCGCGATGAGAATGTTGGAAGGCTGAGCAAAAAAGCCGACGATCTTTGACAATACGAAGAACATCGGCAGCGCCCTCCCCTTAAGGCCGGCGCCGATCGGCAACATATCGAAGGCTTTTTGTTGTCGACGAGCAAATCGTCGACGGCGGCGCTATTTCTTCGTCTCCGCCTGGTAGCGCGCGCGCGTCGCCTCGTCCGGCGGATAGAGCCCGGGAAGCGGCAAGCCTTTTTCAACCTCCGCCATCGCCCAGGTTTCGAAGCGCTCCTGTTCCGTCGCCGTCTTGGCGACCTCTTCGGCCAAAGCCTGGGGGATCACCACCGCGCCGTCGCCGTCGGCGACGATGATGTCGCCGGGAAAGATCGCGACGCCGCCGCAGCCGATCGGCTCCTGCCAGCCGACAAAGGTGTGCGCCGCGACGGATGCCGGCGCCGCCCAGCCGGCGCACCACACCGGCAGCCCCGTGCCGAGCACGCCGACGCCGTCGCGCAAGGTGCCGTCGGTGACCAACGCAGCGACGCCGCGCTTCTTCATGCGCGCAACCAGGATGTCACCGAAGATCGCGGCCTCGGTGATGCCCCGCGCCTCGCCGACCGCGATCACGCCCTCCGGCATCGCCTCGATCGCCGCGCGCGTGGAGCGCGGCGAGGCCCAGCTTTCGGGCGTCGCAAGGTCCTCGCGCGCCGGCACGAAGCGCAAGGTGAAAGCAGGACCGACGACGCGAGCCGTGCCAGCCATCGGCTTGGGCCCGTGCAGGGAGGCACGGCGGATGCCCTTCTTGAGCAGGACCGTGGTGATGGTCGCGGTGGAAATCTCGCGCAGCGCGGCGCGCAGGTCGTCGGACAACGTCATTGACAACTCCGGTCAGGATTCCGCGATGCCGGCCAGCCGAAGCCCTTGCATGTATCGCTCGCGATCGATCGCCCGGCTGAACGGATAGACCTTGCCGAACCGCTCGATGGTGAAGTTCGGCTCGATCGCCAGCAGCTTGTCGATATAGGGCTTGGCTTCTTCGACTCGCCCGAGATGGCCGAGCGAGGCGATCACCGGCTTGTAACCGTTGACAAAGGCTGGGTTGTTTTCGACGGTGCGGCGGCCGACCGCGACCGCTTGTTCGTAGTCGCCCTTGAACACATAGGCGATGACATAGAAATACTCGAACAGCGAGAAGTAGGGGTCGAATGGCGCAAGCTCGCGGTATCGCTCCAGGCGCTGCAGCGCGCCTTCGGGGTTGCCGATATAGCAGTAGGTCGGCGCGCTCCAGGCCCAGATGAATGCCAGGCTTGGATTGAGGCGCAGCGCGCGGTCGAAATAATAGACCGCAGTCTCGAAGTCCTGTTTCAGGAACGAGCAGATATGCGCATAGATGCCCATCGCTTCGGCGTTGTCGGGGTCGAGCTTGATCGCCTTGAGGGCGAGCTTCTGCGCGGTGGCCAGGGCCTGCGCCGGATCGTCCGTCCAGCCCTGGCCGACATAGAATACTTGCCAGTGCGCGGCCCAGGCCGCGACCATGGCGTTCTCGGGGTCGATCTCCAGCGCGCGGTTGATCAGGCGTCCCGCTTCCTCGTACTTCTCGCGCTCCATGCTGTACATCAGCGGGATCGCGAGCAGCAGCAGGCCCGTCGAGCCGTAATGCTCCCGCCGCGCCGGCTGGCCCTCGATGAACAGGATCACCGGATCGATCTGTCCGACGATGCGCGCGGTCACCAGTTCGTCGAGCTGATGGAGCTGGCCGACCGCAAGCTCGAAGCGATCGCTCCACACCGGCCGGGCATACTGCGCGAGATCGAGCAGGCGGACACTGATCTGGAACTTCTCGCCGTTGCTCGACAGCGCACCGTCGACGACGTAATCGAGTTCCTTGCGCTGCAGGAGGTTTTCGCTGCCGAGGCTCACAGTGTCGCGGCGCATGAGTGAAAGAGGCGCGATCACGTCGAACCAGCGAAAGCGAGCGAGCGCGGCCGCGATCTCCTGGCTCAACGAAAACGCCAGGTTCTCTTCGTTCGCGCAACGCGTGGCGAGAAATGGCAGGACACCGACGCGCAACCGGTTGCGGCTTGGCGCAGCCTGCTCCAGGACGTTGCCGTGGAGGCGCGCCTCGGACATAGCCGACTGTTTCTTCTTGGCGTCGTCGCGGCCTGTAAACGCGCGCACCGCCTCGTAAAGCGCGTGGGTCTCGGGCGATGGCTCGATATCGAGCGTCTTCCTCAGTGCTTCGCGGCAGCGGCCATATTCCCGGATCGCCTGCGCGCGCTCGCCGAGATCGGCAAGCGCGCGCATCAGAGCGCGCGAGGCGCCTTCATGTGTGGGGTCGAAACCGATGAGACGGCGCGCGATCGATGCGCGCCGGCGGGCATCGATCCCACTGTGGTCGGCCTGCTGGAGCTCGATTTCGAGAAGACCGCGGAGCTGATCGGTGAATCGCGTGCGCTCCCCGAGGAGCCATTGATCGAACGACGTGCTCGCCCCATCCAGCTCCTCGAGCAGTTCGCCGGTGCAGAGCGCCGCCAGGTCGCTGCGCAGGGAGTTGACCGACGAGCGCTCGGGCGCCAGCATCGCCAGTGCGTCGATCCAGCACAGGTCCGCATTGAGCTTGACGGTGTTGCGGTCGCCGGAGATCAGCTCGCGTCCCAGCGCGCCCATCGCGGTGGTGAGCTCGCGAAATGCCTGGCGGAAGCTGGTCCGTGCCTGGGAATCGGGGACCCGGTCCCACAACAGCGCCGCAAGGCGCGCGCGCGGAACGTGCTTGCCCTCCGCGAGGCACAAGACACCCAGGATCGCCCGCGCTTTCTTGCCGCGAGGCAGGATGTCGTCACCCAAATAGGTGGTGGCCCGCATCGAGCCGAGCAGATGTACACGCACGATCGGCCGATCGCCGCGCCGGCTCGCGATGCCGGGCGCCGCGCTGCGTTCGAGCCGCACGACCTTGGCCCGTTCGGCCCTGACGACAGACTTCTGCATCGCGTGACTTTATCCGCCCCGTAAACCCTTCCCGAACGACACTGCGCGGTGGCCGTTCCGACCGCGACGGGAAAACGGCCGAAATCGGTGCAGAAAACGCTCCCCCCGATATTTCCACCCCAGGGACACGTTGAGTGGAATTCTAGCGGAGATTTCACAATAGATGAAGTGCCCTTGCGAGGCTCTTCCACACAGCATCATCATGCAGCTTGTGCGCGAGTGTTAGTTTTCACGGCGAATCAACGCAGCATCTACGCTTAACCATCTCACCTATGCGTACCGTGAATTATCGATGCCACTGGGGGCTCGATGAGATGCTGGAGGCATCAATGCACGCGCCGAATTCAAATAACATGAAGAATCCTCTCTCCTCGATCGCCGACGCGCGCAAAGTGCGCCTGGGTGGCGCAAGCCCGAGTCTGCCCGTCCGCATCATGCCGGCGAGCCTCACCGATTCAGGCAAGGTCCGCCTCGGCGGCGCCAGCCCGAGCCTTCCCGTCCGCATCATGCCGACGAGCCTCGCCGATGCCGGCAAGGTCCGCCTCGGCGGCGCCAGCCCGAGCCTTCCCGTCCGCATCATGCCGGCGAGCCTCACCGATGCCGGCAAGGTCCGCCTCGGCGGCGCCAGCCCGAGCCTTCCCGTCCGCATCATGCCGACGCGCCTCACCGATGCCGGAAAGGTCCGCCTCGGCGGCGCGAGCCCATCGATTTGACGCCGGCGGGTTCGTGTTGTTGCCGGGCTCGCCGCGCCGGGGCACAATCCGCCATGCTGGAGGATGTGCTCCGGTAAGCCTGCAATGAGGCCGGGAATGGACGACCAGACGAGGCGCGATCCTGAGCTGATCTCCTTCTATCAGCTCATCCCCGCTGGCCGGCCGCCGATGCGCGCCGACCGGGCTGCGGCGGGCACGATGCCGACCCGGGCCTATCGCTTCTGCGAGGCGATGCGCACGGCGTCCGCCTTCGGCTGGTATCTATTCCCTCCGATGACCTTCAGCTTGATGTGGGACGGCGGCACCGACGTCGTGTGGACGTTCCAGGGCGCGGAAGGCTGGTATCCGCTGAAAACGGCGCAGTTTCCGGATTTCGCCGCTCACTTCGACAGCCTGGCGCCACCGGAAATCCGCGGCTTCTCGCCGCCGTTCCTCGCGGCATTCAAGGAGCCTGGAATCGTCCAGATATGGAGCGGGCTCTTCGCCCGCACGTCGCCGGACTGGAGCGTGCTGATCCGTCCACCTGCCAACCTCGCGCGCAGCCAGGGCTACGAACTCTACGAAGGCATCGTCGAGACGGATCGCTGGTTCGGTCCGCTATTCACCAATGTCCGGCTGACCCGCACCAATGCGCCAATCGAATTCGATGCTGAGTTTCCGTTCCTCCAGGTCCAACCGGTGCATCGCAGCCTGTATGACAACACGCTGGATACCTTCACGGTCGTTCCGGAGCTCGGCCAGTTCACGCCGGCCGACTGGGCCGCCTTTCAGCAGACCGTGGTGCGCCCCAACGTCGATCCCAACCGCCAACGCGGCGAATACGCGATGAACACCCGCAAACGCCGCAAGAAAGAGATCAAGGCCGATACCTGACAGAAATACCAGGCCCGCCGGGCCGATCGGTTCAATTTTCGGTTGTCAATTCGCAAGCCGGACGGCGCCACTCCGGGTCAACGCCGTCATGAATCCCATTCCGGCGCGAAAGGCGGGCTGACGACGCGGCCATCCAGCCGCCTGAGCCCGCCGATCTCCGCCATCTCCGCAGGCTCCAGCGCGAAGTCGAACACCCCGAGGTTTTCGGCGAGGCGCTCCTTCTTGGACGTGCGGGGGATCACGATGAAGCCCTGCTGGACGAGATAGCGCAGCGCCACTTGTGTCGCGCTCTTGCCGTGCGCTTTGCCGATGCGCTCCAGCACATCGTTGCCCACGACTTTGCCGCGTGCGACGGGACAATAGGCCGTCACCGCGAGCCCATGACGCTTGCAGGCGGCGATCACCTTCGACTGGTCGATAAAGGGGTGGACCTCAATCTGGTTGGTGACGAGCGGCTCGGTCGCGAGCTTCACCGCCTCGTCGAGCAGCGCGACCGTGAGATTGGCGACGCCGACATGTCGTGTCAGCCCGGCGCGTTTCACCTTGCACAAGGCATCGATGGTCTCGGCGAGCGGGACCTTCGGATTGGGCCAATGCAACAGCACCAGGTCGACCGCGGGAAGCTGCAGCTTCTGCAGGCTCTCATCGACCGACCGTTCGAGGTCGGCAGCGGCGAAATTGGTCCACCACACCTTGGTGGTGACGAACACCTCGTCGCGCGGCACGCCGGAGGCGCGCAGGCCCTCGCCGACCTCGCGCTCGTTGCCGTAATTCGCGGCGGTGTCGAGATGGCGGTAGCCCGCGCGCAATGCTTCCTGGACGATGGAGACGCCGACCTCGTCCTTCAGCGTCATGGTGCCAAGGCCGATCGCCGGGATGCGTGCGCCGTGCGCCTCGATCACGTCCATCATGTTCTCCTGCTACGCTCTGCGCCGCCGCACCCTGCCCGGCCGCCCGGGCAATAGCAGCCGGAATCCCGTCACGCCATCTCCCGTCGCGCGATGCCGCCATGTCCCTGCTTCAATCGTGGCGTCGACTGGCGAAGTCCAAAGAGGGTCAATGAAATCCTCGGTCCGGAATATCGGCGGAGCGGTCAGATGATCGATGCACGACGCATTCTATACGCAAGCTTGATCCTTTCGGCGGCCATGATGCACGGCGGAACGATCCCAATGGCATCGGCGCAGGTGCCTCCGGCGACCACGGCGCCCGAAGCACCCGTCAGGCCGGACCGGCTGACGGGTCCTGAGGCATGGAAGGCGCTGATCGGCAATTCCGCGACCGGCAAGACCAGCGACGGGTTGCGGACCGACTATTACGGCGCCGACGGCAGCATCAAGACGTTGATGGACAGCGAACTCAAGACCGGCAAGTGGCGGCTGCAGAACGACCGGGTCTGCATCGAATACCCGTCCACCAGCGACGATGACGACGAAGAGGACGAAGAAGGCGAGACCTGCTACCGCGTCACCATCAACGGCAACTATGCCGTATTCGTCGACGAGGATGGCGGCGGCTGGCGCTTAAGAATCCTTACGGGCAATCCCAAGGACCTCTGAGGGCGCCATACTCGGCCATCGCCGCGTCAACGGCCGCCGAGACAATCCCTCGGCCTTGCCATTCTCAAGCCGTTACTGAACGCTTTAGGCGCGCAGCGGACGGACGGCGCAGCGTGGTACATCTCTTGCTTGCGTAACGCCGAAAACACGCGCAACGGACAGGAGCTTCCATGACCAGCCAGCCCGCCTGGTGGCCCTTTCCCTGGCTCAACTTCGCGCCCGCGCAGCTCACTCAGCCGATCCTGCCCGATTTTTCGCTGCAGCGGGTCGAGGTGAATTATGCCGGCAATGTCGGAATCGAGAAGGCGGTGGTGGCCGACGTGGCGAGCTACGGCAAGCAGCTCGGCATCATCAGCGAGGCCGTGCTGGCACTGGCCGGCGACGTGCCGGCGGAACGCGGCAACCGGCTCGACCGCCTGCGCGAGATCGTCAGGGACATCGAGGCGGTGAAGAAGGCGCATGCGAGCGACCTGGTGGACAGTGCGCGCGACGCCATGACCTCGCTGGCAAAATCCGATCCCGGAGCCGCAACGCGCGTCGCCGCGGAGTTCGCGAAGGCATTACCGAAGAAAAGCGGATAGTCGCCCGATCGCTGGAGGTCCGCCGGTCACGGGTTGGCGCGGGCGTGCCCGCTGATGTTCGTCACCGCGGCCTGGGCTGCAAGGAGAGCGCCCTCCTGCCAGCCGCTCAGGAAGGTGAGCTGATCGCCGGCCATGTGGAAGCGGCCCTGCGGCGTGCCGAGGATTTCCGCGTTGGGGCGGAAGTCGTCATGGCCTTCGTCGGCCCAGCCGAAGCGCTCGAACTCCATGTTGTTCCAGCCGATGGCAACGCCTTTCTCGACGTATTTGGCATAGTTCGAATGCAGCCTCTCGCCCTGCGCCTTGGCCTTGGTGAGACGGTCTGCGACCGGGAGCGCATTGAAGCGCTCCGCCGTGTCGCCATACATGTAAGCCCCCGTGAGGGTGCCCTTGGCGCTGAGATAGTTATAGGACGGGTACCAGATCTGGGTGATGTCGTCGGTGGTCCAGGAAATGCCGCCATAAATGCGGTCCTCCTTCTCCCAGAAGCGCTCGGCCTGCCAGCCCACCTTTCCGGCAGCCTGCGTGGGTAACTTGCGCGCCGCGTCCATGTACCGCGCCGGCAGGTTGGTCTTGAGGCCCTTGAAGATGGGTATCGGAATCGTCGACACGCAATAATCCGCGCGGACGATCTGTTCGCCGCCGCCGTCCTGATAGGCGATCAGGACCCTGTCGGCGCCGTTGTCGATGCCCAGGACCCTTGCGCCGTAACGCACCAGCCCTTCGATGCTGCCGGCCTGAGACGCCAGCGGCTGGCGCAGGAAGGCCTTGAAGAACTGGTCCATGCCGCCGACCGGCTCCATCAGCGACGTCTGCCATTCGTAATAGGTGTCGCGGAAAATGTAGTCGTTCCACACCCGCGACTTCAGGATTTCATCGAGCGCCATCGGGCTCAGCGGCCGTCCCGGCTCGTTGGCTAGGCCCGGCGGCACCTCGAAACCGGCGCGCCCGGCAACATTGCGATAGACCGAGGGCGCATTGCCGTTGTCGACCTTGGTCAGGCCACCGAAATTCACCAGCATGTCGCGCAACGTCTTGAGATCGTCCGGCGTGACCGCCAGGTCGAGCTCCGGTTTGCGCGAGCATTTGTCAAGCAGCTCGGCGACGTGGCCCTGAAGGTCATATAGTACGCGCCGCATCTCCACCGTCTTGCCGTTGCCGATCTTGTCGGTATGGACGTGGTTGGCGCGGCTGGTGAAGATGTAGGGCTGCAACGCGACGCCGAACTGCCGGCAATAATCGATGAGGTGCACGTGATGGTGCGGAATGCGGCCCGGGCCGGCATTGAGGTACAGGCCCTCATCGAAGTCGCAGACCTGGGCCGGCACATTCATTTCCTTGAGAACGTCGCCGCGGCGCAGGGTGAGGCTACGTCCGCCGGCGCGGCGCGACGCTTCCAGGACGATGACATCAAAGCCGGCGCGGTCGAGCTCGTAAGCCGCGCACAGGCCAGAGACGCCGGCACCGAGAATCGCCACCGTCCGGCCGTTGCCGGATTCCCTGGGAAGCTCGAATGCTGCGGCAAGCGCCGGCGGCGGTTTCAGGAAATCCCAGACGGCGAGGGTCTCGTAGACGGCGCCCGCCCCGCTGAGCTTGGCGATGCCGGACAGCAGGCTGCGGCGTGTCATGGGCATGGTAGCTCCTACATCATCGAAAAAGGCGGATCTCTATATCCGATATCAACTCAGCCCAGATCCGGTCCCCGGTCAAAACCGGCAGTCCCTCGCGTTGCGCGAGAGCCAAACATGCACGATCACCCAGGGAAAGTGCGCGCCCGCGAGGTCGTGCGACGAGGGCACCGGCCTCCTCTGCCTGACGACGGTCGAAATCTACAACCGAATAGTTGGCGATTGCTAACGCGTCTCGCGCGACCTCCGTAGTAGCACCGCGCTCAACAAGTTTGGTGATCGCTTCGGCCAAATTGACGGTAGATATTGCTGCGTTGCTGATGACCGCGGCAACCTTGTCGCCGCCCAACTCGCCGTTGACGAACGCGAGAAGGGCCGAGGTATCGAGTACAATCTCAGCCATGGTCACCCTCTTGTTCGACCTCCCGCCGCCGATCCGCAATAAGCTCATCAACAAGGCTGACCCCTTCGGGGACGAACTGACGGACAAGCGCTTGCGCTCGACGCATCGCGGCGTTCGGAGTGAGCAGATGAATTTCGCCTCCCTCCAGTCGCGCGAACAGTGCGTCGCCTTCCTTGAGATCAAGCGCCTCTCGAATTCTTGCAGGGACTTGAACACGGCCATTAGCGTCGACGCGCACAGTATCCGACCCCGACCGGACCGGCTCGCTGATACCTACCGGTCGATTTTCGCTGGCTTTTGCAGACCGTGAGCGCCCCACCTGTTCGTCGCCCACTAGAACATTACGAACTTGCTGATAGCGCTTACCGAGAAATTTCGCGATATCGGCGCGCTTATATCCTGCGCGATCGAGGGCCCGAATCTGATCCGATACGGTGGTAAAGCCTTTGATTTTACTTTTCATTTTCACGGGATCGGCGATCATGGCAACGGTCCTGATATCCGTTCGACGCCGAATATTCTACCTACAACCTAACTATCTGTCAAAGACCTAACTATCTACCTATCCTTTGTATCTATCTGGTCTTCTCGAAAATCTCGCGCCCGATCAGCATGCGGCGGATTTCGCTGGTGCCGGCGCCGATCTCGTAGAGCTTGGCGTCGCGCAACAGCCGCCCGGCCGGGAAGTCGTTGATGTAGCCGTTGCCGCCGAGGCATCTGGATCGCCTCCAGCGCCATCCAGGTCGCCTTCTCGGCGGCGTAGAGGATCGCGCCGGCGGCGTCCTCGCGCGTGGTGCGGCCGTCGTCGCAGGCGTGCGCCACCGCATAGACGTAGGACTTGGCGGCATTCATCGTGACATACATGTCGGCGAGCTTGGCCTGGATGAGCTGGAAGCGGCCGATCGGCTGGCCGAACTGCTTGCGGTCGTGCACGTAGGGGATCACGAGGTCCATGCAGGCCTGCATGAGGCCGAGCGGGCCGGCGGCCAGCACGACGCGCTCGTAGTCGAGCCCGGACATCAGCACGTTGACGCCGTTGCCGACCGCGCCGAGCACGTTCTCCTCCGGCACCTCGCAATCCTCGAACACGAGTTCGCCGGTGTCGGAGCCGCGCATGCCGAGCTTGTCGAGCTTCTGCGCGGTGGAGAAGCCCTTGAAGCCCTTCTCGACGATGAAGGCGGTGATGCCGCGCGCGCCGGCGGTCGGGTCGGTCTTGGCGTAGACCACGATGGTCTCGGCGACCGGCCCGTTGGTGATCCACATCTTGGAGCCGTTGAGGATGTAGCGGTCGCCCTTCTTGTCGGCGCGCGTGCGCATCGAGACGACGTCGGAGCCCGAGCCCGGCTCCGACATCGCGAGCGCGCCGACATGCTCGCCGGAAATCAGCTTCGGCAGATAGCGCTTCTTCTGCTCGGCCGTGCCGTTGCGGCGGATCTGGTTGACGCAGAGATTGGAATGCGCGCCGTAGGACAGGCCGATCGAGCGCCGAGGCGCGCGAGATCTCCTCCATCGCGACGCAATGTGCGAGATAGCCGAGCCCCGCCCCGCCATATTCCTCCTCGACCGTGATGCCGAGCAGGCCGAGCTCGCCGAGTCTGCGGCCAGAGATCGCGCGGGAACGTGTTGGTGCGGTCGATCTCGTCGGCGCGCGGCGCGATCTTGTCCTGCGCGAAGCCGCGACGACCGTGTCGCGCAGCATGTCGACGTCTTCGCCGAGGCCGAAATCGAAGCCCGCGCCAGGTATTCGGGATCATGGGCGTCTCCCTTCGGCCGTTTGTTGCCGGACGGTCATAGCGCTGCATGGCGGCGGCGGCAACTTGCAGTGTGCAGCGATCGAAGCGCGATTGCCGCTCGGCCGAGCTCACTTCAGCCCGAACCACAGCGTCGCGATGCCGAGGAACGAGAAGAAGCCGACCACGTCGGTCACCGTGGTGACGAACGGGCTCGACGCGACCGCCGGATCGCGCCCGAGCCGATCCAGCGCCAGCGGAATGAGGATGCCGCCGAGGCGGCCGCCGCCAGGTTGCAGATCATCGCAAGCCCGATGACGATGCCGAGGCCGGGCGACCTTGAACCAGGCGAAGGCGGCGACGCCGGTGATGACCGCGAAGGCGAGCCCGTTGAGCAGCCCGACCAGCACTTCGCGCATGATGACGCGCGAGGCATTGCGCGCCGCTGAGTTCGCGGGTCGCAAGCGCGCGCACCGCGACCGTCATGGTCTGCGTCGTGGCATTGCCGCCCTGGCTCGCGACGATCGGCGCCAGCACCGCGAGCGCCACCATCTTCTGCAAGCTGGTCCTCGAACAGGCCGAGCACCGAGGACGCGAGGAACGCGGTCGCGAGGTTGACCAGCAGCCAGTTGAAGCGGCTCTTGGCGATGGTCCAGACCGTGTCGGACAGCTCTTCGTCGCCGTCACGCCGCCGAGCGCCTTGATGTCCTCCTCGGCCTCCTCCTCGATCACGTCGACGATGTCGTCGAAGGTGATGCACGCCGACCAGGCGGTCGTCGTCGTCGACCACCGGCGCCGCGACCAGGTTGTAGCGCTCGAACTGCGCGCGCCACCTCCTCCTGGTCGTCGGTCGCGCGCACCACGTGGCGCTCCTGCGTCCATCAGTTCGGACGATCGGCACCGGCCGCTTGGTGCGCAGCAGCCGGTCGAGCGGCACCGCGCCGAGGAATTTGCTGGTCGGATCGACGACGTAGATTTCGAAGAAGCGCTCCGGCAGGTCCGTCGGTCTCGCGCATGTAGTCGATCGTCTGCCCGACGGTCCAGGACGGCGGCACCGCGATGAACTCGGTCTGCATGCGCCGGCCGGCGGAATCCTCCGGATAGAGGAGGCTGCGCGCGAGCGCGACGCGCTCGATCGGCCGGAAGCTGCTCGAGGATCTCGTCCTGATCCTCCTTGGTCGAGGTCCTCGAGGATGTAGACGGCGTCGTCGGAATCGAGCTCGCGGACGCCCTCGGCGACGGTCTCGGCCGGCAGCTCCTCGAGGATGTCCTCGCGCACCGTGTCGTCGACCTCGGTCAGCGCGGTGAAGTCGAAGTCGTCGCCCATCAGTTCGATGAGCTGCGGGCGCAGGTCGGGGTCGAGCGCCTCGATCAGGTCGCCGACGTCGGCTTCGTGCAGTTCGCCGACCAGCGGCGTAAGGGCCGCCGACGTCGCCTGCCTCGACCGCCTCGGCGACGCGCGCGACGAATTCGGGCCGCAGCGCGCCGTCGTCGTCGCGCAGCGGCGCCTCGGGCGCAGGCGCGGCCGCCGCGGCCATGTCCTTGTGGTCGACCATGCCGAGCCTCGCCGGGCGAACCGGATGACGGGGATATCCGGCGCTTCTACGCCGCGCGTCGCGGTGAGGCAAACAATCCGGGCGAGCCCATCACTGCCGCGCGCCGATACCGGTGCGGGCAGAAATCCATCCCTGAAAGGCGGGAACTGTAGGCGGTGTGCTTTTTCGCGGGGAGCAGGTCAGGTGGAATAGACTTTCGAAAAACGCAACTCCGACGACCAAGACGCTGAGGCCTGTTGCCCGGGTTGGTCAGCGTTTGACCGAAGCAACTTTCCGAAACGTCGCGGCGAGGGTGCGAAGGGCTGCGAGCTTCGAGGCGTCACTGACGCGGGAGTGCAGCATAACCTTAGACGAACCGAGACGAGGCAATCCGTGGACGGTACCGACGTCCACCATTCCTGCGGGAGCGAGCCGGCGCGCGAGCGGCGTGACCGCGAGGCCCGCTTGGGCGGCCGCAATAACCGCCATGACTCCGCCGCCAATAAAACCCTCGCTCCATTCTATTCCTGCCTTGTCGAGCGCACGAACCGCGATGGCGCGCACACCGCATGGTGGAGCAAGAGTGGCGAGTTGCAGGATATCGCCACGATGTCCGGTGAAGCGCGGAGAGGCAAACCAGCCAATTTCGTCTACCGCGAGCTCTTCACCCCCGCGGCGGGCAGCTTCCTGCCGCACCAAAACGGCATCCAGCGTGCCCGCATCGAAGGAGTCTAAAAGGTTTCGCGAAAACCCGATCGTTACCGCGAGTGCCAGCGTCGGCGATACGGCGTGCAACTGCTCCAGCAATCGCACCAACTCGGGGCCCGCCACGTGGTCGCTGATTCCCAACGTGAGCCGCTGACGCGCCGGTTGCTGCCCCGCCAATGCCTTGTCGTGGGCATCCATCAATATCAGCGCGTTGACGCGAAACGCCGCGCCATCGGCGGTCAGACGGACGACGCGGGGTGAGCGCTCTACGAGACGCTTTCCGAGCGTCGCTTCCAACCGCTGCAATTTCATGCTCACGGCAGCCTGCGTGGTACCGAGAATTTCCGCCGCGCGGGTGAAACTTTGAATCTCTGCGACCAGCAGAAAGGCCTGAACGGTCGGAATGTCGAGGACGGTCATTTGCCATCACAGAATGTTATGATTGAAATAACTAATCATAAGATACCGAAATGGCCAAGTCATGTCTACCTTTGGCCTATGCCTTCGTCAGAGGCTCCCCTCAGGAGAACGAAGATGCCACTCATCACGGTCACTTACTCCAGTCCAAAAAGCTCGCCCTCGCTCAAGGCGTACATCGCATGCGCCGTCAGCGAAATCACTGCAGAAATTCTGCACAAGGACCCGAAGGTCACAGCGATCATCGTGAAATCCGTCGACGCGAACGACTGGTTCGCCGGAGGAAAGTCCCTTGCGGAGCAGAAGCTCGCCAGCTTCTGGCTCGATGTTCATATCACCGAGGGTACCAATACAAAGGATGAGAAGGCTGCCTATCTCGCTGCGATGTTCAAGCGGATGGGCGATTTGTTCGGGCCGCTGCACAGCGAGACCTATCTCCATGTCGACGAGGTTCGCGGGGACGCTTATGGCTTCGGTGGCTTGACACAGGAGCGACGATACATCGCCGGCAAGTTGGCCGTCAGTCCAGTGAAAGCGTCGGCCTGAGCACTCTGACTGCTACAGGAACGTCTCGACTGTAGCGTAGTCTTGAGCATTGCCGAGGAACCGGCGCTGGGTATCTTGAGTGAAGCAGAATTGCCAAGCGCGGTAGATCGGGGAGCCCGAGTTCGGCGGAGGAAAAGTCTTAATCGCAGCATTTGCAGCTGGGCCGTAACTCAAGCGTGGTGCCGTCTCCGCTTATTGGCAACGATCGAAATCCGATCTCATTTCGTGAAAGTCCCTTGCCGTCAGGTCACGCAGTGTCGTCTTCGAAAGAAGTTATTCCGAAGGCACACTCCTTCAGATGCCGGTATAGCCTGGCCGGCGCCGGGCGATCCACGCATCGAGCGCCTCGCGATTGTCGCGGGTGGGCACCATGCGCGCGAACTGCTCGCTTTCGATCGCAAGCCCTTCCGCGATCGAGGCATTCAGCCCGCGGGTCACGGCCGTGATGATTCGCGAGGCGGCGAGCGGCGAATGGCGCAGAATGCGATCCGCCAACTCGAATGTCGCCGGCATCAGTTGCTCATGAAGTACCACGCGATTGATGAGGCCGACCTCGTACGCACGCTGCGGGGTGAAGGTATCGCCTGTGAGGAGAAACTCCAGAGCTCGCTTTCGTCCTGCGAGGCGCGGTAGGCGCTGCGTGCCGCCGAACGTCGGCGGAATCCCGATATTGATTTCAGGCTTTGCGAACGAGGCGCGCTCGCTGGCAACCGCCAAGTGCACGGCTTCGGCGATCTCGCAGCCGCCGCCGAAAGCAATCCCGTTGATTGCGGCGATGATTGGCTTTGGAAACGACTCAAGGCGCGACGTCATCGTCTGCCCGCGCCTGACAAACGCCTTCACGGCCGCGTCTGGCCCTTCCTTGATGCTTTCGGAAAACTCGCGGATGTCAGCACCTGCAGAAAACGCACGATCGCCGGCTCCGGTGAGAACGACGGCGCGAACGCCGGCATCGTCCTCGATCTGATCGAGAATGCTGCATCAGGCGGTCGATCAGCGCGTAGTTCAGCGCGTTCAGCTTGTCGGGACGATTGAATGTCAGCAGCGCGACCGCACCGCGCGTTTCTTTTAATACCAACTCAGTCATGTTTGCCTATTCCCGGAGATCACGTGCCTCGACGCTAGAGAACGCCATCACCCGCGTGTATGCCGTCAGGGCCGGAAGTTTTGGTTACGCGTGAGGCGCTCTATTATTTCGTCGCTCCATTTCATCCGTGAATTTCTGTCCCGAGATTTCAAGGCGCTCGGCCTCCCTTGCCGCCTCGCGATCGTGTGCCTGTCGAATGGCATCGAAGATGCGGCGCAAGAGACCCCGGATCGAGCACGCCGCGGGCCGACAAACGTCGCCAAAGTGCCCGCGTAGCCTTCCCCTCATGGAGCGAGCTCTTTCATGGATTGAGGGCTTCTCAGATCACACGCCTCATTGCGCTTCCTTGAAGCCGCGTTACAAACGATATATTCTCACTTAACTTGTGAGGTAATCTCATGCATGGAATGCCGCCGCTCAATGCGCTACGGGCGTTTGAAGCCGTCTGCGCGGCACTTGAGCCTGACGAAGGCGGCGCTGGAGCTTCACGTCAGCCCCGGTGCGATTAGTCACCAGTTGCGCGGCCTCGAAAAGTTGTTGCGCGTGAAGCTGTTCGAACGTGGAGTCCGAAAGATCGCGCTCACCCCGGCCGGCAAGACGCTTTATCCCGGCATTCAGAGAGGGTTTTCTCACATTTCGGACGCGGTGGCTGATCTCAAGCATGCTGGCAACCAGCAGGTCCTCGTCGTGAGCACATCACCCGGCTTCACATCGAAATGGCTGGCTCCGAGGCTCTACCGCTTCGCCACTGCCCATCCGGACATTGACGTCCGCATTTCTTCCTCGCTTCATCATGCGAATTTCACGACCGACGGCGTGAATGTCGCTGTGCGTAACATGCCGATTGAACTTCAGCCGGATTCATCGCTCGTCGTTGAGAAACTGGTCGAGGTGAAGCTTGTGCCGGTGTGCAGTCCGCGCCTGATGAACGCCCGCGGTTCCTTGCCGACGCCGCACGCGCTTGCGAAGATGCCGCTTATTCACGATGACGCTCTCGTCGGCGCTGCCCTGCCGACTTGGGCTGATTGGTTCAAAGCCGCGAGGGTCCGAGATATCGACCTCAGTCGAGGGCTTCGATTTCAATAGCGCAGACCATGCGCTCGACGCTGCCTGCGAGGGCGCCGGTGTGCTGCTCACACACGACCTGCTCGCATACGACGATTTGCGCACCGGACGGCTGGTCATCCCAGTGCCGCTCGCTCTGCCGTCGGGCCGCGCATACCATCTCGTTTGCCCTAAGCGGGAGAGACGCCGGGAGCTCGTCGAGGCCTTTAGCAACTGGATCGGGAACGAGGTGGCGAGGCTTGACTGGAGCTACAGTACTTCTGAAAGAGCGTAGCGGGCTGGCGCACTTTAGCCACTAACGCCCTAGACATCGCACCGCGAAGCGATCGAACAAGGCTATTACGTCGTCTAGCCCCATATTCGAAGAGCGGATCGCCGTTGGGTTCGTCTGTTTCACTGATGCGAAGCTGTCGTGCCGATCCTAAGCTCGGAACGACGTGAGTGACCCAGGGCCGACATCAACTCAACATATTCACTACCCTCGAAAGGGGGCGGCGTCAGCGCGGCATTATGGGCGTGGTAATCCCGGTCTGGCTGGTGAGATGTTGCTGGCCGTCGTTGTCCTTCTCTTGATCGCCTATCTGGATGAACATTGCGACAACCCGTTGCGTCGCAGGAGGCTTGACGGCACGCGATGCAAAACCGCATCGCTATGCCATCTTCATGCGGGCTTCGGCGGCGTACACGACGGGGAAGTCGATTTCGGTCTTGGCAATTTCGTTGAGATAGTTCGTGAAGCTATTTTCCGCGACGAGGGCGACGATTTCCACGACCTGCGCGTCGGTGAACCCGGCATTGCGTACGGCCGCAATGTCCGCCTCGCAAGCTGGTAAGAACGCCGAGCGAACAGTCTATGCCCTCACTGTAGAAAATGTGCGAGCCGCGCCAGAAAAGACAAGCAGAAAGAAAGACTTAAAAAATGAGTGGTGCGGCCGAGAGGACTCGAACCTCCACGGTGTTACCCACTAGCACCTCAAGCTAGCGCGTCTACCAATTCCGCCACGGCCGCACTGGGAGGAAGCCACGCGCTGTTGGGCAACGCGGCGGGGCTGCTGTAACAAATCCATTGCCGGGGGACAAGCCGGAAGGTTTGCAGGCCCCTCCCTGTCCGCGAAGCGCTAGCGACCGTCGACCGAACGCGGCAGCAGCTCCTTGACCTCCACCGCGATGCGGTTGCCGCTGATCACGACGGTGCCCTTGGCGACGGGGAAATTGTTGGCGAGGATCGACACCTCGTCGTCCTCCGAGGTGTCGAGCTCGATGATGGCGCCGCGGCCGAGCCGCAGCACCTGATGAATCGGCATCGACGTCGTGCCCAGCACCACGGCGATGTCGAGAGAAACCTTGTCGAGCGTGGGCACCGGCGATGACCTATATGACGCGGGGTTGACGTTCACACTCGCCGCGGGATGGTTACCGGGTGGTTAACGCGCGCCAGGACCTGATCGGCTTCACGCTGCCTGAGAGGATGGCGGCAGTGGAATGGCGCGTGTCCGAGGGACTCGTCCCCTACGCTGCCGCGCTCGCCGGCATGGATGCCCGTGTCGCTGCGATCGCCGCCGGAGCGGCGCCCGAACTGGTGTGGCTGCTGGAGCACCCTGCCCTCTACACCGCGGGCACCAGCGCGAAGCCGGCCGACATGATCGAGGCGCGGTTTCCGGTGTTCGATGCCGGCCGCGGCGGCCAATTTACCTATCACGGGCCCGGGCAGCGGGTCGCCTATGTGATGCTCGACCTGAAGCGGCGTGGACCGGATGTGCGCCGCTTCGTCGCGACGCTGGAGGAGTGGCTGATCCGCACGCTCGCCACGTTCGGCGTCGCCGGCGAGCGCCGCGACGACCGCATCGGCGTGTGGGTGCGGCGGCATGACAAGGGCGACGGCTACGAGGACAAGATCGCCGCGATCGGCATCCGGGTGCGGCGCTGGGTGAGCCTTCACGGCGTCTCGCTCAACGTGGCGCCAGACCTGTCGCATTTCTCAGGCATCGTGCCGTGCGGGGTGTCAGAGGCGCGCTACGGCGTCACCAGCCTTGCCGATCTCGGCGTTGCGGCGACGATGGCGGACGTCGATATGGCCATGCGAGGGAAGTTCGAGGCGTTGTTTGGAGCGGTCGCAGGCGAAAACAGCCGCGGCACCGATCACATGGTCGGCAGCGTGGAAAAATCCTCGCCGGCGTGACGTTGCGCGAGTTCGTCCGGCCCCGCCTCACCGGCCTCCAGCCCATCAACTCGCGCGCCGCCCGGGCCATGCCGGCAGGCATCGATCACGGCCTCGACCGCTTCGGCAGGACCGGCGAATACCGCCTCGACCGATCCGTCGCGGCGGTTGCGGACCCAGCCCGCCAAGCCGTGATCGCGTGCGGTATATTCGACCCAGGCGCGGAAGCCGACGCCCTGGACCCGGCCACGAACCCTGATCCGGCGGATGATGCTGTCGCTCATGCAAGCTCTCCCGTCTCGGCCGGACGCGCGCCGCTATGGCCGGACGGCGCCCAGTGCCGCAGCGCCCGGACATAAGACGCCGGCAGGTCCCATTCGCGCGCCGCGGCGACGACGAGGTCCTGATATCCCGGCTTCGGTCTGCCGCCGGCCCCGTCGCGTCCGAGATAGGTCAGCGCACTGAAACGGCGGCCCCGATACAGCACGTTCAGCATGCGGCGGCGATAGAGGCCGCTGGCGAGGCTCTCATAGGCGTTGAGCGCCGC
Organism: uncultured Alphaproteobacteria bacterium; assembly: GCA_963776455.1. Classification (GTDB taxonomy): domain Bacteria; phylum Pseudomonadota; class Alphaproteobacteria; order Rhizobiales; family Xanthobacteraceae; genus CAVZMU01. Next base: position 128,569 of record CAVZMU010000008.1, read on the forward strand.
AAGATCGCGCGGCCCCAGGCGCCACAACACGCCATAAACTTCATCTCCCGATGCCGGCACCACGGACCCATAACCGTCGCGGGTGATGACGTAGCGCCAGCCGGTGAGCCGTGCCTGTCCGAGCGCCACCGCGCTCGGACAGCGCCGGCGCATCAGCGCGGTGCTCATATTGGAGCCGTAGGCGAAGTGCAGCATGCGCTGGTGCTGGCCTATGACGGCGGCAATGCCGGCGACGACGCCGGAGGCGCCGAGGGCCGCGTGCCGACATAGATCGAGAACACGAACACGACCACCACCGGCGCCAGGGCGACCACGACCGCGGCGGTGATCAGCATCGTGAAGAAACCGAAATCCAGGCTGCTGAACATCATGCCGATGACATAAAGCACCATGAACAATCCAAAGATGCTTGACGGGTCGACCTTGTCGCCACTGGCATCGGGCGCTCCGGCCTGGATGAAAAACGAGACGACCAGCAGGAGCAAGGCGACCGCAAGCGCATACAGCACCGCCGACGCCAGCGCTCCCCCGGACGAGCGGCCGGCGTCCGTCAGCCGTTTGACGTGGAGCACGTACCATCCCCAGGTGAGCACGGCCTGGACGAGGGCAAAGGGCAGCAGGCCGGAGCGCGCAATGACCGGGCCGGACAGCAAAGCCTGAGAGGCGAAGCCCGCGAGGTAAACCAGCGTCACCGCGATGGCAAAAGGTCCGGGGGCGAGCCGCCCGCGACCGGACAGAAATAAGCCGAAGGGGTCCATGCCGGCCGATGGTCGCATGGCATGCCAGTAAATTCCACGCTTCGCGGCGGTCAGCGCTCGTCGGTCGCTGGCTTTTCGTCCTGGGTCAATCGATCGAGCGGCGGTGCCGAACCTTCGGGATGCTCGAACCAACTGCCGCGCTCGGCTTGCGCGACCTCTGCTTCGTGGCGTGGGGCACGACCTTCGATCGGGGTGTTGTCGTCGACAGGCGGCAGGGAATCCGGCGTCATTTCCGGCCGGTCGTTGCGCGGCAAGCCGTCCGGCAGCACGTCGGAATCGGTCTTTCCCGGCAGCGAGTTCGGGCAGCACGTCGGGAGCAGGTCGCGGCTGCGCTGGCGTTCTTGGCGGCATGGGTCTCCTCCGCGGCGGCCGGGACGCCGCCTCGCGCAACAACGCGCCCGAAAAACCTCGGTTCCAAACCGCGGCACTCCCGTCATGCTTACCGCGCGCTTGAAGCGACGGATGGCGCGGTGTAGGCGTCCCCGCAGTTCCGCGCCGGGCCTTCTTTGCCGGCGGGGCGCCGGGGACAGCATGCAGAGCCGATGGGCCGACAGCGACGCGGAGGCGACGGTCGCCCGCTATGCCGGGGCCGGCGTCGCGCGCGATCTGGCGCTGCGCGTCTATACGACGCGCCTGCTCGGCCAGGATCCCAAGCTTGTACTCCATGGCGGCGGCAATACGTCGCTGAAGACGCGCATGACGGACCTTTTCGGCGAGGAGACCGAGGTGCTGTGCGTCAAGGGCTCGGGCCAGGACATGGGCGCGATAGAGCCTGCCGGGCTTCCTGCCGTGCGGCTTGCGCCGCTGCTCAAGCTGCGCGCGCGCGACGCGTTGGCAGATGACGACATGGTGCGGATCAAGCGCGCCGCGCTGATCGATCCGACGGCGCCCGACCCGTCGGTGGAACTGCTCCTGCACGCCTTCATGCCGCACAGGTTCATCGACCACACCCACGCCACCGCGGTGCTCGGCCTGATCGACCAGCCCAACGGGCCGGAGCTGTGCGCGGAAGTCTATGACGACCGGCTGGGCATCGTCCCCTATCGCATGCCCGGCTTTGGGCTGGCGAAGGTCGCGTCCGAGGTATTCGACGCGTCCCCCAAGGTCGAAGGGCTGATCCTGCTCAAGCACGGCATCTTCACCTTCGGCGATAGCGCGCGCGAATCCTACGAACGCATGATTGAAATGGTCACGCGCGCCGAGCAGCGGCTCACACGCGGGCGCAAGACCGTATTTCCCGCGGCGGCGCTGCCGCGGGATGTCGCACCGCGTGCCGACGTCATGCCGATCCTGCGGGGCGCGGTGAAGTCTTCCGATGAACGGGTCGAAGGCGCGTGGCGGCGGCTCATCTTCGACTTTCGCGCCGGCGACGCGATCCTGGATTTCGTCAACGGGCACGACATTGCGCGCTATGCGAACGAGGGCGTAATCACGCCCGATCACGCGATCCGCACCAAGAACTGGCCGCTGATCGTGCCAGCGCCGGAAGCCGGCAGGCTCGACGCCTTTAAGGCCGCGGTCCATGAGTTGGCGCAGACCTTCATGGCGCACTACCGCGACTACTTCGCGCGCCACGACGCGCGCGCGGGCGACAGCCGGCACATCCTCGATCCGGCACCCCGCGTCGTCGTGGTGCCGGGCCTCGGCCTGTTCGGGCTTGGCCGATCGGCGACGGATGCGCGCATCGCCGCCGACATCGCCGTGGCGTGGGTGGACGGCGTCACCGGGGCCGAGTTGATCGGCACCTTCGAGTCGATCCCGGATGCCGACTTGTTCGACTGCGAATACTGGCCGCTGGAGCAGACCAAGCTCGGCGCAAGGAAGGAACTCCCGCTTGCCGGTCAGATCGCGGCGATCACCGGCGGCGGCGGCGCCATCGGTGCGGCGACCGCAAAGGCGTTCGCGGCGGCCGGAGCGGAGGTCGCACTGCTGGACCTGAATCTTGCCGCGGCGACCGAGCACGCCAAGGCAATCGGCGGCGCTGCGCTCCCGGTGCGGTGCGACGTGACGGACGTCGCCTCCGTGCACGCCGCGTTCGAACAAATCGTGACGACTTTCGGCGGCGTCGACATCCTGGTTTCGAATGCCGGCGCGGCGTGGCAGGGACGCATCGGCGAGGTCGATGAAGCAGTGCTGCGCAAGATCCTTCGAACTCAATTTCTATGGGCACCAGCGCGTCGCGCAGGCGGCGGTGAAGACTATGCTGGCACAGGGCACCGGTGGCTGCCTGCTGTTCAACGCCTCCAAGCAGGCGGTGAACCCGGGGCTGAACTTCGGTCCCTACGGGTTGCCCAAGGCGGCGACGCTGTTCCTGTCGCGGCAATATGCGGTGGATTACGGCGCCGACGGCATCCGCTCCAACGCGGTGAACGCCGACCGCATCCGCTCCGGGCTGCTGACCGACGATTTCATCAAGTCGCGCTCCGTCGCGCGCGGCTTGAGCGAGAAGGACTACATGAGCGGCAACCTGCTTGGCCGCGAAGTTACCGCCGACGATGTGGCGCAGGCGTTCCTGGCTCAGGCCCTGGCGCTAAAGACGACGGCCGATGTCACCACCGTGGACGGCGGGAATATCGCCGCGGCATTGCGGTGAGCGCATCTTCCGCCTTCAGGATCGGGCTGGGAACGAGGCAAGCGCAAATGCCGAGGCTTCGATATGCGCATCCGAGGATGACCGCCGGCTCCCGATTGCGCTAAGAAACCCAACCCTTCTCGCCCCCCCCCCGAATTAGGTGACCAATGCCCGAAGCCGATAAAGAAGGCGAACGCTATTCTGCCGATGTGCCACAGCAAACGTCGGGCTTTTTCCTCAAGGGCTCGCACCAACTCGACTGGGGCATGAAGAACCGCCTCGCGCGCACCTTCAATCCGGCGAGCGGCCGCACCGTGATGCTGGCGGTCGACCACGGCTATTTCCAGGGACCGACCACCGGGCTGGAGCGCATCGACCTCTCGATCGTTCCGCTCTTGCCGCAATGCGACGCGCTGTTCTGCACGCGCGGCATCCTGCGCTCGCTGATCCCGGCGGAGTCGCAGAAGCCGATGGTGCTGCGCGCGAGCGGCGGCCCCTCGATCCTGCGCGAGGAGCTCTCCGATGAGCAGATCGCCATGGACATGGACGACGCCGTGCGCCTCAACGCCTCGGGCGTCGGCATCCAGGTGTTCATCGGCGGCGAGTTCGAGACGCGCTCGGTGCACAACATGACCAAGCTGGTCGATGCCGGCCTGCGCGTCGGCATCCCGGTGATGGGCATCACGGCGGTCGGCAAGACCATGGTGCGCGACGCCAAATATTTCCGCCTCGCCTGCCGGATCATCGCCGAACTCGGCGCGCAATACGTCAAGACCTATTATGTCGACGAGGGCTTCGAGACCATCACCGCATCCTGTCCGGTGCCGATCGTGATGGCGGGCGGCAAGAAGCTGCCCGAGCTCGAAGCGCTGACGATGGCTTACAACGCCGTGCAGCAGGGCGCCGCCGGCGTCGACATGGGCCGCAACATCTTCCAGTCGGATGCACCGAAGGCGATGCTCGCCGCTGTCAACGCCGTGGTGCACAAGAATGCCAAGCCGAAGGAAGCCTTGGAGATCTACGAATCCCTCAAGCAGTCGACATAAAATCGTGGGCCGCACATCAACATCAAGCAGCCGAATTACAAGATCGTCTAGGTATTTGTTCGCTACGTAAATCGACTGCGTCGAGCAACTGCCACAACGCAACAGACAGAATAAAAGCAATAAGCGCTATTATTTTACGAATTGTTTTCGTTGTTTCCGGATGGATCAGCAAGCGCGGCGTTTCGGGGATGCGATTTTACTTGCATTAACGTAGTCATGAATAGCCTGCCGGCATGGCAAGTACCCAGCATCTGTCTTATCCAGCTCCGGCGAATGAGGAGGAGCGCCTGCGCGAACTTTACGCGTATGAGCTCATCGGCACCGGAAAGAACGATCAGGTCGATCGCATCTGCGCGCTGACCCAGGATATCTTCAAGGTTCCGGTGGCGTTGGTGACCTTGCTCGATCGAGACGAACAGTCGTTTCTCTCGTCATGCGGGCTTGCCGGTGAAGGAACGTCGCGGCGCGATGCCTTCTGCAACTACACCATCCTCAGTGACGACGTGTTCATCGTCAACGATGCGACGAAGGACCCGCGTTTCGCCACCAATCCCCTGGTGACCGGCGCGCCCGGCATCCGGTTCTATGCCGGGGCGCCGCTCACCGTGAGCGAAGGCATCAGCCTGGGCTCATTGTGTGTCATCGATTTTGCGCCGCGCCATTTCACCGAAGCCGAAGCCGCTCACCTTTTGCTGCTGGCGGGGATGGTCATAAACGAGCTTCGCGGCCGCCGCGCCGGGCTCGACCTGATGCGGCGCAAGAAGCTGCTCAGACAGACCGCCCACATGGCCAAAATCGGTGGGTGGGAGGTCAGCTACCCGTCCGGAAAGATGACGTGGGATGAAGAAGTCTATCGTATCTTTCAAATCCCGCAAACGACGCCGGCGGACGCCGAACACATTCTCCGCCTCTGCGGGCCAGACATGCGTGAGAAACGGCGCCACCTGCTTGACGCCCTCAAGACGCGAGGGGTCGGCTTCGACCTTGAGGTGGCCTCGACGCGGGAGAATGGCGAAACGTTCTGGATCCGCAGCTTGGCAGAAGCAGAAATGGTCGACGGCAAGGTCACCCATATATTTGGTTGCGTGCAGGACATTACCGAACGTAAGAACGCGGAGGCTCGCATCTACGAGCTCGCCTATCGCGATTTGCTGACCAAGCTTCCCAATCGAGCCCTGTTTCAAGACAGGCTGCAGGAAGCGATCGCGACCAACGAAACCGAGGGAACAAGGTTCGGGCTGCTATTTTTCGATCTCGATCACTTCAAGGACGTCAACGACTCCCTCGGCCACGACGCCGGCGACGTCGTGCTGCGGAGCGCCGCCGAAACTCTGCACCGGGCGTTCCGGCCGGCCGACACGGTGGCGCGCCTCGGCGGCGACGAATTCGCGGTCCTGGTCACCGATCCCCAATCGCTTGTCGAGATCGAGACCCTCGCCGCGGCGGTCATCGCGCTGCTGAAGGAGCCGATCCAGCACAAGGAAGTTTCGCTCACGATGGGGGCGAGCATCGGCATCGCCGTTTTTCCCGATCATGCCACCAATGCGACCGATATTCTCAAGAGTGCCGACATCGCACTGTACCGCGCCAAGGCCAAGGGCCGCGGCTGCGCCGTGCTCTTCGTCCCGCAAATGCGCGAGGACATCGACGCCCATCTGAAGCTGATGCGGGAAGTGCGCAGCGGCATCGATAACGGCGAATTCGTCCTCTATTATCAGCCCATCGTCGAGCTGAGAACGGGCGAGGTCAGCGGCTTCGAATCGCTGATGCGCTGGAACCATCCCCAACGGGGCATCCTGGCGCCGGCGCATTTCATGGCGGCGTTCGACGACCCGGATCTCGGCATCGATCTCGGCGAGGTCGCGATCGATACCGCCCTGAACCAAATGCGAATCTGGATCGGCGCCGGGTTGGAGTTCGGGCGGATCTCCGTCAATTTGTCCGCCGCGCAGTTTCGATTGCCCGACCTTGCCGCGCGCATCGCCGGCAAACTGAAGCGCGCCGGCGTACCACCCGAGCGGCTGACGCTTGAAGTGACCGAGAGCGTGTACATGGGCTGGGGTGCCGGTCTCGTCGCCGATACCGTGCGCTCGCTGCATCAGACGGGCATCACTATCGCACTCGATGATTTCGGCACCGGCTATGCCTCGCTATCGCATCTTCGCCAGTTCCCGATCGATCGCCTGAAGATCGACAAGTCGTTCGTGCAAAGTCACGACAGCACCGCGATCGTCGATGCCGTCATCAACATGGGACTGAGCCTCGGGATGGAGATCGTTGCCGAGGGCGTCGAGGAGAGCGATCAGCTCACGCTGCTGCGGATGAAGGGCTGCAATTACGTCCAGGGCTACGTCTATTCGAAGCCGATGCCGGAAAGCCGGGTCGCCGCTTATCTGGGCACGTTCGCCCAGCCCGAACACGTCGTAAAGGTCGCGTGACACGCTGGCGGTTTCGAATCCACCGGCGGGCTATCAGTCGCTCGCGAGGATGACGTTCTTCACGATCGGATAGATTTGCGCTTCCCACTTCTTGCCACTGAACACGCCGTAATGCCCGACGCCGGGCTGCAGGTGATGGCGCTTGAGATAGGGCCGCAGCTTAGAGCACAAATCATGCGCCGCCACCGTCTGCCCGACGGCGCAGATGTCGTCGCGCTCGCCTTCCACCGTCAGCAGCATGGTGCGGCGGATCGCCTTGGGATCGATCCGGGCGCCCTGGAATTCCAGCGTGCCGAGCGGCAGGGCATAATCCTGGAAGATGAGCTTCACCGTCTCGATGTAGAATTCGGCGGCGAGGTCGAGGACGGCGAAATATTCATCGTAGAAATCCTTGGTCGCCTTCGCCTTCTCGATGTCGCCAAGCACCAGGTGGTCGTAGAGGTCGCGATGCGCTTTCACATGCCGCTCGATGTTCATGCTCATGAAGGCGGCGAGCTGCACGAAGCCCGGATAGACGCGGCGGCGCGCGCCGGCATAGCGCCACGGCACGGTCGCGATGCAGGTTCTGCTCGAACCATGAGATCGGCTTGCTGCGGGCGAGTTCGTTGACCTTGGTCGGATTGACGCGCGTGTCGACCGGCCCGGCCATCAGCGTCATGCTGCGCGGCTGCGCCGGATTGCCGCGCTCGGCCATCACCGCGGCGGCGACGAGCGCCTGCACGCAGGGCTGGCACACCGCGATGATGTGGCGCGCCCGGCCCGATCACCTCGAGGAACTTGATGATGTGCTCGACATATTCGTCGAAGCCGAAGCGGCCATGCTCCAGCGAGACGTCGCGCACGTTGTGCCAGTCGGTGATGTAGACGTCGTGTTCCGGCAGCAGGGTCTTCACGGTGCCGCGCAGCAGTGTCGCGAAATGGCCCGACAGCGGCGCGATCAGCAGCACGCGCGGCTGGACCGTGCTCGATATCCTTTTTGAAGCGCAGCAGCGTGCCGAACGGGGTGACATGCGTGGCCTCCTCGGTGACCGCGACCTCGCGGTTGCCCGCCATTACGGTGGCGATGCCAAAGGGCGGCCGCTGATGCGTCAGCCCGGCCCGGGCGATCAGCTCATAGGCGGCGGAGAGATTGCGGAGCGCCGTATGGTCGGACAGCAGCGGCATCGGCCGACCGGCGGACGCCAGCGCCGCGTTGGCAAAGGCACGGACCGGCGACATGATGTCGGAATGCGCCTGATACGCCTGATACAGCATTATGACGCTGGCCGCCCAAAAGGGCGTCCCCTGGAATGGCAATCGTAACCCGGCAGCGAAAAGGCTAGTGCATTTCTTGCTGCACTGCGAGATAATTATCGCCGGGGTCCGAGCGTGTATATTTTTCGCCCTTGCCGGGGCGCGGAGCCGGCGGCCGACGAACGGTCCCGGACATCGCGACGTGTTGGATCAATGTGCCGTCGGACGCCTGACGGTTCACGCGGCAATGGGGAACTCGCATGGCCAAGGCCAAGCTCACGATCAGCAGCAAGAACTACGGCTCGTGGTCGTTGCGCGGCTATCTGCTGTGCAAGATGGCCAAGCTCGACTTCGAGGAAGCGCCGGTCTCGAGCGACGATCCCTCGACCCGCGCCGAACTGCTGCTGCTCTCCCCGTCGTTCCTCGTGCCCGCCCTGGAGCATGACGGCATCAAGATCTGGGATACGCTCGCGATCGCGGAATATCTTCACGAGATCAAACCGAAAGCCGGCCTGCTGCCGACAGACCGTGCCGCTCGCGCCCGTTGCCGCTCGATCTGCGGCGAGATGCATTCCGGCTTCGTCGAACCTGCGTTCCGCGCTGCCGATGAATCTCAAGGCGCATCACAAGGAGTTCAAGGTTTGGGCGGGCGCGCAGGCCGACATCGACCGCATCGCGATGATCTGGCGCGAGTGCCTGGTGACCTACGAAGGCCCCTACCTGTTCGGCGGCCAGCCCTGCGCGGCGGACGCCATGTTCGCGCCGGTTGCCACGCGCTTCATCACCTATGACGTGAAGCTCGACGCCGACTGCGCCGGATACGTGCGCACCGTCATGGCGCTGCCGGCGATGAAGGAATGGATCACAGCCGCCAAGACCGAGCCCGACGAGGTCGAAGAGCTGGACGTAGAATTTTGAGGACCACCGGTGGATTGGCCGCGCCCGTTTGTCAGCGCCTCAACCATTCCCCGATCCGCTCCACCGCCTCGTGCATCTCGGCCGCCGAACCTGCGTAGCAGAAGCGGATGAAGTCGTGGCCCCGCACCGGGTCGAAGTCGATACCGGAGGTTGCGGCGACGCCCGCCTCCTCCAGCATGCGCCGTGCGAAATCGAGGCTGTCGCGAGAGAAGCGCGAAACGTCGGCGTACAGATAGAACGCGCCGTCGACGGGCAGGAATGTGTCGAGCCCCGCCTTGGGAAGGCCCTCGAGCAGGATGCGGCGGTTCGCCTCATAGCCGTGCTTGACCGCCTCCATCTCCTCTCGGCCATCGAAGGCGGCCTGCGCCGCGATCTGCGACAATTTCGGAACCGAGATTGAAAGATTCTGCTGCAGCCGCTCCATCGACCGCACCAGCGGTTCCGGCGCCACGATCCAGCCGACGCGCCACCCGGTCATGCAGAAGTATTTCGAGAAGGAGTTGATGACCACCGCGCCGTGGCTGAAGCGCGCCGCGGTTTCGGCCGCAAAAGCATAGTCCAGTCCATGGTGCATTCTCGTCGGAGATGAAGCGGATGCCCTCCCCTTCGGCCGCCGCGATCAGTTCCGCGAGCGCGCCCGCCGGCATCATGGTCCCGGTGGGATTGGCGGGGCTCGCGACCAGCACGCCCTTGAGCGGCGCACGACGGATGGGCCGCCATCAGCGCATCGACAGTAAGCGCCCAGCGCGTGTCTTCGCCGATTGGGATTTCCACCGGCTCGCAGCCAAGCGCGGTGAGGATATGGCGATAGGGCGGATAGCCGGGCGAGGTGATCGCGACGCGGTCGCCGGGCTCGAACATTGTCAGGAACGCCAGGATGAAACCCGCCGACGATCCCGTCGTGACGATGATACGCACCGGGTCGATCGCGAGTTCCGTACGCGTCTGTATAGTGCCGCGCGATGCGCGTACGCAGCGAGGGAATGCCGAGCGCGGCCGTATAGCTGATGTCGGCACGGTCGAGTGCTGCCTTGGCGGCGGCGATGGCGGTCGCGGGTGCCGCCGCCGCGGGCTGGCCGACCTCCATATGAATGACGCGGCCGCCGGCCGCTTCGATCCGCGCGGCCGCCGTCATCACGTCCATGACCATGAACGGCGGCACGTCGCTGCGCGCCGATGGAATCAGGAGGCGTTTCGCCACGTCGAGCATGAGCGCCATTTCCGGACGCCGCCGCCGGACGGCGCGCCCCGCTGCTGCCGCATTCGGCGGCTTACCGTGGCGAAGGCTTATCACGCAAGACGCAGGGCTGCTTGACCTGCGTTGACCGGGCGCGGACGAGGCCATTAGGGTTCTTCCGCGGACCAACTGGACATGCGATCGACGGGATGAGACCTGTTCGCGGACAACGAGCAACGCGGACCATCCGCATCATTGCGCTTGCGGCCGCTGTTGCAATCGGCGCCAGCGGCAGTCCGTCGTTCGCCCAGGGCGGACCGCCCACCAAGGGCCTGCCGTTCATCCGCGACGCCGAAATCGAGCAGCTCCTGCGCGAGTACACGGCGCCGGTCCTGCGCGCGGCCGGGCTCGCTCAGCAGAACGTCCAGGTCGTCATCATCAACGACCGCACCTTCAACGCTTTCGTGGCCGACGGCCGCCGCATCTTCGTCAACGCCGGCGCGCTGACCGAATCGACCACGCCCAACCAGATCATCGGGGTGCTCGCCCATGAGACCGGCCATATCGCCGGCGGGCACCTGTCGAAAATCCACCAGGAACTCGCCAAGGCGCAGACCGCCTCGATCATCGCCCTGCTGCTCGGCGTCGGGGCGATCGCGGCCGGCGCGGCCTCCGGCGGATCCGGCGGATCCAACATGGGCCAGATCGGCGCCGCGGCGCTGACTGCGCCACAGGAGGTCATAAAGCGCACGCTGCTTGCCTATGTCCGTGCGCAGGAGGAGCAGGCCGACCGCGCCGCGGTCCGCTTCCTGACCGCGACCGGACAGTCGCCGAAGGGCATGTACGAAACCTTCAAGCGCTTCGCCGAACAGATCATGTTCTCGTCGCGTTACGCCGACCCCTACGTCCAGACGCACCCGATGCCGGCCGAGCGCGTGCGCGCGCTCGAGGAGGTCGCCCGCACCAGCCCCTATTGGGACAAGAAGGACGCGCCCGAACTGCAGCTCCGCCACGACCTCATGCGGGCGAAGCTGTTCGGCTTCATGGACCGTCCGGACCAGGTGGCGCACCGTTATCCTGGGACCGACACCAGCCTGCCGGCGCGATACGCGCGGGCGATCTCCGCGTACAAGTATTCGGACCTGCGCAACGCCATCGCCCAGATCGACGCGCTGATCGCCACCCAGCCCAACAATCCCTATTTCCACGAGCTCAAGGGCCAGGCACTGTTGGAAGGCGGCCGCCCCGCGGAAGCGGTCGCGCCCCTGCGCAAGGCGGTCTCGCTGGCGCCCGACGGCACGCTGATACGGGTGATGCTCGGCCAGGCGCTTGTCGCGACCGGCGATCCCAAGCTCGCCAACGATGCCGTGGTCCTGCTGCGCACCGCGCTGATCCGCGATCCCGACGTTCCGGAAGGCTACCGCTACCTGGCGATGGCCTTTGGCCGCAAGGGCGACCTCGCGGAGGCCGACCTTGCCTCCGCCCAGGCTGCTTTTACCGGCGGCGATTTCAAGGCCGCCAAGATGCTGGCTTTGCGGGCCAAGGGCCGTTTCCCCACCGGCTCGCCGGGCTGGGTCAAGGCCGACGACATCGAGACCTATAAACCGCCGAAGCCGCCGGGCATGTTCAACTGATGGCGCGAAAGTGATCCCCCGGCGATGCCACGTTTACCGTCGGGATGCTAAGCACCAGGCCAGCCAATGCCGCGCGCGGTCGCAAGACCCTGCCATAGGCCCCTCCGGGGGCGCCGTTTCGCTCAAGGAGAACTGCCGATGACCTTCCTGCGTCCGATCGCCGCCGTTGCGGCGCTGTTGCTTGCCTGCGCCGCGTCCGGCCCGGTCCGGGCAGAGTTCTCCGGCGAGCAGCGCACCGAGATCGAGGCGATCATCAAGGACTATCTCATGAAGCATCCGGAAGTGCTTCAGGAGACGATGGCGGCGATGGAAGAGCGCCAGGCGCAGGAGCAGACGGACAAGCACAAGGGCGCCATCAAGGAACATGCGCAGACGCTGTTCTCATCCTCGCGCCAGGTCACGCTCGGCAATCCGAAGGGCGACGTCACCTTCGTCGAGTTCTTCGATTACAACTGCGGCTACTGCAAGCAAGCCATGAACGACATGTTCGATCTTGTGAAAAAGGACGGCAACCTCAAGGTCGTGCTCAAGGAATTCCCGGTGCTCGGACCGGGCTCGGTCGAGGCCGCGCAGGTCGCGGTCGCCGTGCGCATGCAGGACCCCGACGGCAAGAAATACGCCGCCTTCCACCAGAAGCTTCTCGGCGGACGCGGCCAGGCCGACCGGGCGCGGGCGCTCGCTGTCGCCAAGGAAGTCGGCATCGACATGACCCGGCTCGAGAAGGACGTCTCGGGACCCGAAGTGCGCGCCTCGCTGGAAGAGAGCATGAAGCTCGCCGAGATGCTCGGCCTCAACGGCACACCGAGCTACGTGATCGGCAACGACATCGTCATCGGCGCGGTCGGCCCCGACGCTCTTCAGGCGAAGATCGACAAGGCCCGCAAGTGCGGCGCCGCCGGCTGCTGAGGCCGGCCACCTCTCTCGATCGCCACGTCATGGCCGGGACAAGCCCGGCCATGACGACAGTCTGGACCCCCGTCCTCTATTTCATCACGTAGTTCCGGTGCACCCAGCCGCCGACGGCGCGGCGGGTTTCCGAATAGACCGCGCGATCGCTGTCGTGGGTCTCCAGCGCGATGCCGGCATTGACGGTCCGTTCCGTCGCCGTGCCCCCTCGCGCGGCATCGAGCATGGCCTGCACGGCTTCGATCGAAGGCGCAGCGTCGGATGTGCCGTCCTTGTCAGCGATCGCCTCGGTGACGTTGGCGGCCAGGAGCTTGGCCCACATCTTTCGGAACATGCCGTTGGACGGATAGATGTCGGCGCTGTTGACCTTGCCGTTGACGGCGAAGACATAGCCGACGATGTCACCGTCCTTCTCTCCGGCCGGCTGAAGCGCACGGATGAATGAGGCCTGCGCATCCTTGAGCTTCTCGTTCTCCAGCGAAAGCTGCAGGCTGGTTGCCGACGTCGTCGCGGCAACCGGCGCCGCGAGAGTCCGCGTCAGCTTCTTCTGCGTCGTCGCGACGCTCGCCCAGACTTCCGTCTGGCGGTCGCGGCCGGCGACGGGCCGGACGGTGCGGCGGTTATCCCCGGTGACGTCCCCCTGCCGCACGATTCCGCCGGTCGGCTCCGCGACGGGGACCGGCGCGACGGGCGCGCGCATCGCGAGCCGGGCAGCTTTCGACGGCACCGCGCTGTCGGAACTGGAGAAGGTCTTTGCATCCTCGCCGCCGCGCGCAGTCCAGCGGCCCTGCTCGACGCAGAACGACGCGACCGGGATGCGGCCGGAACGCGCCGGCAGCACGAGGCTGACCATCAGCACGCGATCCTGCCGGCCGCCCTTCACGATGTCGCCGGACTGGATGAACACCTCGTCGCTGCCGAGATTCTCGACTGAAAGCTCGTTAACCTGCCCGGTCTCATGCACCTTGACCACGCCCTTGAGCATCGCCTCCTGCAAAGTCAGCGGGATCGCGCCCGGCGCCGAGGGGCCGTGGATGAAATAGATCGCGAGATTTTCGTGGACGACCGGACCGGTGATCCGTGGCCCCTCGGCGCGGCCGGAAGCCGGTACGGCCAGCGCGAGCAATGCGGCTGACGCTGCAGCAAGAGCAAAGGATCGGCGATGCATGTGTGATCTCCCCTCACGGTTGCGAGGAGGAGAGGCTAGGCAGCCTCTACGGCCGCCTCACGGACGGCGTGCGGCGGATTTTCGACGCGATCAAGGCGTTTGGGAATGAACGGCGACAGCCGCGCGGCCACGGGCTGCGGCCTTCCCTTTTCGAGACAAGTGCCTATAAGGACGGCACCGTTTCATCGCGGGCGGCGGCGCGATTGCGGGTCCGGCGCCCGTCCGCGCGTGTCGCAACGCTGGCGAACTCATGGCGAAGACCGTCTACGTCCTCAACGGCCCCAACCTCAATCTGCTGGGCACGCGCGAGCCGGAAAATTACGGCACCGCGACCCTCGCCGATGTCGAAAAGCTGTGCCGCGACACCGCCGCGCGCCACGGCATGGCGATCGAATTCCACCAGTCTAATCACGAAGGGGCGATCATCGACTGGATCCACGAGGCCGCGCACAAAAAAGCCGCAGGCATCGTGATCAATCCGGCCGGCCATACCACCACGTCCATCGCCATTCTCGATGCCATCCTGGGCACCAGACTTCCGGTCATCGAGGTTCACATCACCAACATCCATGCCCGCGAGAGCTTCCGCCACGGATCGTTCGTCTCGCGCGTGGCAAAGGCCGTGATCTGCGGCTTCGGCGTGCGCGGCTATGCGCTCGCCATCGACGGACTCGCCGACATGGTCGGCGCCGCCGGCCGGCATTGAACGGGACCAGAGGATACGCATGCCGGACGTGACGACCGACGAACTGGTCCGCGAGCTTGCAAGGCTGCTCGACGAGACCGGCGTAGGCGAGATCGAGGTCGAGCGGGACGGTGTCCGCGTGCGGGTCGCGCGGCAGTCCCAGGCGGCGCAGGTGGTGGCGGGGCCCGGCGTGCCGGTAGTGGCACCGCCCTTTGCCGCGCCGGCACCGGCGGTTACGGTCGTGCTCGATCTCGCCAAGCATCCGGGTCTCGTGGCGTCGCCGATGGTCGGCACCGCCTATCTTGCCCCGGAGCCCGGCTCCAAGCCGTTCGTTGACATCGGCAGCGTGGTGAAGGCGGGCGACACCCTGCTCATCATCGAGGCGATGAAGACCATGAACCAGATTCCGGCGCCGCGGGCCGGCACGGTGCGGCAGATCCTGATCGAGGATGGCGTGCCGGTGGAATTCGGCGAGCCGCTGATGATCGTGGAATGAAGAACGACGCCGCCTGAGCCGCCGGCCGCAGGCGTCGAAGGGGTGCCGGCACAGCCGCCATCCTTCAAGGCCCGCTTCGCTCGCACATCAGGATGACGCCGTACAGGCAGGGTGAATGTTCGATAAAATCCTCATTGCCAATCGCGGAGAGATCGCGCTGCGGGTGCTGCGTGCCTGCAAGGAGCTCGGCATCGCGACCGTGGCCGTGCATTCGACCGCCGATGCCGACGCCATGCATGTGCGTCTTGCCGACGAGAGCGTGTGCATCGGCCCGCCGGCCGCCAAGGACAGCTACCTCAACGCTTACGCGATCGTCACGGCCTGCGAGATCACCGGCGCCGACGCCGTGCATCCGGGCTACGGCTTCCTGTCGGAGAACGCGCGCTTTGCCGAGATCCTCGGCGAGCACAACATCCATTTCATCGGCCCGCGGCCGGAGCATATCCGGCTGATGGGCGACAAGATCGAGGCCAAGGCCACCGCCAGGAAGCTCGGCATTCCCGTCGTTCCGGGCTCGGATGGCGGGGTCTCCACCGACGCGGAGGCCATGGCGGTCGCCCGCGACATCGGCTTTCCGGTCCTGGTCAAGGCGGCGGCCGGCGGCGGCGGGCGCGGCATGAAGGTGGCGCAGACGCCCGAGGACCTGTCCAACGCGCTCGCGACCGCGCGTTCCGAAGCCAAGGCCGCGTTCGGCGACGACGCCGTCTATCTGGAGAAATACCTGCAGCGGCCCCGTCACATCGAAATCCAGGTGCTCGGCGACGGCCGCGGCCGTGCCATCCATCTCGGCGAGCGCGACTGCTCGTTGCAGCGGCGCCACCAGAAAGTGTGGGAGGAAGGCCCCTCCCCGGCCCTGAATACGGGGGCGCGCGATGAAATCGGCGCGACGGTGGCAAAAGCGATGCAGGATTTGTCCTACCTGGGTGTTGGTACGGTAGAGTTCCTCTACGAGGACGGCCAATTCTATTTCATCGAGATGAATACCCGCATTCAGGTCGAGCACCCGGTGACCGAGATGATCACCGGTATCGACCTGATTCTCGAGCAAATACGGGTTGCCGACGGGGCCGACCTCGCGATCACGCAGGATGACGTCAAGTTTCTTGGTCACGCCATCGAATGCCGCATCAACGCCGAAAACCCCGTCTCTTTCCGGCCTTCGCCGGGAAAGATCCTGCACTACCACCCGCCTGGCGGGCTGGGGGTGCGGGTCGATTCCGCCGTCTACCATGGCTACACGATCCCGCCCTATTACGACTTCCTGGTCGGCAAGCTGATCGTCCACGGCAAGACGCGCGGCGAATGCCTGATGCGGCTCAAGCGCGCGCTCGACGAGTTTGTGGTCGACGGCATCGAGACGACGCTGCCGCTGTTCCGCACCCTGGTGCGCGAGCAGGACATCATCGACGGCGAATACCATATCCACTGGCTGGAGCAGTTCCTGGCGCGGGGCGGGATGGAGAAGACGGCCGAATGAACCAAACAAACAAAGGGGATTCGTTCGTCCATCTGAGCCAGCCGGTTCTGCTCGCCACGGGATTCGCCATCCTGGTGATGATCGCGTTCGCGTCGGGCTGGCTGATGACGAGCTACCGCCAGGACGCGGCGGCGGTCACCCGCACCATCGAGGACCAGCGCGCGATATCCAACCTGCTGCTCCAAATCCGGCGCGCCGAGAGCGGCCAGCGCGGCTATCTCCTGACCGGCGACCGTCAGTATCTCACCGACTATTTCGAAGCTGCCGCCGCGATCGACCCGACGATCGCCGCCGTGAAGGGCACGCTCGCAGACAATCCCGACCAGCGGCAGAACCTGGTCGCGCTCGAGCGCTCGATGCGCCAGAAGCTGGCGGAGCTCGACGAGACCATCCGCCTTTATGACGCGGGCCAGAAAGAGGACTCGCTCGCGCTGGTCAAGACCGATACCGGCAGGCGTTTCATGGAGGATATCCGGACGGTCGCGACCAGGATGCTGAACGATTTCGGCCGGCAGCTTGCCGAGCAGTCGCAGCGCTCGCGCGATACCGGCGTGCTGCTGCTGGCGGCTTCGCTGGCCGGCGCCCTCCTCATCATCGTCCTCGCGGCGCTCTCAGTCTATCTGGTGCGGCGGTCCAATAGGCAGCGCGATCTGGCCCAGCGCAAGCTCGAGGATGCCAACGCCAACCTCGAGGCGACGGTTGCGGAACGCACCGCCGACCTGACCGAGGCGAACGATGAGATCCAGCGCTACGCCTATATCGTGAGCCACGACCTGCGCTCGCCGCTGGTCAACATCATGGGCTTCACCACGGAGCTCGAGACCGTCCGCAAGGAGCTGTTCGGTCAGCTCGCGGGGCTGCGCGAGAAGTCAGGAGTGGCGGACGATCAGGCGGAGGTTCTTGGCCGCGACTTCGACGAGGCGATCTCCTTCATCAAGACGTCGATCACCAAGATGGACCGCCTCATCAACGCGATCCTGAAGCTTTCCCGTGAGGGACGGCGGGAATTCCATCCCGAAGCCGTCGACATGGTGCAGTTGCTCAATACGGTCGCCGCGAACGTCGCTCATCAGGTGTCGGAGGCCGGCGCCACCATTACCTTCGACCACCTGCCTCCGGTCGTGTGCGACCGGCTGGCGCTGGAACAGATTTTCTCCAATCTCGTAGACAATGCCCTAAAATACCGCAGGAACGACCTTGCCGGTCATATCCAAATCCGAGGCAGGCAGACCCTCGGCCGCCTGGAATACGACGTGGAAGACAACGGGCGCGGCATCGACCCCAACGATCACCAGCGCATCTTCGAGCTGTTCCGCCGTTCCGGGCCCCAGGACCGGCCGGGCGAAGGCATCGGCCTTGCGCATGTGCGGGCGCTCGTGAGGCGGCTGGGAGGGACTTTGTCGGTGCGATCGGAATTGAACAAGGGCAGCATCTTCACCGTCTCGCTGCCGAGACGCTGGCTTGCAGAAGAGAGGAATGCGGCATGAACCAGCCGGTCACCATCATCATGGTCGAGGACGACGACGGCCATGCCCGGCTCATCGAGAAGAACATCCGCCGTGCGGGAGTGAACAACGAGATCCTGCCATTCCGGAACGGGTCTGACGCCGTCAGTTTCCTGTTCGGCGCCGACGGCTCGGGCAGCCCCAACAAAGGACGCGCCCTCCTGGTCCTGCTCGACCTCAACCTGCCGGACATGAGCGGCGTCGACATCCTCAAGCGCATCAAGGCCAACGAGCATCTCAAGCGCTCGCCCGTGGTGGTGCTCACGACCACGGACGACAGCGTGGAGATCCAGCGCTGCTACGATCTCGGCTGCAACGTCTACATCACCAAGCCTGTCGAATATGAGAGTTTCGCCAATGCGATCCGGCAGCTTGGCCTGTTCTTCACCGTGATCCAGGTGCCGCAGACCTCCTGATGACGAATGCAGGAACGACAATTCTCTACGTCGACGATGACGCCGGGCTGCGGCGGCTGGTCGACCGTGGCCTTCAGCGGCACGGCTTCACCGTCGAGCTCGCCGCGGATGGGCAGGCCGGTCTCGATCGCGTCGCACGCGGCGGAATCGATGTCGTTGCGCTCGATCAATACATGCCCGGTCTTGATGGGCTGACGACGCTTGCCCGTATCCGCGAGCTCGGCAGTCCGCCGCCGGTGGTGTTCGTCACCGCGTCCCAGGAAAGCGCCATTGCCGTCGCCGCGCTCAAGGCAGGAGCGTCCGATTACGTCATCAAGGATGTGCAGGGAGAGTTCATCCCTCTCCTCGTCGTGGCGCTCGAAGCCGCACGCGAGGCGACGCGCATGCGGCGCTCGCGAGACGAAGCGGAAGCCGAGGTGCGTGCCGCGCGCGACCGGTTCGAAGCGCTGGCGGCGGAGCGCGCAATGCTGCTGCGCGAGGTCAACCATCGCGTCGCCAACAGCCTTCAGCTTATCGCCGCGTTCCTGCACATGCAGGGCAATTCCGCGAGCCCCGACGTGAAGGAGGCGCTCAGTAATGCAACCACGCGGGTGATCGCGGTCGCGCAGGTGCATCGCCGGCTCTACACGTCGGAAGACGTCAAGTCGGTCGAGCTCGACAAATATCTCACCGCGATGGTCGAAGAGCTGCAGCGTTCATCCGAGAGCGAAGAAGAAGAATCCCTGACCCTCAGCGCCGATCCGCTGGAATGCGAGCCGGACCGGGCAGTCGCGATCGGCGTCATCGTCAACGAGCTCGTCATCAATGCCCTCAAGCACGCCTACCCGTCCGGCAAGGGGCCGGTGCGCATTGGCCTCAAGGCGATCAATTCGCACCGCGCGCTGCTCAGCGTCGAGGACGACGGGGTAGGACCACGCGGCGGCAACGCGGCGGAAACGACCGGCCTCGGCCAGCGCATCGTCAAGGCGATGGCGATCAAGCTCGGCGCCGACGTCACGCACGACGCCGCGCATCAGGGAACGCGCGTGCTCATCACGTTCGATCTCGCCCAGAGCCGTTGAGCATGATCCCGCTTCTCCGTATCGCCGTCATGATCTAGGGCCGCCGCCATGGCCGGCCGCGAGACCGCGCTCGTCGAACTGACGCCGGAGGTGTTGCTCAAGGCGTATGCCTGCGGCATCTTTCCGATGGCGGAAAGCGCCGAGGATCCGGCGCTCTACTGGATCGAGCCGGAGAAGCGCGGCATCCTTCCGCTTGATGCGTTCCACATCCCGTCGCGGCTCGCCCGGACGGTACGCTCCGACCGTTTCACCGTCGTATGCAACCGCGACTTCGACGCAGTGATCGCCGCCTGCGCGGAGCCGCGCCCCGGCCGCGGCCGCACCTGGATCAACGCGCGCATCCGCAACCTCTATCGCGGCCTGCACGACATCGGCCATTGCCACAGCGTCGAGGCCTATCTGGGAGACGAACTGGTCGGCGGCCTCTATGGCGTGAGCCTCGGCGCGGCATTCTTCGGCGAGAGCATGTTCCACCGGGCGACCGACGCCTCCAAGGTCGCGCTGGTTCACCTGGTCGCGAGGCTCAGGGCCGGCGGCTATAGCCTGCTCGATACCCAGTTCATCACCGACCACCTGACGACGTTCGGCGCCGTCGCGCTGTCGCGCCCGCAATATCACAAGGTGCTGGACACGGCGCTTGCGGGAGCCGCGGATTTCGCAGCGGATCGATCGATGTCGGGAGCCGAGGCGCTCGTCCTGGCGAAGCCGGACCGGCCGGCCTGAGGGCCGGAAGATAGCCTGCTACCGCTTGGGCGTCGGCTGCGTGCCCGCGGTGACGGTCGGCGGGTCCTTTTTGCAGTCGACCAGCCAGACGTCGTAGATCGGGTGCTCGACTGCATGCAGCCCGGGGCTCGCCGCGAACATCCATCCGGTGAAGATGCGCTTCACTTCGCCCTGCAGCGTGACCTCTTCGACCTCGAGGAAAGCATCGGTGTTGGCCGTCTCGGTGGGCGGGCGCGTGTAGCAGACGCGCGGGGTCACCTGAAGCGCGCCGAACTGCACCGTCTCGTTGAGCCCGACCTCGAAGGAGATGATGCGCCCGGTGATCTTGTCGAGGCCGGAGAACACCGCCGTCGGGTTGGGAATCTTCTGCGCAGGCGGCGCAATCACGACCTCATCGCCCGGCTGCGGCGCCGTATTCACGGGCTGCGGGGTGCCGCGCGGCTGACGCTGTCCGGGAGGCAGCCCCGGCGTCGGCGGCTGGCCGGGAACGTTGGCCTGCGCCGGTGGCGGCGGCGCGGCACTGCCCGGAGGCGGCGGCAGCGGCTGCGACTGGATGCCTCCCGGCGGACGGCTCGCCTGGGCGGGCGGGCGGCCAGGCGGCTGTTGTCCGGGCGGATAGGCCTGCGGGGGCGGGTATCCCTGATCCTGCGGATATCCCTGCCGTGGCGGATAGGATTGCGGCGGCGGAGGCAGGTCGCCCTGGCGGCCGGGAGGACGCTGCACATCCTGCGGCGGACGCGACGGCACGTCCTGCGGCGGGCGCGGCGGGCCAAAGATGATCTCGAACGGGTTTGGAATCTGCGCCGCCGCCGGGACAGACAGCCCGCCGCCGAGCAAAGCGAAAAGGACGACGCGGGAAATCGGGGCCATATGCGGCGTATTCAGCCTCGCACGAGGAGGCGCCCAAATCCGCGAAGCGCCGATGGCCGCTGGTTAACATGGCGATTGCGGCGCAGGAAGGGCGGCAAGCGAGCCCTACCCGCCGGCATCGGCTCCGCCGCGTCATTGCACGGCGCAACCGCGGTCCATGACTCTCTATCGCCGCGACTCTCTATCGCGGCGTCCACGGCTTGTAATCGCCGGTGGCGCTCGGACGCTGGCCGCGCGCCAGCGTCGAGCCGGAAGGCCGGTAGGCGCCGGGCGTGCCAGTCAGGTTCGGCCGATGCGGCTTCTGCCACTCGCGCGGCGTGTAGGCTTCCACGGTGGGCGGGACGTCGACGATGTGATGCATCCACCCATGCCAGGAAGGCGGAATGGTCGAAGCCTCGGCATAGCCGTTATAGATCACCCAGCGCCGCTCGAAGCCGAGCGACGGATCGATGACGCCGCCGCGCGTGCGGTAGTAGCGGTTGCCGTATTCGTCGGTGCCCACGAGCTCGCCGAAGCGCCACGTCCACAGCAATGTCCCGAAGGTCGCGCCGCTCCACCAGGTGAAAAGACGGAGGAAGAAGAGTTTCATCGCGGTCCGGCCAAGCTTTCAGGAGCTTCGGTCATGCCACCCGCCCCTGGCGATGTCCAGGGCGTGCGATGTAACGCAATTGCAAGGCTATTGCGGGAACGCGCCGGTCTTCTCGTCGACAACGCAGCAGCTCGACACCCATCCCGACGATGCTTGCCACTTCGCCTCGCACCAGGGTTTTGTGCCGCCGTCGTCAGGCATGCGGCAGCGGCCGGCGATGGTCACGCCAGTAGCGCCTGCCGGGATCGAGGCGACCAGCGGATACTTCGTTCCCGGCCCGCCGCGCATGTTGAGCTTGCCTTCGGAGACCGACGGCAGCACGCGGTAGGTCTTTGCCGAGCCGGTGCCCGGGACGGGCGGAGGCGCCGCGGCGGGCCCGGCAGCCGGCGCCGGCGAATCCTCGGGCATTCGCGGCCGCGCGGCTATGACCGGCGGGCGTTCGGGAAGCGGTTCGGCCGCCGGGATCGGCTGCGGCTTCGGAACGACCGGGGAGCCGGAGGTTTCGGCTAAGTTCGGCGGCGGCTGGGACGACGATACCGTCGCGGAACGCGGCAGCAGGAAGAAGCCCGCGCCGGCGATCAGAACAAGGGCGGCGGCGCCGAACATGAGCGGGCGCCCAAACGCGATCTTCGGCGGCGGGGCAGCCGACGTCCCCGTGGTACCGGATGCTTCGGAACCTGGATTGGAAGGCACTTGCCCTTTGGAAGGCGCTTGCCCTTTGGAAGGCAACTGCCCTGCCCGGCTCGCCAGGATGCCGTCCATCGAGCGGATCAGGCGATCCATGTGCTGGCGGAAGTCGCGGCCCATGTCGACCGGCGCCGCGTTGATGAACGACAGCGCCTTCAGCGCTTCGGGAAGCTGATTCGCCCCCGGCATCGCGGCGCCGTCGACCAGAACCGGCAGCACCGGCACGCCGTTGCGCAACGCAGTCTCGACCTCGACCCGCACCGGATCCGTCTCCTCGCTGATGCGGTGCTGGCCGTCGGCCGTCGCGCCGAACCATCGCGGCCCGATCACTGCGACCAGGATGTCGCTCTTGAGCAGCTCGCTCTGGATGTGGGTGCGGAAGTCGATGCCGAACGGAATGTTGTCGACATCCATGAAGACCGAGTCGTCGCCGTAGCGGCTCGTCAGCCGGTCGAAGATGCGTCCCGCGCTGGCGCTCGAATCCGAGCGGCGATAGGACACGATGATCTTCGTCATCAGTCTCGCCCCTCTCCGGCCTGCGCGTCGATCCGGATCATGGCTTGCGCAGCGTCACGGTCTGGCCCTGCTCCAGCTTGTTGAAGCTGAGCTTGCCCTTGCGCGTCGCGCCGTCGGGCCAGCGCACCTGGTAGAGATAATCGCCCGAGACTTGAGACAGCGTGCCGTCGACCGCCTCGCGCCATCGCGAGCAGGCGGCGGCATCGTCGGGATTGAGCTGCTGCACCTTGCACAGTTCATAAAAGAACGTCGGGATGAACAGCACCTGCCCGCCCTTGGGCTCGGTCGCGATGGTGACATTCACCTCGCCGGCGCCGCATCCGCCCATGGAGATTACCTTGCGCAGCGACGGCTTTGTCTTGCGATGGGCCTCGAGGCTGACGGCGAGGGCGCGCACGAATGCGGTGCGCCGCTCCGTCCACTCGGTCCAGGAATCCAGCGGCGATTCCGCGACGAGCTTCGTTTCCCCAGCCTCGTAGCCCGCGATAGGCCCTTGCCAGAGCGAAGCCGGGTAGCTCAGCTTCTTGAGATTGTTCGCCCACACGATGATGTCGAAGGCGATATTGGCATAGGAGATTGTCGTGTCGTCGTCGTCCGTCGACTTGCCGAGATATTCCGCACCGCGCCGGCAATGATAGAGGTCGTACTCTCCCTTCCTGGACGCGGACGGGACACCGCGGTCGCCACTGTCGTAAATCTTCTGCATCACCGTCTTGATCGCCGCGTAAGGCGGCCCGATGCGCGGGGGAGCCTCGGCATCCTCCGCAAACGCCACGGTCGCCGCGACCGTCAGCGCCATGCCTGCCGCCGCCACACGCCATATCATCACTCTCATCGCGCCCTCTCGCCACTGGCGGCCGAAGTCATGCGCCCGCTCGCAACATCGCGTCAACGCGGCACCGGCTCCAGCGCCGGGCGCGCGGCGGCATTCCTCTGCTGCGCGTGATGGACGAGCATGCCTGCAATCAGCGTCGCGACAGAAATGAATGCGACAAGCCACATGGCGACCAGCGCCACCTTCACCGTCGCGATCGACTGCACCGACCATAGCCGCTCGGCCTCGTATTCGGCGCCGCGCAGTTCATCGACGCCCAGGTGCGGACACTTGTCCTTGTAGATCAGCTGCGCCTCCTGCGAACAGGCGTAACCCTTCACCCAGCGCTCCTTGGTGGTCGGCACCTGATAGATATAGACGGATGCCGCGAGCATGTAGGCACAGCTCGCGATGGCGAGCGCGATCGAGGTGGCGACGATCACCCGATTGATCGCAGCCCGGCTCGCCGGTCGCAGCCAATGGTTCGCCAGCACGAAGGCGACCGCTTCGAGCATGGCCGTCACGATCTCCACCCCCGGCGGCCAGGGCGGCGTCAGCGCGCCATAGGCGGCGGCGAACGGCAGCGCTATCACGGCGGCCACGGCCCAGGGATACGGACTGCGCAATGCCTGCTGCAGGCCGCCAGTCGATATGACGGCGGCTGCCGGGGGCCGCCCGGCATCATTGCCGGGCGCGGCCTCCGTGGCACGAGGCGTTGACGGCGCTGCCAGCTTGGGCCCGAGAATCTGGTCGAGCGAGCGGATCAACCGGTCGACATGCTGGTGAAAGTCCCGGCCGGTCTCGACCGGCGCGGCATTGATGAAGGCGAAGCGTTGGAGGCTCACGGGCAGATCCGGCGCCTTGGGCATGGTTGCGCCGTCGACGAGCACCGGCAGGAGTGGGATGCCGGCCTGCAACGCGCCTTCGATCTCGACGCGGACGGGGTCGTCCTCGTCGTGGATGCGAACATGTTCGTCGCTGGCGCCGAGCCAGCGCGTTCCCACGACCGCCAGCACGACATCGCTCTCCCGCAGGGTGGCGCGGACGTGGTCGCGGAAATCGATGGCGAAGGGGATGCTGTCGATATCGAGGAATACCGACTCGAGGCCATAGCGCGCGATCAGCCGGTCGCACAGACGTCCCGCGATCGCGGCCGAATCGGACCGGCGGTAGGAGATGAGAATCTTCGGCATCGCCCAATTCAGTTCCGAGACCGATCGCAGTCTTACAGCCATCAGCATTGCCGGCGGAAGCGGCTTGCCGTTTCCGGCTTCGAACAGAAAGTCTTGGTCGCCCTGGGTCGACAAGAATCGTTGACGGCGGACAACGACTCTGGCGACGACCTCCCATAGTACCTTTAGATCGGTCCCGGCCCGGGCTTCCTGGGCCGGCCATCGCTTTCGACGACGGTTCCACTCAGCCGGCCGGCGGCTCCTGCTAAACCTTTTTCGCTTGACCGGGCCGGAGCGTGACGATTCGACGACGGAGCCTCGCAAGACAAGTGACAATCCCCAGCGGGAATTCCTCTTTTCGGCCTAGGAGTTCCCGCATCGCGTCCAGACGATATCCCCGCAGTTCACAAGACGCGGCACCAGATTTAGGGCTCCATTCACGAATTCACACTAGGTGTTGACGGCATGCGGCGACCGTCCTAGCTTTCTGGTCGTGCGGCGCGGGTTGTACGCAAGTCCCGCCGGACGCTTCCAGAAGGCTCGCGACAGGTCTCAGCCGGCGCCGAAAAGGCCATGGCGGAACGGAGAAACGAGTCCCGGAATCGCCGCGGCTGCATACATAATGTCCGGTGCTCGAACGCCGGACGAATGAGTGACAGGACGTCGAACAGAACACGGACTGGATTGATCGCCGGCGCGGGTTTGGCCATTCGGCTCGCGTCGTTACGGACAAGTGTCTGCGCCGCGGCCCGGAGCCGCCCGCGCGGGCCAACAAACGGGGATCACGGACGATGCGGATCGAGCGGCGCTACACCAAAGACGGCCAGTCCCCTTACGCGGAGATCGAATTCCGGCAGACCACGAGCGAGATCCGCAATCCCGACGGCTCGGTCGTCTTCGGCGGAGAACATCGAGGTTCCGGCGTCCTGGAGCCAGGTCGCCTCCGACGTGCTGGCGCAGAAGTATTTCCGCAAGGCCGGCGTTCCGGCGCACCTGAAGCGTGTCGAGGAGAACGGCGTGCCCTCATTCCTGTGGCGCTCGGTCGCCGATGAGGCAGGCGCTTGCGACGCGCCTGCCGGAGAAAGCAGCGCATCATCGGCGAGACGTCCGCCAAGCAGGTGTTCGACCGGCTGGCCGGCACCTGGACCTATTGGGGCTGGAAGGGCGGCTATTTCGACACCGAAGAGGACGCGCAGGCCTTCTACGACGAGCTTGCGCTACATGCTGGCGACGCAGAAGTGCGCGCCCAACTCGCCGCAATGGTTCAACACCGGCCTGCACTGGGCCTATGGCATCGATGGCCCGAGCCAGGGCCACTATTATGTCGACTATCAAGACCGGCAAGCTGACCAAATCGAAATCCTCCTATGAGCATCCGCAGCCGCATGCCTGCTTCATCCAGGGCGATCAGCGGACGATCTGGTCAACGAGGGCGGCATCATGGACCTGTGGATGCGCGAGGCGCGCCTGTTCAAATACGGCTCGGGCACCGGCACCAACTTCTCGTCGCTGCGCGGCGAGAACGAGAAGCTCTCGGGCGGCGGCAAGTCGTCCGGCCTGATGAGCTTCCTCAAGATCGGCGACCGCGCGGCCGGCGCGATCAAGTCGGGCGGCACCACGCGGCGCGCCGCCAAGATGGTGATCGTCGACATCGACCATCCGGATATCGAGGACTTCATCGACTGGAAGGTGAAGGAGGAGCAGAAGGTCGCCGCGCTGGTCACCGGCTCCAAGATCGACCAGAAGCATCTCAAGGCGCATCATGAAGGCCTGCGTCAATTGCGAGGGCTCGGGCGACGACTGCTTCGACCCGGAGAAGAACCCGGCGCTCAAGCGCGAGATGAAGGTCGCGCGGCGCAACCACGTGCCCGACAACTACATCAAGCGCGTCATCCAGTTCGCCAAGCAGGGCTACAAGGACATCGACTTTCCGAGTCTACGACACCGATTGGGATCGCGAAGCCTATCTCACCGTCTCGGGCCAGAACTCCAACAACTCGGTGCGCGTCACCGACGACTTCCTGCAAGGCCGTGGAAGCCGACGGCGACTGGGACCTGACCTGGCGCAACAAGAAGGGCATCGCCAAGACGCTGAAGGCGCGCGACCTGTGGGACAAGATCGGCCACGCCGCCTGGGCCTGCGCCGATCCCGGCATCCAGTTCCACACCACCATCAACGACTGGCACACCTGCCCGGCCTCGGGGCCGATCCGCGCCTCCAATCCGTGCTCGGAATACATGTTCCTCGACGACACGGCCTGCAATCTCGCCTCGCTGAACCTGCTGCAGTTCCGCGATCCGGCGACGGCAAGCAGTTCGACGTCGAAGGCTTCGAGCATGCGCGTGCGGCTGTGGACCATCGTGCTCGAAATCTCGGTGCTGATGGCGCAGTTCCCGTCCAAGGAGATCGCGCAGCTCTCCTATGACTACCGCACGCTCGGCCTGGGCTTCGCCAATATCGGCGGCCTGCTGATGTCGGCCGGCATCCCCTACGATCAGCGAGGAAGGCCGCGCCATCTGCGGCGCGCTCTCCGCGATCATGACCGGCGTCTCCTATGCCACCTCGGCCGAAATGGCGCAGCAGCTCGGGCCGTTCCCCGGCTATCAAGAAGAACCGCGACCACATGCTGCGCGTGATGCGCAACCATCGCCGCGCCGCCTATGGCGAGCGCAGACGGCTATGAGAAGGTGGCGACGCCGCCGGTGCCGCTCGACCCCAAGGGCGCCTGCCCGGACAAGCGCACTGATCGCGCATGCCCGCGCCGCCTGGGACCACGCGCATCGCGCTCGGCGAGGCGCATGGCTACCGCAATGCGCAGGCCACCGTGATCGCGCCGACCGGCACGATCGGCCTGGTGATGGATTGCGACACCACCGGCATCGAGCCGGACTTCGCGCTGGTGAAGTTCAAGAAGCTCGCCGGCGGCGGCTATTTCAAGATCATCAACCGCGCGTGCCCGAGGCCTTGCGCACGCTCGGCTACTCGGAATCGCAGCTCGCGGAGATCGAGGCCTATGCCGTCGGCCATGGCACTCTCGGCCAGTCGCCGGGCATCAACCACTCGACGCTGCGCGCCAAGGGCTTCTCGGACGAAGCGATCGCCAAGATCGAGGCGGCGCTGCCGAGCGCCTTCGACATCAGGTTCGTCTTCAACAAATGGACCCTGGGCGAGGAATTCTGCCGCGACGAGCTCGGCATCCCGGACGAGGAGCTGGCGTCGCATTCCTTCGACATGCTGACGTATCTCGGCTTCGGCAGGCCGATATCGACGCCGCCAACATCCATGTCTGCGGCGCGATGACGCTGGAAGGCGCGCCGCACCTCAAGACCGAGCATCTGCCGGTGTTCGACTGCGCCAATCCGTGCGGCCGCATCGGCAAGCGCTATCTGTCGGTGGAGAGCCATATCCGCATGATGGCGGCGGCGCAGCCGTTCATCTCGGGCGCGATCTCCAAGACCATCAACATGCCCAACGACGCCACCGTCGAGGACTGCAAGGCGGCCTACATGCTGTCGTGGAAGCTGGCGCTGAAGGCCAATGCGCTCTACCGCGACGGCTCCAAGCTGTCGCAGCCGCTTGCGAGCCAGCTCATCGCCGACGAGGAGGATGACGACGGCGACGACGCCATCGCCGCCTTCATCGACAAGCCGATGGCCGCGCGCACCACCGCGCTCACCGAGAAGGTGGTGGAGAAGATCGTCGAGCGCATCACCGTGCTGCGCGAGCGCGAGCGCCTGCCGGACCGCCGCAAGGGCTACACCCAGAAGGCGATCGTCGGCGGCCACAAGGTCTACCTGCACACCGGCGAATACGATGACGGCCGTCTCGGCGAAATCTTCATCGACATGCACAAGGAAGGCGCGGCGTTCCGCTCCCTGATGAACAATTTCGCCATCGCGGTCTCGGTCGGCCTGCAATATGGCGTGCCGCTGGAGGAATATGTCGACGCCTTCACCTTCACGCGCTTCGAGCCGGCCGGCCTGGTGCAGGGCAACGATTCGATCAAGAACGCGACGTCGATGCTCGACTACATCTTCCGCGAACTCGCGGTGTCCTATCTCGGCCGCAACGACCTCGCCCATGTCGACCCGACCGAGGGCGACTTCGGCGCGCTCGGCAAGGGCGTCGAGGAAGGCCGCCCGGCCGACGCGCCGCAGGTGCGCTACGTCTCCAAGGGCCTCACGCGCTCGCGCGAGATGAAGGTGATGCCGGGCGCCGGACACGGCGCCTCTGCTCCCTCTCCCCTTGCGGGAGAGGGCCGGGGTGAGGGGTCCGCGCGTAGCGCGCCGAGTGGCGCCGAAGGCGCGAGCCGGGGTGGGGTGACGCTATCTTCCAGTGGCTCCAACATCACCGCCTTCGCCGGCGGCCGCGGCGGCGCCGCGACCGCGCTCGCGGTATCGCCCGCCCCTGCCCTGCACCCGACCGACGAGGCCGATGCCCGCGCCCACGCCAAGGCCGCCGCCACCGAGCGCCGCGCGGAGGCCCGGGCCAAGGGCTACGAGGGCGAAGCCTGCGGCGAATGCGGCAACTTCACCCTGGTGCGCAACGGCACCTGCATGAAATGCGACACGTGCGGAAGCACGACGGGGTGTTCGTGAGCGATTCGACCTCCCTTCGCAAAGCCATTCGCTATTGAGGTCGGCAACTGTTCCGCGCCATTTCCGCGTACCCTTTTCAAAAGCCTGCGGGCACCAAAACTACTGGATGTAACTAATAGCTCCGCGACGATAAAATACCGCCTCCCACTTACCGGTTGTTATGAAGTTAAGCAGCTTCAGCTTCGCCTCAGAAAGCCGCGAATCGGAATGAGATTCGCTCAAACTCTTGAACCAACTTAAAATATCTTTTTGCCTGCTGCGCCGCATCATCAAGACGCTTAAGCCGCACCAACGTGTCAATATGATAGTGAGAAAGCGTAACGATTGGATACTCATCTAACCGCCCCAGATGCTTTTGCACACCGTGAAAGTGGCGTTCTAACAAATAGCCGACCGCCTCTCCAATTAGACGCCGGGCAAATTCATCGTGCCTTCCCCGGCTGCCAACAGCAATTAGCTTTTGCTGAGCGAAGGCGTGGTGCACAAGATGATTTTCTGGATATGCCTGGATTGATTTTTGAAGCTTATCAAACGCTTCGTCCTGCTTACCCAAACGACGAAGCAGCAATCCATACTGAAGCCAAAAATGGCCATCTAACTGAAATCTTAGAGCAAACTCTTCATAGAAATCAGGAGCCTTGTCACCTTTTCTGTGAGCCTCGAAAAAGTCGAAGATAAACTTGTTATTCAAGACGTATTTGAATATCTGTCCGTCAAGTTTCGACACATGCCGAATAACCGGCGTCTCAAAGCGGCTGAAATAATCCAGAATTTCTCGAAGCGCCTCTACTACTTCACCAAACTCAGCATGATCCATCACATGCCTAGCGTAAATCTCGTGCCTTGCGACTAGACGTCCCGAATTTGCAACGTCTACCATCCCTGAGAGCTGGCCATTTACCACATCTTTGAATGGGATAGGTCGAGATTTAGAGCTAAAAATGCTCTCTACGGCGGACTGAAGCATTCCGGCCCTTGCCACGGTAGCGACGCCAACTAGATAAAAGAGCGCGCGCGCATCTGCCGACGTCACCCTAGCAAACTCGTCGTCAATAATCTCTGTAAACCCACGAGATTCTGTGGCTTCTTTAAGCGCGATTAACAACTGCTTCTTGCTTTTCTGAAATCTAGCTCGCCTTTCTAACGAGGTAAGGCGAGCAAAGGCCGGGACGGGGACATACTCCAAGACTTTGCTTATGATTTCGTCGACATCCGCATCGGTGAACCGATTTAGCACTACCTCCATAACGTTTCGAGGGAACTGCAACGCTATACGAGAATTCCAATCGCTTAGCCTAGCGCTCGAAATAAACTTAACAAATGAAAACTGGTCGTTTGATGCGATATCACTAATCTCGTCTGCATATACGTGAAGATCTTCGACCAAGACAAAGCAATCTTCTCCATTGAGAAATTTCCTAAGAGCTAAGAAAGCTTCTCTGATTGTTCCAGAACTCTCTTTGTATTCAAAGATCGGTGATTGTCTAGAGGCGTCGGAAAAATCTAGCAAAGTGCTCATCGTGCAAGTGCTTTTTCCAGCACCAGCCTCCCCTAAAATTATGAACATCCTTCCACTATTTCTCGCAAACTCCGCGAACTTTGATGAGATTAGATCGAATTGCTTCAGTCTAGCAAAGCTTTTGTTGATTATAATTGGCCAAGACGGACCATAGCCCTCATAAAAGCTTCTTGTAGGCCGAAAGTTGCTAACGGTTTTTTGGAAGCGCCGTTGCAAAGCGTCCCGCGATATCGGATAAAAATTTCTAAGCGCGTCGATGTCTTTCTTAGAGAAAGAACCGGCATCGTGGGCCACCCCAGGCAACGCAGCTGTCTCCACAGCAGCGGGAGAGATTTCCGCCTGGATATTCCTGCGACAGAGAGGCCGTAAGATCAGATATCGAACCTTGGACGTGAACAATGCTTCTATTCTCAAGCGATTTAACGCGAATTGAAGACAGCGATGTTGGGATGAATAGATAAGATTGCCCAGACGTCTCGTGCACGTTTAAGACCGCCTGAATATGCTGGAACAAGAGGGGCTCATCGAGCTTCGTTCCAACAAAAAGAACGGTATAGTCATGAAAATCCTCGCCAAGCTTTTCATACCAAGCTATCTTTTGTGAGGCTCGACGCGCGTACTCGCTAGCAGAAAACACAAACCCAGCGTAATAATCGTTTACATAGCCATGAAGATGGATGACCTGACACTCTGACAAACCCTTGGCGTCTTCACGGCGGTCCTTTAAAGCGTTGTAATATTTAAGCTGTTGAACGCGCGAGCGCCGAGAAATATTTCGGATCGTGTCGTCGACATTGAAAGTATAGATCCTTCGCCAAGTGTATGCGAAAAGCGCTTCTAGTTCCTTCGACGGCCGGCAGTGAAGATAGTTGCGTTCCAATATGGACTTGATCTTCGCATCCCCCACAATAGGATGACACGCTTCTATAACCTCCGCTAGCCCTTCATCTGAATGCTCTAGTCCGGCCGCACCAGCTATTTCTCTCGCTAAGGTGTCGCCGGCCTTGATGGACGTGCCAGCTTGCGTTCTACTTGTCACGGATGCGCCGGCTCCCAGAACCAGGATGACTTGCCCAGCCGCAATTTCGTTGTAAAGATGCTGAGGTAAGGAAATGCTCATTACAGTCTCCAGCCTTCAATGAACTTTGAACGGCCGAAGATGTCAAGCTTCATACAACTTCAACACGAGCTATCCGATTTAAATCTTTGATCGAAAGCTCTTCTAGTACGGGTAGCCCTAGGTTGGATTTAGCAAAGCGAAACCGATCACCCTCGCGAAATTCGCTTCGCTCAACCCATCCTACATCGCTCCCAAAAATAAACTTATCCCCGCCGCCCAAATCGCCCTTATCTTTCCCTCGCCTCGTCCGCCGAGGGGCCGCTCTCATGAGGCGTTCGTGAAGGCGGGACGAACCGGAGGCGGGCGCGGAGAACGGCGCCTTATTCCAGTGGCTGCCGCCCGGGGGGAAACCTCGGGACCCGGCCGGTGCGGCGTCCGGAGGCGGGGTTCGCACCCTCGCGCCGGGCGGCTTCGGGGTTCCGCCCGGGACAAAATCCGTGCCGGGAGCCGGCTGACGGAGGGGCGGGTTTTCAGCCGTCCCACGAAAAGCGCGGCCCGAGGCCGAGAGAGCGCCGCCGTGGAGCGCCGACCGGCGCGCGGTCTCGACACCAATCGAGGCCGCGCCGTGCCCGAAGAGGGCGCGGCACACTACAAGAGCGCCGATCGGCGCTCCACGCCCCCTCACCTCTTTCGAGGGGGATTTTTTCATGCCTCGGGCGCTTAACCGCGCCGCGAGAATGATGGGGTTTGCCCCATGACAAAACCCTATGTGTCGGCGGACCATTTCCAGGCCGAGGGCGGGCGGCGCATTACGCTTTGCTCATGCGCCCTACGACGTTGCGTCCACGCCGCCTCAATACGGCGGCTTCGTCTTCTCCCGCTGCGCCTTCGCCGCATCCATCCACCACGTCAGGTCGTCGGCGAAGCGCGGAAACGCGGCGCTCAGCGCCTTGCCGCCCTCGCCGATCGGCTCGCCAGCCGCGTTGAGGGTTTGCGCGATCGGACCGACGGCGATTGTCGCAGACGTCACCACCATCCCCATCTCGCTTAAGGTTCCGTGCCACATCAGCGCGGCACGCGCGCCGGAAAAGCGGCCGGCCGAATAGCTCGCGATCGCGGCGGGGCGCCAGAACCATTCCTCTAGGAAATGGTCGGTGAGGTTCTTCAGGCCCGGCTGGATGCCCCAATTGTATTCGCCGGTGATGAACACGAACCCGTCGGCGCCGCGGATCTCGGCCGCGAGCGTCTCCAGTGCCGCCGGCGCCTTGCCTTTCGGGTATTCCTTGTACATGCGGTCGAGCATCGGCAGGCCGAGCGCCTTGGCGTCGATCAGCACAGCGTCATCGCCGCGCGCCCGCAGGCCGGCGATGACGAAGTCGGCGAGGCGGATGCCCATGCGGTCCGAGCGGTAGGAGCCGTAGAGCACGAGGATACGATGTGTCATGGCGGCCTCCGCATGTGTAGTCCAGCGTGTGATCGTCCCGCATGTCGCTGCCGCTCAATGCGGGCGCGGACCCCGACACGTGGAACTCGTAGGATGGGTTGAGCCCCTGCGAAACCCATCCTCGTGGAGAGTTCAGTGATGGGTTTCGCTCAAGCTCAACCCATCCTACGGGCTCAGGGCTTGGATTCGTCCAACAATCCCGCCTCACATCTGCTGCGCATGGCGGCGCTGGAGGCGGAGGGGCCGTAGGGTGCGTAAAACCGGCGCTTGCCGACGTGCCCACCCAACATCTGATGCGGGGCCGTGCCTCGGCGCATTCCGTGCCTCAGCCCACTTGAGGAACTGGCCGACGAAAAACTTATCCCCGCTCGCAAAACCCAGCTTATGTTGTGTGGCTTCGCTTTCGTCGCGGGCGGCCAGCGCTGGCGGCCGGGCGGGGAGCGGATCGGGAGGTGGGCCGGAGATCGGGCCCGTGCCTTCCGAAGGCGGCGCGCGGGCAACCGGCGCCGTTCGCAGGTGGAGCGCCGGGAGGCGCCGCTCTCCCTCGCAAGGAGAGCGGAGGCCTCGCAAGCCTCCGGGCGGCCGATCGCAAGGCTCGCCCAAGGGCGCCTCGCAAGCGCCCTGGCGCCTCCCGGCGCTCCATTCCTTTTGAAGGAACGGAAAACAGGGAAGGCGCCGCCCTCGCCTCTCAAACAAGCGGGCGGCGCAGCGTTGGCTAAGGGCGTTTCGCAATCCGCGCGCGCTCATGCCCAAACCATCCATGGCATCGCGCCGCTTGTCGGCGGCCGGCAAGCGGGCGTAACCATCGCCCAGACGCGGCGCGACGGGGACATCATGCTGTTCAAGATCTTCGCCTTCATCGCGGCCGCGATTCCGGTCTTCCTGTTCGTCCGTTCCGTCCTGTTCCGCAAGCCGACGCGGATGAGCGAGGGGATGAAGGAATTCAAGAAGCAGGTCGACCTCGCGGTGTGGATATTCATCGGCCTGGTGGGATGCGTCGTCGCCCTGGCGCTCGGCAAGGTCGTCTGGACGTGGCTGGCATCGTAGGCCGTGAGGCGTAGCCGGATGAGCGGGCCGGACATCAGGGACTTTTCGGCGCCGGCTGCGCATGCGGCTGCGCGGCGGCTACTCCTCGGGCTCGGTGGTGAAGAACAGCGGATAGCCCTGGCGCTTGCCCAGCTCCGTCGCTTCCTTGGCCTTCGTCTCGGCAACGTCGCGCGTGAACACGGCGATGACGCAGGCGCCGCGCCGGTGCGCGGTGAGCATCACCGCATAGGCCTTCTCTTTGCCCATGCGGAATACGGCCTTGAGCACCATCACGACGAACTCGCGCGGCGTGAAATCGTCGTTGAGCAGGATCACCTTGTAGAGCTTCGGCCGCTCTATCGCCGGTTTGACCTTGGTGCGCGGCTTGACGTTGGTGTCGCTCATTTGGGCGTCGCATCGTTGTCCAGGACAATGCGCAGCCGGTGCCCAGGGTTGCGCCAAGCGGCGCTGCCATTCACGCGGCGCGGACGGTGCCGCTCACACGAACGGGCGCTGGCTCACCGGGCGGCGCGCCGCCTTGCGCTCGACGATGACGGCGCGGTGGCTCCCGGCACGGCCGGCGAAGGTGATGGTGCTGTTGGACTTGCGCGGGGTCCCGGCCTTCGCCACGGCGGCGCGGACCTCTTCGATCGGCATGCCGATGAGGGATGCCGCAATCTCGGCCTGCTCCTGGATATCGTCGCTGAGCCCCTGCGCCGCGACGATTGCCTCGGCAAGGGTCGGCGGGTCATGACGCACCCGGCGGGGGCCGTATTTGGTCTTCCAGACTTCGCTCATGTCGCGCCTTCTTGTCGTCCCTCTGGCTACCTAACACCCTCGATGGTGCATCGCAGCATTCGTTTTGTGCATTGCACCCATGCGGCGGGTTTTTGTCAAGCCCGAGGCGTCTCCGGCGAGCACGAGGCAACTGGCGAACGTTGCAACGAACTGATTTATCTAAATTTTTTCCCGAGATAGGCGAGCAGGTCGGCGCGGTCACCGGCGTCCGGCATTCCGGCATAAGGCATGCGATTGGCCGGAACCATTTTTTGCGGGTCGGCGATGTATGAGTCGATCGTGTCGGCGGTCCAGATGATCCCGCTGCGCTTGAGCGCGGGTGAGTAGCGGAAGTCCGCAGCCTCGCCAGCCTTGCGGCCGAACACCCCGTAAAGGCTCGGTCCGAGTGCGTTCGCACCTCGCTCCAACGAATGGCAGGGCGCACAGTCGCCGAACCGCGCCTTGCCGCGCACGGCATCGCCATCGGCCTTTGCGGCGCCGGTGGCAGCGAGCACCCATGCGACGCTGCCAATCAAGCCCGCACCGCGCATCAGCGCGCGCCTCACGCATGCACCAGCGGACCGGGGCTCTTGACGTATCGGCTCTTGATCGCGTCCGCGGTCCAATATGCCAACGCACCGACCGGGCCGGTCGGGTTGTAGGAGGCGTTGTGCGGAAAGACGTTGGCGCCGACCACGAACAGGTTATGGCAGTCCCAGTTCTGCAGGTATTTGTTGACGGCGCTGTCGCGCGGGTTGGTGCCCATGATGGTGCCGCCGGTGTTGTGGGTCGACTGATACGGCACCACGGTCCATGGATCGGTGCGCGCGGCCGCCGGATTCATCAGCGTCGGATTCATTGACTTGGCGATGTCGTTGATGACCTGCGCGGCGTGCTGTCCCATCTTGTGCTCGTTCGCCTGATAATCGAAGGTCATCCGCATCAGCGGCTGGCCAAAGGCATTGCGGTAGGTCGGATCGAGGTCGTAGTAGTTATTGCGATTCGCCATCACGCTGCCGCTCGCCCCGATGACCATCGCGGTCTGATAATATTTCGCGGTCGCGGCCTTCCAGGCCTTGCCCCATTGCGGCGTGCCGCGCGGCACCGGCCGGTAGCCGATCGGCAGCACGGTGTTGAATCCGCCCGCCACGTTGTAACCGCCGACGAAGCCGTGAGGCGCACGATCGAAATCGAGGTTGATGTTGAAGTCGTCGATAGTGGCATTCGATCCACCGGCATTCATGAACGGATTGAAGTGCCGGCCCTCGAAGAACAGCGTCGCGCTGGCGCCGGTCTGGTAGCAGTAATTCTTGCCGACGACCCCCGTCTGCGCCGCCGGATCGTAGGGCGCGCCGATGCCCGAGAGCAGCATGAGGTGCACGTTATTGATCGCATAGGCACAGAGCAGCACGATGCCGGCGGGCTGCTCAAACTCCTCGCCGTTGAGGATATTGGTGTAGGTCACGCCCGTCACGCGCTTGCCGTCGGAATCCTTAAGCACCTTGGTGACCCAGGAATTGGCGCGCAGCTCGAAATTCGGGTTGGCGAGCGCAATCGGAATCACGCTCACGTGCGGCGAACCCTTCGCATTGGCCTCGCAGCCGAAGCGCTGGCAATAGCCACAATACTGGCACGCGCCGTATTTCGATCCGTCCGGATTGGTATAGGCACGCGACGCATTGGCGGACGGTCGCGGAAACGGATGATAGCCGTTGTTCTTGGCGGCGTTGGTGAACATCTCGCTCGCGAGGATCGGCGTCAGCGCCGGCAGCGCGTAGTCACGCGCACGCGGCGCCTCAAACGGATTGCCCCCCGGCTGGATCGCGCCCTTGATGTTGCCGGCCTTGCCGGACACCGCGGCGGTGTACTCGAACTTGTCGTAATAGGGCTCGAGCTCGTCGTAGGTGATGCCCCAGTCCTGGATGGTCATGTCGGCGGGAATGAATTTCTTGCCGTAGCGCTCTTCGTACATGGAGCGGACCTTGAACTCCATGTCGGTCCATCGCCAAGTATGGCCGCTCCAATGCACCGCGGAGCCACCCACGACCTCGCCCGGCAGGAACGAGCCGAGCCGGCGCATCGGCAGCGCTTCCTGCGACGGATTGTTGCGCACCGTGATGGTATCGCGCGCGGTGTTCTGCATCAGGTCATGACGCACGACGTAACGCAGTTCGTCGCGGATGTTCGGCACAGCGTAGTCCGACGCGGCATTGCGCATCGCGCCGCGCTCCAGCGCGACGACTTTCAAGCCAGCTTCGGCCAGTTCCTTGGCGAGAATGCCGCCGGTCCAGCCCAGGCCGATGATGACCACATCGATCTCTTTGAGTTTTGTCACCATGTCATCCCCGTTATGCTTTGCGTGTGTCCTTGCCGGAGCTGGCGCCCACTTTTCCGGGAAGATGCGTCAGCTCATGTCGGCGATGCCGACGGGATCGTTGGGAAAGACCTTGTCGCGATATTTCTCGACGTTCTCGCGATGCACCGCGATGGCGCCCGGGAAACCGATCAGCTTCCAGCCGGCCTTGCCGCGGTTGCCGCCATGGATCGGGTCCGAGAACATTCCCTCCATCACGGTCTGATACATCGTGGTCCAGAACACGCGCACGGGGAGCCCATCGTCGAATTTGATTTTCGCCGTGGAGAGACCGACGAGCACCTCTTCGCGGTGCCTCTCGTCCAGGGCATCGAACGATTTTCCATAGGTCTTGCGGCAGTAACCGTTGGTCGCCGCGATACCGGCACGATAGAGCTGCGCGGGCGTGAGCGGCAGTTGATAACCCTGGCTCGGCACGCCCGGCTTCCACGGCCCCTGCATGTAGAGGCGGTCGCCGTTGCCCCAGGCGCCGGCCAGCGCGCGGTCGATATAGACGTTGATGCCGATGTCAGTACCCTTCGGCGTCAGCTCGTCCGCCGGCACCATGTGATCGACGAGTGTCTCGACGAACGCCGCTTCCTCGAGGTTCAGGAACGCATAGCCGGCGGCAGATGGCGCAGCGGATGCTGCCGCAACGGGCTCGGCGGCAAGAGCGCTCTGGGGGGGTGCGATGGTTGCGGCCACGGCGCCACCGGCAACGGCGCCCTTGATGAAATCACGCCGGCCGAAGCCGTGCTCCGCCATGTGCGCCTCCCTGTTCTCGGGATCGTTGACCGTCCCGATGACTGCTCTGGTTTAAAGCATGCTCTCTTTCTGGTTGAGGCCGCAAGGCTGCTGCGTGGTGCTGACGAGAGCGCATGGCGCACCTGCGTGCCGCGCATTCCATCATCGGGAGATGACCGCCGGCGTCGGTGCAACATCAGTTGATAGGCAGCCGTCGCCGGGTTCAGGACACCGGGCCACTCCAGCCCGGAAGGTGGTTGGCCGCCTGGCTTCGAGCCAGGCTCATGGCCTCTTTCAACGCGCCATCGAAATCCTTCAGGACTTCGGCGCGTTTCATGCGCCGGCGAAGGAAGTCCCCCCACAGGAACTCGCTGAAGGGGGTCGTGTCCTTGGCGAATGCGCCCGCACGACGCAATTCGCCTGCAAGGCTGCGGAATGGATCATCAACAAGATCGGCGATCGATCTGGGGATGTCGTCGAAACTGTGCCGGCGGCCGGCGGCGTCGTAGGGATGGGCCCAGGCGTGATGGTCGAGAACGAACCAGAACTCATCCTTTGGGAGTTGCCGCAGGTCCGCGATCACCGTGACGAGAACATTCTCGACCTTTTCCTCGTGCAGCGCGCGGGCGAGATGGTGATGGTCGACGATATACCGGCGCTCCTTCGGCCCGAGGATCGCCGGGACCATGTGACGGCCGAGGAATTCCGCCTTCTTGCCGTCACCATGCTCGCGCCACTGACGGCGCTTCTCCGCGACTTCACGCATCCCGACCGTCATCTGGGTGGGGCGCAGGCTGGCGATCGGGACAGGGTGGAGGATCGGTTCGCGCACAAAGACCATGGAAATCACTCGATCTGCTACGGGAGGACGGCGACGGGCGCTATTGGTCCATCGTCCGGCCGGAAACTGCAAGGCCGCTTGCGGGCCCAGCCATTGATTTCACATTGACTGCGAATGCCGGAGGGGAACACAGTCCGCCGGCAGGACATCACGATGACCGGACGCCTGAAGCAGCTCTGTTTGTTTGTCGGGGCGCTGGCATTCATCGGCCTTTCGGCCTTCGCGTCCCAGCATGTCTGGCGGGAAAACGGCCTCAAGTCATTGCAGGCGATCAACGAGCAGCGGGTCCAGCTCGTCGCGAACGCCGTGAAGGCAGAGGTCGGCCGGCAGGACCATCTGCCGTTCGTGCTGTCGCTCGACCGCGATGTGCGCGATGCGCTCGACGCTCCAGACGCCGTGCGGCTCGAAGCGCTCAGCCGCAAACTCACGCGCGTCAGCCAGCGAGGCCGAGACCCGCGCACTCTATGTCGTCGGTCCGGACGGCACCGTGCTGGCCGGCGACGACTGGCAGTCTCCAAATACCCTGGTCGGGCGCAACGTCGCGGACCGCCCCTATTTCATCGAGACGATCGAAAACCGGCCGCAGCAGCTATCTCGGCGTCGAGCCGGAAAGCAATCGCGTCCGCTATTACCTGGCAGAGGCGATCCGCGACCCGCCGGCTGCGCGGCGTCGCGGTGGTGCGGATCGAGTTCGATCCGCTGGAAGCCGCCTGGGAGCGCGCCGGCGAGCGAGTCCTGGTCACCGACTCCGACGGCATCGTGTTCCTGGCAAGCGATCCCGCCTACCGCTACCGCCCGCTGGGCATCGGAGCGTCGGCCCGTAAGGCCGACGCGGCAGCGATCAGCCATTATCCCGGCGTGCTGACGTCGCCGATCGACGTCGCAGTGCTGGAACGCCGCGGTTCGCGATTCCATCGTCCTCGTCGACACGCCGGACGAGCGAAGCCTATTCCTCTATCAGACGATGGCGCTGCCGGAATATCGGCTGGACCATCCATCGCTTCACCGATCTCGCGACGTGCGCGAGGATCAGCGCGACGGCGCCATCATCGGCGGCAGCCATTTCGGCGCTGATCGTCTCGCTGGTGCTCTATGTCCTGCAGCGCCATCGCGCCTATCTGGCGGCGCGGGAGGCCGGCGACCGGCTGCAAGCGCGAGGTTAGCGAACGTACGCGCGAGCTGCGCGAATGCCAACGGCTCGCTGCAGACCGAGATCGACGAGCGCCGCCGCACCGAGGCGCGGCTGCGCACGACGCAGAACGAGCTGGTGCAGGCCGGAAAGCTCGCGGCGCTCGGCCAGATGTCGGCTGCGATCGCGCACGAGATCAATCAGCCGCTCGCGGCGATCCGCACCTTCATGGCGAGCACCAAGATCTTCGCGCAGCGCGGCGATCTTGGCCAGGTGACGGGCAATCTCGACCTCATCAACGATCTGCCGAACGCATGGCGAGCATCACGACTCATCTGAAGACCTTCGCGCGCAAGAGCGAGCCGGGGCGGCCCGAGCC
Source organism: uncultured Alphaproteobacteria bacterium (assembly GCA_963776455.1). Taxonomy (GTDB): domain Bacteria; phylum Pseudomonadota; class Alphaproteobacteria; order Rhizobiales; family Xanthobacteraceae; genus CAVZMU01. The sequence goes on from CAVZMU010000008.1 coordinate 169,301, forward strand.
GGTCCTGGTCGAGCGCGCGATCGACGGCGCGCTGTTCCTGATCGAGAGCCAGATCAAAGTCGGCCGGCGTGCGCATCGAGAAGGATATCGAAGCCGACCTCTGGGTGACCGGCTATGCGGTGCAGCTCGAACAGGTGATGGTCAATCTCATCGGCAATGCGCTCGACGCCGTGACCGGAACCGATCGACCCCACGATCGGCATCACTGCCTGCGCGGCGGCAGACCGTGTGAGTATCAGCGTCGCCGATAACTGGACCGGGCATTCCGTCGGACCTCATCGATCAGATTTTCGATCCGTTCTTCACCACCAAGCCGGTCGGCAAGGGCCTCGGTCTCGGCCTGTCGATCTCCTATGGCATCGTGCAGGATTTCGGCGGCGAGATCCACGCCGCCAATCGGCCCGAAGGCGGCGCGGAGCTGACCGTCGATCTCCCGCGCCGTGGTCAGGACGCGATGCCTGCGGCGATGGCCGTCCATGCCTGAGCACGGCCTCTGTCCTGTTCGTCGACGACGAAGCGTCGATGCGCCAGGCCGTCGCGCAATGGCTCGGCCTTGCCGGCTTCGAGCTGCGTGTCCACGACAACGCCACGGCGGCGCTCGGCAATCTCGAGCGCGGATTTTCCCGGCATCCTCGTCACCGATCTCAAGATGGAGGGCATGGACGGGATGGCTCTGCTGCGCCACGCGCAGCAGATCGATCCGGAATTGCCGGTGGTGGTGATCACCGGTCACGGCGACGTCGAGACCGCGGTCGAGGCGATGCGGCTCGGCGCCTATGACTTCATCGAGAAGCCGTTCGCGCCGGAGCGCTTCTCGATGTTGTCCGCCGCGCCAGCGAGAAGCGCCAGCTCGTGATCGAGAACCGCCGGCTGCGGCGCGCGGTCAACGAGCAGACGCTGTCCTCGCGCATCATCGGCACGTCGCGCGCCGCCGAGGCGCTGCGCGCGACCGTCGCCGAACTTGCCGGCACCGATGTCAGCGTCATCATCTATGGCGAGACCGGCGTCGGCAAGGATCTGGTCGCGCGCTGCCTGCACGATTTCGGCCGCCGCGCCAAGGGCAACTACGTCGCGGTCAATTGCGCGGCTATTCCGGAGACGATGGTGGAGAGCGAGTTCTTCGGCCACGAGGCCGGCGCCTTCACCAGCGCGATGAAGGCGCGGCTCGGCAAGCTCGAACACGCAAGCGGCGGCACGCTGTTTCTCGACGAGATCGACAGCATGCCGCTCGCGACCCAAGGCAAGCTGCTGCGCGCGCTGCAGGAGCGCGTCGGTCGAGCGGCTCGGCTCGAACCGCAGCATCGAACGTCGATATCCGCGCGATCGCGGCCAGCAAGATCGATCTGCGCAGGCGAGCGCGGAGGGGCGATTCCGCCTCGATCTTTATTACCGGCTCTCGGTGGTCGAGCTGATGGTCCCGCCGTTGCGCGAGCGCACCGAGGACATCCCGTTGCTGTTCGAATATTTCGCGGCCTCGGCCGCCGCAGGCCCATGGCCGCGAGCCGCGTCCGGTTTCGGCGGCCACCGTCGGCGGCCTGATGGCGCATGACTGGCCGGGCAATGTGCGCGAATTGCGCAATGCCGCGGAACGCTACGCGCTCGGCTTGGGCGACAATCGTCACGGCGCTACGCCAGCCGGCGGAGCCGGCCGGGCCGTCGCTCGCCCAGCAGGTCGAGGCGTTCGAGCGCGACGGTGATCGAGCGATGCTTCGCCGAGAGCGGCGGCAGAATCAGCGCCGTGATGGAACGGCTCGACATTCCGCGGCGGACGCTGAGCGAGAAGATGGCCCGGCTCGGTCTCGACCGGCGGCGCTTCACCGAGGCCGGTGAGCCAAATACCGCCACGATCAGGCGTCCAATGGCGGAAAGCCGCCGATCCGCTGAATGACGGCCCAATGCTCTCCATAAATATTTGAAATTTCAATAAGATTTTTAATGTCTCGGGCTCCTCCATGGCACGTCCGTTGCTCTTCACGTGAGGGCAAAAATCACGGGTAAGGGAGGGCGGCAACCAAGAGCGCCACCCTGACTTCAGGGACGGCGCAGAACATTGGACTCGGGTGTCGGATTTCCGCTGCTTGCGCGTATTCGGGTCGTGGCCGCCGTCGCGCTCTGTTGCCTGCGCTACTCATGGAGCCGGCGGGTCGGCTTGTTGTTCGCTCTGCATCCCCATGCTGACAGGCTGTGCCGTCGGCCCGGATTTTCTGCGCCCCGAGCCCCCGCCGGTCGGCGGCTATCTGCCCCGCGCGGCCGGCCAGCCACCGGGCGATCGGATTCCGGGGATGCGCCTCGCGTACGGAAATGACATTCCAGGCCGCTGGTGGGAGCTGTTCCGTTCGCGCCATCTCAACGGTCTGATCGAGGACGGGCATCGCGCACAACGCGGACCTTCAAGCGGCCGAGGCAGCCGTGCGCGTCGCGCAGGCCAATGCGCTGGCGCAGCGCGGCGCGCTGTTTCCGGTGGTGACGGCCAATTTCAATGCGAGCCGGCAGAGAGTCCCGAGCCAGGCGCTGACGACCAACGCCTCGTCCGGCGCCAACATCGTACAGCCTGCACACCGCGCAGGTCACCGTCGCCTTCGTGCCCGACGTGTTCGGCGGCACGCGGCGGCGATCGAGGCCTCCGACGCGCAGGTCGAGGTCGCAGGCGTTCCAGCGCGAGGGCGTCTATCTCACGCTCACCTCCAACATCGCGCTCGCGGCGATCCAGGAAGCGTCGCTGCGCGGCCAGATCGCGGCGACGCGCCGGCTGATCGGCATCCAGACGCAACTGCTCGGCATGCTGCAGCAGCAGAACGAGTCCGGGCAGATCGCGCTGCCGGACGTGGTGGCGCAGGAGACGGCGGTCGCGCAGGCGCGGCTGCTGCTGCCGCCGTTGGAGCGGCAACTCGCCCAGCAGCGCGACCTGCTGGCGTTCCTGACCGGGCGGTTTCCGAGCGAGGAGACGACGGCGACATTTCAACTCGCGTCGTTCCGGCTGCCGCGCAAATTGCCGCTTGAGCGTGCCGGCCGATCTCGTGCGCCAGCGGCCCGACATCCGCGCCGCCGAAGCCAACCTGCACGCCACCAACGCGCAGATCGGCGTCGCGATCGCCAACCGCCTGCCGCAGATCACGCTGACCGGCAACGCCGGCAGCACGGCGACTGCGCTGTCGCAGCTGTTCTCGCCCGGCACCGCGTTCTGGACGATCGCCGGCAACGTCGCGCAGACCGTGTTCGACGCCGGCACGCTGGCGAACAAGCAGCAAGCCGCCGAGGAAACCTTCGCGCAGGCGACGGCGCAGTATCGCAGCACGGTGCTGGTCGCGTTCCAGAACGTCGCCGATACGCTGCGCGCGCTGCAGGCCGATACCCGGGCCGTGAGCGCGGCGATCGCAGCCGAGCAGTCCGCCACCCGCAACATCGATCTTGTCCGCGCCAGGTCGAGCAGGGCCAGGTCAGCATCCCGGTCCTGCTCAACGCGCAGCAGGCCTATCTGCAGACCTCGCTCGCCCGCGTGCAGGCGCGAGGCGCGCGCGTCTCGCCGATACCGTCGCGCTGTTCCAGGCGCTCGGCGGCGGCTGGTGGAACCGGGAACCGATCTCGGTTCGACACGAAGAGCTGTTCATGACCATGAACACCAAACACAGGCCGTCCGGTTCGCCGATGCGGCAAGCGCTGCGGTGCACGCTTTTCGCTTGCGCGATCCAGGTCGGCTGCCTCATCGCGGCCGCCTACGACGCAACGGCGCAAACCCAGAAGAACGGCGACAACATCCGGGTGGTGAGCGACCAGTTGCACCAGCTTACCATCACCGAGGTCGGCTCCTACCCGTTCCGCGCTCCAGAAGACGGCGATCGGCCAGATCGCGTTCAACGAGGATGCCAGCACCGTGGTGCTGACGCCGTTCTCGGGCCGCGTGACGCGGCTGATCGCCAAGATCGGCGACGAGGTGAAGCGCGGCGATCCGCTGTTCGAGATCGACAGCCCGGAGGTGGTGCAGGCGCAGACCGATCTGATCGCGGCGGTGCACGGGCTCGACAAGGCGAAAGCCGCAGCTGCGACTCGCCAAGCGCGTGCTCGACCGCCAGACCGGCCTGCTTGTCGGACCGCGCGACCTCGCAGCGCGAGGTCGACCAGGCGCGCAACGACCATGCGGCCGCCGAATCCGATTTCAGGACCGCCGAAGGCACGCTTACCGCCGCGCGCAACCGCCTGCGCGTCATCATCGGCCGCGACGACGGCGAAGTCGAGCGCGTCGAGCGCGAGCGCATCATCAATCCGCTGATCACCGTCAACGCGCCGATCGACGGCACCGTCGATCGCGCGCAAGGTCGGGCCCGGCCAATACGTGCGCAGCGATGCCGGCGATCCGCTCTATTCCATCGCCGATCTCTCGACCATGTGGCTCAAGGCCAACGTGCCGGAGAACGACATCCCGCTGGTGCGGGTCGGACAGGAGATCGAGGTCACGGTCACCGCGCTGCCCGACCGCGTGTTCAAGGCGCACGTCACCGCGATCGGCGCATCCTCGGACGCGTCGACGCGGCGCGTGGTGGTGCGCTCCGAAATTCCCAATCCCGATGGCGCGCTGAAGGCCGAGATGTTCGCCACCTTCACGATCTCCACCGGCGCAGGCCAGCCGTCGCCGTCGGTCCCGGTCGATGCGGTGATCTGGGAGGGCGATCAGGCCGTCGTCTGGGTCGAGAGGAAGCCGATGATGTTCCAGCGCCGCAAGGTGAAGGTCGGGCTCGAACAGGACGGCCACGTGCAGATTCGCGACGGCCTGAAGGTCGGCGACCAGGTCGTCGCGCGCGGCGCGATCTTCGTCGACAACGAGTGGCGGCAGTGAGCGCCCTGGGTTTCCGGTACAGCCATGCTGCGTAGCCTGATCGCGCTCTGTCTGTCGCGACGGCCGCTGGTGCTGGCGGCGTTCGCGGCGTTTCTCGGCATCGGCTATGCGGCCTTCACGACGCTCAACATCGAGGCCTATCCGGATCCGGCACCGCCGATCATCGAGATCATCGCGCAATGGCCCGGCCAGTCGCCCGAGGAGGTCGAGCGCTACGTCACGATCCCGATCGAGATCGCGGTCGCCTCGACGCCCGGGCTGAAATACATCCGCTCCAACACGGTCTATGCGCTCGGCTTCATCCGCCTGCAGTTCGAGTACGGCCACGACTATTATTTCGTGCGCCAGCAGACGATCAATCGCCTGAAGGATGCGGCACTGCCGTCGGCGTGCAGCCGGTGATCTCGCCGGCCGGCGGCATCAGCGAGATCATGCGCTACCAGCTCAAGGGTCCGCCCGGCATGGACCTGATCGAGCTCAAGACGCTGCAGGACTGGGTGGTCGAGCGCAAGCTGCGCATCGTTCCGGGCGTCGCCGACGTCTCGGTGCTCGGCGGCAAGACCAAGGAGTTCCAGGCCGAGATCGACCTCAACAAGATGATGTCCTACGGCCTGACGCTGCCGCAGGTCATCACCGCGATCTCGGCCAGCAACTCCAACGTCGGCGGCCGCACGATCTCGATCGGCGAGCAGTCGGTCAACGTGCGCGGCCTCGGCGTCGTCAGCTCGCTCGACGACATCGGCAACATCGTGCTGACGCAGCAGGGCGGCGTGCCGGTTCTGCTGTCGGACGTCGCCAAGGTACAGGTCGGCTTCACGCCGCGGCTCGGCATCGCCGGCCGCGACGACAAGACCGACATCATCTTCGGCATCGTGCTGATGCAGAAGCTCGAACGCACCATGGACGTGGTGACGCGCGTGCGCGCCGCGATCGAGCGCATCAACACCGACGGCAGCCTGCCGCCGGGCGTCAAGGTCGAGACCTTCTACGACCGCGGCGACCTCGTCGCGATCACGGTGCGGACCGTGCTGCACAACATGCTGTTCGGCATCGCGCTGATCTTCCTGATCCAGTGGGTGTTCCTGGGCGATCTGCGCTGCGCGCTGATCGTCGCGGCGACGATTCCGGTGGCGCTGTCTGCTGGCCGTCATCATCACGGTGCTGCGCGGCGAGTCCGCCAACCTGCTGTCGGTCGGCGCGATCGATCTCGGCATCATCGTCGATGCGACCGTGATCATGCTGGAGAACATCTACCGCCATCTCGCGCATCCGCCACGTCGCACGCGCCGGAGAACATCGAGGCGAGCCGCGGCAACAAGCTCCATCGCATCCTGACCGGCGCGGTCGAGGTCGACAAGGCGATCCTCTTCTCGGTGATCATCACGATCGCGGCGTTCCTGCCGCTGTTCACCATGCAGGGCGTCGAGGGCCAGATCTTCGGCCCGATGTCGCGCACCTATGCCTATGCGCTGCTCGGCGCGGTGATCGCGACCTTCACGGTGACGCCGGTGATGTCCTCGGTGCTGCTGCCGGCACGGGTCAACGAGGTCGAGACCTTCTTGGTGCGCGGCGTCCGCCGCGTCTACGAATTCGTGCTGCCGCTGGCGGTCCGCCGACTATCGGATCGCCGCCACCATCGCGCTGGTGTTCCTTCTGCTCTGCGGCCTGCTCGGCGCACGGCTCGGCACCGAGTTCCTGCCGAAGCTCGAAGAAGGCAATCATGTGGATCCGCGCGCTGCTGCCGCCGACCATCACGCTCGAAGCCGGCATGGATACGGTCGCGCGCATGCGCAACATCATCTGCAGCTATCCGCCGGTGCGCACGGTGGTCTCCGAGCAGGGCCGCGGCGAGGACGGCACCGATCCGGACGGCTCGTTCGTCGCGGAATTCTTCGTGCCGCTGAAGCCGTTCGACGAATGGCCGAAGGGCCTGACCAAGGAGGAGCTGGTCAAGCAGATGAGCGAGCAGCTCAAGCGCGAGTTCGTCGGCGTCGATTTCAACTTCTCGCAGTACATCCAGGACAACATCGAGGAGGCCGTCTCCGGCGTGAAGGGCGAGAACTCGGTCAAGATTTTCGGCCGCGATCTCGCCGAGCTGGAACGCCTGTCGAAATCGGTGAAGACCGAGATCTCCGAAGTGCCCGGCGTCACCGATCCCGGCGTGTTCAACCTGCTCGGCCAGCCCAACCTCGTGATCCGCATCGATCGCGCCAAGGCAGCGCGCTACGGCTTCTCGGTCGGCGACATCAACGCGGTGGTGCAGGCGGCGATCGGCGGACAGGAGGTGACGCGGGTCTACGAGGGCGAGATGGAATTTCGCGCCTCACGGTGCGCCTCGCGCCCGAATATCGCCGCAACGTCGATGCCATCCGCTCGATCCCGGTGGCGCTGCCCAACAGCGATCCGAAATCGCCGACCGCCTATATCGCGCTCGGCGATCTCGGCGAGGTCAAGCTCGAGACCGGCGCCGCCTATATCTACCGCGAGAACAACCAGCGCTTCGTGCCGCTGAAATACAGCGTGCGCGGCCGCGACCTCGGCTCGACCGTCGCCGAGGCGCAGAAGCGCATCGCCGACAAGGTGCCGCTGCCGCAGGGCTACAAGCTGGAGTGGACCGGCGAGTTCGGCGCGCTGGTGGAGGCGCAGAAGCGGCTCGCGCTGATCGTGCCGCTGAGCCTGCTGCTGATCTTCATGCTGCTCTACAGCCTGTTCAACTCGGTGCGCGACAGCCTGCTGGCGCTGTCCGGCATTCCGTTCGCGGTCGCGGGCGGCATTCTCGGGCTCTACGTCGCGGGACTGAACTTCAGCATCTCGGCGGCGATCGGCTTCATCTCGCTGTTCGGCGTCTCGTCGATGGATGGCATCCTGCTGATGTCCTACATCCGCCGCGGAACCTCGACGAGGGCATGGGCAGCGACGAAGCCATCATCACCGCGGCGCAGACGCGCATGCGGCAGATCTTCATGACCGGCCTCTCCGCCTGCATCGGCCTCGTGCCGGCCGCGATCTCCACCGGGATCGGCTCGCAGGTGCAGCAGCCGCTCGCCTGCGTGATCGTCGGCGGCATGCTGCTGTCGCCGATCTGCAGCCTGCTGGTGATCCCGACGCTGGCGCGGTTGTTCATGCCCTATGTGCCGGGCACAAGCCCCGGTCACGAGACGCCGGTCGAGCCCGCGCCGGGTGAGCAGCAGCAACTCGCGCCGGCGGCACATTGAGCGCCGAGATACCGGCAAAGATCAATATCGGATGAAGGTCTGAACGCCGAACACCGCGGCATTCTTGATCGGCGTAACCGGCAGCGGGGCGGTCGGGTCCGCAATATTTCCGCCGGGATGCACGACGTACTGGAAGTCCGGCTGGATAACCCAGCCGGGAAGAATCTGGTACATGTAGCTGAATTCAAACGTCAGCTCGTAGTTGCGGACCGGCTGCGGCATGCCAGAGAAGAAGATCGCATCGCGGTCGAGGGTCCGAGCGCGATCCGAGATCGATGAATACAGGAACGTGGCACCGAACTTGTCGTCGGGCCGGCCCGGCAGCATGCCGGTGAACACGATGCCGCCGTCGAGATAGAAGTCGATCGGATTACGGTCCGACGGGCTCGCCGAGATGCGGCTGAAGACGCCGATGCCGCTGGTGGGGTCGCCACCGGGTGGCCGGTAGAGTTGCTGGTCGATGATGCCGTAGACGCCGTCGTTGCCGCGAAGCTGGCGGGCCATTCCGTTGCTCAGCGGATTGGCCAACGACAACCCGTCCGTCCCGAAGCGCTGATCGTCGAAGCGCCCGAAATGGTGCCAGGCACCAAGCCTGATGATGCTGGCGAGGCCGGTATCGGTCTTGCCCTCATTGGTCTTGAACTGCGTCTCGGCGATGAGGAACGGCGGGTCGGTAACACGGAAATTAAGGCCGTGGCGGTTCTTGATCTCGGGATCGGCAGGTCCTGGTCCCGACGGATCGCCATTGAACAGTGCTGCGAGGAAGACCACCCCTTTTGTCGGTTCGACCTTCAGGCGGATGCCGGGAGTCGACAGCGGATAAGCAGGGCCGCCGCTCGGCAGATCCTGCTTGGTGATCGCCGGCCAGTCGCTGTTGAGATAGAAGATGCTGTAGTCGCTGATGAAGAATTCCGAGTTTGCGGCGAGCTGGCCGAAGCGGATGCTGGCTTTGCCGTCCCAGAATTTCTGCTCCAACCACATTTCGGACAGCCGCGTCGCCGGCAGCGCCTCGATGTTGCTGATGGTCTCGAAGTTGCCGACGAGATCGCGGCTGATTCCGCCTGTGGGATGAATCTGGAATGCGTTGGCGTAAAAGCTCAGGCCGTCGAAGCCGGCCATCTTGCTGAGATCGGCATTGACCACCGCCTCGAGCTTGCCCTGATAGACCGTACCGCGGCGGATGCCGCCGGACACATTGGAGAGCACCTGCCCGGTGTAATTCAGGCCGTAATCGAGGCCGCGATCGTGCAGCCATTTCCGAACGCCGCCGGGATCGCCGTCATAAGGCATGCTGGTCGCGACGGAGGGAACCTGCCTGCCGTGGTCATCGACCGGATACACCGGATCGGCATTGGCATCGCGTCCCGCCAGGGCAAGCGCGATGCTTGCCGCTGCTATGACGGGCCGAAAGCCGGCGACGAGGGGATTGGCCGTCAAAATCATGGTGGCCGCAGGATCGAGAAACACTCCTGCGATTTGTCGCATTATTGCGCGAAATTTCGAGCATATTTTCGGGCATTCGGCCGTCTGCGGCTGTATTTGCGCCCGGCAGGTTACGGAAATGCAACAACGGCCGCGCTTAAGGGCAGTATTTATCCTGCGAGAGCCGTGATCCGCAGCGCTGAAGTGTCCAGAACAGGCCTTGTGTCGGCAAGGTTGATGATGTCGGCCACCGCGCCAAGCCGTTGGCGCGCGATCTCCACCACATGCCGGTGGTGGGTGTTGCGCGCCCTGCATGATTTCGGTTTCGGCATTTCGCCGCTGCTGAAGCGCCACTTCCGCGCCGACGCCCTGCTCCTTCGCTTGAGCTCGCGCTCGGCGGGGCCCTTTCGGCATAGGCAGCGTGGCCTCAGCGTCGCGGTGACACGTGAAGCTGGTCGGCATGAACGAATCCATGCTGCCGCCAAGGAGGCGGATACGCAGGTGGTCAGCTTCCAGGCTGGCCCTATGCTCCAACGGCCGCCGGGAACCTTTCCTCACCCGCACGGTTCCTCTGTCGCCGGGCTCCGCGCGGGGCGGCGACAGACCGTGGAGGAAACAATGGACGGCATCATTTATCTGGTGGGCCTCGTAGTCATCATCATGGCGGTTCTTTCCTTCTTCGGCTTGCGTTGAACGAAACGCGGGAGAGAACGCATGGCTGAAGCAATCTATCGGGCCGACCCTGCGCCGGTCGCGCCCGCAGACGGACCGCTAGCCGTGCCGGGCGGGCCATTGTCCTATCTCCACTGGGGACCGATTGTCGCCGGAGCGATGTCCGCTGCAGCGGTTTCGTTCGTGCTGATGACGTTCGGTTCGGCGATCGGCCTCGCCGTTGCATCACCATCGCCGACTTGGCGCGACGCGTCCGTCCTGCTCTCGCTGCTGTCCGGATTATGGATCTTGCTGGTCGCGACAGGCAGCTTTGCGCTCGGCGGCTATATCGCAGGACGCGTGCGCTCGAGTTGGAAGACCTCGGCCGACGAAATCCACTTCCGCGACGGCACCCATGGATTGCTCGTATGGGCGCTTGGCATCGTCGTCGGCGCCGGCTTGGCCTGGGCCGCCGCGACAGCCGTCACGTCCATCGGCGCATCCGCCAGCGGCGTCCGCAACGCCTCAACAGGCGACCCGAGCTTCCTCGCCCTCGAACTCGACCGACTCTTCCGATCGGAGCGGAGGCCCGACGTGGCGGACCCGGAATCCCGCGCAGAAGCGGGACGCATCCTCATGACCGGTATCGGCCGCCGCAACCTTGCGTCCGAGGATCGAAGCTACCTCGCGCGGCTCGTCGCCACCCGGACGGGGCTGAGCGCCGCCGACGCAGACCGGCGCGTCGAGCAGATCGTGTCGGAATCCCGCACTGCGGCATCGCAGGCTCGTCGCAGCGCCGTCCTCCTCGGTTTCATGACGGCCGCATCGCTCGCAGCAGCAGCAGCAGCAGCGTGGATTTCGGCCGGCATCGGCGGCCGTCATCGCGACAACGAGATCGCGCCGCCCCTGAGGTGGCAAGGGCGGCGGGTGCCGTAAGCCGCCATGGCAGGACCGAAAGATACAGAGGACGGTGCGGCGAACTCGCGGCGGTCGCGCGATCACAGCCGTACCGAAACGGCCATTGCGGAGGAGAGCGAGGTCGGCAGTGACGGATCGGGTGACGAGCAAAGCCGCTCCGGGTGCGAAGAAAACGATTCGCGCTAAGATCAATTGATCGAAGGACAAAGTCCATGGGCAAGGCGAATATCAGCGTCGGCGACGACACCCCCACCGGAGAGCCCAGCGATGCTCCGGAAGGCCCATACATCACCGATGACGATGACGGCTCGCGGACGCGTAGGAAACAGGGTGATGATGCCGGTGCGAACGCGCCGCGGCCGAAGAATGATGATCCTACGAAGGGACGTCCGTCCGGAGCAATCCGCCCCGATTTCTGAATATTGTTTCTAGTCTACGGCGTTTGGGGAAATACCGGCGAGAAAATTGACCTAAAACTGGCGGCGCAAACCATCAAACACATTCTGACCGCGCTTCGGCGTAACGGCGCGGAGTTAAATCTATTGCATCAGTCGAAATCGTCGTCCCCGCCGGGAGCCATGAAGCTGCGCCGCGCGGGATCATGCCCCAACGCCGCGGCTTGGTCGCCACGGAGACGTTGATACACGCGCTCGCCGTTGGGCAGATCGACAATGCGAATGTAAGAGGGCTGCGCATCCGGTGCGGCCCGATGGAGGGCGGCGGCACGAGTGCGAGTTCTGCTGCCGGCGGCTCGCAGCACGGATGCCCTGCTCGGCGCGGCGTTGCTTGAGATTCTGCCGATTCGCAACCTTTCTCTTGGTCACTCTCGGCGCAGGCTCGTCAGCCACATTCTCCGCGAGCACGGCTTTCCGCAGTGCCGCGGCGGGAGGCGATGCTGCGGTCGCAGGGGGCGGCGAAGCAAGCGTGGCAGGCGGCCCGGCGGCGATCGCTTCGGCTGGCCTTGACGCCGGCATGTTCTGCGGTGTTACAGGCGCGGGAGGAGCCGGGATCTCGGCCTGTGGACGAGTATTCGGTTGGGTCGATCCCTGGCTGATGCCTGTGGTGGTTTTGGTTTCGGCCGAAGCAGTCACCTGAACCGGAGGAGGCGCCGAATCCGCTGCCGGCGGAGGCTGGTCAGCGGTCACCGTCCGAGTTGGCGTCTTCTCCATCTGGTCGTGGGCCACCGGGTCGGCGCAGCGGTTATAGGGCCACGCGCGCTCCTTGCAGCTATCGGCGTTTTTGAGCGCGGCCTCGGAAGCTGCAGGCGCGGGCCCAAAGGTCAACGACCCGGCCGGCAGATTGGCGACGACGACCGCGCAGCCCAGGCCACCAAGGAACGCGGCGATCACCGCTTTCCGCGACGACCCGCCCGTGCCACCCGTGTGGAGATAGCGCTCCGTCACGGCGCGGTGGGGAAATATGGCAGACATCAAGGTTCTCCTGCACGGCTCAGTTGGGTCGCAATTCGTGCGCGTGGCTATCGGGCCTTGTCCGTCAACGCCGTCGTCCCGGCGGGGTTCCTCTGGGAAGGCTCGACATGATTTCCGTCGCGAGTTCGGTGATTTTGGGGCGGCTTTGCGGTGCTTTTGTTCACCACCCCGTGCGTTGACAGCGCGGGATAGCGACGGCGTAGTGCGGGCGTCGTCAACCATTCGTGGCAACGGCCGCACGGGGCCGCCACCGGGAGGAGAGCCTGATGCCTGCTCAACGCAAGCTGATGTCAGATATCGAGGGAATGACCAAAACCGCGCCGCCGCTGTCGCGCAGGGGCTTCATGACCGTGTCCGCGGCCGCAGCGGCCGGCTATACACTCGCCGCCGGTCCCGTGCGTGCCGACGTGGTCCACACCGATACCGATGGCCTCACTGCCGGCGATGCCAAGATCAAGGTCTCGGACGGCGAGATGCCGGGCTACTACGCCAAGCCCGCCACCGCCAACAATCCTCCGGTGGTCATCGTTGCGATGGAGATTTTCGGCTTGCACGAATATATCCGCGACGTCACGCGCCGGGTCGCCAAGCTCGGCGCGCTCGCGATCGCGCCGGACTATTACTTCCGCAAAGGCGACCTGACGAAGGTCACCGACATCAAGGAACTCATGCCACTCGTCAACGCCAAGACCGATGCGGAGTTGCTGTCCGATCTCGACGCGACGGTGGCCTGGGCGAAAGCGCAAGGCGGCAATACGTCCAAGCTCGGCATCATGGGATTCTGCCGCGGGGGACGTACGGTGTGGCAATACACGGCGCACAATCCGGGCCTGAAGGCGGGAGTCGCCTTCTACGGTCCGGTGGCGGACGCTCCGAATCCCACGATGCCCAAGAACGCCACCATGCAGGCGGGCGACATGAAAGCCCCGGTGCTCGGCCTTTATGGCGAAGCGGACCAGGGCATCCCGGTCGACAGCGTGAAAAAGATGGAAGAGGCGCTGAAGGCGGCCGGCAAGCCCGCGGAGTTTCACGTCTATCCCGGGGCGCCTCACGGCTTCCACGCCGACTACCGCCCCAGCTATCGCAAGGATGCAGCGGACGACGCGTGGAATCGATTGCAGGTCTGGTTCAAGAAGAATGGCGTTCTGAGCTGACCGGATCAGGCGAAATGCAAAGCGCGGCTTCCGAGACGCCGTGCTTTGGAGTTGGAATTGCGCAGGCTGCTCGATTGATCAATAGAGGCCATGCGCGACGTCGCGCTCTTCAAGATAGACGCGACGGACCTGATAGGTGTCACCTTGTGCAACCACCTGAGGCTTGACGTTCTGGCGAACGGCCGGAGCATCGGACCGCGAGGCGACGCGAATGACGGCCTTCGGCCGTTTGACCTCCGCCGCGCGGCGCGCGGCGGGAGCCGGCGACGCCTCAGCATGGTTTGTCGGAGAGGTGAGAACAAACTGCTGAGCAGGCACGGTCACCGGCGGCGACAGGGTAGCAAAGGCTAACGCAACCGGATTTTGAACGACCATTGCTGCGGCCACGGGTGAGGAGGCTCGCTCCGCCGTGCGCGACAATTCCGGAGATATCACGCGGACAAGCTTTTTCGACGCCGGGCCGGCGTCGCCGGCGCAGTTGCGATCGATGTACGGCCAAGTCTGCTGGTCACACGACAGCGCTGCGGCCGGGACGGCGATCTCTGCGGGGACGACTGGTCCGGCAACCGATGTGGGGGCCGACGACATGGCGGCGGGGATATTTGCAAGCGCCACGGTGCCGAGCGCGCTGCAAAGAAAAATGCCGGCGATGAGAGGCGTCCGCCCCTTGAGAGAGCGTTGTATGACGGCCGTAAAGTCATGGTTCGTTGAGAACGGTGACATGGCAGGCTCCCTCTCGCAGACTGTCCACACCTAAAAGCGCGTTCGGTCTGGCTGGAGAACGCGGCGCCGGTCGCCAAGTTCCTCTGCCAAGGGTTTGAGCGAGGAAAGATCGTTTGGAACGATTAGGGAGGCTCGTAGTTAGGGTGCGTCAAGGACGCCGCTAGAACCGCACTTCACTAGAACCGCAGTTCAAAAGAGCTGGCTCGCCGCCAAACGGAGTTCACGATGCCGGCCACTCGCTCAACCGGCAAGGGACGCAACAGCGCCTCGCGCACCGGGCCCTCAGTGAAGAAAGTGGGCGATGGACAGCCTCACGGCAAGCGCGTCACGTTCGATGCCGAAACTTGGCAAGCCGTCGACCTCCTGGCGCGCGACAGCATGAAGGATTTCCAGGACCTCGCCGACGAGGCGTTCCGCGATCTGCTGCGCAAGCACGGACGGCCCTCCGACCTCAAGACCGCGCTGCGGCGGAGCGCAGCGCCGTCAAAGCCATTGAACACAAAGCAGACAGGTCGCTGGCCATGACAACGAAGGCCCTGGAGAAAAGCGGAGAGAAGCTGGCGGACAGCGCCAAGAAACTCGAAGTTAGCACCGATCGTGTGGAAGACAGCGCCGACCGGCGCACCGTGCTCGCCGCCGACCGCACCGTCTTCGCCGCCGAGCGCACCTATGCGGCGTGGGTCCGCACCGGGCTGCTGGCGCTCGCGAGCGGAATTGGAGCGCGAGCCTTGCTTACCGGAGTGGTGCCTGAGTGGCTGATCATCGCGAACGGTAGCGTGCTCATCTTGTTCAGCGCGTTCTGTTTCGCGGCCGCGGTGTGGCGCCAAGTCAATTCGGGGCCACCGCCGCCGAACCCCGATACGCCACGCATTTCGGCATGGATTCTGATCGGAGTGAACGGCTTCCTGGCGCTCGTCTCGTTCGCCGCCCTGCTTGGCGTATGGTTCGGCCGCTCCGCGGGAGCCCACATCTGACGCTAGGGCCGCGGCAGTCGTCGAACTCACGCCGCCTTTCCTTTGATTTCCATTTGCTGCGCATGAGCGTATCGTTTGAGCTTCATGGTGCGAGGCAGATGATGCTCGACCGGCGGCAATGTCTTGGTCTTCTCGCGGGCGGGCTCGTCACGCCCGCCTTCGCGCAAGTGCCGGGAGCAAGCCGGATGACGGCTTATGCGTTTTTCTTCAAGTCCCTCGACGGCGGCACGATCCGGCTCGCGGATTATGCGGGCAAGCCGATCCTCATCGTCAACACGGCCTCCCTGTGCGGCTACACGCCGCAATATACCGGCCTGCAGCAACTTTGGACGCGGTTCTCCCCACGCGGGCTGATGATCGTCGGCGTGCCCTCGAATGACTTCGGCGGGCAGGAGCCGGGCGACGCCGCCGACATCGAACACACCGCGCACCAGCAATACGGCGTTACGTTTCCGATCGCCGCAAAGGCTGTGGTGAAGGGGCCGAACCTGCATCCATTCTACAAATGGGCGGCCACGGAACGGCCGCTCGAGACGCCGCGGTGGAATTTCCACAAGTATCTCGTCGGCCGAGACGGCCGCATCGCCGCCGTCTTCCCAACCGCGGTCGAGCCGGACGACGCGCGCGTGATCGCCGCCATCGGCCGCGAACTCGGACCGGCTGCCTAAGACCGAGCCTGATATCGCCACCGTCTGACTGCCGTACGCTGCGGCGAAAGCCGCGCATGTTTCCCTCGTCCTGATATAAGGGCGCGCGCCTCGGGGACGAATTCCATGCCGCATCCATTTCGCATCGAAGGCTACGCCATCATTTCCATCGACGGCATGATCGCCGACGCCGACGGCGCGATGCCCGATGAACTGAAGAATCCGGCGGATCAGGATGTCTTCGCGCGAGGCCTCGACGGGGCCGACGTCATCGTACATGGGCGCCACTCGCACGAGGGACAGCCCAACTCTCCACGACGGCGCCGACTGATCGCGACGCGCAACGTGGCGACGCTCGGCCCCGATCCGACCGATCCGAAGGCGCTGCTGTGGAATCCTGCCGGAGCCTCCCTTGAAGCGGCGTGCCGCGCGCTGGGCGTCGAAGCGGGGACGGTTGCGGCCATCGGCGGCACCGAGGTCTTCGCCCTGTTCCTCGATATCGGCTACGATGCGTTTTATCTTACGCGTGCCGCAAAGGCGAGCCTGCCCGGCGGGCGCCCGGTGTTTCCGGAGGTTCCGGCGCGGCGCGCCGAAGATGTGCTGACGAGTCGCGGCATGACGCCTGGCCCGGAACGCGCGCTCGACGCCGATGCCGGCGTGACGCTGGTGGAGTGGCGGCGCGACGGCTGACCATTCCGTCGGGTGGACCACCCCGACGATGAAAACAGTCAGCGCCGACGCTTGCGCTTCGCTTTGACCTTGACCTTCCGGGCGGCCACCGCCGTTCCCTCCTTCACCTCGACGATCAATAATTTCACTTCCTGGTCGGAGTCGTTCTCGATGCCGCGGATTTGCGGAGGAAACCACTGCGCATCGCCGGCCTTGAACGTCATTTCATAGCCGGTGCGGCCTTCAGGGATGAAGGCAAGAGTGCCGCCGGTGACCATATAGATGAGGTGATTGGAGAAGCTGCGAGCCGGCAGCTTGGCCCCCGGCTTGAAGTTCGCGTGATAGACACGGACCTTGTCGTTGTCGAGCAACGACTTGATAACGTCAGAGCCCGGATCCTTGGTCTGCGCCACCGCCCCATGACCGAGTGAGAAAAGCACGGCGGCGATGAGCAGCCATAACCGAACCATGATCAGCCTCCGGCTGCGGACCTGCACGTCATTGGTCATTCAGCGATCCACCCCGACGACGTGGCGATCCGGATCGTAAGGCGCGAGCTGCTCAGGCGCCGCCACCACCTCGCGCGCATACCAGCGCGGCATCGCGGCGAGCATCAGGAGCCCGCCCACGATCGACAGGTTCTGAAGCGCGTTGGTGCTCAACGTCATCTTCTCCACCCCATAGTAATCGGAATAGAACGTGCTCACCGCGGCGAAGATCAGCAGCACCACTGCGGCGCTCCGGGTCAGCACGTTGACTGCGACCAGGAGCCCGGCGACGAACTCGATCACGCCGACGACGATCGCGAGCAGTTTCGGAACCTCCATGCCCACCGCTGTAGCGACTTGATTGGCGTAGTCCTGCAATGCCACCGGCATCGTGAATTTCTGCGCGATCGCCTCGGCGGTCGAAGCGGGGTCGAGGAGCTTTCCCGCGCCCGACAAGATGAACAGCACCACGAGCAGGATGCGCCCGAGCGCGAATGCCACATTCATCATCGCCTCCTTTGTGCCAGCGCTTGCGGCGCATTATCCGACAATCGAACGATTGCGTCGCGGTTCCAGGACACGTGACATGATTACAGGAAGGATGCGAGTCCTGGAGCCCGGTGGGGCTATACCACAACCGGTTCGCGTGACGGAATTTTGCGATGGGCGCCCCGAGAATTGGCTGCGCAGGTCGTTGGATGACGCGATGCGACCGCCGAGGCCGGGAGCCTCACGATCTGGCGGGCGGCCGAACCTGAGTCATGCCGCCGCGACGCGATCACGCCTCGCGAGGTGACGCGGCAAGGCCGGGGGGCCCGCCGCAGCGCGCGAGCCCGGCGCGGACAGGGGATCGGCGGCTTCCAGCAGCTGGAGGAACGACGCGCAGGGCAGCGGCGGCGCGAAGACATAGCCCTGAGCGTAGCGGATTCCCTGTTCGCGCAGATACGAGACCTGCTCGAAGTTCTCTGCGCCCTCGGCGACGATCTCCATCCGCATGCTGCGGGCGAGCTCGCACAAGGACTTGATGATCGTGGTCGAATAGCGTTCGGCGCCGATGGCATCGACGAAGAACTTGTCGATCTTCAGGATGTTGACGCCGAGCTTGAGCAGATAGGACAGCCCGCCATGCCCGGTGCCGACGTCGTCGAGAGCGACGCGGATGCCGAGTTCCTGCAGGCTAGCGATCACATGCCGCGCGGCCGCCAAATCTTCGAGCGGCTGGCGTTCGGTGACTTCGAGCACGACCTGAGATAATGCGATGGCGGACGTGCCGAAGATATCCCGCACCTCGTCCACGGTCGACTCGTCAAGAAAATGACGCGCCGTCATGTTGAAGCTGATCATCAGGTGCGGCCGTCGGCCGATCGCCTCACCGGCCTCCTTGCACACGCGCCGCATCAACGCGCGCGTGAGGTCGAAGATCAGGCCGCTCGATTCGGCCAGCGGAATGAATGTCGCGGGCATCACGAGCGTTCCGTCGGATCGGCGCCAGCGCATCAGCACCTCGGCGCCGACAAGGCGGCCATCGGTGATGTCCAGAATTGGCTGGAAGTAAGGCACGAACTCGTTCGCTCGCAGGCCGCGTTCGATCTCCACGATAGGGTTCTTGCGGTGACGGAAATAGGCGCGGAAGGCCAGGGCGAGCATGAGCATGGCAAGCCCCGCGACCGGGCCGATCAGGCGCACGCCGGCATAGCTCTCATACAGCGCCGCCCGCGACATCGATGCCGTCACCACCAGCCCATAATCGGCCGACCGCGCGTTGACGACGATACGGTCTTGGGGCGACTCGTCGTCCGCCCCCTTCGTCCCGCCTTCCTCGATCAAGGTGCCCTCCCGCGTCGCGAGGCGGGAATACGTGCGGAATGCGCCTCCGTCGGGCGAGACCTTGGGCATTAGCAGGTCGGCGGGAACGAGGGCGGCCAGACTTTCCTTGCCGTCGGACACGATCCGGCGGATTCGCAGCATGGGGTCCGCCCGGCCTTTGATGTGCACCACCTCGATGACGAAGTCAGGGGCCGAGGTCGCAACCGGCCGCGAGATGATTTCCTCGCGCGCGAACGGCAGTCCGAGACTGGTGCAGTAGGCCTGCCCTCCCGGACCGACAACCGCGATCTCCTTGATGGGCGTTGTCGAGAAGGCCATCTGATGCATCGCCTCGATATGCTCGAAGCTGCAGGAGGCGATGCCGCGACTGTTAAGATCGGTCAGTCCCGCGATGACGAGGCCGATGCGATGCTCCGCGAGCAGAATCGCACGCTTTGCGGCAAGCGAGACTTCCACTTCACCGCGGCGCTCGACAAATTGGCTGGCCCAATAGCTGATGGCCGCAATGGGCAAGCCCGCCAGAACGATGCCGGCGGCAATCGCGACAAGCTTGCCGTGTCTCGACCGGAACACCGGGTGGTCTCACGAGAAAAGTCGGGCCACCCTGTCGAAACAGCCTTAATGGGCTGTTAACCGCGGTGAACGGCCGGCGCGAAATGACCGCAGAACCGGCATTACGCTGCGCAATGGTTAGCCGAACCTGAATATGAACAGGCTCAGGCCTTTGCTTTCTCCACCGCGTCGGCGATGAAGCGCGGCAGGGCGAAGGCCGCCTTGTGCACCTCCGGCGTCCAGTATTTGGTCGTGAACGGCCCGCGGCTGCGTAGCGCTCGCGCAATCGTCTCGACGGCGTCTGCCGCAGCTCCTTGTCGTCGCGTCGCCCAGCCCATCGCCATGTGGCCGCCGACATAGGTCGGGATCGCCGCGACGTAGCAGACGGCCGTCGGCGAACAAGCGCGCGGAAGTGCCGACGCTCGAGATCAGTTCGTCCGGCTGAAAGAACGGCACGCCGTTCTGCGTCACCATCACGCCGCCCGGCGTCATGCAGCGCTTGCACGCGGCGTAGAATTCCCGGGTGAACAGCACCGCGCCCGGCCCCTGCGGATCGGTCGAGTTGACGATGATGACGTCGAAGCGGCGATCGGTCTCCGCGACGTATTTCATGCCGTCGTCGATGACGCTTTCGAAGCGCTTGTCGTCGAACACCGGCCCGGTGAATTCCGGGAAATGCTCCTTGGAGAACTCCACCACCGACGCGTCGATCTCGACCTGGGTCAGCCGCTTGACCGACTTGTGCTTGAGCACCTCCTCGGCGATGCCGCAGTCGCCGCCGCCGATGATCAGCACCTCGCGCGCCTGTGCCGTGCGCCAGGATCGGCACATGCGTCATCATCTCGTGATAGATGAACTCGTCGCGCGGTCGTGACCTGGGTGGCGCCGTCGAGCATCAGCATCTTGCCGAAATGCTTGTGCTCGAACAGCACGAGATGCTGGTGCTCGGTCTGCGTCTCGTAGAGCACCCGCTCGACCTCGAAGGTCATGCGGAAGCCGAGCTCGTCGAACAGGGTTTCGGAAATCCAGCGCTTCTCGGCCATGGTCTCTCTCGCGTGACGGCAAACGGCAGGCCATGCGCCGTCTCATGCGGGAGGCTCTCCCGTTCGAGGCGCAATATCAGGGATCATGGGACCGGAGAAGCCGTTCACGCGATCAAGCCGCGGGCCTTTCCGAGTCATCGGAAGGCTCAGGCTCAGGCGCCCTGCCCGCGCAGGAGTTCGCTCGACCGCGATCCGCTTGGCCTTGAAGGCCTCGCGCAGCACCGGGACGCAGGCTTCGGGCTTGGCATTGCCGCACATGAAGACGTCGAGCGCCGCGTAGCCGCCTCGGGCCAGGAGTGGATCGAGATGTGGCTTTCGGCCAGCACCGCCACGCCGGAAACGCCGCCATTCGGCTCGAAGTGATGCAGATGGATGTGCAGCAGCGTCGCGCCCGCGGCCTCCACGCAATGGCGCAACGTCTGCCTCGATATGGTCGATGTCGTCGAGCCGCTCGGCTTCATAGAGGTCGATGATGAGATGCGCGCCCGCGCACCGCACCCCGTTCCTCACCACGAAATGATCGTTGCGCTCTTCTGTCGACAATGCAGGCGTAGCGATCGCGAAGTCTTCCTTTCGGGCGGTACTTGGAGTCCCCAAGCCCTTCGCCGATCGCAAGAGGGCGTTCTGGCGCATGCCGTCCTCCCCAACCAGAGATCGAAGCCCAAGAGGCCGGCAAGCCGGCTCCACGGAATGCGAATGCCGCTGATGACGGACCCGCGCACGCGGACTGATCACAGCGGCATTCCGCAAATAAGCACACCGGCCCCCATGATCAAGAAGATTCTTGCAGCCTACCCGCGCTATCCGCTGCAACGGCCATCGCGCGTCGCACGAGCGTTCGTACGAAACACTGATGCCTATTGGCTCTTGGCGCGGGCTTGCGCCTCGACCACGGCGACCGCGGTCATGTTGACGACGCCGCGCGCGGTGACCGACGGCGTCAGGATATGCGCCGGCCGCGCCGCGCCGATGAGAATCGGTCCGACCGGCAGCGCGTCGCGCCAGCACCTTGATCATCTGGTAGGCGATGTTGGCGGCGTCGAGGTTCGGCATGATCAGCACGTTGGCCTCGCCCTTGAGCCGCGAATGCGGGAAGACGCGCTCGCGGAAGCGCCGGCACGAGCGCCGATTCGCCGTTCATCTCGCCGTCGACCTCGAGGCCGGGCGCCGCCGCGGCGAGGAGCTGCCGAGCGCCGCGCGCATCTTGCTGCGCCGATTCGCTGTCGTAGCTGCCGAAATCGGAATGCGAGAGCAGCGCGATCTTCGGCTCCAGCCCGAAGCGGCGCACATGAGCGGCGGCGAGCATCGGCCATCTCGGCGATCTCCTCGGCGCTCGGGTCCGGATTGACCTGGGTGTCGGCGAGGAAATAGACGCCCTTCGCGGTGATGACGAGCGACAGCGCGGCGAAGCTCGCGACGCCCGGCGCAAGGCCGATGATGTCGCGGATGTGGTACAGATGCCCCATGTAGCGGCCTTCGACGCCGCAGATCATCGCGTCGGCCTCGCCGCGCCGCACCGCGAGCGCCGCGATCACGGTGGCGTTGGTGCGCACGATCGTGCGCGCGGCATCCGGCGTGACGCCCGTGCGCGCCGGCGCGCCTCGACATAGGCCTGCACGTAGTCGCGGTAGCGCGGATCGTCGTCCGGATTGATCAGCTCGAAATCGTGGCCCGGCCGGATCGAGAGGCCGAAGCGCTCGAGCCGCGCTCTCGATCACGCCGGGCCGGCCGATCAGGATCGGCTGCGCGAGCCCCTCCTCGACGACCACCTGGGTGGCGCGCAGGATGCGCTCGTCCTCGCCCTCGGCATAGATCGACGCGCTTCGGCGCGGCCTTCGCCTGCGTCGAACACCGGCTTCATGATGAAGCCGGAGCGGAAGACGAAGCGGTTGAGCCGCTCCTCATAGGCGTCGAAATCGTCGATCGGCCGCGTCGCGACGCCGCGACTCCATCGCGGCGCTGCGCCACCGCCGGCGCGATGCGCAGGATCAGGCGCGGATCGAACGGATTGGGGATCAGCGAGCCGGGCCCGAAGGTCCGCGCCTCGCCGCCATAGGCGCGCGCGGCGACGTCGGAGGGCGCCTCGCGCGCCAGCGCCGCGATCGCCTCGACCGCCGCGCGCTTCATCTCCTCGTTGATGGTGGTCGCGCCGACATCGAGCGCGCCGCGGAAGATGTAGGGAAAGCACAGGACGTTGTTGACCTGGTTGGGATAGTCGGAACGGCCCGGTGCAGATCATGGCGTCGGGTCGCGCCGCCAGCGCGCGTCTTCGGGCATGATTTCCGGGGTGCGGATTGGCGAGCGCCATGATCAGCGGCCGCTCCGCCATGCGCTTGACCATGTCGGGCTTGAGCACGCCGCCGGCCGAGAGGCCGAGGAAGACGTCGGCGCCGTCGATTACCTCGCCGAGCGTCCGCGGCGTCGTCTCCTGCGCGAAGACCGACTTCCAGCGGTCCATCAGCTTGGGCCGGCCCTTGTAGACGACGCCCTCGATGATCGGTGACCCAGATGTTCTCCGGTCTGGCGCCGAGCGAGACCAGCAGGTTGAGGCAGGCGAGCGCCGCGGCGCCCGCGCCGGAGGCGACGATCTTCACCTCGTCGATCTTCTTGCCGGTGAGATGCAGCGCGTTCTGCACGGCGGCCGCGACGATGATCGCGGTGCCGTGCTGGTCGTCGTGGAAGACCGGAATCTTCATGCGCACCTTGAGCGCTGTCCTCGACCTCGAAGCACTCCGGCGCCTTGATGTCCTCCAGGTTGATGCCGCCGAAGGTCGGCTCCAGCGCCGCCACGACCTCGACGATGTGGTCGATCGTCTTGCGCGTCGATCTCGATGTCGAACACGTCGATGCCGGCGAATTTCTTGAACAGGACGGCCTTGCCCTCCATCACCGGCTTGGAGGCGAGCGGCCCGATATTGCCGAGGCCGAGCACGGCGCGTGCCGTTGGAGACGACCGCCACGAGGTTCTGCGCGCGCCGTCAGGGTCGCCGCTTCCGCGGATCGGCGACGATCGCCTCGCAGGCGGCCGCGACGCCCGGCGAATAGGCGAGCGCCAGATCGCGCTGGTTGCCGAGCGGCTTGGTCGGCTGGATCTCGAGCTTTCCGGGCCGCGGAGAGCGGTGATAGACGAGCGCGCTTGCGCGCAGGTCGTCGGAAATGTCGGGCATGTGGCACTGGACCGGTAAGGCTGAGGGCTAAGCTTCGAGTTTAGTTCGCACCCGCGCGGCCCGCTATAACATTCCGACCGGGCAGCCGGCGACGACAGGTTGAGCTGCCGATTTGTTTCTCCGCCGTATTTCTGCCACTGCCGGGACGCCAATGGATCGTGCGCCACGCCCGGCCCTCGCCTTGAAAGGACGTCCATGACGAAGCTCCGATGGCGCGCTCCGGCCCTTGCCCTCTGTCTCGCGCTGACGGCGGTGCCGGGCCAGGCCTTTGCCCAGGGCGATCTCACCAAGGGCGCCCGCGACATGAACGTGCGAGCCGGCACCGCGGAGTTCCGCGATGTCAGCTTCGGCACCGACGACACCGGCTCGGTGACGATCGGCAAGATTTCCTTCATCGGTTTTGCGCGGGACAGCGACCGTGTGCGCGCCGACCGCGTCGAGATCGAGAAGCTGACCGGCCGGATCGGGACTCGCGTCATCGAGGTGCCGACCATCACCGTGGCGGCCTTCGAAGGGCCGGCCGACCTGTTCCGGGCGCTGTCGGAAGGCGGCAATGCCGAGCGGGATTGGATCGCCCTGCTGCAGAAAGCGGCCGCGCGCCAGATCATCATCGACCGGATGCTCGATCATAACCCGGCGCTGTCGTTCGAATCCGAGGTCAGCACCATCTCCATCAACGATGTCAAAAACGGCTTCGTCGGCTCGGCCAAGCTTGCCGGCATGACGGGATCGGGCAACGCCCCACCGAACGGCAAGATGTCGCTCAAGCTGGGCGAACTTCGCTATCAGGGCGTCGATATCGCGGAATCGATCCGCCTGCTGTCGGGCGGCGGTTCGGGCGAGCCCAAGCGCCTGATCGAGCGCGTGGTCATGGACGGAATGGATATCAAGACCTCCGAAGCGACCATGCGCTTCGACCGGATCGAGATGGCGAACTTCCGAGCGAGAGCACCGAGCGAGGGATTATCGCCCGCCGATCGCATCGCGCTCCAGACCGGAAAGGCGTTCGACGATCCCGAAGTCCGCAAGCGGATGGCGCGGTTCTTCGGCGAGATCGCCCGCACCGCCAGCCTGGAACGCTACAGCCTGGAAGGCTTCACGGTCTCAATTCCCCAGGGCCCATTCAGCATCAAGGCCATCACCTTCGGCGGCCTGAGCGGCCGCGGGCTCGATTTGTTCGAGATCAGAAACATGGACGTGCCGACTCCCAGCGGCCCGGTCCGTCTCGGACGCTTCGCCATCGAGAAGCTGACCTATGGGCCGATGGTCGATGCCCTTCTCGCCGCCGTCGCATCGGGCCAGGATCCCGACTTCGATCCGGCCAAGGTCATCGCGATCGCGCCGCGGCTGGCGGCGATCCGGATGGGCGGAATCGAGGTGTCGACGCCTGAGGGTCCGGTATCGCTCGGCGGTTTCGACGTCGAGCTCGACGACCGGGCAGGCGCGATTCCGGAGCGCATCGCGGCTTCGATCAAGCAACTCAAGGTGAAGATCGACCGCACTGCGCCCGACGAAGGCCGCAAGCAGCTCCTGGCGATGGGCTACAACGAGTTCGCCGCCGACGCAGCCGCTCAACTGCGCTGGCTCCGCAGCGACAAGGCGCTAGTCATCGATAACACCAATCTGGTCATGGACAAGGTCGGCCGCATCGATCTCGCCGCCCGTCTCGGCAACGCCGATCTCGCCGCCGCGATCGGCGATCCGTCGGTCGTCGACAACGCGAAGATCGAATCCATCGAGCTGAAGGTGCGCAATCTCGGCGTCGCCGAGCGTTTTTACGGGCTGACCGCGAAGTCGGCGGGCATTTCGCAGGACGCGGTCCGCGAAGGTCTCGCCGCTGAGGTCAAATCGCGCGCTGCCGCGATGTTCGGTCCGGCGCTCGCGCCGGGCTCGGCGGATGCGATCGCACGCTTCCTGCGCACGCCTGGCACCTTGGTGGCGCGCGCCACTTTGAAGCCCGGCAGGTCGTTGACGGTGGGCGAAGCGACCGACCTCGATCCGCCGCAACTCCTGGAGCGGCTGACGATCACGATCGAGACGCCGCCGAACTGACCGCGAGCCGCCGGCCGCGCGAAGCCGAGGTCAGGCCCCCAGCTTCTTCTCCGGCAGCGCCAGGCGGATGTGAAGCTCGCGCAACTGCTTGGGCGTCACCTCGGAGGGTGCGCCCATCAGCAGGTCCTCGGCCTGCTGGTTCATCGGGAACAGGACGACCTCGCGCAGGTTCTCCTCGCCGCACAGCAGCATCACGATGCGGTCGATGCCCGGCGCGATGCCGCCATGCGGCGGGGCGCCGTAGCGGAGCGCGTGCAGCATGCCGCCGAACTTGGCTTCCAGCACGCTGTCGTCGTAGCCGGCGATCTCGAACGCCTTCAGCATCACCTCGGGGCGATGGTTGCGGATCGCGCCGGAGGACAGCTCGAAGCCGTTGCAGACGATGTCGTACTGGATCGCCTTGATGCCGAGGATGGTGTCCTTGTCGGTCGGATCGAGCGCAAGGAATTCATCCAGCGGCATAGTTCGGCATCGAGAACGGATTGTGGGAGAAGTCGATCTTCTTCTCGTCCTCGTTCCATTCGTACATCGGGAAGTCGACGATCCAGCAGAACTCGAAGCGATCCTTGGCGATCAGCCCGAGTTCCTCGCCGATGCGGGTGCGCGCTGCGCCCGCGAGCTTGGCGGCGCGCTCCGGCTTGTCGGCGGCGAAGAACAACGCGTCGCCGGCCTTGATGCCGGCCTTCTCGGCGAGGCGCGCCTGTATCTCCGGCCGGGATGAACTTGGCGATCGGCCCTTTGCCCGCCGTCGGCCTCGAACACGATATAGCCGAGACCCGGCGGCCTTCATCTCGCCGCGCGCCCATTCGTTGAGCTTGTCGAAGAAGGAGCGCGGCTGCGCAGCCGCGCCCGGCGCGGGAATCGCGCGCACCACGCCGCCCGCCTTGATGACGTTCTTGAACGCGTTGAACGTCGACGCTCGGGTCGTTGAACTCCTCGGTCACGTCGACGATCTCGATCGGGTTGCGCAGATCCGGCTTGTCGGTGCCGTATTTCAGCATCGCGTCCGCGTACGGGATCCGCGGAAATTTCGGCGTCACGGCCTTGCCGGCGGCGAATTCCTCGAACACGCCGCGCAGCACCGGCTCGACGGCGTCGAACACGTCGTCCTGCGTGACGAAGCTCATCTCGACGTCGAGCTGATAGAATTCGCCCGGCGAGCGGTCGGCGCGCGCGTCCTCGTCGCGGAAGCACGGCGCGATCTGGAAATAGCGGTCGAAGCCCGCCATCATGATGAGCTGCTTGAACTGCTGCGGCGCCTGCGGCAGCGCGTAGAACTTGCCGGGATGGATGCGCGACGGCACCAGAAAGTCGCGCGCGCCTTCGGGCGATGACGCCGTCAGGATCGGCGTCTGGAATTCGAAGAAGCCCTCTTCCTTCATGCGCCGCGCGGATGGAATCGATGATCTGCCCGCGCTTCATGATGTTGCGGTGCAGCCGCTCGCGGCGCAGGTCGAGGAAGCGATACTTCAGCCGCGTGTCTTCCGGATATTCCTGGTCGCCGAACACCGGCAGCGGCAATTCGGCGGCCGGCGCCGAGGACCTCGATTTCGGTGATGAAGACTTCGACGTCGCCGGTCGGAAGGTCCTGGTTCTCGGTGCCGGCCGGCCGGCGGCGACCTTGCCGTCGATCCGCACCACCCATTCCGAGCGCAGCGTCTCGACCTGCTGAAGGCCGGGCTGTCGGGATCGACGACGCATTGGGTGATGCCGTAATGGTCGCGCAGATCGATGAAGAGCAGGCCGCCATGGTCGCGGATGCGATGGCACCAGCCGGACAGCCGCACGGTCTCGCCGACATCGCTGTCGCGAAGCGCGCCGCAGGTATGGGTGCGATAGCGATGCATCCAGTAACTCGCGTGATGGAAGGCGTTTTGGGGGAAAGGCGCGCGAAAAGCGCATGCAGGGTCGGCTTTGTCAAGGCAAGGCCAAGGCTCTGCAGCCTTTGCAGCATCCCGGCAGCACGGCATGATGCGCCATGACATCCGAAAGCAAATCCGCCGGCCGATTGCTCGCCGCCTGGGTCGGCCACCCATGCCGGTCCATCGCGTCCGCCTGGGACATCAGCTTTGGCCATGGCGGCTATCTGAGCATCGGCTGTCCGTGGCGCGTCGTCATCGGCGGATCGATCGAATTCGCCTCCGAAGACCCGAGGCTGGAAACCGATTCCGAACGTCTTGCGGAAGCGCGAACGCTGCTCCTGCGCAAGCGCATTGTTTCCGTCGCCGTCACACCGGGCATCGGCGACCTCAAGATCACATTCGAGAACGACACGCTGCTTGAAGTCTTCACGTCCTCGGCTTCCCTGGAGGGCTGGTGGGCAACCTCGTTCAGTGACGAGTCATACAACCAGATCATCGGAATGGGCGGCGGGCGCCTCGAAGTCATCGAAGTATCGCTCGCGGAATCCGGCCGCATCGCGCGGGAGGCGATCGAAGCTGCCCGGCAGGCGAAGGTGAGGCCGCCGGACGCCGTTCCCACGACCACAGCCGAGGCAACCATCGCGGCCCTCCTCGCGCATGGGCTCAACACGCTTTATGCGCTCCCCGGCGTCCACAACGATCATCTCTTCGATGCCTTGTTCAAGGCCGGCGACCGTATTCGCGTCATCCATACGCGCCACGAGCAGGGCGCCGCCTACATGGCGCTCGGGGCCGCACTCGCCACGGGCAAGCCGCAGGCTTACGCGGTGGTGCCGGGGCCCGGCCTTCTCAATACCAGCGCAGCGCTGCTCACCGCCTATTCCATGAATGCGCCGGTGCTCGCGCTGATCGGCCACATCCCGCGGGAGGATATTGGCCGCGGCTTCGGCCATCTTCATGAGATTCGAGACCAAGAGGGCATACTCGCGCGGCTGGTTGATTTCTCCACACGCATCGCCGAGCCGGCGGACGCCGAAAGGCTGGTCGGCAAGGCATTCCGCGCGATGGCGACCGACCGCCGCGGACCTGCCGCACTGGCCTGCCCGATCGATACATGGGGGAAGATCGACGATCTCGCGCCGGTTGGGCAACTTCTCCCAACGCCGCCGACGGACATCGATGAGGATGCGATCCTTGCTGCGGCGAAGCGGCTCGGTGCCGCCAAGAGTTCCCATGATCGTTGCCGGTGGCGGCGCGCAGGATGCCTCGGCCGAAGTGACCGTCCTTTCCGACATGCTGCAGTCCCCGGTCTTATCCGGTTTTCGGCGCGGACGAGGGGTCCTGGACAGCCGCAACCCTTTCAGTGTCACGCTGCCGCTGGGGCATGAGCTGTGGGCGGACGTGGACGTCGTGCTAGCGGTCGGAACGCGGCTGTGGTTCCAGCACCAGCAGTGGGGCGTGGACGACGGTCTCGCCATCATCCACGTCAACGCCGACCCGGAGGAGCCGGCGCGCCGCGCCGACCCGGCGGTGACCCTGGTCGGCGATGCCGCGCCCATCCTGCGGCGGCTCATCGACGTGCTGCCGGCACACAACGCTGCGCGCAAACCGCGCAGCTCCGAGATGGAGGAGCGGCAAGCGGCGATGCGGCAGCGTTTTGCCAAGCTCGTCCCGCAGATCGCCATCCTTGAGGCCATCCGCGCGGAGCTTCCGGAGGACGGCATCTTTGTCGACGAGGTGACGCAGGTCGGTTTCGCGGCGCGCCTCGCGATGCCGGTCTATCGGCCCCGCACGTTCCTGTCCCCGGGCTACCAGGACAACCTGGGCTGGGGCTTCGCCACTGCGCTGGGCGCGCAGGACGCCCGCCGCGACGTGCCGGTACTCTCGATCACCGGGGATGGCGGCTTCCTCTATACCGCCAACGAGCTTGCGACCGCCGTGCATCACCGCATTCCTCTCGTGACGGTGGTGTTCGTGGACGGCGCGTTCGGGAACGTGCGGCGCATCCAGGAGCAACATTACGGCAACCGATTGATCGCTTGCGACCTCAGCAACCCCGACTTCGTAAAATACGCCGAAAGCTTCGGCGCCGCGGCAGAACGCGTGACGACCCCCGAGGCCCTGCGAGCGGCGCTGCGGCGGGGCTTTGTCCGCCGGGACGGCCCGACCCTCATCGAAATGCCCGTCGGGCCGATGCCCTCGCCGTGGGAGTTCATCCACATGCCGCGCGTCAGGGGTGTCTGAATACGGCCTTCTCATGGCGACAAGCCCGCGCGAGTCCGCTAATCAGGGTTCGATGGACCTGATCACCAAAACCGACGAGCTGGCGGAAGTCTGCGCGCGTCTTGCCCGGCATCCTTTCGTCACCGTCGACACCGAATTCCTGCGCGAGACCACCTATTTCCCCATCCTATGCGTCGCCCAGATGGCGAGCGCGGACGAGGCGGTGGTCATCGACGCGCTCGCCGACATCGACCTGCAGCCATTCTACGACCTGATGGCGAACGAATCGGTGCTCAAGGTCTTCCATGCCTGCCGCCAGGACATCGAAATCGTCTGGCATCGTGGCGGGCTCATTCCGCACCCGATCTTCGACACCCAGGTCGCCGCCATGGTCCTGGGCTATGGCGATTCGATCTCCTACGACCAGCTCGTGCAGCGCATCACCGGCGACGTGATCGACAAGTCGAACCGCTTCACCGACTGGACGCGCCGGCCGCTCACCGAAGCCCAGGTCCGCTACGCGATCTCAGACGTGACACACCTGCGCGACATCTACCTGAAGCTCTCCGGCGACCTGAAGAAGCGCGGACGCGCCGAGTGGGTGGCGCGCGAAATGGAAGTCCTGACCTCGCCCGCGACCTATCGGCTCGAACCGGAGAAATCCTGGGAGCGCCTCAAGACCCGGGTGCGCCGCCCAAAGGAGCTGGCTGTGCTGATCGAACTCGCTGCTTGGCGCGAGCGCGAGGCGCAGGTCCGGGACGTGCCGCGTGGCCGCATCATCAAGGACGAGGTGATCGGCGAGATCGCGATCCAGGCACCGACCACGCCGGAGAAGCTCGGCCACCTGCGCTCCGTGCCGAAAGGTTTCGAGCGCTCGAAATGGGGCTGCGACATCATCGCTGCGGTCGAACGTGGCTTGGCACGCGACCCGAAGTCCCTGCCCCGCATCGAGCGCAACGCGCCGACACCGAACGGAGCCGCGACGGTCGAACTGCTCAAGGTGCTCCTGCGCATGACGTCGGAGCAGAACGGCGTCGCCGCGAAGGTGATCGCGACCGTGGACGATCTCGACCGCATCGCTGGCGACGATGAGGCCGACGTGGCGGCGCTGAAAGGATGGCGGCGCGAGCTGTTCGGCGAAAAGGCGCTCGCGCTTAAGCATGGCCGACTTGCGCTCGCGGTCGAAAACGGCCGCGTGGTGACGGTGGAGCGCGACTGAGCGGGTCGCGCCTGCGGCCGCCTACTCCGTCAGCGCCACCGGCTCCCGTCCAATCAGCCGTGCGAGCTGCTTAAGCCGGTTGGCGATGCGATCGCCGGCCAGATTGGCGTATCGGCTGCCGAGCTTCACTACCAGCTTGCCCCGTGTCACCCGCATCGGCGTATGCGGCAAGACGCCGGGCATCGCCGCCGAGATCATGTAGGCGACGCGCATTGCGGCACCGAGCACGCGGGCGCGGTCCAGCATGCGGGTCGACGCGAGCTCGCGCAGGCGTGGCGAAAGCTCGTCATCCACCAGCCCCATGTGGCGGTAGAATGTGGCGAGCGAGAGATAGGCGCGGCCCGGATGATCGACGCCCACGAACGCCGCGTGAGCGATGATGTTGAGCGACTGCTCGCCGCGATAGTCCGGATGCGCTCGCCAGCCGATGTCGGACAGCAGGCACGCGGCGTGGCGCAGGCGCATTTCCTCGTTCGTCTCATCGAGCCCGGTCGATGCCATGAAGCTGTCGGTCCACGCGACCAGATCCTCGCCATGCCGGGGCGACCGCGAGCGCAGATGGCAAAGCTCGCGCGCGGCCTCGATCAGCGGGTCCTTCCGGCGCTCCTCCTTGTCGAGCAGGGAATAGATCAAGCCTTCGCGCACGCCGAGGGCGGAGATCACGACCTCCTTCGGCTTAGCGATCCTCAAGAGGTGTTCGAGCACGATCGCCCCGTAGGCCAGCAGCGGACGCCGCGCGTCGGACACGACTTCGATGCGCGACAGCGTCTCGGTATCCACCCGATGAACCAGCCGGGAGAATTCCGCGATCTCCTTGGCCGGGATGACGTAGCCATGCGTCACATGCAGCGGGTAGCCTTTCTGCCACATGTGCAAGCGGGCGAGCGCGCGCCACGTACCGCCGATCGCATAGAGCGAGCGCCGAGTTCCGTCACGGAGCACCGGCACGCCGGACAAGGCCTTGCGGACGATCTTGTCCGCCTTCTTGATCGATTTTTCCGATGCGTCCTGAAGCGCAAGTCCGCCGAGCGGAAGGGTCACGCCGGGGCGCACGCGCCCGCCATGGACGGCGGTGAGTTCCAGGGACCCTCCACCGAGATCGCCGACAATGCCGTCCGGCCGATGGATGCCCGAGACAACGCCCAGCGCGGCGAACTCCGCCTCGCGCTTGCCAGACAAGACATCGATATCCACCTTGCAGATGCGTTCGGCCTCGGCGATGAAGGCGGCGCCGTTCCTGGCGTCGCGGCAGGCGGCGGTCGCGATCGCCCATACCCGTTCGGCGCGGATGGTGTCGCACAGCGCGCGAAAGCGCCTCAGCGCCGCGAGCGCCTTTTCGACCGCGTCTCTCGCCAGCAGGCCGGTTGACTGCACCTCGCGGCCGAGACCGCACAGGACCTTCTCGTTGAACAGCGCCGTCGGACTGCGCGTCAGGCCTTCATAGACGACAAGGCGGACGGAGTTGGAGCCGATGTCGATGACCGCGATCGGCGGTCCGTGATCGAGACGGCCGGGGGCCTCGCCGCCACTCAGGTCAGGCGCGGTCGACGCGCCGGATGAGGCTGCGGGGCGACAATTCTTTGAGCGATTTGCCACGGCCCGACAGACTCGGATTGGTCATGAAATATTTGTGCGCATTGAAGGGCTCCTCGCCCGGCGCGGCCTTGATACGTTTCGACGATCCATCCGGCAAGAGCCGCCAGCTCTGCTCGTTGTCCTTGAAATTCGCCATCATGATCTGGTCGATGACCTGCTCGTGCACGGTCGGATTGAGAATCGGGCACAGCACCTCGACGCGGCGGTCGAGATTGCGCGGCATCAGGTCGGCCGACGAGATGTAGAGCGCCGCTTTGGCGTGCGGCAGCCCATGGCCGGCGCCGAAGCAGATAGATGCGGCCGTGTTCGAGGAAGCGGCCGACGATCGACTTCACGCGGATATTGTCGGACAGGCCCGGCACGCCGGGACGCAGGCAGCAGATGCCGCGCACGACGAGATCGATCTCGACGCCGGCCTGCTGACGCGCGATAGAGCGCGTCGATGATGCCGGGATCGACCAGCGAGTTCATCTTCACCCAGATCGCGCCCTTGCGGCCGGCCTTGGCATGCTCGACCTCCTTGGCGATATGATCGATGCATGCGCTTGCGCAGCGTCACCGGCGACACCGCGATCTTCTCCAGCTCCGCCGGCTCGGCATAGCCGGTGATGAAATTGAACACGCGCGCGACGTCGCGGCCGATCACCGGATCGGCGGTGAAGAACGACAGGTCGGTATAGATGCGCGCGGTGATCGGATGATAGTTGCCGGTGCCGACATGGACATAGGTACGCAGCGAGCCGCCTTCGCGGCGCACCACCAGCGATAGCTTGGCGTGGGTCTTGAGCTCGATGAAGCCGTACACCACCTGCACGCCGGCGCGTTCGAGGTCGCGCGCCCAGCGGATGTTGGCTTCCTCGTCGAAGCGCGCCTTGAGCTCGACCAGCGCGGTGACCGACTTGCCGGCTTCCGCCGCCTCGATCAGCGCCCGCACGATCGGGCGAATCCGAGGAGGTGCGGTAGAGCGTCTGCTTGATGGCGACGACGTCCGGATCGCGCGCGGCCTGATGGAGGAACTGCACCACCACGTCGAAGAATTCGTAAGGGTGATGGACGATGAGGTCCTTCTGGCGGATGGCCGCGAAGCAATCGCCGCCATGGTCGCGGATGCGTTCGGGAAAGCGCGGATTATAGGGCACGAACTCCAGGTCGGGCCGATCGATGCGGATGAGCTGCGACAGCTCGTTGAGCGCCAGCATGCCGTCGACGAGGAACACCTCGTCGTCGCCGCAGGTCAGCGCCCGCTGCACGAAGCCGCTGCAGCTCGGCCGGCATCGCGGCGGCGATTTCAGCCGGATCACGGACCCGCGGCGGCGACGCTTGAGCGCCGTCTCGAACAGCCGCACCAGGTCTTCGGCCTCTTCCTCGATTTCCACCTCGCAGTCGCGGATGACGCGGAAACCACCCTGGCCTTTGACCGCATATCCGGGGAACAGCCGGCCGACGAACAGCACCGTCGCCTGTTCGAGGGTGATCAGGCGCACCGGACCGGCCTCGGCATTCGGCAGGCGGATGAACCGCTCGATCTTGTTGGGAACGCGGATCAGCGCGTTCATCGCGCGTCCGTCATTGGCGCGGGCAAGATGCAGGGCGATGGTGAAGCCGAGATTGGGTATGAATGGGAATGGATGCGCCGGATCGATGGCGAGCGGCGTCAGCACCGGGAAGATGTGGTGCAGGAAATGGTCTTCGAGCCAAGCGCGATCGATCTTGGTGAGCGTGTCCACCTCGACCAGCAGAACATTGTTTTCGCTCGAGATCTTGGCGCAGCTCGCGCCATCGCGCCTGCTGGTCGCCCGCCAGCACTGCCACCGCGTCGGAGATACGGGAGAGCTGCTCGGCCGGCGTCAGGCCATCGGGGCTGCGGGCGATGATGCCCTCGCGCAACGCGGCCTTGAGGCCGGCCACGCGAACCATGAAGAACTCGTCAAGGTTGTTGGCGCGAGATCGAGAGGAAACGGACCCGCTCCAATAACGGCTGGTTCGGATTCTCCGCCTCCTCCAGGACGCGCCGGTTGAAGTGCAGCCAGGAAAGCTCGCGATTGATGAAGCGATGCGGGCTGTCCGCCAAATCTGATCCATGCGCGGTGCCCGGCGCCGTCGGTGGGGCCGGCTCAGCCTCGCGGGGCGGGATTGATCTGGGCTCCGTCCGCGCAGTCCCGGCCGAGGTGGCTTCCATTGGAAAAACAATAGCTTCGCCGCCGTTACTGGCAGATTTTACGTTCATCGATGACCCATGCCCAACAAACATGTCGGCCTGATGACCATCATCGCGCCGCAAGCGCATGGGCCGTCAAGCGCCGAATGGTAAGTTGGCAAACGCCCAACAGTTCCGCCAGCGCTCGGGCGGAGCGGGACGGGTTATGTCATCCGATAATGCGCCACCGCGTCCTCGCGCCAGACGAGGCCGTTGCCAGGCCGCGCCGACGGAATGGCGAAACCGTCCTCGATCCGCAACGGCTCTTCCAAGATGGCATTGGCCCAGTCCATGTATTCGAGCCAGTGGCCGGTCGGTGTCGCCGCAAGCAGATGAGCGCTGACCTCGGGGAAGAGGTGCGACGACATCTCGATGCGATGGGCCGCCGCCAGTCCGGACGCGAGCTGCCATCCGGTGACGCCGCCGATGCGCTCCAGGTCTGGCATCACGAAAACGGCCGCCCGTTGGCTGAGCGCCATCGCCATCGACGTGACCTCGGAGAAATTCTCGCCGATCTGGATCGGGGTTTTCAGCTTGGCCACGAGCCGGGCGTAGCCCGCATAGTCGTCGTGGGCGATCGGCTCCTCCAGCCAGTAGATGCCCTCGTCATCCAAGGCGCGTCCGCGTTTCAGCGCCTCGGCGACGCCGAGTGCCTGGTTGTAGTCGACCATGAGCGCGGCGCTGTCCGGGATACGGCGGCGCACCGCGCGCACGGCGGCGAGGTCCGCTGCGAGCGTCGGGTAGCCGAGACGCAGCTTCACGCCGGTGAAGCCTCCGGAAAGCAGCTTCTCGGCCTCGTCCGCGACGGCATCGGGCGACGACATCAGGCCGAGGCCGCAGCTGTTGTAGGCGCGGATCGGCCTCGGCGCGCTGCCGAGCAGGGTCGCGAGCGGCACGCCCGCAGCGATGGCGAGCGCGTCCCAGGCGGCGACGTCGATGCCCGCCATCGCCATCCGGACGATGCCTTGGACCCCGATCAGCTTGAAGCGCCGCGCCAGCTTGGCCCAGAGATCAAGCGGAGCGACACGGTCGCCCTTGAAAGCGCTCCCCGCGGCATCGACCATGGCGGCCATCGCAGCCGCTGCCTCGCGCATGTAGCAGAACAGGTAGCCGCGGCCGGTGATGCCTTGTTCGGTCTCAAGGTCGATGAGAAGCAGCGACGCAGTCTTGATGGCGGCAGCGCTGGTGCCGAGCACATACGTCATCGGCACTTCGATCGGCACCGCACGGATAGAACGGAGCGTCAGCGCCGGTATCGCCTCTGCCATCAGATGCCCTCCAGCCTGCCCTGTCGGATGCCGGCGCCGCCGGCCGCGTCGTCACGGAAAATCTCAGCCGCCAGCGCACGTGTCACCGGCCGCTTGCGGCGCAGCGCCTCGCGATCCAGCGTCTCCACCGCCGCGCGTGCAGCGGCGAACGAGCGTTCCCGGCGAGTTATCAAATAGCCGATCAGGCTCTCGTCCACCTTGACTTGGCGGTCCGTGAACAGCTTGACCATGACGGCACGCAGCAAGGCATCGTCGGGCGGGGCGACATCCACCACCGGAATCGCGCGCAGCCGTGACGCGAGGTCCGGCAGGCGCACGCCCCATTGCATTGGGGCGACGCGGGCGGTCAGCAACACATGCGCTTCGTCGCTGCGCGCCAGATTGAGAAGATGAAACAGCGCACGCTCGCCCGCCGCCGGCACGGCGTCCTCGATCACCAGCGCACCGGTTGCGAGCGCCACGGGCAGATCGGCTTCTTCAACCGCGTGGGCAGAGAGGAACCGCGCGCCCGCAACGCTGCCCCAGATCGCCGCGAGATGGCTCTTGCCGGAGCCTTCAGGGCCGACCAGCGCGACGGTGCGCGCCGGCCAGTCTGGCCAACGTTCGACCAGCGCGAGCGCCTCCGCATTCGAAGGGCCGGCCAGGAAATCGGCGCGCGACAAGCTCTCGGCATGGCCAAGCGCAAGCGCCAGTTGGCGCGGTGCCGTGGCGCCATCCATGATCAACCGGGATTTCCGCGCTGCAGAGGACTCTCGCCGGCGAGAGGCTCCGGGACGCCCGTATAGAGCGGGCTTGCGAGATACTGGCGCAATGCGAAACGCACGAGGACGCCGGTTGCAGCCGCCATTGGGACCGCGACCAGCAGCCCGACGAATCCAAACAGGTAGCCGAACGCGAACAGCGCGAACATCAGCCACACCGGATGAAGCCCGACGCTCTCGCCGACAAGTTTGGGCGAAAGGACGTACCCTTCCATGAACTGGCCGACCAGGAATATGCCGACGACGATTACGATCGGGGTCACTTCGGGCCAGAACTGCGCCACAGCGACGCCGGTCGCGAAGACCAGGCCGGTCATCGACCCAATATACGGGATGAAGGTGATGAGCCCCGACACCAGCCCGATGAGGAGACCGAAGTTGAGGCCTGCAACGACCGTCAGCCCCAGGGCGTAATACGAGCCGAGGATCAGGCAGACGGCAGCCTGTCCGCGCACGAAGCCGGCGATCGCGGCATCCATCTCGCGCGAAAGCGCCCGCACGGTGTCGCGATGCTGGATCGGCACCCAGCGGTCGACAGAGGCGATCATGCGGTGCCAGTCGTTGAGCAGATAAAACGCGACGACCGGCGTCACGATGACCAGCGAGACCAGCGAAACGAGCGCCTGCCCCCCCGACCACAGCGACTTCAGAAATGTGGTGAGCCAGCCGACACCCTGCCCGACCAGGTCCCCGGTCGGCGTGGTGCCACCGGCAAAGCCCTCGCCCACGACTTTGCGCAGCCACGGACGGCTGGGATCCATCACCGCAGCCTGCAGCCGTCTCACGTATTCGGGCAGGTTCGCGATCAATGCCCATAGCTGCTCGGCGAGGACCGGCGCTATCAGGAGAATGAGGGCAACGAGCACCAGCACGAACAAGGTCACGATCGCCAGACAGGCGATGAGGCGGCTGATGCCCAGGCGCTCCAGGCGGGTCGCGATGGGGTCGAGCAGGTAGGCGAGCGCCATGCCGGCAACGAAGGGCAGCAGAACGCCGTGCAGCAGCCACAAGGCAAGGACGAATACGGTGAGCGCCGCACCCCAGAACGTCATCTGCCGCGTGAAGGTCATGCGACGGTCCGGCGGTTCCAGCCGCCGATCGTCTGTCACGTCCGACGGTCGACCAGCCCCATGTGGCGTATCCACTCGGCCACATAGAGGGCGGCCGAGACCAACGTCAAGCAGGCGACGACGGCGATCACGGACGGCAGAAGCCAGGCCGCATCCAGCTCGAGGCCGAGCAGGCCGAGCACGAGGGCCACCAGAACGATCTGCGCGGCCGTGTTGAGCTTGGACACGACATGCGGCTTCATGGCGATCGGCTTGTCGACGATCCACGACAGCAGCACGCCGCCGACGATCAGGAAGTCCCGGGATACCACGAGGATCACCAGCCATTGCGGCAGCGCGTTGGCGATGCCGAGCGCGATGTACATGGACACCAGCAGCACTTTGTCGGCGAGCGGATCGAGGAGCGCGCCAAGCTCGCTCGTCATGCCGAAGCGCTTGGCGATGAAGCCGTCGACCGCATCGCTGATGCCGGCGGCGATGAACAGCACGAAGGCAATCCGCATCTCGGCCGATCCGATCGCCCAGACCAGGACCGGCACCAGCAGGATGCGGGCAATCGTGATGAAATTCGGGATGCTCAAGTGACCGGCCTCTCCGGAAGGTACGCTGCAGTTAGACCGCGGAGGGAGCGATGCCAAGCCATTGCGCCCACGCCAATTCCGCCGTAACACGCTGCGGCGGCATTGGCGACCTGGACCTGCTGCGCACACTCATTGCGCCTTCGGCGCGGATACCATGGCCCGCAAGCGTGTCGCGATCCTGATCTCCGGGCGCGGTTCCAACATGGCAGCGCTGATCGCGGCCGCCGCCGACCCCGGCTTTGCCGCGGAGGTTGTGCTTGTCCTCGCAAACCGTCCGGACGCGGAGGGGCTGATGCATGCCGCAGCCGCAGGAATACCGGCCGCCATCATCGATCACACCCGCTACGGCAAGGACCGCAAGGCCTTCGACCACGCCCTCGAAGGCGCGCTGGAGGAAGCCCGGGTCGACCTCGTCTGCCTTGCCGGATTCATGCGCCTGCTCACGCCGTGGCTGGTGGAGCGCTGGGCTGGCCGGATGCTCAACATCCATCCCGCGTTGCTGCCCGCCTTCAAGGGCCTCGACACGCACCAGCGCGCGCTCGCGACGGGCGTGAAGATTTACGGCGCGAGCGTCCATTTCGTCGTGCCGGAGATGGATTCCGGGCCGATCATCGTCCAGGCCGCGGTGCCGGTGATCGACGACGACACGGCGGCGACGCTTGGCGCGCGCGTGCTCGCTCTCGAACATCGCATCTACCCGCTGGCGCTCAGGCTGGTCGCGGAAGGGCGGGTGCGGATCGCCGGCGCACGTTGCATCGTCGACGGCGCGGCGGCATCGGGATGCTTCATCGTTCCGGACCTGTGAGCCCGACCTGCGCCGGCGCTCGGGCCTTCTCGGAGATCGAAGATGATCACGCTCTATACCTTCGGACCGGCATTCGGGCTTCCCGACCCAAGCCCGTTCGTCATGAAAGCCGAGATGCTGCTGAAGCTCTCCGGCCTGCCTCATGAAACCAACACCAAAGGCTTCGGCAAGGCGCCGAAGGGCAAGCTTCCCTATATCGACGATGACGGCGAACGCGTCGCGGATTCCACCTTCATCCGCCTACACTTCGAAAAGAAATACGGCATCGATTTCGACCATGGTCTTTCGCCGGAGCAACGCGGCGCCGCGTGGGCGCTGGAGAAGATGGCCGAGGACCATCTCTACTGGACGCTGGTTCATGCCCGCTGGATGGTTGACGCCAATTTCGCCAAGGGACCGGCGGCTTTCTTCAATCGCGTTCCCTCGATCGTGCGGCCGGTGATCGTCGCGGTCGTCCGGCGCAAGGTCGGCCAATCCCTGAAGACGCACGGCATCGGACGCCATACGCGCGCCGAAATCGCGACCTTAGGCCTGCGCGCCGTGGCGGCGATGGCGGACTATCTCGGGGACAAGCCCTATTTTGCAGGCGAGGCGCCGGCCGGCGTCGATGCGACGATGTTCGCTTTCACGGCTGGCGCGCTGTGCCCGACCTTCGAGTTGCCGATCCGCACAGCGGCGGAGAGCTACCGGAACCTCAAGGACTATGTCGGCCGCATGACGGGACGCTTCTATCCAGACTGGAAGGAGATCGCCGGCTGCAAGGCAGCCGCGTAGGACTCCCGTTGCAATTGAATTGAATCGGCACGCCGATCATGTAACGTCGCGGCCGGACGGAGCTTGCCGGAACAAGAGGCTCGTTGGGCATTCAGGCAAGGTGGATGCGAGCGCGATCTGGCTTCGCACCGATCGCGCATCGCGGGGCCGCACATTCGAGTCCGCGACGGTCGAGACGCGATCGATAAAGGGAGGCGACAATGACGCTGTTCGGCTACACGAGGGATGCCGATCCGAGACCGGTGATACCGGCTCTGGGCCGATACTACCCATTCGCGTCGGACCTCGCGTATCTCATCGTGCGCGTCACCGCCGGCCTGATGCTCATCCCGCACGGATGGGTGAAAGTGAATACTCTCGGCGTCGGTCGCGTGACGGGCATGCTGGCGAACTATGGAACGCCGATCCCCGGTGCGTTCGCGTACGTCATCATGGCCCTCGAAACGATCGGCGCCGTCATGATCGCTGTCGGGTTGTTCACCCGCGTCGTCGCGGCGATGCTGGTGGTCGAGTTCGCCGTGATCATCTTCGTCGCGCACTGGCCGAAGGGCTACAGCGTCGGCGCTGGCGGCATCGAATATCCGCTGATGTGGGGCCTCATCCTTGTGGCCATCATGTTGCGCGGCGGCGGACCATGGTCGCTCGACCGCAAACTCGGCTGGGAAGTCTAATCGGCCTGCCGGCAACCGCGAGCCTTCACTCGCTCTTCGGCGCATCGCCGCCGGTCGGGGTGGAAGCGGGCGCCGCGGCTGGAGCCTGGTCGCTCGACGGGGCCGCGGCGGGCGATGATGCGGTCGCAGCCTTCTTCTTCGACGACTGCCGGCGCGGAGCGGCCTCCGCGAAAGCGTTCCCATGGGCCGCGCAGGCGCTCATGATCTCCTGGCTGCGCACGCTGAACGGCACCGAGCCGCCCGCAGCCGCCGACGCGACCTCGGATGACGACATCTGGCGAAGCGCGCCGCGCGCGTAGCACTGGCAGCGCGGACCGGTGTTGTCCTTGACCGAACTCGCTGTTTTCGCCGCCTCGTACATGCACTGATCGGTGAGGCGAAGGCGCGCCTGCTCGGTCGCGCCGCCCGCCGCGCGGCTGCCGGCGACATCCGGGCCCATGCCGGCGCACGCGGAAAGCGCAACAGCCAGCACAGGCACGACAAAGGAAGTCAGCCGCATGGGAACCTCGCCGATGAAATCGCTGCAGGAATGGACGCTGCCGCCCGCAGCTTCAGTACCGGCTCGTTGAAAAGCAACCAGCCGGCACGCGTCAAGCGATTCGTGATGACCGCGTCACGCGACAAGGCGTCGGCCAACGCCGGCTAGCGACCAATCGATAGAATCCCCCACACGTAGTCGCTCGGCTTCCAGCCGTTGAGCTTGGCGGGGTCGAGTGGACCGATCGGCTGCGGCGGGCTGAGAATGGCGTAGTTGGGCAGGCCCTGGGCATTGAACGACGCATAGCCGTGGCATGTGATGCAGGATATGCGGTCCATGGGCACGCCCTTGTCCACCCGCTCGATCACGGAATTGCCGAGCAGCGTCGGCTGTCCATACGCGTCCACGAACGTGATCTGGGTTCCCTTCAGGCAATAGTTGTTCCACGCCTCGTCCAGCCCGGCGCTTTTCATCACGGCCCGCAGCGCCGCTGATTTCCTGCACCGGCCGTAATACTCGTTCTCGGCGGCGAGCGGCGGCACGTCATCGTCCACGGCGCCGAAGGCGTCACGGCAGCCGATGGTGTCGCACCGGCCCGGATTCATCTGATGCTCGACCGTCATCCACACCCAGGTCTTGATGAGCTTGGCGCTGAGCGAGATGCCGACCAGGGCGTACTCATCCGTGCTGCCCTCGAAGGTGACGGCGCTGGTATGATAGAGGCCGCGTATCTGCGCGAGGGTCAGCGACCTCACCTGCGGAATCCACCGCCGCAGGTCTCCGATCTTGACCCAGTCCGCCTTGAGCTGAATGGCCCCCGCGGGCAGGTCGACCGCCGTGCCGGACTTGAATGCGTCCTGCAGACCTTGAACGGTGTAGAGATTGTTGGCGACCGCGTAGCGGAAGGCCGGCCAGTTCTGCCGCACCTCCTCGGCGATGCATACGCCCGCCGGAAAGTTGCCCCAGCCCGGCTCCCTGGGCAATCGGCACGCGCCCGGCGCCGCGGCCTCCAATCCGAGCTTGAGGCTGTGCTCGGCGACGACCCGATGGAATACGCTGGGCTGGACCTTCTTCGGCGCACCGACCGCCGGCCATTGCGGCGGGTTTGCCTTGTAGAGGTCTTCATCGGAGGCCCAAGTTTCAAACTCGACAT
The DNA here is from genome assembly GCA_963776455.1 of uncultured Alphaproteobacteria bacterium. GTDB lineage: Bacteria > Pseudomonadota > Alphaproteobacteria > Rhizobiales > Xanthobacteraceae > CAVZMU01. The sequence continues at coordinate 211,722 of CAVZMU010000008.1, forward strand.
TGCTGGAGCCCGGCACGCCGGCGGGCGCGACCAGCGGCACGATGACCTGCCATGCCAGCATGTCCGAGGATTGGCTCCAAGGCAGCGGGCCGCCCTGCGCAAAGCCGGATGTGCTGGCAACCTGCAATGTACAAGCGAGAGCGGCGGCACAGAGTGATTTCATCGCCATCGATGCACCCGAAGCATGTCTCTTCAACCTCGATCGCGATCTACTTTAACGGCGGCTAAGGGGCTTGCACAGCCGGCGATGGCGACGGCCTACGAGCTCTGTGCGCGGCGGACCCACACCTTGTTGTCGTGGAAGGCGGCGCCGCCGAACGGTGCGATGGCGTCGGCGCCGGTCAAGGTGTTGATGCCCCGGCCGTCCTCGTAGCGGTCGTTGGGCCAAATCGATTCGGAGATCACCACGCCGCGCCGCAATCCGTCGAACAGACGCGCGTGAAGGCGCACTTCGCCGCGCGTGTTACCGAGCACGACCTTATCGCCGTCGGCGATGCCGAGGTTCGCCGCGTCGTCGGGATGAATCATCACGCTGGGGCGGCCTTCGCGAGACAGCGATGTCGGCGTCTCGTTGAAGCTGGAGTTGAGGAAGCCGCGTGCCGGCGACGTCGCAAGCCGGAATGGATGAGCCGCGTCCGCCTGCTCGATGACCTCCCAGTGGTCCGGCAAGCCCGGCATGTCGGCGACCGGACCGAGGTTGAACGGCCGGGAGAACGGTACATTCGGCCAGTCCGGCTTGAAGCGGAACCTGCCGTCAGGCCAAGCGAAGCCGTTGACATAATGCGCGGTGTCGAAGTCCGGCTGGCAGTCGATCCAGTTGGTCTTCTCCATCTCCGCGAGCGTGCCCCAGCCGGATTCCTGCAGCGTCTAGTCAATCAGCTCGCGCGGCGTCATGCCGAAACCCGGGTGCTCCGCGCCGAGACGCTTCGCCAGCGCCGAATTGACCTCATGATTGGAGCGGCATTCCCCGAGGGGTTCAATCACCTTAAGTCCCAGCATGAGATATTGGTGGCCGCCGCCGCGGTAGATGTCGTCATGCTCCAGGAACGTGGTCGCGGGTAGCACCACGTCGGCCATCCGGGCCGTCTCGGTCATGAACTGCTCATGCACGCACACGAACAGGTCCTCGCGGGCGAAGCCGCGCTTGACCTTGTCCTGCTCGGGCGCGACCGACACCGGATTGGTGTTCTGGATCAGCATCGCGGTCACCGGCGGGCCGCCGAGCAGCGCCTCCGCCTCGCCGGTGAGCACGGCTCCGACGCCCGACTGGTCCAGCATGCGGACGGAGAAATCCCGCGTCGCCCGTCCTTCGATCATGCTCTTGTCGACGTGATAGATGTCGTTGTTGTTGAAGAAGGCCCCTCCCCCTTCATGCAGCCACGCGCCGGTCACCGCCGGAATGCAGAGCGCTGCGTGCATCGAAACCGAGCCGTTGCGCGAGCGCGAGAAGCCATAGCCGAGGCGGAAGAAGGCCCGCTTGGTTGCGCCAACCAGCCGGGCAAATTCCTCGATCGTCGCCGCCGGACAGCCGGTGATCGCCGATGCCCAATCCGGGCCGCGCGTCCGGACGTGCGCCTCCATTTCGCGCGGCACGTCGGTGTAGCGGTCGAGATAGTCCCAATCCGCCTTGCCGTCGCGGAACAGGCAGTGCATCACCGCGCAAGCGAGCGCGGCATCCGTCCCCGGCCGGATCAGCATGGCGAGGTCCGCCTGCTCCATCGTGCCGTTCTGGTAGATGTCAACGGCGACGAGCTTGGCGCCGCGATCTTTCCGGGCGCGCACCGCGTGAGTCATCACGTTGATCTGGGTGTTGACCGGATTGGTGCCCCATATCACCACGAGGTCGGATTTCGCCATCTCCCGCGGATCGGAGCCCGCGATGCGGCCGGTGCCCGCGGCGAAACCGCAAGAGGCCGGGTTGTTGCAGATCGTCTCGTAGAAGCCGGAGTATTTCTTGGCATGTCGCAGACGATTGATGCCGTCGCGCTGCACGAGACCCATGGTACCGGCATAGTAATATGGCCACACGGCCGCGGCACCGTAACGCCGCTCGGCGTCGAGGAACCTCTCGGCGACGAGGTCGAGGGCGTCATCCCACGAAACGGCTGCGAAATCGCCCGAGCCCTTCGGACCGGTCCGGACAAGCGGCTGCTTCAGGCGGTCGGGATGATGCACGCGCTCGGCATATCGCGCCACCTTCGCGCAGATGACGCCGGCGGTGTAATCATGGTTCGCGGCGCCGCGCACCCGACCGATCGTATGCTCGTCGAGGACCTCGACCTCAAGCGCGCAGGTCGAGGGGCAGTCATGGGGACAGGCGCTGAGACGAAGCTTGGGCGACAGCAGGCTGGGCGACAGCGGCTTATTCATCGGCGGTGCCCGACTGATGGGTCCGCCCGATCATATCTCCTTTTCGGCCAGGCGCCGAGACCTGAGCATGTAGTAGCCGACGCCGACAACGAACAGTGCACCCGCCGCCGCGGCCCAGTAATGCATCTGGGCAATGACCGCGGGGTTGAACCACGCGTTCAGGGCATTGTCCTTGATCATGATGTCGCCGGCGACCCAGCCGAGCAGCGCGCCACCGCCCCATACCAGGATCGGATACTTCTCCAGCAGCGTCATCAGCACGGCACTGCCGGCGACGATGAGGGGGACGCTGGTCGCGAGGCCGAAGATAATCAGCGTCGCCTTGATGGCGGCCGCATGCGCCAAGTCGACCCGCGCCGCCGCCGTCTCGGCGGACGCCGCGATGGCGATCACGTTGTCCAGGCTCATCACGATGTCGGCGATGACCACGATGCGAACGGCGCGCCACAGGTTGTCGGCGGCCTCGACCTTATCGTCGCCGCCGTCATCGGGAACTACGAGCTTCACCGCGACCCACAGCAGCAGGATGCCGCCAACCAGCTTGATGTAGGGGTATTCCATTGCCTGTGCGACGACGAGGGTGAAGATCACGCGGAGCAGCACGGCGACGCCGGCGCCGAGGACCATGCCCCATAGCCGTTGCCGCGCCGGCAGCATCCGGCAGGCCATCGCGATCACGACCGCATTGTCGCCCGACAGGATGATGTTGACGCCGATGATCTGCCCGACCGCGACCCAGAACGGCGCGTGTGCGAGATTGCTCCAGACGGATTCCACGTGGTGTCCCCTTCCGCTTCTCAATCCCGCATTGCCGCGCGGAATTTTGAGCTTGCCCCGCGACAATCTACAGGAGGTGCTCCGACCCTGGCCAGAAGGGACGGCGGCCAGCGACAATTCGCGTCGATGCCCTTTCGCGGGTCGTCGCGACCTGCGCCGTCAGCCGACGATCTCGTTGCCCGAGAAGAATTGGGCGACCTCCTGAGCCGCGGTTTCGGGCGCGTCCGATCCGTGCACCGAGTTCTCGCCGACGGACTTGGCGTAGAGCTTCCGGATGGTGCCCTCGGCGGCGCTGGCTGGATTGGTCGCGCCCATGACCTCGCGATACTTGGCGATGGCGCCCTCCCCTTCTAGCACCTGCACGATCACCGGCGCGGAGATCATGAACTCCACCAGTTCGCCGAAGAACGGGCGTTCGCGGTGCACGCCGTAGAAGGTCTCGGCCTGGTCGCGCGTCATCCGGATGCGCTTCTGGGCAACGATGCGCAGCCCCGCTTTCTCGATCACGGCATTGACCGCGCCGGTGAGGTTTCGCGTCGTTGCGTCGGGCTTGATGATCGAGAAGGTCCGCTCGACCGCCATTGGGTCATCCTTTTCTTGATCGTACGGGGAGGAAGGTCGCGTGGCTTATAACGAGCAGGCGCCCCGCAAGGCAACAGGCCACCACCCGTGAATGCCGCGTGAACACGCGGCGGCGCCCGGGTTCATCATGATGAACGCGGCGTGAAGGCGCCGCTCACGCCGGCTTCAGGTCACCCGTGATGTCATCGCGGCATGAACCTTTCGGTTCGCCGCAACGACTACACCGCCATGAGCGATAACCCCCAACCACAGGAGCGTTCCATGTTCCGCAAGTTCTTTATCGCTGCCGCCGCGACCGCCACGCTCGGCGCGGCTGCCCTCGCCCCCACCGCTGCGTCGGCCGGCTGGCATGGCCATAACGGCTGGCATGGCGGCCACGGATGGCGCGGCGGCTGGGGTCCCGGATACGGCGTCGGCTTCTACGGCCCCGGCCCTTATTACGGCGACGGCTGCTTCACGAAGCGGCGCCTGGTCCGGACCCCGTGGGGACCCAAGTGGCGGCTGGTTCGCGTCTGCTATTGATCGCGAAGTACACCGCATAAGGCAGCCCCGGCTTCTCGCGAAGCCGGGGCTGTTCCGTATTAACGCTCATTTGGTAAAGTGGACGTTCAGGCGAGGTCGAAGCGATCGAGATTCATCACCTTGGTCCACGCGGCCACGAAGTCCTTCACGAACTTGTCCTTGGCATCACCGCTTCCATAGACTTCCGCGAAGGCGCGGAGCTGGGAATGCGAGCCGAAGATCAGATCGACGCGGGTGCCGGTCCACTTAACGGCTTTCGTCCTGCGGTCGCGGCCCTCGTATACGCCATCGGAGCCCGCGGCGTGCCACTCCGTGCTCATGTCGAGCAAGTTGACGAAGAAGTCGTTTGTCAGCGTCCCGGGGCGACTGGTGAGAACGCCGTGCTTGGAGTTCCCGGCATTGGCGCCGAGCACCCGTAGACCGCCGACGAGGACGGTCATCTCCGGCCCTGTCAGCTTCAACAACTGCGCGCGATCCACGAGGGCCTCCTCCGGCATCATGAACGGCCGCTTGACGCTGATATAGTTGCGGAAGCCGTCGGCACGCGGTTCGAGCGGTGCAAAGGAGTCGGCGTCGGTCTGCTCCTGCGACGCATCCATCCGCCCCGGCGTGAAAGGAACCGTCACGTCGACACCGGCGTCCTTCGCGGCCTTTTCAACCGCCGCGGCGCCAGCAAGAACGATCAGGTCGGCGAGCGAAACCGGCTTGCCGAACTCCTTCCGAATCGTTTCGAGCTTGGCCAGCACCGTCGCGAGCTGCGCAGGCTGGTTGACCTCCCAGTCCTTCTGGGGGCTGAGGCGAATGCGTGCGCCGTTGGCGCCACCACGTTTGTCGGAGCGGCGGAAGGTCGATGCAGATGCCCAGGCTGTCGAGACCAGTTGCGACACCGACAAGCCGGAAGCGAGGATCTTGGCCTTCAACGCGACGATGTCCTGCTCGCCGATCACCTCATGGTCGACTGCCGGGATCGGGTCCTGCCAGATCAGCCTCTCCTTCGGCACGAGCGGGCCGAGATAGCGCTGGATCGGTCCCATGTCGCGGTGCGTGAGCTTGAACCAAGCCCGCGCAAACGCATCCGCGAACTGGTCCGGATGTTCATAGAAGCGACGCGAGATCTTTTCGTAGGCCGGGTCGAACCGCAGCGCGAGGTCCGTGGTCAGCATAGTCGGCAGCTTTTTCTTCGACGGGTCATGCGCGTCGGGGATGGTGGCTTCGGCACCTTTCGCCACCCATTGCTGCGCTCCGGCCGGGCTCTTCGTGAGTTCCCACTCGAACTTGAACAGGTTGTCGAAGAAGTGGTTGCTCCACATGGTCGGCGTCTGCGTCCAGGTGACTTCCGGGCCTCCCGTGATCGTGTCGCCTCCGAAGCCGGTGCCGTGCTTGCTCTTCCAGCCAAGGCCCTGATCCTCGATGGCGCCGCTTTCCGGCTCCGGTCCGACCAGCGACGGATCGCCGGCGCCGTGGGTCTTGCCGAAGGTGTGGCCGCCGGCGATCAGCGCGACCGTCTCCTCGTCGTTCATCGCCATGCGGAAGAAGGTTTCGCGGATGTCCTTGGCCGCGCCGATCGGGTCCGGCTTGCCGTTCGGCCCTTCCGGATTCACATAGATCAGCCCCATCTGCACCGCGCCCAGCGATTCGTGGAGCTCGCGTTCGCCGCTGTAGCGTTCGTCGCCCAGCCACGTCCCTTCAGGACCCCAGTAGAGCTCTTCCGGCTCCCAGACATCGACGCGGCCGCCTGCAAAGCCAAACGTCTTGAAGCCCATCGACTCAAGGGCGACATTGCCGGTCAGAACCATCAGGTCGGCCCAGGAGATTTTCTGGCCGTATTTCTGCTTGATCGGCCACAAGAGCCGGCGCGCCTTGTCGAGGTTGGCATTGTCCGGCCATGAGTTGAGCGGCGCGAAGCGCTGCTGGCCGGCGCCGGCGCCGCCGCGGCCATCGGTGGTGCGATATGTGCCCGCGCTGTGCCACGCCATGCGGATCATCAGCCCGCCGTAGTGGCCGAAGTCCGCCGGCCACCACTCCTGCGGGTCCGTCATCAGGGCGTGCAGGTCCTTGATCACGGCGTCGAGGTCGAGCGTCTTGAACTCTTTGGCGTAGTCGAAATCCTTGTCCATCGGATCGGACAGGCCGGAATTCCGATGGAGCATCTCGATGTCCAGCGCATCCGGCCACCAGTTGCGGTTCGAGTGTCCGCGGGTGCCGCCGGTGAACGGGCATTTGCTTGTGCTCTCGTCAGTCTTTGCGTCCATGTTTTTCTCCGATCGTATTCTGTGAGTTCGTGGCGATGGTCAATGTGTCGTAGGCAACGAAGCCTTGGCGCGCACGGTGCGCTTGAGCATGCGCCGCGATTCTGGTGGTCGAGCCTCTCGAACAGCGAGACGTTCCGCCTCAGCACCGGGCCGCGCGACAAGCTGCGATGGGATTTGGGTTGTTGGAAACGGGAGCCACCCGCAGTCGTCAAAATGGGGCCTGTTGGCCATGGTGAATAGTCCACGTCTTTTGAATGGCTGGCACCATGGGCCCTCGTTTAGATAAGGTCCAATCGTATTGCGTCGGACTATCGATAAGAATATTTTATCAGGATGATCACCCTGAGGCAGCTCCGCTACCTTCAAGCGCTCGCCAAGCACAAGCATTTCGGCCGTGCCGCGACCGACTGCGCGGTGTCACAACCGGCATTGTCGATGCAGATCCGCGATCTCGAGCAGGATCTCGGAACCCAGTTGATCGAGCGCCGCACAGGCGAGGCGCGGCTCACCGACACCGGCGAGGAAATCGCCCGGCGTGGCACGCAGATTCTCCGCGCGGTCAACGATCTTTCGGATTACGTGCGCCACCGGGAGCGGCTGCTGTGCGGTCCGCTGCGGCTCGGCATCATCCCCACGCTCGCGCCCTATCTGCTGCCGCGCATCCTACCGATTCTGCAGGTTCGTTATCCCGAGCTCCGGCTGGAGTTGCGCGAGAGCCAGACCAAGAGCCTGATGGGCGAACTCTCCCACGGCGGCCTCGACGCTGTCATGATGGCATTGCCGGTCGACCATCGCGAGATGGAGACGATGGCGCTGTTCGACGACGTCTTCCTGCTCGCCACCTCCACCGCCGAGCACCTGCCCAAGCGCGCCCGTGTCGACGTCAATGCCATTGATCCGCGCCGGCTGATCCTGCTCGAGGACGGCCACTGCCTGCGCGATCAGGCCTTGGCGTTCTGCGGCGCCGCGAGCGGCGGCACGTCGAAGGAACTCGCCGCCACGAGCCTTGCCACCGTGATGCAGATGGTGGCCAACGGTTACGGCGTGACGCTCGTCCCCGAGATTGCGCTCGACGTAGAAGCTCGCGACGACCGCGTGAAGCTCCTGCGCTTCACCGATCCCGAGCCCGGGCGAACCATCGGGCTGACGTGGCGCCGGACCTCTTCCCGCCGGCTGGATTTTCTCTCGCTCGGCTCGGTCGTGAGCGAGACGATCAAGGCGCGCGGGACGGGCTATCGCCGCTCAACCGCCGCCTTGCACGGCCAAAAGGCCTGATACAATCTCCGGTCCCGACGGAGAGATCAATGAAATCGCGCTACGTGACATTTGCCGGCTATAACTGCTGGGCCAACGAACGTATCTACGACGCGGCCGAGCGTCTTCCCGATACGGAATACCGCGCTGACCGCGGCGCCTTCTTCAAGTCGCTGCACGGGACGCTCAATCACATGCTGGCCGCGGACCGCATCTGGATGCGCCGCTTCACCGGCAGTGGTGACGCGCCGGAACGGCTCGACGCAATCCTTCACGAGACCTTGGCTGACCTGCGAATTGCGCGGCGGGCCGAGGATGAGCGCATCGCGGCCTATATCGAAGGCTTGAGCGACGGAGATCTTGCCGGACGCCTGCGCTACCGCACCATCACCAATCCGGCCACCATCGAGCAGGAGCTCAGTCCGGCCCTCGACCATTTCTTCAACCACCAGACCCACCACAGGGGTCAGGCGCATTGCCTGCTGACCGCTATCACTGGCGACGCGCCGTCGCTCGATCTCATCATGTACCAGCGCGATGCGGGCGTCGGCGGTGTACGCAAAGTGGCCTGACGCGACCGACGAGACGTCCGAGGCGGGCGCGCCGGCGGTTGAAGCCGCCGCAATCGTAACGCATTGTTCCGCTTTGAGGATCATCAGCGAGCCGAGGAGCCCGACCGTGCCATCTTTGCCCGAAACGCAGCGGCTGTCGCCGGCCCTCGCTATCATGCTCGCGACCGGCTTGGCCGGCTGCGCCGGCGAAGGCTTCAGCCTCAGCAACATCAATGTTCCGAAGTTCGAAGTGCGCTCGCTTGAGACCAATACGCCCCTGGCGGGCGCCGGCCCGCTGCGCCCGGTGACGCCGGATCAACTGGTCGGGTCGGACGGGAGCTGCGCCGCGGCCGGCGAGCCCGGCGCCAGCGGCATCGGGCTGGGCATGAGCGAGTGCGAGGTGGTAAGCCGCGCCGGCGCGCCGGAGAATGTCCAGGTCGCCGTCAACGAGCGCCAGCAGCGCACGGCCGTGCTCACCTATAGCAATGGCGCGCGGCCCGGCATCTATCGCTTCGTCGCCGGCCGCCTGACCGTGGTCGAGGCGGCCCCAACGCCGCCGGCGCCGCCCAAGCCCGTCAAGCAGGCAAAGAAAAAGAAGCGCGCGGCAGCGACGAAGCAGTGATCCCGGTCGCTCAGCGCCGGCGTTTCGCCGGCTTGTCCTGCTCGGGATGGGCGTCGAAATACGCGTCCCAATACAGGCTGCCGAGGAACGGGATGATGCAATCGCTGGAGAGGCCCAGCGCTTCGCGCGAGGTCAGCTCGCGGCCCTCGGTATAGTCCACCACGGCGGCGGCGAGCATCGGCGCGAGCACCATGCACCCGGCCGTTGTAAGGCCGGCAGCCGCGTTGCGGGTCAAGCCGGCGCGGCGATGCATGTGATGGCGGGGCCTGATGAGAAAATAGGTGCCCGTCGCGGCGCCGCCCACCACCAAGCCCGACACCGCCACCTTCGGATCACCACGCCAGAACGGCCAGAAGCCATCCGCCTTGGCGGGGGCGAGCATGATCATGGTGGAGGCGACGAGGGCGGCCAGCAGGCCGAGAGTCTTTTTCACGGGCATCATCCCTTGTTGGTTGGAGGCATCGAATCCCCCCGCGCACGTGGCGAATCCTTAATGTGCACATCGCCGCAGGCCTGTCATGTGCGTTGCGGCATGCAGCGTCACTTCGATCCAGACCGTGGCGCAGGGGCAACAACTTGGTTAATGACCGGTAAATTCAATGGCCTGAGTTCCGGCGGATGCCTTGATGGCGCAACGCGCGCGGACCCCGACGCCATGTCGCGAGCGAGCGCCTTGCCCTATGGTGCCGACGTCGTCTCGAGAGGTCCGCATGGCAAAAACGCTCGTCCAGGAACAATTCGGCGCAACGGCCGCCCATTACCTCACGTCGAAGCCGCACGCCCAAGGCAAAAGCCTGGAGCGGCTGGTGTCGCTCGTCGCGCCGCAGTCGCACTGGCACGTGCTGGACGTCGCGACAGGGGCCGGACACACCGCTTATGCCTTTGCGCCGCATGTCGCGCGGGCCTGGGCGACCGACATCACGGAGGAAATGCTGAGCTTGGTGCGCGGCGAGGTGGCCAAGCGCGGGCTCGCCAACATGCGCGTCGCCCATGCCAAGGCGGAGGCCCTGCCCTTCGAGGACGCAGCCTTCGACCTCGTCACGTCGCGCATTGCGCCGCATCACTTCGACAGCATCGCCGCCTTCCTCGACGAGACGCGCCGCGTGCTCAAGCCGGGCGGCATGCTGGCACTGGTCGACAATGTGGTGCCGGCGGGAAGCGCCGGCGACTACGTCAACGCCTTCGAGCGCCTGCGCGACCCCAGCCACCTGCGCGCCTGGACGATGGAGGAATGGCGCGATGCGCTCGCCGGCCACGGCTTCACCATCACGCATGAGGAAGAGCTCCCCAAGACCATGGAGTTCGCAAGCTGGGCGGCGCGCTACGACACGCTGATGCAACGGCTGCTGCGCGCGATGCTGGCCGAGACCACGCCGGCGGTGAAGGATTTTCTCGCTCCCCAGGAAAAGGACGGCGCGCTGACCTTCCGCCTGCGCGAGGGCCTGTTCATCGCCAAGCGGACGTAGAAATCGCAGCCCGGATGGGGGAAGCGCAATCCGGGTTCGACAAGTCCTCCGTCGAGATCCAGCATTGCGCTTCGCTCCATGCGGGCTACAGCGTCACCTCACGCCTTCACCTCGAACAGCCGCGCCGCGTTGCCGCCGAGGATCGCGATCTTGTCCTCGTCGGAGAGCGTGGTGGTCGCCATAACGTGATCGACCGGATGTTCCTCCCACGGAATGGGATGGTCGGTTCCCAGCATGATCTGGCTCACGCCGACCTCCGCTGCTAGGTGGCGTAGCGCCTCCGGCGTGAACACCAGCGCGTCGAAATAGAGCTGCTTGAGATATTCCGTCGGCTTCTTCTTGAGCACGATATTGGGGTTGCAGTTCTGCGGCGACACGAAGCACGAATGGTCCATGCGCGGCGCGTAGGAGCCGAGGAAGCCGCCACCATGGGCCGCGATGATCTTCAGCCCCGGATACTTGTCTAGCGTGCCTTCGTAGATCAGGTGCTGGAGCGCGATCGTCGTGTCGAGCGGGTTGCCGATGACGTTCGACATCCAGCCGTTGCCCTTGAAGCGGGACGCGAGCTGCGGCGTGCTCTGCGGGTGGATGAAGAGCACCGCGCCGAGTTCCTCCGCCTTTGCCCAGACCGGATGAAATTTGGGGTCGGCAAAATCTTCGCCGAGCACGCTGCCGCCGATCGCGGCGCCGCGCAGGCCCTTCTTCTTGACCGCGTCCTCGAGCTGCGTCACCGCGAGGTCGGGATATTGCAGCGAAAGCGACGCAAACGCCGCGAAGCGGTCCGGCTTCTGGGCACACAGCTCGGCGAGCTTGTCGTTGTTGATGGCAACGATCTTGGCCGCTATGTCGCGGTCCTTGCGGTACCAGAACGGGTTGATGGACAGCACCTCCATATCGATCGCCATATCGTCCATGGCCTTGAGACGCTCTTCGACGACGATGAAATGCTCCTTCACGCCCTTGGTCGGCGGCATCACGCCGGGAGCGTCCGCGCCCATGAGGTCGACCGCCTCCTGGAAGAAACAGTGCGAATGCACGTCGATGGTCTTGACCCGCTTGCCGCCGATCATCACCGGCAGCCGCGCGGCAGGTGCCTGCGCGCGCGCGGCATCAAGCAGACCGCAGCTGCAGAACGACAGGCCGGCAAGCGCGGCCGCGCCTTTGAGAAAGTATCTGCGCGTGGTCATCTATCGTCCTCCCGTTTGGATCGCGGTCAAGCCGCTTGTTTGGCACAAACACCGGCGCGGCCGGCGATATTGCCCCGGGGATCGCTCGCCCGAACTTCCGCCATCTATGACACGATTTTTGGCGCCGCGCGACGGTTGAAGGTTCCTGCTATTGCAGGGCGCCGCATGCTATTCTTGGCGAAAAGGGGAGGATGATGAATCAAGCCATGTTCGATTTCACGCCACTGCTGCCGGCCGGCCTGCCGCCGCCCGCGTCCAAATGGCCCGGCGCGGCGAAATATAATTTCACCGGGGGCAACAATGATGCCGACGAACTTCCGCTTGGCGGGCTGATCGATGCGGCGAACACCGTGCTCAAACGCGAGGGCCGCACGCTTGCGACCTACGGCCTCGCCAGCGGCCCGCAAGGCTATCGGCCGTTGCGCGAGTTCCTCGCGGCGAAGCTCAAGCGCGACGCCGGCATGACCTGCACCGCCGACGACATCCTGATCGTGTCAGGTTCGCTGCAGGCGCTTGACTTGGTCAACGGCGCATTGCTGGCGCGCGGCGACACCGTAATCTGCGAGCGCGATAGCTACCAGGGCACGCTGACGCGCTATGCGCGGCTCGGCGTCAACGTCATCGGCATCCCGCTCGACGGCGAAGGCCTGCGCATGGACGCGCTAGGTGCTGCGCTGGCGGACTGCAAGGCACGCGGCGTGCGGCCAAAGTTCATCTACACCATCCCGACGGTGCAGAACCCGACTGGCACCATCATGGGCGAGGCGCGCCGCCGCGAATTGCTGGCGCTCGCCGAGCAATACGGCGTGCCGATCTTCGAGGACGACTGCTACGCCGATCTCATCTGGGACGGCAAACGGCCGCCCGCGCTTCACGCGATGAGCACCACCGGCAACGTCATCCATATCGGCTCATTCTCAAAATCGATCGCGCCGGCGTTGCGCGTCGGCTTCATCGTGGCGCCGTGGGCGATCCTGTCGCGCATGCTTGCGCTGAAGACAGACGCCGGCTCCGGCGCGCTGGAGCAGATGGTGCTCGCGGAATATTGCGCGCCGCATTTCGAGACCCACGTCCCGGCGTTGCGGCGCGGCCTGCGCGCCAAGCTCGACACGCTGATGGAGACGCTCAACGAGCAGTTCGGCACGGCGGCGGAGTTCGACGATCCCAAGGGCGGCATCTTCCTGTGGGTGAAGCTGCCCGACAGCGTCGACACGATGAAGCTTTACCAAGCGGCGCTGAAGGCAGGCGTCGCGATCAATCCCGGGCCGGAATGGTCGACTGACAAGCCGCATAGCGTCAGCCGCCTGCGGCTGTGCTTCGCCAGCCCGACGCACGAGCAGATCCGGGAAGGCGTGGCGATCCTCGCCGATGTGTGCCGGAAGGAATTCGGCGTGCCGGCGCGCAGCGCCAACGTGGAACGGAGCACAGGCCCGTAGCTAGTCGGGGAAGCGCAACGGAATCCGAACGACGCGCTCCTTGACTGTAATGCGCGCAAGTCCATCGGCCCGATCAGCAAATCGTATGCCTGCCGACAGCGGGTGATCAATCCCGCCGCGCCACGACGACCAGGCGCTCGACCTTGCGGTCCAGGTACGCCCGGAGGAAAGCGCTGTAGTCCTTGAAGGACACGCAGCCGTTGGAATCGCCGTTGGGGCCGAGCATGTAGGTGTGCGCGAGCAGGCCGGTCCGGCCATGCGGGTTCATTCCGCCGACCGGATTGAGCCGCAGCGCGCGCACCCCATGGAACAGACTCTCGCGCATCGAGAGGTCGTAGACATGCGGCGGCGTCGCCCCTCGCATCCTCTCATGGACGTGGTTGGGATCATCGAGCCGGCTTCCCAGGCCCGAATGCGCTTCGAGCTTCGTGCCGTCCGGCATGTAAACGGTATGCGCGGAGATATCGTAGACCGCCGTCAGCTTGTCGGAGCCCAGGTTGCCCGAGGTGATGCTCTGGCCGTCACCGAAGACGCCGCCATCTGGGCCGGCATAGGCGAGCTGCATGCCGGAATCCTTCGGCTTGCCGAACAGCTTCTGGAACATCGTCGGCTCCTCGGCCGGCGACTTGTTGCGCTGGGCCATGGCATGGAGCGAGGGATTGAGGCTCTGCGGCATGGCGAGCATGGCGGGGCGCGGCATCGGCAACGGGATGCTGCGGGCCAGTTGGCGAATGACGGGCGGCGCCAAGGCGACGTCACGCGGCCTTGCGCTGTCCGCTTTGGCGAACGCGCCCGTCAGCGGCTGAAAGTCGGTTTCCAGCGGATCGCTGTCGACCAGCGCGCCGGGCCGGGAACCCGACGAATAGGCCGCGTCGAACAGGGCCGCGTAGATCAAGGGATCGATCGCCTCGGCCGGTGCGGGCGAGACGATGCTCTCGGCAGTGACCGCCGCGTCGACCGGGACGCCGGCAGGATTGCCGGACAGGAGCCAGCCGCAGGCCAGCACCGCGCCGGTGAGCGCCAGACCTCCGCAGAGATTGCGGACAAGAGCCCTTCGGGAAGAGATTTCAGGGTCATACGCCGTGACGTCGTTACGCTTGCCGCTACTGTAGGTCATTCCGCCTCGTATCCAGAGCAGTACGCTTGTTACTCAGGCTCGTGTCCGAAGGCCCGTTCCTGGCAGATTCGAACGCCATTCCCCATCCGGCAGATCACTGATGCCGACCGGAGCCGCATCTCGCAGACCCTGCGAGCGCCATTAAGGCGAATTTTCGTTAAATGCGGATTAAGTCCGCGGCCGAACCGGGGCGCTGGAACGAGTGCGCCATTCCAGCGCCACGCGAGTTTCGCCCGCCGCATCGCCGCGCATCCTGCGATGGTCAAACAGCCAACGCTCCGCCGGCCCGTGCGGCCGACAGCGGCCGTGAGGCGCCCGGGCTCGGCGCCTCCTTCAGGTCCCTCCCGCGAAATGGGAGGGGGTGGAGCACCGGGAGGCGCACCACAAGCCGCGGCCCAAGCGGGCGCGGCCACGCACCTGAGCGAGGCGCGTCGCGGCCGATGACGCCGGCCGCTCGCCTCACGGTGCTCCACCACGGCGACTTCCTCGGCTTCGGATCCGCGCTTCCTTGACCCGCGAGCCTTACGGCCCCTGCCAAGTCCAGCGAGCTCCTCGCAGAGCACCCGTAGTGGTGCCCGGGCGGAGTCCCGAAGCCCCCCGAGTGCGGGGTTACAAGCCCCGCCCGCGGGCGCCGCTCCAGCCGGCTTCGGGCTTGCCCGATTCCGGCCATCTCTCGATCAGCTCCGCTTCAGGCGTGTCTCGAGAAACGCCCTCCCGTGAGCCGGGATGGGCACAAGATAAGGCCGGTTTGGCGGGCGGGGATAAGTTTTGTTTTGCGGTTCGTCGCAGCCGCTAGGCCCGCGCGAGATGGCGCGCCGTAGCCCGGATTGCGCAGCCAAATCCGGGAGCAAAGTCACCCCGGTTTCGCTACGCTCTCAATCCGGGCTACTTGCTGGGCGATAAGTCGGCCGAGACTTACTTGCAGCGGTCGCAGGCCTCGTAGCAGTTCTGTCCGCCTTGCGCCTCACAGCTCCGGAGACAAGCATCCGTTGGGCGACAACCGCGCGCGGCAGGGATCGGCGTGTAGTTCTTAGGCTGGGGGACATGGGGCGCAAGGAGGCCCAAAAGGACAATGATGGTAAGTGCTTGGCGCATGGCAGCCGATCCTCAAGTCATGTGGCGAGCGGGTAAAATATTCGCTCGATCATGCAGGGTCAACAACGGGTGGATGTGCCTTGACCCCGCCGCCCGAAGCGGCGGTCATGCCGTAGGGCGCATGAGCGAAGCGTCATGCGCCGTCCGTCCAATTACGCTTCGCTAATGGCATGCCGTGCGTTGCGGAGGGGACCATTCATGGAAATGATGGGAGACAAAGAGACGCACATGCAAATGCGCGAACTCATGCATTTTTTGGAGCACGAAGGCATGATCGCCACAGAAGTTCTCGAAGGGACATCGACGCCCAAGAAGAGGCCATCAAAGCCTAGCGAGGGTGCTTAAAAAATTTCTGCGCTACCTTGGCCCACCGTCGCAAGGCACTAGGATGTCTAATAGTTGCTATAGAAGGCTTGCCTTTTCCCTTCCACTTGAAAAGATTCGCCTACTCACCCCTACCGCACCAACTCCCGCATCGCCCGATCCAGTCCATCCAGCGTCAGCGGGTACATCCGCCCGGCCATGAGCTGGCGCATCATCGCGATGGATTGGGTGTAGTCCCACTGGCCCTCCGGCACGGGATTGAGCCACACCGCCGCCGGATAGGTGCGGGTCATGCGCTCCATCCACACCTGCCCGGCTTCCTCGTTGTGGTGCTCGACCGAGCCGCCGGGCGCGGCGATCTCGTAAGGCGACATCGCGGCATCGCCGACGAACACCAGCTTGTAGTCGTGGGGAAATTTGTGGAGCACGTCCCAGGTCGGCGTCGTCTCCTGAAAGCGGCGGCGGTTCTCCTTCCACACCCGCTCGTAGAGGCAGTTGTGAAAGTAGAAATGCTCCATGTGCTTGAACTCGGTGCGCGCGGCTGAAAACAATTCCTCGGTGGCCTGGATGTGCCAGTCCATCGAGCCGCCGATGTCGAAGAACAGCAGCACCTTCACGGCGTTGTGGCGCTCCGGCCGCATGTGGATGTCGAGATAGCCCTTGTGCGCGGTGCCCTTGATGGTGCCGTCGAGGTCGAGCTCGTCGGCTGAACCGGTGCGGGCGAATTTGCGCAGACGGCGCAGCGCCACCTTGATGTTGCGCGTGCCGAGCTCCTGTGTGTCGTCGAGGTCCTTGAACTCGCGCTTGTCCCACACCTTCACGGCGCGGAAGTTGCGGTTGCCGTCTTGGCCGATGCGGATGCCTTCGGGATTGTAGCCGTAGGCGCCGAACGGCGACGTACCGGCGGTGCCGATCCACTTCGAGCCGCCCTGGTGGCGGCCTTTCTGTTCCTTGAGGCGCTCGCGCAAAGTCTCCATCAGCTTGTCGAGCCCGCCCAGCACCTCGATCTGCTTCTTCTCCTCCTCGGTGAGGTATTTCTCCGCGAGCTTCTTGAGCCACTCCGCCGGGATGTCGGCCTCGATGCCCTCGCTCAGCATCTCCAGGCCCTTGAAGACGTGCCCGAACACGCGGTCGAACTTGTCGAGGTTGCGCTCGTCCTTCACCAGGGTGGCGCGGGAGAGGTAGTAGAAATCCTCCACGCGCCGGCCGGCAATGTCAGCCTCCATGCCCTGCATCAACGTGAGGTATTCGCGCAGCGAGACCGGGACGCCGGCCGCTTTAAGCTCATGGAAAAAAGTCACAAACATGGACTTAGATTAGCGCGAGGGCGGACAGCGGGGCCACAACTTTGCATTTTTCCGGCAATCGGACGTTGGCGTGGTGCATTGCCGCGCCCGTGATGCTGCTCGTGCTCCTATGGCCGGCGCTGTGGAACGGCTTTCCGATCGTATTCTACGACACCGGCGGCTACATCGTGCGGATGTTCGAGCCCGGCCTGGGATTTGGCCGCTCCGCGCTCTACGGCGCCTTCCTGGATGCCGGCATCACGCTCGCGTTCTGGCCGGCGGTCGCCGTTCAGGCGGCGGTGTCCGCCTGGATGGTGGTGGTGATCCTGCGCCTCCGCGGCTTGGGCGGGCAGCCGATGGTCGCCGCGGCCATCGTCGTGGGGGTGAGCATCCTCACCGGCGCCCCATGGTTCACGGCGCAGCTCATGCCCGACGTCTGGCTGCCGCTGGCAGTGCTCGGCCTCTATCTGCTCGCGTTCCATCTCGCCGCGCTGCGCGGCTGGGAACGTAGCGCCCTCGCAGCGGTGATCGCCTTCGCGATCGCCTGCCACATGTCGACGCTCGCGGTCGCGCTCGGCCTCGTCATCGCGCTCGCGGTGCTGCGGCCGTTCGCGCCGCGCCTGAGGCTGGCGCGGCCTTCCATTCTCGCGCCCGGTGCCGCCGTCGCGCTCGGCCTGCTGCTTGCGCCGGTTTCGAACTATGCCATCGCCGGGCGGTTCACGTTCACGCCCGGCGGCGCGAATTTCGCCTTCGTGCGGCTCGTCGAGGAAGGCATCGCGGCACGCTTCCTGGCCGAGCACTGTCCCGACCCGGCCTTCCGCATCTGCGCCTATCGCGACGAAGTGCCCACCTCGGGCAACGAGTGGCTATGGGGCGACACCCCGCTCTGGAGCAAGCTTGGCGGACCTCTGGAGTTCGAGGCCGAGGCGGGCCGCATCGTGCTGCGCACGCTCGTCCTCTATCCCGGCCTCCACGTGAAAAGCGCGCTGCAAAACGTCGCGGCGCAAACGCTTCTGCTCAAGACCATGGACCATTTCAAATCCGATACATGGCACACCAAATGGGCGATCGAGACCTACGCGCCCGGTGTGCTACCGGCCTTCCTGGGCGCGCGCCAGCAGCGCGACGACCTCGCCCTGCAATGGCTCGACGCGATCTATATCCCGGTGACGGCGCTCGCGATCGTCCTGCTGCCGGTCATCATCGTGCTCGGCGGTCGCGGCGGCATGCGGCCCGCCGACGCCGCCCTCGCTTTGGTGGTGCTGCTGGCGCTCGCCGGCAACGCCGTGATCTGCGGCAGCCTTTCGATCCCCGCCGACCGCTATCAGAGCCGGCTCGCGTGGCTCGCGCCGCTCGCCGTCGCGGTCGCCGCGCTGGGACGGCGCAAGGCTGTGGCATTAACCCTGCATGGGAGAGATACCCCGCAGCCGTCTTGACCCTGCGCCTGTCGCCATCGCAGTGTGCGGCGTTTCGCGGGCGATGATGCCGCTGTTGGAACATTGGACGCATGATGCGCATGGTGCGGGCGGCAATTGTTGCAGCATTGGCGCTGGGCGCGACCTTCGCATTCGCCGACGGATATCCAGCCCAGCCGGTGCGCGTCATCGTCAGCGCGACGCCCGGCGCCGCTGCCGATCTCACCGCGCGCGTGCTCACCCGACGGCTGTCCCAGACCCTCGGCCAGAATTTCTCGGTCGAGACACGGCTCCCCGGCGGCATCGATCCGATCGAGATGGTAGCCCGCGCGCCGAAGGATGGGTACACGCTGCTGATGGCCACGGCTGCGAGCACCATCAGCGCGAGCCTGTCGCCCAATGGCGTGCCGAATCTTGCCGCGGATTTCGCGCCGGTCGCCCTAGTCGCGACCGTGCCTCAAATCCTCGTCGTCCCGCCGGCGCTCGGCGTCGGCACGGTGGCGGGCCTCATCGCGCTCGCTAAGGCGAAGCCCGGGCAATTGTCGTTCGGGTCCGCCGGGGTCGGCACCACGAGCCACCTCGCCGGCGAGATGTTCAACGTCCTGGCCGGCGTTCAGATTTCACACACCCCCTATCCGAGCATCGCCGCCGCGGTCACCGACCTCCTCGCCGGACGCGTCTCGGCGATGTTCGCACCGGCATCCGCAGTGCTTCAGCTTCTCGAGCAGGGCAAGCTCAAAGGCGTGGCGACAACGGGCGCGAAACGCGCCGTGGTCGCTTCCAGCCTGCCGACGATGCAGGAGGCCGGCGTGGGCGATTTCGAGACCGGCCTGTGGTTCGGGCTGTTCGCGCCGGCAGGGACGCCGCCGGACGTCATCGACCGTCTCGCGCAGGGGATCAACGGCGCGCTCCAGGCACACGAGGTGCGCTCGGCACTGCGCGTACAGGGCATCGACGCCGTCGGCGGGACGCCGCAGGAGTTCGCCCAGCATATCGAAAGCGAAACCCGCAAATGGGCGAAGGTCGCGGCGGCGGCGGGCTTGAAGAAATCCCTTTCGCCCTGATTTGGTCGCGGTCGCGGCCTTGAGTACGGCCTCCACAGGAGGCTTCATGCATCGCTTCGTTTTCGCCGCCGTTGCTGCCTCGATCCTTGCCGGCGGCCCCGCCCCTGTCCTCGCGCAGTCGGTCGACGTCCCCCAGGTGATCGTCAGGCCGCCCGCTCCGCAGACCGATAATTCCGGCGCGAACGAGCTTCAGATTGCCTGGGAGGTGAAGAGCCGGTTCCGGCTGTTCCGCTACGAGCGCGACTTCGCCCGCCATGTCGCGGCCGACCGGGGCGACGGCATCCTGGCCGCCGAGCGGCGGCTCGCTGCGGAAACTGACGGCCGCGGCTGGGCTCGCACGATGGTCAACAGCCTGTGCGCGGATGCGACCGGCAAGCTGCTCGACACCTGCGACCGCGACGGCGAGAAGGAATCCTACCTTTCGCCCGTCGATCACCGCATCGGCGCCATGGTGGTGAGCGCGCCCGCCAGCGCGACATGCACATGGACCTTCGACGACGGCGAGGGGCCGGCCGGCAGGCCGCGGCGCCCTGCGGCGAGGAGATGCGCGCGCGCGTGCGCTACGGCAAGCCGACCATCGTCACCGTCGACATCGCGGCGCACGGACGGCGCCAGCCGGCGCGCGCGTACCGAGATCCTGGTACGCGACCGCCTGATCGCCGGCCTCGGCAACTCCATCGCCGCGGGCGAGGGCAATCCGGACCGGCCGATCGCGCTGTCCGACGACGGTTTCTGCTTCCGCCGCTTCCTCGGCAGCCGCGAAGCGAATATTTCCGTCCCGGCCGTGCCGGCTACAAGGGCAACAAGAGCTGCGACGCAGGTCGCGCTCGGCGGAGCCGACCGCGACTGGAGCGCGCCATGCCGCGCGCTGGATCAGCGCGGCCTGCCACCGCTCGCTCTACGGCTACCAGCTCCGCACCGCGCTGGCGCTCGCGATCGAGGACCGCATTCGGCGGTCACCTTCGTCCCGCTCGCCTGCACCGGCGCCCGCATCGACGAGGGCCTGTTCAAGTCGCGCCGCGCCCGCGAGGTCGCCTGCGAAGGCAAAGCGGGCTGCTCCAACACCGTGCCGCCGCAGCTTGCCAGCCTGCGCGACGTGCTGGCGGCGGCGCGGCGCAACAATCCCGACCGCAATCTCGACCTCGTGCTGCTCACCATCGGGGCGAACGACGTGCAGTTCTCTGGGCTCGTCGCCGACGCGATCATCACGGACGCCACCGAACGCGCGCTGTTCCAGCGCGCCGGCATGATCGCCTCGGCGGAGGATTCCGCCGCCGCGCTTGCAAGCCAGTTGCCCGGCGATTTCGCGCGGCTGCGCGCCGCGCTCAAGCCCCTCGTCGGCGGCGACCTCGCGCGCGTCGTCTACGTCGCCTACGCCAATCCCGCGATGCTGGCCGATGGCGTGCCCTGCCCCGGCGGCCGCGACGGTTTCGACGTGCATCCGGCGTTCGGCGTCGACGCCGCGCGCGTGCGCGCCGCTACCAGCTTCGTCAATGGGCGCTTCCTGCCGCGGATCAAGGCGCTGGCTTTGTGCGAAGGCGGCGTCCTGTGCAACGGACCCGGCGAGCGCATGACCTTCGTCGACGCGCACCAGGCGGCGTTCGCGACGCATGGCTTCTGCGCCCGCGCCGACACCGATCCGGAGTTCGACACCGAATGTTTCTCCACCACGGGCGAGAGCTTCCAGAAGAGCCCGGTCGACGGCGCCCAGCATCCGCTCGCCTGCGACCGCAGCGTCAAGGAGTTCCGTCCCTATGCGTCGCGGGCGCGCTGGATCCGCACCGCCAACGACAGCTACTTCGCCGCGATGACCTACCCGGAAGGCGCCTCCGCGACGCTGCAGCCGACCGACATCCACGACGCCACCTGGGGCGTCATGAGCGCGGTCTATGGCGGCGCCATGCACCCCACCGCCGAGGGCCACGCCGTGATGGCGGAGGCCGCTCTCGCGGCGGTGAAGCAGGTGTTGGGGATGGGGCGGACGGCGGAGCAGTGAGCAATCCTTGCCGGCTGCCGCACCCCAACGAGCCAACACTGGAACTCTGATCAAGCAGGAGGACGCGAGGGACGCCGCAGCAGCCTCCTCTCTGCCTAAAACCCGACAGAGTCGCAGCACCATTAATTTCGCTCGCCATGCGGACGGCTTGGAACCGTTCCAGCGTGGCTGGATTACGTGAGGGCGTCTCAACCCCGCGGGCGCGGTATTATTCCCAGCACATTGGAGTTTTCGGCTCATGGCCAAGAAGACCGCAAAGACGACCGGCTCGACACGTGCGGCCACGCAACCCGGCAATGGCGGCGAAACCCACCAGATCACGACCGATCTCGATGCGACCCTGACTACCAACCAGGGCATTCCGATCGCCGACAATCAGAATTCGCTCAAGAGCGGCGCCCGCGGGCCGACGCTGATCGAGGACCTGATCTTCCGCGAAAAGATCACCCATTTCGACCATGAGCGCATCCCCGAGCGCATCGTCCATGCCCGCGGCACCGGCGCGCATGGCTACTTCCAGCTCACGAAGTCGCTGGCGAAATACACCAAGGCGGCATTTCTGCAGGACCCGAAGGTCAAGACCGAGGTCTTCGTACGCTTTTCCACCGTGGCGGGCGGCGCCGGCTCGGTCGACCTGCCGCGCGACGTGCGCGGCTTCGCCGTGAAGTTTTATACGCAGGAGGGCAATTTCGACCTCGTCGGCAACGACATTCCGGTGTTCTTCATCCAGGACGCGATCAAGTTCCCCGACCTCATTCATTCGGTGAAGATGGAGCCGGATCGCGGCTTTCCCCAGGCCGCGACCGCGCATGACACGTTCTGGGACTTCGCCTCCCTGATGCCGGAGACGATGCACATGCTGGTGTGGGCGATGTCGGACCGCGGCATCCCCCGCTCCTATCGCAACATTGAGGGCTTCGGCATCCACACCTTCCGCATGATCAACGCCAAGGGCGAATCCACCTTCGTCAAGTTCCACTGGCGGCCGATGGCGGGCGCGGTCTCGGTGATCTGGGACGAGGCGGTGAAGATCTCGGGCGCCGACCCGGACTTCCATCGCCGCGATCTCTACGAGGCGATCGCGCGCGGCGACTTTCCCGAATACGAATTCGCCATCCAGGCGTTCGACCAGGAGACCGCCGATTTGTTCGACTTCGACGTGCTCGATTCCACCAAGCTGATTCCAGAGGAGATCGTCCCGCTCGAAGTGATCGGCAAGATGGTGCTTGACCGCAACGTCGACAACTTCTTTGCCGAGACCGAGCAGGCGGCATTCCATCCCGGCAACGTCCCGCCCGGCATCGACTTCACCAACGACCCCCTGCTGCAGGGCCGGCTGTTCTCCTACACCGACACTCAGCTTCTGCGCCTCGGCGGACCGAACTTCCATGAGTTGGAGATCAATCGCCCGCGCTGCCCGATGCGCAACTTCCAGCGCGACGGCTTGAAGCGGCAGCTTGTGCCGACCGGACGCGTTGCCTACGAGCCCAACAGCCTTGATCCGACCTCGCCCCGCGAGAACCCGACGCGTGGCTTCACCACCTTCGGTGGTCGCGACGGCCGCGACGAGCAGGGCGACAAGCTGCGCATCCGGCCCGAAAGCTTCGCTGACCATTACAGCCAGGCGCGCATGTTCTTCCGCTCGCAGTCCGAGCCGGAGCAGCGCCACATCATCTCGGCGTTCGCCTTTGAGCTTGCCAAGGTGGAGACACTCGCCGTGCGCACGCGCATGCTTGGCCACCTGATGATCATCGATCCCGACCTGGGCAGCGCGGTGGAGGCGGCGCTCGGGATGGAGGGCATGGCCGACGCCATCACGCCGGCCAAGGACCCGATTGACGTCGACCTCTCTCCGATGCTCAGCCTCGTCAAGAAGGCGAAGCCGACCATCATGGGACGCAAGATCGCGGCCCTGGTCACCGACGGCACCGACGACGCTGTGCTCGCCAAACTCAAGAGGGCGGTGGAAAAGGAAGGCGCGCTGCTCGCCATCATCGCGCCGAAAATCGGCGGCGTGACCACCAAGAAGGGCGCCAAGCTCCCCGCCGACCAGGCATTGTCGGGCGCGCCGTCGGTGATGTTCGACTCGGTCGCACTGCTGCCGTCAGACGACGGCGCCGCCAAGCTCGCCAATGAAGCGGCGGCGGTCGACTGGCTGCGCGACGCGTTTGGCCACTGCAAAGTCATCGGCTACGTCGAGACGGCGGCGCCGGTGTTCGGCAAGGCCTCCGTCAAAATGGATGCGGACGAAGGCGTGGTCGATCTCGCTGGCTCCGGTGTCGATGCTTTCATCACCGCCGCGAAGCAGCACCGCATCTGGGAGCGCGAGCCGACGCTCAGAAGTCCCGGGTGAGACGGGGCGCCGCGAGTCTACGTTTAGCCCGCTTCGGTCTCACACTCCCAGCTTCCGCTGCAAACTGGTGCTCGACGTTGTGTACTGAAAGATCAGTCGCTTGTCGGGATAGACGTAGCGGTGGGCCTTCTGCGCCATCAGTGCGACCTCGTGGAAGCCGGAGAGGATCAGCTTGAGCTTGCCCGGATAGGTGTTGATGTCGCCGACGGCGAAGATGCCGGGCACGCTGGTCTCGAAGGTCTCGGTGCCGACCGGGATCAGTTCCTTGGCGAGGTCGATCCCCCAGTTGGCGATGGGGCCGAGCTTCATCGTCAGGCCGAAGAACGGCAGCATCGCATCGCACATGATGTGATGCTGCGAGCCGTCGCCGCCTTTCACCAACGCCGCCGTAAGCTGGCCATTGTCGCCTTCCAGCGCCGTGACCTGTCCGGTGACGAAATCGATTTTACTCTCCGCGACCAGCGCCATCATCTTGTTGACGCTGTCGGGCGCGGCGCGGAACTCGTTGCGCCGGTGCAGCAGCGTCAGATGGCTCGCGATCGGCGCGAGGTTGAGCGTCCAGTCGAGCGCCGAGTCGCCGCCGCCGACGATGAGCACGCGCTTGCCCCGGAAGGCGTCCATCTTGCGCACCGAATAATGCACCGACGTGCCTTCGTAGGGCTCGATCCCGGTAATCGGCGGACGCTTGGGCTGGAACGACCCGCCACCCGCCGCGATGACGATGACCTTGACCTCGAACACCGTGCCGCCGTCGGTGGTGACGCGGAACGCCGGCTCGCCGATCTTCTCGATCGTCTCCACCATCTCGTTGAGGTGGAAGGTCGGATTGAACGGCTTGATCTGCTCGTTGAGCGCGTCGACGAGACCCTGGGCCGAGATGCTCGGGATGCCGGGGATGTCGTAGATCGGCTTCTCGGGATAAAGCTCCGCGCACTGGCCGCCGATCTTGTCGAGAATGTCGACGAGATGCGCCTTCATGTCGAGCAGGCCGAGCTCGAAGACCGCGAACTGCCCCACGGGCCCGGCGCCGATGATGAGCACGTCGGTCTTGATAGGTTCGGTCATGCGAAATCCATCGAACAGAGGCGGCAGGAATGGGCCGCCTGTGTAGAGCGTTTTGGCGCGGAGTGAAATCGGGTGTGAGCCCGCCTCGCCTCTCGCCAGGGAGAGATGCCTCGTCGCAGGGAGAGATTTTCGGAGCGCTGCGGCACCGGTCGTCATGACGTCGGGTCTTGTCCTGGGCGCCGCCGCACGGCTATGCAGCCGTCAAAGAGGTGCCGCCTTGGACCAGCCAGTTGCGAAGCCGCCGCGTATCCTGCCGAGCATCGAAGAGTTTCCCGTCCGCGTCGGCGAGCTCATCCGCTACGCCGACCTCGACCCGCAGGGCCACGTCAACAATGCGGTGTTCTCGACCTTCTTCGAAACCGGACGGGTGACGCTCTTCCGCGATCCGTCGCGCGCGCTGCTGGTGCCGGGATGCAACTTCGTGCTGGCGCGCAGCGAGATCGATTTTCTGCGCGAGCTGCGCTGGCCCGGGACGATCGAGGTCGGCACCAAGGTCGCGAGCATCGGCCGCAGTTCTTATGTCGTCGCGCAGGCGATCTTCAGCGGCGAAGCCTGCGCGGCCACCGGGCTTGCCACCATCGTGCTGATCGACGAGGCGACCCGGCGGTCGCATCCCTTGCCCGACTACGCCGTGGCGACCCTCAAACAATACATGACGCCGGCGTGATGGAGGCGGTCATAGTCTGACCGTCGCCAAATCCTCGGGGAGCTTTCGATGAAACGGGACGTCATCCGCGTCGAGCCGCTGTCCACCTATCTCGAACGATGGAAGGCGCCGATCTCGCCCGTCACGCGGGCCGGCGGCACCGTCTACGTCTCCGGGTTGCCGCCATTCGACCCGGCGACGGGCGAGATACTCCGCGTTCCCATCGAGCGCCAGACCGAGCTCGTCCTCGACCAGCTGAAGCTGTGTCTCGAAGCCGCGGGGACATCCCTGGAAAACGTGATGAAGTGCAACGTCTATTGCACATCGGCCAAGCACTTCCCGGTCGTCAATGCGATCTATGCGCGTTACTTCCCCGTGGACCCGCCTGCCCGCATCTTCGTCTGCGTGCCGGAATGGACGGGACCTTTCGACATCGAAATCGACTGCATTGCCGTGGTTTAGGCAGGGCGCATGCGCACGATGCGTCCGGGTCTCCGCCCCGCTCAGCCCTGGCGCTCGGGCGTCGTCACCACGAGGCCATCGAGGTCGGCCGTGACCTTGATCTGGCACGACAGCCGCGAGGTCGGCCGCACGTCGAACGCGAAATCCAGCATGTCCTCTTCCATCGGCGAGGGCTCGCCGGCCTTCCCCGCCCACGCTTCGTCGACATAGACGTGGCAGGTCGCGCAGGCGCAGGCGCCGCCGCATTCAGCCTCGATGCCGGGGACGTTGTTGCGCACCGCCGTTTCCATCACGGTTGTGCCGGGCTCGGCGTCGACAATGCGCGTGGTGCCCTCGGAATCGATGTAGGTGATCTTGGCCATGGTCTTGGAAAGAGCGAGCGGCGGGAAACGCCGCTCTATAACGGCTCGCGGAGCATCACGCCAGCCATGATCGCGGCGCGAAATCGGATCGCATGGCCGGTGCCGCCGGAAAAATCATACCGTTTTCAGTTGGCCCGCAGCAGGTCGCCGATGACCGCGCGCGCCTCGTTGGTGGTGGCGCGGAGTGCCTTGAGCGCGGCCTCGAACTGCTCCTCGTCGGCGTGGCAGGCCAGTTCGAGCGCCTCGGCGGCGCGGGCGACGCGCCATGCCCCGATGCCGCGCGCCGAGCCGGTCAGGGTATGGGCGAGGCTGGGAACGCCGGCGGGCGAAGCCGCCTCCATCCGCGACACCAGGATTCCGGCCTGGCGGTCGAACAGCGTCAGCACCTCGCGCTCCAGGCTGCGGTCGCCGAACGTCATGCGGGCGAGATGAACGAGGTCGATCGGCCGCTCGATCGAGGCGAGCGGAGCCTTGGCGTCAGTCATTGCGGCAGCAACATCCATCATGTCGGTCTCCCCTGAGCCCGCGGTCCTATCGGTCGACTTGGTCCGCGGTTGGACCAGATTCCGGTAAATGCGCGGCGGCCGGGTCTCATGCTCAGCGAACCACGGCATTAGTTAATGCGGATTTACGATGTCGCCCGAACGCGCCCAGGGGGCGCCCGCGACGTTGGTTAAGGCCGCGCGCAGGCAGCCCCCCCATCCGCCTCGCGAGGGCGACGGCGGCCGGCACAGCCCGATCCCGCGTGCCAATGGATCGCTCGCGACACCCTTGGGACAGGGCGCGAAACAGATAGCGTGCTCAATACGATCAGCGTTAACGATGATTAAGAAAAGGTTACCGATTCGGTTTCAATTGTCCGGCCCGACAGATAGGATGTCTAAGCGGCGGTCTTGTATATGCTTGCGGCACATTACTGCGCCAGCCGCCGGTGGGGAGATGCACCCACGTCCATCCGGATGTGATCCGGCAAAGGGCCTGGCGCGGACATCAGTAACTCGTGCGTATTGGCGAGGCGATGAGGGGTCATGGCGAATAACCCGAGGAAGATGAAGGATCCGACGGAGGCGGCTCTGTCGGCGATCCAAGAGGCCCTTAACCTGCGGGATCTGGACGAACCACCGCCAGCCCGCCAAGCCGCTCCGTCGCAGCGACAGCTTCCGCCCCCCTCCACCGAGGAGCAGCCGACGTTCCGTCGGTCGGCTCCGCGCACCGCACCATCGTTCGACGACGACCTGCTGTTCGAGGATCAGCGTCAGGATTCGCAACATCGCCAGGATTCGCAGCGGCAGGAACTCTATCGGCAAGATCCGGTCGGCATCGAGCAATCCAAGCCGCAGCCTCGCGCCGCCAACGACGACCGCCAGTCGGTCGGCCAGATCCTGCAGACCATCCAGCGCCGGCCGTCGCGCGGCGCCTACATGGTGGCGACGATTTTCGCGCTCGGCTGGGGCGCCGCGGCGATCGCGCTGGGCTGGAGCCATCTCGGCGACCTCCGCGCGCTCGTGGCCGAGGGATCCACCGGCTGGGCGCAGCTCTTCACGCTCGCGACCGTCATCGTGCTCCCGGTCGCCTTCTTCTTCGTGATCGCCCACCTCATCTGGCGCTCCCAGGAACTGCGCAACGTCTCCCGCTCGATGGCCCAGGTCGCGGTGCAATTCGCGGAGCCGGAAACCTTCGTCGGCAATTCGGTGGTCTCGGTCGGCCAGGCGATCCGCCGCGAGGTCGCGGCGATGGGCGACGGCGTCGAGCGTGCGCTTGCCCGCGCCGCCGAGCTTGAATCGCTTGTCCACAACGAAGTGGCGGCGCTCGAGCGCGCCTACAACGACAACGAGCTGCGCATCCGCGGCCTGATCGAGGACCTCGCCGCCCAGCGCGACGCCCTCGTCAACCAGGCGGACCAAGTTCGCAGCGCGATCACCAACGTCCATCTGGGCCTGAGCCAGGACATCACCTCGGTGAGCGAACTGGTCTCGGCGAGCGTCAACGATGCCGCCCAGCGCATCACCCGGTCGCTGGCCGAAAAGGGCGAACACATCACGCTCGCGCTCGGCCGCGCCGGCGATTCGATGATCGACGCCATCGGCGACCGCGGCGGCGACTTGCTCGACCAGCTCTCCCGCACCGGCGAGGACGTCAGCACCACGCTCGACTCCGCCAACACGCGCCTGATCACCGCCATCAACTTCAAGTCCGACGAGCTCACCGACAAGATCGTCGACATCGCGGGCGAACTCGCCGAGACGCTGTCGTCTCGCCTGGACCGGATCGCCGACGACCTCAACCACCGCACCACGTCGCTCGCCGACGTGCTCGCGCACCGCACCGAAGAGATCGGCATCAAGCTCAACGAGACCACCGAAGCCTCGACCCTCACGCTCGTCAACCGCGCCAAGGAATTCAGCGACACGCTCGCCAACCAGTCGAGCGAGATCAGCCGGTCGCTTGATGCGCAGGCCAAGGAGGTCAGCGAGGCGATCGTCACCCATACCCGCCAGATCACCGAGCAGGTTGCGCTGGAGACGCGTGCCGCCGCCGAAGCGCTCGACAATCACACCCGCCAGATCAGCGAAGGCCTGGCGCTCCAGGCACGCGAGGCGACCGAGGCCCTGAGCGGCGAATATCGGCAGGTGTCGAATACGCTGAGCGCCGAAGCCCGCCAGGCAACTCGAATCCTGAGCAAGGAAGCCCGCCTCGTCACCGAAGCGCTGACCGCGGAAGCGCGCGGCGCGACGCAGGCGATGGTGGCGGAAACCCGCCAGGTCGGCGAAACCCTGGGCGCGCAGTCGCGCCATGTCACCGAACAGCTCGCCACCCAGTCGCGGACCGTAACCGAAGCCCTGGGCTCCCAGTCGCGGCAGGTCACCGAGGCGCTGAGCTCGCAGGCGCTGGAAGTCGCCGAAGCCTGGGACAACCAGTCGCGCGCCATCAACGAAAACTGGATGGTCACGTCGCGCGAGATCACCAAGAATCTCACCACGCAGTCGCGTGAGATTTCCACTACGCTGGCGACCCAGTCGAAGGACATCACGGTCGCGATGGTCGATACCGGCAGCCGGCTGGCGGAATCGATCGTCAACCGCGCCGACGAGGTGAACTCCACGTTCAAGTCCACCGGCGAGTCGGTCGTGCTCGACCTCAGCCTGCGCGGCAGCGAAGTCATCTCGCGGCTGGAGGAGATTTCCACCCGCATCAACGACACCATCGTGACGCGCGGCAGCAAGGTCACCGAGACCTTCCGCGAGACCGCCGATACCCTCGCCGCCACCATCAACGCCAAGGGCGATACCATCAAGGAGATGCTCTCGACCCGCCTCCAGTCATTCGAGGACGTGTTCATGAGCGGCGGGACCGAGCTTGCCGAGAAGATCGCCCGCGACTCCGGCTCGCTCGGCGGCCTCATCACCCGCAACCTCGCCGAGTTCGACCGCACGGTGAAGGTCTATGGCGGCGAGCTGGTGGAACGGCTCGGCCAGCGCACCACCGAAGTGACCGAGGCGATGCGCACCCATGTCGAGAATTTCGACGGTCGCGTCACCGCCAAGACGACGGAGGCTGCCGCCGCGCTCGACCAGCGCATCACGCGCATCGAGCAGGCGCTCGACAACCGCACCCAGAGCCTCAACGACACGCTCGGCAGCCGCGTCCTGGAGATCGCCAAGACGCTGGCCGACGGCGGCAAGGAAGTCGTCACCGCGCTGGACAAGCGCATCAGCGAGGTCACCGGCGCCATCAGCGCGCGCGGCACCAAGCTGGTCGACGCGCTCGGCTCGAAGGCGGAAGAGATCAACGCCGTGCTCGGCACCAAGGCCGATGCGATCGACAAGGTGCTCGGCGGCCGCGCCATGGAGATGGCCAACACCGTCGACACGCGCATCACCCGGTTCGAGGAACTGCTCGGCACCCGCGTCGAAAGCGCCACCAGCCAGATCGAGGTGCGCGGCAATGCCGCCGCCGCGGCGATCGCCAAGCGCGTGGAAGAGCTCAACCAGGCCGTCAAGGCGAGCACCGGCGACGCCGAACGCAGCCTGACCGCACTCGCGTCCGCGACCAGCGAGACCATGCGCGGCAGCGCCCAGGAGATCGAGCGCGCGATGAGCGCGGCGACCTCGACCAGCACCGATGTGGTCCGCTCCACCGCACAGGAAATCCAGCAGACGCTGGGCAGCGCGACGGCTTTGAGCGCCGAGGCGATCCGCGTCGCCGCCAACGACATCGAGCGTTCGCTCGGCGCCGCGACCGCGACGAGCACCGAGGCGATCCGTGCGACCGCCGGCGATGTCGAGCGCTTGCTTGGCGCCGCGACCGCGACGAGCACCGAGGCGATCCGTGCGACCGCCGGCGATGTCGAGCGCTTGCTTGGCGCCGCGACGGCATCGAGCACCGACATGATCCGCGTGACTACCCAGGATGCCGAGCGCATGCTGGCGGCCGTCGCCTCCTCGGCGAGCACCTCCGTTCGCTCCAGCACCCAGGACGTGGAACGCAGCCTTGGCGCCGCGGCCACCACGACTACGGAAGCCATCCGTGCATCCGCCAACGACGCGGAGCGCCGGCTGGGCGCCGCAGCGGCTTCGATCGAGACCACGCTCGGCACGGCCGCGACAAGCACCACTGAAGCGATCCACGCCACCGCCAATGACGCCCAGCGTACGCTGAGCATGGCGGCGGCTTCCATCGAAACGACTCTCGGCACAGCGGCAACCGCCACCACAGAAGCGATCCATGCCACGGCGAACGACGCCGAGCGCACCCTCAGCGCCGCGGCCGGAACGGTCGAATCCGTCCTTGGCACCGCGGCGACCAGCGCCACCAATGCGATCCGCCTCACCACCCAGGATGCAGAGCGCATGCTGGGAGCCGTCGCGGCCTCGGCCGGCGACACCATCCGCGCCAGCACCGACGACGTGCAGCGCGTGATGGGGGCTGCGACCTCCTCGACCACGGAGGCGGTCCGCGCCACCGCGCTCGAAGCCGAGCGCGTGCTCGGCAATGCAGCCTCCTCCACCACCGAGGTCATCCACACCACGGTTCAGGATGCGCAACGCGTGCTCGGCACGGCGACGTCATCGAACGCGGAATCGATCCGCACGACCGCGCAGGACGCTGAGCGCGTGCTGGCCGCTGCGACATCCTCGACCACGCAGGCCATCCAGGCGATCGCTCAGGACACCGAGCGCTCGCTGGCGTTGGCCACGTCCTCGACCACCCATGCGATCCAGACGACCGCGCAGGACACCGAGCGGGCACTCGGCGCCGCGGCTGCATCGGCGACCGAGACGGTCCGGTTCAGTACCCAGGATGTCGAGCGCCTGCTCGGCGCCGCGGCCGCATCGGTCACCGACGTGATCCGCACCAGCACCCAGGATGCCGAACGCTCGCTCGCCGCGATGTCGTCTGGCGTGACCCAGGTGGTGAAGCAGAATGCCAGCGAGGCCGAACGCACACTTGGCGCGGCAGCGACGTCCACGACCGAGGCGATCCGGCTGAGCGCGCAGGAGGCCGAGCAGCTTCTCGTCGCGGCGTCCGCCAGCGTCGGCAACAGCGTGAAGCAGAATACCGGCGATGCGGAACATGCGCTCGGCGCGGCGGCGGCGTCGACGGTCGAGGCGATCCGGGCGAGCGCGCAGGAGGCCGAGCGCCTTCTCGCGGCCGCTTCGGCGAACGCGACGGGCATCGTGAAGCAGCATACCGGCGACGCCGAGCGCATGCTCGGCGATGCGGCGACGGGGACCGCCGAGGCGATCCGCGCCAGCGCGCAGGATGCGCAGCGCGCGCTGACCGGCCTGTCGTCCGGCGTGACCGGTGCGCTCAAGCAGAATGCCGGCGAGATCGAGCGTGCTTTGCTTGGCGTCGGCGCCGAAGTGGTGCGCAACTTCACCACCAAGGCGGACGAGGTCAACGCCAGCCTCGCGCAGCGCGCCACTGACATGACGCATGTGCTCGACGACAAGGGCGGCAAACTGCTTACCGCGATCGACGCCAAGAGCAGCACCCTGGTCGGTGAGGTGACCCGCATCACCGACACCACCGTCAAGGCGATCGAGGCGCGCGGTGTCACCGTGGCCAAGACGATCTCCTCAAGCAGCGAGGATGTCTCCCGGCTCATCGGCGATGCCAGCACGCGGGCCACGACCTCGCTTACCCGCTCGCTGCAGGAGCTGCAGGATCACGCCAAGACGGCGATCGAGCAGTCGCAGCGCACATCCAGCGCCGCGGTTTCGGAAATGCACGAGACGCACTCCATGGTGCGCGGCGACCTCAACGGGCTGTTCGAGCGCCTGCGCGAGGCCAACGGCCTGCTCCAGGAGGTGCTCGGCGGCGCGACCGAGAACCTCAGCAACATCGAGACCACGCTGTCGCGCCGCGTCACCGAGTTCGTCTCCACGATGAACGACATCGGCGACCGGGGCGATGCCGCCGGCTCCCAGATGGACGAGCACATCAAGTCGTTCCAGGCCTCGTCGGGCAATGTCCTGCGCGAGATCACCTCGCTCGCCCAGCAGTTCGACGAGCATGGCCGCAGCCTCACGGCGGTGGCGAGCGTGCTCGACCGCAGCAACACCCAGATCAAGGACACGCTCGATCATCGCCGCGAGTTGCTCAACGAACTGGTCAACGATCTCGGCGCCAAGACCGAGATGCTGAGCAACGCGCTCGGCACCAAGACCCAGGAGCTCAGCGCGGCTGTCGGCACCCGGACCGAGCAGCTCGCCAACGCCATCGGCGCGACCACCGACCGCCTGGGCGCAAGGCTTGCCGCCAAGACCGACGAGCTCCGCGACGTCGTGAGCCACACAACGGACGAGCTGACGGCGCGGCTGGGCAACTCCACCGACTCGCTCGCCGCCACGCTGAGCGCCAAGACCGACGCAGTGGCCGCCGACTTCAGCGCCAAGACCGACGCGCTCGACCAACGACTCAAACGCTTCGCCGGGCTGCTGGCGGAATCCTTCGAGGCCGCCGAAGGCCGGGCACGCGACATCGCCCGCATCATCGCCGAAGCCAGCACCGAGGGCAGCCGCGCGATCGCCGCCCAGTACGAGCTGGTGCGTGACACCAGCGAGGAAGAACGCCAGCGCACCAGCGAAGCGCTACGCCATATCTACAATCAGGCAAGCGGCGAAACGCTGGAGCTTCTGCGCGCGGCGGGCGAACGCTTCGCCGACGTGGTGCAGGATCTCAAGACGATGTCGTCCGACGTGCAGCGCGAGCTGGAGGCGACCCGCGGCGAGCTGCGCAAGGGCATCCTCGAGCTGCCGCAGGAAACCGCGGAGAGCGCGGCGCAGATGCGGCGCGTCATCGTCGACCAGATCGAAGCGCTGTCCGAACTCAACCGGATCGTCGCCCGTCACGGCCGCGGCGTCGATGCCAACGACGCTCGCCGCACCGAGCCGATGGTGGCGAATGCCGGCGGGCGCGTGGAGATGGTCCGTCCCATGCCCGCCGAAGCTGCCCCGCGCGGCGGGCCTGCGCAGCGCCGGCCCGATCCCCGCCCTGCCCCCGCCGCCGTTCCCGCGCCGGCGGAAGGCAACTCGGGCGGCTGGCTCAGCGGCCTGCTGTCACGGCCCTCACGCGACGACAGCCAACCCGCCCCGGCCCGGCCCGAAGCGCGGCCGCGCCAGGGACAGGGCGCAGGACAATCGTCGCCACTCGACACGATCTCCGGCGACATCGCCCGCATGATCGACAACGACGCGGTCGCTGACGTCTGGGACCGCTACAATGGCGGCGAACGCAACGCCTTCTCGCGGCGCCTCTACACGCCGCAGGGCCAGCAGACCTTCGACGAGATCCGCAAGCGATACCGCGCCGACCGCGACTTCAAGGCCAAGGTCGACCAATATATCGGCGAGTTCGAACGGCTGCTTGACCAGGTCTCCCAGGACGAGCGCGGGCAGGCGATGGCGCGCACCTATCTCACCTCGGAGACCGGCAAGGTCTACACCATGCTGGCGCACGCATCGGGACGACTGGACTGAGCCGTCCTACCTCGAGACGACTGATAACTTCGGCGATGACGGGCATGCACATGCGGTGCCCGTCATTTTCCGTTTCGGTCCCGTGATCGGCGTCCGCCCGTTCTCGCGAATTCGATATCCGTGTCGCTGGCGAAGGTTTGGCAGTCGCGGGACACCGCCTTGGCGGCGCCGGGCGCGAGCTCAATCCGGGCCAAGCCTCACACCCCGTGGGCAGCCCATAGCACGAGATCGACGACCACGCGGCGGAAGGCCTCGTCGAGCGCCATGGCGGCGGCGGCCGGTTCGCTCGACGCCGCCGGGACGCTGGCTCGAAACACCCGCCCGCTGATGATCCGCCCGGACTTGTCGACCACGATCTTGGCGGAGATCTCGACCTCGGCGAACACGCCGTTGTCGGCGAGCGCGATTCCGAAGGCGCGCACGTCCGTCACCAGCGAATAATCGGCGGTAAGCCGCTCGCCGGGGCGCCCGACCGCCTTGAGCCGGTTGGCATTCTCGAACGACTGGGTGATGCGCGCCTGCAGCAGCTTGGGCAGGCGGTCGCTCCATTGCGCGCCACCCAGATAGCCGAGCTCGCCCTTCGCCGGGCGGACCACGATCTTCTCGCTGTCGAGAATGGCGAGGGCCGTCGGCTCGCTGACGATGAGCTGACCGCGCGGCCCGCCGCCATGGCGGGGGAACGCGGTCGCGGCCATCAGGTCGAATGTGGGCGGCGCCTTGGAGGTCGCGCAGCCGGCGAGCACCAGGACAAGCGCAAGCGCCGCCGCTATCCGGGACGGACCGCAATGACGCTCAACACCTTCCACGCAGTGCCCCCTGCCGCCGACCCGGGCCTCGTTGTTTGGGCATGATCCTATCCGGCAACCGGCCCCTGCCTTTCGGATCATGCTCTAACGCCGGCCATTGTACTCCGGCACGGAACTGCCGCTACCGCCGAATATCACACGCGAGGGGTTGCGGTCGAAGTTCTTCACCGCGCGGTCGAGCTGGGCGAGCGTCCGCCGGCCGTCGGCGGCCAGGGCCTCGAATTCACGCAACCCCGAAGCCGTGAACCGGTTCACGCCGGCTGAAATGTCGGCGGTCCGCTTGTCGAGATTCTCGGCGAGCACGCGCACCGACTTCACCGTGTCGAGAAGCTCCTTCCGGGTGTCGTCTCCGGTCAGGTTTTCGACATTGGCCATGATCTTGTCGAGGCTCGCGGCGTTGCGGTCGAGCGCGGCCGTGAAGTTCTTGGCATTGGCCAGGACGTCGTCGAGGGCGGCGGATTTGCGGTCGAGCGACTCGGAGAAGGTCTTGAGGTTGACCAGGATGTCGTTGAGCGGCTTCTTGTTCTCGCCGATGACGTCGCTCACTTGGCGCAGCAGCTCGTCGGCCCGGCCGGCGACGTCCCGCAGCGTCTGCGTCACGTCCTGGGTCGAGGCCGCATCCGCCACCAGGGTCGGCAATTGACCATTCTGGCCGACAACCGGAGGCGAGTCCGGGGCGCCGCCCTTGAGCGAGATCGCGGCGATGCCGGTCAGCCCCTGAAAGTCCAGTCCGACCCGCGTGTCGGTGCGGATCGGCGAATTCTTGTCGACCCCGATGGTGGCGGAGACTTGGCGCGGGTCCTGCGGATTGAGCTTGAGGTCGGTCACCTCGCCGATCTTGATGCCGTTGAAAAGAACGGATGCGCCGGTGCGCAATCCGGACACCGCGCCGTCGAACAGCACGCGGTAGACCACCTTCTCGGTGCCGGATCCGGTCTGCGAGAACCAGAACACGAATCCGAATCCCGCGGCGACGATCGCCAGCGTGAACAGCCCAATCAGAACGTAGTTCGCCCGCGTTTCCATCGTCCTCGTCTCCGCAGCCGCTTTCCGGTCCGCCTGATCCGGAAAAGGCCGGTCGTATTCCTTACGGGCGCCCGTCAGGGCGAGGCGTGAGCCGCGTGAGCCGTCTCGCTCGCCGCGCCCTCACTTTTGCCGACCCGCGTCCGCTTGCCGCGGAAATAGGCCTTCAGCCACGGATGTTCCGACGCCAGCATGGCGCTCATCGGGCCGGCCGCGATCATCTTCCCATCGGCGAGCGCGGCGATCCGGTCGCAGATGCGAGTGCAGGCTGTCGAGATCGTGGGTTACCATGAAAACCGTCAATCCCAAAGTACGTTGCAGGGTGCGGATCAGGTCGTCGAATTCGCCGGCGCCGATCGGATCGAGGCCGGACGTCGGCTCGTCCAGGAACACGATCTCCGGGTCGAGCGCGAGCGCCCGGGCGAGCGCCACCCGCTTGATCATGCCGCCGGACAGCTCGGACGGGAACTTGTCCGCCACTTCGGGCGTGAGGCCGACCATCTCGAGCTTGGCCATCGCGACCTCGTCGAGCAGCCGCTCGGACAAGGTCGAGATATTCGCGCATCGGGAACTGCACGTTCTGCCGCACGGTCAGCGAGGAGAACAGCGCGCCCTGCTGGAACAGGATGCCCCAGCGCCGCTCGATGGCGCGGCGGCTCGTCCTCGTCGACCTCGTCCAGGTTGACGCCGAGGACCTCGATCGTGCCCTCGCGCTTGGGCAGCAGGCCGATGATGGTGCGCATCAGCACCGACTTGCCGCCGCCCGAGGCGCCGACGAAGCCCAGGATCTCGCCCTCGAACACGTCGAGGGAGAGGTGGTTGAGCACGTTGACGTCGCCGAAGCCGACGACCAGGTCGCGGACGCGGATCGCGATCTCGCTTCGGCCGTCCGCCATCGCTCACTTTCCGATCGCCGCGAAGAACATCGCGAACAGCCCGTCCAGCACGATGACCATGAAGATCGACTTCACCACCGACGAGGTGGTCTGGTTGCCCGAGCAATTCGGCGCTGCCTTGACGTCTGCATGCCCTCGACGCAGGCGACGATGCCGATCACCAGCGCCATGAACGGGCGCCTTGATCATGCCGACCATGAAGTGATCGATCGAGATCGCCTCCTTGATGCGGGAGATGAAGATTTCCGGGCTGATTCCGCCATAGAGCCAGCACACCAGCCCGCCACCATAGAGCGCCGCCATCGAGCCGATGAAGGTGAGCATCGGCAACGCGATGAGTAGCGCGATGATGCGCGGCAGGATCAGCACCTCGACGGGATCGAAGCCCATGGTGCGCAGGGCGTCGATCTCCTCGCGCATCTTCATCGAGCCGAGCTCGGCGGTGTAGGCGCTGCCCGAGCGGCCGGCGACCATGATCGCCACGATCAGCACGCCGATCTCGCGCAGCACCAGGATGCCGACCATGTCGACGACATAGACGTCGGCGCCGAACCGGCGGAAATGAAAGATGCCCTGCTGGGCGATGATGCAGCCGATCAGAAAGGTGATGAGCAGGATGATCGGCACGGCGCGGAAGCCGACGCGGTCGAGGTGATGCACCACCGAGGTGATGCGGAAGCTGCGCGGCCGCGAGCACGACGCGCCCCATCGCGACCGCGAGCGCGCCGAGCATGCTGATGATGGCGACGATGTCGCCGGCTGATCGCCCGTTATCGCACGGCCGACGACATCGAGATTGTCGCGCAGGCCGCCGGGATGCACCGAGGCGGGCAATGCCTCGGTGTTGACGTGGTCGCATCTCGGCGAACAGGCCGCTGATAGCTCTCAGGCACCCCGATCAGGCTGCGCTTCGCGGCCGCCCTCGCGCCACTTGCGCAGCAGGCGTTCGACGCAGCCAGGCGCCGAAGGTATCGAGCCGCTCGACCCGCGCCGATATCGAGCGAGACGCTACGCACCTCCGGCCGGTCGCGCGCGGCCGCTGCTCGATCAGCGGCTCGAGCTCGTGCGGCGTGATCCGCGGTCCAGTCCCCGGCGGCAGAGCGCGGAACCGGTCGCCCTCCACGGAACCACGCAGCATCGGCTCTGCGCTCACGCGCGGCCTCCTCGTTGACGGCGCCGGCGCAGCCGCTCTTGCAGCGCTCCTCTATACGCGATACTTCGCACAATCCGCCGCAACGAGCCTGTCGAGGTCTCGCGCGCCATGTGCTCGCCTCCTGACATGCCGCTCACGCTCACCGTCCGACCGAACGCTGGCCGATCGCCGGGCGCTTCACCATCGCGCGCGGCGCCAAGACCGAAGCCATGGTGGTCGTGGCGGAGCTTTCCGACGGCGACATCGACCGGCCGCGGCGAATGCGTGCCCTACGCGCGCTATGGCGAGACCGTCGAGGCGTCGATCGCGCGATCGAAGGCGCGCGGCGATGCCATCGCCGCAGGCCTCGATCCGTCTGGCGCTGCAGACGGCGATGCCCGCAGGCGCCGCGCGCAACGCGCTCGACTGCGCGTTCTGGGACCTGGAGGCCAAGCGGCAGCGGACGATCCGGTCCATGCGCTGGCGGGCTTGGCCGCGCGCCGCGCCCGCTTGACCACCGCCTACACGATCTCGCTCGGCACGCCGGACGCGATGGCGCAGGCCGCCGCGCAAGCGCGGCGCGCCCGCTGCTCAAGATCAAGCTCGGCGGCGCGGGCGACCCGCGAACGGCATCGCGGCGGTGCGCCGCGCCGCGCCGGACGCGGCGACTGATCGTCGACGCCAACGAAGGCTGGCGCCGCCGACAATCTCGCCGAGAATCTTGCCGCCTGCGCGGCCGCCGGCGTCGACGCTGATCGAGCAGCCGCTGCCGGCGGGCGACGACGCGGCGCTCGCAGGCGTCGTCCGCACCGATTCCGGTCTGCGCCGACGAAAGCGTGCACGACCGCGCCTCGCTCAGGGCCTCGCCGGCCGATACGACGCCGTCAACATCAAGCTCGACAAGACCGGCGGCCTGACCGAGGCGCTGGCGCTCGCCGACGAGGCGCGAGCGTCTCGGCTTCGAGCATCATGGTCGGCTGCATGGTGGCGACCTCGCTGCGATGGCGCCGGCCATGCTGGTGGCGCAGCGCGCCCACTTCGTCGACCTCGACGGGCCGCTGCTGCTGGCGCGCGACCGGCCCGACGGCCTGCGCTACGACGGCAGCGTCGTGCATCCACCCTCCCCTGCGCTGTGGGGCTAGTCTAGCCGTCAGGCGGACCGGCCATCGCCGCCCTGCGACGAACGGCCAGCGCGCAGAGGCCGCCGCAGAAGGCCAGAGCTGCCATCGCCAGATAGGCAAGGCTGGCGAAGGCGCCGACCAGCAAGCCAGAGACGACCATCGCCGCCGCCATGATCACGCCGAGGACCACCGTCAGGTAGCCCTGCGCCGTGGCGCCGAGGCCATCCGGCGCGGCGCGCGACAGATACTGGACGGCGCCAAGATGGGTCGCACCGAACGACAGGCCATGGAGGGTCTGCAGGATCGGAAGCATCGCCGACGGCGGGTCGAGCGCCATGGCGGCCCATCGGACGACGCCGCCGCCTGCGCCGATCATGAGGAACGTCGCGGGCTCAAGGCGCAGGCGGCCCGACACCGCGAACAGCACGATCTCGGCGGCGACGCCCAGCGCCCACAGCGCGCCGATCGCGGCGCCGTCGAGCCCCTTCGCGGTCCAGTCCAGGGTCGAGAAGCCGTAATAGACGGCGTGGCTCGCCTGGATGAGGCCCGCCGCCGCCGCGACCATCAGAAAGGAACGCGAGCGCAGGAACGCGCGTGCGGATGTGGCGGGAACGACGGCAGACGGCCTTCCAGTGCCGACCGGCGCCAGGAACGGCGACGCCACCGCGGCGACGGCGAATGCCGCGACGATCAGCCAGATCAGGTGGCGGGCGCGATGGCGTCGAGCGAGCACGCCGGCGCCGAGGTTTCCGCCACGATGAAGGCGACCGAGCCCCACAGCCGCACCGGACCATAGGCGCGGCCGCGCATGCCCGAGGCCTTGCAGCGCATAGGCGTCGGCCAGCGGCATGACCGGCGTGTAAGCAGCGGACATGGCGATCGTCGCCAGGGCGATCATGGCGAAACCGCCGCGCCAGCCCGAGCACGGCGCAGCCCGCGGCCGTGGCCGCCGCGGTGGCGATCAATGCGCCGCGCAGCACGGCGGCGCGATCGGCCGTCCGCGTCACGGCCGGCACCGCGACGATCCGCACCGCCATCGGAATCGCCAGCACCATCCCGATCGGCGGCTGAATCCAATCCTCTGGCCGCCAGCCATACCGGCAGGAAAGGAAGTTGAA
Source organism: uncultured Alphaproteobacteria bacterium (assembly GCA_963776455.1). Taxonomy (GTDB): domain Bacteria; phylum Pseudomonadota; class Alphaproteobacteria; order Rhizobiales; family Xanthobacteraceae; genus CAVZMU01. The sequence goes on from CAVZMU010000008.1 coordinate 252,004, forward strand.
TGCCCATGGCGACGAAGATGCCGCCGTAGAACACGCGCCAACCGGAGCGCGAAATTGTCGGTGGTAATTGCCGGTTCGTGCGACGCCATTAAACTGATCGTGACAATTCGCGCGGTATGGCTCTGGTTCGCGACTTTACCGACGGGCCTCCGAATCGACCTCCACCCCGGTGACCTGAGCGAGCACGACTACGAGGCGATCGAGGCCGCCGTGATGGAGACCGCGCGCGGCCGCTGGTTCCTCGCCGAATATGCCCGCCGCAACCGCCAGGCCGACACCACGATGCTGCTCGAGGCGCTCGACCGCATCGAGGCCGCGGTGCGCGGCGAGCGCCCAGTCCGAGTCGGTCGACACGCATCCGGTTCGATCTCGTCGAGATGGCGAAGGCGATCTCGCGCACCAAGGCGGAGATCGCCGCGATCAAGCCGGATGCCGGACAGCACGGCAAGCTCGGCGACGTCGACCGAGGAACTCGGACTCGATCGTGCTGCGCCACCGAGAGCGCGACCTCCGACATTCTCGCCGCCGCCGAGCAGCTTCAGGAGATCGCCTGGACGCTTGCGCGAGCAGGGGTTCGAATCCGAGGTCTGCGATCTCATCGACGCCAAGGCGACCGATGTCTACACCGCCTGCTCGTTCCAGGATATCACCGGCCAGCGCACCCGCAAGGTCATCGACGTGCTGCGCTATCTCGAAGGCCGCATCAACGCGATGATCGGCATCTGGAGCCTCGATGGCGCGATGGCGGCCGGCGTGGAAGAGGACGGGCCGATGGCCGGCGATGCGGACGTGCCGGATGTGCCGACGAAGCTGAGCCACGTTCTTGCTCAGGCCGATGTCGACAGGGTGATGACGGCGAACCCGCCAAGCGTTCCGCGCGAGCCCCAGCGGGCATTTTCCGCATACCGATCGGAGCGCGGCTCGGAGCTCATGGTTGCGGAGCCGAGGCCCAAAGCGCCGCCGCTGCAACCCGCGGCAGAAGCCGCGGACGCCCCGGCGCAAACGCGCGATGCCAAGGGCGAACAGGCGGAGCGTCTTGCCTTGTCGACGAGCGAGGCCGAGGCGTTCCTCGCCATGCCGCGCGTCGGCCTCGGCGCCATGGCGCAGGCCATCGTCGCGCCCAGCGATCCGCTCGCCGCGCTGAACAGCGCTGAGCTACGAAGAGAAGATCGCGCTGTTCAGTTGAATTTCACTCACGAAGTCGGGAGGGCAAGCGAAGCCCACGACCGCGACCGTGCGTCGTCTCACGCTACCAGGCGGTGGAACAGCTCCGCGTCGACGTTGCCGCCGGAGAGCACCGCGACCGCGACCTTGCCGCGCACGTCCACCTTGCCGGCGAGCAGCGCCGCGAGGCCGACCGCGCCGCCCGGCTCGACCACCAGCTTGAGCTCGCGGAACGCGAAGGCGACCGCGCGCGCCGACTTCCTCGTCGCTCGCGGTGACGCCGTCGCCGACCAGTGTGCGGTTGATCGCGAAGGTGATCTTGCCCGGCGACATCGACATCAGCGCGTCGCAGATCGAGCCGCTCGTCGCGGCATTGGTCTCGCGCTTGCCGCTACGGAACGAGCGCGCATGGTCGTCGAAGCCTTGCGGCTCGGCGGTGTAGAGACGCGCATCCGGCGCGCGCGACTTCACCGCAAGCGCGATGCCCGCCGTCAGCCCGCCGCCCGATGCGTTGACCAGGATCACGTCCGGCGACGAGGCCGTCGGCCGCCAGGTCCTCGACGATCTCGCGGCCCGCCGTGCCCTGCCCGGCGATGACGAACGGGTCGTCGTAGGGCGGCACCAGGATCGCGCCGCGCCGCGACGCGATGTCGCGGGCGATCGCCTCGCGGTCCTCGTTGGCGCGGTCGTAGAGCACGACCTCGGCGCCGAGCGCCGCGGTGCGCTCGCGCTTCGCCCGCGGCGCGTCCGACGGCATCACGATCACCGCGGCCATGCCGAGCAGCTTCGCCGCCGCCGCGACGCCCTGCGCGTGGTTGCCGGACGAGAACGCCACCACGCCGCCGGCGCGGCTGCCCTCCGGGATCGACGATATCTTGTTGTAGGCGCCGCGGAACTTGAACGAGCCGGTGCGCTGCAGCGTCTCGCATTTGAGGAACACGCGCCCGCCGGTCATCGCATCGAGCACCGGCGAGGACACCAACGGCGTGTGCAGCGCGACGCCCGCGAGCCGCAGCGCCGCAGCGTCGACATCGGCGGACGTCGGCAGCGCCGTATCGGCGATATCGGTCATGCGCGGACGGTACGCCTGCCTATCACGACCGGCAAGCATTCGCAGCATGCTTCGCTCGTCCCCGCGCAAGCGGAGACCTAGAAGCAGCATCTGCTGCCTGGATTCCCGCCTGCGCGGGAATGAGCGGAGAATGTTTCAACTGCCCGGAAGGCCCGCGTGGGCTATGGTACGCCGCTATCTCAGGGAGAACGCCATGGATCTCGGAATTGCCGGCCGCAAGGCCATCGTCTGCGCGTCGAGCCGCGGGCTCGGGCCGCGGCTGCGCACTGGCGCTGGCGGAAGCCGGCTGCGAGGTCGTCATCAACGGCCGCGACAAGGCGCCAAGGCTGGATGCAACGGCGGCGGAGATTCGCGCCGCGACCGGCGCCAAGGTCATTGCGCGTGGTGGCCGATGTCGGCACGCCGGAGGGCCAGGCCGCGCTGCTCGCCGCCTGCCCGGAGCCGGACATCCTGGTGAACAACAATGCCGGGCCGCCGTTCCGCGATTTCCGCGAGCTCGACCGCCAGAAGATGATCGACGGCGTCATCGCCAACATGATCGTGCCGATCGAGCTGATCCAGAAGGTGATCGACCCGATGGTGGCGCGCGGCTTCGGCCGCATCGTCAACATCACGTCGGGCTCGGTGAAGGCACCGATCACCGGGCTCGATCTCTCGTCCGGCGCGCGCGCCGGCCTGACGGCGTTCCTGGCCGGCGTCGCCCGCACGGTGGCGCCGTCCGGTGTCACCATCAACAACCTCCTGCCGGGCCCGTTCGACACCGACCGCCTGCGCTCAGGCATCGAGACCAACGCCAAGAAGCGCAACATCAGCGTCGAGGCGTCGCGCAAGGAGCGGATGCGCGGCGATTCCGGCGAGGCGCTTCGGCACCGCAGAGGAGTTCGGCGCGGCCTGCGCGTTCCTGTGCTCGGCACAGGCCGGCTACATCACCGGGCAGAACATGCTGCTGGACGGCGGATTATTCCCGGGCGCGTTCTGATTGATCGCGGACATGGTCGAGCGTGTCGGGCCATGACGGATGAGCGGCCAAACACAAAGGCCGGCATCGCTGCCGGCCTTCGCGTTTCAGATATCACGGCGATCAGCCCTTGGTGATGAGCGCCGGCGGCGGATCGGCGAAGAACTTGTAGCGCAGGCCGATGCTGAAGATGTCGATCGACGTGTCGGCGGTGCCGATGAACACGCCCTGCGCCGCCGTGAAGCTGAAGTTCCCGGGCACCAGATTGATGTTGGTGTTGTCGACGAAGATGTGCGTGTAGCCGAAGTCCAGCGAGACGCTCGGGCTCCAATTGTAGGTGAAGCCGCCGCTCGCCCAGATGCGGTTGTTGTCCGGGAGCCGCGTGGTCCGCGTGGTATCGGTGATCGGCGATTCCTCGTAGGCGACGCCGGCGCGCAGGGCGAGTTGCGGCGACCACTGGTATTCGATGCCGCCGGAATAGAACCAACCGTCCCGCCAGCCGAAGTTCAATTGGGTCGGGAAAGCCGGGACCGCACCGGGGAACGGCGTGGTGATGTCCACGCTGTTGAGCCGCGACCAGTTCGTCCATTCGACCGTGGCGAGCACGGTCAACTGCTCCGTGACCCGCTGGCGGAGGGATGCGCTGGCGGACTCGGGGAGCGTGATCGTCGTCTGAAGCGCCACGGCGGCGCCAGGAAGGGTCACCGGAACGATGGCGCCGCCGGGGCCAAGCGGCAACGGCACCGGACCGAATGCGGGCCGCGAACCGTCGCCCTGAATTGACTGCGAGATCGCCGAGCGGAAGCCGAGGCCGATCGTGGTCCATGGCGTGGGGGTCAATGTCGCACCGGCGGTGAAACCGATATCGGTCGAGGAACCCTTCAGGATCAGGCTGTTCGTACCGTTGGTCGGGATCACGTTCGGCACCGGGGCGGCGGATTCCAGGAACACCTTGAAATACTGGATCTGCAGGCCGGCGCCGACGGCCAGCCATTCATTGACCTGATAGGCGGCCATCGGCGTGGCGTTGAAGCTGCGCACGCGCGAATTGCGCGAGTAGAACTCGCCCGCCCAAACGGTGTTGGGGCTGGTGACGAGGCCGAAGGGCGAGTTCAGCGCGATGCCGAAGGAGAGCTTGTCGCTGTATTTGTAGACCGCATAGGACGCCGGAACGAGCGCGTCCTGGGCGATGTCACCGCTGGGGCCGAGCGGCAGCAGGTTCGCTCCGGTTCCGCTGGTCGCGGTCGTCGGCGTGATCTTGCTGTCGGCGGCGATGCCGGTATAGACGCTTTCCGTATTCCACTTGTCCCGCGCCTGGGTCATCGTGGCCGGGTTCCAGAACATCGACGAGATCGAGACGCCGCCGCCCGCGCCCTGGCCGGCGAACGACATGCCCTGGTAATATGCGCTCTGCTCGTGGATCGCGAAGCCGCCGGCCTGGGCACTGAGCGTGCCCGCCGCCACCGCGCTGATCGCCACGCCCGCAAGCAACGCGCTTTTGATCGATGTCGTCATCGCCCCCTCCACAATCGCGCACCGTCCTGCGCGTTACCGCCTTAAGCAGCGCGGTCACTGTGCCAATGAGGCGCGTGATAGGCAAATTCTTGTCGAAAGAGCGATTCCTTCGGCGCGAGCGGCTAAAACAACAAAAAACGCGTCAATTTTGGCTCGCGTCTAGCGTGTGCAGTGCACAATCGGCGATTTTCTTCGCGTTTCAGCCGGAGTCAGCGACCTCGCGGCATTTGAAAGAATGGACATCTCCGCGGGGGCAACGCGCACAACCGGCGAATTTGCCTACCCGTTGCGCGAATGCAACATTTGGTGGCACATGGCGGTAACAGCATCCCGCATCCGCCGCGGCGCTTGCCCGAGGTAGTTTGCCGACGCATCATCGGCCGCTCCTGCAACCTGACGTCATCCAACGAATCATTTGAAGGGAAGAAACCCATGAAGCTCGTCCGCTTCGGGCCGGCCGGCCGTGAGAAACCCGGGATCATCGATGCGGCAGGCAAGATCCGCGACCTGTCGGGCCTGGTGCCGGACATCGCCGGCGAGACGCTGAGTCCCAAGGGCCTTGCCAAGCTCGCCAAGGCCAAGCTGGACAAGCTGCCGCTGGTGCGCGGGACCCCCCGGCTCGGTCCTTGTGTCGGCAACACCGGCAACTTCATCGCCATCGGGCTCAATTATTCCGACCACGCCGCGGAAGCCGGCATGCCGATCCCGGCCGAGCCGATCATCTTCAGCAAGGCGAAATCGTCGATCTGCGGTCCCAACGACGACACCATGATCCCGAAGGAGTCCACCAAGCTCGATTGGGAGGTGGAACTCGGCATCGTGATCGGCAGCCGTGCGCGCTACCTGTCGAAAAAGAATGCCCTCGACGTGGTCGTGGGCTACTGCGCGGCGAACGACGTCTCGGAACGCGCATTCCAGATCGAACGCTCCGGCCAATGGGTGAAGGGCAAGAGCGCCGAGACCTTCGGGCCGCTCGGCCCCTGGCTCGTCACCAAGGACGAGGTGCCCAACCCGCAGAAGCTCGACATGTGGCTCACCGTCAACGGCGAGAGCCGCCAGAAGGGCAACACCAAGACCATGATCTTCAGCGCCGCGCACATCGTCTGGTACTGCTCGCAGTTCTTCGTGATGGAGCCGGGCGACGTCATCATCACCGGCACGCCGCCCGGCGTCGGGCTGGGCATGAAGCCGCCTCAGTTCCTGAAAGCCGGCGACGTCGTGCGCCTGGGGATCGCCGGGCTGGGCGAGCAGGAGCAGAAGGTGGTGAAGTTCAAGATGTGAGGCGGGAGCGCGCAAGTTGGGTTGGGCCGAAGGCCGTAACCCAACAATGCCCGCGAAGTGTTGGGTTACGCGCTTCGCGCTATTCCAACCTACGGCGTGAAGCGGAGCACGTCAGAACAGGCCTGCCACTGTATCCCACAGCAGCTTCACGTTCAGCGCCACGATGATCGCGGCGACGGCCCAGGCCAGGGTTGCCACCGGGCGGGAGATTGCAAACTTGCCGACCTTGCTGGGATCGGAGGCGAACTGCACCAGCGGAATCACCGCGAACGGAAGCTGCATCGAGAGGACGACCTGGCTGAAGATGAGCAGGCTCGCGGTGCCCCGTTCGCCGTACAGCGCGGTCACGACGACGACCGGGACGATGGCGATGGCACGCGTCAGCAGCCGCCGCGCCCAATGCGGCAGCCGGATGCGGAGAAAGCCCTCCATCACGATCTGGCCGGCGAGCGTCGCCGTCACCGTCGAGTTGAAGCCGGAGGCGAGCAGCGCTACCGCGAACAGAACCGATGCGATGCCCACGCCCAGCAGCGGCGAGAGCAGCGAATAGGCGTGCTCGATTTCCTGGACGTCGGTCTTGCCGTTGGCGTGAAACACCGACGCCGCCACCACGAGGATGGCGGCATTGACGAACAAGGCCAGCATAAGCGCGATGGTGCTGTCGGCCGTCGCCCAGCGGATCGCGCTTTCCCGGCCGGCATCGTTGCGCTCGAAGTCCCGCGTCTGCACGATCGATGAATGCAGGTAGAGATTGTGCGGCATCACGGTGGCGCCGATGATGCCGATCGCGATGTAGAGCATCTCGGAATTGGTGAAAATTTCCGACGTCGGCATGAAGCCCGCCATGACCGCGGCGATGGGGGGCGCGGCGAGCGCAATCTGCACCAGGAAGCAGCCGGCGATGACGACGAGCAGCGCGATGACGAACGCCTCAAGGAATCGGAATCCCCTGTTCATCAGGAGCAGAAGCAGGAACGCGTCGAGCGCCGCAATCACGGCCCCGGCGATCAGGGGAATGCCGAACAGGAGCTTCAGCGCGATCGCGGTGCCGATGACCTCGGCGAGATCGCAGGCGATGATCGCGAGCTCGCAGGCGATCCACAGCATAATGCCGACCGGACGCGAATAGGCGTCGCGGCAGGCCTGCGCGAGGTCGCGGCCGCTGGCGATGCCGAGCCGGGCCGCCAGGGCCTGCAGCAGGATCGCCATCAGGTTGGAGATCAGGATGACCGAGAGGAGCGTGTAGCCGAACTTCGCCCCGCCCGCGATGTCGGTCGCCCAGTTGCCGGGGTCCATGTAACCGACCGAGACCATGTAGCCGGGGCCGGAGAACGCGAGCAGCCGCCGCAGCCAGATGCCGCCGCGCGGCACGGGAATCGTGGCATGCACCTCCGACAGGCTGCGCTCGTCGGACCCGCGCGCGAATTTCCAGCCGCGCTTGAGGCCGCCGAAGCCGAAATCCGTGTTCAGCGACACGTAAAATCCTGCTGTTGCGACCGAATAGCACCGCTATTGCAAATCAGTCGCAACAAAATGGCAGATCAGTTCCCCATCGTCAACTCTCTTGCGACTTATTTGCAATATTGGGGCGGTCGTGTCGCTGATGGAAGGTACCAATGTCGAGACGGTGATCGTCGCCGGCAAGGTGCGCAAATGGAAAGGCCGGCTGCTCAATGTCGACCTGCCCCGGTTGCGCAGTCAACTCGGGGATTCGCGACTATATCTTTGCCAAGGCCGGCATCCCGCAGGACCTGTTCCGCAGCAACTGAGGCAGCGGCTTATCGCAAGACGTGAGGCGCCCCCCGTCTCGCGTCGGCCATGGGCCGCGACGAGCTACCACCAAGCGTGAAAGTGATGCGTCGGGCCGTTGCCCGAGCCGACGTGAAGCCGGTTGGCGGCCTTGATTGCGGCGGTGACATAGGCTTTGGCGTCGCGCACGGCGGTGGCGAGATCGCCGCCCTTGGCGAGCCCCGCCGCGATCGCTGACGACAACGTGCAGCCGGTACCGTGGGTGTTCGTGGTCGCGATGCGGTCCGCGGCGAGCCGCGTCACGGTATCGGGCTCGATCAGCAAATCGACGCTTTGAGGGCCATCGCCGTGGCCACCCTTGATCAGCACCGCGCGCGCGCCGAGTGCAAGCAGCCGCTCGCCCTGCGCACGCATCTCGTCCTCGGTTTCGGCGAGCGGCGCGTCGAGCAGCGCTGCAGCCTCCAGCAGGTTGGGCGTGATGACGCGCGCGCGGGGGATGAGCAGCCGGCGCAGCACCGCGATCGCCTCGGGCGCGAGCAGCCGGTCGCCGGAGGTCGCGACCATCACAGGGTCGAGCACGATGTTGCGCGCCTTGTGGCGATCCAGACCATCCGCCACCACCGCGATCACCGCGGGGTTCGACAGCATGCCGATCTTCACCGCGGCAACATCGAGATCGGAGAACACCGCGTCGATCTGCTTGGTGACGAAATCCGCCGGCACGTCATGGATCGCGGTGACGCCGCGCGTGTTCTGCGCCGTCAGCGCCGCGATCACCGATGCGCCGTAGACGCCGAGCGCGGAAAACGTCTTGAGGTCGGCCTGGATGCCGGCGCCGCCGCTTGAATCCGAGCCGGCGATGGTGACGGCAATGGTGTTGCGGTTCGTTCCGGTCATCGCCGCACCTGCGGCAGCATGCGGACAGCAGGATCGCCTTCCGGCATGGACATCTTGGCTTTCTCCGCCCGATGACCCGGTCCGGGGTCCGTGGATTGGCCTCGCGGTCCTCTCGGTCCGGCGATGCGCGGGCGCCAGCCTAGCGCGACTTGCCAGGGCACGGCGATTTTGCTGGATTGCGGGCAAGCCCGCCCCGGCCTCGGAGAGGTGCATGACCCCGTTCTTCATCCAGATCAAATGCAGTCTCGGCAAATCCTACGAGGTGGCGAACAAGCTCGCCGATGCCGAGATCGCCTCCGAGATCTATTCGACCGCCGGGGACTTCGACCTGCTGGTGAAGTTCTACGTCGAGGACGGCACCGACATCGGCCATTTCGTCAACGAGAAAGTCCAGGTCATCCCGGGCATCCAGGACACGCGGACGATCATCACCTTCAAGGCGTTTTGATCCGGCCTCGGCTGAAACACGCAACGACGTGCATCACATCCGCGTTGTCGATCCCTCCACCTCGCGCTTGCGGCGCAGGCCGAGCTGGCGCTCGCGCCACAGCACGAACAGACCGGTCGCGATCACGATCGCGGCGCCGACAAACACGACGCCCGCCGGCACTTCGCCGAACATGAAATAGCCGACCAGCACCGCCCACAGGATGGTCGTGTAGTCGAACGGCGCGACCACGGAGGCCGGCGCATAGCGGTAGCTGTCGGTGAGCAGGATATGCGACAGCCCGCCGAGCACGCCGATGCCGACGAGCGCGGCCAGGGCCGGCATGGACGGCATCACCCAGCCGAACGGCAGCGTCGCCAGCCCGGCGACGGCGCAGACCAGCGAGAAGTAGAACACGATCGACGACGTGGTCTCGGTGTCGGTGAGCCGCCGTGTCTGGATCACGGCGGCGGCGTTGCAGAAGGCGCTGATGAGCGCCAGTCCAGCGCCAACCGTCTCGGCGGGCGTATGGCCGCCGGCGCGGCCCGCCTCCAGGTGCGGCGTCAGCATCACCAGCACGCCGAGGAAGCCGATGCCGACCGCGGTCCAGCGGTAGATGCGCACGCGCTCGCCGAGGAACATGGCGGCAAGCGCGACGGTGATCAGCGGCGACGCGAACTGGATCACCGTCACGTCGGCGAGCGGCAGGCGCGCGAGCGCCGCGAAGTTGAGGAACATGCCGGCGACGCCGATGAGCCCGCGCCCGACATGGCCCGGAAAGCGCCGGGTCACGACCGCCGAACGGAGTTGGCGCGTGATCGCATAAATGACGACCACCGGCAGGATGGCGAAGGCGCTGCGGAAGAACACCACCTGCCCGACCGGGATGCTCTCGCCGAGCGAGCGAATCAGCGCCGACATCATGGCAAACATCAGCGCCGAGGCGAGCTTGAACAGAATGCCTTTGACGATGTTCATGGCCGGGGAAATGGACGGGCGGGAATCGATCGCCCTATTGAGCACGCCTCGCCGCGCATCAAAAGTGCAGCCGGCAATGCCTGCGCCGCGCGACGCCGGGACCGTGCATCATTCGGGGCTCGCGAGCGCCCGCCTCGCGATGACGGCGCGGCGGTACGCTATTTCTTCCCCGGCCGGTTCGGGTTCTCCACCGGCGGCAGCGATTTGACATAGGCTGCCATCGCGTCGCGGTCTTGCGGCGGAAGCTGACGCCGTGTTGCGCACCACCGCGGCCATCGAGCCGCCGACGGAATCGCCATCCGGCGTGTTGCCGGTCTCCAGCATGTAGGCGATGTCCTTCTCCGACCAGTCGTCGATCCCTTTCTGGGTGATGTTCGGCACCCAGCCCTCGCCTTCCGGATTGGGCCCGCCGGTAAAGCGCAGCTTGCCGATGATGCCGCCGAGGACGTTGCGCGGGCTGTGGCATTCGGCGCAGTGGCCGGGACCGTTCACCAGATAGGCGCCGCGGTTCCATTGCGCCGATCTGGCAGGGTCCGGCTGGAAGGTGTCGCTGCCGAGGAACAGCAGCTTCCAGACGCCGAGCGTGCGGCGGATGTTGAACGGAAACGGCAGGTCGTGGCCGCGTACCTTGCCCTGCACCGGCGGCAGCGTCTTGATGTAGGCGAACAGGTCGCGCACGTCATCGACGCGGCATGAGGTGGTACGAGCCGTAGGGGAAGGCCGGATAATAATGCTCGCCGCCTGGCGAGGTGCCCTTGGTCATCGCGGTGACGAACTGGGCCTCGCTCCAGTTGCCGATGCCGTCTTTCGGATCGGGCGAGATGTTCGGGACATAGAAGGTGCCGAACGGTGATTTCAGCGCCGAGGCCGCCGCCCAGCCTCGTCTTGTCCTCCTGGCCCGGCGTCGCGTGGCATGACGTACAGCCGCCGGCATAGAACATGGTCCTGCCGTTGGCGAGGATTCGGGCGTGTGAGGGCCAAGGGCGCTTGCCGGCACGGTCGCCGGGATGGTCAGGACCCAGAACATCGCAACGACCGATAAGCCGCGGCAGACGGCAAGCAGGATCGCAAGCTTGCGCAGCATCGGCTTCTCCGTCCCTCACCCGACCGGACCTTGTAAGCGCGAACTTCACGCGATTCCGAAAAGCGAAGGGCGGCGCGCCCTCGGACGGCCGCCCTTGCCGCACCGAGACTGTGATCCGGTCAGCTCTTCTTGACGCGATAGGTTTCGTGGCAGCCACCGCAGTTCTTGGTCGCGCCGCCGAACGCCGCCTTGAAGCTGTCGAGGTCCTTGACCGAGGCGCAGCGCCGCCTTGGCATCGGCACCGAACTTGACGAACGGCGGCTTTGAAGTCGTCCATGTTCTCCCAGATCTTCGGGATGCGCCGTCGTTTCGCCGCCGGTCTTGGAGTTGTCCGGGAAACAAGGTTCGGCATCTTCTCGGCTGCCTCGACATAAGTGACGAAGATCGCCTGCGCCTTGGCCTGATCGTACGGCGCATCGCCCTTCGCCATCGCACCGCCGATCTTGGCTGGTCGCCGACGCCCTTCATGACCGCCTTGCGTGCCGCGATCGGCGTCGGACTGCGCAAGGACGGCGGTGCGCCGAGCGCAATGGCCGCGGCAGCAGCAATGTCCGAAATATCATCAATGTCCCCCGTTTTGCAAATTCTATATGTGGCGGGCACCCGATGAGCCAACACCGCCGTACGTTTGATTATTCCTCAAAAGGAGACGCCGGCAGCACCTTGCGCACCAATCACGATTTCGTGAATGCCCTGGCGATCTCCGCGTTCAAGCGTGTGCACGCGCCGGCCTTCCTCGATCGCCGCCCACACGCGCTCGGGCGTCGCCGGCATGTCGATGTGGCGGATCCGATAGGCCGCGCCACAGCGCATCGACGATCGCGTTCATGACCGCCGGGCATGAACCGATCGCGCCGGCCTCGCCAGCGCCCTTCACGCCGAGCGGATTGGCTCTTGCAGGGCACGTTGCGGGTCTCGAAGGCGAAGGCCGGCACGTCGCCGGCGCGCGGCAGCGCATAGTCCATCAGGCTCGCGGTGACGAGCTGGCCGGATGCCGTGTCGTAGACGGTGTTCTCCATCAGCGCCTGGCCGATGCCCTGCACGGTTCCGCCATGCACCTGCCCTGCGAGCATCAGCGGATTGAGCGAGACGCCGAAATCATCGACGATCGACGTAGTTGACGATCTCGATCGCGCCGGTCGCCGGGTCGATCTCGACCTCGGCGACATGCGTGCCGTTCGGATAGGTCGGCTCCGTCGGCACGAACGCATCGGCCGCGCGCAGGCGATGCCGGTACGGCGCTTCGGCCATGCGCGGCGAGGTCGGCAAAGGTGATGGCGCGGTCGGTACCGGCGACGCGAATCGATACCGTCGGCGAATTCGAGATCGCCGCGCGATCGGCTTCGAGCGCATCGGCGGCGAGCTTCTTCAGCTTGTCGGCGAGCTTGCGCGCGCGCGCCATCGCGACCGAATCGCCGCCGGCCGGGAATCGAGCTCGACCCGCCGGTGCCGGTGCCGGTCGCGATCAGCGTCGGTGTCGCCCTGCATCACGCGGACGCGCTCGGGCGGCAGCGCGAGATGGTCGGCGACGAGTCTGCGCATAGGCGGTGTCGTGGCCCTGCCCCGTCGACTGGGTGCCGACATGCACGGTGACCATGCCGTCCTTGTCGAGCGACACGGTCGCGGTGTCGGGCCCGTTGCTGCCGCAGGCTTCGATATAGGTCGCAATGCCGATGCCGCGCAGCATGCCGGACTTCTTGCGCATGCGGCCGACGCGCTTCCTGAAGCCGTCCCAGTCGGCGAGCTCCTGCGCGCGCGCCATCTGGCCGTCGAATTCACCGGAGTCGTAGGTCTTGCCGGTCGGTGTCGTGTACGGCATCGCCGACGGCTGGATGAAGTTGCGCTTCGCGCAGGACATCCGGCGCGATGCCGATCTCGCGTGCCGCGGCATCGACCAGCCGCTCGATCACGTAGGCCGCCTCCGGCCGCCCGGCGCCGCGATAGGCATCGACCGGCACCGTGTTGGTGTAGGCGCGCGCGCACGCGGATGAAGCAGGCCGGGATGTCGTAGACGCCCGGCAGCATGCCGGCGCCGACATAGGGAATGTAGGGCGCGTAGCGTCGACAGATAGGCGCCCATGTCGGCGATCGGTGTCGACCTCGAGCGCGAGGAAGCGGCCCTTGTCGATCGAGCGCGAGCCGCGCCGTCGTGATGTTGTCGCGGCCCTGGGTGTCGCCGAGGAAATGCTCGGTGCGGTCGGCGATCCAGTTCACCGGCTTGCCGGTCAGCTTGGCGGCAACCGCCGCGAGCGCATATTCGCGATAGGGAAACAGCTTGGTGCCGAAGCCGCCGCCGACATCGGGCGTGATGACGCGCATCTTTTCCGGCGCGATGCCGAGCACCGTCTCGCCGATGATATCGCGGATGGCGTGGCTGCCCTGGCTGCCGAGCGTCAGCGTGATAGCGGTCGCTGCGCCTTGTCGTATTCGCGCGACCACCGCGCGGGTATCCATGTAGTTGGTGACGAGCCGCTGGTTGACGAGCGTGAGCGACACGGTCGCGGCGGCCGTCTGCGAAGGCTGCTCGGTCTGCGGCCGTCGCCGAGGTCGATCTCGAAGGCGAGATTGCCGGGCCGGTCGGGCCACACCAGCGGCGCCATCGGCGAGCGCAAGGCCGCTTCGGCGTCGATCACATGCGGCAACGGTCTCCCATTCGATCTCGATCGCCTCGGCGGCATCGCGCGCCTGGATCGAGCGTATCGGCGACGACGAAGGCGATCGCATCGCCGACATGCTTGCACCTCGTCCGCGCGCCAGGATCGGATAACGCGGCGCCACGACCTTGCGCCTGCCCGGCACGCCGACCACGGCAGGGCAGCGGCCCAAGCTCCGTCGACGTCGTCGCCGGTCAGGATCAGCGCGCACGCCCGGCATCGCCGCGCCGTCTCCAGCGTCGGTGATGCCGAAAGCGCGCATGCGCATGCGGCGAGCGCAGCACCACGGCATGAGCGCGCCGTCAGGCGCGCACGTCGGCGACATAACGCCCGGCGCCGCGCAGCAGCGCGATCGTCCTCCTTGCGCGATCAGCGCCTGGCCGACACCGAATTTCATAGACATGATTTGCAATCTCTGGTCGTCCGGCCGGCGTTGCGTAGCAGATCATCCGCCGGCTGCGGTAGGCTCGGCGGCGCACCGAAGCGCGTTCGCCCCGAGCCGGCGCAGCCAGCGCGCGACGACGTAGAAGGCCGGCGTGAAGATCAGGCCGAACATGGTGACGCCGATCATGCCGGACGAACACCGCGGTGCCGAGCGTCTGGCGCAGTTCGGCGCCGGCGCCGATCGCAATCACCAGCGGCAGACACGCCGAGAGATGAAGGCGAGCGACGTCATCAGGATCGGCCGCAGCCGCAGCTCGCGCGGCTTCGACGGCCGCGGCTGAAGCGGTCGCGGCCCTGATCCTCGAGCTGCTTGGCGAATTCGACGATCAGGATCGCGTTCTTGGCGGCGAGCCCGATCAGCACGATGAAGCCGACCTGGGTCAGGATGTTGTTGTCCTGCCGCGCAGCACCACGCCGGTGATCGAGGCGACCAGGCACATCGGCACGATCAGGATGACGGCGAGCGGCAGCGTCAGGCTTTCGTACTGCGCCGCCAGCACCAGGAACACGAACACGACGCCGAGCACGAAGGCGAACATCGCGGTGTTGCCGGCCTTGATCTGCTGGTAGGCGAGCGTCGTCCATTCATAGGCGAAGCCGTGCGGCAGCGTTTCGGCCGCGAGCTTCTGCATGATCTCGATCGCCTGGCCCTGGCGAATAGCCGGGCGCCGCCGCGCCGTCGAGCTCGGCCGCCGGATAGATGTTGTAGCGCGGCACGCGATAGGGACCGGAGATGTCGCGCACGGTCGTGAACGAGCCGAGCGGCACGGTCTCGCCCGCTGGAATTGCGCACGCGCAGGTTGAGCACGTCCTCGGCTGCAGCCGGTATTGCGCGTCGGCCTGCGCCTGCACGCGGAAGGTGCGGCCGAACAGGTTGAAGTCGTTGACATAGGCCGAGCCGATATAGACCTGCAGCGCGTTGAACACGTCCGGCATGTTGATGCCGAGCAGCTGCGCCTTGTTGCGGTCGATGTCGAGATAGAGCTGCGGCGTCGAGATCTCGAACAGCGAGAACACCTGCATCAGGCCGGGCGTCTGCGCGGCGCGTCCCATCATCGCGCCGACCGCCTGCTGCAGCGCCTGCGGCCCGCGCCCGGCGCGGTCCTCGACCATCATGCGGAAGCCGCCGGCATTGCCGATGCCCTGCACCGGCGGCGGCTGCACCACGATCAGGAAGCGCTTCCTGGATCGCGGCGATACTTGCCGAACAGCGCGCCCTGGATGCCGGCGGCCGATTGCGCGCGGGTCCTTGGCGCGCTTCTCGAAGTCGTCGAGCACGACGAAGATCGCGCCGGCATTCGGCGCATTGGTGAAGGTCGCGCCGGAGAAGCCGACGATGTTGATGGCGTTGCGCGACGCCCGGCGTGTTCAGCGCGAGCTCGGTCGCCGCTGCATCACCTCGTCGGTGCGCTCGAGCGACGCGCCCGGCGGCAACTGCGCGGCGACGATCAGGTAGCCGCGGTCCTGCTGCGGAATGAAGCCCTGCGGCGTCTTGCGGAATTCGTTCAGGCCATAGGCGATGCACGCCGGCATAGAGCACCAGCATGATGACGCGCGAACCGCACCGTGCGGCCGGCGAGCCAGCCGTAGCCGCTGCGACAGCCAGTCGAAGCCGCGATTGAACAAGCGGAAGAAGCCGTGGACCGGCTTCTCGCACCAGCGTGTCCTTGTGCGCTCGGATCGTGCGGCTTGAGCAGCAGCGCGCACATCGCCGGCGACAGCGTCAGCGACACGATCAGCGAGATCACGGTCGCGCCCGCGATGGTCAGCGCGAACTGCCGGTAGAACTGGCCCGGAGATGCCGGTGATGAAGGCGGACGGGAATGAACACCGCGCACAGCACCAGCGCGATCGCGATCAGCGCGCCGCCGACCTCGTCCATCGCTTGTGATCGCGGCGTCGCGCGGCGACAGCCCGGCCGCGATGTTGCGCTCGACATTCTCCACCACGACGATGGCGTCGTCGACCACGATGCCGATCGCGAGCACCAGCCCGAACAGCGACAGATTGTTGAGCGTGAAGCCGAACAGGCTCATCACGAAGAACGTGCCGACCAGCGAGATCGGGATCGCCACGATCGGGATGACCGCGGCGCGCCAGGTCTGCAGGAACAGCACGATGACCAGCACGACCAGGATCGACCGCCTCGAAGATCGTCTCGATCACCGCTCGCACGGACTGCCGGATGAACTGGGTCGGATCGTAGACGATCGTGTAGTTGCATGCCCGGCCGGGAAATTCTTGGACAAGCTCGGCGCATGGTCGGAGCGGATGTTGTCGCCGGTGGTCAGCGCGTTCGAGCCCGGCCGCTGGAACACCGCGAGCGCGACCGACGGGTTGCGGTCGAGATAGGAGGTCGACGAATAGTCCTGCCCGGTCAGCTCGACGCGCGCGACATCCTTGATGCGCACCACCGCGTTCGGCGGTCTGCTTGACCACGATATTGCCGAACTCGACCGGATCGGACAGCCGGCCGAGCGTGCGCACCGCGACCTGGAAGGCGAGCTGGTTCGGCACCGGCGGCTGATTGAGCACGCCCGAGGCGACCTGGATGTTCTGCCCCTGCAGCGCCAGCGTGACATCGGCGCGGTCAGATTGAGCGATTGCAGCCGGTTGGGATCGAGCCAGACCTGCATCGCGTAGTCGCGCGCGCCGAACACCGTGATCGAGCCGACGCCGTCGACGCGGGTCAGCACGTCCTTGATCTGGATGTTGGCGTAGTTCGACATGAACGATCGCGTCGCGCGACTTGTCGGGCGAGATAGAGGTTCACCACCATCAGGATGTCGGGCGAGCTCTTCGCGACCGTGACGCCGATCTGCTGCACCTGCGAGCGGCAGTCGCGGCTGTCGCGGTCGCGACGCGGTTCTGCACCTGCACCTGCGCGATATCGAGATTGATGCCGAGGTCGAAGGTGACCGCGATCGAGAAGCGGCCGTCGGCGCGTCGAGTTCGAGGAGATGTAGAGCATCCCCTCGACGCCGTTGACCTGCTGCTCGATCGGCGCGACCACGGTCTCGGCGACCGTCTCGGCGCTCGCGCCCGGATACTGGCCGGTGATGTTGATGACCGGCGGCGCGATCTCGGGATATTGCGCGACCGGCAGGCGCGTGAACGCGACCCCGCCCAGGATGACGAACACGATCGACAGCACCGCCGCGAAGATCGGCCGGTCGATGAAGAAATGGGAAATTCTCATTCGCCGCGCGCCTATTCTCTTCGCTGCGGTGCCGGGCGCGGCGGCGGCGCCGCGCCGTGCTCCTGCGGCGTCACCTTGATGCCCGGGCCGCATGCGCATCAGACCGTTCGACGACGACGCGGTCGTCCGCATCGAGCCCGCTCTTGATGACGCGCAGTCGCCGTCATCGAGCTGGCCCGAGCGTGACATATTTCTGCGCGACCGTGTTGTCGGGACCGACCACATAGACGAATTTGCGCGCCTGCTCGCTGCCGATGGCGACATCGGGAATCAGCAGCGCCGCGTAGGGCGAGCGAACCCGGCACCTGCGACGCGCGCGAACATGCCGGGCGTGAGAAGGCCCGTCTGGTTGGCGAACACGGCGCGGCCGCGGATCGTGCCGGTGCCCCGCTCGATCACATTGTCGACGAAGTCCATGTGGCCGACATGGGTGAAGTCCGGCTCGTCGATCAGCTTCAGGCGAACGACCGTCGAGCCGCCGCGCGCGGCGATGTCGTCCTTCTTCGACCGCCTGGCGCCGACGCCGGCAGCGACACGCTCGTAGCGCAGATAGGAAGCCTCGTCGAAGGTGAATTCGAAGCCGGATCGGATCGATCGACACGATGGTCGCAAGCAGCGTGGTGTGCCGCCGGTGCCGCCGGTCACGAGATTGCCGGGCGAGACGCGCCGGTCGCCGATGCGGCCGGTCGACCGGCGCCGCAGCTCGGTGAACTCAAGATCGAGCTCGGCCTGGCGGACCGCGGCCTCCTGCGCGGCGACCGATGGCTTCGGCGACGCGCTTGGCCTGCGTGCGCTGGTCGAAGGTCTGCTCGGTGATGGTCTTGTCGCGCACGAGCTGCGCGGCGCGCTCGAGATCGCTTTCGGCGAAGGCCAGGTTGGCCGCGCCTGCGCCAGGTTGGCTCGCGCCTGATCGAGCGCGGTCTGGAACGGCCGCTTGTCGATGGTGAACAGCAGATCGCCCTGCTTCACCGATCTGACCGTCCTGGAAATGAATCTTGTCCAGATAGCCGGAGACGCGGGCGCGCACCTCGACCAAATCGACCGCGACGAAGCGACCGACATATTCGTCCTGATCGACGACGGTGCGCTTGATCGGCTTCGCGACCGTTACGGCCGGCGGCGGCGGTGGCGCGGGCGCCGCCTGCTGGCGCTCGCCGCAAGCGGCAAGCACGGGGGCCGCAAGCAGAAGAGCGGCGGCAAGCCGCGCCGGGACAGATTCGGCATGGACTCTCCATCGAGGGGCCGTGCCAGCATATGGGCGGCCGTCATCCTCGGTTCAATGGCCGGTCCGTCGGGGGAGCGGTGCGCACCCGCACAGCAACGCCACCCTTCTCGACGGTGAAGGCCACCCCATATCCAGCGCCCCGTCATAAGTCCACCCCCGACACATCATGTTCGATCTCGCCGCAACGCCGGTTCTCGACGACGAGTCCTCCGCCATCCAGTTGGCCGCGCCGTTCGACGTCCCATCAGAGGACCAGACCTTCGACGCCTATTCGCGCGCCGTCATCGACGTGGTCGACCGCGTCGGCCCGGCCGTCGTGCGCATCGACGTCCAGGCCCGCGACAATCGGCGCGGCGGCTCCGGGTCGGGCGTGGTCGTCGCGCCGGACGGCCTGGTGCTGACCAACAGCCATGTCGTGGGCGGATCGACGCAGGTCGGCGTCACCACCGATCGACGGCCGCAGCCTCGCGGCCCGTGTGGTCGGCGACGATCCCGACACCGACCTCGCACTGGTGCGGGTCGATGCGCCGGTCAGCCTCGCCTTCGCGCCGCTCGGCAATTCCAAGCACCTGCGGCGCGGCCAGCTCGTCGTCGCGATCGGCAATCCGCTCGGCTTCGAATCGACCGTGACCGCCGGCGTCGTCTCGGCGCTCGGCCGCTCGCTGCGCGCCCGCACCGGCCGCCTGATCGACGACGTGATCCAGACCGACGCCGCGCTCAACCCGGGCAATTCGGGCGGGCCGCTGGTGTCGTCGCACGGCGAGGTCGTCGGCATCAACACCGCCGTCATCATGGGCGCGCAGGGCATCTGCTTCGCGGTCGCCGCCAATACCGCAAGCTTCGTGCTCGGCGAACTGATCCGCCACGGCCGCGTGCGCCGCGCCTATATCGGCATCTCGGCGCAGCAGACGCCGATTCCGCGCCGGCTGCAGCTCGCGGCGGAGACGTTGCAGGCGAGCGGCGCGATGATCGCGACCAGCGAGCAGGGCGCGCCGGGCAATCGCGGCGGGCTGCTCACCGGCGACATCATCGTGGCGCTCGACGGCCAGAAGGTGACCGGCGCCGACGACCTGATCCGCCTGCTCACCGGCGACCGCATCGGCCGCGACATCGTGATCGATGTGCTGCGGCTCGGACGCCGACGCATGTTCACGATGGTGCCGGAGGAACGGGCCCGGAAGTAAGCGACACCGTAGGGTGGGTTAGCGCGAAGCGCGCAACCCACCGACTCATCCTGAAGCAAGGTGGGTTGCGCCTCCGGCTAAGCCACCCTACGTCCGGCGCCGCTTCAGCATCGCCAGCAATTGCCGGCCGAACAGCGCCAGCACGAGGCCGACGTAAACGCCGCCGCCGATCACCGCCATGATCGCCAGCGCGGTCTCATCGCGCAGGTGCGGCAAAGTCGCGCTCAGCCTCGTCACCGGTGCGAACGCGATCCAAAGCGCCAGCGCCATGGCGATGCCGGCGCCGGCAAGCCGTGCGGTCGATGCCTGCAGCCGTGCGTCGAAGCGGAACAAGCCCGCGCGCAATGCGAACCACAGTACCAGCCCGAAATTGATCCAGGCGCCGATCGCGGTCGCGAGCGCGAGGCCGACCTGCGCGAGCGGCCCCATCAGCATGACCTTGAACGCGATGTTGACCGCCGCCGCGAGCAGCGCCGCCTTCACCGGCGTTGCGGTGTCGCCGCGCGCGAGGAACGTCGCGGTCACGGTGCGGATCAGCACGAAGGGAATGAGCCCGAATCGTGTAGGCCGCAAGCGTCGCACCGGCAGCGGCAGCGTCGGCATCGGTAAACGCGCCGCGCATGAACAGCGCCCGCATGATGAGATCGGGGATGATCAGGAATGCGACGACGCAAGGGATCGGCAAGCAGCAGCGTGAGCTCGATGGCGCGGTTCTGCGCGTCGCTCGCGCCAGCCTCGTCGCCCGCCGCGATCCGCCGCGCCATTTCGGGCAGCACCACCGTGCCGGCCGCGATGCCGATGACGCCGATCGGCAACTGGTTGAGGCGGTCGGCGTAATAGAGCGCCGACAGCGCGCCGGCGGCGAGGAAGCTCGCGATGATGGTGTCGGCGAAGATCGCAATCTGCACGCCGGCCGAGCCGACGATCGCCGGCCCGAGCGCGATGAAGAAGCGCTTCACGTCGGTGTCCCAGCGCGGCATGCGGAATGCCGGCAGCACGTCGGCGCGCCGTGCGGCGCCGCCGACCAGCATGAACTTCGAGCACGCCGGCGACGAGCACGCCCCATGCCGCGGCGTGGCCGGCGGTCGGGAAAGAACGCCGCCAACGCGAGCGCCACCACCATGCTGATGTTGAGCAGGATCGGCGCCGCGGCGGCGGCCGCGAAGCGATTGAGCGCGTTGAGGATGCCGCCATACAGCGTCACCAGCGTCATCAGCAGCAGATAGGGAAACGTGATGCGCGTGAGATCGACCGCCAGCGAGAAGCGGCCGGGGTCCTTGGCGAAGCCCGGCGCCAGCAGCCCGACCACCGCCGGCATGAAGGCGAGCGCAAGCGCGAGCAGCACGACCTGGGTCGCGAACATCAGCGTGAAGATGCGGTCGGCGAACAGCCGCACCGCCGGCACGCCTTCCTGCTGGCGGATGCGCGCATAGGCCGGCACGAAGGCAGCGTTGAAGGCACCCTCGGCGAAGATCGCGCGGAAATGATTGGGCAGCCGCAGCGCGACGAAGAAGGCATCCGCAACCGGCCCGGCGCCAAGCACCGCGGCCAGCACGATGTCGCGAGCGAATCCGGTCAGGCGCGACAGCAGCGTGAGGCCGCCGACGGTCGCGATCCGGCCGACCATGCGGCCGTGGCCGGGAGCCGGTGATTCGCTGCTCATGATGATGGGGTAGCGCGACGGCGCCGCGCGAGTCTACGCGGCTCGATCAACCCGCGACGCGGCGCGGAGTCTTGCGCGGCGAGGACGCCTGCGCGGCCGACTGGTGGTCACGCAGGCAGCGCATGGCGATTTCCAGGCTGGCGACGCCCTGCTCGCCGGTGACCGCGGGCTCGGCGCCGGTGCGGATCGCAGTAGCGAAGGCGATGAGCTCGGCGCGCAGCGGCTCGGCATAGCCGACCGACAGGTGCCGCATCGAATAGCTGCCGTCCGGCTGGAAGCCGAAGCACTCCGTCACCTGGCGGGTCAACAGATCGGCGATGATGTATTTGTCGCGCGTCGCGACGTGCACGGTGCGTGCCTTGAACGGCGTCAGCCAGTTGGTGTTGATCTGCGCCAGCACGCCGGAAGCGGTGCGGAACTGCAGCAGCGCGATGTCCTCGCGCTCGGCGACCGCGCTCGCCATCAGGGGCTGCACGTCGACGATGTCGGAATCGGTGAACCAGCGGATCAGGTCGATGTCGTGGACCGCGAGGTCGATGACGACGCCGACATTCGACATCCGCGGCGGGAACGGACCCACCCGCGTGATCGAGATGGAGAGGATCTTCTCGCCGCGGATCGCCTCCTTGATGGTCTCGACCGCGGGATTGAAGCGCTCGACATGGCCGACCATCAGCGTGACGCCGGCCCGGCGCGCGGCATCGACGATGCTGCGGCCTTCCTCGATGGTCGAAGCGATCGGCTTCTCCACCAGAACATGGATGCCGCGCTTGATGCAGGCGAGCGCGATGTCGTGATGGAGGTGGGTCGGCGCCGCGATCGTCACGGCGTCGACGCCGAGCGGAACCAGCGCATCGACAGAATCGACGGACTTCGTGCCCAGCGCCCGCGCGACGTAATCGGCGTGGCGGCGGTCGGGATCGGCTATGGCGACGAGTTCGACGCCCGGCAGCTCCGCGAGCACGCGGGCATGGTTCGAGCCCATCACGCCGACGCCGACGACACCCACGCGCAACAGGCGTTCCGCACTATCCTTGGCGGCCTGCATCATGCCGAATTCTGGTCCCGACTCTTACGTCCTGAAATCTCCGGCAAGGCGTAGCATGCCGAGCCGGGATTGGCGACCGCCACCGCGTCGACGCACCGGACACCTTTTGCATCAAGACGTTACGAGCCGCCATGTGCGGCCGGCAACCCGCCGCGTCTCTGGTATCCGCCTCCTTGTTTCGACCACGGCCTTCGGCCAATGTGCGCGCCCCTGAACCGGACCCGCCATGGCGACCCTCTCCGAATCCTCTCCGCGATCACTGGCCGTGCCCAGCTTCGGCCTCGCGCTGGGCATTCTCGCGCTGGTGACCATCGTGCGCCTGATCGGGCTGCGGTACTCGGTCGTCGACCTGTTCTTCGACGAATCGCAATACTGGGCGTGGTCGCGCGAGCTTGCCTTCGGCTATTTTTCCAAGCCTCCGCTGCTCGCCTGGATCATTTCGCTCGCCGAGCATGTCTGCGGCCCGTCTGAAGCCTGCATCCGCGCGCCGTCGCCAATTCTCTATTTCGGCACGAGCCTTCTGGTCTATGCGCTCGCACGCCAGCTTTATGACGAGCGCGTGGCGTTCTTCGCCGCAGTTTCGCTCATGCTCGCGACCGGCACGGCGTTCTCCTCGCGCATCATCTCGACGGACGTGCCGCTGCTGTTCTTCTGGGCGCTGGCGCTGCTCGCCTATGTGAAGCTCTGGTCCGGGGCGGACCGGCGCTGGACGATCGTGCTCGGCGTCGCGCTGGGGCTTGGGCTGCTGGCGAAATACGCGATGATCTATTTCGTAGCGAGCGTCGCGCTCGCCGCATGGCTTGGCGGCGACATGCGCCGGCTCGTCCGTTCGCGCGGGCTATGGATTGCGCTGGCCATCGCTGCCGCGCTGATCATTCCGAACATCCTGTGGAACGTGGAGAACGGGCTCGTCACCTTCCGGCATACCGGCGACAACATCCAGGGCTGCGGCGTGCAAATCAATCCGTTGCGCGGGTTCGAATTCCTCGCAACGCAGTTCGCCGTGTTCGGACCGGTGGTGTTTGCCGTGCTGCTCGCCGCCATCACCCGCATTGCCTCGCCCAGGCTCAGGCGCGACGACCGGCTGATGCTCGCCTTCGCGATCCCGCCGCTGGCGCTGGTCACCGTCACCGCGACGGTGACGCATGCCAACGCCAACTGGGCGGCGCCGGCCTTCATCTCAGGCATCGTTGTCGCGGTCGCGCTGCTGGTGCGGCATGGATACTGGAGGACGCTGGCCGCGAGCCTCGCGATCGGTATCGCCGTGCAGGCGATAGCGCTCGCCGGCGACGCCATGGCGACCCGCGTCCACATCCCCTTCGTCAGGAAAGGCGACATCTATGCCCGCACGCTCGGCTGGCGCGCGCTCGGCGAGCAGGCCGGGCGGCTGGCACGGCACGCGGGGGCGCGCACCATGGCGGGCGAATATCGCGATGCGGTCGCCTCGATGCTGTATTACTGGCGCGACCAACCCGAGCAGATCCTGGCATGGCAGGTCGGACCGGTTCCCGACCACCATTTCGAACTCACGCGCGCACTGACCGATGCGGCGCCGCTGCCGATCCTGTTCGTGACCTACTGCCCGTCGCCGGCACGGCTCGACGACTATTTCTCCAAGGTCGAACTCGTCGGCCGGATCGAGGCGCCGACCGGTCCGACGAGCGGGCGCGTGCTCTACGCTTTCAAGCTGGAGATGCCGCGAAAACCCATCGGACCGCTCGGACTTTGCCAGTGAGAGGCTCACGCGTTCTTGCTGTCCTTGTAGTCGCGGAACCAGGTGATGAAGCGGCGCACGCCATCTTCGATGGACGTGGCCGGCTTGAAGCCCACCGCCGCCTCGAGAGCCGCGACATCGGCATAGGTTTCCGGCACGTCGCCCGGCTGCATCGGCAGCAGTTCGCGCTGCGCCTTGCGGCCAAGCTCCTGCTCGATCAGCGCGACCACGCGGGTCACCTCCACTGGATCGTTGTTGCCGATGTTGTAGACGCGCCATGGCGCGAGGCTGGTCGCTGGATCGGGATCGTCGCCGGACCAGTCCGGATTTCGGGCGGCCGGCTTGTCGATCAGGCGCACGATCGCCTCGACGATGTCGTCCACATAGGTGAAGTCGCGGCGCATGTTGCCGTGGTTGAACAGCTTGATCGGCCGCCCCGCGAGGATGGCATCGGCGAACAGCCACATCGCCATGTCTGGGCGGCCCCACGGCCCATAGACCGTGAAGAACCGTAGGCCCGTCGTGGGAAGCCGGAAGAGATGGGCATAGGCGTGCGCCATGCCCTCGTTCGCCTTCTTGCTTGCGGCATAGAGGCTCACCGGATGGTCGACGTTGTCGGCGGTGGAGAACGGCAGATGGGTATTGGCGCCATAGACCGAGGACGACGACGCATAGAGCAGGTGGCCGCAGCCGTTGTGGCGGCAGCCTTCGAGGATATTGATGAAGCCGACGATGTTGGCATCGATATAGGCATGCGGATCGATCAGCGAGTAGCGCACGCCGGCCTGCGCGGCGAGATGCACCACCGCCGGAAACCGGTGCGCTGCAAACAGCGCAGCGATGCCGTCACGGTCGGCGAGATCGCTCTTCTCGAAGCGGAAATCGGGAAAGGCGGAAAGCTGCGCTAAGCGCGCCTGCTTGAGCGCGGGATCGTAATAGGCGTTGAGATTGTCGAGCCCGACCACCGCGCGGCCCTGCTCCAGCAGCCGCCATGCGACGTGGTAGCCGATGAAGCCGGCGGTCCCGGTGACGAGGACCGGTTCAGCCACGGCGGCGTCTCATGAGCCATGCCTTCATATAGCGGTAATAGGTGCCTTCGGCGTTAGCGACGGCGAGCAGGAAGCCCTCCCGGCCGTCGAGAAAGCCCAGGCGCAGCACGTAGGTCTTCATGAAAGCATAAACACCGCGGACGATGCCGGTGATGAAATAAATCGGACGGTCCGATGTGGCGAGCATCTCGGCGCCCGCCGTCGAGTAGCGGGCCATGCGCGACAGCGCATCCTCCAGCCGCTCCACTGGATAATGCAGCAGCGGCTCCTTGAACCGTGCGATCCGGCCGTCACAGACGACATGTTCGTGCACGAGGTCGTCGGAGAACCGCGCCCAGCCCCGGCGGAACAGGCGGAGCACGTAATCCGGATACCAGCCGGAATGCCGCATCGTGCGGCCGCAGAAGGTCGATAGTCGCGGCATCTCGTAGGCTTCGGCATCGCCGCGGGCGATCGCTGCACGGATTTCATCGCGTAGCGCGGGGGTTACGCGCTCGTCGGCATCGAGTGACAGCACCCAGTCGCCCTGCGCCAGCGACAGCGCAAAATTCTTCTGCGCGCCGTAGCCGGCGAACGGGTGCTCGACGACCTGCGCGCCCTTGTCGCGCGCGATGGCTGCCGTGGCGTCGTCGCTGGCGCTATCGACCACGATGCGCTCGTCGCAGAATGCCAAGCTGTCGAGGCATTCACCAATGTTCGCCGCCTCGTTCCTGGTGATGACGATGGCGGAGAGCTGCATGGCTAGAGTTTGATCCGCAAAGTTCGACACACTCTCCGCTCATTCCCGCGCAGGCGGGAATCCAGCTTCCTGTTTGGATGCCATGGGTCCCCGCTTTCGCAGGGACGAGCGGACCCCTTCGCGGTGACACATCGGATGAAGGCCATTCGATTGGCTCACGCGGTCTTCGGCGGATCACGGCGCAGGCCGAGGCGGAAGCGCAGGCGGCGAAGCGCCTCGCGCAGATGCCGGAACGGCACGCCGAGATAATATTTGCGGATGAACTGCATGCGGCCTTCGAGGTCGAGGTTCATGGTCCTATCGGCCGGCACATACCAGGAATTCAGGCCGGTGCGCCGCATCCACTTGTAGCCGCGCGACAGCAGCAGCAGATGGAGGTCGAAATTGAGCACAAGGTCCTCGATCAGGATGAGACGCGGACGCCAGCGCGCGAGATCGAAGCCGGACAGCACGTCGATCTCGTGGCCTTCGACGTCGATCGACAGGAAGTCGATCGGCGCCGCAATGCCCGCATCCTCCAGCACGCCGTCGAGGGTCATGATCGGCACCTCGACGGTGCCCACGGCACCGACGGTGGCGATCGACAGATCGGGGTCGAGCGACGAGTAGATGCCGGCGAGATGCAGCGTCATGGTCTTGCCGGCGTTCCGCGGCGACGAGCACGCGACGGCGTAGACCTTGGCCCTGCGGGCCGCGCGAAGCTTCTCGGCGAGGTCCGGCTGCGGCTCGACCAGTACGCCGGTCCAGCCAAGCGCTTCGAGGTGATGGGACTGCGACCACATCTGCGGGTCATTGGCGCCGACATCGACGAAGATACCGGTGCGCGCGTTGCCGAAGAACTCCTCCTTGAGCCGGCTTTCGGGCTCGGGCGGCAGAATCGCCTTCATGATCAGGCCCGGCCGATGAGGCGCGTGGTGCTGTAGCCGGGCAGCACGCCGACCAGCACGACTTCGCCGCCATCCGCCTCCACCACCTCGTGGCCGACGACCTGCGCGACGCTGTAGTCGGCGCCCTTGACCAGCACCCTGGGCCGCACCTGCCTTATCAGTTCCAGCGGCGTGTCCTCGTCGAACACGACGACGAGGTCGACCGCCTCCAGCGCGGACAGGACTTCGGCGCGCGCCTTCTGGTCCTGCACCGGGCGCGCCTCACCTTTGAGCCGCTTCACCGACGCATCGCTGTTGAGGCCGACGACCAGGCGGTCGCAGGCGGCGCGTGCTTCGGTCAGCACCTTGATGTGGCCGGGATGCAGCAGATCAAAACAGCCATTGGTGAAGCCGATGCGCAGGCCTTCGGCGCGCCATGCGGCGACCCGACGGTCGAGCGCCCTGCCGTCGGCGACGATCTTGTGCTCGGGCGCCAGCGTCGCGGCGGGAAGCAGGCGGTCGCGCAATTCGGCGGCCGAGACGGTCGCGGTGCCGCGCTTGCCGACGACGACGGAGGCGGCGGCGTTGGCAGCCCTCATAGCCTCCTCGTAGTCCGCGCCCCGCGCAAGAAGCACGGCAAGCGTGGCGACCACCGTGTCACCGGCGCCGGATACGTCCAGCACCTTCACCGGATAGGCCGGGACGTGGACCGGCGGGAAACCGCGCACCACCAGGGTCATGCCGCCTTCGCTCAGCGTCACCAGCACCGCCTTGCTGTCGACGATCTCAGCAAGGCCGGCAGCGGCGGACGCGATTTCGGTGCCGGTCGCGACCGGGCTCCGCGTCGCCTCGCCGAGTTCCTTGCGGTTCGGGGTGATGAGCGTGGCGCCGCGATAGATGCCGAAGTCGGCGCCCTTCGGATCGACCACCACTGGCTTGCCGAGCCGTTCGGCTTCGACCATCACGGCGTCGATGACGGCCGGGGTCAGCACGCCCTTGGCATAATCGGAAAGCACAACCGCGCCGGCGCGCGGCATCGCCGCGAGCGCAAACCTGATGATGTCCTTCTCGATGGCATCCGTCACCGGCTGCGCCAGCTCCCAATCCGCGCGCAGCAGATGGGTCGAGAAATGCTCGGACACGAAACGCGTCTTGCGCGTCGTCGGCCGTGCGGCATCGACGACCAAGCAGGATTCGATCAGGCCGGCACGCTTGGCGAACGCCGTCTCCAGGGTCCGTCCCGCCTCGTCGTCGCCAACCACGCCAATGCAAATGCATCGCGCGCCGAGGCTCGCGATGTTGTGCGCGACGTTGCCGGCGCCGCCGATCACGACCTCCTCGCGCTTGGCGGCGATCACCAGCGCCGGCGCCTCCGGCGAAACCCGGCTCACCTCGCCATAGACATAGGTGTCGAGCATCAGGTCGCCGATGCACAGCACCGTCGCATCGCCGAGCCCCGACAGCCTTTTGGCGAAATCGAACATCAGGTGCTGCTGCTCATTGCGCTCATGCCGACGGTCTCACCGATAGCGGTCCGGGTGGCCGAGAAAATCACGGACGTAACGGCCGACCGCACCCTCCAGCGGGGTGAAGCCGGCGTTATAGCCGGCGTGGCGCAGGTTCGCGACCTTGCCTTCCGTGAAATACTGATACTTGTCGCGGATGGCGACCGGCATGTCGATATATTCAATGTTCGGCTCACGGCCGAGCGCGGCGAACATCGCCAGGACGAGATCGCGGAAGCTGCGCGCCTTGCCGGTCCCGACGTTGAAGAGGCCGGAGACGGAGGGCGTCTTCAGCAGCCATTGCACCACTGCCACGACATCGTCGACATAGATGAAATCGCGGCGCTGGTCGCCGTCGGCGATGCCTTCGCGGTGCGACTTGAACAGCCGCACGGTCTGGTCGGCCTTGGCGTCTTCGAACACGCGGGCCACGACGCTTGCCATCGTGCCCTTGTGATACTCGTTGGGTCCGAACACGTTGAAGAACTTCAAGCCGACACATTGCGGCGGCAGCTTGCCGCCCGACGCGCGCCGCTCCGCGACGGCGAGATCGAACAGGTGCTTGCTCCAGCCGTAGAGGTTCAGGGGCCGCAACTGTTTCAATGCCGCTAACGAAGGATCGTCATCGAAGCCTTGCTCGCCGTCGCCATACGTCGCGGCGGTAGAGGCATAGATGAATCTGCGTACCGGTTTCCGTGCACCAGTCGAGCAGCCGCAGCGATAGCCGGAAATTGGTCTCGATGACGAGGTCGCCATCGGTCGCGGTGGTGTCGGAGATCGCGCCGAGATGGATCACGGCGTCGAGCTTGCGGCCGTCGAGCCATCGCATGAGGTCAGCGGGCGGCACCACGTCGGCAAGCTGGCGCTTCCGCAAGTTGCGCCACTTGCCATCGGGGCCGAGGATGTCGCTGACGACGACATCGGCGCGGCCCGCATCATTGAGCGCGGCCACGACATTCGATCCAATGAATCCGGCACCGCCGGTGATCAAAAGCATGCGCGGCCAAGCCCCTGTACCGGCCTCCTTTGCCCCAGACCGCGGGCAGGCGCAACCGAGCGGGCTGTCTGCAGTCAGTGCCGGCCTCGTTGTTTCGGACCGTCTCTCCTGCGGTCCCCCTCGCCTTGAAAAGGGGGAGGGAAAAGGAGGGGAACGCTCTTAAATGCGATGATCGACCCTCAGGTGGAGGGAGCAGACCGAGCCAGCCGAGCCGGTTCACTCGACCGCGCCGACGTGGCTCGAGGCTCCTTGACCACGGCGGCAAGACTCCGCACCGATGGCGCAATGCCGAATGCTCTAACCGACCCTGCCGATACCCGGCCCATCCTCATTGTCCCCTACATGTGGCTGGGGGATTTCGTGCGGGTTCATTCTGTCGTGCGGCTGCTCAACGCGCGATGGCCGAACCGGCCGGTCGATCTCCTGACCTCGGCGCTGGCGGCGCCGCTGCCTCACTACATGCCGGGGGTGCGCAAGGGCATCGTCTCGGACCTGCCGCGCGGGAGCCTGGCGCTGGGTCGTAACCGGGCGCTGGCGCAGCGCCTTGCCGCCGAACGTTACGGCACCGCGCTGGTGATGCCGCGCACATGGAAATCCGCGCTCGCGCCCTACTTGGCCGGCATCCCGGAGCGCACCGGCTTCGCCGGCGAAGCCCGTTTCGTGCTGATCAACGACGTGCGATGGGGCGAGCGAAAGCTGGAACGCATGATCGACTGTTTCGGCGCCCTCGCGCTGCCGAAGGATGCGCCGCCGCCGCCGGAATGGCCATTGCCGAACCTGGTGGTGCCCGGCGAGGAGGTCTCGGCGTGGCGCGGCCGTCAGGGATTGGCGCCGGGCGGCCCGGTCGTGGCGCTCGCTCCGGGGGCGGTCGGCCCGGGCAAGAAATGGCCGACCGGGCACTATGCGGCGTTGGCGACGCGGCTTACCGTCGACGGCATCGCAGTCTGGGTGCTGGGCGGCCCCGGCGAGACACCGCTTGCCGCCGAGATCGTGGCGGCCGGCGGGCCGCAGGTCCGCGATCTCACGGGACACGACCTGCGCAACGCCATCCTGGCGCTGTCGGCGGCGGACGTCGCGGTGTCGAATGATTCCGGCCTGCTGCACATCGCGGCGGCGATCGGCACGCCCTCGATCGGCATCTTCGGGCCGACCAGCCCGCGCCTGTGGGCGCCGCTCAATCCGCTGGCTGCCGTCCTGGAACCCCCAGGCGATGTTCCAGCCGACATTAAGCAGCGCCGCACCGATGATGTATCGGTGGAACGGGTCTACGTGGCCGTGGTCCGCTCGCTCGCGTCCCAGACCTCGCGATAGACCGCGAAAATCCGCTCCGCCTCCGCGGCAAGACTGAATTCCGCGATCACGCGCTGGCGGGCGCGGCGCCCCATGTCTTCCGCCCGGGCCGGGTCCAGCATCAGCTGCTCCAGCGCCGCCACCAGGGCATCGACGTCGCCGGGCGGTACCAGCAGGCCAGTGTCGCCATCGATCACCACCTTATCGGCGGCCCCCGCCCGTGACGCGACCAGCGCGGCGCCCGACGCCATCGCCTCCAGCAGCGTCAGGCCGAAGCCCTCGTTGCGCGACGTGAAGGCGTAGATCGTGAGCCGGCGGTACCACGGCGGCACCTCGGCGATCGGCAGTTCGCCGAGGAAGCGGATGCGGCCGGCAAGACCGGCTTCCGCGACCCTGGCCTGAAGCTGGTCGACGAAGCTTTGGCTGTCGGCGCGGCCGATCACCACGGCGGTGAAATCCGGATGGCGCGGCAGCAGGCGGCACATCGCCGCGACGAAGACATCGGTGCCCTTCTGCGGCCGCACCCGGCCGAAGGCACCAACTGCGTAACGCCCGGGCAAGCCGGTCGCGGCGAAGGCCGCGGCGGGTTCCTGCGGCGGATGGTAGAAGTCCGGGTCGACGCCGTGGTGGATCACCGTCGCCGGACGGTCGAGGTAGGATGCCGCGGCCTCGCTGGCGGCGATCACGGCGTCCATGCGCGCGATGAGAAAGCGGGTGATCCAGGTGTGCCGGCGCTGGCCAGCCGAAGTGAAGATCAGAGCGATCCTCGCCCCCAGCATCCTGAGCAGGACGCCGGCGATCATTTCGACGTTGCGGCGCGCATGCCAGATGCGCATGGGGCGGCCCCGCGGCCGCCGCCATAGTCCGGACAGATCGCGAATGCGCAGGCCCCGCACCCCGTCCGGCCGATGAGGCCCGAGCCAGCGGACCCTGGCGCGCTGCGCAAGCAGCGGCGCGACGGCACGGTTGGTGGCGGTTACGCCGGAGTAGCGCCAATTGAGGTTGGGGACGACGACCTCGATGTCGGCCGGCGCGTGGTCTTGATTTTCGCTCACGCTGCTCGCATCCGGGCCTGTCATCCTTCGAGGCTCGCTTCGCTCGCACCTCGGCATGACGGATGCGGGGTCGTTCCGCCTGATTTACACGCGCTGGGACGGCATGTCATGGCGGCGAACGGTTGCTTGCGCAACTTCGGGCGGACGGTGTAAATCCTGCGATCCGTGCAGCAATAACGTCGGAAGGGCCGCGATGAGCCGACGCGATGACGTGAAGAGCCTGATCGAATACGTCACGGCGTCGGTGGACGGCGCGCGCGCCGTCGCGGGCCCGTTCTATCACCTCGAATTCGACCGCGTGTTTCCCCAGGACGTCTATGCCGACATGCTCAAGGCGATGCCGAACACGTCGGACTATCGGCGCATGTCCGGCCGCCGCAAGGAAGACGTCCGCGACGACGGCACGCCGACCCGGGTGAAGATCGACCTGTTTCCGGAATATATCCGCAGCCTGCCGGCGGAAAAGCGCCCGGTGTGGGAGCTGGTCGGCCGTGCGTTGTGCTCCCGCGAAGTCCAGGCCGCGTTCGTGCGCCGGCTGGAGCCAGGGCTGCGTCGCCGCTTCGGCGACGCCTTCGCGGATGTCGACCTCTATCCTGTGCCGATCCTGACGCGCGACGTGCCCGGCTACAAGATCGCGGTGCATACCGACACCAACTGGAAGGGCATCACGGTCCAGCTCTATCTGCCGCGCGACGAATCCCATGTGAACATCGGCACGCTGTTCCACGAACGCCTGCCCGACGGCAGCCTGACGCGAACGCAGATGCGTTTCGCGCCGAACTCCGGCTATGCCTTCGCCGTGGCCGACAACACCTTCCATTCCGCCGATCCGGTTGGGCCGGAGGTCGATACGCGGGATTCGATCCTGCTCACGTATTTCGTCGACTTCGGCCTGATGCGTTTCCTGCGCAACCGCGGCAAGCGCGTCGGCAACTTCGTGCTCAACGAGATCCGCGGCGTCGGGCGATAAGGCAGCCGGCGCGCTCCCTCTGCATCGATCGGATCTTCGTATAGAACGGGCGTGGTCGATTCGGAGATCACCCCATGGCCATCCTCGTCACCGGCGGCGCCGGCTATATCGGCAGCCACATGGTCCATGCGCTGGTGGACCAGGGCGAGCCTGTGGTGGTGCTCGACAATCTCTCGACCGGGTTCGAATGGGCGATCCCCGCGGGTGTGCCGCTCGAACTCGGCGAGACCGGCGACAATGCGCTCGTCGCCGCCCTCATCGACAGACACAAGGTCGACGCGATCATCCACTTCGCGGCATCGATCGTGGTGCCGGAATCCGTCGCCGAGCCGCTCAAATACTACCGCAACAACACCGCGAACTCGCGCACCCTGATCGAGGCTGCGGTCAACGGCGGCGTGAAGAACTTCATCTTCTCCTCGACCGCCGCGGTCTACGGCAATCCAGCGGTGGCGCCGGTCTCCGAGGATGCGGTCGCTGGCGCCGATGTCGCCCTACGGCTCGTCCAAGCTGATGACCGAGATCATGCTGCGCGATGCCGGCATCGCGTATGGGCTCAACCACGTCATCCTGCGCTACTTCAACGTCGCCGGCGCGGACCCCAAGCTGCGCACCGGGCAGTCGACCAAGGGCGCGACGCATCTCATCAAGGTCGCGGTCGAGACCGCGCTCGGCATGCGGCCGCAGATCGAGGTGTTCGGCACCGATTACGAGACGCCGGACGGCACCTGCGTGCGCGACTACATCCATGTCAGCGACCTGGTGTCCGCCCATTCCGATGCGCTGCGCTACCTGCGCGGCGGCGGCGCCTCGGCAACGATGAATTGCGGCTACGGCCGCGGCTTCTCGGTGCTGGAGGTCCTCGACACGGTGAAGCAGGTCTCAGGCGTCGATTTTCCGGTCAAGCTGTCGCCGCCGCGAGCGGGCGACCCGGCACGCATCGTGGCATCGTCCGACCGCGCCCGAGCTTTGCTCGGGCTGGCAGCCGCGGCTCGACGACCTGCCGACCATCGTGTCCCATGCGCTGGCCTGGGAGCAGAAGCTGCGGCAGCGCAACGACCGCTGACGGCCCGGCGGGTCGCGCCGCTCCCCCGCCGTTTTCCCTTGAAAAGTCCGCCCCGGGGAGGCAAGCACCGGACATGCAATTCGTCCCCAAGGCGCTGTTCGCCGATCCCCATGGCGCGCCCGCGCTGATCCGGCGGCTGGTGACCGAATACGGGACCGCCAACTGGAAGCGTTATGCCTTCGCTTTCACGCTGATGGGGGTGGCGGCGGGCTGCATGGCGCTGTCGGCCTATCTGTTCGGGCCGGTCGTCAACGCCGCCTATGTCAACCGCGACTTCTCCAGCCTCGCGTGGCTTTCCGGCATCGTCGTCGCGATCTCCTGCATCAGGGCGCTCGCCAGCTACGGCTCGATGCTCACCCTGCTGCGCATCGGCAACCGCATCGTCGCCGCCAACCAGCGGCGCATGTTCGCCAAGCTGCTGACCGAGAGCGTCGAGCTTTTTCGCCGACCGGCATTCGTCCGAGTTCGTCGCGCGGCTCACGACCGGCGCCATCGCGGCGAACCAGGTGCTCAACCTGCTGATCACCGCGGTCGGCCGCGACCTGTTCTCGCTGATCGGCCTGGTGATCGTGATGATCTATCAGGACCCCGTGCTGTCGCTGCTCGAGCTTCGTGGTGTTTCCTCCCGCGATGTTCTGGTCCTGCGCAAGATGATCCGCCGCATCCGCACGGTCGGCGCGCAGCCAGTTCACCGGCAACACGCAGCATCCTGGAGACGATGCAGGAGACCCTTCAGGGCATCCGCATCGTGAAGGCCTTCACGCTCGAGGACATCGCATGCGGCGGCGCTTCGACGCCAACGTCGCGGAGGTCGAGGCGCAATCCAACAAGATGGCGCGTGTCGGCAACCGCTCCAGCCCGATCATGGAGACGATCGGCGGGCGTCGCGATCGCGCTCGCCATCATCTATGGCGGCTATCGCGTCATCGATCATGGGCACGACGCCGGGCGAGTTCTTCTCCTTCATCGCGGCCGTCCTGCTGGCCAACGAGCCGGCCAAGCGACTCGCCCGGCTCAACGTCGATCTTGCCGCCAGCCTCGTCGGCGTGCGGGTTCTGTTCGAGGTGATCGACAGCCCGTCGACCGAGCCGCGCCGACGAGCACAAGCCGGCGCTCGCCTTGACGAACGCGCGCGTGGAATTCCGCGACGTGGCGCTTCGCCTACCGGCCCGGCGAGCCGGTGCTTTCGTGGCCTGTCGTTCGTCGCCGAGCCCGGGCACGTGACGGCGCTGGTCGGCCCTTCGGGCGGCGGCAAGTCGACCATCCTCAACCTGATCCTGCGGTTCTACGAGATCCAGGGCGGCACGCATCACGATCGACGGCCAGGACATCGCCGCAGTGTCGCGCCGGTCGCTGCGCGGGCAGATCGGCTATGTCGGGCAGGACGTGTTCCTGTTCCGCGGCACGATCCGCGAGAACATCGCGTTCGGCAAAGACGAATGCGAGCGAGGCCGAGATCGTTGCCGCCGCCAAGGCGGCGCACGCGCACGAGTTCATCACCGGCTTTCCGCTCGGCTACGACACGCCGGTCGGCGAGCACGGGCTGCAGCTCTCCGGCGGGCAGCGCCAGCGCGTCGCGGTCGCCCGGGCGCTGATCAAGGACGCGCCGGTGATCCTGCTCGACGAGGCGACGGCTTCGCTCGATTCCGAATCCGAGCGGCTGGTGCAGGACGCGATCGCCCATCTGTGCGAGGGCCGCACCACGATCGTGATCGCGCACCGCCTGCACACCATCATGCATGCCGACCGCATCCTGGTGATCGAGAACGGCGCGGTGACGGAACAGGGCCGCCACGAGGACCTGCTGCGCAAAGGCGGGCGCTATGCTTCGTTCTACCGGCTCCAGCTCCAGGAGGAGGCGCCTGCGGAGCCACAGCCTGCGGAGCCAATCGCCGTCACGTCATAGGCGCAAGCGCGAGACCGCCCGCCATTTCGCGGGCGCCCGCAAGACGGCGGGCCGCATTACGGCATGCGTCGCCGCTTTCGCCCCGACGGACGGCGTGGTATGGCAGCGACGGTTCCGCCGCCGGCCACGACCGGCTTTCCTTAAGCCCACCAACCAGCATTAGGCCATGAGCGCAGACCAGAACGATTATGTTATTCCGCCGCCGAAGCAGCCGTCCATTGCCGTTGCCGGCGCGCAAATCCTTTCCGGTGCGCCGGGTGTGGTGCGTCGGTCGCAACTATCTGGAGCACATCCGGAAATGGGGCAGGACGAGCGCGCGCCGCCGTTCTTCTTCGCCAAGCCGGCGGATGCGCTGGTGCCGGACGGCGGCACGGTGCCCTATCCGCCGCTGACCAAGGACCTGCATTTCGAGGTCGAGCTGGTGGTCGCTCTCAAAGGCGGTGGCCGCAACATCGACCCGGCGAAGGCCAACGACCTGATCTACGGCTATGCGGTCGGCATCGACCTCACACGCCGCGACCTGCAGATCGCCTCGCGCGACGTCAAGCGCCCATGGGAGATCGGCAAGCATTTCGACGCCTCGGCGCCATGCGGACCGCTGGTTCCGGCCGCCAAGATCGGCCATCCCGCCAAGGGCCGCATCCACCTCAAGGTCAACGGCGAGGTGAAGCAGGACGGCGACCTCGCGCAGATGATCTGGAACGTGCCGGAGACGATCGCCAAGCTCTCCGAGCAGGTCGCGCTGGAAGCCGGCGACATCATCTTTACCGGCACGCCCGCCGGCGTCGGCGCGCTCAAGCCCGGCGACAAGATCGAGTGCGAGGTCGCGGGCGTCGGCACCCTCACGGTGACGATGGGCGAGCCGCTGAAGTAGTCCTTTCGACCGCGGGTCGGTACGGCGACGACGCCGATGAGCACTCGCGCTCGAAGCTTACGTCCCGTATGCCGCGACCGGCGTGAACAGCGCGCGCATCCACGTCACCGGCGACGGCCGCAGGTAGGCGACGTGGCTGCGGACGATCGCCGGGATGAATGCATCGGCAAACCGCTGCCAATGCGGCGCGCCGTGCAGCGCGGCGCGGTGGCGCGCCGCGTCCGCTTCGTCGGCGAACCAGCGGTACTCGATCACGCGGTGCTGCGGACCGACGAGGGTGTAGAAACATCCGATGAGGTTCTCCGTCGTCAGCGGATCGGCGAGCAGCTCCTTGTCTTTCAGTGCGGCCCAATAGGTCGCCAACCCACCAGGCAGGAAATCGAGGGTGGTTTCCACGACCACGATCCGGTCGGTATTGTCGCGCGGAAACGCAGGCTCGCCGGGGATCCAGTCGCGATCGCCGCCCCACAGCGGATTCATCTCGGGAACGGGCGCAAGCTCCAGGAACAAGTTGTCCTGTGCCGTCAGGAGCTTTCGCGCCGCGACGAAGTAGCCGGCGCGGTCGGCGGCATAAAGGCTGAACAGCCGCGTCTTCCAATCGTCGAATGAATCGTAGCGATAAAGATGGACGACCTGCTCGGACGGACCCGCGAGGGTCTCGAAGTACCCGACGTTGCGCGCCAGGAATTTCGGAATCTGGTGCGGCGCGCACCATTGCTCCTGAAGCTGCCAGAACGCCGGCATTTGTCCCGGCCGCGTTGTATAAGCCCTGCGCTCGAACAGCATCGTAGCGATTCCTCCCGCCGAATGCGGTTGCCGGCCAGACGATCTCACATCACCGCGCCGATCTGCCAGGGCACGAATTCGAGGTCGCCATAGCCGAGCTCCTCGGACTTGGTGTGCTCGCCGGACGCGACCGCCAGCACCTTGTCGAAGATCTCCTCGCCCTTGTGCCTCGATGCGACACGCCGTCGAGGATGTCGCCGCAATTGATGTCCATGTCGTCGATCATGCTGGCATAGACGTGCTGAGTTGGTGGCGAGCTTGATCGAGGGCGTCGGCTTGCAGCCGAAGGCCGAGCCGCGGCCGGTGGTGAAGCACATCACGTTGCAGCCGCCGGCGACCTGGCCGGTCGCGCCGACCGGGTCGTAGCCGGGCGTGTCCATGAAGACGAAGCCCTTCTCCGTGACCGGCTCGGCGTATTCGTAGACCGCGCGCAGCGTGGTGGTGCCGCCCTTGGCGGCGGCGCCGAGCGATTTCTCCAGGATGGTGGTGAGCCCGCCCGCCTTGTTGCCGGGCGAGGGATTGTTGTTCATCTCGCCGCCGATTGCGCGCGGTGTAGTCCTCCCACCAGCGGATGCGCTCGACCAGCTTCTCGCCGACCGCGCGGTTGACGGCGCGGCGCGTCAGCAGATGCTCGGCGCCGTAGATTTCCGGCGTCTCGGCGAGGATCGCGGTGCCGCCATGCTTGACCAGCAGGTCGACGGCGGCGCCGAGCGCCGGATTGGCGGTGATGCCGGAATAGCCGTCCGAGCCGCCGCATTGCAGCGCGAGCATGAGCTCGGAGGCCGGCCGCGTCTCGCGCTTGGCGCGCGCCGCGATCGGCAGCATCGCCTTGATGCGCTCGACGCCTTCGGCGACGGTCTTCCGGGTGCCGCCGGTCTCCTGGATGGTCATGGTCTGGAAGTGATCGCCTTCGACCAGGCCGTATTCGTCCTTCATGCGGTCGATCTGGAACACCTCGCAGCCGAGCCCGACCATCAGCGCGCCGCCGAGATTGGGATGGGTCGCATAGCCCCATTGCGTGCGCCGCAGCACGTCGAAGCCCTCGCCATAGGCCGCCATGCCGCAGCCGGTGCCGTGCACGAAGGCGACGACGCCGTCGATCTCCGGATAGTCGTCGAGCATGCCGGAGCGGTTGACCGCCTCGGCGATGAATTTCGCCACCGAGGCCGAGCAGTTCACCGAGGTGAGGATGCCGATATAGTTGCGCGTGCCGGTCTTGCCGTTCGGCCGCACGATAGCCCTCGAAGGTCGCGCGCAATTCGGGCGGCAGGATCTCGTCGTTGCTGGCGCCTTCGGCGAAACGATAGTCGCGGGCGAAATCGTGCATGCGCGACATTGTGCTCGTGCACCCAGTCGCCCGGCGCGATCGGCTTGGACGCAAAGCCGATGATCTGGCCGAATTTGCGCACCGGCTCGCCTGTCGCGATCGGCGCGATCGCCATCTTGTGGCCGCGCAGGATGCGCTCGCGCGCCGTGACGCCGCCGGCAACCGCTGCGGGCATGATCGGGTCGACCGCGACGACGACATTGTCTTCGCGGGACAGGCGGACCACCCGAGGTTCCGGCATGACGACTCCGAGGCGATAGTCTGATATCAGCGCGGCGAATAAGCGGGGCTCGCGATTGTTATTCCACGAGACGTCGAAGCCTCGCCTAACATGCTACGAAACCGATGACCACACGCAAGAGCCCCTACGATTTTCTTGCCGCGATCCCTCGCGAGGCGCGCGGAGGTGCCGTTGCGCGCATCCAGGACGTCATCCGCGACGCCATCGTCCGGCTTGAGCTGCCGCCCGGTGCCCTGATCGACAAGGCGGCCTTGTGCGCGCGGCTGGGCGTCTCGCGCTTTCCGGTGTCGGAGGCGCTAGGCCGGCTCGCGGACGAAGGCTTCGTCGAGGTCCTGCCACAGCGCGGCACGCGGGTCGCGCGCATCGATCTTGCCGCCTGCCGCCAAGCAATGTTCATCCGCCGCGCGCTCGAGGCAGACGCAGTGGCGACCCTTGCGGCCAACGCGGGCGCCGCCCTCGCCGGCGCGGTCGACGCCAACCTGAAACAGCAGCGGGCATCGCTGAGGGCCGACGACATGGCGAGGTTCCATAGCCTCGATCTCGCCTTCCACGCCCTGCTGCTCGACGCGCTGGGCTACGAGCGCGTGCGCATCACGGTCGAGGCCGCGCGCGCCAGCCTGGACCGCATGCGGCTGTTCCTGTGCTCGTCGCAGCGCCAGGCGGCTACTTTCGCCGAGCATTTGCGGATCGGGGCCGCGATCCGCACGCGCGACGCGGCGGCTGCGAGGGGCGCGATGGAAGACCACCTCGATGCTGTGATGGCGGAGCTCGCCGCGTTTTCGGCGGCGCATCCGGAGGCGATCTCCAGCGACGTGAAAAGCTCCGCGGCGGCATAATGCTCATGATCTCGATTCCCAGCCCCTCAGCCCCTGCGGTCGAGGGTGCAGTGCCGCGTCTGCTGCGAAGCCGGTGACGAATCCCTTTTAAGACAGAGAGAAACCGCTCGCTGCGCTTGCGCTCGGCTATCGCCTTTGTGCAACCGCCTCGCCTGCAGGGGCTGAGGGACGACTCGTTGCAGAGCCGTCGCGGCGCTCGCTTAGCTAATCTGGTCGCGTTGCGGCGTGCCGCCTACAGCACCTGCTCGCTCACGGGATCGATCAGGTGCATGTGGTCGAGGTTGGCGTACAGCCTCATTGACTGGCCCGGTCCCATCGCGGACTCGGGCGATCGACGCGGGCGCAGACCTCGGTGCCG
Source organism: uncultured Alphaproteobacteria bacterium (assembly GCA_963776455.1). GTDB lineage: Bacteria > Pseudomonadota > Alphaproteobacteria > Rhizobiales > Xanthobacteraceae > CAVZMU01. Next base: position 292,125 of record CAVZMU010000008.1, read on the forward strand.
TTCGACGGTGAAGAACACCATCGTCTCCATGCCCATCGGCTCGACGACGTCGAGGGTGACGGCGAACTGCCGCGCCCGGCTGCTGCTGCTCGCCGCGCGTCTCGGTGATGTGCTCCGGACGCAGGCCGAACGTCAGGTCCTTTCCGACATGCGGCCGGTAGCGCTCGGTGCGGCTTTCCGGCACCGCGAAGGCGAGATCATCCGACAGCCGCACGCTTGAGGCCGATGCCGTTCTGCTCCAGCCGGCACGGGATGAAGTTCATCGCCGGCGAGCCGATGAAGCCCGCGACGAAGCGCGTCGTCGGCGTGTGATAGAGGTCCTGCGGCGTGCCGACCTGCTCGATGATGCCGCCGTTCATCACCACGACGCGGTCGGCGAGCGTCATCGCCTCGACCTGGTCATGCGTGACGTAGACCGTCGTGGTCTTGACCTTCTGGTGCACCCGCTTGATCTCGGTGCGCATCTGCACGCGCAGCTTGGCGTCGAGATTCGAGAGCGGCTCGTCGAACAGGAAGACCTTCGGGTTGCGCACGATGGCGCGGCCCATGGCGACGCGCTGGCGCTGGCCGCCGGACAATGCGCGGGGCTGTCGCTCCAGCAGTTCGGTGATGTCGAGGATGCGCGCGGCCGCGTCGACGCGCTGCTGGATCTCCGCCTTCGGGAGTCTTGCGCAGCTTGCAGCCCGAACGACATGTTCTCGAACACGGTCATGTGCGGGATAGAGCGCGTAATTCTGGAACACCATCGCGATGTCGCGGTCCTTTGGCGGAACGTCGTTGACGATCTCGCCGCCGATCGAAGATCTCGCCGTCGGTGATCTCCTCCAGTCCCGCGATCATGCGCAACGTGGTGCGACTTGCCGCAGCCCGAAGGCCCGACGAGGACGACGAATTCCTTGTTGGGGATATCGAGGTTGATCGATCGCACCGCCTCGACGTCGTCGTAACGCTTGACGACATTACGCAACGCGACCTCCGCCATTCTCAAATTCCTCCCGGTTCGTCATGGCCGGGCTTGTACCGGTCATGACGGAATTACCCTTGGTCGCGCCCGCCGTCAGCCCGGCGATGTAGTAGTCCATCAGGAACGCATAGATCACGAGCGGCGGCGCCGCGGCGACCAGCGCGCCGGCCATCAGCATGCCCCATTTGTAGACGTCGGCCTTGATCAGGCTCGTCACGGTGCCGACCGTGAGCACTTGCTGGTCGGCGCTGAATAGGAAGGCGATCGGATAGACGAACGCCGCCCACGACACGGTGAAGGCAAAGATGGTCGCCGCGATGATGCCGGGCAGCGCCACCGGGATGAAGATCTTGGTGAGCATCTGCATGTGCCCGGCGCCGTCGATCAGCGCCGCTTCGTCGAGTTCCTTCGGGATCGACTGGAAATAGCCGATCATGATCCAGGTGCAGAACGGCACGGTCAGCGTCGGATAGACGAGCACCATGCTCCAATACGAATTGAGCAGGCCGAGCCAGCGGACGATCTGGAACAGCGGGATGAACAGCAGCGTGTCGGGGACGAGGTAGGTCAGGAAGATTCCGGTGGCGAGGATGCCGGAGCCCCAGAACTTCATGCGCGACAGCGAGAACGCCGCGAGCACGCTGACCACCATGGTGATGACGACGACGCAGGCCGTCACGACGATAGTGTTCTTGAAATAGACCAGGAAGTCGGTCTGGGTCAGCAGGATGCGAAACTGGTCGAGCGTCACGCCGTTGGCGATGATCCACGGATTGGTCGCCATGTGGGCGACCTCGGCGTCGCTCTTGAGCGCCGTGACGATCATGTAATAGGGCGGCACCAGGAAGAAGATCGCGAACAGGATCAGGAAGAAATAGGACGCGATCAGCACCCAGCGGCGGCTGCGCCGCAGGCTCGCGCCAACGCCGAGCCGGCGCGGCGGCGTATCGGCCAGGGCTGCTACGGTCATGCGCCGATCTCCTTGCCGCGCTTGCTGACGCCCCGCAGAATGAAGACGGCCGCGATGGCCAGGATCGGGAACATGAACAGCGAGATCGCCGAGCCGAGCGGGATGTCGCCGGAGCGGATGCCGGTGAGGAAGGAATAAGTCGCGAACACGTGGGTCATGTTGCGCGGCCCGCCCGCCGTCATGATCTGTACGATGTCGAAATTCGCGAAGGTGACGATCAGCGAGAACAGCACCGTGATCGAAATGATGTTGCGCATCATCGGCAGGGTGATGTGGATGAACTTCTGCCAGGCGTTGGCGCCGTCGATCGAGGCCGCCTCGTAGAGCTGTTCGGGCACCGATTTCAGCGCCGCCAGGTACATGATCAGGAAGAACGGCGCGCCATACCATACGTTGACCAGGATGACCGACACGCGTGCCCAGTATGGGTTGCTGAGCCATGCGATGTCGCTGCCGCCGAACAGCCGGATGAGCCAGTTGAGCGCGCTATGCGTGGGATCGAACAGCCACCACCAGCCCAGCGTGGAGAGCGCAAGCGGGATCACCCAGGGCACGAGCAGCATGCCGCGCCACAGGCGCTGGCCCTTGACCGGCAGGTTGTTGATGAGATGCGCGGTGATGAGGCCGACCAGCGCCTTGAAGAACACCGCGGTGATGGCGAAGATCGCCGATTGCTGCGCCACCATCCAGAAGGTGTCGCGGGTCAGCAGGAAGGTGAAATTGCCCAGGCCGATGAACTTGGTCTGCGCCTTGTTCAGGGTCGACAGATACATCGAATAGAAGGCCGGATAGATGATCAGGCCGAGGACGATTACGAGCAGCGGCACGCACATCGCAAAGGCGACCACGGAGCGCTGACGCATCATCTGCTTCAGGCCGCGCTTCGGACGCGTGTGTATGATCGAAGAATCCCAGTGCTGAACGGTGGCGTCGACCATGGCTAGCTCGTCCCGGGTGGATTCACGTGTCGCTCGAGCGGCACGGGCCGCGCGCGCTGCATTAAGGAAGCGGGCGTGCCGGCATCAGCCGGCACGCCGTCCGTCGATCGAGTTGCCGCCGCCCGCGTCAAACGCGCAGCGTGCTTTCGAGTTCGCGCTCGGCCCACTTGATGACGTCGTCGAGCTTCTCGTTGCCCTGAGTAAACTTCGACACCATCACCGTGTTGATGGCCTGGTTGTAGATCTGGGCACCGATCTCAGGGCGCGCCGGAGTACCGGCCATCGAGGTGACTTCGTCGCCGCGCGGCGGATAGCTGTAGACGACGCCGTTTGGTGGAGCGACGGTCTTCCAGGTGTCGAAGTCGTAAAAGCTCTTGAAGGACGGCAGGTCGTAGCCGATCGATGCCTCGACAAGCTGCTTCGCCGATTCGCGCTGCGAGATATGCAGCAGCAGGTCCTTGGCGGCCTGCTTGTTCTTGGAGAACTTCCACAGCCCATAATGCTGCGGCAGAAAGCCGACGAACCGGCCCTTCGGCCCGCGCGGCATGGCGTGGCTCCAGAGCTGCTCGGCGATCTTCGGGTTGTCGCGCTTGGCAACCGCCCAGGAGCTCGGCGGGTTCATGATGCCGGCGCCCTTGCCCGAGATGATCCAGCGGTTGTTGCCGGCATCGTCCCAGGCGTAGACCTCGGGCGGGTTCACGGCCATCAGCTTCTTGAGATATTCGAGCGCTTGCCGGGTCTCGCCGGAATTGATCCTGATGTTGTCCTTCTCGTCGACCATGACGACGCCAAAGGAATTGAACAGCGCGCCGACCCAGTCGACCGCATCGCTGGCCTGTCCCATCGGCAGGCCGACCGGGAAGCCGGCCTTGTGCAGCTTCTCGGCGGTCGAGAGATAGAGGTCCCAGGTCCAGGTGTCGGTCTTGGCCTTGTCGTACTTCGCCTCGTCGGGCGGAAAGATGTCGCGCAGGTCGAGGCCGCAATGCTCTTTGTAGAGGTCGAGCCGAGACTGGCAGGGCTTTACTTGGGCGCCGACCGTCGTGGCGACGCCGACCCAGCGGCCCTTGATCTTGGCGAGATATTCGGAGACCGGGCTGATCGGGCCGTATTGCTTGATGAGCGCGTTGACGACGTCGTCCACCGGCTCCAGCGAGTCCTGATAGACCTGAATGTTCCAGTCGCGGTGGGACATGATGTCATGGCCGGTGCCGGCCTGAGCTTCCGCCGCGGCGGTCAGCTTGTCCTTCTCGCCCTGCGACGTGATGTAGTCGATCTGGACCTCGACCTTGTTCTTCTCGCCCCATTCGTTGCAAAGCTTGGTGAGCGTGGCATTGGCCCCGGGCACCCAATGGTCCCAGCAGCCGAGGGTGAGCTTGCCGGCGGCGTAGGCGCCGCGCACATAAGGCGCGGCGATGACCGCCGTGGATGCGAGCGCAGCGGTCTTGAGCACGGATCGTCGAGTGACGTGCGAACCTGTCATCATATCCTCCCATGGCGGCCACTTCGGGCCGATGACATTTGTTCTTTTGGGCGGCATCACTGCATCTATCCGATGCCTGCGCCGCAGTGCGCGGATGTTGCCACGGAAATTACGCCGGTGGGAAGCATTAGAATGAAGCGACCATCAAATAAAGCGGGGCAGCTCGACGCGCAGAAAACAGAACGGGGCCCGAAGGCCCCGTTCGACTATCCGAGTATTGTGCAAATAGGGAAGCGTTGCTGTCCCAATCCTCGCCGACGAGGTGTTGCCGGGACAGAGCCGGTCAGGCCGCGGCTGACACCGCCTTGGACGGCGGCAGGCCCTCGGCCTTGAGCGCTTCCTGCACCTTCGGCCGCGCCTCGACGCGCGCGACGTAAGCCTTGAGGTTGGGCCAGCGCGCGATGTCTATGCCGACGCGGTCCGACCACCGTGCAACCGTATAGAGATAGCCGTCTGCGACGGTGAACTTGTCGCCCATCAGGTATTTCTTGTCCGCGAGCTGCTTGTCGAGCGCGTCGAACCGCTTGCCGATATTCTCCTTGCTGATGGTCTTGTATTCCTCCGGCGTGTTGGGCCGGAAGATCGGGCCGAAGCTCTTGTGGAGCTCCGACGTGATGTGGTTGAGCCATTCCTGGAGACGGTAACGCTCGATCGAGCCGGCCGCCGGCGCGAGGCCGGACTGCGGCGCCTTGTCGGCGATGTACTGGACCACGGCGGGGCCTTCGGTGAGCCGCTCGCCGTTATCAAGCTCGAGCACCGGCACTTGGCCCTTCGGATTGATGGTCCAGAAGTCGGCGCCGCTCTTTGTTTTCTTCTCCTTGTTGTCGACCTGCTCGAGCTCGAATGGCAGACCCGCTTCGAGCAACGCGATATGCGGCGACAGCGAGCAGGTTCCGGGCGCGTAATAAAGCTTCATGGCGAGAAACTCCCTTTCATATTTCGTTAACCATTAAACGGCACGCTTGATGCATCCGCTCAGATGCGTGCCGACCAGCGGGTGCGGAGCGATATAGCCGCAAGCCGCCTGCCGTCAACGAAAGCCGGCGTCCGGCGGGGCGGTCAGGAACAAAAAGTCGTGTTTTCGCGTTTCGAGGGGCGTAGTTTCGAGAAGTGATTCGAGGCCTTCGATGTCTGCAGCGCCAATTCTCAATCTTCGCGATGCGCCGTCCATCGTCGCCGCCGCGCCTCGCGACGGCACGGCGCGCGGGTTGCAGTCACGGCTGGCCGATGCGATGCAGAATTTCCTGCTGGAAACGGCGCCGGATAGCGGCTCCGAGGCTCTGAAGCTCCTGCGCCGCACATTCCCCCATGCTCCGCTGGCCGACCGCGTGGCGGCCCTGCGCGCAGCCGCGCGGCGGTAACTCACATTCCCAGATAGGCTTGGCGCACGCGGTCGTCGGCGAGTAGCGCCTCGCCGGTGCCGGACAACGTGATCCGGCCGTTCTCCAGAACATACGCGCTCTTCGCCAGCTTCAGCGACACCGCGACGTTCTGCTCGACCAGCACGCAGGTGAGACCCTCGCGGTTAAGATCGCGGATGGTCTTGAGCACATCCTGGACGATGGTCGGCGCGAGCCCGAGCGACGGCTCATCGAACATGACGAGGTCCGGCGCACCCATCAGACAGCGTCCGATCGCCAGCATCTGCTGCTCGCCGCCCGAAAGCGTGCCTGCGGCTTGGCGCTCCCGCTCCGACAGCCGTGGGAACATCGTGAGCACGCGCTCCAGGTTCCGTGCCCGCTGTCCCCGCGCGCGCGGCAGCATCGCGCCCATGTCGAGATTCTCGGCGACCGTCAGTGTCGGAAACACCTGACGGCCCTCGGCGACTTGGCCGATGCCGAGGTCGCAGACGCGGGAACTGGGAAGGCCTGCGATATCGTCGCCGCGAAACGCGATGCGCCCTCGCGCCGGACGATGCATGCCGGCGATGGTGCGGATAAGCGAAGTCTTGCCGGCGCCGTTGGCGCCGACGATGGCGACGATCTCGCCCTCTGGCACCTCCACCGACACGCCGTCGAGCGCCTGGGCATCGCCGTGGAAGACATCGAGGCCGGAGACGGTCAGCATGGCCGGCCCGGGCCGAAGTTATTTGATATGGGCGGGGCCGCATCCGGTTCCCTCCACCTGAAAGCGGGAGGGACAGGGAGGGGGTCGCGCGCCGATGGTGCAAGCGACATGATCCCCTCCCCACCCCTCCCCTTTTCAAAGGGGGGGAGCAGACCGAATCCAGCCGTACCTCCGGATCTCATTGCAGTTATAGGCATATCCGTCACAGCGCCTCCGCGCCGAGATAGGAGGACAGCACGGCCGGATCGCGCACCACATGCTCGGGCGTGCCCTCCGCGATGGTGGCGCCATGGTGGAGCACAAGGATGCGCGAGGCGAGCGCCATCACGGCGCGCATGACGTGCTCGATCAGCAGGATGGTGAGACCGCCGCGATTGAGCTCGCGCAGGATCGCCACCATGCGGTCGGTCTCGGTGGGGCGTAGCCCCGCCATCACCTCGTCGAGCAGCAGGAGCTTCGGCCTGGTGGCAAGCGCGCGCGCGACTTCGAGCCGCTTGCGGTCGGGTAAGGTGAGGCCGGAGGCGCGCTGGTTTCTCTTATCGAACAGATCGAGGCGCCGCAGCACGTCACCGGCCTCTTGTCGCGCGGTCGCGACGTCCGGCGCATGCAGCAGCGCGCCGATGATGACGTTGTCATCCACCGACAGCGCGGGAAACGGCCGCACGATCTGGAAGGTGCGGCCGACGCCGGCGCGCGCCACGCGATCCGGCGGCAGCCCGTCGATCCGCTCCCCGGCGAACGTGATGGCGCCATCGTCGGGCCGGAACACGCCGGCGATCATGTTGAACAGCGTCGTCTTGCCGGCGCCGTTGGGACCGATCACAGCGAATATCTCACCCTCGGCGACATTGAGGTTGACGCGATCGACCGCAACCAGCCCGCGAAAGCGCTTGGTCACGGCGGAGACCGAGAGCAGCGCACTCATCGCCGTGCTTCCAGCCCGAGCACCCGCCATATCCATGGCCATACCCCGTCAGGCCGCAGGAAGATGATGACGATCAGGGCGAGGCCGTAGAAGGTCTGCTTGACGCCGGGCGCGTTGAGCCCAAGTTGCGTGGTGACGGTGGTCAGCGCCTCGCCGAGCGGCGTCAGGATGAACGCCCCGACGATGGGGCCGAAGATCGTGCCGATGCCGCCGACGATCGGGCCAAGGATCAGCTCGATGGAGCGGCCGATGTCGAACACCTGCGCCGGAAACAGGTTGTTGTAATAGAAGGCGTAATACACGCCGCCGATCCCGGTCATCGCCGAGGAGATCACGACCGCGCTCAGCTTGGCGCGGAAGATGTCGATGCCGACTGCGCGCGCGGCCTCGGGGTCCTCGCGCACCGCGAGCCAGCGATAGCCGAGCCGCGAGCGCGTCAGCACGGCGGCAAACAGCGCCCCGGCGGCGGCGAGCGCGAAGCCGAGGTAATAGAACAGCAGCGGCCCGCCGCGCAGGTTCCACCACTGATCGACGCGCGCCGCCTCGTAAGGCATGAAGAACCCGCCCGCCCCGCCGGTGAAAGCGAGATGATCGAAGGCGATGCGGGTGAATTCGGCGAAGGCGATCGTCAGCAGCGCGAAGTACACACCCTCGATGCTGAAGCGGAAGCCGAGCCAGCCGATGACAGCGCCGAACAAAGCCGCGACGGCGATCGCCGGGATCACCCCGACCGCCGGGCTGATGCCGTAATTCCCCCACAGCAACGCCGAGACGTAAGCGCCGATGCCGACATAGAGCGCGTGGCCCAGCGACAACTGGCCGGCAAAGCCCATCATCAGATTCCAGGCCTGTCCCACATAGGCGAAGTAGAACACCAGGATCAGCACCGAGAGGACATAGCGGTCGACGACCAGCGGCGCCGCGAGCAGCAGAACGACCAGCACGGCCAGGATCGCGCGGCCGCGCGCCGGCATTCCGGTCCACAGATCGGTCATGCCCGCCGCCCCATCAGGCCCTGCGGACGCAGCACCAGCACGAGGATCAGAAGCGCGAAGGAGAACATGCTCTTCATTGACGGCGCGGCGAAGAAGCCCGCGAGCGCCTCCGAGACGCCGATCAGCACGCCGCCGATCAGCGCGCCGGCCATCGAGCCCAGTCCACCGATGATGACGATGGTGAAGGCGAGCAGCGTATAGGCGGGGCCCAGGCTCGGCGCCGCATCCGCGATGTTGACGAGAAGCGCGCCCGCGGCGCCGACGCAGGCGAGCCCGATGCCGAAGGTCAGCGCATAGAGGCGGCGCACGTCGAGACCGATCACCGCGGCGCCGACGAGGTTGTCGGCGCAGGCGCGGATCGCGGTGCCGGTGCGCGAATAGCGGAAAAAGGCGAACAGGCCGGATGCGACCACCAATGCCGCCAACGCGGCATAGACCCGCGCCTTGTCGACGAAGATCGGACCGATGGCGAAGCTGTCGAACGCATAGGACAGATTGGTCGGGTGGGCGTCGGGCCCGAAGATCATCAGCAGGCCGTTGACGATGATGATGGCGACGCCGACCAGCAAAATGAACTGCTCATGCTCGGCGCGCCCCACGAACGGGTTGATGAGGAAGTTCTGCAGCGCATAGCCGATGACGAAGAAGACCGCCGCGATCGGAAACATCGCGATGAACGGGTCGAGGCCGAGCGACTGGAACAGCAGATAGGTCGCGTACATCGCGATCACGGCGAACTCGCCATGGGCGAAGTTGACGACGCGCACGACACCGAAGATCACCGACAGACCAAGCGCCATCAGGCCATAGACCAGGCCGGTGAGCAGTCCCTGTACGACGACGGAAAGGATGATGAGCGTCATGATGCGTGTTCCGCCCTCATCCCGAGGAGGGCGCGTAGCGTCCGTCTCGAAGGACGAGGGCGGCCCCATCATTCGAGACGCGTCGCTTTGCGACGCTCCTCCGGATGAGGCTGCACACAGCTGTTATGCTCAGCTCCGGCCCTGCCAGCCGGGCATCGGAAGCTTCAGTTCCGCGGTCGCGGCCTCCTTGGGCAGCACGACCTGCGGCGCCTTGCCCTGGTTCTGGATCACGGCCGACGGAATGCCGACATTCTGGCCCTTCTCGTCGAACTTGATCGCCGGTCCGATCATGATGTGGTCGGCGATGTCGGTCTCGCGGATCGCCTTCATGAGCTCGGGGCCGTTGGTGGTGCCGGCGCGCTTGAAGCCGTCGGCACCGACCAGCAGCGCCTCGAAGGTGAAGCCGACGTTGAAGCACTCCACGGGAAAGCGGAACTTCGGATTCTCCGGCTTGAACGCGGCTTCCAGCGCTTGCGACATCTGCGCCTTCGGGTTCGCCCATGGCAGATTGTAGACTGGATAATCCGAGAGCGGGCCGAGCGCCTGATAGAACTCCTCATCGTAGAGGCCGGGCGAGCCGGGCGAGATGATCGCCTTGGGCTCGAAGCGCTGGCGCACCATGTCGCGCACGAGCTTGATGGCGTCGGCGGCGCGCGTCACCACCAGCAGCACATCCGGGTTGAGCGAGCGGATCTTGGTGACCTCCACCGAAAGGTCCTGCGCCTTGGGATCATACGAGATGGAATCGAGCAGCTTCAGCGGCACGCCCGACGTCGGATAGAGCTTGTCCATCGCGTTGCGTTGCGCCGTGCCGAAGTTGTCGTTGGCATGGATGAACACCGCCGTCTGGACCGCGAGCTTGCTCGCGTCGAGGACGTCCTTGACCAGCTTGAGCCCGTTGGTCAGCAGCATGCCGCCGGTCGGGAAATTGCGGACCAGGAACTTGTAGCCCTGCTCGGTGAGCTGCGGGGCGGCGCCGATATTCACCACCAGGGGAACCTGACGCGCCTCGCACACCTGCGCCATGGCGAGCGTCCCGGCGGAGTCGAAGCAGCCGACCACGACGTTCGCGCCTTCATTGATCGCGCGCTCGGTCTGGGTGCGGGCGACGTCGGCATTGGACTCGATGTCGATATGCATCAGCTCGACCTTGTGGCCGTAGTCGGCCAGCACTTTGGGCGCGATCATCGCCCCGCGGTGGCAACTCTGTCCGGCCGGGCGCGAGGTAGCCGGAGCGGGGCAGCAGCACGGCGATCTTCAACGTCTTGGCCTGTGCCCTCACGATGGCCGGGGCACCGAGCAGGCCGGCGGTGGCGGCCGCGCCGGCAAGCAGGCGACGGCGGTGAGCGTGAATTTCGGAGATTCGGACACAGTGATCCTCCCTGGCGGACAGCTCGCATCGATCGTTAGGGCGCGGACTGGACGCGTGCAAGCCTGCCTTCAGTTAAACAGGCGCTCGACCGCCGCCGCGAGCGGAACAGTCGGCGGTCCTCGCCGTTGCGCGCCACCAGCATCAGTCCGACCGGCAGCCCACCGTCGCGCGGCAGCGGCAGGGAGATCGCGCAAAGGTCGAAGAAATTGACGATCGCGGTGTTGCGCAGGGCCTGGGCGTTCTTGCGGGCGAAATTCTCCGCGCGTCGCTACCTCCTCGATCGCGGCGCCACGATGGAGGATGGTCGGCATCACGAGCGCATCGAACTGCTGCAGCCGCGCATCCATCGCCTTGACCAGCACATTCCGCCGTCGCGCCATGTCGATATAGTCTGCCGCCGTGACCGCCGCGGCGCGCTCGATGCGAGCCGCACATTGGGTCGACGTCGTCGCCGTGCTCGACCAGCCGCTCGTGGTGAATGGCGTAGGCCTCGGCTGGCGCAAATGCCGCCCTTGGCGTTGATGTCGATCATGTCGTGGAAGCGGAAGGAATGCTTCGGCGAGCCGCGCACCGGCCTTTCCTAGCGCCGCGATGCCGCTGCGAAGGCGCGCGCCGAACGTGTCGTCGAGCTTCGTCGAGCGGCGGCCTTGGAGGATGCCAAGCCGCAGCCGGCGAGCGGCGCATTCGGGCGTGCGGAAACGATCGTCGTCGCCGGCCATGACCGCAGTCGGCCCGCGCGCAGTCGGCCACGCTGCGCGCGAGCGGGCCGATCGAGTCGAGCGTGAAGGACAGCGGAAATGCGCCCGGCGGTCGGGATGCGCCACTTGCTCGGCTTGAAGCCGACGACGCCGCAGAACGCCGCAGGAATGCGGGTCGAGCCGCCGGTGTCGGTGCCGATCGCGATCTCGCACATGCGGTCGGCGGCCGCGACCGCGGCGCCGGACGACGAGCCGCCCGGGAACACGCGCGCGGTCGGCCGGGTATGCCGGGCGTGCCGTAATGCGGATTGGCGACCGACCCCGAGAACGCGAACTCGCTCATGTTGGTCTTGGCGACGATCACCGCGCCGGCCGCGCGCAGCCGCCGGACCACAGGGGCATCCTCTGCCGCGACCAGGCCCTCCGCGGCAAGCACCTTCGAGCCGGCACGCGTCACCTCGTCGGCGACGTCGAACAGGTCCTTGATGGTGACGATGACGCCATCGAGCGGGCGCCGAGCGAGATGCCGGCCTTGGCGCGCGCATCGGCGGCATCGGCGGCCGCGCGCGCGGCGTCGGCATAGACGGTGAGGCAGGCGCGCGCGCCCTCCCCCGTTGGGTCGGCGATACGGGCGAGACACTCTTCGAGGCGATCACGGGATGAGGGCTGGGTCATGATGTCCGGATGTTCGATCGGAATGTCCAAGGGCTCAGCTACGCGCGCGGCGGTCCATCATTTTTGCCTGTTGGCGAACGGGAGTCGATCCGTGTGCGGCGATGCCGGCGGCGCTGAGGGTGGAACCTTGCAGGCCCTCACGCGTTTGTACGCATCACATCATCCGGGAGATATGCCATGCAACGCATCCTGCTTGCTGCCGCGACCGTCGCGCTCCTGGCGCTGCCCAGCGCCGCGAATGCGGATACCCTCACGGGAGCGGCCATCGGTGCCGGAAGCGGTGCCATCATCGCGGGTCCGCCCGGCGCGGTGGTCGGTGGCGTGATTGGGGCGGCGGTCGGCGGTCCCGATATCCGACGCCATCGGCACCGTCATTGCTGGTGGTCGCATGGCCATCGCCGGTGCGGCTGGCGCTGATACCCGTCCCCAACGAACCTGAACGAAAAGAAGGCGGCCCGCGGGCCGCCTTCTTCGCGTCTGGAGCAATCGCTCAGAGGGTACCTTCGGCGCCCGCTTCCTTGCGGAATTCGTCGATGATGCCCTTGCCGACGCGCGAGGCCATCTCGTCGGCGACGACCGATAGCGCCTTGCGCCATGCGGCGTTCTCTTCGGGCGTCAGCTTGGTGATGGTGGTCTTGCCGGACTTGCGCATTTCCTCCAGCGCATCGTCGTTTTCCTTCTGGGATATGTCGTTGGCGTATTCGGTCGCCTCCGCCATCGCCTTCTCCAGGCTGGTGCGGATGTCGGCCGGCAGGCCGTCCCAGAACTTCTTGTTGGTGATCACGGCGTAGCCGATATAGCCGTGGTTTGAGAGCACGGTGTATTTCTGCACCTCGTGCATCTTCTGGGTATATTCGTTCGAGGCGGTGTTCTCGGTGCCGTCGACGACGCCGGTCTGCAGCGCCTGATAGACCTCGGAGAACGCCATCACCTGCGGGATGGCGCCGAGCGCGCGCATCTGCGCCTCCAGCACCTTGGACGACTGGATGCGCATCTTGAGGCCGCGGAAATCCGCCGGCAAATGCAGCGGCTTGTTGGCGCTCATGACCTTGAAGCCGTTATCCCAATAGGCGAGGCCGGTGATGCCCTTCGGCTCGAGCAGGCTGAACAGCTTCTTGCCGAGCGTGCCCTCGGTGACCCGCCGCAGCGCTGCCTTGTCCGGCAGGATATAGGGCAGGTCAAACACTTCGAATTCCTTGGCGCCGAGCGGTCCGAACTTGGCCAGCGACGGCGCCAGCATCTGCACGGCGCCGAGTTGCGAGCGCCTCGACCTCCTCCTTGTCCTTATAGAGCGAGGAGTTCGGGTAGACCTCGACCTTGACCTTGCCGCCGGTATATTGCTCCGCCAGTTCCTTGAATTTCAGCGCGCCCTTGCCTTTCGGCGTGTCGGGCGAGACAACGTGACTGAACTTGATGACGATCGGCGCCTGGGCCTGGGCCGGAGCCGCCAAGGCGAGCCCAAGGGCCGCCGCCGCGGCGAACAAAATCCTCATGATGTTTCCTCCTGTCAGTGCTTTTCAGGCGCACCGCGGTTCCGGCCGGTTGGCGGCCGCGTGGGCACAACATAGACGAGAACGGCGGGGGTCGGAACCCTACCAATGTCCACGGCCCGAGATTTGGTCAAATGCGCGAATAGGCGCCCAAAGAATTCACGCGCCCAGGCCGCCTTTGCGCTCGACGAAATCCGCGACCGCCTCGACCCCCTCCACGGAACGCAGGTTGGTGAAGACGAACGGCCGGGCGCCACGCATGCGCTTGGCGTCGCGCTCCATCACCTCCAGCGAGGCGCCGACATAGGGCGCGAGATCGACCTTGTTGATGACAAGGAGGTCGGAGCGCGTGATGCCGGGCCCGCCCTTGGACGGAATCTTGTCCCCGGCCGCGACATCGATGACGTAGATCGTCAGATCGGCGAGTTCGGGCGAGAACATCGCGGCGAGATTGTCGCCGCCGGACTCGATCAGGATGAGGTCGAGCGCGGGAAATTTCGCGCGCATGTCGGCGACCGCGGCGAGGTTGATCGATGCGTCCTCCCGGATCGCGGTATGCGGGCAGCCGCCGGTCTCGACGCCGGCGATACGCTCTGCTGCCAGCGCGCCCGAGCGCACGAGGTATTCGGCATCCCACTTGGTGTAGATGTCATTGGTGATCGCGGCGATCTCGTAGCGATCACGCAGGCGCTTGCACAGCGCGTCCATCAGCGCAGTCTTGCCGGAGCCGACAGGACCGCCGATGCCGACGCGCAGGGGACCGTTGGGACTGGGCATCGGCACCTCGTTCTGTCTGATGGTTCACACGCCGCCGCAATGCTGCCAGTCGCCAGCGTCCCAGGTCTCACCGGTGCGCAGGTTTGTGGCGCGGTAGATCTTGCCGCGACGATCGGCCGGCGGGCAGTCGTATGGAATATCGATCAGGCACAGCCGGACCTTGTCGCCGCGGCGCGCATGCGCAAGGACCGCAATGGCGTCGTCGGAAGTCTGGCGACCGCCGTTGGCGTAGCTCACCGCGGAGCCGCGGCCTGAACCGCCGGGCGTCACCGATGCGATGGTGGTTTCGCTGCACTGGCCGATCTGCCGGGGCAGCGGTTCGGCATGGGCCGCACCGACCGCGACGACCATCGCCAAGGCCGCGATCGCGTACGCCACTTGCGCGGCGCGTCTCATGGCGGACGGATGAGAGAGGAGCCCGGATGTCGTCACGAGCGGAACAGCCTCGTGTACTGCGTCTCATGGCGCATGCTTGCGAGATCGGCCCGAAATGCTGCCCCGCCGACGTCGTCGAGCGGCGTGGCGAGCGCGCGTTGCATGGCAGCGAAGACGATCTTCTCCATTGCAGCAAGCAATCGTTGCCCGTCGGTCTGGCCGAGCGGGATGAGCCGCACGCCGGCCGAGATGAGATTGGCCGCGACGGCGTGGAGATAGGCGAGCAAGGCCTGCTCGATCGCAACGCCGTGGCCGGCTGCGGCGACGCCGACCGCCACAGGATAGGCGACCGGACCGTCCCAGGCGGCGAAGAGCATCTCCAGCGCCGTGCAGGGCCAAGCGGCCCGCGTCGCCATCACAAAGGCATTGCCCTGCGCGGTGGTTTCAAGATGTCTCTCCTTGGACGGAGCGAACGCCGCCGCAAGCTCCGCTATGCTTCGCAGCGCCGCAAGATCACCCGCCAACGCCGCCGCATGGGCATGAACGAGGAACACCGCGTCGCAAAAGACGCCGCCCTCTGCGATCACCACCGCGAGCCAACTGCGCAGACTGTCCACATCCGTCACGTTGCCGGCTTCCACCGCCCATTCGAGGCCGCTGGAATACGAGAAGGCACCGACCGGATAGGCCGGCGACAGCCATGCCATGAGGCGATAGAGCGCCGGCGACGACGGTTGGCCCTGCTCATCCCCGCGCAAGCGGGAATCCGAGGTTCACACTCTTAACGGCGCCAACTTTGGGTCCCCGCTTTTGCGGGGCCGAGCGGAGCAGCGACGCCGACCGTTTAGGCGCCATGGTTGTGCTCATGCGCATCGGCTGCCGGATCGAACGGCGCTTCGATCTCCGTCACCGTAGCGCCGAGCCCTTTCACCATCTCCTCCAGCACATGGTCGCGGCGAATGCGGATCTTCTCGATGGCGAACTGCACGTCGGCATGGCGGTTGCCGAGATGCCAGGCGACGCGGACGAAATCGAGCGACGTGCGTGCGGTGATCTCGGCAAGCGCCTCCGCCTTGCCGGCCACCAGCACGATGGAGCCGTCATCCAGCACCAGACCGTCGCCGTCGCGCAGCGTGACCGGATGCGGCAGATCGAGAAGGAGCGTGCGTACCTTTCTCTCCCGTCAGCACGATGCGCCGCCGCTGGCGATCGTCGGCATCGAGGATGACGCGGTCGAAGGCGGCCGCCGTCCACCCACGTGCGGGACTTACGCTTTGACTCGCCGCATTCGCCCGGTATCTAAAACAAAAAGTAGCGTTGCGCCATCGGCAGCACGTCGGCGGGCGCGCAGGTGAGCAATTCGCCGTCGGCGGTGACCTCGTAGGTTTCAGGATCGACCTGAAGGTCGGCGTGGCGCCGTTATGCACCATGCTCTTCTTCGAGATATCGCGGGTGTGCTCGACCGCGACGAGCTCCTTCTCGATGCCGAGTTGCTCGCGCAGACGGCTGTTGCGCCGCCGCCTTGGACACGAACACCACCGAGCGTTGCGGTCAGCGCCTTGCCGAAGGCGCCGAACATCGGGCGGTAATGCACCGGTTGCGGCGTCGGGATCGAAGCATTCGGATCGCCCATCGGCGCCGCCACGATGGTGCCGCCCTTGATGATGCAATCCGGCTTCACACCGAAGAATGCCGGCGACCACAGCACGAGATCGGCGAGCTTGCCTTTCTCGATCGAGCCGATGTGCTTCGACACGCCATGCGCAATCGCCGGGTTGATGGTGTATTTGGCGACGTAGCGCTTCACCCGGAGCATTGTCGTTGTCGCCCTTCTCCTCCTTCATGCGGCCGCGCTGCTTCTTCATCTTGTCGGCGGTCTGCCAGGTGCGGATGATGACCTCGCCGAGCCGGCCCATCGCCTGCGAGTCCGACGACATCATCGAGAGCGCACCGATGTCGTGGAGGATGTCCTCCGCCGCGATCGTCTCCTTGCGGATGCGGCTTTCGGCGAAGGCCAGGTCCTCGGCGATCGACGGATCGAGGTGATGGCACACCATCAGCATGTCGAGATGCTCGTCGATGGTGTTGCGCGTGAACGGCCGCGTCGGATTGGTCGACGACGGCAGCACGTTCTTGAGGCCGGCGATCTTGATGATGTCCGGCGCATGGCCGCCGCCGGCGCCTTCGGTGTGGAAGGCGTGGATGGTGCGGCCCTTGAACGCCGCGATGGTGTCCTCGACGAAGCCGGATTCGTTGAGCGTGTCGGTGTGGATCATCACCTGCACGTCGTAGTCGTCGGCGACCGACAGGCAGCAGTCGATCGCGGCCGGCGTCGTGCCCCAGTCCTCATGCAGCTTGAGCGCGCAGGCGCCGGCCTTGACCATCTCCTCCAGCGCCGCCGGGCAGCGAGGCGTTGCCCTTGCCGGCGAAGCCGAGATTCATCGGGAAGGCATCGGCCGCCTGGATCATGCGTGCGATGATGCCACGGGCCCGGCGTGCAGGTGGTGGCGAAGGTGCCGTGCGCCGGCCCGGTGCCGCCGCCGAGCATCGAGGTGACGCCGGACATCAGCGCCTCGTCGACCTGCTGCGGGCAGATGAAATGGATGTGGGTGTCGAAGCCGCCGGCGGTGAGGATCTTGCCCTCGCCGGCGATCACCTCGGTGCCGGGGCCGATCACGATGGTGACGCCGGGCTGGATGTCCGGATTGCCGGCCTTGCCGATCGCTGCGATGCGGCCCTCCTTGAGGCCGACATCGGCCTTCACGATGCCCCAGTGATCGAGGATCAGGGCATTGGTGATGACGGTGTCGACGGCGCCCTGCTTGTTGGTGACCTGGCTCTGGCCCATGCCGTCGCGGATCACCTTGCCGCCGCCGAACTT
Organism: uncultured Alphaproteobacteria bacterium; assembly: GCA_963776455.1. Lineage (GTDB taxonomy): Bacteria > Pseudomonadota > Alphaproteobacteria > Rhizobiales > Xanthobacteraceae > CAVZMU01. The sequence continues at coordinate 309,595 of CAVZMU010000008.1, forward strand.
CACTTCCTCGCCATAGGTGGTGAAGTCCTTCTCCACCTCGATGATGAGGTCGGTGTCGGCGAGCCGCACGCGGTCGCCCGGTGGTCGGGCCGAACATGTCGGCATAGACGCGGCGCTGGATTTTGGACATGAGCTTTTCCGTTTTCAGAAGCTGCGGCCGTCGACCTTCTTCACCGGAAACGAATCCAGGTCGACGCCGTCCAGGCAGCGCACGTTGATCGCGATTACGTCGGCGCCGTCGCTCGGCCGCTTGCCCCGCGCGAATGATTCGATGCCGCAGGTCGAGCAGAACAGGTGATGGATGACGTGCTTGTTGAACTGATATTCCGTCGTGGCTCCGTCGCCTGAGACCAGCGTAAAATCCTCCGCCGGAGCGAACGCAAGCAGCGAGCCGAGCTTGCCGCAGCGCGAGCAGTTGCACGCGATGACGCCCTGGATATCGGCCGCGACTTCATAGCGGACCGCGCCGCACTGGCAGCCGCCGGAATATGTTTGCTTCATCGCATCTTTCCTTTGTCCGGTTGGACCGTCACGATCAGCTTTCAGCCAACAATCCCCGCTGTCCACAGGCGCCATGCCCGCCGGCGGATTGCGCGCGAACCGGTGCTGAGCCACACTCGCGACAGTTAAACGTTCCACCGCTGGAACGGGGAGCTGCCCCGAGAGACTGATCTCCGTCGTTTGCGAAAGCGAACGGCATGACGGTCAGGCTCCCGAGAGGCCCCTTAGGACTTGCTGGCGGACCGTTGAGCTCGGCGGGCAGGCTTCGGCCTGCCCGCTGCTCGTTTGAGCGGCCCCATCACTTCTTGCCTGAAGCCATAGACATTACGCGTGCCGGCGAGCGCAACCAGCGTCACGTCGCGCGTCTGCCCCGGCTCGAAGCGCACCGCGGTGCCGGCCGCGATGTCGAGCCGCATGCCGCGCGCCTTGGCGCGATCGAACGACAGCGCCGGGTTGGTCTCGGAGAAATGATAGTGCGAGCCGACCTGGATCGGCCGGTCGCCTTTGTTGGCGACGGTCAGCGTCACCGTCTCGCGGCCGACGTTGAGCTCGATCTCGCCGTCCTGGATGAAATATTCGCCGGGGATCATGAAACTGGCTCCGTTCCCTCTCCCCTTGTGGGAGGAAAGAATGTCATCGTATCGGCTCATGCACGGTCACGAGCTTGGTTCCGTCCGGGAACGTCGCCTCGACCTGGATGTCGTGGATCATCTCCGAAATGCCGTCCATCACCTGGGCGCGCGTGATCACGTGTGCGCCGCCCTCCATCAGTTCGGCAACGGTGCGGCCGTCGCGCGCGCCTTCGAGGATGAAGTCGGAGATCAACGCCACCGCCTCGGGGTGATTTAGCCTCACGCCGCGGTCGAGGCGGCGCCGCGCCACGATCGCGGCCATGGAGATGAGCAGCTTGTCCTTTTCACGGGGCGTCAGGTTCATCGCGGGTCCGTCTGGTGTCCTGGCTGGTGCATGATCTTATCCGAAAACCGGTCCCATATTTCGGAAGCCCGCGCTAATTCAACCACAGCCGCGGCAGTGCCGTGCCGCGCAGTGCCGCCAGCACCATCATGAGGTCGTGACGCAGGGCCGCTCCATCCGTCGCGATGAAGCGCGCGACCGCGATGCCGTTCCACGCCGAGGCGCCGACCTCGCCGCGCAGCCCCTCAAGCCGGCGCACGGCGTCGACAATGGAGTCTTCACCGGGCACGATCAGCACCGTCGCAACCGCGATGCTGCCTCGTGCTACCGCTGTCCGCGCCAGACGCTCGGCGATCGCACCTTCAAGCCGGACGCTTTCGGCGAAGATCAGACGGCCATCGCGGCGCACGCGCCAGCGGTCGAACAAAACCCCCTCCGCCACCCGCTCATCCATCGCGGTACGCCCGAACACCACGGCCTCGGCAAGCAGGAGCCGGGCGTCGGGCGCGAGATCGGCTTCGATCGTGCGAGCAAGGCGCGCGCGGTCGAACAGGATCGTCTCCTGCGGCACCCACGCCAGGCTCCCGCTGGCAGCGACATCCAGCTTCACGCCGATTGTCGCGTCAGGACCGAGCGAGCGGTAGACCTTTTCCGCCGCCGCCGTCGTGACGATGAGGCTTGCGCCCTGCCCGACCGACAGATCGAAGTCGAACCGATCGCCGCCGGCGATGCCGCCTGCGGTGTTGACGATCACGGCCTCAAGCTCGCGCGCCGGCGGCCCGGGGAAACGGGCGCGGAGCGAACCGTGCTCGTGCACGCGGACGCGGCGGGTCATGCCGCCGGCGGATCGCACCGAAAGCTCAACGCGTCCGACCGCTCGATTGGCGGCAAAGGTATCCGCTGCGGAGGCGGCGATTGCACGGGTCACGTCAGGCAGCATCCCTTCCGCTCGCTCCCGCGCAAGCGGGCTCCAAATTCCTGCACTGCCAAGCCGGATTTCCGCTTGCGCGGAACGAGCGGAATGCGCCTCGAATCTGAATCTATTGAAGTCTGCGCTAGATTGCCAACGCGCGCTTGAGCGATCGCTCGTCGAGCGTTTCCTTGGTGCAGGCATAGACGACGGACCCACGGTCCATGACGGCGAAGTTGTCGCCGAGCTCGCGGGCAAAATCGAGATATTGCTCGACCAGCACGATCGCGATCTGGCCGAGGCCGCGCAGGTACGAGATGGCGCGGCCGATGTCCTTGATGATCGAGGGCTGGATGCCCTCGGTCGGCTCGTCGAGCAGCAGCACCTTCGGGCGCATCACCATGGCGCGGCCGATCGCGAGCTGCTGCTGCTGGCCGCCGGAAAGGTCGCCGCCGCGGCGGCCCAGCATGGTGTTGAGCACCGGGAACAGCGAAAACACGTCGTCGGGAATGTTGCGCTCGCCGCGCTTGAGCGGAGCGAAGCCGGTCTCGAGATTCTCCTTCACCGTCAGCAGCGGGAAGATCTCGCGTCCCTGCGGCACGAAGGCGATGCCGCGGCGCGCGCGTTCGTAGGGGCGCAGCCGGGTGATGTCGTCGCCGTCCCAGGTCACCGTGCCCTTGCTGACCGCGTGCTGTCCGACCAGCGCGCGCAGCAAACTGGTCTTGCCGACGCCATTGCGGCCAAGCACGCAGGTCACTTTGCCGGCCTCGGCCTGCAGCGACACTCCCCGCAACGCCTGCGCGGCGCCGTAGTGGAGATCGATGGTGTTGGCTTCGAGCATTGCTATCGCCCCAGATACACTTCGATGACGCGCTCGTTCTCCGACACCTCGTCGATGGTACCTTCCGCGATCACGGTGCCTTCGTGGAGGCAGGAGACTTTGACGCCAAGTTCGCGCACGAATGTCATGTCGTGCTCGACGACCACGACCGTGTGGTCCTTGTTGATGCGCTTGAGCAACTCGGCGGTCAGGTGCGTCTCGGCGTCTGTCATGCCGGCGACGGGCTCGTCGACCAGCAGGAGCTTGGGGTCCTGCGCCAGCAGCATCCCAATCTCGAGCCACTGCTTCTGGCCATGCGCCAAGCCGCCCGCGAGACGCGCGCGGACATGGTCGAGACCGATGGTGTCGAGGATGCGATCCAGGCGCTCGTCTTCCTCCGCGCTGTTGCGCCAGAAGATGGTGGCGCGCGCGCGGCGGTCCGCCTTCAGGGCGAGCCGCAGGTTGTCCTCCACCGTGTGACTGTCGAACACGGTCGGCTTCTGGAATTTGCGGCCGATGCCCAACGTCGCGATATCCGCTTCGTCGAGCCGGGTAAGATCATGCGTGCCGTCGAACAGCACGTGGCCGCTGTTGGGCCGCGTCTTGCCGGTGACGATATCCATCATCGTGGTCTTGCCGGCGCCGTTGGGACCGATGATGGCGCGCATCTCGCCCGGGCCGATCACGAGCGACAGGTTGTTGATGGCGCGGAAGCCGTCGAAAGCAACGTTGACGCCATCGAGATAAAGCAGCGACGAGGTCGCGCGTTCGTCCATGGCCATCACTCCGCCGGCCGCGGCGCAGGCTCGGCCCCGACGCCGTCCTGCCGGGCGGCCGCCCGCGCGCGACGTTCCTGGCCCCAATGGCGCAGCGAGCCCATGATGCCGCGCGGCAGGAACAGCGTCACGGCGATGAACAGGCCGCCGAGCATGAACAGCCAGTAGGGCGCGAGGGCGCCGGTGGTGAACACCGTCTTGGCATAGTTGACGACGACGGCGCCGATCACGGCACCGACCAGCGTCCCGCGGCCGCCGACCGCGACCCAGATCGCCGCCTCGATGGAGTTGCCGGCCGAGAACTCGCTCGGGTTGATGATGCCGACCTGCGGCACATAGAGCGCTCCGGCGACGCCGGCCATGCAGGCCGACAGTGTCCACACGAACAGCTTGTAGGACTCCACCCGGTAGCCGAGAAAGCGCGTGCGGTTCTCCGCGTCGCGGATCGCGACCAGCACCTTGCCGAGCTTGGACGCGACGATCGCGCGGCACAGCAGGAAGCCGAGAATGAGGGATATCATCGAAATCGCAAACAGCGCGGCGCGTGTTCCCTGCGCCTGGACGTTGAAGCCGAGGATGTCCTTGAAGTCGGTCAGCCCGTTATTGCCGCCGAAGCCGAAATCGTTGCGGAAGAATCCAAGCAGCAGCGCGAAGGTCATCGCCTGGGTAATGATGGAGAGATAGACGCCCGTTACCCGGCTGCGGAACGCGAACCAGCCGAACACGAAAGCCAGCAGGCCCGGCACCAGCACCACCATCAGCGCCGCATAGGCGAAATGGTTGAACCCGTACCAGTAGACCGGCAGTTCCTTGTAGTTCAGGAACACCATGAAGTCCGGCAGGATGGGATTACCGTAGACGCCGCGCGAGCCGATCTGGCGCATCAGGTACATGCCCATGGCGTAGCCGCCGAGCGCGAAGAACGCGCCGTGGCCGAGCGACAGGATGCCGGCGTAGCCCCAGATGAGATCGATGGAGAGCGCGAGCAGCGCGTAGCAGACATACTTGCCGAACAGCGACATCAGGTAAGTCGGCACGTGGATGGGAGAGGATTCCGGCGTCAGCAGATTGAGCGTCGGCACCAGGATCGTGACCGCAGCCAGCACGGCGAGGAATATGAGCGCGCCACGGTCCAGCGCGCGGGTCAGCGGGGCGGTCATCGGAGCGCCTCGGCTCGTGGCCGCATGGTCTGAGCGGTCAAGCTTCCACCGCCCGGCCCTTGAGGGCGAACAGCCCGCGCGGACGCTTCTGGATGAACAGGATGATCAGCACGAGGATCGCGATCTTGCCGAGCACAGCGCCGGCGAAGGGCTCCAGGAACTTGTTGGCGATGCCGAGCGTGAAGGCGCCGACCAGCGTTCCCCACAGGTTGCCGACGCCGCCGAACACCACGACCATGAAGGAGTCGATGATGTAGCCCTGGCCGAGATTCGGACTGACGTTGTCGATCTGCGACAGCGCGACGCCGGCGATGCCGGCGATGCCGGAGCCGAGGCCGAAGGTCAGCGCATCGATGCGGGCGGTGCGGATGCCCATCGATGCCGCCATCCTGCGGTTCTGCGTCACCGCGCGCATCTCCAGCCCGAGCCGGGTGAAGCGCAGGGTCGCGAGCAGCGCCGCGAACACCGCGATCGTGAAGCACGATGATCCACAGCCGGTTATAGGTGATGGTGATGTAGCCGACGTCGAAGGCGCCGCTCATCCAGCATGGATTGCCGACCTCCTTGTTGGTCGGGCCGAACGCCGTGCGCACCGCCTGCTGCAGGATCAGCGACAGGCCCCAGGTCGCGAGCAGCGTTTCCAGCGGCCGCCCGTAGAGGAAGCGGATGATGGTGCGCTCGATCGATGATGCCGACGCCACCGGCGACCACGAAGGCGAGCGGTACCGCCATGATCAGCGAATAGTCGAACAGCCACGGATAGCTCGTGCGGATGATCTCCTGCACCACGTAGGTCGTGTAGGCGCCGAGCATCACCATCTCGCCATGCGCCATGTTGATGACGCCCATGACGCCGAACGTGATGGCAAGCCCGATCGCGGCGAGCAGCAGGACCGAGCCGAGCGAGATGCCCGTACCAGGCGTTCTGCACCGTGCTCCACAAAGCGAGACGCGCCTGGATTTTCGCGATGCCATCGGCGGCGGCCTTGCGCAGGGCTGGCGGGGCATCCGTCGCCAGCCGGCTGAGCAGGCCGAGCGCCTCCTGGTCGCCGCGTTCGCTCAGCACCGCGATGGCGTCGAGCTTATCGACGTCCTTGGCATCCGGCATGGTGACGACGATCGCAGCCCGCGCGGCAAGTAACGCGCGTTTGGCCTTGGCGTCGGTCTCCTTGGCGAGCGCCGTTTCCAGCGCCGGCAACGCGGTTGCATCGCGCGAACGCAGCACGGACTGCGCGGCCTCGATCCGCTTGGCCGGATCGGGCGCCATCAGGGTCAGCGTGCCCATGGCGCCGTCGATGGTGCGGCGGATGCGGTTGTTCAGCGCGAACCGCCGCGAGCCCGGCGGGCGTGTCGCCTGCGGCCGGCTTACCGGTGACCGCGTCGAGCAGACGGCCGGACTTCTCCTTGACGTAGATTTTCTTGGTGGTGGCATCGAACATCAGCCGCCCGTCGAGCAACGCCTCGATGACGGGGGCCGCCATCGCGTTGCCGCTGGAAGCGACCGCGACGATCGCCGTCTCGGTGTCGGCATAGCTGTCGGTGGCAAAGCCCGCGAGTGCTGCGTCGAAGCTTTGAGCGCGCGCCGGCAGGGCGAAGGCGGCGAGCACGGCAAGAGCAATGACGAGCGCGAGGGCGCGATCGCAGAGTGCACGCATTGTCATTTCAGGTCCCGGCGGGGGGCGGGAGGCAGCGTGACGCTGCCTCCCTGTCGTTCATGAAGGACGTGGACTTACTGCGTGCCCGCGCCGCCGCACTTGCTGGTCTTGGTGTTGTAGTTGCCGCACTTGAGCTTGACCCAGTCGGCGACCAGGTCCTTCGAGCCGTCGAGCTCCTTGGACCAGGCATCGCCGGGGACGAGGCCCGCGGTCTTCCACACCACGTCGAACTGGCCGTCAGCCTTGATCTCGCCGATGAACACCGGCTTGGTGATGTGGTGGTTCGGCAGCATCTCGAGACTCGCCGCCGGTCAGGTTCTTGGCCTTGATGCCCGGCAGCGCATCGATCACCTTGTCGGGATCGGTGGTGCCGGCCTTCTCGACCGCCTTGACCCACATGGCGAAGCCGATCACGTGGGCTTCCATCGGGTCATTGGTGACGCGCTTCGGATTCTTGGTATAGGCCTGCCACTTCTTGATGAACTCTTCGTTCTCCGGCGTCTTGATCAACTCGAAGTAGTTCCAGGCCGCGAGGTGGCCGAGCAGCGGCTTGGTGTCGATGCCGGCGAGTTCTTCTTCGCCGACCGAGAACGCCACGACCGGAATGTCGGTCGCCTTGATGCCGGCGTTGCCGAGCTCCTTGTAGAACGGCACGTTGGCGTCGCCGTTGATGGTCGAGACCACCGCCGTCTTCTTGCCCGCCGAGCCGAACTTCTTGATGTCGGCGACGATGGTCTGCCAGTCGGAATGCCCGAACGGCGTGTAGTTGATCATGATGTCTTCCTGCTTGACGCCCTTGGACTTCAAGTAGGCTTCGAGAATCTTGTTGGTGGTGCGCGGATAGACGTAGTCGGTGCCCGCGAGCACCCAGCGCTGGACCTTCTCTTCCTTGGCGAGGTAGTCGACGGCCGGGATCGCCTGCTGGTTCGGCGCGGCGCCGGTGTAGAACACGTTGCGCTCGCTCTCCTCGCCCTCGTACTGGACGGGGTAGAACAGGATGCTGTTGAGCTCCTTGAACACCGGAAGCACCGACTTGCGCGACACCGAGGTCCAGCAGCCGAACACGGCGGCGACCTTGTCCTTGGTGATGAGCTCGCGCGCCTTCTCGGCGAACAGCGGCCAGTTCGAAGCCGGGTCGACGACGACGGCCTCGAGCTTCTTGCCGAGCACGCCGCCCTTCTTGTTCTGCTCGTCGATGAGGAACAACATCGTGTCCTTCAGCGTCGTCTCGCTGATGGCCATCGTGCCGGAAAGCGAATGGAGGATGCCGACCTTGATCGTCTCCTGGGCCATCGCGGGCATCGCCGCGACAAGGCTCACCCCTAGTCCCGCCGCGGCGGCCAATAGCCGCCGGCGTGTCGGCCGCAGCGCGGCCGAAGCATGCTTGAGCATCGAAAATTCCCTCTGTTGACGCGCCAATACGCGGTCGAACCCCCAGGGTCCCGGATCGCGCAACGGAGGAAATCGCAAGGGCCATGCCAATACGATGGCATCGCGGAACCATCTGAGAACGAAAAGAAATCCTCGGTGTTTCGAGATTTGCTCAACCGATAGGCAGGCCGCGGTGCATAAAAAATAGCCAGGTCGGCCGATTCAAGAGCATGGATCATGACGCGGTCGACGAGCCCGGGTTCATTTGGTAGAGCCCCGACGGGCTGCCGGCTTTGGCAAGCGGTGTGAATTGATTTTAGGCTTGGCCATTCCATGGACAAAGAACCGATCCTCGACATCGCCCATCTCGGCCACCTCGAACTGCTGACGCCCAAGTTCGAGGAGAGCCTCGACTTCTTCGTCGACGTGTTCGGCATGACGGAGAGCGGCCGCGCCGGCGACTCCGTCTATCTGCGCGGCTGGGACGATTACGAGCGCTACAGCCTGAAGCTCACCGCCGCGACAGACCTCGGGCATCGGCCACGTCGCCTATCCGCACCCGCAGCCCGCAGGCGCTGGAGCGCCGCGCCGCGGCGCTGAAGGGCTCGGGCTTCGACGTCGGCTGGACCGACGGCGACCTCGGCCACGGCAAGACCTTCGTCTGCCGCGACCCGGACGGTCACGTGATCGAGCTCTATTACGAGACCGAATGGTACGAGGCGCCGCCCGACAAGAAGCCGTCGCTGAAGAACCAGGCGCAGCGCTTCCCGGCGCGCGGCGTCAACGTGCGCCGGCTCGACCACTGGAACGGTCTCGCGGTCGACATCAAGGCCAACCGCGATCTTCTTCGAGGACTATCTCGGCTTCCGCCTCACCGAGCAGATCGTGCTCGACGACGGCACCGAGGCCGGCGATGTGGATGACGGCGACCAACAAGAGCTACGACTTCGCCTATACCCGCGACCACACCGGCACCAAGGGCCGCTTCCACCACGTCACCTACGCGCTCGACAGCCGCGAGGAGATCCTGCGCGCCGCCGACATCTTCCTGGAGAACGGCGTGTTCATCGAGACCGGTCCGCACAAGCACGCGATCCAGCAGACCTTCTTCCTCTATGTCTACGAGCCGGGCGGCAACCGCGTCGAGGTCGCCAATGCCGGCGCGCGGCTGATCCTGGCGCCGGACTGGAAGCCGATCGTCTGGACCGAGGCCGAGCGCAAGAAGGGCCAGGCCTGGGGCCTGAAGACGATCGAGTCCTTCCACACCCACGGCACGCCGCCGGTGGTGAAAGCCGCGTCGTCCTAAACGCCATCACGATCGCATGGCAGGTTATACGCATCTTGCAAATTGCGTATAACGTCGTCACCACCACGCAACGCGACAGACGACATCCATCAGAGTGTCCATGCTCGAAAACATTGAAATCGGCCGCGTCGGCAAAGCCGAGATCACCGTCGGCGAGGAACACACCGCGCCGCGCGTCGGCTCGCGGCCGGGTCCACGTGCTGGCGACGCCGGTGATGATCAACGTGATGGAGGCGGCCGCGCTCGACGCCATCGAGCATCTGCTGCCGCGCCGGCCATCAGAGCCTCGGCACGCATCTCGAATGTCGGCCATTACGCAGCGACACCGGTCGGCATGACGCTGCGCGCAACCGCCGAAGTGACCAAGGTCGACGGCCGCAACGTCGAGTTCCGCGTCGAGGCGCATCGACGAGAGGGAGCGCGTCGGCGACGGCACGCATACCCGCGTCGTGGTCAATGTCGAACGCTTCGACAAGCGCGTGCAGGCGAAGCGCAATCCTGCTGATCGCGGACGAGGGTAGATGGACGACGAACGCCCCGCGCCTCGCGTTCATCGGTTTCGGCGAGGCCGGACAGGCGATCGCGGCCGGGCCTGCGCGAGCGAGGGCGTCGCGCAGCATCGCGGCGTGGGACATCCTGTTTCCGGAGGACGCCGGCGCGACGCTGCGCCGAAGCCGGCGAGACGATCGGTGTGCGGCTCGCCAGCCTCGGCGGCCGACGCGGTGCGCGACGCCGACATCGTCGTGTCCGCGGTGACCGCGGCGTCGAGCCTGGAGGCGGCGCAATCCGTCGCGCCCACATCTGGGCGACCCGTTCTTCCTCGACGTCAATTCCGTCTCGCCGGGCCGCAAGCAGGAGACCGCGCGACGTTCTGGTGAATGGATCGGCGCGCTATGTCGATGTTGCGTCCTGGCGCCGATCCATCCGGCACGCCACCAGACGCCGATGCTGCTGGCCGGGCCGCACGCGCGAGGCCGTCGCGCCGCTCCTGGTCGGCGCTTGGCATGAAGGCGCACGATCGCCGGCGATACCAGGTCGGCGCCGCGGCCGCGATCAAGATGATGCGCAGCGTGATGGTCAAGGGCATCGAGGCGCTGACCGCGGAATGCTTTCTTGCCGCGTCGCGCGCCGGCGTCGTCGATGAGGTCGCGGCGTCGCTCGAAGAACAATTACCCCGACGATCGATTGGGACAAGATGATCGAATACAATGTCGAGCGGATGGCGAGCCATGGCATCCGCCGCGCCGCCGAGATGGAGCGAGGTCGCCGCGACGTTGCGCGAGCTTGGCGTCTCACCACTGATGACGGAAGCGACCGTCACGCGCCAGCGCGAGATGGGCGAACTGGGCAAGCTCGATTCAGTGCGCAACGCGAAGACGCAGGCCCGTGCCGTGATGCTTGATGCGGTGAGCAAAGCGATGAAGAGCGCGGATAAGCGCGAGCCGTCACGTTCGATCGTAGCGGGCCTATCAATGGGTCCGCGCTTCCGCAGGCCGACCGAGTGCTTGCTTGGCCTCTGCTTGCTGCGAGCCAGATGCGTTACCGCGCCGGAATCTGCAAAGAACTCCGCAAGCTGCTCCTTGGTCAGCGGTTGCGTCGAGGAACTTCAGCTTCACGGCGTCCGCACGATCCCGTCGACATCGGCGACTGGTCGGTCTGCAGCGCCGGCTTCGGCTGGAAATTCGGTCGAGCGACTTCTTGATCAGGTCTTCGGCTGCTGCCGATCTTCTCGGCATAGATCTTGATGCGCCTGCGGATCGGAATACATCCAGTCGACCGACTCGCGCTAGCCTATCGACGAAGCGCATGATCGCGTCCCTCTTCGTCTTCAGCGCGTCGGCGTTGACGATGATCGACGCGCACGGTCTGGTCGCGCAGCGACGGCACGTCGCTGCCGCGCGCGATGATGCGGATCTTGCCGTCCTTGAATTTCCTTCAGGCCGAACGGCGGCGCCGCCCAGCCGATATCGACCTGTCCGGACATCACCGCCGTCAGCGTGCCGGGCAGGCGCGCCAGTCGCGGTCGGCTTGGCCTTGACGCCGAGCTCGTTGACGAAGGCGATCACGATGTTGTTCGAGCTCGACCCGCTGGTCGAATAGGCGATGGTGTTCTTCTCGGTCGTGTCCTTCAGCGTCTTGATCGGCGAATTCCGCCTTCACGTACCAGTAGAGATCGCCGGTGCCGGTGAAGCGCCGGCAACAGCACGCGCACCGGCGCACCGCGCGAGAAGGCGCGCATCGCGCCCGCGACGCCGACGCCGACGCCGAGATCGGCGCTGCCGGAGATCACCGCCTGGATGCGTCTCGCCCGCGCCCTGCGTGCCGAACGTCTCGAGCATCGAGACCGTGCTTCTTGAAGATGCCGGCCTGGCTGCCCGAGCGTCGGCGGCTGGTTTTCCCAGTTGTTGATCTGGCCGATCGCGATCTTCAGCGTGTCCTCGGCGGACGCCTGGGACGGCGCGAACGCAGCGAACGAGAGCAGCGCCAGCGCGCAGCTCAGGCGGGCGAGACGTATCATCGTTTGCTTTCCTCCGCGTGTTTGTCGGCTGTCAGGCGCTACGCTTCCCCAGCCGCGACACCCAGAGGTCCCAGGCGCGCGTCAGGCCGGTGGTCGGGTATTGATGATGGCGGCTTTCTCGATTTCGCCCGGCGACAGCGGCGTGATCGTGCCGACAGCCTTCGCCTGGACCTGGAATTCGGCGTTGCGGCAGGAATAATAGGCGCGGAACACCACGTCGCGCACGCTGGTGCCGGCGACCGTGACGCCGTGCCGGTTCATCAGCACCATCCAATGGCGGCCGAGCGCCCGGGCGAGCGAAGCGCCCTCCTCCGGCTTGACCACCAGAAGGTTGGTGTCGCCGAACTCGTCGCGCTGGTCCCAGAACGGCGGCTTGGCACCGCCGACCGCGCCGAGATGGAACACCGGAACGTAATCCACGCCCGTGATGCAGAGCGGCATGAACGCCGGCGCATGGTGATGGCACACCGACATCACGTCGGGCCGCGCCTTGTAGATTTCGCCGTGGATCACGCGTTCGGAATAGAGCGGCACGCCCGGCGGCGTCACCGGATTCGAATCGAGGTCATATTCGAGCACGTCGTCCGGCATCACCAGCTCGGGCGCGCGCGAGCGCGACAGCAAATAGCGATTCGGATCGCCGGGATGGCGCATGCTGACATGGCCAAAGGCATCGAGCACGCCCTCATGGGCGAGGATGCGGTTGGCACGGGAGACTTCCAGACGAATTTCGTCGAGACCAGGCAAAGGCGTTTCCTCTTGGCTTGCGCGGACTGCTTCGCGCCGGCGGCATCACGGCCGCTCTCCGGCATACCTTAATAGGGATTGTCATGGGTGGCGCAAGCGCGACCGCGGTGACACAACTCAAGGAGTGACCAGGGCCACTTAGCCGCCGCGCGATTGCAGCGAGTACGCCGGTGCCGGCCGTCAGGCAGGGTTTGGCATGACTGATCAATCGCGCGTCATGCCTAAGGAATGAACGATTCCGAAGACAGATCGTTCAGGATGACTAGAAGCTCAATCCCCCGGCGCGAAAGCGCCGGAACTCGGCTCCATGGCGGAACCGGACGACCTGCCCGGACGTTGGCTACCCGAGGGCGAGGACCGAACTCATCTCAGGAGACGTTCATGGCCAATCAGGACCAGAATCGCGACCAGCAGAAGAACCAGCAGTCGGGCAATAATCCGCAGCACGACCAGCAGGGCGGCGCGGGTCAGAAGCCCGGCCAGCAGAGCAGTCAGAATGACCAGAAGGGTGGCGGCCAAGGCGGTCAGCGCGACCAGCAAGGCGGTCAGGGCGGTCAAGGCGGCCAGCAGAATCGCGATCGCTGACCAATCACGAACCTAACCGGCGCCGAACAACAATAGGCGCCGAAGGTGAAGTCCTGTTGCTCGGCAACGCGGCCCCGGCTCCTAGAGCCGGGTCTTTTTTCTGCGTTCCGAACCATGGAACGAAGCTTATGCACCACCGTTGTCAGGCGCAACAAGGGCCGCGGCCGATGTCCCCGTCAAATGCTACCGATACTCCGCCAGGCGAACCGGGACGCCCAGGTGAGACGCCCTATTGGGACCCGCCCGAGCCGCCCGCCAGTGATCCAGCAATCGATCCGAAGCGCGATCCGGAGCCGCCGCCATACAGCGACCCACCGGCGCCGCCGGGCGGAGACCCTCCCCACCCCATGCCGGGCGATCCCGGACAGCAGCCGGGCAATGAGCCCGTCCGCGCCGCGTTCTCTTGAATGGCTGTGTCATGGGGCGGCCATAAACATAGATGTGACTGGCGCCATATGGCGGCGTACGCTTTGCCGACCTAGATCACGGACCGTCGACCCATGGCTTGAGGGAGATTTACGTGCCGGCCCGAACCCGATCTCTGCCTGCGACGGACGCAGGCTCTCCGCAACCGGCACCACATCCTGCTCGCGAACCAGGCGCTGCAAAGGTCGAGGTTGTCGGGCATCGGGTTTCATCCGACGATTTGCGAACGACGTGGCTGAGCGCATTCCGGGCGGTCCGTAATGAGACGGAGCGCCGGGCGGCGCCGTTGTCGCCGGAAGATCAGGTCGTGCAGTCGATGCCGGACGCAAGCCCGACGAAGTGGCATCGCGCCCACACCACGTGGTTCTTCGAGCAGTTCCTGCTGGTTCCTCATCTTCCCGGCTATCGCGTTTGCGACGAGCGGTTCGCATTCCTCTTCAATTCCTATTATGTCGCGGCCGGTCCGCGGCATGCGCGGCCGAAGCGTGGCCTCGTGACGCGCCCGGACTGCGCGGAAGTCGCGGCCTATCGCGCGCATGTCGACGCTGCGGTCGTGCGCCTGATCGAAACCGCGGATGCCGGCACGCTCCCGGACATCATCAAGATCGTCGAGCTCGGGCTCAATCACGAGCAGCAGCACCAGGAACTGATCCTCACCGACATCCTTCACGCCTTCGCGCAGAATCCGACGGCGCCGGTGTATGACGCGGCGTGGCGCCTGCCTGCCGCGACCGGCCGCGATGGGTTCGTTGAAGTGGACGGCGGCATCCACAACATCGGCGATAACACCGGAGGCTTCGTATTCGACAACGAGCGGCCGGCGCATGACGTGCTGCTGCAGCCGGTGCGGATCGCAAGGCGGCCCGTCACCAACGCGGACTGGCTCGCGTTCATGACGGGTGGCGGCTACGAGACGCCGTCGCTCTGGCTGTCCGATGGATGGAACACCGCGCAAGGCGAAGAATGGTCGGCGCCCGGTCACTGGCAGCGTGCCGACGGGACATGGCTGCAGATGACGCTTGGCGGGCTGCGCGAGCCCGACCCGGACGCGCCGGTAAGCCATGTCAGCTATTACGAGGCCGACGCTTTCGCGCGCTGGTCCGGCAAGCACCTGCCGACAGAAACCGAGTGGGAGGTCGCCGCACGCAACGGCCTGATCGACGATGCGTTCGGCATTGTGTGGCAATGGACGCGCAGCGCCTACTCGCCCTATCCCGGCTATCGCGCCGTCGAAGGCGCGCTCGGCGAGTACAACGGCAAATTCATGATCAGCCAGATGGTGCTGCGCGGCAGCTCGGTCGCGACGCCGGAGCGTCATTCGCGCGTCACGTATCGCAACTTCTTCTATCCGCCGCATCGCTGGCAGTTCACCGGATTGCGGCTGGCGGATTATGGTGATTGAACAATCCGAAGGCCGGATCGTTGGCTTGTCGAAATTCCTAAGGCACAGGTGACGTCATGACCGCGCTCGCACGCATCGCGCGACGGCCGGAACTTCTGGACGCGGCGACCACAGCATTTGCCGCCGATGTGCTCCAGGGACTGAAAGCGGCGCCGAAGCGGCTGCCGCCGAAATACTTCTACGACGAAGCCGGCTCGCGCCTCTTCGAACGCATCACCATGCAGCCGGAATACTACCCGACGCGGCTCGAACTCGGCATCCTGCAGGAAGCACGCGTCGGATATCGCACAATTGCTGCCGGCGCGGGGCGCTCTGGTCGAGTTCGGCAGCGGCTCCAGCAAGAAGGTCCGCCTGATCCTGCGCGCCGCGCCTCATCTGTCCGCCTACGTGCCGGTGGACATCTCGGCGGAGTTCCTGCGGGAGGAGGCCGACGGCCTGCGGATGGATTTCCATGCGCTCACGATCGCGCCGGTCGAGGCGGATTTCCTCCAGCCCTTCGAGCTTCCCGCGGCCGTGGGAATGCTGCCGCGCGCCGGGTTTTTCCCTGGATCGACCATCGGCAATTTCGAGCCGCACCAGGCCTGTACGTTCCTGCGCCATGCCGGCGCGATGCTCGGGCGCGGCGCGGTGCTCATCATCGGTGTCGACCGCGTCAAGGAGCGCGCAGTGCTCAATGCCGCCTACAACGACGCCGAAGGCGTCACGGCGCAGTTCAACCGCAACATGCTGGTGCGCATCAACCGCGAGCTCGGGGCGGATTTCAATCTCGACGGCTTCGAGCATCACGCCTTCTTCAACCGCGAGCTCTCGCGCATCGAGATGCATCTCGCCAGCACCAGGCGCCAGAAGGTCAGGATCGGCGGCGATGTGATCGATTTCCGCGCCGGCGAGACCATCCATACCGAGAACAGCTACAAATACACCGTGGAATCCTTCGGGGCGCTCGCCCGTGGGGCGGGATGGGCGCCGCTCGCGCGCTGGACCGATGCGGACGAGTATTTTTCAGTGCACGCCCTGTCGTTCAAGGGCGACGAAGCGAAGCGTCCGCGCGACGAGCTTGGTGGCTGAACCGCCACCTGCCGAGACGACCGGCCTCATTCTTTTCTCCCTGTTGGTGAAGCCGCCGCACGGGCGGCACAACGTCGCTCGCACTGCCGTTGTGCGTTCCCGGTTGCATGCGCGACACGTCGCATTGCAAGATCGGGACGGACCTGTTGCAAACTCAACGGCCGCCTGGGACCCATCCCGATCAAGCAGGCAACGCCATGGCCTCCCATTCCGGCATCGCCGATGCGTCGCACCCGGTGCCGAAGCGCTTCTGGATCCTCCTCGTCTGCGCGGTCCTGGCGATCGGACTGGGCTGGTACGGACATCTGTACCATCCGCAGGGCGTCGGAGAGTGCCTGCCGCACGCCCATCTCGATGGATGGGTGGTCATCGAAGCCCTGTTCAAGGCCCTCGCGCTGTTTCATTTCGAGCATGCCGGCGCGAGTGCCCTCGCCGCCTGCCACTCGTGGCCCCTGATCTTTGCCGCTTTCCTGGCGCCGGCCACGTTGGTCGTGACGATCGGCACCCTGCTCTGGCACTTCCTCAAGGAACGGCAGCGGGATTTCGCGCTATGGCGCGCGCGTAATCACCGGGTGATGGTGGGATACGGCGCCAAGGGACGCGCTCGCGCACAAGAACAGACCCACGAGGGATGGCGCGTCGTCGCGATCGACTTAGCGCCGACCGAAGCCGCGACCGTTCACGCCAGGGAGCACGGCGTGATCCTCGTCGGGGGCGATGCCCGCGACCCGCGTGTCCTCGCCCGCGCCCGCATTGCGCGCGCCTCATCGGTCATGGTCGCGACAGGCGACGATGCGCGCAATATCGGCCTTGCCCGCGCCATCGTGGCGCGGATGGCGACCGGCGGTGGCCGTAACGTCCACGCGTCGGTCGGCAACCCCCTGGTCCGGCGCGCGCTCACCACGAGCGAAATCCCGGCCAGCATCGACATCTTCTCCACCGAGGAGTTTGCGGCTCACAGCCTCTGCGACATGGCGCGATTTTTCGAGATCGCCGATCTCATGGGACAGGACCGCGTCCACATCGTGATTGTCGGCTTCGGCCCGCTCACGATCCACCTCACGGCGCAGATCCTCCGCACCAGCATCACGGCCGGGTTCGCGACGCCCGCCGTGACGATCCTGTGCTCCCGGCCGGCCGAGGCAGCCAACACCTTGCACCTCGCCTTTCCCGGCGCCGCGAACAATGTCCGCATCCTGTCCTACGATCCGCTGACCCAGCCCCTGGACGACGACGCCCTCATGAATCAGGTCGACAAGACCGGTCCAATCACCGCCGTGGTGACGCCCGGCGAAGGCAGCGCCGACCCGATCGCCAATGCGCTGGCGGTCCGGGAGGCGGGGCGTCGCAGCGGGCGATGGCGGGCCCCCGTCTTCTTCGCCACCGAGATGCGTTCCGATTTCGTCACGCTCGAGCATCCGCTCGCGACGACGAAGCGCTACGGCGATGTGCTCCAACCCTTCGATACGTCGGCCGCATTGTGCACGGCACGCCGGACCCGGGAGCGCGACCGCATCTCCCGGGCGATTCACGAGCGCTTCCTGCACTACCAGAAGGAGGAACGCGCGCGCGGTGCGACGCCGTCCGGTACCGAGGCCATGAAAGGGTGGGACGATGTGGGCCCGACCTACCGCCAGGCGAACCGGCGCGCCGCCGACCATGTCGCGGCGAAGCTGGCGAGCGCCGGCTGCTTCGTGCCACGCGGCGATATCGTCCTGTCGTTCGATCCCGCGCATATCCTGGACACGCCGCTATTCGAGGTGCTGGCCGATCTCGAGCACGATGCCTGGGCGATGGACCGCAGGCTCGACGGATGGCGGCTTGGCCCGGTGAGGGACAACCCATCCCGCATCCACGATCTCCTCGTGCCCTACGCTCAGTTGCAGGAGAAGACCAAGGCCCTGGACCGCGACCAGATCCGTGCCTTGCTGGCAAAGAGCCTTCGGCGCGCGCCGCGCGAGTCGTTTCCGAACGGGGTACGCTTCGACCTGTGGATCGGACTGATCGGCACCACCAATGTCGCGGGGGGCGATGCGACGCGCATCACGGAGGAGATCGCCCAGATCATCGGGCGGATCCTTCAAGCGCGGCCCGACCATCACATCACCCTGCTGTCGCCGCTCGCCCCCGGCGCCGACCTCATCGCCACCCGCAAGGCGCTCGCGGTCCTGGAGGCGGCGCGCAGACCGCATCGCCTCCTTGTTCCCAACGTCGTGCGCCATCGCGACGTCGTCGACAGTTTCGAAGGGCGCTGGCGCCGCGGCGCGCTCGCCACCCTCGACGGGCCTTCAGGCGGGGAATGGGCCGAGGCGCATGCCGGGATTCTCAAGGAGATCGAGGCGCTCATCGCGCACCAGGCCTGTGAGCGGGAGATCGAGCTCGATCGCCTGCCGCTGCAGACCGACGAGGCGCAGCGCCAGCGCGGGTACCAACTCCAGAACGCCTATATCGTCGAGCGCGCCCATGTCGTGATCGCAGCCGTGAAGGGCGAGGGGCCGATCGCACCAGGCGGCACCGCCGAAGCCATCCAATGGCGCCGCGACTCGCAGTCGATCCCGGGCGAATTCCGGCGCTACCGCAGCCGGCCGAACCCGCTCGGCGCCGGCATTCCGGACCTGTTCACGATCGACCTCAATGCGCCGAGGGCCGAGAATCCAGCGCACGCGTCGCCCGGCATCGAAGGGCGCTCATGACGGCGCCCGCCCCGTTCACCGCCCACAATATCCGGCTGTCCGACGGCTCGATGACGATTCCGGGCCTCGACTGGGACATGTCCCGGCACCCGCTGCTGCTTGCCACGGAGCGGGTCATCCGCGCCGTCCATCCCGGCGGGTACGAGGGGCGCCGCATCGCCGACCTCGGATGCCTGGAAGGAGGCTATACGGTGGAGTTCGCGCGCCTGAAGCTCGACGCGCTCGGCATCGAGGTCCGGCGCAGCAATTTCGTCAACTGCCTGCGGGTGAAGGAGGATGCCGGCCTTTCCAACCTCGCATTCGTCAATGACGACGTCTGGAACCTTGAAAAATATGGGAAATTCGACATCATCTTTTGCTCCGGCCTGCTCTACCACCTCGAACACCCACGCCGGTTCGTCGATCTTCTTTTCAAGTCGTGCCGCCGTCTTCTCGTTCTCAATACACACGTCGCGACCCGGGCGCCGACGGACAAATTCGGCCTCTCCGACCTCGCGGAAAACGAGGGACTCTCGGGCCGATGGTTCGTCGAATACGACGATGCGGAAACCCGTCGTGAAGACACCAAATGGGCCGCATGGAGCAATCGAAGATCCTTCTGGCCGCTCAAGGAGCATCTCATCGACGCTTTGCAGGCCGCGGGATTCGTCGCCGTGCTGGAAGACCCCGTTTCCAGCGAACCCGCCAATCAGCGCACCACCCTGATTGCAATCCGATAGGCGGCGATCACCCCCTACAGGTTGTCTATCACTACGTATGGTTGCGCCGCTCAATGCGACCGGCTACAACGCCGTCCGGGCCGCCGGGATGAAATCGTGCGCGAGGACAGGGTCGCGTTTGCCAATACCTTGCGCGGTCCGGCGGCGTTCGCGGTATTGATCAGCCACTATCTGGGACCGTTCTGGGCCTCCCATGCCGCCGAAGCCGGCGCTGCCGCCGAGCCGGTCTATGTTCGCTGGATCAGCGGCTTGGCGCCGTTCAGCCTGGGGCAGTTCGGCGTCGGCCTGTTCTTCCTGATCAGCGGCTTCGTCATCCCGTTCTCGTTTCGCGACTACTCGCGCGCAGGCTTCCTCATGGCGCGCTTCCTTCGGCTGTGGCCGACCTACGCGGTAGGCTTTCTGATGACGGTCGGCGTCATCTACGCAGGCGATTGGATCCTCGGGAAGCCGTTCCCTTACGCCGTTGGGGCGATCGCCATCCACGCGGTCCTCGGACTTCGCGAGCTCACGCTCAGTCCGCCGGTCGACGCCATCATCTGGACGCTCGAAATCGAGATCACATTCTATCTGGTCGCCATGATCGTGGCGCCATGGCTGCGGCGGGGATGGGCGGGCGTATTCATTGTTCCCGCCAGCCTGTTCGTCGGCTGCCTGTACCTGTACCGGCTTGCCCCTGAGACGCCGATTCTCCAGCAGATCAAGGCGATCGCCATCGTCCATGGCGAATACATCATTTTCATGTTCGCCGGAGTCGCCCTCAACTTCCTTCACCGGCAATTCCTGTCCGCCGGCCAGGCGTTCGTCGCGGTCGGCGCGGCGGTCTTCGCGTTCCTCGTTCTTCTTGCACGCAGCGAGATCGCATCGTTGGGATGGAGCTACGGTGCCGCCGTGCTGGCGTTCTGTGCCGCATTCGTCTGGCGCAGGCATGTGCCGGATGCTCCTGTCTGGCGCTTCCTGGCCCACATCAGCTATCCGCTTTACATCACCCATGCCCTGGCGGGCTTCGTCCTGTTCGAGCTGCTGCTCTCCGCAGGAGCGGGCCCGGCGCTATGCATCCTGGCCGCGACCGCCGCCGCGATCATTTGCGCGTGGCTGCTTCACGTCGCGGTGGAAATGCCGTCCCACAAGCTGGGTCGCGATTTGGCGCGAGGCCTCATGCGCCCACCGATGATTGCCCCCAATGCCCCGGCGAAGGCCGCAGGCCGATAACGGACGCTACGACCTCCTCCTCCCGCTGCTTATGACAGGGTACTGTGAGCCACGCCGGCTATTAAGTATTAATCGCTATGATTGCGTATTTTGTTCATCTTAGGTTGACAGTTGTGGTGCAAGGACATTATTCGTTAACAACACGTTAATCGCGTAGGCAAGTCTTTCCTACGCGTAAAGCGATCGTTATCAGGCGTTATTCCGTACAGGGGGAGACTTTCATGGCGTCATTCACGCTTACGCCCGGTGTTGACCATTTTTCTGGAAATGCTGACGAGAATAATACTTTCAATCTGACCCCCACCACCCTTCAAAGCACAGATATTGTTACCGGAGGCGCGACAGGTTCATTTGTCGATAGCCTCCAGATTTAGGCGGCAGGTGGAACGATTTCTGCCGCCCAGTTTGCCGGGGTAACCGGGATCGAGGAGCTTCACCTTGCATCCTCGAATTCGGTGACGTTGAGCAATTCACTCGTCGCCGGCGCCAACGGTGGATTTTTCACCATCTTTGGGTCGTCCGGCGCCGAGACCATCGATGGAAGCGGGATTACCAACGGCGTCCACCTGGTTTTCATCGCCGGCAGCGGCAACGACACGTTCATCGGGGGAGCGTCAAACGATTCCTTCGTTATGATCCTTCCGCTTTTCGACGCTGCCGACCACGTCGTCGGAGGGGCAGGCTTCGACACTTTGCTGCTGGCAGGCGGGGGAGTGCTTGCTGCATCGGCCTTTAGCCAGGTTTCAGGAATTGAGGCTCTGAACCTTGCCCAGGCCGGCAACAACGTCACGCTCACGAACAGCCTCGTCGCATCATCCGACGCGGGCTTTTTCTCGGTATTCGACGGCGGTGGAAACGACACCGTCGACGCCAGCGGGATTACTAACGGCATCGGCATCGTCTTCTTCGCCGCCGGCGGAAACGACACCTATCTCGGCAACGCCGGAAACAGCTCCTTCGTGTTCGCGACCGGCGACCTAACGTCAGCCGACACCGTGCATGCCGGCGGCGGTTCCGACACCCTGGTGCTGAGCTCCGGCGGGACGCTCGGCGCCTCGGCCTTTACCAACGTGACCGGAATCGAGGCCCTGCTTCTCAATAATGCCGGCAACACCGTCACGCTGACCAACAACCTCGTCGCCGCTGGCGATTTCGGCTTCTTCCAGGTCCTGGACGGCACCGGCAACGATACCGTCGATGCTTCCGGCGTCACCAACGCCACCCCGATCGTATTCTTCTCCGCCGGCGGCGACGATACGCTAATCGGCGGAAACGGCCCCGATTCCTACGTGTTCCGGTCTTTCGACCTCACGTCCGCGGACCATGTTCAGGCGGGAGCGGGGTTCGACACCCTGTTTTTCAGCTCCGGCGGCACGGTCGCCACCTCGGCATTCACGAACGTATCCGGCTTCGAGACGCTGGCGCTGTCGAACGCCGGCAACACCGTCACCCTGAACGACAGCCTCGTCGGCACATCGACGCTTGGCTTCTTCCAGGTCGCGAGCCTCGGCGGCAACAACGTCGTCGACGCGACCGGCATCACCAACGGCATGACGATCGTGTTCTATGGCGGGCCGGGCGACGACACCTTCCGTGGCGGCACCGAGAACGACACGTTCGTCTTTTCGATGTCCAATCTCACGGCCGCCGACCTCGTGACCGGCGGCGCCGGCGGCGACGTCCTGCTGATCACCACGGGCGGAACGCTGACCACTGCCGACATCTCCGGCGTGAGTGGCATCGAGGCCGTCTCGCTGCAGGCCGGTGGAACCTTCCAGCTCGCCAGCGGCCTGTCGAACACCGGCATCCGGGCCATCGGCACGTCGGCGGTCGATCATTTCGACGGCTCCGCCGTCACCGGCTACAACATCACGTTCCAGGGCGGCGGCGGCGCCGATGTGCTGATCGGCGGCGCCGGCGACGACCGCATGGAGATTCCGGACAGCGCCTTCGCGCAGATCGACGGCAATGGCGGGCTCGACCGGATCGTCCTCGCCTCCGGCGTCACGACCTTCGACCTGACCGCCAACGCGGCCAAGATCACGGACATCGAGGTCATCGATCTCACGAACCCGACGGGCGCGACGCTGACGCTTGCCGGTGACGACATCCCGCTGGTCAATGCCAGCGGCCATTCGCTCTACGTCGTGGGCGATGCCGAGGATGTGGTGAATATCGGCGACGGCTGGACCATCGTCAGCGTCAACGCCACCAACGCTGCCGTCGCGGCGAACACCACATTCATCCAGTACCACCACACCAACGGCTCCGACCTATTCATCGCCGATACCGTGACAACCAACGGTGCCGTCGCGGAGAACGAGCCGCCTTTGATCCAGCTCAGCGGCAATCTTCAAGGCGACGACTTCTCGATTAGCTACACGACCGGAAATGCGGCCGGCGCCCGGATCGGCGATACCGATGCGTCGCTCGACGACCCCAACACGATGGACGGCGTCGGCGTCAGCTCGCATATCGCCAACCTCGTCGCTCATATCGCGAACCCGCTGTCCGGCAATCTCGAGCATCTCGATCTCACCGCCACCGGCCACACGACCGCGAGCGCCAACGGGATTCTGATCAGCGGCGAAGGCACCGCCACCATCACGCTGAGCGGGTCGGCAACCGACACCGTCTACCAGGATCTGCTGCGCGAGATCCGCTACGTCAACACCGATACTTCCCCATCACTCAACACGACCGCGCGCCACGTCACGGTGGATACACAGGACGGCGCCGGCGCTGTCGCGGCCGAACGCACCGCGACGATTTCGCTGACGACCGGCAACCACGCGCCGTCCTCCGCGGGCAACAGCAGCATGACGGCCGAGGACACTGCCTATACGTTCAAGCTCTCGGACTTCACATTCACCGACCCCGATGCCGGCGACAGCCTGCAGGCGGTGCGGATCGACCAGGTTCCGGCCGGCGCCGCAGGGGCGCTCCAGCTCAACGGCGTCGCGGTCACGGCCGGCACGACGGTCGCATCGTCCGAGATCGCCGCCGGGCACCTGACATTCGTGCCGGCCCTGAATTTCAACGGCGCCGGGGCCTTCACCTATTCAGTGGAGGATCACTCAGGCACGTTCGCCGCCAGCCCCGCGACGATGTCGCTGACGGTAACGGCCGTCAACGATGCTCCTGCGATCGCGGCACCGGCATCGGTGTCGCCCAACGAGGACGTCGCTTACAGCTTCAGCGGAAACGGCCATCCGATCACGATCTCCGACGTCGATACCGGCCCGGACAATGTGACCGTAACGCTGAGCGTCGGCCATGGCGCGCTGGCAGCGACCGGCACTGGCGTGAGCGGTTCTGGAACGGCGGCCGCGACGCTGACGGGTACGCTTTCTCAGGTAAACGCCGCTCTCGCCACGCTGGCCTACACGTCCGCGCCCAATTTCAACGGCGGCGACGCGCTCATCGTATCGGTCAACGACCAGGGCCATACCGGGGCGGGCGGATCGCTCACCGCCGACCGCACGATCCTCCTCAACGTCGCGCCGGTCAACGACGCCCCTGTCGTCGACCTCAACACCGGCGCGGGCATCGACCGCGGCGACATCCCGACCTACACGTCCGGCGCAGCCGCGATCAATGTCGCGCCGGCAGTGGCAACCGTGACCGATGTCGAGGGCGCGATCAGCAGGATCACGCTGACGCTGACCGCGGATTCCGGATCGCTCGATACGGGCACCGAAGGCCTCTTCCTGCCGGCCGGTGCCGCGGTATTCCTCGAATTCGATCGGCTTCACGGTCACCGGCGAAGGCAGCGCCACGCTCGAAATCATCTCGACAACCGACGGCGGCATCTCGCCGGCGACCTTCCAGGGCATCCTCCACACCGTCCTCTATCAGGACACCGACACCAGCTTCGACTTCAACCCGCAGGACCGCACGATCGCGGTCACGGCAACCGACGGCGCCAACACGCCGTCGGCGCCGGCCCTCGTCCATATCGACCTCGCCGCCAACGTGACGGACGTTACAGGCGAGGGACAGCGCGACCATTTCACGGGCGGGAACCTCGCCGACGTCATCCGCGGCGAGACCGGCAGCGACACGATCGAAGGCGCCGGCGGCAACGACACGATCTTCGGCGGAACCGATTCCGGCCACGACACCGCGGTATTCAGCGGCAATGTCGCCGACTACACCGTCACGCGCACGGCGCCGACGACATATACGGTGGCAGATTCCGTGGTGTCGCGCGACGGCACCGACACGGTGCACGACGTCGAGACCCTGCACTTCTCTGACGGCGATTTCGATCTTCTTCTCGACGCGCCGGTGAAGGTGTTCGACGCGGACGGCAGTCATCTGCTTGCCTCATTCAGTACCATCAAGGAGGCTGTCGACTTCGCAAATGCGAATGGCGGCGCCAACCTGATCGAGGTCAATGCCGGCGCCTATGCCGAATCCGGCATTGCCATCACCGAGGCCGTGACGATCCGCGCGGTCGGCGGCACGGTCACGCTGAACACCGGCACCGGCAACGGCTTTGACATCGCGCCCGGCGCGGTCGCCGGCGCGGCGGACCTGGTCCGCATCGAAGGCTTTACGATTCACGGCACCGGCGCGACCGGCGACACCGTCGGCGTGCGCTTCAGCGGCGCCTACGAGGGTACGACCGACGGCGCGATCGAGCTTATCGCCACGTCGGCATCGGGCTTCGGCCAGGATGGCGTCGCCATCGTCGGCGGGGGCAGTGGCCTCACCGTCACCATCGACGGCAACGATCCGGCGACCACCGGCACCACGGAGACTGCCGCGTTCACGGGGTCGGGCTATCAGGCATCGAGCGGCGGCACCGGCGACATCCTGTTCTTCGGCTTCACCGGCGACGCCGCGCTCCGCAACATCGCGGTGACCGGCACGACCGGCACCGGCGTCGGGGCGGCCGACCACGGCATCCAGTTCGCCGGCTACGATCCCGCCGACGCGTCGATCGACCATGCCATCGGCAACGTCACGCTCGATAACGTCACGGTCTCCGGCACCTACGAGAAGACGCTGGCCTTCGTCCAGGGCTATGACGATCTTTCCGGCCTGCACTTCACCGGCACACAGATAGGCTCGGCGTCCGGCACGCAGACCACGTGGACCGGCCTCTACATCACCGGCGCACCGAACAATCCGCTGTTCACCCCGGACGCAACGCCGCCAAGCACGTTGGACCTGACCGGTGTGACCTATGCGGGTGGAGCCTTCGGGACCAGCCTGGGATTTGCCCAGTTTGGCGAACGCGCCGCCGTCATCGTCGGAACACCGACGGCCGACGACATCATCGGGACGATCGGCAATGAGGTGTTCTACGGCACCACCGGCGACGACACGATCACATCGGGCGGCGGCAACGATCTCATCATCTATAACGTCGGCGATGGCCACGACACGGTCACCGACAGCGCCGGGACCGATACGCTTGCTCTCGCCAATTTCAACGCCAACCTGACGCTGAGCACCGCGCCGGCGACCTTCACCATCACCGAGAGCACGACGTCGCACCACCTGTTCGTCGATACCGACGGCATCACCGCGCACGAGGTCGACGCCACCGGAATGGATGCGATCCAGGTCCAGTTGGGCGCCGGCGGCGACGCGGTCGCGCTGAACGGTAATCTTGCCGACGCAGGCATCGCGACGACCCTCGGCAGCATCGTGGTCGTGGGTGGGGCGGGCGCCGACGTGCTCGATGCGAGCGGGCTCACCAGCGCCAATGCCATCGCGACCGGACCGGGCGGACTCGGCGGCGGCAGCGATACCTTCAAGGCGGCGGATGTCCTTGCAAACGACAACGTCGATGGCGGCATGGGTACGGATACCGCCGACTATTCCGCCGCGACCGCAGGGATGACGATCGATCTCGCAGCCGGCACGGCAACCGGCGCGACCGTCAACACCGCCGGCGGCCACGATATCATCACCAGCTTCGAGAACGCGGTCGGCAGCGGCAGCAACGACAGCATCACCGGCACGGACGGCGCCAACGACCTCTCGGGCGGCGCCGGCGATGACGTGCTGACCGGCGGCCTGGGCAGCGACACCCTGGCCGGCGGCACCGACAGCGGCACCGTCGCGCATCATGACATCGCGGTCTTCAGCGGCAGCCTCGCGGACTACACCTTCCACTTCACCGACACGCCCGGAAGCGTGCTGGTCCACAACACCTCGACCGGCGAGACCGACACCGTCAGCGGTGTCGAGGAGTTGCAGTTCGCCGGCGGCCGTTCCGTGCTGCTTGTCAACGCGGCGGGTTCCTCGCTCACCGCCATCCAGCAGGGCGTCGACGCGACCGGAACCGACGACATCGTCTATGTCGGCGCTGGCACCTATCACGAGCAGGTCCAGATCGCCGGCCACGGCCATGACGGGCTGCAGGTGCTCGCCGTGCCCGGCGACACGGTCACGGTTCAGGCCCCCGCGACCCTGGCCAAGACGGCGGATGCGCCGAGCGACGGCGAGGACATCTACGGCGTCGTCACCGTCACAAACGCAGCCAATGTCACCCTCTCGGGCATCAACGTCGACGGCAACGCCGTCGGCAGCCACGCCTCGGTGCTGTTTGTCGGCATCGCGTATGTCGACGCGTCGGGCACGGTCGACCATGCCGATGTCACGGGCATCCGCTGGCCGCTCGACGGCGGGCAGGTCAATGGCGTGCAGGATGGCATCGGCGTCTATGTCGAGAATAGTGCCACCGGCGCGCTGCTACCGTTCACCCTGAGCAACAGCACGATCGAGGACTACCAGAAGAACGGCGTGACGGTGACCCATGCCGGCGTCACCGTGACCGGGAACCACGTCACCGGCAGCGGCCATCAGCTCATCATCGCGCAGAACGGCATCCAGGTGAGCGATTCTTCCGGCTCGATCGCCGGCAACACCGTGAGCGAGCTCGGCTGGGGATCGACGAACGCCGTCAGCGTCAACGACGTCTGGGCGTCCGGCATCATCGCCTTCAACCTGCACGGCGCCGCGCTCACGCCGTTCACGATCAGCGGCAACACCGTCACCGGTGCTGCCGGCGGGGCGGGCGCGCTCGCCGCGCTCGATTTGGAAGGCATCGGAGCGAACGAAACCATCTCGGTGTCCGACAACACGTTCGGCACCGTCGGCCACGAGGTCGATTTCGGTATCGCGGCCTACGGCGGACTCAACAGCAACCCGGATATCGGCGCCAATACTTACGCGGTCACTGCGGGGACGGGCACCGGGCTCTTCTTCGATCCCGAAGCATTCGGCGCCCCGTCAAGCTTCAACTTCTTGCAGACCGGCAGCGACGTGCATGACGAACTGCACGGCTCGCTCGGCCAGGACACCCTCAGCGGCGGCGGCGGCAACGACCTGCTCGACGGCCGCGGTGGGGCCGACGCCCTGAACGGGGGCGACGGCGACGACATCTACCTGGCGCAGGCGGCCGACACCGTCTTCGAGACGGGCGGCGCAGGCAGCGGCACCGACGAGGTGCGCACGACCGACAGCTTCACCCTGAGCGCCAACGTTGAAAATCTGACGCTGCTCGAGGGCGGAAATACGAGTGGCACCGGCAACGACATCGCCAATGTCATCACCGGCAACAGCGGCAACAACACGCTCGAAGGGCTCAACGGCGACGACACGCTGAACGGCAATGCCGGCATCGATACGGCGGTCTATCGCGATGCCGTCGCGGATTACGACATCACCACGACAACGAACGGCCATGGCCTCGTCACCAGCTTCAGCCAGGTGCAGGAGCATGCGGGGACGGCGAATCACGACGGCGACGACACGCTCACCAGCATCGAACGGCTGACCTTCCAGAGTGGCACGCCGGGCACCGCGGCCGACGACGTGACGCTCGACCTGAACCAGTCGGTCCAGCTCTTCGACGGCTCGGGCCATCTGGTCGGCACGTTCGACCACATCCAGGATGCGATCGCAGCGGCCGGCGACGGCTATACGGTGCGGCTTGCGGCCGGGACCTACGACGAGTTCTTCGACATCGACAAGAACATCACGATCCTCGGGGCGAACAGCGGCGCGTCCGGCACCGGCGCTCGCTCGCCGGAAAGCTCCATCCACGGCCAAGTGACGGTGTCGGCGGCACACTCATCGGCCAATCAGGTCACCCTGGATGGCGTGCAGATTTACAACACGTCCGACAGCGCCCATCCGTTTGTGGGACTGCAGGTCAACTCGGCCGCCGACATCACCATCACGAACAGCGTGTTCTACTCGCCAGTCGCGAACGGCAGCAGCACGGTGCTCGATCGCGCGATCCTGCTTCCCACCAATGCGACCGGAACGATCGACATCGATCATAACCTGTTCACCGGCGCCTCACAGGGCGCCTTCTCGACCGCCTCCTGGACGACTGCCATCTGGTCGGATGGTGCACAGGCGGCAGCGACGATCGATCACAACACATTCGAATTCGTTCGCACCGCCATCAATGCCGACGATTTCGATCATACGTTCGCGATCACCAACAACACGTTCCGGAACAGCGGTTCGGGCGTGTCGCTGGGCGGCGCGAATGGAGGTCAGAACGCCGAGGTATCGGCGATCACGTCGATCCACGACAACACGTTCACCAACGTCGACACCGACTTCAATCTGCAGAACATCACGGCGCCCGGTCAGGCGATCGGATTCGACCTGACGGCCACCAATAACCACACCGGCGGGACCTCGACCGGGACAGTCCTCGGTGGCGCCAACGGCGATACCGTCACGGGCTCGACCGACAACGACATCCTCATCGGCAATAACGGCAACGATCTCCTGAACGGCGGCGACGGCGACGATGCGCTGGCCGGCGGCGGCAATGACGACACCCTGCATGGCGGGGCCGGCAACGATGCCCTCTATGGCGGGGCGCGCGCCGGCACCGACTCCGGCAAGGACACGGCGACCTACGACGACGCGCGATCGCACTACACGATCGCAATGCAGGACGCGAATAACGACGGCTTCATCGACAGCTTCACCGACGTCACCGAAACGACCGTTGCTGGCACCAACGAGGGCCACGACACGCTGTCGGGCATCGAGGTGCTGAGCTTCGCCGATCAGGCGCTCGACCTGACCGCGCCGGTTCAACTGTTCCATGGGACTACGCTGGCGGGGACCTTCACCTCGATCCAGGACGCCGTGAACGCCTCGGGCGCGGGCGATACGGTCCTCATCAACGGCAATATCCGGAGCACATTCCACGAGAACGTGACGGTATCCGCCGGCATCACGCTGAGGGGCATCGGCTCGGTCACGATCGACGGCGACGGCGGGTCGGCTCTTACCATCACCGGGGGCGGCGCCGGCCAGTCGGTGACGGTCGACAACATCGACCTGACCGCCGGCAATTCAGGCACATCGACCTCCGTCGCGCTGGTGACGACTACCGCCCAATACGACCACGTGACGCTGGAGAACGGCGACGTGACCGGCGGCGCCTATGCCGGGTTCTTCCTCGACAATGCCACCGGCGTGGCCGGGGTCACCATCGCCAACGCGCATTTCTCCGGCGCGGCGCTGACGGATTCGCTGTCGTCGGGCGAGAGCGAGATCTATTTCCATCAGTATAACGGCGATGTCGCTCTCACCAACGTGACGGTGACGGCGCCGACCACGGCGACGGGCCTGGAATACGGCATCCAGATGGTCGGCGCGTCGTCGACGATCGCGATGGGCGAGGTCACATTCGACAACGTGACGGTGAACGGCACCTTCGTGAAGGCGGGCGTCGCCGTCGATACCTTCGCGGACGTCAACGGCCTCACGTTCGTCGATCACGACGGCGACGGCCCGCTGTCCGGCCTCACGGTGAATGTCAGCGCGGGCTTCGGCGCCATCAACTACGACAACATCGGGGGCACGCTCGACCTCTCCACTGCCGCGGTGACGGCGAGCAATACCAACCCCTCCCCCACCGCCTTCGATATCGACTTCCAGGGCACCGGCGGGAACGAGACGTTCATCGGCAACGACAACGACAATTTCTTCAACGGCAAGGGCGGTGACGACACCTTGACCGGCGGCAGCGGGAACGACGTGTTCCTGCACGCTGTCGGCGACGGCAACGACGTGATCACCGGCGGTGCCCAGACAGCCGCTGGCGCCGACGTGCTGCTGGTCGCGGGCCAGGGCGGTTTCGTCGCGGCGACCGTGGACGCCAACGAGACGATCAACATCCATCTCAATGACTCGGGCCATATCGACCAGATCGACGGCGGCGGCTCGGTCGACGGGATCGAGCTCACCGCCCTCGACATGGACGGCGGCATCGACACGCTCGACTACTCCGGCAACACGATCGCGGTATCGGTTGATCTCGGAGCCGGCAGCGCGACCGGCTTCACCGGCGTTTCCGGTGTGATCATGCCAGCGGTCCAGGGCGTGGAGAATGTCGTTGGTGGGTCAGGCGGCGATACCCTGATCGGCAGCAGCGTCGCCAACGTCCTGGTCGGCGGCGATGGCGCGGACTCGCTTACCGGCGGCGGCGGCAACGACACGCTCTATGGCGGCACCGCGACGACCGACGCCGCGATCGATACCGCGAACTTCAGCGGCAACAGCACGGATCATCAGATCACCGTCGATCCGTTCCAGGCCACGGATGACGACGGCGTCGACGCGACCGTATCGGGCGGCGCGGACGGCACCGACACGCTCCACGGCGTGGAACTGTTGCACTTCGCAAACACGACCATCGACCTCACCGAGCGCGTATTCCTGACCGACCACGACGGACACCTGATCGGCACGTTCCACAATATCCAGGACGCGGTGAATGCGTCCGACGCCTCCGGCGAGCACATCCTGGTTCGCAACGGCCTCTACACCGAGCAAGTCGTGATCGGGACCAGCCACGACAACCTCGAGATCATCGGCCAGAGCAAAGCCGGCGTGGTGATCCAGTCGCCAGCCGACGCGCTCGCCGTCACTGGCCAGGCGGCGTATCTCGGCGTCGCGGTGCGGGCCAACGTCACGGTCGACGGCTCGGCCGGCGTCTCGATCAGCAACCTTACGGTCGATGGGGATTTCGCCGGCGCTCGCAGCGCCGGCAGCGGCGCGGACGAGATCACCGGCATCGCGTTCCTGCATGCCGGCGGAACGATCAACAACGTGACCGTCGAGCGTACATCGGACCCCGCCACGCCGGCGCTGTTCGGCGTGCAGCACGGCTCCGGCATCCTGGTCGACAACGGCGGCGGACCGCAGCAGGACATCACGATCAGCAGCTCGTCGATCCATGACTTCCAGAAGACGGGCATGCTGATCTGGAACGCCGACGTCACCATCAGGCACAACGACATCGAGGGCATCGGTCCCACCGACCTGACCGCGCAGAATGGGCTGCAGATCGGCGGCTCCCAGGGCATCATCGGGGGCGCGACCGCCGGCGACGCCAACACATTCGAAGGCATCGGCTATACCGGTGCCGACTGGGCGGCAACCGACCTCATCGCCTATGAGCCGACCGGTGCGCTGACGGTGCAGGGAAATACCTTCGCCGGTACGGGCCTTGCCGCTGCCGAGACGACCGGCATCGATCTCTCCGACGTCGCGGCCGGCCACCTCGTCACAATCACCGACAACGCCATCGGCACTGCCGGCCACGGCATCGATTTCGGCATCGTCGCCTACACCTACGACGCAGCGAAGGGACTCGCGTCCGACCCGGCGATCAGCGGCAACACATTTGTCGTCGAGGCGGATGGCGAGGGCATCTATCTCGATCCGGAAGACACCGTGATCGGTGGACCGTTCACAACGGACACCGCGTTCACGGAAACCGGTACTCAATTCACCGACGAGCTCCACGGCTCAAACGGCGCCGATAACTTCTCCGGCGGCACCGGTGACGACATTCTGCAGGGCCGCGGCGGTGCCGACATCATCAACGGCGATGGCGGCGACGACACCATCCTCTGGAATGCCGGCACGATCGGCGACGGCAACGACACGATCGACGGCGGCGACGATCACGACGAGCTCGACGTGGCGACGAACGGCCATAGCATCACGCTGACTGCGGCGGGCGACCATTTCACGCTGAGCCAGGACGACTCGCCGACGACCAACACCGCGACCGTATCAGCGGTCGAGGACGTCGACATCACGCTGTCCGGCGGCGAGACGGTCACGATCACGGGTGATTTCAGCGGCACCGGCATCGCCAAGCATACGATCACCATCAACGGCGGCGCCGGCACCTCAGGCGAGACGGTCGACGCCAGCGGCATCAGCACCGCCTATCCGGTCGACGTGGTGTTCACCGGCAGCAGCCACGACGACACTTTCAAGTCGGGCTCGGGCAACGACACCTTCCATGGCGGCGCGGGCAACGACACCGCGGTGTTCCACGACGACGCGGCCGCGGCCATCATCACATGGGACGGCAGCGCCGCGACGGTCACCACGGCCCAGGACGGCACCGACCATGTCGACGGCGTCGGCAGGCTGACCTTCGCCGACGGTCACAGAGTGTGGCTGGTCAACGACAACGCCGGCTCGGAATACACCACGCTGGCGCAGCTCTTCGACAACAACCTCGCGAACGGCGAAGCGGCGGCCGGCGACATCATCATGCTGGCGGATGGGACCTATATAGGCGACGTCACGATCGACGAGGCGGTCACGATCCGCGGCGCCAACGCCGGTACCCTCGGCACTGCGGGCCGTGCTGCGGAATCCATCATCCAGGGGCAGGTCCGGGTGACGGCGGGGGCCATTATCGACGGCGTCGAGATCCTGAACACCTCGAACAACGACACCCAGTTCATCGGTGTTCGCATCCAGAACACCTCGGCCGACGTCACCATCCGCGACAGCGTGTTCTACTCGGCCGGCCCGAACGGCAACGCCGAGGACCGCGGCATCAACATGGATACCACGGTGCACGGCCATGTCACGATCGCCGGCAACCTGTTCACCGGCGCGCGACAGGCCGCCGGCGATGAGTTCTCCACCGCCAACTGGCAGCGGGGCGTCTGGTCGGACGGCGGTCAGAGCCAGCTCGATATCACCGGCAACAGGTTCGATCACATCCGCTCCGGCTTGAATCTCGACGGGCTGAACAATTCAACCACCGTCGTGTCCGGAAACGACTTCAAGTTCGACGGCACCGGCATCGCGGTCGGCGGCAACTATGTCGGCAGCCCGGCGGCACTGAACCTCACGGCAATCCACGACAACACGTTCAACAACACCCCCGAGGATGTCAGCGTCCAGAACCTCACCACGGCCGTCACGTTCAACGCGACCGACACCAACAACACGGCGACGGAAGCGGGCACGCCGATCTTCCTCGTCGATGGCGGCCAAGGCGCCGACACGCTCACCGGCACGGCGGGCACCGATATCCTGATCGCTCACTCGGCAAACAACCTCGCCGGCAACGACAACAACACGCTGGCCGGCAAGGGCGGCGCCGACTTCCTGGTCGGCGCGGTCGGCACCGGAATCGACACCGCAACCTATGCCGCAACCCTCACCGCGGCGAACATCGCCGTGACCACGGCGACAACCGACGCTAATCCGCTGGTGCCGGGGACCCAGGCCGGCTGGACTGTCGACGGCGGAGCGGAAGGCATCGACACGCTTTCCGACATCGAGCGGGTCGCGGACGGCGCCGGCCATCACTTCCTGCTGGTCGGCAACGGCGGCTTCACCACGATCCAGGCGGCGGTCGATGCCTCGGCCATGGGCGACACCATCATCGTGGCGGACGGCACCTATATCGAGCAGGTCGATGTCAGCGGCCATGGCCATGACAACCTGACGATCCGGGCCGCGGCGGGCGCGACGGTCATCGTCCAGGCGCCGACGGCACTGGTCCAGACCACCACGGTCGGCAGCGGCCGCGTCATCGACGGCGTCATCACGGTCGAAAACGCTCTGAACGTGCAGATCGTGGGCATCGACGTCGATGGCGCCGGGCACGGCAACGGCATTACCGGCCCGACGGTCGCAGGCAACGCGCCGAACTTCGTCGGCATCATCTACCGCAATGCCTCCGGCGATCTCACGGATGTCGACGTCACCGGGATTCATGATGTCTATCCGGGCGGCACGACGGCCGACGATTTCCCCATGCAGAGCGGCAACCAGCGCGGCGTCGGCGTCCAGGTCGACAACGACGGCACCCTCGCCTTCTCGATGCATGGCGGCTCGATCGACGACTTCCAGAAGAACGCGGCCATATTCAATCACGCCGACCTGGATATCACCGGCGTCACGATCACCGGCGGCGGCGCGCAGACCGTCAACGCGCAGAACGGCATCCAGGTCAGCAACTCGACGGGCACGATCGACCACAACACCATCGGCGCCGTCGGCTATGCGGGGCCGCAGAACGTCTACTCAGGCGAAATTCTTGCCATCGGCAACACCGATCTCGACATCACCCACAACACGATCACGGGCACGAACCTCGCCACGACGAATGCCAAGGTGGTCGGAATTTTCGTGGACGGCGCGACCGGCGGCGAGATCAGCGGCAACAGCGTCGATCATGCCGATATCGGAATCGGCATCTACGACAGCGTCGCCGGCATTTCGGTCCATGACAACGCGGTCACCAATCTGGATCTCCATGATCCGTCCGCGGCCGCCGGCGTCGACTTCGAGCCGACGGCCACGGTGCTGGTGGGCTCTTGGGTGGAGGGCACGGACAACACCGATTTCCTCCTCGGCACCGCCGGCAGCGATACGCTGTCCGGCCTGGGTGGCGACGATTACATCCAGGGTGGCGGGGGGGCGGATATCCTTTCGGGCGGCGCGGGCGACGATGCGTTCATCATCGCGAGCCCCGCAGATCATCCGGCGACCAAGTCGATCGACGGCGGCGGCGACGTCACCGGCGACGCGATCCTCTTCACCTCGACGCATGCCGGCGACACCCTGGTCCTGAGCAGCCAGGTCACCGGGATCGAGACGATCCAGATCTCCGACAATTCCGGCGACGCCACCGGCACGACGGCGCTCAACATCGATGGGTCGGCGACGACCGGCGACTTCGCCCTCGTCGGCAACGCGGGTGACAACATCCTGTCCGGCGGCTCGGGCAGCAATGCCATCGACGGCGGTGCGGGAAATGACACCGCGGACTATTCGGCGGCGACTGCGGGGCTCTCAATCACGCTCTCGAACGGCGCCAGCACGGCCGGCTTCGCCGACGGATACGGACATGGCGGCATCGATACGCTCGCCAATATCGAGAATGTCACCGGCGGCGGCGGCAACGACACCTTGAATGGCGACGTCAATGCCAACATCCTGACGGGCAACGGTGGCAACGACATACTGAGCGGATTCGGCGGCGCAGACCGCCTGATCGGAGGCGCCGGTCATGACCAGCTCTTCGGCGGCGACGGCAACGACGTCCTGATCGGCGGGACGGGGCCGGACAGCCTCTCGGGCGGCAACGATGCCGATCAGATCGTGTACGCGGCGCGCGCCGACGGCGGCACGGCGACGGCTCCGGCCGATGCCGACTTCATCCTCGGCTTCTCGATCGGACAGCATGACACTATCGCATTCAACTTCGACACGGCGCACCCGACCGCACCGACGAGCGGGTTCTTTGCCGGACTCGCGCTGTCGGCGGACTTCAACGAGAGCGGTCATGTCGGCAGCAACCACTTCGTGATCAGCACTGTCGACGAAACGTTCCACTATGGCGGAGGACAGCCCGGCCAGGCGACCTTCGTTCTCGACAGCACCGGGAACGAAGCGTTGTGGTTCGACGCTGACGGCAACGGAAGCC
Source organism: uncultured Alphaproteobacteria bacterium (assembly GCA_963776455.1). GTDB lineage: Bacteria > Pseudomonadota > Alphaproteobacteria > Rhizobiales > Xanthobacteraceae > CAVZMU01. The sequence goes on from CAVZMU010000008.1 coordinate 346,130, forward strand.
TGAGCGATCCGAACGACGTCAAGATCGCGACCTTTGACGGCACGAGCTCGCTTAGCGGCATCACCAACCACGACCTGTTGCTGATCTAGCGGCAGCGGTCCGGAGCCACGGTCCGGCTCAGACGAAGTGCAGGTCGCTGGCACCGGGGATGCCGGAGATAAAGCCCGCGATCAGCACGGCGTCTGCGGACGAGCCGCCGGTCGGATCGAACATGAGAGTGTGCGACGCGTCGTCGACATAGGCCACCGGCCCATCGGTGTCGAAATGCACCGGCATTCCGTTGCCTTCGGCGAAGGTCACATCCGCGCCGGACGCCGGCAGGCCGAAGCCCGCACGGGAGATCTCGATCGCATCGACCCCGCGCTCGAAGTCCCAGATGAAGTCGCCGCCGTCGGCCGGTCCGGTGAACACGAAGGCGTCCGCCCCAGCGCCGCCGACGAGGAAATCGCGGCCGGCGCCGCCGGTCAGGCGATCGTTGCCCTCATCGCCGGCCAGCACGTCGGTGCCGGCGCCGCCGACGAGGATATCCGCGCCCTCGCCGCCGCCGATCCAGTCGTTGCCAGTTCCACCGATGAGGGTGTCGTTGCCGGCGCCGCCCAACATGCCGTTGTCGCCGTCGCCGCCATTGAGCAGGTCGTCGCCGTCGCCACCGAGAAGCACGTCGTTGCCGGCACCGCCGGTGAGCACGTCGTTGCCGGCGTCGCCTTCGAGCCAGTTGCTGCCGGACCCGCCCATCAGCGTGTCGTCGCCATCGGCGCCGGCGAGGATGTTGTTGCCCGCGCCGCCGGAGATCACGTCGTTGCCGGCACCGCCATAGAGCCAGTCCGAGCCGTCGCCGCCCGCGATGACGTCGCTGCCCGCCCCACCGACGATCGCATCGTTGCCCGTGCCGCCGTCCAAATTATCGCCGGCGGCATTGGCGAAGATGATGTTGTCCAGCGCGTTTCCCGAGGCGTGCAGGCTGCCGGACCCCCACAGGATGAGGTTCTCGACGTTGGCGCCAAGCGCATAATCGACGTCGGCATAGACCGTGTCGTTGCCGTCGTTCCAAAACTCGGAGACGACGTCGCCGATATTGTCGACGACGTAGATGTCGTCGCCGGCGCCGCCGAACATCGCGTCGGCGCCATGCCCGCCGTTGAGCAGGTTGCCGGCGACGTTGCCGATCATCGTATTGTCTAGGTCGTTCCCATAACCGTCGATCCTGACGAAATCCGGCACCACAGCTCCCGCCATCGCCGCGGTGGACGGGGCAACCGCCAGGCTCAGCACGCCGCTCGCGTCCTGGCTGCCGTCGGGCGCGATCAGGATCAGCGTCTCGACGTTGGTCGGAAGGGTGAAGTCCACGTCGGCATAGACGATGTCATTGCCGCCGCCCGCGGTCTCAATGACGTGGTCGAGCGCGTTGTGGACGTAATAGGTGTCGTTGCCGTCCCCACCCGCCAGGATATCCACGCCGGAATTGCTGACGATCACGTTGTCGAGGCCGTTGCCGGTCGCGCTGATGTCGGCAGTTCCGGTCAAAGTGACGTTCTCGACATTGTCGGCGAGCACGTGATCGAAGCCGGTGACGACCGTGTCGATGCCATCGCCGGAATGCTCGATCACCACGTCGCCCGGATTGTCGACCAGATAGGTGTCGTTGCCGGCGCCGCCGGCCATGCGGTCGGCGCCGGCGCCGCCGTCGATCACATCGTCGCCGCTGCCGCCGGTGATCGCGTCGTTGCCGTGCCCGCCATGGAGATGGTCGCCGGCGTCGTTTCCGACGATGGTGTCGTTGCCGTCGCCGCCGTAAGCGTTCTCGATGACGGTGGTCGCCGAGATCGTGACGGCGCGGCCGGCGATGGTGGAGACGGCACCGGAGTGCAGGTCGAGGACCATGCCGCTCGTCACCGCGGCGGCGTTGATCGTGTCGTTTCCGGCGCCGTCGGAGATCGTGCCGCGATCGCCGGAGAGGGTGGCGAAATCGTCGGTGTAGTAATAGGTGTCGCCGCCTCCTTGCTTGTCGCCGTAGATGCGCAGCGCGAAGGAGACCATGGAGCCGGTGCCGCCAGTCCCGGCGTCCTCGACGATGAGCGTCCAGGTGCCGACCGGCGACTCGCCCCAGTCATGGGTGGTCGAGAAGGTGAAGTTCAGGTTGTCGTGGGTGTTGGTGCCTGCACCCGGCCGGTCCATGAGCAGGCTGTCGGTGCCGGTCGGGCTGATGAGATCGATCTGCAGGTCGCCGATGTAGGTGTGCAGCAGCGTGACGTCGACCTCGACCCAGTTGATCGAGAAATGCGCGAAGCTTCCCGGCACGGTCACCGTGTAGGAGAGCGGCTGGAAATCGACGAGCGCGGTATCGCTTCCGACAGCGCCGGCGACCGAGATCACGGACTCGTTGTCGATAGTGTGCGCCGTGGTCCAGGTCTCGGCGAGACGCACCGCGGCATGCGCGTCGACGAGGCCGAAGCCGAAGTCGTTGCTCACCAGGTTGGCGCCGCCGTTCCAGTTGGTCGCGCCGTTTTCGGACCAGCTCGCCGCGCCGGCGTCGATCTTGTGGGCGGAGAGCGCCAGGATCTCCTGCACGTCGCGATAGCCGAGTTCCGGGTTGGCCTCGAGCATCATCGCGACGACGCCGGAGACGATCGGCGCGGAGAACGAGGTGCCGCTGACGAAGGAGAAATCGTCGGCGCGGTTGCCGTCGCCATCGTCGACCGCGGTCGTGATGATGGTGTCGCCCGGTGCGCTGACCAGGATGGAGGTGCCCGACGTGCTGAATGGTGAGACGTGACCGCTCTCGGTCGTCGACGCGACCGTGATGGTGAAGCGGTTGTTGGTCAGGCTGTGGTAGTTGGTGTTGTCGCCGTCATAGCTCAGCGAGTTCTCGACGTATTGGCGGTCGTTGCCTGCGGCGAACACGAAGATCGTCCCGAGGCCGCCGCGTCCGTCGCTGACGCCGGAATGCAGCGCACCTGCGACTTGCGACCAGGCCGGGTCATGGAAGTTGTCGTTGAACTCCAGCGTATAACCCCAGCTATTGTTTGAAATGTCGACGTTGACCTGCCGCGCTAACAAGCCCGCAAGCTCGCCGCGCGCCGAGCCACCCATGCCGTAGCGGGCATAGAAGCCGACCAGGGTCGCCTCCGGCGCCACGCCGACGATGCCGAAGCCGTTGTCGGCCGATGCGCCGAGGACGCCGGCAACCCAGGTGCCGTGCAATGCCGACGACGAGTCCGGCATGACGTTGGAAATACCCACGTCGCGCGGGTCGAAGCTGCGGCTCAGGTCGAAGCGGCCGGCGAGATCGGGATTGGCGGTATCGAACCCTTCGTCGATGATCCCGACGACGACCCCACGCCCGGTATATTCAAGCGAGATGGCATCGACATTCGCGCCGACGCCGTCGGAGGCGCCGTTGGCTTCGCCGTCGAGGTAATACTGGTATCCGCGATACGGATTGGATGCGGCGAGCGGCGAAGCGTAACTGGCACCCGACGCCGTGTCTTCGCTGGAAACGATATCGTCTTGCGTGGTCATCTTCAGCTCTCCGTCCTCGGAGCTGAAGATGTCAAAGAAGATTGTAGATAACGCTCAGAACAAGGACAGCTTTGGCGAGTATATTGAAACGCATCGTTTACCCTGGATGCGCGGCAATGTTACGATCATGCAAAGGTTCGATTAACCCTGCGAAGCCAGGCTCGCCCGGCAAAGCTAATTTTCTTTTTGGTGTCAGGAGCTTGATGAAGCGCTGCGGCATTCGACGGCTTGCAACGCGGCGCGTGCGGCGGCGAAATCATCTATCCTAATGGTCGGCAACCTGATGCAACCGGGAGACGAGTTCGACCTGCCGAGATGACACCGCGCACACGGCGGCTGATTTCGCTGACGTCCCGCGACGTCATCGCGTCATACAGGGGGAGCGAGATGATCCTCCCCGCGACATCGTCGGTGACCGGCAGATCGGGGATCGCCGCGCTGCGCTGAAAGAACGGCTGCTCGCCGAGATGCGGGCTGAAATAGGTCCGCGCGGTCACGCCTGACGCGGCGAGACCCGCCACGATCTCCGCCGTCGCCTGTGGATTGCGCGCGGGCAGAAGGCCGGGCATGAACTGATAGGCATGTCGCGGCCCCTTCATCGTCTGGAAGGTCAGTTCGGGCAGCTCGTCCCGGTAGACGCCGGCGAGACGGCTGCGATGCTCGACCACCGCATCGATGTGCGCGAGCTTCTCGCGGCAAAGCAGCGCGCCGACCTCGCTCAGCTTGGCGTTCAGGCCCAGCATGGTGGCCGAGCGCGGCTGCCCGAAGCCGAAGTTCGCCATGCAGCGCAGCGCCTTGGTGGTCTCGCCGTCGCCGCAATAGACGAGCCCCGCCTCCGCGGTCGAAAACGTCTTGGTGACGTGCATCGAATAGACGACGGGATGCCGGAAGCCGGCACCGAACTGGCGGCCGTCGTCATCCAGCGAGCCGAGCGACGCCGCCGCATCGACGACGACCGGTACGCCATGGCGCGCCGCCATCGCGGCGTAGGCGGCGAGATCGAGGTTGTTGCCGAAGGTCGCGTAGGGGACGATCACGGCAACCTCGCCGGCATGGCGCGCAAGCAGCGCGTCCTGCGATGCCATCGACGGCAGCCACGTGTCCGGATCGATGTCGCAGAACAGCGGAACGAGGTTGTTCCACAATGCCGCATGGCCGGTCGCGGCGAAGGTGAAGGCCGGCATCAGTGCGTATTTGCGGGCACCGGCCGCTCCATTGCCGCGCCCGCCATCGACGGCATGGCGGATCGCCAGGATCAGCGCGATCGTGGCGTTGCACATGGTGACGCAACGGCCGGTGCCGCCGAACATCGAGGCGATGAAGGCCGATTCCAGCGCCTGGTTGGTCGGACCGTAATTGGAGAAGATGCCGGAGCCTTCGATCTTGGCCAGCGCATCGCCGAGCTGGCTGAGGCGGGGCGGGTCCGGCCGCAGGAATGGATATTCCTCGGGATCGCCCGTAGCCTTGCCGCGCATCAGGGCTTTCTCGCTTCAAGAGCGAGCACGCGCGACCGGTCGGATTCGAGGTTCCAGAATTTTGGCTCGGACGAGGCCCCGGCGCCGAACCGGATGATCGCGGCGAAGCCGGCATGCGCGAGAAGCGCGGTGAGTTCCTCTTCCCCGTAAAGGAATGCCACGCCCGGCTGGCGCATCGCCGCATCGAGCCGCTGCGTCCGCGACTCCCCGGCCGGCGCGTCATCCGTCCAGTCGAACAGATAGCCATGGATGATCGCGTCGAGATCGATGGTGGCGATCCGCAGACAGCCCAGCGGCGTGACGACCCGAAGGCACTCTGCGACGAGCTTGGCGCCGTCCTGCCGATGCAGGCGATGGATGATCCCGCCGCAATACAGAAGATCGATGCTGGCGTCCGCGCGGCGCGCAAGGTCGCGCAAGGGCTCGTCGGCGGCGACGCATGCGAACACCGGCTCCGAGGGTTCGACCCGCGGGACGACGCGCAACGGCACGGCGTCGCCGGAAGACGGCGCGCCTTGGGGTACGGGCTTGGCCATGACCATCCGGGTCACCGCATCCGTCCCGCCGACTGGGCTTCCCGGAACGTCCAATAGGCGCCGGCAGCGAGCGCGCCGGCCGCCATCAGGCTCTGGGTCGGATCGCGCGCGCCGACGCAGGCCGCGAGGTTCTCGAAGAAGAACGGTCGGTCGGCCAGCCGGGGATTGAGCTTCTCGGCCCAGGCATAGGCGCGCGTCATGTTGCCTATCGACAGATAATATTCGACGAACATGGCGTAGATCAGCGTCAGGTCCTCGGCCGTCCAGTCGCCCGGCGGGATGAAGTCGATCGGTCCGTTCAGCGAGGAGTCCAGGCTGACGTCGAACCCGGCCGCGTCGCGCAGGCGCGCGAACTTCCCCATGATGTCGAAGGTGGTCGTGAACGAGTTGCGCAGCGAGTCGCGCTGCAGGCCGCCATATTCATCCATCAGCGGCATGCCGATCGTTCCGAGCGAGCAGCCGGCTTCGATGATGCGCCGGAACAGATCCCAGTCGCATGAGCGCCGCAGCACGATGTTTGAATCGTACCAGCCGACACGGTCGAACACGGTGCGCTTGATGAGGATGGCGCCGTTCGGCACCAGCACCGACGACGACGCGATGCGGTCGCGGATGACCGCGGCGGATTCATTGCCGACAAGCAGGATCGATCCGTCCGGATTATGGACGCGGGTGATGCCGAAGGCGACGTCGGCGCGGCTGTCGTCCATCGCCGCGGCGAGTATCTTGAAGGCGTCGGGCTCGAGCGTGCAGTCGTCGAACATCCAGGTGACGAAGCGTCGTGCGCGGTCCGACTGCTTCATGCAGCGGCCGAGCGAGATCGCGACGCTGTTCACGTTCTTCGGATTGCGGATGATCCTGACGCGCGGGTCAGCGGCCGCGACCGATTTCAGATACTCCGCGGTGCCGTCCGAGCTCGCGTCGTCGCAGATGATGAACTCGAAGTCGCGATGGCTCTGCGCGAGCACGGATTCCACGGCACGCCGCAACAGGCCCGATTGCAGCCGCCTGAACGTCGTCATGTGGACGCTGATCATGCCGTCGCGTCCTAATTCAAGAATGTTTCGCCGAACTGCGGAACGAACAGACCCTGGTTCATCTCCTTGTAGTGAAACATCAGGGGCCGACCGACATAGGACGTGGTCGGCCGCAGCATCTTGATCTTGCGCAGTCGGTTCCAGTCGCCGGGCTCGTTGACGCGGTAGGCCTGGACGTCCCACTTAATGCGCGCGTAGTAGCGGTGATAGAAGGTCGAGCCGGTGGTCATCTGGCCGAGCGCGAATTCGCCGTTCCCCATCCGGGTCCATGTCCCGTCGCCTGCTTCGTACCAAAACGGGTGCCAGCAGAATTCGGCGCGTTTGGCCCGGGCGTGATCGAGCATCGTCTCGATGCGGTCGAACACCGCCTCGTCGTCATCGTCGAGATGCGCGATGAAGTCGCCTTCGGCGAGATCGAGCGCGCGGTTCATCGCGTTCGATCCGGCGACCTGCCAGCGCGCTCGTCCCGGCGTCGGATAAGGCCCGCGCTGCGACAGGTTCTCGAACACGATGCGATCGTCCCGAAGCTTGGCGAGGCGGTGGCCGGTATCGTCGGTGCAGCAATCCCCCACCACCACGATCTGCAGGTTCGGGTAGCTCTGCGCCTGCAGCGAACGGATGCAGCGATCGATAAGGATTTGCGAGCGGTTGTACGTGGCGATGCAGACGCTGACGACCGGCTCCGAGCGTTCGAACGAGGCCCTGAACTCCGCCGTTTCGCGGGCGCGGCGCAAATCATCCGACAGATCGAGCACACCCTCGCCGACCCCTAGGGCATGGTCGATGCGCTGTGCGTGATAAGCGATGATGTCCTTCAAGAATCCGATATCACGATGCAGATTATCGACGGCCGCCGGCTGAACTATGCCGGCACCGGCTGCGGGGGCGGACGCGGCAACGGCCGTAGCCGGGGCGCTTCGGCTGCTCGCGGCACGGCCTTCGGCGACGCCGAACCGCACATAATGCACGAACGGATGCATGCCGGAGGCGGCGACGTCCGGATGCTGCCGCAGATACCATGCGCCCTGGAAATCCGGGCTTGGGTCATGTCCGTCCGTGACCCCGCCGCGCAGATAGTGCACGAGCGGCGTCATCCCGGACGCCACGGCGGCCGGATTGCGCCGGATGTACCAGGCCGTATCGAAGTATGGGTTGGGGTCGCGCCCTTCCGCTCCGCCGGCCCGCAGATAGTGCACGAGCGGATTGAGCTTCGCCGCGGCAACGTCCGGATTGCGCTCCAGATACCATCTGTTGGCGAATAGCGGGTGTGGGTCGGGCCCGGCGTGGTGGCCGACCGCCAGATAGAACCGGAGCGGGTCGAGGCGAAGCGCACTCAGCTCGGCAACCGCCGACGCATAGCTTTCGCTATCGAACACCGGATGCGGCGACAGCCGCGCCGCAACGCCGGCCGACAGGTAATGAACAAGCGGATTGCCGGACACGAGCCGGCCGGTATCCGCCGCCGCCTTGCGATAATGGTCGACATCGAACAGCGGATGGAAGCGGCGTCCCTCCGCCGTCCCGCTCCTCAGGAAGTGCGCGAGCGGATCGTCGCCGCCCACATCCGAATTAAGCGCGCGGTAATAGGCGGAATCGAACAGCGGCGAGGGATCCCTCCCCTCCCGCCAGCCGTGATCGAGATAATGCGCGAGGGCATCGCTGCCTTGCAGCGCCGCGTCCGGATAGCGGCCCAGGTACCATGCAGCATCGAAAACCTGCCACAGGTCGCTCGATATGCCGGCGAGAGATTTCCTTTCGCGTCGCCTGAGCGCTGATTGGTGCGTCGGCAGCGGGTGGCGCAATGCGATGAGAAGGCCGACCAGGCGCGGCCGCCGCCCCAGGAAGCGGACCCATGAGCGCCGGCCGCGCAACCACCCGTCGGCCATTTCGGCCAGCCTCAGGATGCGCCTGCGCCATCCGGGAGCAGCGCCCTGCCGGGCGGCTGAACACTGCGCTTCAAACAATGCGGCCGTCGCGGCGCGCCATTCCGCCGCGGCGCGCCCTGCGGCAGCAAGCTCCGCTCGTTGCGTCGCGATCAGTTGAGCCTGCGCTTGCGCTTGGCGCGCGTTTTCGTTCTCTTGACTGGCGCGTTGGCCTCGCCAGACGTCATGCTCTCGCACGACATCACGCAGCCGCTTCAACTCGCCCTTCAGCGTCGTGGTCAACGCCACAAGGTTGAAGATGCGGCGCTTGCGAGTCAGATCCTTGGCCTGAATAGCCCCGGCCATGCGGGCGATCTCGCCGGGTTTCATATCCCGCGCCAGGAGAGCCTTCTCAAGCGCTTCGATCTGCTCGGCGCGCGCGACGTTCTCCAGCGTCAGCGCGTCGGCATGCTCGATCAGGCGATCACGCTCGGTCCGCAGGTCCTGCATGACCGTGCGGCCACGCTGCTCGGCCTCCGTAAGCGTCAACCGGTCCATCAGGCCGGTGCCGAGCCGCTCGAAGACCGCACGCGTCCGATGACTGACCCGCCCGTCGTCCTGGGGGCCGCCGTGCCGCAACAGCCATTGCAACGGCGCGCCGAGGTCGCCGCCGACGCCGACGACGCCGAGACCGTGGCTGTGGTTGAAATGGAAATGCGGATAGCGGCCCTTGAGCTCGTCCCACAGCTTCCAAACGCCGAACTGGTTTTCGCGGACGTTGATGTCGTGCAGGAGCACGACGCCCCGCCGGCTCATCTTGGGAAGCCAGCTTTCGAAGTCGTGCTTCACCGCCTCATAGGTATGCAGCCCGTCGATGTGGAGAAGATCGATGCTGCCGGCATCGAAATGATCGCGCGCTTCATCGAAGGTGGAACGCACCAGCCGGGAGAACCGCGCGTAACGCTCGTCGTGGTACCGCGAAAACTCCTCGAAGACCTCCTCGCCGTAGAAGTCGGCATGGACGTCACCGCGCCAGGTGTCGACGGCAAAGCACTGAGTATCCAACCCGAGGCGATGCACCGCCTGGGTGAAGGCCGAATAGGAGTTGCCGGTGTGGGTGCCGAGCTCCACCAGCATATCCGGGCGATGGGCATCGACGATCCAGAACGCGAACGGCATATGGCCGATCCAGGCCGGCGGGCCGACAAGACGGTCGGGATAATCGAAGACGATCGATCGATTGAGAATATGCTCGGCGGACATTGGGATTGGCACTCGAACGACCACCTAGCCTGATTAATGGAAGTTTCAAATTTGGACAACCTTTTAGTGTGTCATTTCCAATATTGCGCCTGATGACTTTCTTTCTATCGAATTTTGCTGTTTCATTTATCGTCGGTTGAGTTTCACGTTCTAAGCGCAATCCACCTCTTGCATCGCCGGCCATAGGCGGCCGATCCTCCGGACACTGACCTCTACGTCCGAAGTCCCCCGCCTTCCGGAGCCCTCGATGCACGCCACGCAGAAGAATGTCGTCATCACGTGTGCCGTAACCGGCAACCTCACCACGCCCGACATGACCCCGCATCTGCCGATCACCCCGGAGCAGATCGCCGAGGCGTGCCTCGGCGCGGCCGATGCCGGGGCGGCGGTGGTGCATATCCATGTGCGCCAGCCGGACACCGGCCGGCCTTCGATGGAGCTTGACCACTATCGCGACACCGTCGAGCGCATCCGCGCGAAGAACAAGCAGCTCATCCTCAACATCACGACCGGTCCCGGAGGCCGCTTCGCGCCGGGCGCGGAGGACCCCAAGGTCGCCGGACCGGGCACCACCCTGATGCTGCCCGAGAAGCGGGTCGCGCATATCCCGGTGCTCAAGCCGGACATCGCCACGCTCGACCTCAACACCATGACGTTCGGCAAGGAGGTGGTGATCAACACGCCCGGCAGCGTGCGCCGGATGGCAGCGGTGATGCGCCAGGCCGGGGTGAAGCCGGAGATTGAGCTGTTCGATTCCGGCGACATCGCGCTTTGCCACGACCTCCTGGCGGACGGCACGCTGGAGGGCCCGATCCTGTCGTCGGTGGTGATGGGAGTGAAATACGGCTTCCAGCCTTCGCCCGAGACGCTGCTCTATGCCCGCAACCTGCTGCCCACGGGGGCGGCGTGGACCGGGTTCGGCATCGGCCGCGCGGCGTTCCCGATGGTAGCGCAGTCCTTTCTGATGGGCGGGCATGTCCGCGTCGGGCTTGAGGACGCGGTCTATATCGAGAAGGGCGTGCTCGCCCCCTCCAATGCCGCGCTGGTGGAGAAGGCGCGCAAAATTGTCGAGTCTCTCGGCGGCCAGATCGCCGACACGCGGCAGGCGCGCGAGGCGCTCGGCCTGCCGTCGCGATAGGAGGCATCACGCAAGCGGCGCGGAGCGCAAGGAGGAACGGTTGAGAACTCGGCCGCCGATTGACATGGGCATCGCGCTCGCCGCCGCCCTCGTGTGTGCCTTGACCTGGCCGGTAGATGCAGTCCACGCCGCCGAACTCAAGGTGTTGAGCGGCAATGGCGCGAGGGCGGCGGTGCGCGAGCTTGGCGCGCAGTTCGAAGCCACGAGCGGGCACAAGGTCGTAATCCATTTCGAGGTCAACACCGCCTTGAAGCGCAAGATCGAAGCCGGCGAGACGTTCGACGTCGCCGTGCTCAATCCGCCGGTGCTCGACGGTCTCATCGCAGCCGGCAGGGTCGTCGCCGGCTCTCGCGCGGTGATCGGACGCATCGGCATCGGCGTGGCGGTGCGCGCCGGCGCACCCAAGCCCGACATATCCTCGGTCGCGGCTTTCCGCCGGGCGCTGCTCGACGCCAAGGCGGTCGCGTTTCCTGGCGAAGGGGCGAGCGGCATCTATTTCGCCGGACTGGTCGAGCGCCTCGGCATCGCTGCCGACATGAAACCGAAGCTGCGTCCGATGCCGGCGGAAGATGCCGTCGAGGTGGTGGCGCGCGGCGAGGCGGATTTCGTCGTCGTGGTGGCATCGCGCATTGTCGGCGTGCCGGGCGTCGACTTTGTCGGGCTGCTTGCGCCCGAGTTGCAGACGACCATCGGCTTTGCCGCGGGCATCGGCAGCGCGGCGCAGGAGCCGGAAGCGGCGCGTGCGATGATCCGGTTCGTCACCGGACCCGCGGCGGTGCCTATCCTCAAAGGAATGGGGATCGAGCCGTTCGCGGAATGACGCCGTAGCGACGCGGCCAGCACGAACGGGCGGTTCCCGCCTTGCGGGATGTTCGCTTCTGGGGCCTGTCAAAGGCGTTGCCAGCGATTGGCTCTACATTATGGAAGGGGCGGTCATAAGTTGCAATGCTCCGGCCCCATTAGCAGGTGACGTTGATATTTGCAGCGCATGCGTGGGTGCTGCCGCCGGATACGGTGACGCCACTGAAGCCGGTTGTCCCTGTGATTGCGATTGTCCCGCCAAGGTTGCCCAAGTTGACGACGCCGCCGAGTTCGCCGCCTACAATGGAAGTGTGCCGGGCGTTATCAATTTCCACGCCACCTCCGGTGCCTTGCGGGCCGACCACTGAACCTTCGAAGATTGTGATATTGCTGTTGTGGCCTTGGTCGTCGATGCGGATTGCAGCATTGGTCCAAGGGCCGGTGAAGTCGCTCTGCATAAAGTGGTTTTCAGCGGCGGCTGTAGATCCGTTCCAGCCCTGAAAGAATCCGTAAGTGACAGCGGTAATGTTATCAATCTTCATGCGGATATACCAACCGCCGCCATACGAGAAGATGTTGGCGCCGCCGGATGACGTGCCTCTTGAGGCAACATCGTTGTTGTCATAGGTGAAGTCGACACCGCCGGTATAGATCGCGAATTTGCCGCCCAATATCTGGCAGTCGCGCATGTACCCGCTGACATTAGCATTGATGACGACCACTGCTGACGTTGAGCTGGTCGTAGCGTTTCCCAAGATAAACAACTTCTCGATGCCGATGCCGTCGTTGCCGGTGAACGGGGCCACGCCCACGTTCAGCACCGTGATATCGGCCCCCGCCGAGGAGATGGCGGTCGTCCTGCGGCCGGAGCCCATCAGGATAATGCCCTTGTTGACGGTGAGCGTCGACGTAACCTTGTAGCTACCGGGTGAGAAGAAGACGATCCCGCCATCGAAGTTAGTCGACATGTAGTTGATTGCGTTTTGGATCGCAGCCGTATCGTCCGTGGTAGAATCACCCTTGGCGCCCCATGCGCGTACATCAGCCCATGGACGGCCGTTCTTGAAAAAACCAGTAAGCGACGATACCGAGCCAACACCCATGTCCGGTGCCGTGCTGACAGCGAGCCCGCCTATGGCGACCTTGCTTGAGGTGTTAATAACACCTCCTGTCAGCGACCAAACGCTGGTGAGCGTGCTGCCAACCATACTCAGGCCGGAATTCAGAGCGATGGCGCCACTCACGCCGCCGATACTGGTAACGCCGCTTTGGGCCGATGCGGACGTCGCGGCCGTGGCAAAAACAATGACAAAGGATAGAAGGCGGGCCATGTTTCTCATGGCTCCGTATCCTGGTCAGAGATAAGGGATGAGCAACGCACCGGAGCGGCACGAAAGTTTGCCGCTCGAAAGCCAAAGAGGTAAGGCGATTTTGCTATCGCATTTTGTCTCCGCGGCGTCCTTTTTCATGGCCGGCAATTACGTATTCACAGAGCCCAATTCGGACGAGTAAGAGACGCTGTTTTCGCTTATCTCGTTCACTCGAGCTTTTCGACCGTAAGTTACTTCTGTTGCAGCGGTTTCTTGGCGCTCCTTGCACCGGCGCCATCTTTCCCTGACAGCGCGGCTGGCGATTTCTCTTCTCTGGTCGGGAGTTGTCTTAAGTAGACGTTGTGTCGCCATGGCTTTTCCCCATGCTGTATTTCTTCGCAGGCCACCGCGACGTTTCTTTTTCGTGAGTATGCCGTCGTGAGTATAACCGTTCCCGCGTTTGCGTTTCGGCAACCGGGCGAGGCCTTCCATCAGCTTTTCGTCCTCGACCAATACGACCATCAATCCGAGAGCCTGGATCAGTGGCCCGAACGTCTCCCGTCCGAACGATTTCACCGGCACGTGTGCGATGAGCTTGCTAACGTGGCCGCGCGTTAATTTAAGCTCGCTATCCAACTCGGTCTGGCAAATGTCGAGATCCGCCACGCGCTTGCGCAGCGCAGCCAACAGTTCGTCATAACTCCGCACCACTGCGATCTGTCGGAGTCCCCGTTCCCCGAAGGAAGACTTGGTGGACGTTCGAGTTTCGGGCGTGCAGGTCGGCAGAGCATCCTTGGCGTTGTCGGAAAGCGAAACGGCGCGCGCCGTTGACGGAGGTGCTGACTCGTCTTTTTTCATCGCGTGAACCAAGGTGAGCCCGCCGCGCGCGCGGCGGCGGGTGGCCGATGTCAGGCCGGCTAGGTCATGCGAGGTCACGCTCGCGGCTGGGGCGCGCCAACACCCTTGCCCCGTCTCTGTCCGGATACGGGGAAGCCCCTCGGTCCGCCTGCGACGTGGGCTGGGATAGACCAAGCCCCTGATGCACAATCAGAAGTCTTGGTGGGCGCACCAGGGCTCGAACCTGGGACCCGCTGATTAAGAGTCAGCTGCTCTACCAACTGAGCTATGCGCCCAGCCCCGCGCCGCGGAGCCGTCGTCTAGCAAAGGGACGGGGGGCTGTCCAGCAACGGACCGCCGCTCCATCGCACCTCAGATCGCAGATGCGACCTGGGTGAAGCCCATCGACCGCACCACGGAGGCGGCTTGCCGCTTCTGACCCTCGTCCAGGCTCTGGATGAGCGGCATCGCGGCGAACATCAGGCGCTGGACGGACGCGGAATCGGGCTCCTGCGACTGGGCCTGCTGGCGAGAGATGTTGCGCAGAGCCGCCTCGACCGGCGCCCAGTGCGCCGCCTGCGCTGCGGTGAGCTTGAGCACGCTCTTGAGCCGCGCGATATGCGCCGACGTAACAACCGGGCCGCGCGCACCGACAAGGCGCTGCATGGACGCTTTCACGGGGGTTTCGGCGACGGCCATCGATGAACCGAGGGCGACACAGGCGAGGGCGGCGGCAAGCGCTGCTTTCAACATCAATGGCTCCGAATTCTTGGGGTTTCTCTCGACCAGAGAGATAGAAATGATCAACGATTTCATAAAGATAGGACTATTACGTAGCGTCGGCATCGCGACAGGAAATCAACGTCCCGAAGCCGCTTTCGTTCAAATGAATCGGGGGCCGCACGGGCCCCCGATGAGCATCAATCCGGAGCAGCAGTGGCGCCTACATTGCCTCGGTGGAATGGATTCGCCGCTCCGGCGCCCCCACCGCCTCCAGGCGGCCGCGCTGCTGGCGCTTCGCCATGATCTTGTTGAGCGCGCCGAGATAGGCCTTGGCGGAGGCCACCAGCGTGTCGGGGTCGGCGCCCTTGGCGGTCACCGCATGACCCGCCTCGGACAGCCGCACCGAGACCTCGGCCTGGGCATCCGTCCCCGCCGTCACGGCGTGCACTTGATAGAGCTCCAGCGTGACCTCGTGGGGCACCAGCGCCTTGATGGCGTTGAACACCGCATCAACCGGCCCGTTGCCCTCCGCCTCCTCGATCGCCTCGCGGCCCTCAATGTCGAGCCGCATGGTGGCGCGCTGCGGCCCGCGCGTGCCGGCGATGACGGTGAGCGAGACCAGCTTGATGCGGTCGTGGAAGTGGGCGATCTCTTCGTCGACCAAAGCCTCGATGTCCTCGTCGTAGACATGCTTCTTGCGGTCGGCGAGCGCCTTGAAGCGGACGAAGGCATCTTCGAGCTGGTTGGCCCCGAGCTGGTAGCCCAGGTCTTCCAGCTTATGGACGAACGCATGCCGCCCGGAATGCTTGCCCATGACGAGCGACGTCTGCTTCACGCCGACGCTCTCGGGAGTCATGATCTCGTAGGTCTGCGCGTTCTTGAGCATGCCGTCCTGATGGATGCCGCTTTCGTGCGCGAAGGCGTTCCGGCCGACGATCGCCTTGTTGTATTGCACCGGGAACGAGGTCGCCGCCGACACGAGCTTGGAGGCGCGCGTCAGCATCGTGGCGTCGATCTTGTTCCAGTACGGCAACACGTCGTTGCGCACCTGCATCGCCATCACGACCTCTTCCAAAGCCGTATTGCCGGCGCGCTCGCCGATGCCGTTGATGGTGCATTCGATCTGGCGCGCGCCGCCCTTCACGCCGGCGAGCGAGTTGGCGACCGACATGCCGAGATCGTCATGGCAGTGCACCGAAAAGCGCGCCTGGTCCGAGTTCGGCACGCGCTCCATCACCGTGCGGAACAGCGCCTCGTATTCCTGCGGCGTCGTGTAGCCCACGGTGTCGGGAATGTTGATCGTGGTCGCGCCGGCCTTGATCGCGGCCTCGACGCAGCGGCACAGGAAATCGATCTCGGTGCGAGTACCGTCCTCCGACGACCACTCAACGTCGTCGGTGTGGTTGCGGGCGCGCGTCACCGACGCGACCGTCATGTCGAGCACCTGCTGCGGCTCCATCTGGAGCTTCCACTTCATGTGCACCGGCGAGGTCGACACGAACATATGGATGCGATGGCGGCGGGCCGGCTTGATCGCTTCCGCGCAGCGGTCGATGTCCTTCGGTGCGGTGCGGGCCAGCCCGCATACGACCGCATTCTGGGTGCGTCGAGCGATCTCCTGGACGGCGGCAAAATCGCCTTCGGACGCAATCGGAAAACCGGCCTCGATGACGTCGACGCCCATCTTGTCGAGCAGTTCGGCGACTTCGAGCTTCTCCTCGTGGGTCATGGTGGCGCCGGGGCACTGCTCGCCGTCGCGCAACGTGGTATCGAAGATGATGACGCGGTCCTTTTCGGACTGTGGGCTGGTGGTCATAGCAGTCGTCCTTGTGATCGAAGCGCGCCGCGCGGGCGCCTGGGTTTCCGTCCTTGCCGTCCGACCCCTGAGTGCCCAGGCGCGAAGCGCCCAGCCGGCCCTCAGGGGCAGATAAGAAGGAGCGTGCCCAGAATCAGGGGCGGCAACCGGCAGAGCCTTATCGGCTCCCGGAGCGATCGCGCGGATATCGCGGCGAATTGACATGCCAACCCTCTTCATCGGACGCCAAGACTGATACAGACTCGTGAAGGACGCGTTAGTCCTCGGAGCATCCGATGGCGGTCTTGTAGCGGATTTGACGCCGGGCACGCAAGACCAGGACAACTGGAGCAGCGAGACATGCGCAATACGACAGGACTATTGACGCTTCTGGCATTGCTGCTCGCCGGCTGCGCATCCTCCAGCAGCAACTCGGCCGCGGTGATCATCCCCGGCGCCGTCAACTACCACGTCGGCGGATCTGGCTGCGGCCAAGCCATCGCGGCGTTCGAGTTAGTCATCGATAGCGACGCACAGACCGGAAACCTCAACAAGAGCGTCTATCCCCGCATTACCAAGGACCTCGCGCCAGCCAAGAGCGCCTGCACCGCGGGCCGCGACGCCGACGCCAACAGCCAGCTTGCCGCGGTGAAGGCGCGTTACGGCTATCGGTAGCGGTCGGCCGGCCCGATTTGATTTTGGCCGCGGCGGCGTAATATCGGCGCCAGCATAAAAAGCCAGCAGGGGAAACGCCATGATCAAGCCGTCGCTCCACCACGTCACCATCAAGACCAGCCGCCTCGATGAGATGATCGCGTGGTACGCATTCGTCGTCGGGGCGCAGGTCCAGTTCCGGGACGGCGTCGCCGCCTGGATGACGAACGACGGCGCCAATCACCGGGTCGCATTCCTGGCTGTGCCCGGCCTGACGGACGACACCGACAAGACCCGCCATAACGGTATGCATCACAGCGCGTTCGAGTATGGCAGCTTCGCGGACCTGATGTCGTCGTTCGACCGCATGCGGCAGGATGGCGTCGAGCCGGCCTTCTGCCTCGACCACGGCCTGACGATCTCGCTCTATTACAAGGACCCGGACGGCAACTTCGTCGAGCTCCAGAGCGACAACTTTTCCGACTGGCAACGTTCCGGCGAATGGATGCGGACGTCGCCGGACTTTGCCGCGAACCCGATCGGCACGTTCTTCGATCCGGCACGCGTCCACGACGCGTTCAAGTCCGGCACGGACTTTAAGACCCTGCAAGCCGCCATCCGCGGCGGCGCCTACCTGCCCGCCCCGATCCCGAACATCGGCCTGCCAGCGTAGCAGAAGCCGTCCCGGGCACGGGCCTCTCATGCCGTGAGCCGATCGTCATGTCTCGTCAAGCAGCGCCTGGCGGACCTGCTTCATGCGCTTGAGCACTTCCGGATCGGTATCCGGGAATTTCAGGTCAAGCGTGTCCATCGCCTCGACGATAGTCCGGGAGATTACCAGGCGCGCGAACCATTTGTGGTCGGCCGGCACGACATGCCACGGCGCGCCCGACGTGCTGGTGTTGCGGATCATGTCCTCATAGGCCGCCATGTACTTGTCCCACAGCTTGCGTTCCTCGACGTCGCCGAGCTCGAACTTCCAGCGCTTGTCGGGCTCATCGAGCCGATCGAGAAAACGGCGCTTCTGCTCCTCCTTGGAGACATTGAGGAAGAACTTGAGTACCAGCACGCCGTTGCGCCCGAGATACCGCTCGAACGCGCAGACGTCCTCGAAGCGTTCGGTCCAGATGTCGTCGGTGACGAGGCTTGCCGGCAGCATCTCGCGCTTGAGAATCTCCGGATGGACGCGAACGACCAGCATCTCCTCGTAGTATGACCGGTTGAAGATGCCGATGCGGCCGCGCTCCGGCAGGTTCACCACGGCGCGCCACAGGAAATCATGCTCCAGTTCCTGCGTGCTGGGCGCCTTGAAGCTGTGCACGTTGCAGCCCTGCGGATTGATGCCGGACATCACGTGCTTGATGGCGCTGTCCTTGCCGGCGGCGTCCATGGCCTGAAGGATCACCAGGACGGACCAGCGGTTCTGGGCATAGAGCCGCCCCTGCAGGTCGGCGAGCTTCTTGAGACTTTCGGCGAGCAGCGCCTTGCCCTCCTCCTTGTCGAGCTTGAAGTCACTGATGTCGGCCGGGTCGTAATCGGCGAGACGGAACTTGTCGGCCTTGGCGACGCGGAACGCCTCGATAAGAGTTCTTGTTTTTCATCAATTCCTCGCAGGGCTTGTGTGGCGTGAGCGGCATCGCCCGGGGTCTGGCGGGGAAGGGAATAACTTCAACTTCAACGGGTTCTATTCAAGAGCGGCGCCGGACGGACCGGTCACCATGACCGTCTTATAAACCGTGCCGGCTCCCACAGGGAGGAAGACATGATCACGTTGAACTTGCGCACCTACGCGGCTGCCGTCGCATTGGCAGGACTTATGCTCGGTGCGCCGGCGGCCTTTGCCGAGACGATGACCTTCAAAGGCGACCTCAAGGCATCGAGCGAGGTGCCGGCGAACGACTTGGCGGGCACCGGGACGGTAACGGCGACCTACGACACCAATACCAAGGCCCTCACCTATACGGCGGAATATTCCGGCCTGACCGGCAATGCGACAGCGGCGCACTTCCATGGCCCGGCCGCTCCCGGCGCCAATGCAGGTGTTGCGGTGCCGGTGCCGGCTCCGCTCACGAGCCCGATCAAGGGCACGGCGACGCTCACCGACGCACAGGCCGCCGACCTGCAGGGCGGCCGCTACTATTTCAACATCCACACCGAGAAGAACAAGGGCGGCGAGATTCGCGGCCAGATGATGAAATAATACGGCACGCGGCCGGCCTGATGGCGGCGGGGCTTCGGTCCTGCCGCCCACGGCGCTACCATCGGCCCCGCCACTGATGGTCAAGGAACGCCGTCACGAAGGGCGGCATGTTGGGATCGATGTCGGAAGGCCCGCGCACGATGCGGATGTCGGTGAGCTCCGGCTCCGTCTCGCGCCGCAGGAATTCGATGATGCGTTCGCGCACCTGCGCGGCGGGCGCGGCGATCGCCAGGCTCTTCATCAGGGCGACGCGCTGGCGGAACAACACCGCGTGCCAGCCCGGCAGGACATCGACGTCCTTCGCGGCCAAGCCGGTCTCCTCTTCCAGTTCGCGCAGCACGCTGCGGTCGAGATCGATCACGTCGCCGAACAGGTCATCGCGGTCGGGCGTGCCGGTCGGGAAATAGACGTGCCCCGCATTGGCGGTATGCGCGCCCATCACCGCCATCAGGTAGGCGCCGTCCGACGCCTGCAAGGCTGCGAGGCCGAAGAAGTTGCGCACGGCCTTGTCGGGCTGGTCCCAGCGATGCCACGCGGTCATCGCGGCGTAGTCGGTCTCGAACGCGGCGGCGCGGATGGTGTCGCCCGCGAGATCGAACGCGTGCAGCATCATCACATGGCCATTGAACAGCGCCGGCTTGTCGCGCTTGAGCGATGCAAACAGGTCGTCGATCTCGGCGCGGCGCCCGTCGGCGAAGGCCCAGGACCGCGGATCGAAACGGATGTCGAGATGCGCGATGGGCACGACGCGGGTGTCGGTCATTGCCGAGCGGTCGCAGAGCATGTCGCGACGGTCAAGCCTCGATGGTCCCTTCCGTGACAACCACGGCGTCGCCGCCGATCGATGCGGCCACCAGACGATCCGCCCGGATCGTGATGACGAGCGTCATCAAACTCGGGCGGCCCATCTCGTAGCCCTGCTCGATGCGGATCGTGTGGTCGCCCTCGGGATAGCCGCTGGCTGCCAGATACCCGGCGAAGGCCGCCGCCGCCGAGCCGGCCGCCGGGTCCTCCGAAATCCCGAAACTTGGCGCGAACATGCGGGCATGGGTGTGGTTTCCGGCATCGACGCTGTCGAGACAAAAGGCAAAAGGCGGGGCATGTTCGTCACCGCCGAACGCCGCGTCGAAGCGCGCGAGATCCGGACGGCAGCGGCGGACCGCATCGAGGCTCTGCAGCGGGACCATCGTGAACGGAGTGCCGGCCGACCATCGCGCGGGCGCCAGATCGCTGCAGCCGATATCGCCCGCGGTGAGGCTGAGGGCGGCCGCTATGATTGCAGCGCCTGGAGACGTTCCGGCCCGGCCCGGCAGCCGGGGAACATCAAAGACGGCATGGCCGCCATCCGGCGCCGGCGTGATCCGGCAGCGCACCGGCCCGATGTTTTCCCCGAGGATGATCTCACGCTCGCCGTCGCCGCCATCGCGGCGCGCGAGCAGCACCGCCGTGCCGACCGTGGGATGGCCGGCGAACGGCAATTCACGGCCAGGCGTGAAGATTCGCAGCCTGGCGCGGTGCGCCGCATCATCGGGCGGCAAGACGAATACCGTCTCGGAGAGATTGAACTCACGGGCGACCGCCTGCATCGCGCCGGTGTCGAGCCCCTCGGCGTCCAGCACGACGGCGAGCGGATTGCCGGCGAAGCGGCGGGACGTGAAGACATCGAGAGTGACGAAACGGCGTTTCATGGAAGCAGCTCTCGCTCCGTCAGGGCCGGGCTTGTCCCCGCCATGACGGCAACCGTTTTCAACTTCCCACCCGCTCCGCCTCGAAGACGCGGCTCGGCGCGACGAACTCGTCCTGAGCATCCACCAGCAATATCTCCTTGGAGCTCGCCTGCGACGTGCGTTCCAGCAGGCCATAGACCGACGACGACGCGCGCGTCAGCGCCTCGCCCACCGAGCCGCTCGCCAGGTAATGCGCGAAGAACAACGCCGCGATGGCATCACCCGCGCCGTTGACGGAAATCGGAAGCTTCGGCGTGCGCACGCGGAAACGGCCGTCGGCGTCGGAGGCCAGGATGTCGATGGCATCGGCAGGCGTCTCGCTGGTGTGCAGCGAGGTCACCAGGATGGCTTCGGGCCCGCGCGCATGAATGGCGTCGCACGCGGCAAGCGCGTCGGCGAGCGTCCCGGTCGTGCGGCCGGCGAGATAATCGAGCTCGAACTGGTTCGGCGTGATGACGTCGGCCAGCGGCACCGCGCGGTCACGCATGAATTCCGGGATGCCCGGCCGCACGAACACGCCGCGCCCGACGTCGCCGATCACCGGGTCGCAGCCGTAGCGCGCGGCCGGATTGGCCTGCTTCACTTTCGCGACGGCGTCGAGGATGGCTTCGCCGATTTCCGCCGAGCCCATATAGCCGGAGATCACGCCATCGCAGATCCCGAGCACGCCACGTTCATCGATGCCTTGCACGACCTCGCGGATCATGCCGCCGTCGAACACCCTGCCCTGCCACGCGCCATAGCCGGTGTGATTGGAGAACTGCACGGTGTGGATCGGCCACACCTCGACGCCGAGCCGCTGCAGCGGAAACACAGCCGCGCTGTTGCCGACATGGCCGTAGGCGACGTGGGACTGGATGGAGAGGAGGTTCATGCCTAGTGTGAAATGCAAACGCGGCGGGTACCATGATCCCGCCGCGCGCCGCAATCCAACAGATTCTGCTGATCGATTCGATCGGCCGCCATCATCGATCCGGTCACATCCCCTTGTTCGCGGCTTCCACGAACCGGTTGCTGTAGGTCTTGCTCACGTCGACATTGGCCTTTGCGACGTCGGGCGACGACTGGCTAAACACGTCGAGCACCGCCTTGGCGCCCTTCGGGTCCATGGCGCCGGTGAGCGAATACATCGGGATCGTGTTCTTGAGCGCTGCGAGATAGAGCGCCTTGTCGGCGCCGGTGAGGTCGTCTGGCATCTTGGCCATGACCTCCTCCGGCGTGTGGGAGTGAAGCCACTTGAGCGTCGCCACGATGGCGTTGGTGAGCGCCTGCGTCTCCTTCTCGTGCTTGGCGATCCAGTCGGCGCGCGAATAGAGCGCACCGCCGGGATATTCGCCGCCGAACACGTCGACCGTATCCTTCTGAGTGCGGGTATCGCTCAGGATCGCGAGACCCTTGAACTTGCCCTGCAGATAGGTGATCGCCGGATCGAGCATGATGGCGGCGTCGACCGTACCCTGCTCCATCGCGGCGACCGCGGTGGCTTCGAGGCCGATGCCGATGACCGCGACCGAGTTCGGATCGACGCCGTTCTTCGACAACATGAACTTGAGGAAAAAATCCGTCGACGAACCGGGCGCGCTGACGCCGACCTTCTTGCCGGCGAGGTCCTTGATCGACTTGATGGCGCCGGAATTCTTCGGCGAGACGACGAGCGCGAACCCCGGATAGCGGTCATAGACCACGAAGGCCTGCATCGCCTGGTTCTTGGCGGCGAGATTGACGCAGTGGTCGAAATATCCGGACACCACGTCGGCGCTGCCGCCGAGCACCGCCGTGAGCGCCTGCGAGCCACCTTTGAAGTTGATGAGCTCGACGTCGAGCCCGGCTTTCTTGTACTCGCCAAGCTGCTGCGCCAGCATGGTCGGCAGGTAGCACAGGCAGCCGGCGCCGCCGACCGCGATGGTGATCTTGGTCTGCGCGAGCGCCGCACCCGACATCAGCGCCAGCGCGCTCAGGGGGCCGGCCAGCCAGCGAAGCAGTTTTCCCGCCATGGTTTCCTCCTTGGAAATTTGGCGGCACCTTAGTGTAGGGAGGGGGTGCTGGAAAGGCCCGCGCGCCAGTGCTTTGGCTCGACGCGCCGTCGTCCTCCGATCGACACCGCCCGCCGCACTTCCGGTTGTCGATGCCGTCCGGCACCCCCCTGGTCAGGGGCGCGGCGGCGGATTACCGTCGCCTCATCAACAAGCCGATCCCAGGGAGAATTCGTCCATGAACCGCCCGTTATTCCTCGCGTCCGTTGCCCTCGCATTCGTTGCCGGCTGCGGCGCGGCGCGCATGCTGCCGCCGGCCGTCGCCGCCGACGCCATGATGCCGCAGATCATCCATGTGCCCGACCTGACTGGGGACGCGCTCGGGTCCGCCAACCCGATCGGCTTCCGGTCCAAGACCTTCGTCACGGCGGACGGCGCGACCATCTCGGTCCAGGACGGCAACGTGCCGAAGCACATGCATCCCAACACCAACGAGATCCAATACATCCTCGAAGGCACCGGCACGATCTGGCTCGGCGACAAGGAAGTGAAGGTCAAGCCCGGCGACCTAGTCATCATCCCAAAGGGCACGCCGCACGGCGGCTCCAAGCCCGAAGGCCGCGCGCTCAAGGCGATCGCCATCAAGACGCCGCCGCAGGCACCGGACGATACCAAGCTGCTGCCCTGAGCGTGAACCCGAATCGGATTGAACCAACCGATGACGCTGGACCAGTCATAGCGGCAAATCGTCAAAGCACCCGCAGCTTCAACGATAAGACAGGACAGTGCAGAGGACTCCGCTTCGCGGCGACCCTCCCCGCAAGGGGGAGGGTCGGAGCAAGTGATTGATCGGCTCGCCAGTCGCTTTGGACTAAGTGCGCACCTCGGCGGGCGCCGGCCGCCACACCAGCAGCCGGCGCTCGACCAGCGTCACGATCCAGTCGATGACCACGACGAAGGCCGCGAGCACGAACATGCCGGCGAACACGCCGGCGACGTCGAACACGCCTTCCGCCTGCTGGATCAGGTAGCCGAGCCCTGCGGCCGAGCCGAGATATTCGCCGACCACTGCGCCCACCACGGCAAAGCCGACCGAGGTATGAAGCGATGAAAACATCCACGACAGCGCCGAGGGCCAATAGACGTGGCGCATGAGCTGCTGCTCGCTCATGCCCAGCATGCGGGCGTTGGCGAGCACGGTCGGGCTCACCTCTTTGACGCCCTGGTAGACGTTGAAGAACACGATGAAGAACACCAGCGTGATGCCAAGCGCGACCTTGGATGCGATGCCAAGGCCGAACCATAAAGTGAAGATCGGCGCCAGCACGACGCGCGGCAGCGCGTTGACCATCTTCACATAAGGATCGAACACGGCGGCGACGCGTGGCTGGCGCGCGAACCAGAAGCCGACCAGCACGCCGCCGATCGAACCGATCGCGAAGGCGAGCATCGCCTCAGCGAGCGTGACCCAGAGGTGGCGCCAGATGGTGCCCTGCACAAACCACTTGACGACGCGGTCAAGGACATCCAGGGGCGTCGAGAAGAAGAACGGCGGCAGCAGCATCATGCAGTTTTCGTCGCGCCCGAGAAGCGCGAGCCCGCACACCGGCACGCGTGTGAACACATGCCAGAACGCGATCGCAACGACGGCGACGAGGGCCTGGAGGAAAAAGAGTTTCAAACGGTGCATGCGGCGATCTCCCGAATCCCGCGCGCGCCAAATTGGACATGGACGACCGGCATCGCAGCAGCGTTCCCTCCACCTGAAAGGGGGAGGGACAAGGAGGGAGTCATGCGCGCTGCAAACCGTCCCTGCGATCCCCTCCCCACCCCTCCCCTTTTCAAGGGGAGGGAGCAGACCGTGCCGCGTTGACGCTTCCCGGCCTCCAAATCGTTATTCATGAGGCACCCTCTGTCTGCGCGTAGCCCTTGAGCACCTCGTCCTTGAGCACCTGCCATATCTCGCGATGCAGCGTGTGAAAGCCGGGGTCGAGCTTCACTTCCGATATATCTCGCGGGCGCGCGAGCGGCACGCGCCATTCGCCGATGATGCGCGCGGCTGGGCCTGCCGACATGATGACGACGCGGTCGGAGAGCGCGATCGCCTCATCGAGGTCGTGAGTGACGAACATCACCGCCTTGCGATCCGCGCTCCACAAATCGAGCAGCAGGTTGCCCATGATCTGCCGGGTCTGCGCGTCGAGCGGGCCGAACGGCTCGTCCATCAGCAGGATTTTGGGATCGCGGATCAGCACCTGCGCCAAGCCGATGCGCTTGCGCTGGCCGCCCGACAGCATGTGCGGATAGCGGCCACCAAAGGCCCCGAGCCCGACGCGCTTGAGCCAGGCCTGCGCGCGGGCCTGCGCCTCCACCTTCGGCGTGCCGACGATCTCCAGGCCGATCGCGACATTCTCGATCGCCGTCTTCCACGGGAACAGCGCTTCCGCCTGGAACAGATAACCGGCCTGCCGGTTCAGCCCCGCGAGCGGCGCGCCGAAGATCGTGGCGGTTCCCTCCGACGGCGCAATGAGGCCGGCGGCGGCGTTGAGCAGGGTCGACTTGCCACAGCCGGTCGGGCCGACGATGGCGACGAACTCGCCGTCCGCGACGCCGAGGGTGGCGCGCTCCACCGCCGTATAGGTCCCGCCGCCGGCGAGCCGGAACGCGATGGTGACGCCGTCGAGCCGCACCGCCGGTTTGCCCACGGTCTCCTGCGCGCGCACGTTTCCCCCCAGATGCCGCGTGGTGCGGCTCATCGCCCGTTTTTAGCGGTTCCGGCATTCCACGCCATATCGCCGCGTGCAAGGGAGACCCGTGGTCGCGGGCGGTCGGCCGTGATAGGCCGGCGGAAATGGACCGGCAACCCGCTGCGATCGCGTTCGAGCACGTCACCAAGACCTTCGATGGCGGGCGCGTGACGGCGCTCGACGACGTCTCGCTCGCGGTGCCGTCCGGACAGTTCCTGGCGATCGTCGGCGGCTCGGGCTCCGGCAAGACGACACTGCTGCGGCTCGCCAACCGGCTGATCGATCCGGACGGCGGGACTATCCGCGTCGACGGCGACGACCTCCAGCATATCGATCCGGTGGCGTTGCGGCGGCACGTCGGCACGGTGTTCCAGAGCGCCGGGCTGTTTCCGCACATGACGGTGGCCGAGAACATCGGCATCACGCCGCGGCTGCTCGGCACGCCGGCGCCTGAGATTCACGCGCGAGTGGACGAAATGCTGGCGCTGGTGCGGCTCGATACCGGCAAACGCGACCGCTATCCACGCGAGCTTTCCGGCGGCGAGCGGCAGCGCGTCGGCGTCGCGCGCGCGCTTGCGGCAAAGCCGCGGATCGTGCTGATGGACGAGCCGTTCGGCGCGCTTGATCCGCTGACCCGCGACGCGCTCAGCAGCGACTATGGCCGGCTGCACGATACGCTCGGCCTGACGACCGTGATGATTACGCACGACATGGTGGAAGCCCTGCTGCTCGCCGACCGCATCGCCGTGGTCCGGCAAGGGCGCGTCATCGCCGACGGCACCGCGGCTGAGCTTTCGACGAGTACCGATGACTATGTCGGCGAATTGCTGCGCACGCCGCGCCGCCAGGCCGAGAAGCTGCAGGCCTTGCTGCTGCGCGCGGGCCAAGGCTCGGACGATGAACCGCGCGACACGGCGCGCGGCGCATGAACCTGTTCTCCGATCCGCGCTGGGGCGAGGCGCTGGCGCGGTTGCCGGATTACCTCGGCAGCCATGTCCGCGTCAGCGCGGCGGCGCTGGCCCTCGGCCTCGCCATCAGCCTGCCACTCGCGCTGTTGGCGCGACGCAGCCCGATCACTCGGGGCGCGCTGCTGACCGTCGCCAGCATCGTGCAGACGATACCCGGGCTCGCGCTGCTGGCGCTGTTCTATCCCGTGCTGCTCGCGCTCTCGGCGCTGTCGCAAAGATGGTTCGGCGTCAGCTTCTCGGCCTTCGGATTTTTGCCGTCGGTGCTGGCGCTGGCGCTCTACTCCATGCTGCCGGTGTTGCGGAACACCGTCACCGGGCTGCTTGGCGTCGATCCCGCGCTGACCGAGGTGGCGCAAGGTGTCGGCATGACGCGGCGGCAGTCGCTCACGATGGTCGAGTTGCCGCTGGCGCTGCCGGTCATCATGGCGGGCATCCGCACCGCCGCGGTATGGGTGATCGGCACCGCGACACTGTCGACGCCGATCGGCCAGGAAAGCCTCGGCAACTACATCTTCACCGGGCTGCAGACGCAGAACTGGGTGTTCGTCCTGTTCGGATGCGTCGCCGCGGCGCTGCTGGCGATGGCGGTCGACCAGTTGCTCTCGCTGATGGAGGTCGGCCTCAGGCTGCGCAGTCGTCTGCGGGTGATCCTCGGTGCAGCCGGCATTGTGCTGCTGGTCGTGGCGGCGCTGGCGCCGGGCTTCGCTCGCACGCCGCCACGCTACGTCGTGGGCGCCAAGACCTTCACCGAGCAGTACGTGCTGGCGAGCCTGATCCAGCAGCGCCTCGCCGCGGCCGGCCTTACCGCCGGCAAGCGTGAAGGCCTGGGCTCTAACGTGATCTTCGCCGCGCTCGCGGCCGGCGAGATCGATGTCTACGTCGATTATTCCGGCACGCTGTGGGCCAACGAATTGCGCCGCACCGGCACGAAGCCGCGCGCCGAATTGCTGGCCGAGGTGAAGCAGGGGCTCGCAGAGCGCTCGCACGTCACCGTGCTCGGTGAGCTTGGTTTCGAGAACGCCTATGCGCTGATCATGCCGCGCGGCCGCGCGCAGGCGCTCGGCATCAAGTCCGCCGCCGACCTTGCTTCCCATGCATCGACGCTGTCGATCGCCGGCGACTATGAGTTCTTCTCGCGGCCGGAATGGGCAAGCCTGCGCGAGGCTTACGGGCTGGCCTTCAAGACCCAGCGGCAGATGCAGCCGGATTTCATGTATGCGGCGCTGGCCGCCGGCGAGGTCGACGTCATCGCCGGCTACACGAGCGACGGTCTGATCGCGAAATACGACCTGCTCGTGTTCGACGATCCCAAGCACGTCATCCCGCCCTACGACGCGATGGTGCTGATGTCGCCCAAGCGCGCCGATGATGCGGCGCTGCGCGACGCGCTTAAATCCCTGATCGGCGCGATCGACGTCGCCACCATGCGAGCCGCGAATCTTCGCGCCAGCGGCGGCGATGGCGCGAGTTCGGCAGAAGCTGTGGCCCGCTGGCTATGGGATGAGGTGAAGAGGAAAACTCCGGCTCGATGACCCTCGTCCGCCTAGCGTACGACGTGCATCGCGTCGTCGATGGAGTGCTCCACCTCGATCCACCGCACGGTGCCCACCTCCCCCATCGGGAGAAGTCGAGACCGCTGCACGCACGTCGAACATCTTTGCCAACATCATCGTGGACGCGAGTCACAGCCCCTTGATCAGGCCCGCATCGATCAGCAAGCGGTTGAAGCGCCGCGCTTCGGCACCGCTGTCGCAACGGTAGAACATGCCCTTGCAGCGCTGGAGGATCTTCTTCTGCTCGGCGAAGGAGGAGTCGAGCGGCAGGCCGGCGGCCTCCAGCACCACGATCGGCAGATAGGGCGCATCCAGCGTATCGAGCGCCGACGACAGGTCGCGCGGCGTAAAGTTGATGCTGTTGATCGCGTAATAGGTGGTGAGGAATTTCGGGTCGGCGGCCGCGATGCGCCGCGCGATCAGCGAATCGTCCATGGCGGGATCGATGATGCTGCGCGCGAAATAAGGCTGGTGGTCGCCGAAACGGACGATCAGGAACGACTCATCCGGATAGTCGCGCTTCAGCTTAGCGGTGAAGTCGGAGTAATCCCGCGCGCTCATGCTCTGGCGCCGCAGGTATTCGTCGACGTCGACGCGGTTGCCGGGGTCGCGCCATTCGGGCGCGAGATCGGGACGGAAGCGATAGCTCCAGGGGAAATGATTGGCGGCGGTGTAGACGAACAGGAACAGTGGCTTGTCGCCGCGCTCCTTGCCGAAGGTGCGCAAGGCGGCGTCGAAATAGAATTTGTCGGGCTCGAGGAATCGCGCGCCCAGCTCCCGCGAAGTCGAGGAACTTGTCGACCCCGGCCGCGGTCTGGAAGCTGCGCGCACCGAGGAAAGCCCCGTACATCGGATAGAGGCTGATGGTCTTGTAGCCGCAGTGGCGCAAAGCCTGCGGCAGGCCGCGCTCGACATGGCCGGCAGCGATGCGCGTGACGAAATTGGCGAAGCGGCCGTAGGAGCGCGCCGACAGCCCGGTCAGCACGTTGTATTCGGTAAACCAGCTCGGGCCTCCGGCCCCCTCGACGACGAAGTTGCGCTGCTTGCCGTCGTCCGATTTGAAGTGCGGGCCGTAGTTCGCCGGCAGCTTGATCCCCGGCACGGTGCCGATGTCGAAGCTCGATTCGTCGAACACCATGACGATGTGCGGCGGCTTGCGCGCCGGCGTGCAGGGCTCCTCGGCGAACGTGGCGAGATGACCCTTCACCGTAGCATCGGAATCGAGCACGCCACGGGTGATGAGGTCGCCGACCGAGGTCACGCCGGAGCGCGCGAACTTGGAGACGTAATTCTCCCGGTTCCACTCGTCCCAGGGGTCGCTCGGTACCGCGAGCGTGAGCACGACAAGGCCAGCAAGGCTGGCCGCCAAGCCCAGCAGGGCCGCAGGCAACCGGACGCGGAACGGATCGAAACGCCAGACCGCCACGAGGCAGACCGACGCCACGATCGTGCCGAGCCAGACCTTGCCGCCCAGGCTGGGAAAAACCTGCATGAGGAAGGAGAAGGTATCGGCATCCACGACCATGACGTCGACGAAGTTGATGGTCATCAGCAGGACGTCGTGCTTGAAGCGCGACAGCAGGACCAGGACGACGAACAGGCCGAGCGACAGCGCCGCCGCGACAACCGGCCGGCGCACCACCAGGAGCCCGCAGAAGTTGAAGATGCCCCAGGCCAGCAGGAACGCGGTCCGGGACACAGCATCGACCTCGGTCGACACCATGAGGGCGAGCGCCGCAAGGTGAAGCACCGCAAGGACCGCGATCCACGGGCCAACGCTCCGCGCTGCGGCGCCCGGTGTGCCGATGGAACGGGTGGTCGGGGAGTCGATGGCGGGAGGCATGGCGGGCGAGCCCGCGGCCGGGACTAAATCCCGGTTACCGATCCGGCCGCGAACGACCGTCATCAAACTGTAATACAACCGTCATGGCAAGGACATGCTCCGCTGCAACGCAGCAATTGCAGCGGAGACCATCAAAGGGGAGCGTTCGCCGCCCTTTTCGGGGAAGAGCCGGACGCAATCAATTCCGCGTCTTGTCGACCAATGCGCGCTGCTTGATCCACGGCATCATCTCGCGGAGCTTGGCGCCCACCTTCTCGATGTCGTGCTCGGCGAGCTTGGCGCGCGTCGCCTTGAACGAGGTCTGGTTGACGCGGTTCTCCAGCATCCAGTCGCGCGTGAACTTGCCGGACTGGATGTCATTGAGCACGCGCTTCATCTCGGCCTTGGTCTCGGCCGTGATGATGCGCGGGCCGGAAACGTATTCGCCATATTCCGCGGTGTTGGAGATCGAGTAGTTCATGTTGGCGATGCCGCCCTCGTAGATGAGGTCGACGATCAGCTTCACCTCGTGCAGGCACTCGAAATAGGCCATTTCCGGCGCATAGCCGGCCTCGCACAGCGTCTCGTAGCCGGCCTTGATGAGCTCGACGAGGCCGCCGCACAGCACGGTCTGCTCACCGAACAGGTCGGTCTCGCATTCCTCCTTGAAGCTCGTCTCGATGATGCCGGCGCGGCCGCCGCCGATCGCCGACGCATAAGACAGGCCGAGATCATGGGCGTTGCCGGAGGCGTCCTTGTGGATCGCGACCAGGCAGGGCACGCCGGCGCCGCGCTGGTATTCCGAGCGCACGGTGTGTCCGGGACCCTTGGGGGCGATCATCAGCACGTCGAGGTCGGCGCGCGGCTCGATCAGGTTGAAATGCACGTTGAGGCCGTGGGCGAACATCAGCGCCGCGCCCTCTTTCATGTTGGCGGCGAGGTGGTCGTTATAGATGTCGGCCTGGAGCTCGTCGGGCGTTAGCATCATCATGACGTCTGCCCACTTGGCGGCCTCAGCCACCTCCATGACCTTGAGCTTCTCGCCTTCCGCCTTCTTCACGCCGGCCGAGGTCTTGCGCAGCGCCACCGCCACGTCCTTCACGCCGGAATCGCGAAGATTGAGCGCATGGGCATGGCCCTGGCTGCCATAGCCGATGATGGCGACCTTCTTGCCCTTGATCAGGTTCAGGTCGGCGTCGCGGTCGTAGTAAACACGCATGATTTTCCCCCACTCCTACTGAGCTTGGCGTTGATTTTCCGATGTGTTTCTAGGTTCCTTCGATTGCCGGGGCAACCCGGGAATCCGCTGGTCTACATCCCCTCCGGTCCCCGCGCGATCGCCACGATGCCGGTGCGCGAGACCTCGACCAGCCCGAGCGGCAGCATCAGCTCCACGAACTGGTCGATCTTGTCGCTCTTGCCGGTGATCTCGAACACGAAGCTCTCGGTCGAGGCGTCGATGACGCGGGCGCGGAAGGCGTCGGCAAGCCGCAACGCTTCGACGCGGTTGTCGCCCTTGCCTCGCACCTTGACCATCGCAAGCTCGCGCTCGATCGCCGGACCCTCGATCGTCATGTCGACGACGCGATGCACCGGTACCAGGCGGTCGAGCTGGTTCTTGATCTGCTCGATCACCATCGGCGTGCCGGTGGTGACGATGGTGATGCGCGACAGGTGCTTCTGGTGCTCGGTCTCCGAGACGGTGAGCGAATCGATGTTGTAGCCGCGCCCCGAGAACAGGCCGATGACGCGCGCCAGCACGCCGGGCTCGTTGTCGACGAGCACCGAGAGGGTATGGGGCTCCGAACGCTCCGCGACCGGCGCGGCGGGATAGTGGGTGGTGGTGTTCACGGCGGGTGTCCTGACAAGCTGATTCATGAGCTTACACCAACATCTTGCCTTCCTCGGTGATCGCGTCCTCGAGCGTCTCGGCGGCGTCGCCGAGGATCATCTCGTTGTGGGCGCGGCCCGAGGGGATCATCGGGAAGCAGTTCTCCGCCGGATCGACCATGCAGTCGAAGATCACCGGCTTGTCGACGTTGATCATCTCCTTGATGGCATGATCGAGGTCGCCCGGCTTATCGCAGCGGATGCCGACGCCATGATAGGCCTCGGCGAGCTTGACGAAATCGGGCAGCGCCTCGGAATAACTTTCCGAATAACGGCCGCCATGCAGCAGCTCCTGCCACTGGCGGACCATGCCCATGTACTGGTTGTTGAGGATGAAGATCTTGATCGGCAGCCGGTACTGCGCCGCCGTCGCCATCTCCTGCATGGTCATCTGCACGGATGCTTCGCCGGCGATGTCGATCACCAGCGATTTCGGATGCGCGAGCTGCACGCCGACCGCGGCGGGCAGGCCATAGCCCATGGTGCCGAGCCCGCCCGAAGTCATCCAGCGGTTGGGCTCGTCGAACTTGAAGAACTGCGCCGCCCACATCTGGTGCTGGCCGACCTCGGTGGTGATGTAGACGTCCCTGTCCCGGGTGAGCGCGTAGAGCCGCTCGATGGCGTATTGCGGCTTGATGATGTCGCTGGAGTGCCGATACGCGAGGCTCTTTCTGGCGCGCCATTTGTCGATTTGCTTCCACCAGTCAGCCAGTGCGCGCTTCTCCGGCTCGACCGAGGAGGCGCGCCACAGCCGCACCATGTCATCGAGCACGTGGGCGCAGTCGCCGATGATGCCGACGTCGACCTTGACGTTCTTGTTGATCGAGGACGGATCGATGTCGACATGGATCTTGCGTGAATTCGGGCGAGAACGCGTCAAGCCGTCCGGTGATGCGGTCGTCGAAGCGTGCCCCGATGCAGACCATCAGGTCGCAGTCATGCATTGCCCAGTTGGCCTCGTAGGTGCCGTGCATGCCGAGCATGCCCAGCCATTGCGGACCGGAGGCCGGATACGCGCCGAGCCCCATCAGCGTCGAGGTGATGGGAAAGCCGGTGAGCTTGACCAGCTCGCGCAGCAGGTGGCTCGCCTCGGTC
Organism: uncultured Alphaproteobacteria bacterium; assembly: GCA_963776455.1. Classification (GTDB taxonomy): domain Bacteria; phylum Pseudomonadota; class Alphaproteobacteria; order Rhizobiales; family Xanthobacteraceae; genus CAVZMU01. The sequence continues at coordinate 379,055 of CAVZMU010000008.1, forward strand.
CCCGCATTGATCACGCCGCCGCCGGTATAGAACAGCGGGCGCCGGGCCTTGCTCATCATCTCGACCGCGGCCTTGATCTTGTTGAGGTCGCCCTTGAGCTTGGGACGGTAGCCGCTATGGGCGAAGTCCTTGGGCCGCGAATAGGGGCCCTTGGCGAACTGGATGTCCTTGGGGATGTCGACCACGACCGGCCCCGGGCGGCCGCTCGACGCGATGTGGAATGCCTCGTGCAGCACGCGCGGCAGGTCCTCGATGCGCTTCACCAGGTAGTTGTGCTTGGTGCAGGGCCGCGTGATGCCGACGGTGTCGCATTCCTGGAACGCGTCATTGCCGATGAGATGCGTCGGCACCTGGCCGGTGATGCAGACCAAGGGAATCGAATCCATCAGGGCGTCGGTGAGGCCGGTCACCGCGTTGGTGGCGCCGGGACCCGAGGTCACCAGCACGCAGCCCACCTTGCCGGTCGAGCGGGCATAGCCCTCGGCGGCATGGACCGCGCCCTGCTCATGGCGCACCAGGATATGGCGGACCTTGTCCTGCTGGAACAGCGCGTCATAGATCGGCAGCACGGCGCCGCCCGGATAGCCGAAGAGGTGCTCGACGCCCTGGTCGGCCAGCGCCTGGATCACCATCTCGGCGCCGCTCATGTCCCGTATCATCGCTTCGCTCCGCCTTTTCGTCTCGTCGCCGTTTCAGCAATAAAAAAGGCCCCAAAAAGGGCCTGTATTCGCGCGCTACCATCGGCCTAGGAATTCACCAGGGCAGGGGCAGCGCGCTCGGTACGATAAGAAACTTGCGCGACATGCGCCGCTCCCGAATGAACATTGCGCGGAAAATAGCCTCGGATCAACCACCGGTCAAGCGAATTGGCGGCTTTCAGGGAATTCCACTGATGACCCGCCGGTACCAGGCACGGATCTCGTATCCGTAGGTCGAGCGTTGAAACCGCATGCTCAACGGCAGCACCCGCGCCATTCTTCCCAGGATGCTCTTGATCTTATGCCTGAAGCCGGTCACCACCGCGCAACTCCTCCGTTCGCGTTTGCAAGTATAGCCCCACCGGCCGGTGCCGTCAGCGGGCATCACGAAGTTTCGAACGCGCCGTCACCGGCCTGCATGTTAGGCCGGCGCATGTCAGCCTGAAGCGAGCGCCCGATGCCGTTTTTGCGCGAGAGATCGGGACGCTGGTCCCCGGAAAAAATTGTCGCCTTCGTCGGCGCGGTGCTACCCATCTTGTGGCTTTCGTGGCGGACATACACCTCGGACCTCGGGCCGCGGCCGTTCGACGAGGCAACGCACGTGACCGGCTCGTGGGCGGTGCGGTTCATCCTGATCTCGCTCGCCGTCACCCCGGCGCGCCGCATGTTCTACATGCCGAAGCTGATCAACATGCGCCGCACGCTCGGCGTCGCGGCGTTCGGATACGCGGCTGTCCATTTCGGCCTCTATATCGGGGGCGAGCGCGTCGACATGTGGAAGGTCGCCAGCGAGATCGTGCTGCGGTTCTATCTGACGATCGGATTCATCGCTTTTGTCGGCCTCGTCGCGCTTGCCGCCACCTCGACCGACCACGCGATCGGGCGCCTGGGCGGCGCGCGTTGGAACGCCTTGCACAAGATCATCTATGTCATCGCCGTCCTGGCGATCGTGCATTTCCTGCTGCAGACCAAGCTCGACATCTATGAATCGATCATGATGGCGGGCTTCCTGGTGTTGCTGCTCGGCTACCGCCTGCTGCACCGGCTGACCGGGGATGTGACGCCCTGGCACCTGCTGGGGCTTGCCGTCGTCGCGGCGCTGCTGACCGCGGGCGGCGAGGCCGCGTGGTATTCGCTCGGCACCGGCGTGGATGCCCTGCGGGTGCTCGCGGTGAACCTCGATATCGATTTCAGCGATCTTGATTTCGGATCGCTGCGGCCTGCCGCCTGGGTCCTGATCGCCGGTCTTGTGGTCGCTGCCGTCGCGGTGGTGTTCCGGATGCGCAATCGTCAGAAGCCGCGGGCGCGGAGGACTCCGGCAAGGGCATCTTCCGGTGCGACCCAGCTCCAGTCCGGGAGCTGATGGCGGAACCACGTGAGCTGGCGCTTGGCGTAGCGGCGCGTGTCGGTCTGGGCCTGCGTGACGGCCTGCTCCAGTGACATCTCGCCGTGCAGGTGGCGGATCAGCCATGGCACGCCATGCGCCTTCATCGCGGGCATTCGGGGATCGAGCCCGCGGGCGTCGAGCGTCCGCACTTCGTCGAGGGCGCCGGCAGCGAGCATCGCCTCGAACCGCGCGTCGATGCGCCGCGACAATTCCCCACGTTCGGGCGCGAGGAACAGCTTGGCCGCGGACGCCGGATCGACGAGCGGCGCCGTTCCCTCGCAATGCCAATCGAGAATCGAGCGGCCGGTCGCCTCGATCACTTCGAGCGCGCGTGCAACGCGCGTGCTGTCGGCGGGCTTGAGCCGGGCCGCGGCCGGCGCATCGCGTTGCGCGAGATCCCGATGGAGCGCCGGCGCGCCCTCGGCGGCGAGGCGCGCGCGCACTGCCTCGCGGACCGGCACGGGAATCGGCGGAACCGCGGTCAGCCCTTGCGTCAGCGCCTTGAAGTAAAGTCCCGTACCGCCGACCAGGATCGCCAGCCGGCCGTGGCGTTCGGCATCGTCCAGCGCCGCCTGCGCGTCGGCGAGCCAGCGCCCGACCGAATAGGCTTCCGCTCCGTCGACATGCCCGTAGAGCGCATGCGGCACGCGCGCAGCCTCCTCCGGCGCCGGACGAGCGGTGATGACGCGCAGGTCGCGATAGACCTGCATGGAATCGGCGTTGATGACGACGCCGTCGCGTGCTTCGGCGAGCGCCAGCGCCAGCGCCGACTTGCCGCTCGCGGTCGGCCCTGCGATGAGGATGGCCTTGCGCACGTTTCACCGTTTCATGACTCCACGGTCGGATCGCACGGCATGTTCCATGTGGCAACGCTGATCTCGAATCCCGGCCGGCGGGCGGTGACGGACGCGCTCGCCGCGAAGGCGGCGCGATATCTGCCATATGGCCGCGCCGGGGCCTGGCTCGATCCTGGGATCGCGATGGACATCCCGTTTCTCATCGACGATCTCGCCGGCGACGATCGTGAGGCCGCCGACCTCCCCGCCCTGCTGCTGGATCTCGCTGACGACCTCCGCGACCTGATGGGCGGCGAACCGATCGACGTCGTCATCCAGCCGGACGCAACACCGCCGCAAGCGGCTGCTGGTGGCGGACATGGATTCCACCATGATCGGCCAGGAATGCATCGACGAGCTTGCCGACTATGCCGGCCTCAAGAGCCACGTCGCGGCGATCACGGAACGCGCGATGCGCGGCGAGATCGCGTTCGAGCCGGCCCTGCGCGAGCGCGTGGCGCTGCTCAAAGGCCTGCCGGCTTCGGTCATCGACGAGACGGTCGCCAACCGCATCCGCCTGACGCCGGGCGCACGGACGCTGGTCGCCACCATGCGCGCGAACGATGCTTACACCTGTCTCGTATCCGGCGGCTTCACCGCCTTCACGGAGCGGGTCGCGGCGATGATCGGCTTCGATGAGCACCGCGCCAACGTCCTGCTCGCCGAGAGCGATGGCAGCCTCGCCGGCACGGTCGCCGAGCCAATCCTCGGCCGCGAGGCCAAGCGCGACACGCTCGCCGAGCTCACCCGCCGCCTCGAACCTCGATGCGCTGGATACATTGGCGGTCGGCGACGGCGCCAACGATCTCGCGATGATCGCGGCGGCCGGGCTGGGCGTCGCCTATCACGCCAAGCCGGTCGTCGCCGCTGTCGCGCATGCGCGCATCGACCACGGCGACCTTACTGCCCTACTCTATCTGCAAGGCTATCGGCGTGACGAGTTCGTTGGGGAGTAACCACTCCGACGCACACCGATACTTTGGCGTCATGGACGCGCGAGAACGGAGATCGTTGCTTCGATCTCCGCCGATGAAACATTCTCCCTCATTCCCGCGAGGCGGGAATCCAGGGCAGCTTTCACCTGTCGGGTCCGCGGGGACGAGCGGAGCGTATCGCGAGTTTGCCAATTATTGGAGCGTGATCGCCACGAAGCGCAATTCACCTTCCGCGTTGGCGACCAGAAGGAGCGCGGACTTCTTGCCGTCCTTCTTGAGGGCCTCGACGCGCTTCTGCATGGCTTCGGCGTTGGCGACCGCCTCCTGGGCGACCTCGACGATCACGTCGCCGACGATGAGCCGCTTTTCCGCGGCGGCCGAGCCCGGCTCGACCGCGGTGACGACGACGCCTTTGACGCTGTCCTTGATCTTGTAGCGCTTGCGCAGTTCGTCGCTGATGTTGGCAAGGTCGAGGCCGAGCGACCTCTTGACCACGCTCTTCTCCTCGGGAGCAGACGAAGAATCCTTATTTGCCGTCGCGTTCTTGTCGACGTCCTCGAGACGCCCGAGCTTGACGGTCTTGGTGTCTTCCTTGCCCTTGCGGACGATGACGACGGGTACGTCCTTGCCGACCGCAGTCTCGCCGACGATGCGCGGAAGGTCGCGCATCTCCTTGATGTCCTTGCCGTCGAACTTGACGATCACGTCACCCGGCTCGATGCCGGCGGGCTTCGCCGGACCCTTCTCGTCGACGCCGGCGACAAGAGCGCCGCGCACCGGCTTGATGCCCAGGCTCTCGGCGATGTCGTCGGTCACCTGCTGGATGCGCACGCCGAGCCAGCCGCGCCGCATCTCGCCGAACTGGCGAAGCTGGTCGATGACCGCGACCACGTTCTTTGACGGCACGGCGAAGCCAATGCCGATCGAGCCGCCGGACGGCGAGATGATCGCGGTGTTCACACCGATGACGTCGCCGTCCATGTTGAACAGCGGGCCGCCGGAATTGCCGCGGTTGATGGCGGCGTCGGTCTGGATGTAGTTGTCATAAGGTCCGGAATTGATGTCGCGGTTGCGCGCCGAGACGATGCCGGCGGTGACCGAGCCGCCGAGGCCGAACGGGTTGCCGATCGCCACCACCCATTCGCCGATCCGCAGCTTGTCGGAATCGCCGAACTTCACCGCCTTGAGCGGCTTGTCGGGCTTGATCCGCAGGAGCGCGATGTCGCTCTTGGTGTCGCGGCCGACGATCTCGGCCTTGAGCTTGGTGCCGTCGGCGAACACGACGTTCACCTCGTCGGCGTCGGAGATCACGTGATTGTTGGTGACCACGAGGCCGGATGGATCGATGACGAAGCCGGAGCCAAGCGAATTAACGCGTCGCGGGGCGCGATTCTGGTTGTCGCCCTGCTGCCCGCCGGGACCACGCCGGTTCTTGAAGAACTCCTCGAAGAATTCCTCGAACGGCGAGCCGGGCGGCAGATTGGGCCGCGCACCAGGCCCGGAATCGGGCCCCTGCCCCGGACCGGCATTCGGTCCCGAACGCGCATCGACGGTCTGCGATGTCGAGATGTTGACCACGGCGTCGATCACCGCCTCGGCGACGTCGGAGACGCCTTCCGGTCCCTTCGCGCTCGCGGGCACGCCCAGCAAGGGCAAGGCAAGGAGCGCCGTGACGGCCGCTGCAGCCAGGGGACGTGACGCGCGACGCGTCATGCGAATCATCAGGCCGGCCATGGGATTGTCGTCTCCTGTGGGCAGAATGCGCCACGACACTGCGCCCGACGCAGGCGGGACGCAAGCCAATGAAGCTGCGGCAGATTAAGGCTGGGAATAGGGCGGAATAGCGACCTGCCGCTAGGTCGGGACGGCACGCAACCTGCCGTTCCGCCGCCCGGAAGGGGTAGAACGCCGCGTCATCCGCGCATGAACCAGATCACCGCCACGCCGAACAGCGCCGAGAGGAGGCCGACCAGACGCAGGATCGCGTCGGGCGTGTCGATCACGCTCGCCATCGCCCGCTTGGCGGCTTCCGGGAACGCCGCGAAGGTCAGCCCTTCGAGGGCGAAGAGCAGGCCGAGCGCGACCAGGAAATCGGACATCGAAAGCTTCGTCCCCTGGCGCGCAGCCGGCCCGCATTCATCCGGGGAGCCGCGGCGACGCAGCCCGCGGTCACGTTAAGCACGGATCGCGGCGGAGTTCACGCCGCTCATTGCTTTGCGGCATTCTCCCGCGGCCGGCCACTCGGATCGCTGAAAAAGCGGAAAAATTCGGTGTCGGGCCGCATGAGGAAGCGCGTATCGCTGTGCTTGAGGCCGGCTTCATAGGCCTGCATCGAGCGGTAGAAGGCGAAGAAATCCTGGTCGCGCCCGAACGCATCGGCAAAGATGCGGTTGCGTTCGGCATCGCCCTCGCCGCGGGTCTGCTCGGCCCTGGAGGTCGCGTCGGCGACCACCACCGTGACGTCGCGGTCGGCCCGGGACCGGATCTCCTGCGAACGCTGGTTGCCCTGGGCACGGAACTCCGCGGCCTCGCGCTGGCGCTCGGTCTGCATGCGCTGGTAGACGGCGTTGCTGTTCTGCTCCGGCAGGTCGGCGCGGCGGATGCGAACGTCGAGCACGCTGATGCCGAAGGCCTGCGCCTCGCGGTCCAGTTGCTCGCGCATGCGCTGGGTCAGCACGGCGCGCTCGTCGCGCACCACCTGGATGAAAGTCGATTCGCCGAGCACGCGGCGCAGCGCCGACACCAGCAGGGTCGAGAGACGGGAATTGGCGCCCTCGATGGTGCTGACCGTCTGGTAGAACTTGAGCGCGTCGACGATGCGATAGCGCGCGAAGACATCCACCACGAGCCGCTTCTGATCCGATGCGATCAATTCCTGCGCCGGCGCCTCGAGATCGAGGATGCGCTTGTCGATCGGGATCACGCTGTCGATCAACGGGACCTTCAGATGGAGGCCCGGCGCGGTGACGATGCGCACCGGATTGCCGAGCCGCACCACGATCGCCTGACGCGTCTGGTGGACGGTGAACAGCGCGCCATACCCGATGATGAGGGCGATGACGGCGAGAACGGCAATGACGCCGCCGGCTAATCCGAGTTCTCATCGGCCGCCTCCCTGGGTTTGCGGGGCGGGCGCGGGCGTGGCGGGCGGCGGCCGGCGCGCGAGATCGGGCAGCGGCAGATAGGGCACGACGCCCTGGCCCGCTCCTGAGTCCATGATGATCTTGTCGGTGCCGCCGAGGACGCGCTCCATGGTCTCGAGATACATGCGCAGCCGCGTGACGTCGGGCGCCTTCTTGTATTCGTCATAGACCTTCACGAAGCGCGCGGTCTGGCCCTTGGCCTCGGCGACGGTCTGCTCGCGATAGGCCTCGGCGGCCTGCGTGATCTGGGCCACCCTGCCCCGCGCCTCGGGAAGAATGCGGTTGGTGTAGGTCTGCGCCTCGTTCTGGGCGCGCTCGGCGTCGGCGCGGGCGGCCTGGACGTCACGGAAGGAATCGATGACCTGATTGGGCGGGTCGACCTTCGCGAGCTGGACCTGGGACACCTGGATGCCTGAGCCGTAGCTGTCGAGCGTCTTCTGCATCAGCTCCTGGACGGCGCCTTCCATGCCCTGGCGCGCGCCGGTGAGGATCGGCTGGATCTGGGTGCGGCCGACGATCTCGCGCATGGCGCTCTCGGCGACCGCCTTGACCGTCCCTTCGGGGTTCTGAATGTTGAACAGGTAGTCGCTCGCTCCGCTCGGCTTGATCAGCCAGAACACCGAGAAATCGACGTCGACGATGTTCTCGTCGCCGGTAAGCATCAGGCTCTCCTCCGGCACGTCGCGCATGGCGGTGCCGCGGCGGTCCTCGACCAGCCGCATGCCGATATCGATGCGGTTGACGCGGGTGACCTTCGGCGTCAGCACCGCTTCGATCGGATAAGGCAGGTGGTAATTCAAACCGGGCTTGGCGTCCCGGGTGTATTTGCCGAAGCGGAGCACCACGCCGAGTTCGTCGGGCTCCACCCGGAAGAAGCCGGAGAAGCCCCAGATGGCGAGCGCGGCGAGCGCGATCAGCGCAAAGCCCTTGCCGCCGAGGTTGCCGCCGGGCAGCACGTTCCTGAGCTTGTCCTGGCTGCGGCGCAGCAATTCCTCGAGGTCGGGCGAGGACGATCCGGACCCTTGCGGGCCCGATCCCCACGGCCCTTTCGGGCCCGAACCCCAGGGCCCACCGCCCTGATTGCTCCACGGCATGAAATTCTCCTCGCGCGCCCGGCGGAAAGCCGAACGGGTTCCTTGGCAGCGGGGTTATAGGGGAGCCACCCTCCCCTTACAACGGACGACGATGACGCGGCAGGCGCTATTGCGCCGGCACGAGCGGCTGCCTACGGCGCCGAATTGACAACGACGGACGCCCTTTCATAGCGGACGGTGTCGAAAGACGCATCGTCTTCGGGACCCGCCGCATGCGCCGTCCGCGCAATCTCGCGCCATACGCTCCTGTCGACCGGCGGGAACACCGTGTCCCCCTCCGGGCGCGCATGCACTTCCGTGATCTCCAGGCGGTCGGCGAGCGGCAGCGCGAGCGCGAAGATGTCCTGGCCACCGACGATCGCGATGGCATCGGCGCCGCGCCGCAGCGCATCGCCGCGCGCCGCTGTGAGCGCCGCCTCAAGGCTTTGTGCCGTCACCACGCCCGGCGCCGCGAAAGTAGGATCGCGGCTGACCACGATGGTGGTGCGGCCCTTGAGCGGCTTGGGTATCGACGCGAAGGTGCGCCGCCCCATGATCAGGGGCTTGCCCATGGTGACGGCCCGGAAGTGCTGCAGATCGGATTTCAGCCGCCACGGCAATCCGCCGGCGCGGCCGATGACGCCGTTTTCCGCGACGGCAACGACAAGGATTGTTTGTATTCGGGCAAGCAAATCGGATGCGCGTTCGGTCACACCGCCACCGGCGCCTTGATGTGCGCGTGCGGATCGTAATTCTCCAGCACGACATCCTCGTAACGGAAAGTGAAGATATCCCTCACGGCTGGATTGAGCCGCATCACCGGTAACGCGCGCGCCGGGCGCGAGAGCTGGAGCTTCGCCTGCTCCAGATGATTCAAATAGAGATGGGCATCGCCGAAGGTATGGATGAACTCGCCCGGCTTGAAGCCAGTCACCTGCGCCACCATCAGCGTCAGCAACGCGTAGGACGCGATGTTGAACGGCACGCCGATGAAGATATCGGCCGAGCGCTGATAGAGCTGGCAGGAAAGCCGCCCGTCGGCGACATAGAACTGGAACAGACAGTGGCATGGCGGCAGCGCCATCCTGTCGACGTCGGCCGGGTTCCAGGCGGTGACGATGAGACGGCGGGAATCCGGGTTGCGGCGGATCATAGCGATCACGTTGGCGATCTGGTCGATCGCGATGCCGTCGGGAGCGGGCCATGACCGCCACTGCGATCCGTAAACCGGCCCGAGCTCGCCGTTTTCATCCGCCCATTCGTTCCAGATCGTGACGCCGTGGTCGTTGAGGTATTTCACGTTGGTGTCGCCGGCGAGGAACCACAGCAATTCGTGGACGATCGACTTCAGGTGCAGTTTCTTGGTCGTGACCAGCGGAAAGCCTTCGGCGAGGTCGAACCGCATCTGATGGCCGAACACCGACAGCGTGCCGGTACCGGTGCGGTCGTGCTTCTCCACGCCGTGCCGGAGCACGTGCTCCATGAGGTCGAGATACTGGCGCATGGGGCCTCCACGGCGACTCGGGCGCGCGCTCGCGCATGGCTGCGAGATTACTGCCCCGTTCCGTCAAGGCGAAATGGCATTCGAGCATGTGGACGATGCGCGCCCCGCCGCAAGCGGCCGTTAGCCGCCGCGGAGCCGTCCCGTCAGTTCGAGGGGCCGGCCGCCTTGATGATGGGCGTCCACTTGGCGATCTCGCTCTTGACGAGCTCGGCCAAGCCGGCCGGGCCGCGCTTGGCGCCCGCGGGAAGATCGCTGCCGAGGTCAAGCAGCCGCTTGCGTACCGACTCGTCGTCGAGCGCCTTGTCCAGCGCGCCGGCGAGCTTGTCGATGATCGGCTTCGGCGTGCCCTTGGGCGCGAACAGGGCGTTCCAGGCGACCGCTTCGAAACCCGGCAGGCCGGCCTCCTTGGCAGTGGACACGTCCGGCAGCGCTGGATTGCGCTCCGGCGTGCCGACCGCGTAGGCCTTGATGGTGCCGGCGCGCACCTGCGGCACGACGCTGACGATCTGATCGCACATGTAGTCGACCTGTCCGCCGACCAATGCGTTCATCGCCGGACCCGTGCCCTGGAACGGGATCGACGTCGGCTTGATGCCGAGCAGCGAGTTCAGCAACAGGCAGGTGGTGAACGACACCGAGCCGACGCCGGCGTGAGCCATGTTGAGCTTGTCGGCATTGGCCTTCACATAAGCCTCGAACTCCTTGAGGTCCTTCGGCGGAAAGTCCTTGCGCGCGAGGATCAGCACCGGCGTGCCGGCCGCCATGCCGATCGGCTCGAAGTCGTTCGACGGATGGTAGGCAAGATTGGGATAGAGCGCGACCGCGGCCGCGTGGGTGCCCATGTGGCCCATGATGATGGTGTAGCCGTCCGGATTGGCGCGCATCGCCCGGGTCGAAGCGGTGGTGCCGCCGGCGCCGACCGTGTTCTCGATGACAAGCTGCTGGCCCAGCGTTCGCGACATGTGCTCGCTGACGATCCGCGCGACGATGTCGGTCGGCCCACCCGCCGCGAACGGCACGATCATGGTGATCGGACGGGTCGGATAATCCGTCTGTGCCGCGGCCGGGCCTGCGAGTGCGATGCCGGCAGCGAACGCCGCGGCGGCCATGATGCGGAACGACATGCTGAAACTCCCCTGGACCTCGCTTGTTACAACCACAGCGTGGTCGTTTATTCGCTGCGCCCAAACAGCGCACCGCCGGCGGCTCGCATAACCGGCACGCGCGTCAGTTCTCCACGCCGAGCTTGGCGGTCAGGCGAACCGCCAGGATCCATCCCAGCCAGAACACCGCGAAGAACATCGTGAGGAAGATAGGCAGGCTGACGAGGGGCGAGAAAGCCTTCTCGACGCCGGCGCCGATTCCATAGGCGATCAGGTCGCCCATCACCACGATGCCGACATAGACGATCAGCAACCACATCGGCGGTCTCCCTCAACCTTCGGATTCGGTGAACACGACGTCGCGCTTCTGCCGGATCATCGGCAGCACCGCGAGCACGAGAAGCAGGAGCGCGACCGCGAGCAGCCCCGCCGAGATCGGCCGTGTCAGGAACACCGACGGGTCGCCGCGTGCGATCAGCATGGCACGACGGAGATTCTCCTCCATCAGCGGGCCGAGCACGAAGCCAAGCAGCATCGGCGCCGGCTCGAAGTCGTGTTTCGACAGCCAGTAGCCGATAAGTCCGAAGATGCCGGTGATCACCACGTCGAACGGCGCGTTGTTGATCGAATACACGCCGATGCAGCAGAAGATGATGATCGCCGGGAACATGTGGCGGTATGGCACGCGCAACAGGCGCACCCACATGCCCACGAGCGGCAGGTTGATGACGACCAGCATCAGGTTGCCGATCCACATCGAAGCGACCAGGCCCCAGAACAGTTCCGGCTGCTTGGTCATGACCTGCGGGCCGGGCACGATGCCGTGGATGGTCATCGCGCCGACCATCAGCGCCATCACGGCGTTCGGCGGGATGCCGAGCGTGAGCAGCGGAATGAACGAGGTCTGAGCCGCGGCGTTGTTGGCGCTCTCCGGCGCAGCAACACCCTGGATGGCGCCGCGGCCGAACATCTGCGGCGTCTTCGAGATTTTCTTCTCGAAGGTGTAGGCCGCGAACGCGGCGATGACAGCACCGCCGCCCGGCAGGATGCCGAGGATCGACCCGAGAACAGTGCCGCGGCCGATGGCCGGGGCCGAGGCGATCAGGTCCTTGCGCGTCGGCATCAGGCCGGTGAGCTTGGCGTTGATGATGTCGCGATGCTCGGTCTGTTCGAGATTGCGCAGGATTTCGGCAAAACCGAACACGCCCATCGCGACGTTGACGAAGCCGATACCGTCGGAGAGCTCCGGAATATCGAAGGCCATGCGCGACGCGCCGGTCTCGAGATCCGACCCGACCATTGAGAGCAGAAGGCCGACCAGCACCATGGTGATCGCCTTCGGGATCGAGCCCTTGGCGAGCACGACCGCGAACACGAGGCCGAGCACCATGAGCGAGAAATACTCCGCCGGTCCGAACAGCAGCGCGACGGAGGTGAGCGGCACGCCGAGCGCGGCGACCAGCACGGTGGCGACGCAACCGGCGAAGAACGACCCGATCGCCGCGATGGAGAGTGCGGGCCCGGCCCGGCCCTGCTTCGCCATCTGGAAGCCGTCGAGCGTGGTGACGACCGATGACGATTCTCCCGGGATGTTGATCAGGATCGACGTGGTCGAGCCGCCATACTGGGCGCCGTAGTAGATGCCGGCCAGCATGATCAGCGCACCGACCGGCGGCAGGCCGAACGTGATCGGCAGCAGCATGGCGATGGTTGCGATGGGGCCGACGCCGGGGAGCACGCCGATCAGCGTGCCGACCATGGCGCCGACGAAGCACAGGAAGATGTTCATCGGCGAGAAAGCGACCGAGAACCCGAGCGCGAGATGAGCGATGAGATCGTGCATGGGCGCCGATTATCTCCAGAACTGCGGCCACAGGGGCATCGGCAGGTTGAGCCCGTAGGGGAAGAGCAATGCGCAGAACAGCGTGAGCGCAAGCGCCACCAGCAACGTCTCGCGCCACCGCATGTCCTCGGCAGCGGTCGCGCACAGCATGATCGTGATGAAGCTTGAGATGACGAGTCCCAAGGGTCTCACGGTCGCGGCGAAGAAGATCACCGACACCGTAATGAACAGCGGACCGCGGACGAGCGCGCGCCGCTTCCCGAGCATCCCGTAAGCGCCGAAGCCCACGCCCGCGAGCGCAAACACCGCCGTCGCGATCTGGGACTTGATGCCCACGCCGAACAGGAACAGCACATAGGCGGACGAGATCATGATCGGCGCGGTGATGTCGTAGGGCTCGACATCCGGTCCGTCGAAGATCAGCCCGTTGACGAGGACCAGCAGCCCGACGCCGGCAAGCACCGCAGCGAACAACCGAGGCGCCGTGCCGGGGCCGAAGGCGAAGCCGCGCATGCCCGGTAGGTCGCCCGACGCCCAGAACGCCACGGCCGCAAGGCCGATCAGCGCGAGACCGCCGTAGAAATCCTGCGGATTGCGGATAAATCCGTGATGCGGCGCCGGCGCCGCGTCGTCAACTCCGTCGGCCATTCCCTCTCCTCGCTCACCTTAAGGTGGGCTGGTTTGACGCAGTCCTAGCACGACGCCCCCGGCGGCTAAAGCGAATGCGTCTCGAAACTGCAACAAACTCACGTGCCAATAGCGGGCGGGCCGACTCCGCGCAAGACAGCTTGATGGCGATCGTCGCGCATCGGTGTCCGTTGCTTCTGTTTAAGGCAAACACCACGATGCGCGTGCCGATCAGAGGCGCAACGCGTCGACATGCGAGCCCATAAAGCGCCTCATTCACCGACAAATGGTTCCCCGATGCGCTGGACTGTCCGTATTCTCGCCGCCCTGGCGATCGTCTGGGGCGCCTATTTCGTATGGCCATACTTCGCCGTGTACCGGCTTGGCGACGCCATCCGCGCGCGCGACGTCGCCGCTGTCAGGGACAAGGTCAACTTCACAGCCGTGCGCCGGTCGCTGACCGATCAGATGTTCCGAACCTACCTGCAGCTCACCGGGCGCGAGGCAAAGCTCGGGCCGTTCCGCGAACTGGCACTGGCCGCGACCTCATCCATCGCCGAGCCCATCGTGTCGCAGCTCATCACATCGGATGCCTTGACCGATCTTCTCGCCAATGGCTGGCCCGCCAAGGTGCTGCCGGCAAAGCTGCCGGGCATTGAAGGCCTGAGCTCGGGATCGTTCGGGACGGCGTGGCAGGTCTTCGTCAACTCCGAACATGGGCTGCGCAGCTTCGTGATGAATTTTCCTCCGCGCGCCCCGCAGGCCCGCCAGTTCGGCTTGCAGTTTCGCCTGTCCAAGGGGGCCTGGAGACTGTCGGGAGTGGAGTTGCCCGAAGAGTTGCGGGTGCGCCTCACCCAGGAGCTCATCCGCCTGGTGGACAAGAAGTAGCGCACGTCCGGCCGGCACCGGCCGAATGCCCCTTTTTTCCTCAACCTTTCGCGCCTATATTGCGGGTGCCGGCGCAAGCCGGCTATGGCGATAAACGAACGTCGTAATAAACCTATCGGACCCGGGGGCAGTACCCGGCGCCTCCACCAGTGCAGTCCGATACCGGCTGCCCGCCGTTGCGCGGATCGGTCTCGAAGACGGGGCTGAAGATTACCGGCGGGGGCGAAATAGGATCGACGAGGGCCTAAAGGACGAACTTTCGCTCGGCATGGTTCCGCCGTTATCGGGCCATTGATAGTTGCAAACGACAACTATGCTCCGGTTGCTCAGGCCGCGTAAGCGGTTTGAATAACCAAGTCTAAAAGCCCTGCGCGTCTTAGCAGCGCGTAGGCGGGGTTCGGAGGCACCTGGCAACAGAAGCCTCCACCTTCATTTGATTCCGCTTTTTGATCCGCATCGTCACGGGCGCTGTCGGGCCGATCGGTCGGCACCGGCTTGGGCTCGGACGGCCATTCGAACCATCTGGCGCCGTATCCGTTTTCGGACCATCCTGCATGACGCCCTGACAGATGAGGACGGCGCGTGGGCACGATTGTTCTGCTCGACCTTCTGGGAGGCGTTTCGTTGCTACTGTGGGGCCTGCACATGGTCCACAGCGGGATCCTTCGCGCGTTCGGCGCCGACCTGCGGCGCGCGCTTTCCCTGGGCTGCGCAACCGGTTCACGGCCTTCCTGGCCGGGCTTGGCCTGACGGCGCTGCTGCAGAGCAGCACCGCGACCGGCCTGATGGCGGCGTCCTTCGCCGCCGACGGCATCGTCGCGCTCGTGCCGGCGCTCGCGATCATGCTCGGCGCCAATGTCGGCACGACGCTGATCGTCCAGGTCCTATCGTTCAACATCTCGGCGGTCAGCGCCGGTGCTCTTCATCATCGGCGTCGGCGTGTTCAAGATCGGCCGGGCAGCGCGCGCGTCCGCGACCTCGGCCGGGTGGCGATCGGTCTTGGCCTGATGCTGCTCGCGCTGCATATCCTGCTCGACACGCTGGCGCCCGCCGAGAACGCGCCGGCGGTGCGCACGCTGCTCGCCGACGATCACCGGCGATCCGGTGCTCTGCGTCCTGATCGCGGCGGCGCTGACCTGGGCGGCGCATTCGAGCGTCGCGGTGGTGCTGCTGATCATGTCGCTCGCCTATTCGCATTTCGTGACGCCGGAGGCCGCGCTCGCGCTGACGCTCGGAGCGAACCTCGGCAGCGCCATCAATCCGCTATTCGAAGGCGGCAAACCGCAGCGATCCCGCGAGCCGCCGGCTGCCGGTCGGCAACCTGATCAATCGCGTCGTCGGCGTTGCGCTGGTGCTGCCGTTCTTGCAGCCGATCGCCGACGCCATGGTGCCCGCTGCAGCCGGACGCGGCGAAGATGATGGCGGAGTTCCACATCGTCTTCAACGTGGTGCTCGCCGTCGCTCTTCATTGCCTTGCTCGACCCGCTGACCTGGCTGCTGCGGCGCGTGCTGCCCGACCGGAAGTGGGCCGCCGATCCCTCGGCGCCGCGCTATCTCGACGACGAGCGCGCTCGATACGCCCTCGCTCGCGCTCGCCAACGCCGCGCGCGAGACGCTGCACATGGGCGACCTCGTCGAGACCATGCTGCGGCAGGTGATGACTGCGCTGATGACCAACGACCGGCGGCTCGCCGATGAGGTCTCGCGGATGGACAACGCGGTCGATCGGCTCGACGAGGCGGTGAAGCTCTACATCACCAAGCTCACGCGCGGCAGCCTCGAGGAGCAGCGACGGCCGGCGCGCCATGGAGATCGTCTCCTTCGCGATCAACCTCGAGCACATCGGCGACATCATCGACAAGAACCTGACCGAGCTCGCGGTCAAGAAGATCAAGCGCAGGTACGAATTCTCGAAGGAGGGCGCCGCCGAGCTCGAGGCCTTCCACCAGCGCATCCTGGAGAGCCTCAAGCTCGCTTTCGGCGTGTTCATGTCGGGCGACCCGGCGGTCGCGCGCAAGCTGATCCGCGAGAAGACCGACTGCTGCGCAACGCCGAGCTTGCGGCGGCCGAAACCCACCTGACGCGGCTGCGCGAGGGACGGCCGGAAAGCCTCGAGACGACGTCCCTGCATCTCGACATCCTGCGCGACCTCAAGCGCATCCACTCCCACATCTGCTCGGTCGCCTATCCGGTGCTCGAGGCGGCGGGAAAGCTCAAGGGCCAGGGCGAATCCGAT
This sequence comes from uncultured Alphaproteobacteria bacterium, assembly GCA_963776455.1. GTDB lineage: Bacteria > Pseudomonadota > Alphaproteobacteria > Rhizobiales > Xanthobacteraceae > CAVZMU01. The sequence continues at coordinate 395,328 of CAVZMU010000008.1, forward strand.
GCCATCGTGCTCGGCCCGGCGGTTCCGGCGGGGCCGCGCGACGCGTCCTGAGCCGCACGGCACGAAAATGGGCTGATTTTCTCCCGCGGGCGAGGTAGCATTGCCGTCCCATCAGTCGGATCCCAGAGCCATCCATGCCCGTCGATCACATCCGCTACGATCTCCTCGCCCAGGAGGCGCTGCGCGGCGTGGTCGCACCGCGTGCTCGTCGATGCCGCCAGCGAAGGGCCTGCCGGGCGAGCACCATTTCTTCATCTCGTTCGCCACCAAGGCGCCCGGCGTGCGGATATCCGACCGGCTGCATGCGCAGCATCCGGACGAGATGACGATCGTGCTGCAGCATCAGTTCTGGGATCTCATCGTCACCGATGAGGCGTTCGAGGTCGGGCTCTCGTTCAACGGCATCACCGAGCGGCTTCATCGTGCCGTTCGCCGCCATCAAGGGATTCTTCGATCCATCGGTGCAGTTCGGCCTGCAGTTCGACACCAGCCAGGAGAGGCGCAGTCGGGCTTCGGCCGACGCCGCGCCCGGACCGGACGCGCTCGCGCCGGCATCCGCGGCACCCAAGGGCCTGCCATCGCTGTGCCCGATTCGCTGCGCAAGTTGCCCCGGCGGACGCGCCGCGCAAGCCGACGACCGCCGACATCGCCCCCCGACGAAACGCGCGGCCGCCCGGCGGCGGCGCCGAGGTGGTCCGGCTCGATCGCTTCCGCAAGAAGTGACGCGGTCGACCCGGTTCGTCGCACGTCGTCCTGATCGGGACTGCCCGTCGCTGAAATCCACGCAGGAAGCACGCATGGCGAAGACACGCACCGAGACCGACAGCTTCGGCCCGATCGAGGTCGCCGGCCGACCGCTACTGGGGCGCTCAGACCCAGCGATCGCTGCGAGAATTTCCGCATCGGCACTGAGCGCATGCCGCTGCCGCTGATCCATGCCTTCGGCATCGTCAAGCGCGCGGCCGCAGAAGTGAACCAGGGCCTCGGCCTGCTCGACGCGAAGGTCGCACGGTGCCATCGTCAAGGCGGCGCAGGAGGTGATCGACGGCGCCCTCGACGACCATTTCCCGCTCGTCGTCTGGCAGACCGGCTCCGGCACCCAGACCAACATGAACGTCAACGAGGTGATCGCCAATCGCGCGAACGAGATGCTCGGCGGCAAGCGCGGCGCGAAATCGCCGGTGCATCCCAACGATCACGTCAACATGAGCCAGTCGTCGAACGACGCCTTCCCGACCGCGATGCATATCGCGGCGGCCGACCAGATCGCGCGGCTGCTCAATCCGGCGCTCGCGCATCTGCAGGACGCGCTGCAGGCCAAGAGCAAGGCATTCGCCCGCATCGTGAAGATCGGCCGCACCCACACCCAGGACGCGACGCCGCTGACGCTCGGCCAGGAATTCTCCGGCTACGCCGCGCAAGTGAAGTCCGGGATCGCGCGCGTGCGGCTTGCGCTCAAGGAGCTTTATCCGCTGGCGCAAGGCGGCACCGCGGTCGGCACCGGACTCAACGCGCCGCGCGGCTTCGGCAAACTGTTCGCCAAGCGCGCCGCCGAGATCACCAAGCTGCCCTTCGTGACCGCGCCCAACAAGTTCGAGGCGCTCGCTTCAAACGATGCCGAGGTGTTCGCCCATGGCGCGCTCGATTCGGTGGCCGCCGGGCTGTTCAAGATCGCCAACGACATCCGCCTGCTCGGCTCCGGCCCGCGCTCGGGGCTCGGCGAACTGATCCTGCCGGAAAACGAGCCCGGCTCCTCGATCATGCCGGGCAAGGTCAACCCGACGCAGTGCGAGGCTATGACGATGGTGTGCTGCCGGGTGTTCGGCAACCAGGCCACGATCGCGATCGCGGGGAGCCAGGGTCATTTCGAGCTCAACGTGTACAAACCGGTCATCGCCTATGCGCTGCTGCAATCGATCCGGCTCATTGCTGACGCGGCGCGGTCCCTCACCGACAACTGCATCGTCGGCATTAAGGCGGACGAGGCGCGCATCCGCGACCTGATGACGCGATCGCTGATGCTTGTCACGGCGCTCGCTCCGACGATCGGCTACGACAAGGCGTCCAAGATCGCCCGCGCAGCCCATGCCAGGGGCACGACGTTGCGCGAAGAAGCGGTTGGATTGGGATTTGTCACGGCGGAGGATTTCGACCGGCTCGTCCGCCCCGACAAGATGACATTTTCCAATTGAGAATGTAATTCACGCAACTATAAATTGATCCTCTTCTCTAAATGAATACGCTGAGTATAGCCGGAGCGGGCGAACGTCGCGCACAAACGAATTCAGAAGGCAGGATGTGTCGTTAAACCATTGGTTCTTTTTTAATATTCAAGCGTTTTCGTCTACCTGAGTGGCCGGAGCGTAGTGCGCGATTATTTACAGATTGAAAAAGCGAAACTGGATCGGCCGTCGCCGATAATAGCGCCAACGAGTTTCATCCTGACATATCGTGTGTAGTTCTTGGAATTTCCAGCATATGTTTTACGAATACTGTTAAATCGACAAATGTATATTTGTTATGCATGATAAATTTGGACTACCCGGTATTTTATGCAGGCTAATCAACTGACTGTGTATTGCATTTCGCCTCGATTTTGACGTGAAGTCAGCATAGCCGATTTACCAGGCGTGCGCATGTCGGGGGCATGGCGCAACAAGTCGGAATCCGCCCGCCGGGCGGAGAAAGTCAGTGTTCAATGGGTAACGTGGTCAACCTCCGCAAGGCCCGCAAAAACGCGGCGCGGCTTCACGATCAAGTCCGTGCTGCCGAAAATCGCGCGGTCCATGGCCGGTCGAAGGCCGAGCGAACGCTCGGTACGGCACGAGCCGCAAAAGCCGACCGCAACCTCGACTTACACCGGATCGTTATGGGAGACGCGGAATGAAATCTCCGGTCGTCAAACGGTCCATCGTCATCGCCGGTCACAAGACCAGCGTCAGCCTCGAGGATGCCTTCTGGCAGGGCCTCAAGCAGATCGCCGGGGGCCGCGACATGACGTTGTCGGATCTCGTCGCCACCATCGATCATGATCGGCGCCAGGGTAATCTATCCTCGGCCATCCGCCTCTTCGTGCTCGATCACTATCGCACGCGCAGCGAAAGTGCTCCCAGCGAGAGCCACGATCGCGACAACAAGGCCGGCTCGGGCGCCGCCGACAAGTCGCGCGGCGGCGGAATCTCTCACGCCGCGTCAACGCTGCGGCCCGAATAGCGGATCGAGCAGCGATCGGCCGAGCGGAACATCGGCCGGCGGGCGCGCGACCACCGTATTCGGCGACCGTGGTGCGATATTGGCCGGCAAGGCATTGGGCGCCGGAGCAGCGTTCGTGCCCGACTTTCCCATAGGCTTGCGAGGCGCGATGCCTGATGTCCCCTGGCCCGGAACCGGCCGGATTTCGATCGGCGCGGGCAGGTCGGGGGCCGCCTGCGGCGCCGTCGAGGGCGGCACGGCCGCGCTGCGCGGGCCGGGTGCCCGCGGCGCAGAGACCGGGCGGCGCGGCGGCGGCGGGATTTCCGGTGTTTCCTCAGACAATCCGGTGCGCGCGGCCGGCGCGGCGGGCGGCAATTCCGGAGCAGCGGCGGGCGCGTCGCCGGGAGTGGCCTGAAGCGCTTCGAGACGCCGCGATTCCCGTTCCACCGCGCGCAGCATCAGCCAGCTCGAAAGCGCGGACACGTCGACATTGCGTTGCGGCGCCAGGGGCGGCCCGCGGAGCTGAACGAAGATATCGGGCCGCAGGGTCGGCTGCCGATCATCGGCCGGCCCGGTCAGGATGATCCGCGCATCGAGCAGCCATTCGGACAGATCGAAGCTTCCGCCGACTGCGAGATCCGCCCCGTCGCCTGCCGCGACGACGTTGCCCCAGCGAACCTGGCCCGCCGCGATGGTGAATCCGGCGTCTGCCCGCGGCACGATCAGCCGCCCCATGTCGAGGCCGGCGGCAACGAGGTCCTTGATCTGGATCGCATCCAGCTTCGGCGCTTGGTCGACGGCGCTTATCACGGTCGGGAAGGCGCGCGGATCGAGGCCGGCGAACTGCGACTGCTCCAGGCTCACCGTGCCGGTCCCGCGCAACGCGCCGATCAGGGCCGCCGGCGACAACCCGTTGCCTTCCGCTTCGAGCTTGAGGGTCGCCCGCCCGGTGACCGGACGGCCCGTAACCGGGATCAAGGCTGCAAGGCTGGCATCGGCGAGTTCGAGATTGGTGCGCATGACCAGGCCTTCGGCGCCGTTGCGCAGCACGAGGGTGCCGCTCAAACGCCCGCCGGCGACCATGCCCTGCATGTTCTCGAAACGCGTTTCGTCTCCGATGAACCGCATCGCGCCCCGCAGGGGCTGCGCAACCAGGGTCGGCGCGAAGCGGGCGCTGCCAACCGAAAGCTCGATCTTTCCCACGATGTCGGCGAACGTCCCGCGGCGGAACGCCTCGGTCGACCATGCCCGCGCATCATTCGGTGTATTCGCGCTCGCGCCGGCGGCGCCGCCGACCAAAGCCATCGCGTCGATCGATTCCGCGTCCAGCACGCCATCGATCCGCATCGTGTCGCCAGGACTGACGACCAGCCTGCCGCGAATCGGGCTGCCCGCGACGGTGCCTTTGAGGTTATCGAGCGAGATGGTGTCGCTCGTGATTGCAAGCCGCGTGTCGATCGTCACCGGGACCGACCGGCCGGTCTGGCCGACAACGCGCGGCAGCCGCATATCGGCCGCCGTAAGCGAGACATCGAGGCTGCCCATGTTGTCGAGCGCGCTTGGACGCAGCGTGCCCTTGGCGGCGAGGTTGAGCCCGCCAAGCCGAAGCCAGCCGTCGAGCCTCACGTCACCGGCAAGGCGGCCGGCCGCCACCAGGTTCAACGCCCCGAGGCTCTGGTCGATGCCAATCGCCTGGTCGATGCCGAGCAACGTCGCGAGCGCCGCGCCATGCTCCGACTCCATCCGCCCGTTGATGGTGAAGTCGGCGAGCGCGGGCTTCGCCGGATCGCCGGAAGCATCCGCGGCGATGCTGACGCGGGTGCCGCCGGCCCGGCCGGAAACGGATAGTTTCGCCTTGTCGCCGGCAGCGCCGCTTGCCCGCGGCTCCACCGCGAGGGTGGCGTGCAGCTTCGCCGGCAGCAGGCGCGGTGCCACGCGACGGAAATGATCCGCCGCCTCCGGCGCATATCTGGAAAGGACCGCCGTCACGCCGTCGAAGGCGCGGGCATCGAGGTCGAAGGTCACCGTGCCGCGCGGCGACGTCGTGAGCCCGTCGATGCGGCCGGTGAGATCGACAGCGCTGCCGCCGAGATCGGCGATCGCGACCCGCTCCAGCGTCAGGGCGTCGGCGTCGAGCTTGAGCTTGGCCTTGGCGCCCTTCGCCTCGATGCCGGCCATGGTGGCGACGCCGAGATCGAGCGCCAGCGTGACCTCGCCCGGCATCTCCACCTTGGTGCCGCCAAACGCTGCCCGCATGAAGGCGAGCGCACCGTCGATGTCGAGATCGGGCGCCGTGATCTCCGCGTCCAGCCACGGCGGCCGTCCGCCGGCCGCATAGTCGTAGGCGAGCCGGCCGCTGATCGCCTTGCGCTCAAACTCCGCCTTGAGACGGTCGACCGCCACCTTGTCGGTGCCGAGCGTCACGTCGCCGCTCGCCCGCAATGGAGTGGCCACGGCAGGCACCGGGTCGCGGCCTTCCAGCCACGCCAGCAGCGCCTTGGGATCGCCCGCCTCGACCGAGACCGGTCCGGTGAAGCTCATGCCGGTGCCGCCGAGCGCGAGGCGGCCGGTCGCCCGCACCTGGGCGAAGCCGGGCGCGCGGACCTCCAGCGTCTGCACGTCCCAGGAATTGCCGCCGTCGCTGCGGAGGTCGCCGCGCAGGTTCTGCAGCGCCGCGCCGGCAAACGCGACGTTGTCGATGCCGATCCCGACGCGGATGGGAAACGGCAGCCGCGGCGCGTCGCCGAACAGATCCGCGATGCCGCGCGCGACCGCGAGCGGCAGCCGCCGCGTCGTCTCCGACAGGCCGAGCAGCTTATCAATGTCGACGTTTCGCGCCGACACCACGCCGTCGAGCTGCGGCGCCGCGCCGAGCCTGATCTCGGCGGTGCCGGTGAGCTTGATTGCGCGATCCTCCGGGCCGTACTGGAATTCGATAGCGTCGAACAGCACGTTTGCGGGCGTCGCCTTGACGCGGGCCGTGGTGCGCCACTGATCGCCCGATGCCGCGGCGTCGGCGGGAGCGGCCCGGCGCGCCAGCGTCAGCGGCCCCTCGAAGCGTGGCGAGCCGTTCTCGAAGCGAAGCATGCCGTCGGTGTCGACGACGAACGGACGGTCGGGATCGAGGCTGAGCTTCACCCGGATGCCGTCGTCGCCGAGACGTCCCGTGGACAGACGATAGCCGACGCGGCTGCCATCGGCGGTGAAACCGCCCTCCCCCCGGTATGGTCCGACGAGCGAACGCACGCCGCCCGTGAATGACAGTCCCTCGATCACGCGGTGGGACCCGCTCGCCACGTCGATGAGCTCCGCCCGGCCATCCGTCACCGTCAGGCGCTCGATCGCCAGCGCATTGGGATCAAGGGCCGGCGCCCCGCCCGGCCAATCAAGCTGGCCCTTGGCATCGAGCACGAGGGCGAAATCCGGTTTGGCGACGCGCATTTCGGCGGCGCGCCATTCACCGCGCATCAGCGGACCCAGCGCAAGCTCAACGCCGAGCTCGTCGGCTTTCATCAGGGGCTGGCCGCGCGGCGAGACCGCTTGGATACCTCGGAGCACCACCAGGGGCGTCGGCAGCAGCCGCACATCGATCTGGCCGGCCACGCGCACCTGGATGCCGACGAGGCGGCTGGCATTCGCCTCGAACACCGAGCGGTACCGGTTCCAGTCGACGAAATGAGGGCCCACCAGCGCCGCGACCAGCGCCAGGATGATCGCAATCCCCAGTCCGAGGAGAGTGGTCTGCACCTACAAAATCGCTCCGAGGCCCGTCTTCGTGATCGGGTCCGCCGCCGCCCACCTGAAGACCCAGGCGAGATAGGCCCGATTTGACGGCGATACTATGTCCGGGAGACGATTTGCCGCCAATTGACCACGATAGCGAGACCGCCGTTACTGAAGCGTTTGCGGATCGCGCGGTCCGTCACCCGTCGAGCAGGATCTTCCCGGGATTCATGATTCCGAGCGGATCGAGCGCGTGCTTGATCGACCGCATGACATCCAGCGCCGCGACGCCGTGCTCCGCCTCCAGATATTTCATCTTGCCCTGCCCGACGCCGTGCTCGCCGGTGCAGGTGCCGTCCATGGCGAGCGCGCGTTCCACGAGGCGCTCCAGCATGCCCTTGGCGCGCTTCACCTCGGCGGCATCCGTCATGTCGACCAGCACCGAAAGGTGGAAGTTGCCATCGCCGACATGGCCGACCAGCGGCGCGGCGAGGCCTTGCGACGCGACGTCGGCCTGCGTCGCCGCGACGCACTCCGAGAGCCGCGAGATCGGCACGCAGACGTCGGTCGCGACGATCTGCGCGCCCGGACGAAGCACCTTCACGGCCCAGGCGGCATCGTGGCGCGCCTGCCACAGGCGGGTGCGCTCCTCCGGCCTCGCAGTCCATTCGAACGGGCCGCCGCCGTGATCGGCCGAGATATCGCCGAAGCGCTCGGACTGCTCGGCGACGCCCGACGCGGTGCCGTGGAATTCGAGGAACAGCATCGGCGTCTCGGGCAATGTAAGCTTGGAATAGATATTGATCGCCTTCACCTGCAGCGCATCCAGCAGCTCGATGCGCGCCACGGGAATGCCGGACTGGATGGTGGCGATGGTGGCGTTGCACGCCGCCTCCACCGACGGGAACGGGCAGATGCCGCCGGCTATCGCCTCCGGGATGCCGGAGAGCTTGAGCGTCAGCGAGGTGATGACGCCGAGCGTGCCCTCCGAGCCGACGAACAGCCGCGTGAGGTCGTAGCCCGCCGAAGATTTCTTGGCGCGCCGCGCCGTGGTGATGATCTCACCGCTGGCGAGCACCGCGGTGAGCGCGAGCACGTTGTCCTTCATGGTGCCGTAGCGCACTGCGTTGGTGCCCGAGGCGCGCGTCGCCGCCATGCCGCCGAGCGAGGCGTCGGCGCCGGGGTCGATCGGGAACATCAGGCCCTGGTCGCGCAGGTGCTCGTTGAGCTGCTTGCGCGTCACGCCCGGCTCGACGACGCAGTCGAGATCGTCCGGATGCACCGCGGTGACGCGGTTCATGTCGCGGAAGTCGATCGAGACGCCGCCATGGGGCGCGTTGACATGGCCTTCCAGTGAGGACCCTGCGCCGAACGGGATCACCGGCACGCGATGCTGCGCGCAGAGCCGCACGATCTGCTGCACCTCGGCCTGATCCTGCGGGAACACCACCGCATCCGGCGGCTGGTTGTCGAGCCAGGTGAACGTGTTGGCATGCTGCTGACGCACCGCCAGCGAGGTGACGAGCCGGTTGCCGAACGCCGCCGCCAGCGCGCGGATGACCGCGTCGACCGAGGCGGCGTCGGTGCGGGGAGCGGAGGTGACGGAGGCGGCAAGCGGCATGGAGGTCCTCGGGCGGTCTTCAGCGCGGCGATCCTAACAGAGACCGCTCACGACCGGCAAAGCCAAGCCGCGGATGACGGGTTTGCCGCCTACCCTGCAAAACTGATGCTTTACAACCGGCTCCAGCCTTAAAGCGGACATGGCCGAAGCCGTTCCGCGATCTGCGTGTGGCGCGGACAAGCGCCAGCAGTTCTCCATATTTTTTCCTTATACCGATGTCCGAACATCGTCATCGCATCCTGACGTGCCGGAGCGCATTTGAGACCGCGACCACGTCATGGAGCGGTTCATGCCTGACATCATCTTCCTTGCCCTGGGAACCGGGTTGTTCGTTCTCGGCAGCGCCTATGTCGCGCTCTGCGACCGGCTGTGAGGGTGCGATGTTCGATCCCATCCTCGGGTTGATCGTGGCGCTGCTTCTCGGCGCCTATCTCGTCTTCACCCTCATCCATCCCGAACGCTTCTGAAGGCGCGACGTCGCGCCGGGAGTTTTGCCATGACGGCCATCGGCTGGCTGCAGATCGCTATCCTATTCGGTCTTGTCGGCGTCTGCGTGAAGCCGCTCGGCGCCTTCATGGCGCGCGTGTTCAGCGGCGAACGCACGTTCCTGTCGCCGGTCGTCGCCCCCGTCGAAAGGGCGTTCTGCCGCGCAAGCGGCATTCGTCCCGAGGCCGAGCAGGGCTGGCTCGGCTATACGCTGGCGATGCTGGCCTTCAACGCCGTCGGCTTCCTGATCCTCTACGCGCTCCTGCGCCTGCAGGGCCTGCTGCCGCTCAATCCGCAGGGTTTCTCCGCCGTCGCGCCGGACCTCGCCTTCAACACCGCGATCAGCTTCGTCACCAACACCAACTGGCAGTCCTATGGCGGCGAGACGACGATGAGCCATTTCATCCAGATGGCCGGGTCTCACGGTGCAGAACTTCCTGTCGGCCGCGACCGGCATCGCGCTGGCCATCGCCGTCACGCGCGCCTTCGCGCGCACCGGCGCATGAAGACGCTCGGCAATTTCTGGGTCGATCTGACCCGCGCGACGCTCTACGTGCTGCTGCCGCTGTCGATCGTCGTCGCGCTCGCCTTCGTCGCGCTGGGCGTGCCGCAGACGCTTGCCGGCTCGGTCGACGCGACGACGCTCGAAGGCGCCAAGCAGACCATCGCGCTCGGTCCCGTCGCCGCCAGGAGGCGATCAAGCAGCTCGGCACCAATGGCGGCGGCTTCTTCAACGCCAATTCCGCGCATCCGTTCGAGAATCCGACCGCGATCGCCAACCATGCTGTCGATCTGGGCGATGCTGGTGATCTCGGCGGCGCTGCCCTTCACCTTCGGCCGCATGGTCGGCGACACGCGCCAGGGCTGGGCGCTGCTCGCCGCGATGTTCGCGATCCTGCTCATCGCCGGCGTCGGCGTCGTCTATTGGGCCGAGACCGCCGGCAATCCGCTCCTCGACCGCGCTCGGCCTCGATCCCGCCGCCGGCAACATGGAAGGCAAGGAGGTCCGCTTCGGCCCGGCCATGTCGGCGCTCTACGTCGCGGCCACCACCGGCCTGTCCTGCGGCGGCGTCAACGCCATGCACGACTCGCTCACGCCGCTCGGCGGCCTCGTGCCGATGTTCCTGATCCAGCTCGGCGAAATCCTGCCGGGCGGCGTCGGCTCCGGCCTCTACGGCATGCTGGTCATCGCGATCCTCACGGTGTTCGTCGCCGGCCTGATGGTCGGCCGCACGCCGGAATATCTCGGCAAGAAGATCGAGGCGCGCGAGATGAAGCTCGCCATGCTGGCGGTGCTGATCCTGCCGCTCGCGATCCTCGGCTTCACCGCGCGTCGCCGCGCATGCTGCCCGGCGGCGCTCGCCAGTCCTCGCCAATGCCGGCCCGCACGGCCTGACCGAGATTCTCTACGCCTACTACCTCGGCGGCCGGCAACAACGGCTCGGCCTTCGCCGGGCTCACCGCCAACACGCCCTGGTACAACACGACGCTCGGCATCGCGATGCTGCTCGGCCGCTTCGCCTATGTCGTGCCGGTGATGGCGATTGCCGGCTCGCTCGCCGCCAAGACCAAGGTCCGCGCCGTCCGCCGGCACCTTCCCGACCCACAGGCCGCTGTTCGTCGGCCTGCTGGTCGGCGTGATCCTGATCCTCGGCGGCCTGCAATACTTCCCCGCGCTCGCGCTCGGCCCGATCGTCGAGCACTTCCTGATGCTCGCCGGCAAGACCTTCTGACGGAGGCATCACCATGGCCATCCAAGAGCCGTCGCTCCTCCACTGTCTCGATCCGGCCATCCTGCGGCCGCGCCGCGCTCGACGCCTTCGGCAAGCTCGATCCGCGCAAGCTCATGCGCAATCCGGTGATCTTCGTCACCGAGGTGGTCGCGGCGCTGGTCACCGTCGCTGTTCCTGCGCGACCTTGCTGACCGGCAGCGGCGACGCCGCTGTTCTCCGGCCAGATCGCCGCCTGGCTGTGGTTCACCGTGCTGTTCGCCAACTTCGCCGAAGCGGTCGCCGAAGGCCGCGGCAAGGCGCAGGCCGACGCGCTGCGCCGCACGCGCACGCGACACGATCGCCAAGCGTCATGCCGGCGCCCGGACGTGATCGAACGACGTCTATCAGAACGTCTCGCGCGCGATCGAGCTGAAGGTCGGCGACGTCGTGCTGGTCGAGGCCGGCGACCTCATCCCGGCCGACGGCGAGGTCATCGAGGGCATCGCCTCGGTCAACGAATCGCGCGATCACCGGCGAATCCGCGCCGGTCATCCGCGAATCCGGCGGCGACCGCTCGGCCGTGACCGGCGGCACGACGGTGCTCTCCGACTGGATCAAGGTGCGCATCACCGCGGCGCCCGGCTCGACCTTCCTCGACCGCATGATCGCGCTGGTCGAAGGCGCCGAGCGGCAGAAGACGCCGAACGAGCTCGCGCTGTCGATCCTGCTCTCCGGCATGACGCTGATCTTCCTGATCGCGTCGTGACGCTGTGGGGCCTCGCCGGCTATTCCGGCACGGTGCTCTCGGTGACGGTGCTGGTGGCGCTGCTGGTCACGCTGATCCCGACCACGATCGGCGGCCTGCTCTCGGCCATCGGCATCGCCGGCATGGACCGGCTGATCCGCTTCAACGTCATCGCGACCTCCGGCCGCGCGGTCGAGGCGGCCGGCGACGTCGACACGCTGCTGCTCGACAAGACCGGCACCATCACCTTCGGCAACCGCCTGGCGACCGAGTTCATCCCGGTGCCGGGCGTCACCGAGCGCGAGCTGGCCGAAGCCGCGCTGCTGGCCACCCTCGCCGACGAGACGCCGGAGGGCCGCTCGATCGTCGCGCTGGCGCAAGGGCGCTACGCCTGTCGCGAGCCGGACGCGTCGCGGCACGGATGCGCGAGCTTCATCCCGTTCTCCGCCACAGACGCGCATCTCCGGCATCGACATCGGCGGCCGCGCGCTCCGCAAGGGCGCGGTCGACGCGATCCTCGAAATTCGCCGGCAGTCGCACGGACGGCCGACGCCGCCGGCTTTCCGCGCAGGCGGTCGACCGGATCGCGCGCACCGGCGGCACGCCGCTCGGCGGTCGCCGACGGACGGCACGCCTGCTCGGCGTCATCCATCTCAAGGACGTGGTGAAGCCCGACATCAAGGAGCGCTTCGCCGCGCTGCGCGCCATGGGCATCAGGACCGTGATGGTGACCGGCGACAACCCGGTCACCGCCGCGGCGATCGCCTCCGAAGCCGGCGTCGACGACTTCATCGCCGAGGCGACGCCCGAGGACAAGCTCGCCTACATCCGCAAGCGAGCAGGCAAGGCGGCCGGCTGATCGCCATGTGCGGCGACGGCACCAACGACGCGCCGGCGCTGGCGCAGGCCGATGTCGGCGTCGCCATGCAGACCGGCACGCAGGCGGCGCGCGAGGCCGGCAACATGGTCGATCTCGACTCCGATCCGACCAAGCTGATCGAGATCGTCGAGATCGGCAAGCAGCTGCTGATGACGCGCGGCTCGCTGACCACCTTCTCGATCGCCAACGACGTCGCCAAGTATTTCGCCATCATCCCGGCGCTGTTCGTCGTCGACCTATCCGGAACTCGGCGCGCTCAACGTCATGGGCCTGGCGACGCCGCAGAGCGCCATCCTGTCGGCCGTGATCTTCAACGCGCTGATCATCGTCGCGCTGATCCCGCTGGCGCTGAACGGCGTCGCCTATCGCGCCGGTCGGCGCGGCCGCGCTGCTGCGCCGCAATCTGCTGATCTACGGCCTCGGCGGCTGCATCGTGCCGTTCGTCGGCATCAAGCTCATCGATCTCATCGTCGCCGCCCTGCGGTCTCGCCTGAGGAGATCAGCCATGCTCGACTCACCTTCGCCCCGCCATCGTCATGCTCGTCCTGTTCACCCTGCTGACCGGCCTCGCCTATCCGCTGGCGATCACCGGCATCGCGCAAGCTGCGTCTTGCCATCGCGCAGGCCAACGGCAGCCTGATCTCGCGCAACGGCGCGGTCGTCGGCTCGGCGCTGATCGGCCAGACCTTCGCGTCCGACCGCTATTTCCAGCCGCGCCCGTCGGCGACCAGCGCGCCCGATCCGAGACGCTACAAGACGGTGACGCGCCCTACAATGCCGGCAACTCGTCCGGCTCGAACCTCGGCCCGACCTCGCAAGAAGCTGATCGACCGCGTCGAAGGGCGACGTCGACGAGCTGCGCCAAGCGGGCACTGGAACCGATTCCGGCCGATGCCGTCACCACCTCGGCTAGCGGGCTCGATCCCGCACATCTCCCCGGCCTATGCCGCGCTGCAGGTCGCCCGCGTCGCCACGGCGCGCAGTCGTCCGCCGGAGTCGCATGCGCGCGCTGGTCGACGGCACGTACCGAGGGCCGCTTCCTCGGCCTCATCGGCGAGCCGCGCGTCAATGTTCTGCTGCTCAATCTGGCGCTCGATGCGCTAGCCTCGCGTCCTGACCGGCGGGATAAGCATGGCCGACGCCGAGCGACAGCGCGACACGAGGCCGTCGCCGGACGCGCTGCTCGAGCTTGCCGAGCGGGAAGGCCGCGGCAAGCTCAAGGTATTTCTCGGCGCGGCGCCCGGCGTCGGCAAGACCTACGCCATGCTGTCCGCGGCGCGCCAGCGCCAAGGCGCGACGGCATCGATGTCGTCGTCGGCCTGGTCGAGACCCATGGCCGGGCGGAGACGCGCGGCCTGCTCGACGGGCTCGAGGTGCTGCCGCGCCGGCCGAGTCGACTATCGCGGGCAGACGCTGATGGAGTTCGACCTCGACGCGGCGCTCGCGCGCGCAAGCCCGAAGCTGCTTCTCGTCGACGAATTCGCCCACACCAATGCGCCCGGACTGCCGCCATCCCAAGCGCTACCAGGACGTCGAGGAACTGCTCGACGCCGGCATCGACGTCTGGACGACGCTGAACATCCAGCATCTCGAAAGCCTGTCGGACGTCGTGTCGCGCATCACCGGCGTCACGGTGCGCGAGACCGTGCCCGACACCGTGCTCGAGACGCGCCGACGAGGTCGTGGTCGTCGACATCACGCCGGACGAGCTGATCCAGCGCCTGCAGGAGGGCAAGGTCTATCTGCCCGACAATGCGCGGCGCGCGGCCGACAATTTCTTCAAGCCCGGCAATCTGACCGCCCTGCGCGAACTGGCGCTGCGCCGCACCGCCGACCGCGTCGACGACCAGATGGTCGCCTATCTGCGCCAGAACGCCATCGAGGGCCCGTGGCCGACGGCCGAGCGCCTTCTCGTCTGCGTCGGCCCCGACGCCCTGTCCGAGACCGTGGTGCGCACGGCGAGCCGCCTCGCCAGCGGCCTCAACGCCACGTGGATCGCCGTCCACCTCGACCGCGCGGGCCACGAGACATCCGCACCCGAGGCGTTGAAGCGGGTCGACGACACCCTGCGCGCTGGCGGAGCGGCTCGGCGCCGAGACGATGCGGCTCACCGCCCGCGACCTGCCGACCGAGATCCTGCGTCTCGCCGCGCGGCAGAACATCACGCAGATCGTGATCGGCCGCTCGCGCCAGGGTCTGGTCGGCCGGCTCCTCGGCAAGGTCGTTGCCGGAGGTCCTGATCGGCCGCGCGCAGTCGCTCGCCGTGCATATTATCTCCAGCGAAGAGGCGCCGCCCGCGCGGCTGCGCTTGCGCCTGCCGCCGCACCTGTCCTGGTCATCGCGGTGGCCACCGTCGTGAGTTCGGTCGCGCTCGCCGTCGGCCTGGGGCAGGCGTTGAGTCCATCTCGTCAGCTGCCCAATCTCGGATGATCTTCCTCACCGCGGTGCTGGTGAGCGCCCTCGGCTTCGGCCTGTGGTCGGCGATCGCGGCCGCGGTCCTGTCGTTCCTGGCCTACAATTTCTTCTTCATCCAGCCGCTCTACACGTTCACCGTCGCCGAGCCCCACGAGCTGTTCGCGCTCATGATCTTCCTGCTCGTGGCGGTGCTCACCGGCGGCCTGGCAGGGCGCGTGCGCGACCGGACGGCGGCCGTGCGGCAGCGGGTGCAGACGACGCAGTCGCTGTTCGATTTTTCGCGCAAGCTGTCCGGGCTCGCCAAGCTCGACGACGTGCTGTGGGCGTTCGCGGCGCAAGTCGCGTCCGCCGCCGGCGGCCGCGCCATCATCCTGTTCCCTGCCGATGGGGACCTCGCCGTGCGCGGCGCCTATCCGCCCGAGGACACGCTGGACGCCGGCGAATGGGCCGCGGCGCGCTGGGCGTTCCAGCATGGCGAGGCCGCGGGCTGGCGCACGACAACGCTGCCCACTATCGCGCTGCAGTTCCGGCCGCTGGTCGGCTCGTCGGGGCGCCTCGGCGTGATCGGCCTCCAGCCGCGCCGGCCGTCGGAGGCAATGACCTCGGAAGACGAACGCCTGATCTCGGCGCTCATCGAACAGGCCGCGGTCGCGATCGAACGGGCGATGCTGGTCGAGGAGATCGCCGGCAACCGCGCCGTGGTCGAGAGCGAGAAGCTGCGGACGGCGCTGCTGTCATCGATCTCGCATGATCTGCGCACGCCGCTGTCGTCGATCATCGGCGCCGCCAGCACGTTGCGCACGCTGGACAGCGACCTGCCCCTGACGGCGAAGATCGACCTGCTCGCTACCATCGAGGAGGAAGCCGAACGTCTGGATCGCTTCGTCGCCAACCTGCTTGACATGACGCGCCTGGAAGCCGGCGTGCTCGAATTGCAGCGCGACTGGATCGACCTTGCCGACGTGGTGCGGTCGGCGGTGACGCGGGTCACCGACATTCACGGATCGCGCCGCATCGACGTTATGATGCAGGACGACCTTCCGCTCGTCCGGCGCGATCCCGTGCTGTTCGAGCAGGTGCTCTTCAACCTGCTCGACAATGCGGCGAAGTACTCGCCGGCCGACACGGCGATCGAGATCGCGGCCAGGGTCGCAGCGGGCAAGGCGATCATCACGGTGACCGATGCCGGTTCCGGGATCGCACCCCAGGATTTGGAGCTCGTGTTCGACAAATTCTATCGTGCACGGCAGGGAGATGCGCAGCCCGCCGGGACGGGGCTGGGCCTGGCCATCGTCAAGGGCCTCGTCGAGGCCCTGGGTGGAACGATCCGCGCCGAAAGCCCTGCCACGGGATCACGCGGCACACGGATGGTCGTGAGCCTCGACTCCGTCGAAACCGCGCTGCGGTCCGGCGTCGGCGAAAATCCCGGAAGGACTGCGGCATGATCAGCCGCATCAAGGTTCTCGTCATTGATGACGAACCGCAGATCCACCGCTTCCTCAGACCGGCGTTGACCGCGGCCGGTTATGACGTGGCGACGGCGGAAAGCGGTGCCGAGGCGGTGCGGCTGATCGCAACCGCGGCACCGGACGTCGTCGTGCTCGATCTCGGGCTGCCCGACATGGACGGCAAGGACGTCATCCGCAATGTGCGGGGGTGGTCGCAGGTTCCGATCGTCGTGCTCTCGGCACGCGAACCGCGAGACCGAGAAGATCGAAGCGCTCGACCTCGGCGCCGACGACTATGTCGAGAAGCCGTTCGGCATCGGCGAACTGATCGCGCGCTTGCGCAGCGCGATGCGCCGCCGCGCGCGAGAAGTCGACGAGACCACCGCGTTCGAAGCCAAGGGGCTGATGGTCGATACGCTCAAGCGCGTGGTGACACGAGACGGCACACCGATCAAGCTGACGCCGAAGGAATACGAGCTGCTGGCGACGATGGTGCGCCACGCCGGTCGCGTCCTGACGCATCGGCAGTTGCTGTCGGCCGTGTGGGGACCGGCGCACACCGAGGATACCCAGTACCTGCGGGTCTTCGTCGGCCAGTTGCGCCAGAAGGTGGAGGCCGATCCCGGGCACCCCGTGCTGATCGTCACCGAGGCCGGCGTCGGCTATCGTCTCCTGCCGGATGCCTTGTAGCCGGACAATCGTGCGGCACGATGCTGCCCTTGTTTCGCGCGGCGCTCAGCGGCTTGCGGCCGCGTCCTCGCGCAATCCGACGGTGCGGCCGGAAAAGCCCGCGGCGTCGAAATAACGGATCGCGCCGACCTGCTGAAGATTGAGCAGCGTGGAAAGTCCCGTCGGCGAGGGCGGCGACCGCAACACATCGGCCGAAACTGTCGGCATGCTGCCATTCGGCAGGGCCTCCTCGATCACGCGGCCGGCCAGCGAGCCTTTGAACGGAATCTTGAGGTCGAGGACGTGCCCGATCGTCTTGCCGATGTCGGCATTGCTGACCGGCGCGGTATTCACAAATCCGGATTTGAAATCGGGTCCGATCGCCGCCATGAAGTTCATGGTGTCGGCGCGGCTAAAGCTGCCATGCATCCCCTGGCCGTGCTGCAGCCGGGTGTCGGCAACCGAAACGGCGCACAGAACCGGCTGCTCGCAGCCCGTGGAGAACGAGCGGAAATTCACCACGATGGCCGGCATCGGCGTTATCGCCGAGCCCTTGAGATTGATCGCGCTCAGCGGCAGCGTGCCCGGGATCGGCCCGAGTTCGTCGTCGACGAACAGTCCGCTAACGTAATCCTGCGCCAGAAGCGCTTCGACGGCCCGCGCGGCAAGCGCGCGATCCTTGTTCGGAACGTAGACGAGGTCGGAGCCGCCATTCGCCGCAACCACCAGGTCGGGCTTCGCCGGATCGCTTCCGATCAAGCCATTGCCAAGGCGCGGATAGCCGCTTTCCGGAACGCGGACATTCTTCGAATCGGGATCATGGAGCGGAGCACCGAGCGCCTTGGCGAGATCGAGCGCGACGAAGCCGGGCGGCAGGTTTCCGGACGGCACATCGGCGTAGGTCGCTTTTGCGGCAGGGCTCGTGTCGCTCTGCTTGGAGATGGTCGAGAAGCCATGATCTGCAGCGACTACGATGTTGGTGGTGGCAGACAGGCCCAGTTCGTCGAGCGCTTCACGCAAGCGCTTGAGGTTGCCGTCGGCATTGCGAATCGCGGCGCGCGACGTGGGACCGTTGATGCCCGGGGTGAGGCTGTTCGGGCTGTCGCCCTGATTATGCTGCGTCCCGTCAGGATCGCGCGACCAGAACACCAGCACGAACGGCTTGTTGCGCGCCTTGAACAGCGGCAGCGCCACCTTGGCGGCAGCCTCGGCGAAAAATCCCTGCTGCGTCACGTTGGCGATGGCCGTTCCCGGCGTCTTGAAGTCGCCGGCCTTGCCGTTGTCGCCGCGCGAGGGCGCCGCAACCGGAAGACCGGCGGCGGCAAGCCTCTCTTTGATCTCCTGCGAAAGCGGAATGCCGGCCGGGCTACCGGTCGCGTCGTCGATCGTGACGGTCTCGTTGCCGGTGCGCTCGGTGTGGTCGAACACCAGAGTCGGACCGACCTTGCCGATCGCCGCCGTGCCGTAGCCCAGCCTGCGCGCCGCCTTGAGGATCGTCTCCTCGTCGATGAAGCTGCCATCGAAATGCTCGTCGATGTCGCCGAGCACCGGGTCGGCCTCGATGAAGGGCGTCACGCTGCCGCCGGCCTGAAGCACCGGGTAGCCGGTGAAGATCGTGTTGCTGAATACCCCGGTATCGCCGAGGTGATGGCCCGTCGCCATGCCTGACGCATTCGGCATGGTGAAGGTCGGAAACAGCGAATGAGGATTGGCGAAGTTGACGCCCTTGTCGCGGATGGCCGCCATCGTCGGCGCGCTGTCCGGCGTAACGCTGAGTGCACGCAGGCCATCGGGCACGAAGAGAATGAGATTGTGGGGCTGGCGGTCCTGGGCCGCGGCCGACGCAACTGTAGCGCTCAAGGAAATCAGTATTGTGCAGATCGTTTTCAGGGACATCGTTTCCTCACGAAAATCGCCCGTAGGTCTTACGCCGCGGGCACGACAGAATTGTAACAAGCCGCCCGGCCGTGGCCGCCCCAGAATGAGGGGCGTCGAGAGGGCGGAGGCCCGAACATTATAGTGAAATTGGCTGTTTTCGCGCAGACGCGACCAGCGGATTGCGCGACTATTTGATTTCGTGCAGGTCGCGTCCCCCATGCATGCCGATATGCGATGAGAACGGGTCCGCGATCATCAGCGGCGCAAGCGGCGCCATCATGGCGTTGTCGACGGACGCATCGTCGTCGGCCACCGACGAAAGCGGCCGGCCTTCGATCGCCGCATAGACGATCCTGGCGACATCCTCGGCGTGGACTTCGACGTGCTCGACATTCCTGATGCAGAACAGCAGGTGGGTGCCGGCCGAGATGTCGGTCGGCGCTGCCAGCATCGCCTTGGCCAGTTTTTCGATTGTCGCGTTGTACGGGTCCGGCGCGGCCTTCCAGGCGCGCCACGTCGCCAGCAACGATCTGCTGTCACGCTGGGCGATCGCCTCCATGCTCGAAGCCAGCATCCGGAGCGATACCTCGCCCAAACTCAGCACGTCGGAAATGGTTTCGGCAAAGCAGGCTACGGCGTGGAGATCGACGGTACGTTTTGCGATGTTGGTGCCCAAATCGCCGATCCGCTCGATGTTGATGGCAAGACGAATTGCCGAGATCGCCTCTCGCAGGTCAATGGCGAGCGGCTGGCGCTTGACGATGAGGCAGACCGCCTGCGCTTCGATCTGCCGCTGCATCTCGTCGATCGCCTTATCCTGAAGGATGATCCCTCTCGCCTCTTCCCGCCGGCCGCCAGCTAGCGCCGCGATGGCGGCTCGCACCTGTTTGGCGGCGAGACCTCCCATTGACCGTATCAACTGCTTCAATTCGCCGAGCTCTGCGTCGAAGGCCGTGACCGTGTGGGGAACGAACATTCTCGTACCTGCATGCGCCGTCGTTCAGCGGAACGGCTGGCCGGCGCGCGCCCCGAGAATCGCTCGGATTCGTCCAGGATGACGGATGGACATGACTCTGACGTGACAGGTGTGACCCGTTCGCCCGCGCCGCCGCGGTCACCTCGGCCGGACACTGCCCAGAAACTCGCGCACGATCAGCACCAGGAGCGCCGCGCTGAGCGGAAGTACGAAGTAGAGCGCCCGATAGATCAGGATCGAGGCGAGCATGTGCTGCGGCGGAACTTGCGGCAGGCCGACGAGGAGCGCCGCATCGAACACGCCGATGCCACTCGGCGCATGGCTGACGAAGCCAAGCAACGTCGCGGCGACGAAGGTCACGACGACCGTCATGTACCCGGGCAGGACCGCCACCGGCAGCAGGACATACATCGCGGTCGCGGCGAGACTGAGATCGAGCACGCCGATGCCGATCTGGATCAGCGAGCGCCTGGCGTTCGGCAGCGTGACCCGCCACTCGCGGCGGCCGATTGCGCGAGGCCGGACCGTGAGCCAGAAGAGATACGCGCTGACCGCCGCCAGCGTCACGACCGCTGCCGTGCGGTTGCCCCAGGCGGGAAGCCCGTTGATCCGGCTCGCGATCTCCGGAAAGGCGGCGAGGCTCGCACCGAGCATCACGATGTTGCCGAGCCAGAATGTCAGGCCGGTGATGAATCCCACCTTCGCCACGTCGATGACCCGCAACCCCCATCCGGAATAGACCCGGTAACGGACGATCCCGCTCGTCAACGCCATCGCGCCGACGCCGTGGCCGATTGCATAGCTCATCAGCCCGGCCAGCGCCGCGATGCGATAAGGAACGTCCCGCCGTCCGATGGCCCTCAAGGCGAACCAATCATAGAATGTCAGCGTCACGTAACTCGCAGTCACCAGGCAGAGCGCCGCCAGCACGTGCCGCGGCGGTGTCGCACGCGCGACATCGATGACCTGCGATAGGTCCACATCGCCCAGCAGGCGGACCAGGAAGAAGCAGGCGGAAGCCACCAGCGCGACGCTGATCGCGACGCTGATCCATTTCCATCGCAGGTGCCGGCGCAGCCACTCCGTCACGCGCTTCGTCACCGGGTAAGCGCAACTCGTTGTCGAAAACTCGCATGAGACGATGGCCTTGGACGGATTCATCGCGCCGGGATGCAACATCTTTGTAACAGCACGGTGAACTGCGCCCCTCTTGCCGCTCTCTTACCTCTTCTCTTGCCGCCCATGGCGGACACGCTAGGTGACGCGCCGATGTCCGTCACATGATTGAGACATGAGTCGGCGTATATCGCGCGATGAATTTCGAACGCACGATTCGCACTCGTATCGCACCGCGCTTCGATGCCAATCCACATCAAAGCGGATCGCGTCCCACGCGCGCGACGGCAGGTTTCCGCTGCCGCGAGGACCACCGATGATGCGGGTTCTCGTTGCCACCGATGCCTGGCACCCGCAGGTCAACGGCGTCGTGCGGACGCTGACGTCGCTCGCACGTAGCGCCTTGAAGCTCGGTGTCCATATCGAGTTCCTGTCGCCGGACGGGCTTTCGCACCGTTCCGCTGCCGACCTATCCCGGATGTGCGGCTTGCGCTGGCGGGCCGCGGTGAAATCACTCGGCGGATCGAGCGGGTGCAGCCGGATGCGATTCACGTCGCGACGGAAGGGCCTATTGGCATTGCCGTGCGCGGCCTATTGCATGCGGCGCGATATTCCGTTCGCGACCTCCTATACGACACGCTTTCCCGAATATATCTCCGCACGGCTGCCCGATCCCGGAATCGTGGAGTTACGCGGTGCTGCGTCGGTTCCATGCCGCGGCCGCGGTCACCATGGTCTCGACGCGCTCGCTGATGGATGAGCTCGCGGCGCGCGGGTTCGGACATCTCGGGATGTGGACGCGCGGCGTCGATACCGACGTGTTCACTCCGGACGATGCGGCCGATCTCGATCTGCCGCGGCCGATCTTCGTCTATGCGGGCCGCGTCGCGGTGGAAAAGAACATCGAAGGCGTTTCTGTCGCTCGATCTTCCGGGCTCGAAGGTGGTGATCGGCGAGGGTCCGCAGGAGCGGAGTTGCGGCACCGGTTTCCCGACGCGCACTTTCTCGGACTCAAGAAGGGACGCGAGCTGGCGGCCAGCATCGCAGCCGCCGACGTATTCGTGTTCCCGAGCGTGACCGATACGTTCGGCGTCGTGCAACTTGAGGCGCTGGCCTGCGGCGTTCCGGTCGCGGCGTTTCCGGTCACCGGACCGAAGGACGTCATCGGCAGTCAACCCTGTCGGCGTCCTCGATCCGGACCTGCGCACCGCCTGCATGGGCGCGCTCCACGTGTCGCGCGAGCGCTGCCGCGCGTTCGCGCTGAACCACTCGTGGGACAACAGCGCCCGCCAGTTCATCGACCATCTCGGCCGGACCGCCACGATGCCGACGCCGCCGGATGGCGCGCCGGTTGCAGCGGCGGCCAGCGGCTGATTTTCCCATCAACGACGACACGTGAGGCGAAACCATGCGGGCAATGGCGCAACAGGACCTGATCGGCGAGAGTCTCGACAAGGACATGGTGGCGCGGGCCTATGACCGGTGGGCGCCGGTCTATGACCTCGTGTTTGGGCCGGTGTTCGAGCGCGGCAGGCGCGCGTCCATCGCCGCCGCGGAACGGGTTGGCGGACGGATTCTCGAAGTCGGCGTCGGCACCGGCATCTCGCTGCCCGATTACGCCAGGACCAACCGCATCTTCGGGATCGACATTTCCGAGGCGATGCTGCGCAAGGCTCGCGAGCGCGTCGCCGAACTCAAGCTTCATCATGTCGAGGGGCTCGCCGTCATGGACGCGCAGCAGCTCGAATTTCCGGACGGCTCGTTCGATGTCGTGGTCGCCCAATATGTCGTCACGGCCGTTGCCGACCCCGAAGCCACGCTCGACGAGTTCGCACGCGTGCTTCGGCCGGGCGGCGAGATCATTCTCCTGAGCCGCATCGGCGCTGAAGCCGGCCTGCGCCGGGCGATCGAGCGGGCAATTGCGCCGGTCGCGCGGCGGCTGGGATGGCGGACCGAGTTTTCATGGGAGCGCTACGCGCGCTGGACGCAGCGTCCGCATGGCATGGAGTTCGTCGAGCGCCGCGCGATGCCGCCGCTCGGCCACTTCTCGCTCATTCGCTTCCGCAAGAAAAACGCCGCAGAGACCGACGCCGTTGCCAATGTTGCCGCCGCGACGGTGTGGGCGGCGCGCCCTGGATCCTGAGCCAGATCACCACGCGTATCTCACCGCGTCACTTCCAACCGCTAGCCAGCCCATCGACAGGGGAGACATCATGAAAGGCTTTTTCGAAGCGTTGCGCGAGCAGCGCTGGGACGATCATCGCTACTATCATCACAGCCGCATCAATCAGGCGCTGCACCTCGTAAGCGCCGTGAGCTTCCTGTGCGCCTATGCCCTGATCTTTACCGATCCCGTCGCGGCGGCGCTAGTTGGCTGGCTGGTGTCGATGACGACCCGGCAGATCGGCCACCTGTTTTTCGAGCCGAAAGGCTACGACCACCTCAATCACGCCACGCATGAGCACAAGGAGGAGATCAAGGTCGGCTATAACCTGCAGCGCAAGATCGTGCTGCTGGCGATCTGGGCGCTGTCGCCGCTCGTGCTATTCCTAGACCCGACGCTTCTCGGCGTGTTCAAGCCCTACGAGACGCTGGCCGAGTTCATCCGGCAGGTCGCCAAAATCTGGCTGGCATTGGGCCTCGGCGGACTGGTGTTCCGGACGGTGCAGCTGTTCTTCATTCGCGACATCCAGACCGGCCTGGTGTGGATGACCAAGATCCTCACCGACCCGTTCCACGACATCAAGCTTTACTACAAAGCTCCGCTGTATCTGCTGCGCGGCGAACTGATCGATCCGGGATTGCATCTGCATGCCGGCGAGATTGCCGAGCCGGCGGTCGAGAAGCACGCCTGAGCGTCACGGGGATGCGCGCCAGGTCTTGGCCGGAAATCGCGGTGCGCATCACCCTCCCCTTTCCGCGCAGGCAGAGGTCCGATACGGCGCCTTTGGCCGTTGCGTCCCTGGGTCGGCGGGAACAGGCGGAAACTGATCCGCCGAGATTTCTAGGCCTGCTCGCCGTCGCCGCGTCGCTTGAACAGGCGCTGGGCGAACATCTCCTTGAGGATGCGCCGCCGAATCGAACGGTTCGTGGTGGCGCGGTCCGCCCACCACCAGCCGTCACGATCCATCGCGCGGGCGGCGGTGACGAAGCGGTCGGCAACCGCTGCGAAGTCCGCCTCCGTGTAGTTGAGGCTGAAGATCAGCCGGCCGGTCCCGACCCAGCTCAGCGCCAGACCTTCGGCCCGCAGATAGAACTGCAGCATCCAGTTGTAGCGGGACGGACGCGTGTAGAAGACCGTCCAGATCGACGACAGGTTGGCGACCCGCACCGGCAGACCCTCCACGGCCAGGCGTTCGTTCAGACGCTCGGCCCTGAGGTTCCAGGTTTCGTCCAAGCTCTGGTAGATATTCCGCAGCTCATCGCTGTCGAGGCGCAACAGAAACTCGTTCATCGCCGCCATGACGTAGGGGTGCGAATTGAACGTGCCGCGGGCGAAGCAGATGTCGACCGGGCGCTCGTCGCTGTAGCGGCGCATCAGGTCCGTGCGCCCGCACACGACGCCAATCGGCAATCCGCCGCCCAGCGTCTTGCCGTACGTAACCAAATCGGCGTGCACGCCGAAATAGTCCTGTGCCCCGCCGGCCGCGAGCCGGAAGCCGACGAACACCTCGTCGAAGATCAGCACGATGCCGTTCTCGGTGCATACGTGCCGAAGGCGCTTGAGCCATTCGGTATATGCCGCCCGGTCAAAATGCGCCGCGCGCGCGCTGTCGACCAGCGCGGAATCCGCCGGCGCGCCGGCGTTCGGGTGCAAAGCCTGGAGCGGATTGACCAGGACGCAGGCGATGTTCTTGCGCTTGCGCAGCACGCGGAGGGTGGCGTCCGACATCTCCTCGAGGGTGTAGGTTTCATGCGCGGGCACCGGATTGCCGACACCGGGCTGCACGTCGCCCCACCACCCGTGATAGGCGCCGCAAAAGCGCACCAGATGCGAGCGGCGCGTATGATATCGCGCGAGCCGCACCGCCTGCATGACGGCCTCGGTGCCCGACATGTGGAACGAGATTTCGTCGAGACCCGAGATCGCCTTGAGCCGCCGGACGTTGTCGGCGATCACCGGGTGATAGGTGCCGAGCACCGGACCGAGCTTCTCGACCCGCTCCTGACCGCGCCGCATGCAGT
This sequence comes from uncultured Alphaproteobacteria bacterium, assembly GCA_963776455.1. Taxonomy (GTDB): domain Bacteria; phylum Pseudomonadota; class Alphaproteobacteria; order Rhizobiales; family Xanthobacteraceae; genus CAVZMU01. Next base: position 420,374 of record CAVZMU010000008.1, read on the forward strand.
CTTTGTAGAAGTCGTAACCGAAGACATTGACGCCATACGAGCCGGCGAGATCGAAGAAGGTATTGCCGTCGAGATCGGTGACCGTCACACCCTGCGACGACTCGAAAAAGCTGCCGGTTCTCAGATGCTCGGCGACCAGGCGGCGATATTGAAACGGCACCCGGTAGGCCTCGGTGAACTGCAGGTCGGAAATGCCCTCGGCGACGGGGTCCGCGCAGGCCAGGGTCTTTTCGAACCGCGACCGGTAAAGCTGCGACAGCGCCGCGAAGCCCGCTTCGCGTTTCTCCGCGACGCTCTCGGGCGCATCGTCCGACCGGAAGAACCGGCGCTCGTCATATTCGTAGAACGGCACCAGCGACGCGACCCGGCGCGACATCCTGGAATGACCGGCCAACGAACGGTGCTTGGCGGCGGAAAGCTCGACGCGCGACTTCAACTTGACGAGCGACGTGCCGAAGGCGGCGGCGCCCAGCGCGGCCAAGCCGAATGTTGAATAGGCCGAATCCATCGTCCTATCGGATAGGCAACCCGTCTAACAGGATCATGACAATCCGAAATCTGATCAAGACAATTTGCCGGTACGAGGACCTCAACTTCCTGCTGACGAACCGCATTCCACGCGCCGCGCTGACGCGCTTCATGGGCTGGTTCAGCAAGATCGAGCAGCCGCTGGTGCGCGACCTGTCGATCGCGGTGTGGCGGCTGTTCTCGGACCTCGACCTCCGTGAAGCCAAGAAGACGCAATTCCGGAGCATGCATGACTGTTTCACGCGAGAGCTCAAGGAGGGCGCGCGGCCGGTCGACGACAATCCCGCGATTCTCGTGAGCCCATGCGACGCCTTGGTCGGCGCGTCAGGCCGCCTGGACGACGTCGAGCTACTGCAGGTGAAGGGGTTTCCGTACACGCTGGGCGATCTGCTCGGCGATCCCGCGCTCGTCGAATCGCACCGGAACGGCCGATACGTGACGCTCCGGCTGACATCGAGCATGTATCATCGCTTCCACGCGCCGCATGACTGCCGCGTCGAGCAGCTCACCTACATCTCCGGCGACACCTGGAACGTCAATCCGATCGCGCTCAAGCGAATCGAGCGGCTGTTCTGCAGGAACGAACGCGCCGTGGTGCGGACGCGCCTTGCGGCGGGCCACGCCGTCACCCTGGTGCCGGTGGCCGCGATCCTGGTGGCCAGCATGCGGTTTCATTTCATCGACGTGCTGCTCGACATGACCTATCGGGGCGCCAATGTCTTCGCGTGCGAGGCGAAATTTCGAAAGGGCGAGGAAATGGGCTGGTTCCAGCACGGTTCCACGATCATCGTCCTGGCCCCGCCGGAGTTCGCGCTTTGCGATCACGTGCGGGAGGGCAGCACTATCCGGATGGGGGAGCCGCTGATGCAATTGCCTCGCGAGGCCTGATCCGCGCGCACATCGGGCTGACGCGAATCCTTGCGTCATGCGCGCGTCATGTCCTGCCCTGATACCGTTGCCATGTCCGTAGCCTCCTTCACTCTCGCGGCCATTTGTCTGGTCGCCCTCGCGCTTCAAATCGGCAGCGTGGCCGTTGCGGCGGTCAGAGTGAGCCGGACGCCACGAACCGCAGGCTTGATTCCGCCGGCGACGCCGGTTTCCATCATCCGTCCGGTCTGCGGCTTGGAGAACTTCATAGAGCAGACGCTGGGATCGGCGTTTCGGCTCGACCACAGGCAGGTCGAGATCCTGTTCTGCGTGGCTTCGCCAAGAGACCCGGTGATCCCAGTCGTCGAGCGTCTGATCGCTGCTCATCCGCAGGTACGCGCGCGCCTGCTGGTCGAAAATTCCACGGCAAGCACCAATCCCAAGCTCAATAACATGATGAAGGGATGGGCCGCCGCGTCGCATGATCTGGTGCTGATGGTGGACAGCAACGTGCTGATGCCGCGCGACCATATCGCCCGCATGTTCGCTGCGTGGCGCCAGGACACCGGGCTGGTCTGCTCGCCGCCGGTCGGCGACCTTCCGCAGAGCTTCTGGGCTGAGATCGAGTGCGCGATCCTCAACGGCTATCAGGCGCGTTGGCAACTGGTCGCCGATAGCTTGGGCTTCGGTTTCGCGCAAGGGAAATCGATGCTTTGGCATCGCGATTTCCTCAACAAGCGCGGCGGCCTCGCAGCCCTTTCCAACGAGCCGGCGGAGGACGCCGCGGCGACCAAGCTGGTCCGCGCGAGCGGGCTTCGCGTGCGCCTGGTCAGGCTGCCGTTTCTCCAGCCGCTCGGCAAGCGCGCGCCAATGGAAGTATGGCGCCGCCAGATTCGCTGGGGCAAGCTGCGGCGCGACACATTCGTGGCCGCGTTCATTCCGGAGTTCCTGGCCGGCGGGCTGTTTCCGATCTTGGCCTGCGCCGGCTTCGCAAATCTCGTTGAACTGCCGATCGTGACATCCGTCGTGGTCTTCACCGCGGCTTGGTACGGCGCTGAAGCGTTGCTCGCCCATGCGGCCGGCTGGCACATGCGGGCCGCCTCGATCCCGGCCTGGATCGCGCGCGATCTGGCGCTGCCCGCGATCTGGCTCGCCAGTTGGGCCGGCAATGATTTCGAATGGCGCGGCAACGCGATGACGTTGGCGTCGCCCGGTCCTTCGGCCGAGGCGTCATAGAGCTGCCAACCGAATCACCGATAAGCCGCTCATGAACTTGGTCGAATCGTCGTTCCAGGATTTCGAGATCGAAGGCCAGCGGCACGTCCGCACCCTGTTTCTCTCCGATGTCCATCTGGGGACGCGCGGGTGCCAGGCAGAACGGCTCCTCGATTTCCTGCGCTGGCACCGCGCCGACACGATCTACCTCGTCGGCGATATCGTCGACGGCTGGCAGTTGAAAGCCGCATGGTACTGGCCCCAGGCGCATAACGACGTCGTGCAGAAGCTCCTGCGCGCAGGCCGCAAAGGTAGCCGCATCGTCTATATCCCCGGCAACCACGACGAGTTCCTGCGGAGCTATTACGGGACGCATTTCGGCGGCATCGAAGTGGTGGAAACCGACATCCATGTTACGGCCGACGGGCGCCGCTTCCTGGTCATCCACGGCGACCTGTTTGACGTCGTGATCCGCCATGCCCGCTGGCTCGCGCTGTTGGGAAACACCGCCTACGACTTCGCGATCTGGCTGAACACGCACTTTAATCGTGCGCGGCGGGCCCTGGGCTTTAGTTATTGGTCGCTTTCGCAGTGGGTGAAGCTCAAGGTGAAAAACGCGGTGAATTTCATAGGCGACTTCGAAAAGACGCTTGCCAACGAAGCTAGGCGGCACGGCACCGACGGCGTGATCTGCGGTCACATCCATCACGCGGTCATCCGCCGGGAAGGCGCTCTGACTTACGTCAATTGCGGAGACTGGGTGGAGAGCTGTACCGCGGTCGTCGAGGACTTCGACGGTGCGCTGACGATCATCAACTGGAGCAATCTCCAGGGCGCACCCGCGCTACCCGCGGCGATATCGGCACGCGCGGGCCTACATCCAGTGGATGCAGGGCTGTAGGTTTTATTCGCTTTCCGGCGCATCGCGGGAAGAGTCCCCGCTGCGCCCGCTGCCGAAGTACATCGGCGGCGGGCCGTCCAAGCTTCGACAGCCGCGAAGCGGCTCTCTGGGCCAGGCCGATGCTGACTTGCTTCTTTCACGAGCTCCGGAATTCCGGCAAACTCGCGCGCTGGATTCGCTCTGTCACGCCATCAGGCCCTCGTCATGCTCGACCGCACCGATCTCGAGCCCGTGTTCTTTGCCCCGTTCGTGTCCTCGGCGATGCAGGTCGAGGATTCATGGATCGATTATAACGGCCATCTCAACATGGCCTATTACAACGTGCTGTTCGACCGTTGCGTGGATGAGGCGTTCGAGCTGCTCGGCTGCGGGCCGGCCTATATGAAGGCGCACGGGCATTCCACCTTCACGGCGGAAGTCCACGTGCGCTACCTGCGCGAGCTTCACACCGGCGATCCCGTGCGGGTGACGCTGCAGCTCCTCGATTACGACGCCAAGCGCATGCATTATTTCCAGCAACTCTTTCACGCCGTCGATGGCTGGGTCTCGGCGACGTCGGAGAACATGTCGCTGCATGTCGACCTCGCGGCGAAGAAGACCGCGCCGTTTCCGGAGACCATCGCAAGCTGCCTCAAGAAGATGAGATGCTCGCACGCCAAGCTGCCGCGCCCGGAAGCGGCCGGCCGTGCGGTCGCGATGCCCGAGCGGGGCTGAGCGGGCTGCTTGCCGGTCCGGGGCCGCAGCCTTAAAGTCATATCCACGCAAAACGGCGAGCAAAAAGCCTGCATGGGTTCATGATGAAACGATCCGGGTGGGTTTCGATCGCCTGCAATGTCGGCATCGGAGCGCTGGCGCTGGCCCTTGCGCCGTTTCATTCCCCGGCTCGCGCTCAATCTGCCGATCTCGTGCTTTGCGACCGGCTCGCCGCCGACCCCGCCGATCCCGACAAGCCGGCCGACATCAAGGGCACGTCCGATATCGCTCCGTCCGATGTCGCGACCGCGATCAAGTTCTGCCGGGTCGCGGCGGCGTCGCGCCGGGCGCTTTACGGACTCGGGCGTGCCTACGCCGCCAATCGGCAATTGCCCGAGGCCATCAGCGCCTATCGCAAGGCGGCCGACAAGGGCAGCACGGCGGCCATGGTCGAGCTCGGCGTGCTGTACGCGACCGGGTCCGGCGTTGCCAAGGACGACGCCCAGGCGCGCAGGCTGTTCGAGCGCGCCGCCGAGGGGGGCAATCCGCGCGGCGTCACCAACCTCGCGGCCCTCTCTGGCGGCGGCGGCGCCCCGTCGGACCCCGTCAGGGCCAGAGCTTTGTTGTCGAAAGCGGCGGATGCCAATTCGGCCGAGGCGCAGTATCAGCTTGGTCTGATGTTTGCGGATGGCGTCGGCGGCCCGAAGGACGATGGCGCCGCGCGCGCATTGTTTGAAAAAGCCGCCGCGCAAGGCCATCCCGGCGCCCTGGAGAGGATGGGCGCATTTGCCCAAAGCGGGCGCGGCGGGTCGCAGGATTCGAACGCGGCCAAGACGTATTACGAGAAGGCCGCGGCGCTCGGCAATGACAACGCCAAAGCCGCCTTGAAGCGAGCGGAATGTCCTTATGTCATCAAGGACAAAAACGGAAAGTTCGTGAGCAACCTGTGCTTTTAGCCGGGTGCGGCCGATCCCTCGCGGAATGACAGCGCTAAACGGCGTTCGGTCAGCTTGATTCCAGTCCCGTGTATGCCGCCGGGAGCAGCCGCGCCATCAGCACGCCCCACTGGCGCTGGCCGGCATCGTCCGCGATCAGGTCCTGCCTGATCTCGACCGCGGTGTGGTGAAGGCCGCGCCGCTCGCCGTGCACGGGGACCGTGTAGTCGGTGTCGTCGGTGACCGCGTAGGGCTCGTTGTCGCCGACCGTCATCCCGGCTTCGTTCCGCAGCAGCGCCATCAGCAGGTGGGCGAAGCGCGGATCGCGGTTGTAGAGCACGCCGACCTGCCATGGCCGCGCCACGCCCTTGTAGACCGGCGTGAAGCGAGTGCATCGCGACCAGCGCGGTGGGCCGGCCGGCCTCGCGGCGACGCTCAAGCTCGGTCTCGATGCGGTCGTGGTAGGGCCGGAAGATGTCGCGCCGACGCGCGTCGCGCTGGGCGTCATCCAAACCGATATTGCCCCGCACGATGGTGGATTCGCTGATCTCCGGGATCGAGGTCTCGGAGCCCGGCGTGCGGTTGCAGTCGATGATGAGGCGGGAATAGTCCTGCTGGATAAGGGGCGCGTCCAGAGCGTCGGCCAAGTGCCGGCAAACCCCGGCGATGCCGATGTCGATGGCGATGTGGCGCGCCCACTCCGCCTCCGGAGACGCCGAGGCGGCCGAGGCTCGCCGGCGTGAGGTTCCCGGCGTGGTCGGCGACGATCAGAAACGGCGAGGCGCCGTTCTCGTTGCGGACCGAAACCGGCGCCGGCTCGTCGGAGGCCAGCAGACATTGGGGCATTGCGTCCATGGGCTCGTCGTTGCAAGACACGGGAAGGGCCGTTGATAGCCGCTGGCGTCCGCGTTGGCGCGAAAAATGCAGCGTGAACGGGAACTTTGTCGCGTATGGCCGCTTGTCAGCGCTTTGGAACAGGCCCGCGCGAGGCCCAGAGGTCAATGATGAAAATCCGTGCCGGCTACGAGATTTCCTACGAGTGCCCGGCGCCGACGCCGATGATCCTGTCGCTGAGCGTCCATCCATCGCGCATCGAGGACATCATCACGCCGGATTGGGTCGGGCTCAACCCATCCGTTCCGGCCACCACCTACCACGACGTCTTCGGCAACTTCTGCCACGTCATCACCGCGCCGCCCGGCCGGCTCACCATCTCGACCGACTTCCTGGTGCATGACAGCGGCGAGCCGGATCCGGTGGCGCCGGACGCGGTGCAGCACGACCTGCAGGACCTGCCGGTCGACAGCCTTGGTCTTCCTCCTGGCGAGCCGCTACTGCGAGACCGACCGCATGATGGACATGGCGTGGGACCTGTTCGGTCACGTCCCGAAGGGATGGCCCCTGGTCAAGGCGATCTGCGATTATGTCCATAATCACATCACGTTCGGCTACGAGCACGCCAGCCGGACCCGGACGGCCTTCGACGGCCACAACGACAAGCGCGGCGTGTGCCGGGACTTCGCCCACCTCGCGGTCACGTTCTGCCGCTGCATGAACGTGCCGGCGCGCTACTGCACTGGCTATCTCGGCGATATCGGCGTGCCGAAGGACCCGGCGCCGATGGATTTCAGCGCGTGGTTCGAGGTCTATCTCGGCGACCGCTGGTACACGTTCGATGCGCGGCACAACCATCCGCGGATCGGCCGTATCCTGATGGCGAGGGGGCGGGACGCCACCGACGTGGCGATTGTGACCTCGTTCGGGCCAGGCATGCTGGCGGGCTTCAAGGTCGTCACCGATGAGGTGAAGGAGGATGTCCCCGCCGCGTCGTAAAAGGGGTTCGGCAGGACCGCGGCCCGTCGGATAAATGCCGAGGCACCCTCGCAAAAACCCCAATGCGATGCCATTTTGAGCCTGTCGAATCATCAGCAGGCACCGGCGTGGCCGAACCAGCGAAACACACCCTGTCGGGCACCGAAGCGCCGGCCTATGTGCTTGGCGGCATCGCTGCGCGGGCGCTCGCCTCGCGCGCCGACAACGGCTACCTCAAGGGCCTTAATCCCGAGCAGCGGCTGGCAGTCGAGACGCTGGACGGCCCGCTGCTGGTGCTGGCGGGCGCCGGCACCGGCAAGACCCGAGTGCTCACCACCCGCATCGCCCATATCCTGAGCCTCGGCCGCGCCCGGCCGCAGGAAATCCTCGCCGTCACCTTCACTAATAAGGCGGCGCGCGAGATGAAGTCGCGGGTCTCCGCCATGGTCGGCGAGGCGGTCGAAGGGATGCCGTGGCTCGGCACCTTCCACGCCATCGGGGTGAAGATCCTGCGCCGGCACGCCGAACTGGTCGGCCTCAAGTCCGACTTCACCATCCTCGACGTCGACGACCAGGTCCGCCTGCTCAAGCAGATCATCGCGGCGGAGAATATCGACGAGAAGCGCTGGCCGGGGCGCGTGCTCGCCATGCTCATCGACGGCTGGAAGAACCGCGGGCTGACGCCCGACAAGGTGCCGCCGGGCGAGGCCGCCGCCTTTGCCGGCGGGCGTGGTATCGCGCTCTATACCGCGTTCCAGGAGCGGCTGAAGGTGCTCAACGCCGCCGACTTCGGCGACCTGCTCCTGGAAAACATCCGGCTGTTCCGCGAGCATCCGGAGGTGCTCCGGCAGTACCAGGAACGCTTCAAGTTCATCCTGGTCGATGAGTACCAGGACACGAACGTCGCGCAGTATCTGTGGCTCCGGCTGCTGGGTCAGCGGCCGAGCCGTGTGAAGAGGGACGCAGGCGGAGCGTCTGGCACCCTACCCTCTCCCCTTGCCGGAGAGCATAACGAAGCCGGCGGCAATAATTCGAACCAATCGCCGCAGCAGCCGAACATCTGCTGCGTCGGCGATGACGACCAGTCGATCTACGGCTGGCGCGGCGCCGAGGTCGACAACATCCTGCGCTTCGATCACGATTTTCCAGGCGCCAAGGTGATCCGTTTGGAGCGCAATTATCGCTCGACCGGCCATATCCTCGCCGCCGCCTCCCATCTCATCGCGCACAACGAAGGCCGGCTCGGCAAGACGCTGCGCACCGAGGACGAGCCGGGCGAGAAGGTCACCGTGACCGGCTCGTGGGATTCCGAGGAAGAGGCGCGCACGATCGGCGAGGAGATCGAGGAGCTGCAGCGCGGCGGAAAAACCGGCCGGCCGCACAAGCTCGACGAGATTGCGATCCTCGTGCGCGCATCGTTCCAGATGCGCGAGTTCGAGGACCGCTTCATCACCACCGGCCTGCCCTATCGCGTGATCGGCGGTCCGCGCTTCTATGAGCGCATGGAGATCCGCGACGCGATGGCGTATCTGCGCCTCGTCAACCAGCCGGCCGATGACCTCGCCTTCGAACGCATCGTCAACACGCCCAAGCGCGGGCTCGGCGACGCCACCATCCAGCTCCTGCACGACCATGCCCGCGCGCGGCGCATCCCGCTGTTTGAGGCGGCGCGTGCGGTGGCCGCGACCGACGAGCTCAAGCCGAAGCCGCGCGCCGCATTGCGCGACGTTGTGGCGAATTTCGACCGCTGGCGCGCCCAGCGCGACACCCTGCCCCATAACGAGCTCGCCGAGATCGTGCTCGACGAGTCCGGCTATACCGAGATGTGGCAGCGTGACCGTTCGGCCGACGCCGCAGGGCGGCTGGAAAACCTCAAGGAGCTGGTGCGCTCCATGGAAGAATTCGAGAACCTGCAAGGGTTCCTCGAACACATCGCATTGGTGATGGACCGCGATTCCGGCGAGCAGCAGGACGCCGTCTCGATCATGACCCTGCATTCCGCCAAGGGACTGGAGTTCGACACCGTGTTCCTGCCCGGCTGGGAGGAAGGGCTGTTCCCGCACCAGCGCTCGCTCGACGAGCAGGGCCGCGCCGGCCTCGAGGAGGAGCGCCGCCTCGCCCATGTCGGACTGACGCGGGCGCGCCGGCGGGCCAAGCTCTACTTCGCCACCAACCGCCGCATCCACGGCTCATGGAACTCGACCGCGCCGTCGCGCTTCCTCGACGAATTGCCGCCGGCGCATGTCGAGGTGACGGAAGCAAAGGGCGGCTTCGGCGGCATGGGCGGGCATGGCGGCTACGGCCCCTCGCGCTTCGACGACATGAGCGCGTTCGGATCGAGCTACACGACGCCGGGCTGGCAGCGCGCGCAACGCAACCAGTCGCGTGGAAGGAACGGCGGCGGCGGACAGACCTTCGGGGATGCCGATCACGAGTACCGGCATGAGGAATTCGCCGACGAGATCGTCGCCGACCATGCTTTTGGAACGAGCCCGCCCGTTGCATCTCGTTCCTCCGCAAGAGGGAAGGACCGGGACGGGACCGCCGCGCCTGCCGCTGCGTTCGCACGCGAGCGCGTCAAAATTCCCCTCACCATCGAAGGGGAACTGGTGGCGAAATCGACCGGCACGGTCTCCGCTTACTCGGTGGGCTCCCGCATCTTCCATCAGAAATTCGGCTACGGCGACGTTACCTTGGTCGACGGCAACAAGCTCACCATCCAGTTCGACAAGGCTGGCGAAAAGCGCGTGGTGGATAGTTTCGTGGAGCGGGTTTGAGCTGTTCAGCCGGGTTCATCGGGGGGCGTGGTGCTCAGGGATAGCCGTGATATTATTCGCCGGCCGTCGCGGGAAGGTTTCGAGCAGAAATCCGTGCATGGCTCGCACCATAAATTCGTTCATAGGGCGCGTAGGCGGGTTGTCATCGTCCCCGCATCCGAAGCGCGATTTGCCTCTTGGTACGGTCCGATCAATCTACCGTCAGGCAGATTGGGACTACGACTAGGACTAACCCATGCCGCACTATATCGCGCTGATCCATAAGGACCCCGATAGTTGCTATGGGGTCTCGTTTCCGGATGTGCCCGGAGTCTTCACGGCCGGCGATACGATCGACGAGGCAATGCAGAAGGCTTCGGAAGTACTCGAATTCGCGGCGGAAGACTGGGCGGAGCTGACAGGCAATGACTGGCCCGCCGCTCGCACGATTGACGCACTGCGAGATGATCCCGTGTTTCAGGACGATGCGGTCGAAGCCGTCGTCGCCGCGGTGCCGTTCCGGATCAGAGCGGAAGCAGCGGAGTAACAGCCTCCTCATCCGCATAGGCCCAGCACAGCGAGGGCGGCAGCACGATTTCGACGCTGCTGTTCACCGGGTAACGCATGCTGGTGCCGAGCTCGAGCGCCTCGATGCGCCCGCCGAGCAGCGCCAGCTCATACACGGTCTGCACGCCTTCGAATCGTTGCGCCGTCACCCGCGCGGTGAAGCGGTTGGCCGCGCCGTTCTCCGCGCCGAAGCGGATGTTCTCCGGCCGCACCGCGATCTTCACCTGCGCACCGGCCTGCACGCCCGGCGGCAGCCACGCGGACAGGCGATGGCCCTCGCCGGCTTCGACGGTGCCGAAGTCGCCGTCCCGGTCGAGCACACGGCCGGGCAGCAGGTTGGCGGCGCCGGTGAAGCTCGCGACGAACAGATCGGCGGGGCGATTATAGATCTCGTCGGGCGTCGCCATCTGGAGCAGCCTACCGTCGCGCATGACCCCGATGCGGTCGCCGAGCACCACCGCCTCGGCCTGGTCGTGCGTGACGTAAAGCGCCGTCATGCCGGTGGCCTTCAAGATGCGGCGCAGGTCATCGCGCAGTCGCAGGCGCAGCTTGGCGTCGAGGTTCGATAGCGGCTCATCGAGCAGCAGCAACTGCGGCCGGTACACGAGGCTGCGCGCGAGCGCGACGCGCTGCATCTGCCCGCCCGACAGCGCGACCACCGGCCGGTCGGCATATTCGGTGAGGCCGACGAGATCGAGCACCTCGTCGGTCATCCGCGCCGCCTCGGCACGGCCGAACTTCCGATGCTTGAGCGGATAGACGACGTTCTGGCGGACCGTCATGTGCGGCCACACCGCGTAGGACTGGAACACCATGCCGATATCGCGCAGCCGCGGCGGCAGGAGAATGCCCTCGGCCGGCGACGACACGACGCGGCTACCGATGGATATCGTGCCGGCGGTTGGATGTTCGAGGCCGGCGACGCAGCGCAACGTCGTGGTCTTGCCGCAGCCGGAAGGACCGAGCAGCACGACGATCTCGCCCGCCGGCACGGCGAAGCTCACGCCGTCAACCGCGGGGCGGCCGATGGAGAACTGCTTGCGCAGTGCGCGGACGTCGAGCGTCGCGGACATTGTCAGGTCGGCCCGTCAAGAGCGCGGCATCCTCCGCTCATTCCCGCGCAAGCGGGAATCCAGAGCAGCAACACTGTTTCCCGGGGTCCCCGCTTGCGCCGGGACGAGCGGAGTATGAGCCGTCGAATTCGGCTGACAATCATCTGACTGTCGCTCACTGCCGATAATTATACGTCTTGTTCCAGTCCTCGACCCATTTGTCGCGCAGCGTCTCGTACTGCTTGAAGTCAGGCGTCCACACCTTGACCACTTTCGGGTCCCAGCCCTTGGGATAGACTGGCGATTCCTTGAGCGAGGTGACGTTGCCCAATTCCTCGATCTGGAACTTCTGGCCCTCCTTCGACAGGCGCCAGTTCATGAACAGCTTCGCGGCATTGGGATGCGGCGCCGTCTTCGGGATGCCGTCGGCATAGGCGTTGATCGGCACGCCCTCGGGCGGGAAGATCGCCTCGGCGGGCGCGCCCTCTTTGATCTTGGTGAAGATGATGTTGTAGAGCAGCGGTACGATCGACACCTCGCCGCGCACCACGGCGTCGGACGCCGGCGCGCCGGAGGGATAGAGCAGGTTCTCGTTCGCCGCCTGCTTCTTGTGATAGTCCTCGCCCAGCACCTGTCGCTCGAACATCACTCGCGTCCAGGTCGTGCCGCCGGACGGCGCGATCACCTGCCCGATCTGCTTGCCCTTGTATTCCGGCTTGGTCAGATCCATCCAGGTCTTGGGCGGGTTCTTCACCAGCTCGGTATTATACGCGATCGACCACGCGATGGTCGCGCCAGGCCACAGCTTCGGCGACACCAGCACGTCGGTGCGGTAGTCGGCCGCATTCGGCGGTGCGTAGTCGATGAACATGTCGTTGAGCTCGAGCATCAGCCCGCGGTCGGAATGATTGATGACGTCGGCCGACAGCTTGCCGGCCGCAGCCTCCGTCTTGATGCGGGTGATGAGCTGGCCGCCGGGCGCGCGCACCATCTCGACCCTGATCTCCGGAAAGCGCTTGTTGAAGGCGTTGATGACCATCTGCTCGGTCTCGGCGAAATTCGCCGTGTAGAACACGAGCCGGCCCTCCTTCTTGGCGGCGGCGATCAGCTCGGGCGAGCCGAATTCCTGCTGCGCGAGCGCGGGTGACGCGACGAGCGCCGCAAGAGCTGTCGCCGCCAGGATGCCTTTCGCCGCCCTCGCCCATCCCCCGCTCGTTCCTGCGAACGTGGAAATCCAGGGCAGCACATGCCGCCACCGCGTCCCCGCCTGCGTGGGGACGAGCGGGGCGGAACGCAAACGCGTTGTCCTTGTTGCCGGCCAGACGAACATGATCAGTCCTCCCATCATTATTTGTTATCCCGTCCGCCCCACGCTTCCCTGCGACACGCCGCTCGAAAGGCAGTTGGCGAGGCCGATCAGCACGCCGAGCAGCACAGTCTGCACCAAGCTAAAGGCGGCGGTCTTGCCGATGTTGCCGCCTTCGTAATAGTCGAGCAGCAGCACCGACATCACCATGGTGTTGCTGGTATAGAGGAACAGCGACGAGCCGAGCTCGCGGATCGCCAGCACGAACAGCAGCGTCATCGCGGCGAGCACGCCGGGCCGCGCCAGCGGCAGCACAATGGTGCGAATGGTCGCCAGGATGCCCTTGCCGCAGATCCATGCCGCCTCCTCCAGCTCGCGATGGATCTGCAGGAACGACGTCGACAGAACCTTGATCGTGTCCGGCATGAAGCGCGCGATGAAGGCGAGCGCAAGAATCCAGATCGTACCGTAGAGCCCGCCCGGCAAGCCGATCCAGGCCCACAGATAGGCGACGCCGATAACGAGGCCGGGGATCGCGATCGGCAGCGTCGACAGCAGGTCGAGCGTGCCGCGTCCGCGCACGCGGCTGCGATGGATCGTGTAGCCGATGGCGAAGGCGAGCACGCCGCCGACAGCCGCGGTGACAATGCCGACCTCCAGCGCGTTGGTGATCGAGCGCAGCGTCAGCGGATTCTCGAAGATGCTGGTGAAGTGGACCATCGAATATTGCCGCAGGTCAATCAGGCTCGCGAAGTCGCGCACGAACATGAACTTGCGGAACGCTGCCACGACGAGCGCCAGCAGCGGCAGAACCACCACCACGAACAGATAGGTCATGGCGAGGCCGAAGGTCAGCCAGCGCCACGGTCCGAGGTCGAGGCTGCGGGGACGGAACGCCTTGCCGGCGACGGTGACGTAGCTGCGGCCGCTGACCGCTCGCTGCTGCAGCCACACCATGACTCCGGTCACGATCATGAGCAAAATCGCGACAGCGGCCGCGGTGTTGTAGAGCGGCGGCGACCAGTTGGTGAGCTTGAAGATATAGGTCGTCAGCACATTGATGTTGGCGGGCGCGCCGAGCACCGCCGGGATGCCGTAGATGCCGAGCATCACGATGAACGACAGCAGCATGCCGGAGACGATAGCCGGCATGATCAGTGGGAACGTCACCGAGAACAGGGTCGAGAAGGCGCTCGCGCCCGCGATCTCCGAGGCCTCTTCGAGGCTCGGGTCCATGTTGCGCAGCGCCGATGCCGTGAACATGTAGACATAGGGCGCGTAATAGATGCCGAACACGAAGACGAGGCCGGTCAGCGAATAGAGATCAATCCGCCAGTCCAGGCCCCACCACTTGAACAGCGTGTTGATGAGCCCGGTCTTTGGCGAGCCGAGGATGACCCAGGCGACGCCTGCCACCAGCGGCGGCACGAACAGCGGCACCATGCTGACGGCGGCGATGACGCGCCGGAACGGCGTATTGGTGCGCACCACGATCCACGAGAAGGCGAGCCCGATCACCACCGCGAGCGCCGTGCCGCCGCCGCAGGCGATCAGCGTATTGAACAGCGCTTCGCCGACATTGGGATTGCTCAACACGGTGATGAAGTTCTTGATCGACAGGCGGAACACGCCGAAACCGTCGATCACCGGATTGGTATCGGTGAGCGCGCCGAGCAAAAGCATCATCACGGGATAAACGACGAGGAAGGCGAGGATCGCGAGCAGTACCGCGACCCACCCGGCGACGCCGAGCCGGCGCCAGCGCTCGCCCCGCTCCCGCGGCATCCTCCACAAACCCGCAACGGTGCGGGTGCCCGCGCCGCCGTCGGGCCTTACGCCCAGCGGGTCGACCGTTGCGTCCAAAGCGTTTCCCCACCCGGCTTTATCGTCGCCGTGGTCCCCCACCTTCTTCGGAGAGGTCGCCGGGTTCAAGCCCGAAAATCAGGCGCGCGGATTTGGCGCGCCTTTGGAATAGGACGGAATGGGCTTGGCTGGCTGCGTCAGTGCCGGGAATAACCGGAATTATCCGCCGGGAGCGCGTAGCGCGGCAGCGCCGGCTTCGGAACCGCATCCCGTGCGCCGATAAGCCCGCAGCGAGTGGGATGCCTGGGTTACGAAATGGTCGAAGGCGGCCTTTTGACCCGCGGGATATTCAAATGCCAGATGGTGCCAACGTCTGTTGCCACAGGCCAGCATGGCCTTGCGATAGAAAATCCTATCTCCTCTGAACCCCGAGACGACGATCCAACCTGCCCCGCGCCGCTCATAGGTCGTCCTCTCGCCCGGGATGGCTTTCAGCCATTTCATGTGCTGGCCCGGAGACTCGCCATCGGCCGGCTTGGCGTAGAGCGCCAGCCAGGCGTCGCGTGCGGGCGAGACGAAGCGGTAGCTATGCCAATTGCTGTCCGGCGGCTGAAGCTTCCAGTCCGCCGGCACGAGGGCGCGAAAGTCACCCCGCTGAGGCGGCGCCGCCGCGACGGGGGCCGAGAGACCTCCCGCCAGGGCCATCATGACGATTTGAAGCAAAATTCTACGCATGGCGCGACGACAACGCGGGCGGGTGACTTTTGATCCGCGCCTTGTCATCGCCACGCGCGCAACGTTACCTTGGTCCATGAGACGCGAGTCATTCCCGATCGCCGATATCTACGTGCCGACCAAGCGCCGGGCGACGCTCAGGCCCGAGGCCGTCGCCGAGATCGCCGAAAGCATGTTGCAGATCGGCCAGCAGACGCCGATCATGGTGCGGGTGGACGGGGCTCGTTTCGTCCTCGTCGAGGGCCTGCATCGCCTGGAGGCGGCGCGGTCGCTTGGCGAGACCATGATCCACGGCTACCTGGTCCAGGCGAGGAAACATTGAACCTTATCGAGGCGCCGCGGTTACGCCCGAACCGGTTTTCAGTCAT
Source organism: uncultured Alphaproteobacteria bacterium (assembly GCA_963776455.1). Classification (GTDB taxonomy): domain Bacteria; phylum Pseudomonadota; class Alphaproteobacteria; order Rhizobiales; family Xanthobacteraceae; genus CAVZMU01. The sequence goes on from CAVZMU010000008.1 coordinate 435,912, forward strand.
ACGAAGTCGACGTCCAGCTCGGATTCTTGCTTGCAAAGCCACCGCGACCAAACCCATCGCGACCAAGGAGTGCCGCCAATGATCTCCCGCTTTTCCGCCCTGGCAGCCGTCGCCTGCGCTGCCGCCCTGAGCTTCCCATTTCCCGCCGAGGCTCTGACCTCGAAGGAATGCAGTGTCAAATGGAAGGCGGCCCAGGCCGCTGGAACCACTGGCGGAATGAAGTACGCCGAATACCGCAAGGCGGAATGCGGCACCGGGGCAGCCGCGGCGCCAACGACCTCACCACCGGCTACTCCCGCCGCGGTGCCGGCGCCGACCACACCCCCGGCAGCGACGCCGCGTCCCACGGCCCGGACGCAACCGAACACGCCTATCACGCCAAGCGACGCAGTGTTCCCGACCGCTGTCTCGGCGAAATATTCCACGGAGACCGCCGGCAAGCAGCGGATGCACACGTGCCTCGACCAGTACAAGGCTAACAAGGCAAGCAATGCCAATGGCGGACTGAAGTGGATCCAGAAGGGCGGCGGCTACTACAGCCAGTGCAACACCCGCCTCAAGGGCGCCTGATCTCAAGAGGCTGGCGTGTGCGGCGCACACAACGCGTCGGCGGATAGGATCTATCCGCCGACCGAGCCTCGGCGCTTCAAAACATTGACAGACAGGGTGAACTTTCGAGCGATACCGTCGTTATCGGCGGAACCTTCAGGGAGATCATCATGGGCCTGCTCGATTCGCTCACCGGCGGCAACAACCAGCAGGGCGGCATGTCCAAGCTGACCATGCTGCTGCTCGGCGTGCTCGCCTACCGCACCTATCAGGGCAAAGGGCGCCTCGCCGACATGCTGCACAACAACGGCATCAACCTGCCGGGCCAGCCTGGCAACGTCCCGGCGAACTCGCCGAACGTCCCGCCCAGCGACGGGCCGATGGGCATGCCGGGCAACACTGGCAACAGCGGCGGCCTTGGCGACCTGCTGCGCAACGGTCTTGGCGGTTTGCTTGGCGGCGCGGCGGCAGGCGGCATTTTGTCCACCGGCCTTGGCGATCTGCTCAAGCAGTTCACCCAAAACGGCAATCCCGCGGCTCCCAACTCGTGGATCGGCACCGGACCCAATCACGCCATCAGTCCGGACGACGTGGAGAGCGGGCTGGGGGCCGATTCCATCCGTTCCCTGTCCGAGCATTCGGGCCTCCCGCGCGAGCAGGTGCTTTCGGAATTGGCCAAAGGCCTGCCGGACGTCGTGGACCAGCTCACGCCCCACGGCCGCATCCCCGCCGAGCACGAAGCGAAGTGGGGCTGATCTACCCTCCGCTGCTCGGCACCGCGATCGGGTGCCGGCTTTCATAGGCGCGCGCAACGCGCAACACGAGATCGTCGCGGTATTTCGCCGCGACGATCTGCATGCCGACCGGCAGCCCGTCCGACGTGAAGCCGCACGGAATGGATGCCGCGGGCTGTTGCGTCAGGTTGAACGGGAAGCTGAACGGCGTCCACGTCATCCAGTTGAACTGGTCCTCATCTGGCGGCGCGACGCGCCCGACCTCGAAGGCCGCGAGCGGAAGCGTCGGCGTCAGCAGGATGTCGAAATCACGGTGGAATTTCTGCATGTGGAGGCCAAGCTCGCCGCGCTTGTTGACGGCAGCGATGTAATCCATGTGCGGGATCGCTTCGCCGGCATCGGCGATGCGATGAAAGCCGGGGTCTATGACGTCGTGCTTGTCAGAAGAAACAGCGTTCCGCTGATTGGCAGCGCCCGTGAACCAATGCACCTTGAAGACATCGAACGGATCGGGAAATCCCGGGTCGCGGGCGATGACGGTTGCGCCGAGCTCGGCGAAGGTTTGCGCCGCCTGCTCGATCAGGTCCGTGACCTCGGGATCGACGGAAACGTAGCCAAGCGTCGTGCTCACCGCGATCCGCAGGCCGCGCACGCCGGCTTCTAACCCCGTCGTGAAATCGCGCGGCGCGGCAGGCAGGGCGTACCAGTCGCGGTCGTCGGGCCCTGACAGCACCGTGAGCATCCGCGCGGCCTCGCCGACCGTGGCGGTCATCGGTCCGAGATGCGCGATGGTGCCGAACGGGCTCAGCGGCCAGGCGGGCACGAGCCCGAAGGTCGGCTTGATCCCGAACACGCCGGAAAATCCCGCCGGAATGCGGATCGAGCCGCCGCCGTCGGTGCCGAGATGCAGCGCGCCCCATGCCGAAGGCCGCGGCGACCGCCGCGCCGCCGCTGGAGCCGCCGGGGGTCCGCTCCGGATTCCAGGGATTGCGCGTGATCCCGGTGAGCGGCGAATCGCAGACGCCCTTCCAGCCGAATTCCGGCGTCGTGGTCTTGCCGAGCAGCACCGCGCCGGCTTCGCGCAGCCGCGCCACGGCGGGCGCGTCGTCATCCCATGGCTGCATCGGGATCGGTGGTGCGCGAGCCGCGCAACGTCGGCCATCCCTTGGTGAGGATGATATCCTTGATTGAAGTCGCGATGCCGTCGATAGCGCTCAGGGGCTTGCCCTTCGCCCAGCGCGATTCGGATTCACGCGCCGACGCCAGCGCGCTCTCGCCGTCGACCAGGCAGAAAGCGTTGTAGCGAGCGTTGAGCGTGCCGATGCGGTCGAGCGCGGCCTGCGTGGCCTCGACCGGCGATGCCTGCCGGGTGCGGAACAGGTGGATGAGGTCGCCGGCGGGAAGCGCCGCGAGATCGGATGACTTCGACATCAGTATTGCCTGCGGGGATCAATGAGGTTGCGCAGCGGGCGGCCTTCCGTAAAGGCGATGAAATTGGCGATGAAATGCGGCGCCACGTCCTCCGGCACCAGCGGCCCGCAGATATGCGGCGTGACGGTGACGCGATCGTCGCGCCAGAACGGATGGTCATCGGGCAGCGGCTCGGTCGCGAACACATCGAGCGTGGCGTGGCTGACACGGCCGGAATCCAGCGCCGCAAGCAGCGCCGTCTCGTCGAGCACGCCGCCGCGTCCGACATTGATGACATGCGCCCCAGGCTTGAGCTGCGCCAGCATCTCGGTGCCGATGACGCCGCGCGTCTCCTCCGTGAACGGCAGCACCAGGACGAGCACGTCGCAGCGAGCGACGAATTCCGGCAGCGCGGCGTTGCCGGCAAACGCCTCGTCCACGGCATCGTTCTCGGCGGGCGAGCGCCGCCAACCCACGACCTTGGCGCCGAGCGCACGCACCGCGCGGGCGATCTCGCTGCCGATCTCGCCGAGCCCGGCAACGCCGATGGTGAGCTGGCGGATCGATCCCGGCTGGTAATAGGTCCAGTGCCGCTCGGCCTTGAGCTCGCGCGCGCGACCCATGTTCAGCGTGCGGTCGAGGATCGCGCCGACGACATATTCCACCATGCGCGGCGCGATCAGCTTGCCATCGGTGCGCGTGAGCAGGACATCCCCGCCGAACGGCCAGTCGCCGACGACGTCGTCGACGCCGGCGCCCATCTTCGCGACCCAGCGCAGCTTCGGCATCTGCTGCAGCATCGCGGCGGCAAATCCCCAGCCATAGAGGACCTGCGCCTCCGCGAGGTGCGGCGCCGCCTCCGCCGGCGTGCCGGCATAGTTGAATGTGACGCCAGGCAGCGCGTCGCCGAGGATGCGGTCGAAGTGCTCAAGGTCCCAATCGTATTTGGAATAGACGAGGACGGGGCCGGCTGCGCTCATGCTGATTTCGTATCGCCTTTCCTCCCCTAAAGGGAGAGGCTTCGTCGTTGGGAGATCGTGCCTATATGTCCCGGACACAATTCGAAGGACTTTCCGAGCCCATGCCCCGACGGGCCGGAAGCGCCGATCTGCCGCTGCATGGCGGCCGCGTGCCGCCGTGGCTCGGCGGAGCGCATGACGCGGCTCGGCGCGGTGATCAGCCAGGCGATCGTCCATCACTACGGCCGCGACGAGTTGCTGCGCCGGCTGGCGCATCCGTTCTGGTTCCAGTCGTTCGGCGCGGTGATGGGGATGGACTGGCATTCCTCCGGCATCACCACCAGCGTCATCGGCGCGCTGAAGCGCGGCCTCGACGCCGCTGCAGGGCGAGCTCGGCATCCATGTCTGCGGCGGGCGCGGCAAGCATTCGCGGCAGACGCCGGACGAGCTGGTCGCGATCGGCGATCGCGTCGGCTTCGACGGCGCGGCGCTGGCGACAGGCGAGCCGGCTCGTCGCCAAGGTCGACAGCGCGGCGGTGCAGGACGGCTTCGATCTCTATCTGCACGGCTTCATCGTCACCGACGACGGCCACTGGGTCGTGGTGCAGCAGGGCATGAACGGCGAGCGCCGGCAGGCGCGGCGCTATCACTGGCTGTCGGAAGGGCTGACGAGCTTCGTCGAGGCGCCGCACGCGGCGATCGAGGGCGCCGGGCAGGGCGAGATCGTCAATCTGACCGACCGCCGCGCCGACGCCTCGCGCCGCGGCGCAGCTCGATCTGCTCGTCGTCGCTCGGCCCGGACGGCATCGCGCGCGAGCTGTCGCGCAGCTCGACGCGCGAGGCGGCGCCGACGCCGCGCCGCAGCGCGCAGCCGCTGCTGCCGCATCTCGTCATGCCGGCGCATCACGACGTCCGCGCCGAGCGACGTGCATCGCGCGCCGGCTGCACGGCAACGCTCGCCGCGGCGGCCGATCGCGGCCCGGCGGATTTCTCCGAGCTGCTGCTGACGCCGGGCGTCGGCGCGCGCACGGTGCGGGCGCTGGCGATGGTCGCCGAGGTCGTGCACGGCGCGCCCTGCCGCTTCACCGATCCGGCGCGCTTCTCGCTCGCGCATGGCGGCAAGGACCGGCATCCCTTTCCGGTGCCGCTGCAAGGTCTATGACGAGACGATCGGGGTGCTGAAATCCGCGGTGCGCAAGGCGAAGCTCGGCCGCGACGAAGAGCTCGGCGCGCATCAGGCGGCTCGACGAGCAGGCGCGCGCGCTCGAGCGCCATGCGACCGGCCCGTCGGTCGACGCGCATCATCGCGGACGAGAGCGGCGCGCTCGCATGCCTATGGCGGCCGCAGCGTGTTCGGATGGGAACCGTTACAACCAAAGGACGAGGACACCGATTTACGCCGCACTGCGGGATAAACGTGGAACCAGTTCGCCACAACCGCGTTCACCCTCCAGATTCACCTGCGAGAAGGAACCTGACATGCGCACATCGATGACCACCGCTTTGATCTTCGCTGCCCTGCTCAGCATCCCGACCGTTGCCAGCGCTGGTGACACGACGACCGGCGTGGTCGGCGGTGCCGTTGCCGGCGGCATCGTCGGCGGACCGGTTGGCGCTGTTGTCGGCGGCGCCGTCGGCGGCACCATCGGCGCGGCGTCGGATGACAACAACCGTCGTGAGCGCGACACTACCGTCATTGAGCGCGACGCGCCCAGCGTCGACACCCGGACCTGCGTGACGCAGTCAGACGGCTCGCGCGTCTGCCGCGAGACCAACCGCTAAATCGCAAGCGTCGATTGTTTCGTCATCGAGGCCGCCCGCAAGGGCGGCCTCTTTGTTTGTTGTTAGCCAGCCGTTAACGAATGGAACTTGTCCTGCCGATCGAGGTTGCCGATTGTTGATGCTGTGTCCGTTCGACAATGTCCCGAGCGCGAAGGCGGCCAATGAATTTTCTTCTTAGAGCCTGGGCACGGGGATGGAATGCCTTATCCGGGCGCGCGCAGTCCCCTCCCGTCATAATCCACGACCCCGCGGCCGAGGGGCCGCAGAAATCTTGACGACCCTTTCTTGGACGCCAAGGCGCAGGAGCGGATCGGGAGGATGATCGGCGGCGGCGCGAAATCACCGGGCAAGCCCTGACTCACGTTGTGCAGCCTTGCCGGGACGGGCCGCCGCTGCCATGTCGTTACCAAAAGGGGTGGAAAAGCTCAGGCTGCCGGGGGCGCTTTCGCGCCATATTCCGGGCCGATTGATCGGTTAAGCGCTTGGCCTTGCCGCCGGTTTTGCTTTATAGCGGCTCTGGGGCGGCGCGTACGCCGCGGTTCGGGAGAAGCGTCATTACGCCCATGCGTCCCCTCACCTCGCACCGGGCTGGCCGATTTGCGGCCTTTCGTCCGCTGATGCTGCTGCTTGCCCTCATGATCCTGGTGGTGCCGCTCGGCGCCTGCACCGCGATGGGCGACTGGTTCGGCAAGAAGGACGATGCGCTGTCCGACGACCCCGCCGACAGGCTGTATAACGAGGGCCTGTTCCTGATGAACCAGAAGAAGGACTACAAGGCCGCCGCCAAGAAGTTCGAGGAGGTCGACCGCCAGCACCCCTATTCAGACTGGGCTCGCAAGGCGTTGATCATGTCGGCCTATGCCTATTACGAGACGCGGGAATACGACGATGCGGTGAACGCCGCCAAGCGCTACGTCACCCTCCACCCCGGCTCGTCGGACGCGGCCTACGCTCAATATCTCATCGGCGCGTCCTATTTCGACCAGATCGCCGACGTCTCCCGCGATCAGGGGCGGACCGAGAAGGCGATGCAGGCGCTCGACGAGGTGGTTCGCAAGTTCCCGACCACCGAATATGCCGCGAGCGCGAAGAAGAAGATGGACGTCGCGCGCGATCAGATCGCCGGCAAGGAAATGACGATCGGCCGCTATCTACCTGGAGAAGCGAGACTTCACCGGCGCCATCAACCGCTTCAAGGTGGTGGTGACGCAATACCAGACCACGCGGCATGTCGAGGAGGCGCTGATGCGTCTTGTCGAGGCCTATATGGCACTCGGCATCGTCGACGAGGCGCAGACCGCCGCCGCCGTCCTAGGCCATAACTTCCCGGACAGCCGCTGGTACAAGGACGCCTATACCATCGTGCGCTCCGGCGGCCTGGAGCCGACCGAGAACAGCGGCTCGTGGATCAGCAAGGCCTTCAAGCTGAGCTGAGCGGTGGCGCTCCCACCCCTCTCCGGCCGGCGCGCTTGTGAGGTCGCCCCTTGTGCCGGCCTTCGGCGTCTTTAATGATGAGAACGAATCATAGACGCGAAGGCGCGGGCCGGGCATGACAGCGGCTTCGTGGGACTAAGGACAGACAGGCTTCAGGACTCGCGCGATGCTGGCCCGGCTTTCGATCCGCGACATCGTCCTGATCGACCGGCTCGATATCGATTTCGCCGCCGGGCTCTCTGTGCTGACCGGCGAGACCGGCGCCGGCAAGTCGATCCTGCTTGACGCGTTCGCACTGGCGCTGGGCGGGCGCGGCGATGCCAGCTTGGTGCGCCACGGCGCCGAGCACGGGCAAGTCACCGCCTGCTTCGACCTCAAGCGCGGCCATCCGGCGGCGGAGATCCTCGCCGCCAACGATATCGCGGCCGAGGACCAGTTGATCCTGCGCCGCGTGCAGCTCGGCGACGGCCGCACGCGCGCCTTCGTCAACGACCAGCCGGTGAGCGTGCAGGCGCTGCGCAGTCTCGGCGCCGTGCTGGTGGAGATTCACGGCCAGCATGACGACCGCGCGCTGGTCGACGCCGCGACGCACCGGCGCCTGCTCGACGCCTATGGCGGACTGGAGCGCGACGCCGCGACAGTCACCCGCCTGTGGGCGGAGTGGCGGGCCGCGCAAGCGTCGGTCGATGTCCATCGCGCGCGCGTCGAGGCGGCGCAGCGCGAGGCCGACTACCTGCGCCATGCCGCCGACGAATTGACCAAGCTCAGGCCCGAGACCGGCGAGGAAACCGCACTCGCCGCCCGCCGCACCGCGATGATGCAGGGCGAGAAGGTCGCGACCGATCTGCGCGAAGCCCATGAGGCGCTGTCGGGGCAAGCGGTGATTCCGAATCTCGCTGCCGCCTTGCGTCGGCTCGAGCGACGGGCGTCCCAGGCCCCTGCGCTGATCGAGCATTCGGTGAAGGCGCTCGACCATGCCCTCGATGCGCTGGAAGAGGTGCGCACCCAACTCGAAGCGGCGCTCGCCGCCGCCGGTCACGATCCGCTAGAGCTGGAGCGCATCGAGGAACGGCTGTTCGCGCTGCGGGCGGCCGGCCGTAAATACAACACTCCGATCGACGGCCTCGCGGCGCTCGCCGAGCGTTACGTCGTGGACCTGGCGGCGATCGATGCCGGCGCCGGACAACTGGTGGCGCTGGAGAAACGCATGCGCGACGCACAGGCGGAGTATCGCGTCGCCGCCGACAAGCTTTCTGCGGCACGGCACAAGGCGGCGACCGGGCTCGACAAGGCTGTGAGCGGCGAGCTCAAGCCATTGCGGCTGGAGCGGGCGAAATTCTCGACCGCCATCGAAAGCGAAAAAGACGACGGCCCGGACGGCATCGACCGCGTCGAATTCTGGGTGCAGACCAACCCGGGCACGCGGCCAGGGCCGCTGATGAAGGTCGCGTCCGGGGGCGAGCTTGCGCGCTTTCTGCTGGCACTGAAGGTCGTGCTGGCGGATCGCGGCTCGGCGCCGACGCTCGTGTTCGACGAGATCGATACCGGGGTCGGCGGCGCGGTGGCGGATGCCATCGGCCAGCGCCTGGCGCGGCTCGCGGCACGCGTCCAGGTCGTCACCGTCACCCACGCGCCGCAGGTCGCGGCGCGCGCCGAGCGGCACTATCTCATCACGAAGGACTCGCTCGACCGCGGCCGCAAGGTCGCGACGCGGCTGACTGAGGTCGCCGCCGAGAAGCGGCGCGAGGAAATCGCCCGCATGCTGGCCGGCGCCGAGATCACGGAGGAAGCCCGCGCCGCCGCGGAGCGGCTGATCCGCGCGGCGGCCGGCTGACCGACGCGATGGCGCCGCGCGACACTTCGGCAATCGCCGTCGACGACCTCACCGCCCGGCAGGCGAAGGCCGAGCACGCGCGCATCGGCGAGGAGATCGCGGCGCACGACAAGCGCTACTACCAGGACGATGCGCCGACCGTCACCGACGCGGCCTACGACATGCTGCGTCAACGTTACGGCGCGATCGAAGCCCGGTTTGCCGATCTGCGCGCCGAAGAAAGTCTGACGCTCAAGGTCGGCGCCGCACCGTCGGCAAAGTTCGCCAAGTTGCGGCACGCAGTGCCGATGCGCTCGCTCGACAACGCATTCTCCCCAGAGGACGTGCAGGATTTCGTCGACCGCATCCGCCGATTCCTACGGCTGCCCGACGATGAGGTTCAGGCATTCCTCGCCGAGCCGAAGATCGACGGCCTCTCGATGTCGCTGCGCTATGAGGATGGCGTACTGGTGAGCGCGGCGACGCGCGGCGACGGCGCGGTCGGCGAGGACGTGACGGCCAACATCCGCACGCTGCCGGACTGCGAGGTGCCGAAGATAATGAAGGGCCGAGCCCTGCCGGCGGTGTGCGAGATCCGTGGCGAGGTCTACATGACCAAGCCCGATTTCCTGGCGCTCAATCGGCGGCAGGAGGAAGCCGGCGCCACGATCTTCGCCAATCCGCGCAACTCCGCGGCGGGCTCGCTGCGCCAGAAGGACGTCAGCGTCACCGCGTCACGGCCGCTGCATTTCTTCGCCTATGGCTGGGGAGAGATAAGCCCCCTGCCCGCCAACACCCAGTCCGGCATGTTGGATTGGATCGGTCGCTGCGGCTTCCAGACCAATCCCCTCGTCAAGCTGTGCCACTCGGTCGGTGATTTGATTGCTTATCACGCCGACATCGAGATGCGCCGAAGCAGCCTCGACTACGATATCGACGGCGTCGTCTACAAGCTCGACCGTCTCGACTGGCAGAACCGACTTGGCTTCGTGTCGCGCTCGCCGCGCTGGGCGATCGCGCATAAATTTGCCGCCGAGAAAGCCACCACCGTCGTCCGCGATATCGAAATCCAGGTCGGGCGCACGGGATTCCTGACGCCGATCGCCAAGCTCGATCCGGTTTCGGTCGGCGGCGTCGTTGTTTCCAGCGTGACACTGCATAACGCCAACGAGATCGAACGGCTCGGCGTCCGCAAGGGCGATACCGTCACGATCCAGCGCGCCGGCGACGTGATCCCGCAGGTGCTCGGCGTCGTCGCCGATCGGCCGCGCGGCGCTGAGCCCTTCGCGATGCCGAAGACCTGTCCCTGCCCGCTCAAAACCGAGGTCGTGCGCGAGGTCGTATCGGGTGGGGTGGAGGGCGTACGGTTGCGCTGCACCGGCGAGTTCGCCTGCCCGCATCAGAAGATCGAGCATCTGCGGCATTTCGTGTCGCGCCGTGCCTTCGACATCGAGGGCCTCGGCGAGAAGCAGATCGCGCTGTTCTTCGAACAAGGATGGGTGACGACACCGGCCGACATCTTCACGCTCCGGTCGCGCAATCAGGACCTCAAGCTGGAAGAGGTGGAGGGCTATGGCGCGACCTCGGTCAATAATCTGTTCGCTGCCATCGAGGCGCGGCGCGACATGGCGCTGGAACGCTTCATCTTCGCGCTCGGCATCCGGCATGTCGGCGAGACGACCGCGCTGGCGCTCGCGCGCGCATACGGAACCTGGCAGAGCTTCCATGATGCGAGCGTGAAGATCGCGGCCGGCTATCTCGATGCCGGCGAGGAGATGGACGCCATCGATCAGATCGGCTCGACGGTGGTGGAAAGCATCGGTGCCTATTTCAGGGAGCCGCATAACCTGGAGATCGTCGAACGGCTGACCGCGCAGGTTAACGTGCTGCCTGCCGCACAAGCGGTCGCGACCAGCAACGTTTCGGGCAAGACCGTGGTGTTCACCGGCACGCTGGAAAAGCTGACGCGAGACGAAGCCAAGGCGCAGGCCGAACGCTTCGGTGCCAAGGTTTCGGGCGACGTGTCCACGAAAACCGACTACTTGGTGGCGGGCGCCAAAGCGGGATCAAAGCTGAAAAAAGCCAAGGGGCTGGGCGTCGAGATTCTGACTGAGGACGAGTGGATCAAGCTCGTCGGCGGATGACGCTTCAGTTGCGAGCACGGCGGAATCCGATCAGGCCAAGATAGGCCGACGCGGTGGCGATGCCGGCAGCGAGAATCGCCAGCGACATCGGCATCGCCGTCGTCGCATGCGCCAGCAGATGACCCATCGCCTGCGCGGCGACCGCGCCCAGCCCCATCTGCACAAATCCGGTGATGCCGGATGCCGTGCCGGCCGCTTGCGGGCGCACGCTGATGGCGCCCGCGATCGCGTTCGGCAGCAGCAGGCCGTTGCCGAACGATATCGCGATCTGGGGCAGGAAGATGGTCGCAGGCCCGCCGGCCGGAAAGACCGTGACGGCAATCACCGACAGGATGGCGCCGCCGATCTCGGCGCAGATTCCCCACCAGATCAGCGCATCGACGCCGCGCTGCACGGCGAGCCGCGAGGCGGCAAAGTTGCCGGCCATGTAGCCGAACGAGGCGACGGCGAACCACACGCCGTACTCGGCTGGAGCCCGGCCCATGATGGACACGACGGCATGCGGTCCGCCGCCGAGAACAATGAAGAACTGGGACGAGCCGAGCGCCGCGCACAGCACATAGCCAAGAAAGCTCCGGCTGACGGCGAGCCGGCGGGTCTGGCTGAAGAACGAACCCTCATCGCCGGCCGCATCATGCACGCGGGTTTCGGGAAGCGTCAGCACGGCCCAGCACAGCACGATCGCGCTCAGCACGGTCACGAACACGAAGATCGACGTCCAGCCGAAGGCCGCGTCGAGGATACCGCCGATCAGCGGCGCGACCATCGGGGCGACCACCATCACGGTCGCCACGAGACCGATCATCGAGGCGGCGCGATCGCGCGCGAAGAGGTCGCGGATGACCGCGCGGCCGATGACGACGCCGGCCGCGGCACCGACCGCCTGCAGGATTCGAAACGCGACCAAGCTGGCGACGGAGGTCACCGCAATGCAGGCAGCACTTGCCAGGACGGCCAGCGCCAGCCCGGCAAGCACCACCGGGCGCCGTCCGAAACGGTCGGACAGCGGCCCGAGAACAAGCTGGGCGCTCGCCAGCCCGATCAGGTAGAGCGACACCGTGAGCTGGACGGTCTCGGTATCGGTCGCGAGCTTCGTGGCAAGCTGGGGCAGTGCCGGCACGAGGATGTTGAGCGCCATCGGCCCGATCGCCGTCATCGCCATCAGCAGGCTCAGCAGCGCCCATGGCGTGGCCGTGCGGACGGGATCGCCTCCAGGCTCTTTGGTCGGACTATGCACGGCGATGTCCGATCAGGGTCGCACAAGCGGCCGGGTCGCGCTGACGAGCCACGCACGCGTGTCGTCAGCCACCAGGGGACTCAAGGCCCGTGTGACGCGCGCGTGGTAGCCGTCGAGCCAGTCCAGTTCGCCGGCGGTCATGAGGCGCGGCTCGATCAGCCGCCGGTCGATCGGCGCGAGCGTCAGCGTCTCGAAGGCGTTGAGCGCCTTCTCGCCGCCGGCGACGGCCGGCGCCTCGATCACGAGGATGAGGTTCTCGATGCGGATGCCGTAGGCGCCGGTCTTGTAATAGCCCGGCTCGTTGGACAGGATCATGCCGCGCTTGAGCACGGCGGCGCCGAGCTTGGAAATGCGGGCCGGCCCTTCGTGGACCGACAGATAGCTGCCGACGCCGTGGCCGGTGCCGTGATCGAAGTCGAGCCCAGCCCGCCACAGGAACTGGCGCGCGAAGGAATCGAGCTGCGCCCCGCTCGCGCCATCGGGAAAGACCGCTCGCGCGATCGCGATGTGCCCCTTGAGCACCAGGGTGAAGCGCTCGCGCATCTCCCCGCTTGGCGTACCGACCGCGACAGTGCGGGTGATGTCGGTGGTGCCGTCCTCGTACTGGCCTCCGGAGTCGATGAGGAACAGGTCTCCGGGCGCGATGGTGCGGTTGCTGTGGCGCGTGACGCGGTAATGCACGATCGCCCCGTTGGGGCCGCTGCCTGAAATCGTTGGGAACGAGATATCCCGCAGCAGGCCAGTGTCGCGGCGGAAGCTCTCCAGCGCCCCCACGGCCTCGATCTCCGTGAGATTGCCGCGCGGGGCCTCGCGATCGAACCAGGCGAGGAAGCGCACCACCACCGCCCCGTCGCGCAACTGCGCGGCGCGAGCGCCTTCGATCTCGGTGGCATTCTTCACCGCCTTGAGCGCCACGGTCGGATCCGGGCCACGCGCCACCGTGCCGCCCGCGGCGATGATCGCGCGCGCCAGCGCATCGGCCGCCGTAGCCTGATCGAGGCGCACCGTTCCCCCCGTCGCGCCGAGCGCCGCCAAGTCCTGTGCGAATGCAGCCGGCTCACGGACATCCGCAATGTCCTCGATCGCGTCGCGAACGGCGTTGTCGAGCTTGCGGCCCTCGATATAGAGCGCGGGCCGGCCCTCCTTCGGCACGATCGCGAAGGCGAGCGGCAACGGCGTATGCGGAACGTCCGAGCCGCGGATGTTGAAGGCCCAGGCGATCGCGTGCGGGTCGGAGATAACCAGGGCATCCGCGCGCAGCTTGACGATGTCCTCGCGCACGCGGGCGAATTTCGCGGTGGCGTCCTCGCCGGCGAAGCGCAATGGATACAACGTCACGGCGCCGAGCGGGGCTGCCGGACGATCCGACCAGATCGCGTCGATCGGGTTGGGCTGCGCCGGTGTCAGCACGCCTCCTGCGGCTGAGGAGGCCTTTGCGAGTTTCTCGGCGCCTTCCACCGTATGCAGCCACGGATCGTAGCCAAGTTGGGACCCCGCCGGCAGATTGGCCTCGATCCAGGCATAAGGCGGATTCTCGGCAATATGCTCGATGGCGAAAAGCGCGCCATCCACCTGCTCGCGCACCTGCAGCGTATAGCGGCCGTCGACAAAGATCGCCGCCCGGTCGGCGAGCACGATCGCGATACCCGACGACCCGGTGAAGCCGGTCAGCCACGCCAGGCGGGCTTCGGAGGGCGGGACATATTCGTTCTGATGGCGGTCGGCGAGCGGCACGATGAAGCCGCCGAGATTTCGGCGGGCAAGCTCAGCACGCAATGCGGCGACGCGCGGCGCCGCCGCCGCGTTCTGGTCTGCATCGTCAAACGATTGGAATCGCGCCTCGAACATGGGCGCCCACTCTATGGACCGGCCCGCCGCAGGGCAACGCGAGGCCCTCGCAGCAGGACCTGCGGCACGAAATTCATCGAGCGCCAAGTCGCGCGATATCGTCATCTGGCCCTGCGGAGTTGGAAGCCGCCGCCCACAAGATCGGCTCACGCGATGAGCACGCCCTGCCCTTCATTCACGGACGGGAGGGCCGCGCCGCAGCACGAGCGTTGCCCAGCCTTCGAGATCGGTGCGCCGGTCGAGGGCGAGCCCCTGCATGCGGTAGGCGGAAAGCGCGGCGTTGGCTTGGCTTGACAGCAGGCCGGACAGGATCAGGCGTCCGTCGGGCGCAACCAGGCGCGCCATCGGCCGGGCCAGGCGCTTGAGCGGGCCGAGCAGGATATTGGCGAAGATCAGGTCATAGGGCCCCGGCTCGCGCACCGGCCGCGCGCCGAGCCCGGCGGCATGCACGAACGTGATGCCGAGGGTGCGGTTGAGCCGCGCGTTGGCCTTTGCCACGTCGATCGCGCGGGCGTCGATGTCGCTCGCAACGATGACCGTTCGCAACGCCTTCGCGGCCGCGATGGCAAGAACGCCGGTGCCAGAGCCGATGTCGAGGATGCGGCGTGGCCGCCGCGCCCGTGCAAGCCGGTCGAGCGCGAGCAGGCAACCCCGCGTGGTGCCGTGGTGGCCGGTGCCGAAGGCGAGCGCCGCCTCGATCTCGATGCCGATGCGATTCGCTGCCACGTGTTGGCGGTCGTGGCCGCCATGCACGACGAAGCGGCCCGCATCGACCGGCTTCAGGCCTTCCAGGCTCTCCTTGGTCCAGTCCCGCGCCGCAAGCGTTTCAAACGTCAGCGCCTGCGCGGCGTCGCGGCCTGCGCCGAGCGCGACGAGGTCCCGAATTGCGGCCTCATCCGGCGGCCGCAGGAAGTACAACTCAACCGTCCAGCCGGAACCCGTGGCGAAGGCGGCGACGGTCGCCTCGGCCGGGTCCACGCTTTCGGCGAGGACATCGGAGATGCGCTTCGCCGTGGCCTCATCGGCCGCGATGCGCGCGACGCGGACGGCGGGCGTCAAGGTCGGCTGTCGTGTCATAGGATTGCGCATGGCCCGGCATCGAGATGCCCGGAGATGCGGAATCGCGGCACCAAAAGCAAGAAGGGCTGCCCGATCGGGCAGCCCTCCCTTGTCTGGCCACGGTCCGTTGGGAACCGGGAGCACCGCTCAGGCGGCGCGCACCTCGAACAAGGCGAGGACCCAGTTCAGACCCAGCGAACGGGCCTTAAGACAATCAGACACTGGATCACCTCCTTTCGGCTGTTAACGATTCGTCGAGTGTAGATGCAAGCGCGGGCGTTGTTAATCCCGGCGCTCGCCTAAATGCCAGGCAGCCCGTGACGAACGCGGCGGCATGGCCATGGTTTCGGATTCCCATCCGCATTCCTAAATAGGGACGATCAAACGAGGTCCCCCATGTCGAAGCCGCTCGTCGTGTCCATTCCCCATCGTCTCGGCAAGGACGAGGCCGTCCGCCGCCTGAAGTCCGGGCTGGCGAATGCCCGCACCAGCTTCGGCTCCATGATGACGATCACCGAGGAAAGCTGGAGCGGAAACACGCTCTCGTTCGGTGCCGGCCTGCTCGGCCAGAGGGCGAGCGGCGTCATCGAAGTCTTCGATGAGCATGTTCAGGTCGAGGTGCAACTGCCCTGGATACTGGCGCGACTCGCGGAAAAGGCACGCGGCCTGGTGCAGAAACAGACCCAGCTCATGCTTGAAAAGAAGTAAGCAATTCCGGCCGCCAAAGTCCCTTGGTTGTTTGCCGAACTATTAACCAATCGTTAACCATGATTCGCGCAAATTTGCGGTTATCCAATCGCAAACTGTGGGAACGCTTCCATGAACGTCGTCGTCTTCGCTTCACGCAAGGGAGGCTCGGGCAAGAGTACCCTGACCGCCCATCTCGCGGCGCATGCCAACAAGTCCTCGCGGCGCTGTCTCCTGATCGACGCTGATCCGCAAGGCTCGCTGACCCTGTGGCACGGTCTTCGCGGCAATGAGGAGCCGGCGCTCAAGAGCGGGCTGCGCGGCATCTCCGAGATCGTCAAGGCGGCGAAGCGCGACTACGAGTGGGTGTTCGTCGATACGCCGCCGCTGATGTCCGCCATCGTGACCGAAGCGATTCGCTGCGCCACGCTGGTCGTCATCCCGACCCGGCCGACCCTGTTCGACCTCAGCGCCGTGCGCGAGACGATCGAGCTCTGCCGCACCTCGCGCAAGCCCTACGCCGTCGCCATCAACGCCGCGCCCGCCAAACGCGAGGACGTCGAATCGCCGATCGTGGCGCAGGCGCGCGAAGGCCTCGCCAAGCTGCGCGTGCCCGTGTGGTCCGGCCAGATCAGCAACCGCACGGCCTACTCGATCGCGCTCGCCGCCGGCGAAGGGGCGCGGGAATACGATGCCGAACTCGGCGGCTGCCGCGGAAGTCTCCCGCCTGTGGACCGCCATCAGCAAGTCGGTTCAGGCGATCAATGGGCATCACGAAGGCGCCGCCATGCATCGCGCCGCGGCCTGATAGCGACACCCACGCCACGACGGCCGCCGCCGGCGGCCGTGCCGCTGCAAGGCTTCGCCAGGTTTCGGAACATCCCTGTCGCGAATGCGTTTCCTTTGAGTTGATCACTTCTTTGGAAGGAAATTCATCGTGACCACGAGAACCCTGACTTTTGCCGCGGCAGCCTGCTTGTTGATCGGGTCGTCCGGGCTTGGCTTCGCTCAAAACGCCGCAGCGGCGGAAACCTCGACATCCAAGGCGCAGGAACTCGGCTCAAACCGCACTTCCGACGTTCCGGGCCGGCTTCTCGAAGAGAAAAGTGACCGCGCAGGAACGAACTTCGCCGCTCCCCAGGGCACGACCGGAATGGGCAACAATGAGCCGACGGTTCGGCCGAGCGAAGGCTCCGACAAATAAAGGCGCCTAACAAATCTAGCGTCGCGATTGATGAATTGCGCCGCGCGCCGATCGAACATCGGCGTATCGTGAGACGTAACGGGGTTTGCCACCTAATGTCAGTCGGAGATATTAGGCGCCACTAGCGCCTGTATTCTTTGTTTGATCATTGCTTTCCGCGAATTTCGAACGCGTTGGGCGACGACTCGCTTTGGTCATTATTGTATTATCGCGGACGTAGCGTCGCGCCTCATATTCGGTCATGGGACGGAAGCGCACGGCATTTCGTCTCGCTGGAATATAGAGAAGAAATTATTGAATGGCATTTCGTGTCTGATACCCGACAGACTTGGATCAGGATCAGCGGCGAGGCGGGAGATTAGTTCGGCCCCAGGACGACGGCACACCGGACGCGACCGAGCCCGCAATCGCGTTAATCCGCGCGAATACGGATCAAACCCGCGCCAAGTGACTTGTCGGGTGGTGAAATCATGCCGCGTCAGGAAACGTCCGCACGATAGGCCGGCGCGGCGAAAGCGCCGACTTCGGCATGGCCGTGGACCCGGCGCGAGGGGTGCTTTTCCTCCGTTACGATGGTCCAGGCCGTAGGGTCGGAGAGAAGTGCCTCGACGACCGCATGGTTGAGCTTATGGCCGCCGCGCACCGAACGATAGGCCCCGAGGATCGGCGCGCCGGCAAGCGCCAAGTCGCCGATCGCGTCCAATGTCTTGTGGCGCACGAACTCGTCGGGGAAGCGCAATCCCTCCGGATTGAGGATGCGGTCCTCGGCGAGCACAAGGGTGTTCTCAAGCGAGGCGCCAAGCGCGTAGCCGGCATTCCACAGCTTGGCGACGTCGCGCATGAAGCCGAAGGTGCGCGCGCGCGCGACCTCGCGCCGATAGGTGGCGGGCTCGACCTCGATGGCACATGACTGGCGCCCGATCAGGGGGTGGTCGAAATCGATTTCGACCTCGACGCGGAAACCCCGCTCGTACGGCACCAGTTCGCCATGGGCATTGCCCTTGGCGACCCGCACTGGCTTGAGCACCTTGAAATAGCGGCGCGGCATGGCAAGCGTGACCATGCCGGCGACGTCGATCGCCTCGACGAAGGCCGCGGCGCTGCCGTCCATGATCGGCGCTTCCGGACCATCGATCTCGACGACGCAATTGTCGACGCCGAGCCCGCACAGGGCAGACATGATGTGCTCGACCGTGGAGACGAACACGCCCGAGCCGTCGCCGAGCACTGTCGCGAGTTCAGTGGCCGTCACGGCCCGCGCGGTCGCGCGCAGTTCCCTGTCCGGGGCCCCGTTGATGCCGCAACGCACAAAAACGACGCCGGAATCGGCGTCGGCGGGATTGAATGTGAGAGTAACCGGCAGGCCCGAATGAACACCGATACCGGTGACCGAAGCCCGTTTGCGAAGCGTGGTCTGCTTGCCCGCTTTCATCTTGTTATCCGTCCGCTTCTTCGACGAGAGCATGGGCTTACGCCCGCTCTGCCGACCCCAAAACTCGATGGCTGCTATCTTGCCACGATTCACGAACGAGACTGTCCCGAACCGCCCAACCTTGGCCAAAGTAGCCCGTCCCATTGAACCTTAACGACCTCCGCCGCTAAGGCCAATACACGCTTTTTTACCGACTGTTACCTGTCTTTGGCCCCCAACGCCGCACCGTGAAACCAAAAACGACGACCCGGGAAGCCTACCATGGCTGCCCGGGTCGTGCCGCGACTTCGCCTGTTTGCCGCCACTAGTTTGCTTGGCGGCGCAGGAACGCTGGTATCTCCAACTGATCGTCATCGAGGGACGATGCAACCGGTGCGGGGCGGCCGTGAAGGTCGAGACCCTGGGGTGCCGGCCGCTGAGCGGCTGGCCGCTTGGCGTATTCCGAAACAGGGTCGGGGCCCCGTGCATCCGGTCCGCGCAGGTCCGGCATTCTTGGCTCCGGGCCCCGTGATTCCGGGCCGCGGGGGTCTTGCCGGCTATCTGGCCGGGTATCTTGCCGGTGCAACGGCAAGGGCGGCATCCGCTCTGTGGCCTGGGGAGCCGGCCGAACCAGCGGCCGCGGCTGCGGCTTTTGCTGCGGTGCGGGCTGTTCGGTGCGCCGGCCGAGGCCGACTGCCGCGAGCCGCTGGAGCAGCGACATCGGCCGCTTGTCGGGCGCCGTCTCGGCAAGCTCGCCGCGGCGGGCTCGAAATCTCGTTCTGAGCCGGGATAGGAAGATCCTCGATCCTCGGCATGCGGGGGCTGCGGCCCTGGAGCCGTTCGGCGGGCGGCGGAATGAAGGTCTGGTCCCGGGGTGCCTCCTGCGGCAGCGCATGCTCGGCAGGCGTCTCCAGGAACAGCGAGGGCTTCGGCGGCATCGGACGGATGGTGACGTCCTCGATTGCCGTCGGCTGGGACATGATCTCCGGCTCGGCCTCGTAGGCTTGCGGCGCGGCAACCTCCTCGACCTGGACCGCCGGAGCCGCCGGCGCGGCGGCCCGCGGCTGTTCGATACGGTCGGCAAGGCGCGGGGTGTTGTTGCGGAGCTGATGGGTCAGCTCCGAAATCCGCGACTCCACCGTCTTGGTGGCGGGAGCCTGGGTGACGGTGGAGGCGGGCCGCGCGGCCGACGCCGCGGCGTCGATGCCGGTCGCCACCACGGAGACGCGGATGATGCCTTCGAGCCCCTCGTCGAACGTGGCGCCGACGATGATGTTGGCGTCCTGGTCGACCTCCTCGCGGATGCGGGTCGCGGCCTCGTCCACCTCGTAGAGGGTGAGGTCCTTGCCGCCGGTGATGGAGATCAGCAGGCCGCGCGCGCCCTTCATCGAGGAATCATCGATCAGCGGGTTGGAGATCGCGGCCTCGGCGGCGGTGAGCGCGCGCTTCTCGCCCGAGGCTTCGCCGGTGCCCATCATCGCCTTGCCCATCTCGCGCATGACGGCGCGGACGTCGGCGAAGTCGAGGTTGATCAGGCCTTCCTTGACCATCAGGTCGGTGATGCAGGCGACGCCCGAGTACAGCACCTGGTCGGCCATCGCGAAGGCGTCGGCGAAGGTGGTCTTCTCGTTGGCGACGCGGAACAGGTTCTGGTTGGGGATGATCAGCAGCGTGTCGACGCTCTTGTGCAGCTCGGTGATGCCGCCTTCGGCCAGGCGCATGCGGCGCACGCCCTCGAAGTGGAACGGCTTGGTGACGACACCGACGGTGAGGATGCCGAGCTCCTTGGCGCAGCGCGCGATCACCGGCGCGGCGCCAGTGCCGGTGCCGCCGCCCATGCCGGCGGTGACGAACACCATGTGGGCACCCGAGAGGTGGTCGCGGATCTCGTCGATCACCTCCTCGGCGGCAGCGCGGCCGACTTCAGGCTGCGACCCGGCGCCGAGACCCTCGGTGACCTGGATGCCCATCTGGATGATGCGCTCGGCCTTCGACATGGTCAGCGCCTGGGCATCGGTATTGGCGACCACGAACTCGCATCCGACGAGCCCCGCCGTGATCATGTTGTTGACGGCGTTGCCGCCGGCCCCGCCGACTCCGAATACGGTGATCCGCGGCTTCAGTTCCCGGATGTCGGGCATCGTCAGGTTGATGGTCATGATGGCCTCTCCAGGATGCTGCTGCGGGAGCCCGCAGGTATCGCCGGTCCGCGGCCGGCCGATGGGGGTGATGCGTTCGTGCACGGTCATCAGAAGCTCTCCTGAGCCATCGTCCGACGCGTGCGAAATAGCCGTGAGTGCCGGTCATGAACTGCCGTGCATGCCGTGGCTCGCAGTGTTCGAGATAGGCGACCTGGGGATAGACCAGGAGGCCGGCTGCTGCCGCGAAGGCCGGGCCCTTGGCTGCTTCCGGCAGGCCGGCGATGCCGAGCGGACGGCCGATCCGCACCTGGCGGCCGAGGATGCGCCCGGCAAGCTCGGTCACGCCGGTGAGCTGGCTCGCGCCGCCGGTCAGCACGATGCGGCCGCGCGGTTCCGCGGCGAACGGCGAGGCCGCGAGGCGGTCGCGCACCATTTCGAGGATCTCTTCGATCCGCGGGCTGACGATGCGCATCAGCGCGGCGCGCGGAGACCATGTGCGGCGGCTCGCGTTCGCCCGCGGCGACCGGCGGCACGGCGATCATGTCGCGATCGTCGGAGGACGCCGGCCAGGACGCTGCCGTAGAGGGTCTTGAGGCGCTCGGCGTCCGCCATGCGGGCGGTGAGCCCGCGCGCGAGGTCCATGGTGATGTGATGGCCGCCGACCGCGAAGCCGTCGGCATGGACGAAATGGCCGCCGGAGAATACCGCCATCGTCGTGGTGCCGGCGCCGATGTCGACCACCGCGGCGCCGAGATCGGCCTCGTCGTCGGCGAGCACCGCGAGCCCGGCCATATAGGGCGCTGGCGACCATCGCCTCGACGTCGAGGTGACAACGCTCGACCGCGAGCATCAGGTTGCGCAGCGGCGGCAACGTCGGCGGTGACCACGTGCATGTCGACGCCGAGGCGCTTGGCCAGCATGCCGCGCGGATCGCGGATCCCGCGGTTGTCGTCGAGCGCATAGCCGATCGGCAGCGAATGCAGCACGACGCGGCCGTCGCGCACCGAATGGCGGCTGCCGGCAGCGAGCACGCGCTCGATATCGGCCGTGTTGACGGTCGGGCCCGCGACATGGACGGTCGCCGCGATAGAGCTCGCTCGCGATGCGCCCGCTCGAGACCGCAGACGATCACCGAGTCGACATGCAGCGCCCGCCATGCGCTCGGCCGCGTCGACCGCGTGGCGCACCGCTTCCTCGGCCTCGCCGAGTCGACGACGGTGCCGGACTTCATGCCCTGCGCGCGAGTATGGCCGATGCCGAGCATCTCGATCGAATGGGTGCGCCGCGCAGCACGTCCTGGGGCGGGCGCGGCTTCAGCCGCGCGATGAGCGCAGACGATCTTGCTGGTGCCGATGTCGAGCGCGCAGATCAGCGCCGACCGCTTGGCCGGCAGCGGCCTCATGCGGGGGGCGAGGCCGTGCGTTCAGCGCGTTCACGCGTCGCCTCCCTTGCGCTTCTTCGTCTTCTTGAGCACGTCCTCGCGCGCCTGGGCGGCGGCATCGGAAAGCCGCACGCGTCACCCGGTCGGGCAGGCGCAGGTCGACCGCGGTGATGTCGCGCGACAGCAGCTTCTTGTCGCGGTCGAGTCCCGCGAGCGCTTCGAAGCGCCCGCGTCGACGTCGGTTTCGGGCAGGCGCACATCGATGCCGTTCTTCAGCCGCAGGTTCCAGCGCCGCTCGGCGATCAGGATGGAGGCGCGCAACTGGTCGCGGATGGCCGGGTAGCCCGCCAGCACGGCGAGAAACTCCTTGGCCTTCTCCTGCGCGCCCGGCCCGACCACGAAGCGGCAGCGCCGAAAAGCGCCGCTCGCCGGTAAACGGCGCGAGGACCGCGCCATCGGCCGCGATCACCGAGATCTTGCCGTCCTTCTGCCACAGCGCGAAGGGCTCGCGCTCCTCGATCGTGATCGAGAGCCGGTCGGGATAGAGCTTGCGCACCTCGGCGTCGGCGATCCACGGATTGGTCTTGAGCTGGGCGCGAGCGGCCTCGACATCGAGGAACAGGAGCGAGGCGCGCGGGTTCACGCCGGCTGCGGCGAGGATGTCCCTCTCGCCGAGCTGCTTGCGGCCGGACAGCGAGACCGAATGGATGGCAAAGCCGGCCGCGTTCGCGACGGCGTCGCGAGCATCCTTAAACTGGGCCACAATCACCGGCACATGGTCACCTTTCACCACGCCGTATCCGACCGCGACGAGGACCAGAACGGCCGAACAGGCCAGCCCCGCCCCGCGCGGCGCGCGCAGGCCCCGAAGCGGAGCGATCCAATTTCGCAGGACGCGCCTGATCCGGCCGGTGACGGCCGCAAGATCGGCAGCCGGACGCGGCTCCGCAGCCGGACGCGCACGGCGTCCCTTTGACCGCTTCATCGGTTGAGCGACGCGTCCTCGACCATCCATCGCACCAGCTCGCCAAATGGTATCCCCGCATGGGCCGCCAGTTCCGGCACGAGCGAGGTCTCGGTCATGCCGGGCTGGGTGTTGACCTCGAGGCAGACCAGTCCCGCCGTCCCTTCAGCGCCGTCGTCGTAGCGGAAATCCGCGCGGCTCACCCCTCGACAGCCGAGGGCCTGATGGGCCGCAAGCGCCAGTCTTCGGGCCTCTTGGTAAACATTTGGTAAAACGTCCGCAGGCAGGACGTGGGTCGAGCCGCCGGGCGCATATTTGGCTTCGTAGTCGTAGAACCGGGTCGCTCGCCACGATCTCGATCACGTCCAGCGCCCGATCGCCGATCACCGCGCAGGTCAGCTCCTTGCCCGGGATGTAGCGCTCGACCAGCACCCGCTCGCCAAATGCCCAATCGTCGCGGAACAGTTCCTGCGGCGGGTGCTCGTGCTCATCGGTGACAATGAACACCCCCACGCTCGACCCCTCCGCGATCGGCTTGACGACATAGGGCCGCGGCAGCAGATGTTTCTTCGCGGCCTCGAAACGCGAGACGACGAGTCCTTCGGGCACCGGGATGCCCGACGCCTTCAGCATCGTCTTGGCGAGGTCCTTCTCCATCGCCAGCGCGGAAGCGAGCACGCCCGAGTGGGTGTAGGGAATCGACTGGATCTCGAGAATGCCCTGCAGCGTGCCGTCCTCGCCCGGGCGGCCATGGAGCACGTTCAGCGCGATGTCAGGCCGGAGCGTCGCCAGCACCGCCGCGATGTCGCGCCCGACGTCGACACGCGAGACGCGGTAGCCTTCCCTTTCGAGGGCATCCGCGCAGGCACGTCCGGAACGCAGCGAGACTTCGCGTTCCGCCGACCACCCGCCCATCAAAACTGCAACGTGCTTGTCTGCGGCCATCTCAACCCCGAATCACGCTTACCATCGCTGATTCGACGCGGAGCCCCTAGCGGCAGATTGAAACAAATATCGCGGTTCCGCCGGGATGGAATCCAACCGTGAACGAACCGGAATCGGACACCGAACACCGCGCGAAGTTGTCCACAGGCCGCCCGAAGGCGGCGCGGCGGCCTGCAGGGCCTCTTATGGAGGCAGCGGAACGCCGATCCGCTTGATCTCCCATTCGAGCGTGAACCCCGAGTTTGTCTTCACGCGCGCGCGTACGGTTTCGCCGAGGGCCTCGATGTCGGCTGCGGTGGCGTTGCCGCGGTTGATCAGGAAGTTGCAATGCAGTTCCGAGACCTGCGCGTCGCCGACGACGAGGCCCCGGCAGCCGGCAGCGTCGATGAGCTGCCATGCCTTGCCGCCGGGCGGGTTCTTGAAGGTCGAGCCGCCGGTGCGGCTCTTGATCGGCTGCGTCGCCTCGCGCGACCCGGTGATCTTGTCCATCTCGGCGGCGATGACGGCGGGATCGCCCGGCGCGCCCTGGAACAGCGCCTGCGTGAAAATCACGTCGTCCGCGATGCCGCAATGCCGGTAGCTGTAGCTCATCTCGACATTGGCGTAGACGCGGACGCGCCCTGCCCGATCGACACCGCGCGCCTCGATCAGCGCATCCCTGGTCTCGCCGCCATAGGCCCCGCCGTTCATGCGCAGCGCGCCGCCGATGCCACCGGGAATGCCGCGCATGAAGGACAGGCCGGCAATGCCGGCATCCTGCGCGGCGCGCGCGACCTTCACATCGGGCACCGCGGTGCCGGCACGGATGCGGTGATTGTCTTCGACGGTGACATCGTTGAAGCCGCGGCCGAGCCGGATCACCACCCCGGGTACGCCGCCATCACGCACGATGAGGTTGGAGCCAAGGCCGATGACCGTGACGGGAATGTCGGCGGGAAGCGCGCCGAGGAAATACGCGAGGTCGTCCTCATCCTGCGGCATGAACAGCACCTGCGCCGGACCGCCGACGCGAAACCATGTGAGGGGCGCGAGCGGCTGGTTCGGCAGAAAGCGGCCACGGAGAGCGGGGAGCTTGGTTTTCAGATCATTGACTATGTCGGGAAGCGTCATCGGCGCAACCGATCCCGCCAACGCTTCGGACTTTGACGTCCATGGAAGCAACCAATCACAGTTACTTCATCATCACCGATCCAATATATCAGGCCGTAAGGAAAGTGTTTGATGTTGGCGCGCCGCAAGAGCTTATAAATCGTCCGATATTGATAAGGATTCTGCTCGATCAATTCGATCGCATCGTCCACAGCGTTCAGAAAGCTCTTTGCGATTGCCGCGCTTTCTTGATTACCAATGGGCCGCGGCATCAATGTCTGTCTCAGCTTCTGGCTCAGTGACGAAACGACGGTTCATCCATACCGAGCTCGCAGCCGCACGCGGACCTCTTCCCACGGAAGCGCTCTCCGAGGGTCTGCCTCGTGTAATGCCATCCGTCGGTCCAATTCTTCGATCTGTTCGTCACTGAGCGTCGGAAAGTCGGCCGGCTCAAGGCTATTCCACAGATCGCCGATCAACTCCAGACGTTCGGCTGGGGCAGTTCAAGCAGTTCATTCAGCAACCATTTGTTCATGGGCCAAACTCGCATTTATCGCCCAATATAACCGCCCGATTTAGTAATCACAACGTAGCCTCACCCCAGCGCCTTCAGCTCCCCCGGCAGCGCATACGCCCATTGCGTGATGCTGCCGGCGCCGAGGCAGATGACGGTGTCGCCCGTGCGCGCGAGGCCGTTCACCAGGGTCGCGAGCTGCTGCAATTCCTCGAGCGGAACCACGTGCCGATGGCCGCGCGCGCGCAGGCCCCGCACGAGGTGGTCGCGGTCGGCGCCCGGGATCGGCACTTCGCCTGCCGGATAGACGTCGGCGACGATGACGGCGTCGGCGTCGTTGAAGCAGGTGCAGAATTCGTCGAACAGCGAGGCAAGCCGCGTGTAGCGGTGCGGCTGGACGACAGCGATGACGCGGCCCTTGGTGGACTCGCGCGCCGCGCGGAGCACCGCTGCGATCTCCACCGGGTGGTGGCCGTAGTCGTCGATCACCGTCACACCGTTCCACTCGCCGGTGCGGGTGAAGCGCCTCCGCACGCCGGCGAAGCCGGCAAGCGCCTTGCGGATCGCCTCGTCGCTGATGCCGAGCTCGCGGGCGACGGCGATGCCGGCGGTGGCATTGAGCACGTTGTGGCGGCCGGGCATCGGCAGCGTGACGTCGGCGATCTCGTGCACCGAGTGGCCGGCGCGGTCGCGAAACACCGCGGTGAAGCGCGACGCGCCGTCGGCGAAGCTGAGATCGGTCAGGCGGACGTCGGCCTGCGGGTTCTCGCCATAAGTGATGATGCGCCGGTCTTCGATGCGGCCGACCAGCGTCTGCACGACCGGGTGGTCGGAGCACATCACGGCGAAGCCGTAGAACGGCACGTTCTCGACGAAAGTCTTGAACGCCTCCTGCACCGCCTCGAATGTCCCGAAGTGATCGAGGTGCTCGGGATCGACATTGGTGACGATCGCGATGTCCGCAGGCAGCTTGAGGAAGGTGCCGTCGGACTCGTCGGCCTCCACCACCATCCAGTCGCCGCTGCCGAGCCGCGCGTTGGTGCCGTATGCGTTGATGATGCCGCCGTTGATCACCGTCGGATCGAAGCCGCCCGCCTCGACCAGCGCCGCCACCATCGATGTGGTGGTCGTCTTGCCGTGGGTGCCCGCCACTGCGATGGCGCTCTTGAGCCGCATCAGCTCGGCAAGCATCTCGGCACGCCGCACGACGGGGATGCGCGCCTCGCGGGCGGCGATAAGTTCGGGATTGTCGCGCTTGATCGCGGACGAGACCACCGCGACATCGGCGCTGATGATGTTGCCGGCCTCGTGACCGACCACGACGTCGATGCCCTTCTCTCGCAGCCGCTTGACGTTCGCGCTCTCGGCGACGTCGGAGCCGCGCACCGTGTAGCCGAGATTGGCCAGCACCTCGGCGATGCCGCTCATGCCGATTCCGCCGATGCCCACGAAATGGATCGGCCCGATATCGCGCGGCAGCTTCATTGGGGGTCTCGGCTTTCCGTCGGATGGGTTCGGCGTCAGCGAAAACCATCGCTGATGATTGTAAGGTTGATGGGTGTCGCTGACGCTCAACCCATCCTACGAGACCGTGGCACCGCGACCCGCATCACCAGCTCCGCGAGCCGGTCGGCCGCATCGAGCGTGCCCACCGATCTGGCGGCCGCCGCCATCGCGACGAGCCGGGCAGGGTCGGCCGCGAGCGCGGCGATCTCCTGGGCAAGCCTATCGGGCGTGAAGGCATCCTGGGTCAAGAGGGCGGCACCGCCGGCCCTGGCCAGCACGGTGGCGTTGGCCAACTGATCCTGATCAAGGGCGCCGGGCAAAGGCACCAGGATCGACGGGCGGCCGATGGCGGCGAGCTCGGCCACGGTGGACGCGCCCGAACGCGAGATCACGAGGTGCGCCTTCGCGATCCGTGCCGGCAGGTCGGCAAAGAACGGGGCGATTTCCGCGGTGACCACGCCCGCCTTCGCATAGGTGGCGTTCACCCGGGCGACGTCTTCGTCACGCGCCTGCTGCACGACTTCGATCTGCAGACGCAGCACGGGATCGAGCGTGGCTATCGCGGCCGGCACGACGTCGGACATCACGCGCGCGCCTTGGCTTCCGCCGAAGATCAGCAGGCGAAGCGGGCCCGCGTGGTGCGGAACTTCGTACGGCGTCGCCGCCGCCTGGATCACGACGGGCCGCACCGGGTTGCCGGTGTGGGTGGCCTTGGCGGCCAGCGCCGGCTCGCGGTCGAGAATATCGGGAAAAGTGGTGGCGATCGCGGTGACGCGCGGCGCCAGCAAGCGGTTGGCACGGCCGATGACCGCATTGAAATCGTGGATCACGGTCGGAACCCAACGCAACGCGGCGGCCAGCATCGGCGGCACGGTCGGATAACCGCCGAAGCCGACGACGGCAACGGGCTTGATGCGCCCCAGCAGCCGCCATGCCTTGATGATGCCGAGGCCCAGAGCCGAAGCGGTGCGCGCCAGCGCCATCGGATCGCGACCGCGCACCGTCTCGCTCGGGATGATGTGGGTCTCGCGGGCCCGAAACGCGCCGCCGTAGCGGACCGCGCGCTCGTCGGTTGCGAGATCGACCTCGATGCCGCGGCGCGCCAGCGCGACCGCCAGCGCCTCGGCGGGGAACAGGTGCCCACCCGTGCCGCCGGCCGCCAGCAACACCAGCGGCTTGGAACGGTCTCGCCCCGGCAAGTTAGTCATCATGGCTTATTCAGCGCCCGTCATGGCGGGCTTGTCCCGGCCATCCCGATCCATCCGTACGGACGTGCCCCCTAAGCGGGATTGCCGGGACAAGCCCGGCAATAACGAGGGAGACCATATCACTAAGTCGCGCCCGCGAGCGCATAGGCCTCGTTGCTGGCCATGATTTCCGCGCGGGGACGCTCGCGCGTCAGCGCCAGCAGCATGCCCATGCCGTAGGCGAGCGAGATCAGCGACGAGCCGCCATAGGAGATGAATGGCAGTGTCATGCCCTTGGCCGGCATGAGGTGCAGGTTCACCGCCATGTTGATGGCAGACTGGATGCCGAACAGCATGGCGAGGCCGGCCACGGCGAAGCGCGTAAACACGTCCTCGGTGCGGAAGGCATGCATGAGCGAGCGGATGACGATAAAGGCGAACAGGCCGAGCAGCACGAGGCACAACACGATGCCGAATTCCTCCGCCGCCACCGCGAACACGAAGTCGGCGTGGCTGTCCGGCAGGATGCGCTTGACGGTGCCCTCGCCGGGGCCGCGGCCGAGCCAGCCGCCCTTCATGAAGGCATCCACCGCGGTGTCGACCTGGAAGGTGTCGCCCGAAGATTTGTCGATGAACTGCTTGATGCGCCGCGCCACGTGCGGGACGGTGACATAGGCACCGGCGAGGCCGAGCGCCGCGGTGCCGGCCAGACCGAGCACCCAGATCATCCGCATCCCGGCCATGAAGAACAGCGCGCCCCAGACCAGCGCGACCAGCATGGTCTGGCCGAAATCAGGCTGCAGCACCAGCAGCGTGACGACCAGGAGCAGGAGGGCAAGCGCCATCGAGTTGGCGGGCATCTCGGGCCGCCGCGCGCTTTCCGCGAACAGCCACGAGATCAGCACGACGAAGGCCGGCTTGACGAATTCCGATGGCTGGATGTTGACACCGGCGAGCACGATCCAGCGCCGCGCACCCTTGATCTCGACGCCGAAGAACAGGGTCGCGGCGATCAGCGCCAGGCTGACCACGAAGACCACGATCGCGGTGCGGCGGATCTGGCGCGCCGACAAGAACGACGTTGCGATCAGCACCATGAAGGCGGGTGCCAGATACATCATGTGACGGTTGGCGAAGTAGAACGGATCGAGGCCGATGCGCGTCGCCACCGACGGGCTCGCGGCGAGCGACAGCACGATGCCGGCGAGCATCAGGGCCATCAGGGCGCCGAGCAGCAGGCGGTCGATCGTCCACCACCACGCGGAGAAATGCGTGCGTTCAGCGCGCGAAACCATCCGGCACTCCCGAAGCAACGGCTGAGAAAACGCCGACACCCGCTCCAGTCGTGACTCGGGCATGGTTTACAGGGGATTAACGGCGGGAGGTTTGCCACCACTGCCGCGCATTGTTGTCCGGAGCACCGCAGCGGGCTCCACCCTTCCTGGAAGGGAGCAAGCGGCACGGCCGATCGTCAAACTCAGGTCCGCAGCCGTTGCCAGCGGGCGCAAGGCGCTTAGTATCGCAGCCGACATCCAAATAATAATGTTGGAGGAATGCCATGCGTCCGCTCGCCGGGATCATCATGACCGCGGTCTTCGCCCTCGTTCCACAGGCGCTGTCGGCGCAGGGCGCGCAGAAATGGGTGGTGAGCTGGGCCGCCTCGGTGCAGGGCCCCTATCCGGTCGGCAATCCGTCGGCGCAGCCCGACCAGCGCTTCGCCTTTCCCTCGCCCGAGACCGGCGCGCGCGACCAGACCTTCCGCCTGATCGTGCGGCCCGGACATCTGGGGCCAGCAGGCGCGGCTGCGCTTCTCCAATGCGCTCGGCACCAGGCCGGTCACCTTCGACGGCGTCTATGTCGGCCTGCAGCTCGGCGGCCCGGCCCTGATGCACGGGCACGCAACCGGCCGGTCACCTTCGGCGGCAAGGACAGCGTCACGGTTGCGCCGGGCGCTTCGGTGTGGAGCGATCCGGTCGCGCTGCCCTTCGTGCGCGATCCGGCGGCGCCGGAGCTCGCGGGCCGCAAGCTCGCGGTCAGCTTCCACGTCGTCGGCGAAAGCGGCCCGATGACCTGGCACGCCAAGGCGCTGACGACCTCCTACGTCACCGCGCCCGGCGCCGGCGCGCAAGGGCGCAGTCGGAGGACGAGGCGGCGTTCCCGTTCAGCACCGCCTCCTGGTTCTTCCTCGACGCGGTCGACATGATGGCGCCGGCCGACAGCTTCGCGATCGTCGCGTTCGGCGATTCGATCACCGACGGCACCGCCTCGACCATGAACGGCGACGACCGCTGGCCGGACGTGCTGTCGCGCCGCCTGCACGCGGTCCACGGCAACCGGATCGCGGTGGTCAATGCCGGCATCGGCGGCAACCAGGTCGCCGGCCCGGCGGAGTACAGCGCCGCAGAAGCCGTTTCCCGGCGGGCCGTCGGCGCAAGACGCGCTCGAGCGCGATGTGCTCGACCTGTCCGGCGTCACGCACGTGATCTGGCTCGAAGGCATCAACGACTTCAGCAAGAACGGCAATGCCGCCGTCGAGACGGTGACGGCACGGCATGAAGGACGTCGTCGGCCGCATCCGCGCGCAAGCGCCGCCGGCATCCGCATCATCGGCGCGACCGTCGACGTCGGCGCTCGGCAGCACGAGCGCCGGCGCACGGCTTTCCCGAGCAGGACCAGAAGCGCAAGGCGCTCAACGAGTTCATCCGCACGTCCGGCCTGTTCGACGGCGTGATCGATTTCGACAAGGTCGACGCTCGATCCGCAGACCGGCGGCCTCAAGCCGGAATTCGTGCCCGAAAGCACGACCGGCGGCCCGGGCGACAAGCTCCACCCCAACCGCGCCGGCTATCTGGCGATGGGCAAGACGATCGATCTCGGTCTGTTCAAGCCGAAGCCGGCAGCAACAGCGCGGCGACGGTGATGGGCTGAGCCCATGGTCTGTCGCCGTGCCGGCCGTCGCGCCTTGTCAGCGACGTCGCCAGAGGGTGACGGGTCCAGCATGGGCAAGACCCGCCCACACCGGCATCATTTCGGAGATGCGCTGTCGTCGGTGGGACGGATCGAGCGCGCTTCCGGCGTCGCGGACACACTGGTGTCGCCCTCCTGTTTCGTCCCCATCTGCTGCGCCGCGCCGCCCGGGGAATTGCCGACAGGGTCGGGAACGCCGGCCTCGGTGGGGCGCGCTTGCGTCGACCCGGCGAGCCCGCCGACGTCGGTCTCCTGTTTCGATCTCATCTGCCACGGCTCGAAGGAGCCGCCCTTGTCATCGTCGGCCACGAGCCGGATCGATCCCGCCGACGCCGCGGTGCGATCATAGCCGATGCCGGCATAAGCCGGTGCAGCGGCAGTGGCGACAGCACCCAGCGCTGCGGCGGCCGAGATCGCCATGACACAACGAAAGCTCATTCCAATCTCCCTCCGTGGATCACAGTGCCATCGGCGTCCTGCGGACCCGAGGCGCAGGCCGATCGTCGCCGACGACCATGTCTTTCTGGTGTCGGAACCTGGTACCTTTGCGAAATCAATACGGAAGCTAGGTGGACGAATCGACCTGGCGCGCACGAGATTTCGAAACGCATCGCCGCGGATCTCGAAGTTGCGGTACTGGTCGAACGACGCACAGGCCGGCGAGAGCAGCACCACGGCTTCCGCGAGGCCGGACGCTTCCGCATCGCGTGCCGCGCTTTCGACCGCGTGGTCCAATGTGCCGGAGATTTCGTTAGCCGCGTCTCCGTGCAGCGTGCCGGCAAACTCCTCAGCCGCCTCGCCGATCAGGTAGGCTTTGCGGATGCGCGGGAAATAACCGGTGAGCGACGCGATGCCTCCGGTCTTCGGCTTGCCGCCGGCGATCCAGAATATGTCCGAGAAGCTGGCGAGCGCCCGGGCGGCAGCGTCGGCGTTGGTCGCCTTGGAGTCGTTGACGAACAGCACGCGGCCGATCCGCGCCACCTGCTCCATGCGGTGCGCCAGCCCCGGGAATGAGCGCAGTCCTTGCTGGATCGCCTGCGCGGAAAGCCCGAGCGCCAGCGCCGCACCAGCCGCGCAGGCGGCATTCTGCGCGTTATGCGCGCCCCGCAACGAGCCGATGCCGCCGATCGAGGCGATCTCGCGCGCGGTGCCGCCGCTCGCCTGCATGATGCGCTCGCCTTCGACATAGAGGCCGCGTGCGAGCGGCTGGCGCACGGAAACGCGCACGACATTGCCGCCGCGCTGCTCGATGCGGTCGGCGGCGGCCTGGCACCAGTTATCATCGACACCGATGATCGCGGTTCCGCTCGGCGGCACGCCGGCGACGAGGCGCTCCTTGACGGCGGCGTAGTTCGCGAGCGTGCCGTGACGGTCGATGTGATCCTCGCTGACATTAAGCAGGATGCCGACGGAGGGATCGAGCGAGGGCGCGAGATCGATCTGATAGGAGGAGCACTCGACGACATGCGCACGGCCCTTCGCCGGAGGCTGCAACGAGAGAATCGCGGTGCCGATGTTGCCGCCCATCTCGGCCTCGTAGCCGGCGGCGTTGAACAGATGTGTCACGAGCGCGGTCGTGGTGGACTTGCCGTTGGTGCCGGTGATGGCGACAAACGCCGAGTCCGGCGCGAGGCGGCGCCGCTCGCGGCAATAGAGCTCGATGTCGCCGATCACCTCGACGGCAGCGTTGCGTGCGAGGCCCACGGTCCAGTGCGGCGCCGGATGGGTCAGCGGCACGCCGGGCGTCAGCACCAGCGCGGCGATGGTCGACCAGTCGATGTGGCGCAGGTCGCCCGCCGGGATGCCGGCAGCGGCCGCCGTGGCGACGCTCTCGGCGTTGTCGTCCCAGGCGACGACATCGGCGCCGCCGGCGAGCAGCGCGCTTGCGCTCGCAAGGCCCGATGCGCCGAGGCCGAACAGGGCGACGCGACGGCCGGCGAATGTCGTGACGGAGATCATGCCGCGATGCCCGCCGCCGTCATCGCAGCTTCAGGGTCGAGAGGCCCGCGAGCGCCAGCACGATCGAGATGATCCAGAAGCGGATCACGATCTGCGGCTCGGTCCAGCCCTTCTGCTCGAAATGATGATGGATCGGCGCCATGCGGAAGACGCGCTGGCCGGTCAGCTTGAACGACACCACCTGCACGATCACCGACACCGCCTCCAGCACGAACAGGCCGCCGACGATGGCGAGCACGATCTCGTGCTTGGTCGCGACCGCGACCGTGCCGAGCAGGCCGCCGAGCGCCAGCGAGCCGGTATCGCCCATGAAGATCGAGGCGGGCGGCGCGTTGAACCACAGGAAGCCGATGCCGGCGCCGAGCACGGCGCCGCAGACCACCGCGAGCTCGCCGGCGCCGGCTGACGAAATGGATCTGCAGATAGTCGGCGAAGAACGATTGCCGACGAAATAGGCGATGAAGCCGAAGCTCAGCGCCGCGATCATCACCGGACCGATGGCGAGGCCGTCGAGCCCGTCGGTCAGATTCACGGCGTTGCCGGCGCCGACGATGATGAAGGCGCCGAAGATGACGAAGAACCAGCCGAGATCGATCACGATCTCCTTGAAGACCGGGAACGTGAGCGAGGTCGCGAACGGCGGACGCCCCAGGCTGGCGATGGCGAAGCAGGCCGCGGCCGCGATCACGCACCTCGATCAGCAGCCGCGTGCGGCCGGCAAAGCCCGCCGTGCGTCTGCCGCGTCACCTTGAGATAGTCGTCGTAGAAGCCGACCAGGCCGAAGCCGAGCGTCACGCCGAGCACGATCCAGACATAGCGGATTGGCGAGGTTGGCCCACAGCACGGTCGACGACCACGATGCCCGACAGGATCATCAGTCCGCCCATCGTCGGCGTGCCGATCTTGGTCACGAGATGCGACTGCGGACCGTCGGTACGGATCGGCTGGCCCTTGCCCTGCTTGAGGCGCAGCTGGTTGATGATCGCGGGCCCGAACAGGAACACGAAGACCAGCGCGGTGATCATCGCGCCGCCGGTCCGCACGGTGAGATAGCGGAAGACGTTGAGGACGGAAATACGGTCGGAAAAATCGATCAGCCAATACAGCATGAATTCAACCTTGCGCCGTCGCTTCTGTGGTGACCGCCGCGCGGAATAGGATGCGGACGAGCGCCTTGACGATCGGTCCCATCCTGGAGCCGAGCGAACCCTTGACCATGACGGCATCGCCGTCGCGGATCGCCGCGATCACCTGGGGCTCCAGGCCCGCAGCCGTCTCGGCATAGCCGCCCCGGCGCTCGGAGGGAAGGCGCGTCCCAAAGGCTCCTCATCAGCGGGCCGGAGCAGAAGACGAGATCGACACCGTGCTCGAGGAGCGGGTTCCACCAAGGCCCGGTGAAGCGCGGCGCCCTGCAGCGCCGAGCTCCAGCATGTCACCAAGCACCGCGATGCGCCGCCCCCGGGGCCGACAATCGCCTGGCCCAGCACCGCGAGCGCGGCGCGCATCGAAGCCGGGTTGGCATTGTAGCTTTCGTCGATCAGCAGCGCGCTGCCGCCGCCGGACAGCGCCAGCGTGATGCGCTGCCCGCGCCCCGTGCGGCGCCTCGAGGCCGGCGAGTGCCAGCGCCGCCAGTGCAAGATCGGCAGCCGACGAGCGACGCGGCCGCGAGCACGGCGAGCGAATTGATCACGACATGGAGGCCTGGCGCGCCCACTTTGTACGTCACCTCGCTGCCGAGGATGTCGGCGTGGACCGCCGAGTAATCCCGCCTGCAGCGAGACCTCCAGGAGCCTGGCGTCCGCCGCCTCATGCTCGCCGAACGACACGATGCGCGAGACTGTCGCCGCCGTGGCGGCGCTCGCGAGGCGGTCGTAATGCGGATTGTCGCGGTTGATGACCGCGGCGCCGCCGGGTTCGAGCCCGAGGAAGATCTCAGCCTTGGCGTCGGCGATCTTCTCGACCGAACCGAAATATTCCAGATGGACCGGCTCGACCGTCGTGACGATGGCGACATGCGGACGGACCAGCCGCGTCAGCGGTGTGATCTCGCCGGCATGGTTCATGCCGATCTCGAACACGGCATAGCGCGCGCTCTCGGGCATGCGCGCGAGGGATAGCGGGACGCCCCAGTGGTTGTTGTAGGAGGCGAGCGAAGCGTGCGTCGGACCGGCGCTGGCGAGGACGAGCCGCAGCGCTTCCTTGGTGCCGGTCTTGCCGACCGAGCCGGTCACGGCGACGATGCTGGCCTGCGAACGCGCCCGCGCCGCGCGGGCGAGGTCGTACAGGGCTTCCAGCACGTCGGGCACGACGAGCAGCGGCGCGTCGTCGGCGAAGCCGGCGCGCCGGCCGGCGGCGATCGACCGCAAGAGCGGCGCCCGCCTCCAGCGCCGCGGCAACGAAATCATGGCCATCACGCGCATCGCCCTGGATGGCGAAGAACGCTTCGCCGCGGCCGATGGTGCGGGTGTCGATCGACAATCCGGTGACAAAATCCGGCAGCGGCCCGGTGCGCTCGGCGCCCAACGCGTCCGCCATGGCGGCGAGGCTCCAGGGCGCGATGTCGCTCATGCGATGGCTCCAAGGTGCGATTTACAGTGACGAGCATCGCCGTTACGTTCGCATCGACGCATGCGTAATTTATAGCTACAAAAAGGTTCTGCGGCGTGACGCCCGTTTGTGAGTTGGACGAGGCCAAGCACAAGCTCAACGTCGCTGAGCATGGTGTCGACTTCACGGCGGCCGAAGGATTGGATCGGGACAGCGCGGTTCTCGATATCGACTACCGCGAAGACTATGGCGAATTGCGCGAAGTCGCGCTGGGGTTCATCGGCATACGGCTTTTCGTCCTGGTTTTCACCCGTCGCGGCGAGCAGGTCAGGATCGTCAGTTTGCGTAAGGCGCATAACCTCGATCTGAAGAAATATGCCGAAGAAGTACGAAGGTAAGAAATGGGAAGAGGCGCACCGTAAGGCTCTTCGTGCGCTCGCCGCCATGACCGACGACGAAGATGCAGAAATCAAGCGTGGAATCGCGCGCGATCCTGGCACGATGGAAATTACGGACGAGATGTGGGCCCGCATGCGCCCGGCCAGCGAGGTACATCCTGACATCGTCGCCGGATCGCGCCGGACCCGCGGAAAGCAGAAGGCACCGACCAAAAAGCTGGTGTCCGTCCGGCTTGACCAGGAGGTGGTCGACCACTTCCGCGATACCGGTCCCGGCTGGCAGACGCGCATCAACGACGCGCTGCGAAAGGCCGCGCGCCTCAAGCGCAAAGCAGGCTGACGGCACATCCTCACGCGTCGCCCTCTGCCAGCGCAGCCGCGACAGCATCGTGATCGCTGAACGGCAGCGTCCTGTTGCCGACGATCTGCCCGCTTTCATGACCCTTGCCGGCGATGAGGAGGACGTCGCCGTCTTTTAGCGCCCCAACCGCCTGCCTGATCGCAGAACCGCGATCACCGATCTCGAGCGCGCCCGGCGCTGCGGCCAGGATTTCGGCACGGATGGCGGCCGGATCCTCGCTGCGCGGATTGTCGTCGGTGACGATCACCGCGTCGGCGCTCGCGGCAGCAATGGCGCCCATCAGCGGCCGCTTGCCCTTGTCGCGGTCGCCGCCGGCGCCGAACACCACGACAAGGCGGTTGCGCACGTATGGCCGCAGCGCCTCCAGTGCCTTTTCGAGCGCGTCGGGCTTATGGGCATAGTCGATGAAGATCGGCGCACCGCTGCGGCTGCCGGCGAATTCCAGCCGGCCCTTGGCGCCCTTCAGTTTTTCGAGCGCGGCGAATACAGCCGCCGGTGTGTCGCCGGTCGCGATCGCGAAGCCGGCGGCGATCAATGCATTCTCCACCTGGAACGCACCCACCAGCGGCAGGCGAACGTCGTATCTTTGGCCGGTATGCTGGAGGACAAGCCGCTGGGCGAAGCCGTCGATCACGGTTTCAATCAGCCGGATTCCGTCGCCGTTGCGACCGACGGTCAGAAGCGGCAGGCCCCGGGTCCGGGCCGTTGCCACGACACGCTGGGCATAATCATGATCGACATCGATCACCGCGGTCGCGCCCGCCGCCGCGACGTTCTCGAACAGGATCAGCTTCGCGGCGAAGTAATCCTCGACCGTGGCGTGATAGTCCATGTGGTCGCGCGTGAGATTGGTGAATCCGGCGGCGGCGATCCGCAACCCGTCGAGGCGATGCTGATCGAGCCCATGGGACGACGCCTCGATCGCAAGATGCGTGACGCCGTCGCCTGCGAGCGCATCGACCGTCCGGTAGAGATCGACCGGATGCGGCGTCGTATGCGTGCCGTAGGCGGCGCCCGTCGGCGATACGACGCCGACGGTGCCGATGCTCGCGGTCCGGTGCCCGAGGGCGGCCCATATCTCGCGGGTGAAGGCCGCGACCGAGGTCTTGCCGCTGGTGCCGGTGACGGCGGCGATGACGCCCGGCTGGCGCGGATAGAGCCGGGACGCGGCCAAGGCAAGCGCGCGGCGGGCGTTGGCGACGCGCGCGAACGGTACGCCCAGCGGCATGCCGGGCACCCGTTCCGCGACGATGGCAACCGCACCCGCGGCGATCGCGGCAGGCACGAATTCGAGGCCGTCGGCCTTGGTGCCCGGGATCGCGACAAAGAGGTCGCCGGGCTTCACGTCGCGGCTATCCGAGGCGACGCCGCCGATCGCGACCGCACCATCGCGCGGATCGTAGTCGCCCTCCGGAACCGCGTCGCGAAGCTGCATGGACCGACTCAATCGTCCTGTTCGAGGGACGGTCTACCGCATGCGAGGCAGGTGGGGAATCTGACCTTACTGGCCCTTGGCGAGGATCAGGCGTTCGGCGATCGGCAGGTCGAAGCGCGGCTCGACGCCGAGCATCGGGGCGATGCGGTTCACGACTTTGCCGGCGGTGGGCGCGGCGTTCCAGCCCGAGGTGGCGAAGCCGAAGGTTTCCTTCAGCGGCTGCGGCTCGTCCAGCATGATCATGACGAGGTATCGCGGCTTGTCGGAGGGCATCACGGCGGTGAATGTCGTGAGCAGCCGCGTCTTGGAATAGCGGCCACCGATCACCTTCTCCGATGTGCCGGTCTTGCCGCCGACGTAATAGCCCTCGATGTCGGCCTTCTTGGCACTGCCCTTCTCGGCGTTGAGGCGCATCAGGAAGCGCATCTTCTCGCTGGTCTCGGGCTTGATCACGCGGGTCGCGAGCTTGAGCGCCTCTTCTTCGGTGCGCCGCAGGAAAGTAGGTGGAATGAGCATGCCGCCGTTCATCAGCGCGTTGATGCCCATGACCGCCTGCAGCGGCGCGACGGAAAGGCCGTGGCCGAACGCGATGGTCACGGTGTTGAGCTCGCCCCAGCGCTTGGGGACGATCGGCATGGCGCTTTCCGGCAGCTCGGTGCGCAGCCGGTCGAGCTGGCCGAGCTTCTTCAGGAACCACTGATGATGCTCGACGCCCATGGCGAGCGCCATGCGCGCAGTGCCGATGTTGGACGAATAGGTGAAAATCTCCGGCACCGACAGCATGCGCCGCTGGGCGTGATAGTCGTGAATGGTGAAGCCGCCGTAGCGCAGCGGCACCCGCGCATCGAACATGGAATTCAGCGTCACCTTACCGGAGTCGAGCGCCATCGCCAGCGTGAGCGCCTTGAAGGTCGAGCCCAGTTCATAGACCCCCGTGGTGAGGCGATTGATGCGCAGCGGATCGTTGGCCTGCTTCGGGCTGTTGGGGTCGTAGTCCGGCACCGACACCATGGCGAGGATTTCGCCGGTGCGTACGTCGGAGACGATACCGGCGGCGGCCTTAGCCTTGAACTTGATCGCGGCGGCGATCAGCTCGTCGCGCAACGCATGCTGCACCCGGAGATCAACCGCGAGCTCGATCGGCTGCTGCTGCCTGTCGG
The DNA here is from genome assembly GCA_963776455.1 of uncultured Alphaproteobacteria bacterium. GTDB lineage: Bacteria > Pseudomonadota > Alphaproteobacteria > Rhizobiales > Xanthobacteraceae > CAVZMU01. The sequence continues at coordinate 474,737 of CAVZMU010000008.1, forward strand.
TGGCGAAGCCTGCGCGATGCAGGTCGGCGAGACCGTTGCCGTCGACCCACCGCTCCATGCCGGCGATGCCCTGGTTGTCGATGTTGACGTGGCCGATCAGGTGGGAGACTTCGGCGCCGTTGGGATAGACGCGCTTGTTCTCGGCGAGGAAGCCGATGCCGGGAATGCCGAGCCGGAATATCTCCGACTGCTGCTTCGGCGTGATCTCGCGCTTGAGCCAGACGAAGCCGCGGCGCGAGGCGAGCCGGGTGCGGACCTCGGCAGTGTCGAGGTCGGGCAGCACCGCGCTCAGGAGCTCCACCGCCTCGTCGACGTCGATGATCTTGCGCGGCTCAGCGAACAGCGACGGCACGCGCACATCGGTCGCCAGCACGTCGCCGTTGCGGTCGAGGATGTCGGGACGCGCGGTGGCGACCGCGTCGGAGCTTCCGCTATGGCGCGCGATCGGCGCCTCCGGCGCGACCGCGAACAGCACCAGGCGCCCTGCGATGACGGCATAGATCAACGCGAAGGCGAGGACCGCGAGACCGACGCGCGCGCGCGACTTCACATTGCGATCGACGTTGCGCCCATAAAGCAGCGTGCGCACCAGCCGCTGCCGCCACGGCTCCGCCACCGTCGGCAAAGCCTTGGCGCGCGACGCCACGGGCAACTCATCAGCCGCGGATACCCCGGGCGCGAGCGTCACCGCGTCATCGGCCGGAAGGAGCGTGCCGGTATCCACCGCACTCACTGCTGGTCCTCCTCGTCGGGCGCGGGAACGCTGCCGGTGACGACCTCGGCATCCGCCGTGCTCTCGATCAACACGCCGATGGGATCGGCGGTGCCAGGCGGCACGATCGGCACGATGCGCTCAGGCAACGTGTCCAGCGTATCGAACTGGTTCGCCTCCAATGACCGCAGGGTAAGGTGCCGGCGCGACAGCGCCTGGATGCGGTCGGGATTGTCGAGCGCCGCCCACTCGGCGCGCAACGCTGCCGTGGCGTCGCGCTCGCGGCGGATCTCGGCGCGCAGCTTGGCGACGCGCTCGGTCTGGCGGGTGGCGGAATATTTGATCTCGTAGACCCACGCCGCGGCGAACACGAGTGCGGCGATGACGACCAGATTAAGGAGGCGCAGCATCACCGTCCCTTCATGACTGCGGCGAGTGTCGGAACGCGCGGCAGATCGATCGGCTTGTCCAAAGGCGGAGCGTGCGTGCGCTCGGCGGCACGCAGCTTGGCGGAGCGCGCGCGCGGGTTTTCCGCATTCTCGGCGTCGTCGGCGACGACCGGGCGCTTGGTGAGCGGTCGAAAGCTCGGCGGCGCTTCGATGACGTCCGGCGAATGGCGGGAGGCGCGGCGGCCGCCGGTCCGCTCGGCGATGAACGTCTTGACGATGCGGTCTTCCAGCGAGTGGAACGCGATCACGACCAGCCGGCCGCCCGGCTTGAGGATGCGTTCCGCCGCCGGCAGCGCGCGGGCAAGTTCGCCGAGCTCGTCGTTGACGAAGATGCGCAGCGCCTGGAACGTGCGCGTCGCCGGATGGATCTCTCCGGGCTTCGCCCACACCACGCGCAAGACGATGTCGGCGAGTTGCGCCGTCGTCGTGATCGGCGTTTCGCTCCGCGCTTTGACAATAGCGCGGGCGACACCGCGGGCATGCCGCTCCTCGCCGAGATTGGCGATGATGGCCGCAAGATCGCGCTCGGATGCCATACCGACGATGTCGGCCGCGCTCGGACCGGACCGGCCCATCCGCATATCGAGCGGGCCGTCATTGCGAAAGGAGAATCCGCGCTCGGCCTCGTCGAGCTGCATCGACGACACGCCGACGTCCAGAAGCACGCCGTCGACGGCAGGAAATCCCACCTCGTTCGCGACGCGGTCGAGCTCTGAGAATTCGTCCTGGCTGAGGATCAGCTTGCCGCGCGCGTCTTCCACCATGCCGGCGCCGAGGGCGATCGCGGTCTGGTCGCGGTCGATACCGATCACTGTGGCGTCGGCCGCCGCGAGGATCATGCGGCTATGGCCGCCGGCGCCGAAGGTGCCGTCGACATAGACCCCGCCGTCACGCACGCCGAGCAGGTCGATGGCCTGGCGGGCGAGCACGGGAATGTGTGGGACAGGTCCGCCAGCGACGGCCGTGAAGCCGCCGCGTCCCACTGTCATTCCCGTGCTCCGAGCGCTTCGTGCGCCGCCCTCCGGGATCCCAGTTGCTTCCGCAAGGCCCGCACCGTCTCGGTGGCCTCGGTCAGATGCGCGCGGAAGTGCTCGGGTTCCCAGATCTGAAATTTGTGGCCCATGCCGGCGAAGGCAACCGCGTCCGTGATCCCGGCATGCTCCTTGAGCCGCTCGGTGAAGATCACGCGGCCCTCGCCGTCGAGCTTCAGCGTCTCGCCCGTGCCGTAGAGCGTGACGGAGAATTTCTCGCGCTCGTCGGAATAGGGAGGAAAGCCGGCGATCAGCCGCTCGATCTCCGTGAGCAGCGCATTGCCGCCGGCATCCAGCGCCGGAGCATCCAGGCTCGGATAGCAGTAGAGGCCGTCGAAGCCGTCGCGGGCGAGCACCTGACGAAAGGAGGCCGGGACGGAGACCCGCCCCTTGGCGTCGAGCCGCAACGTGAAGTTCGACACGAAGCGGTCCATCGGACCCGTATGCCCCCGCCCCATTCGCCAGGAAGCCCGGCCGGACCCGTCCCGGCGTTGCAAGGCGATATGGGAAATCGTGGGATATCATGGGATATTGCGGAGCGTCAATGAGCGTTGCAGCCGCGCACCCAGGCAGCGCTCGGCATTAGCCATTAACGTTGGTTAATCTTAAAGAATGGTTGCCGATCTCGTCGAATAGCTTCGGCCACCCATCCAAGACCAAGTATCGACGCACCTCATATTCGTCTGGCGCAACGTCGCATTGTCGCAGGTCGGAGGGGTTTTGCGACAATCCGTCAGCGGAACACCCTTTTGGGGCTATGCGTTGTTGAGGTGGGAGGCGGGCCGGTCGTCTGACCGGGAACCTCAATTCACCTCATCAAGGAGGCCTCTTCATGAAGAAACTCGTGTTATTGACCGCCGCGAGCGGCCTGATGCTGTCATCGGCGCTGGCGCAGAGTCCCTCGGCCCCGAGTTCCAATGCGCCTGCGGCGACACCCTCGCCGACGACCCAATCGACGTCGACAAGGCCGACAGTCGGCAGCGCCGATTTCATCGCGGCACAGACGGCCGATCAGTGGCTTGCCAGCAAGTTCAAGGGAACGGACGTGCTTGGGCCGGATGACAAGAAAGTCGGCGACATCAGCGATGTGCTGTTCCAGCGGGACGGCAAGGTTCTCGGCTATGTGGTCACCGTCGGCGGCTTCCTTGGCATGGGCGCCAAGGACGTAGCCCTGGCTCCGACGGCATTCCAGTTGCAGCCTGGCCAGGACGCTAACGATTACAAGCTGAAGATTTCGATGACCCAGGAGCAGCTCAAGGATGCTCCGGCGTTCGAGCCCTACAAGGCGCCTGTCGCCGCGCCGACCACCGGCATGAACCCGACGCGGAGCGAGCGCGTCGGCACCCCGACGCGGCCAAGCGGATCGGCGCAGTAGCCGACCGTGGCGTAAGGTTTGAGTTCTGCCCGCAGGGGCGTGGGCGGCCTGGATCCATCGGATCCGGGCCGCCTTTTTTTTGCTCATAGGTCACGTTCCAACACTGAGCGGCGCGTGGAGCTTGCGGAGCGCCGCCAGCACCGACAGCGCCACGATCTTTCCAGTCTTGGGGTTTTCCGAGGGCACGTTCTCGATCGATAACGTGAAGCGCGCGGAATCCGCGTCGACTTCAATGGTGTGACAGTTGCGCGTGACCGCCGGATCGGCCCAGATGTCGATCATGGTGCGATCCGGTCCGATCCCGGCAAGCGACAGTGCCGCCGCGACGTTGACGTTGGCGGGAAAGCCGGCCGCCGCCTCGCGCGCGCTGCCGCTGAACACACGCTTGGCCTCGTTCAAGCCATCAACCGATATCGCATTCGCCACGAGATAGGGTGCGCCAACCAGTCCGCCGGGTGGCTTGCGCGTTGTCATGCGGACCGAATGGATGACGCCTTCCGCCGCCGCGGCGACCGCGTCGAGGCCGAGCAGCGCGCCGGTCGGCACGATGATACGGCCCCCATGCATCTTGGCGAGGTCGATCAATTCCAGCCGCGGCAGCAGCGCGCCGCAGCTCAGGACCATCACCTGCTTGCCGGCTTCCAGCATCGGGCGGCAGATGTGCTCGATCAGTGCGGCGGGCGCGCACTCGACGGTAAGGTCGGCATGCGCCGGCAGGTCCGCAAGCACCACGACCGGACAAGCGATGCCTTGCTCGTCGAGCCAGGCTTGCGCCTTCGCGGCATCGCGCGCCGCGACGCAGGACAGTTCCAGCCCGGCCATGCCGTCCGCGAGCTTACGTGCGAGCACGCGGCCGATGGCGCCGAGGCCGGCGATGCCGACGCGAATAGACATGGCGACGCTCCTGATGAACCGGCGCGTCATAGGCGCAGCCTCAAGTCGCCGCAAGCCGCGGCGATCTGTCGTCAGCGCGAATCCGTTTGGGCTCGGCGTCCCCGCGCCAACGCGCGCCTTGACCGAACCGGCCCGCTACCGCATGTCTGCGGAAAGACGCCCACGACATCAGGGAGAAACACGATGCTGAGGACAACGATCGCGGCCGTAGCCGGCCTGCTGGCCTTGTCGGGCGCTGCGGGCGCCCAGGACTGGCCGACACGGCCGGTCACGATGGTGATCCCGTTCGCCGCCGGCGGACCGACCGACGTGCTCGGCCGCGTGATGGCACAGCGCATGAGCGACATCCTCGGCCAGCAGGTGGTGGTGGAGAATGTCGGCGGCGCCGGCGGCATGACCGGCTCCAAGCGCGTCGCTGACGCGCCGCCCGACGGCTACAGCTTCGTGCTCGGCACCGTCGGCACGCACGCCCAGGGCCAGACGCTCTACAAGAAGCCGCTCTACAATGCCTCGACCGATTTCATTCCCGTCGCGCTGATCGCGGATGTGCCGATCATGCTGATCGTGCGCAAGGACCTGCCGGTGAAGGACTTCAAGGAATTCGCCGCCTATGCCAAGGCCAACCAGGCGAAGATGACATTCGGCTCGGCCGGCGCCGGCTCGGCCACCCATCTCGGCTGCGTCGTGCTCAATACCGTCATCGGCGTCGACATCACGCACGTGCCCTACCGCGGCACCGGGCCGGCGATGCAGGACCTCCAGGGCGGACGCATCGACTATCTGTGCGAGATCGTCACGACCGCCAAGCCGCAGGTCGACGGCGGCACCGTGAAGGCCTCGCCATGCTGACGAAGGAGCGCTCGCCGGTGCTGCCCGAACGTGCCGACCGCCGTTGAGCAGGGGACGAATGTCGAGGCCTATACCTGGAATGCGATCTTCCTGCCCAAGGGCACGCCGCGAGCCGATCGTGACGAAGCTGCATGATGCCGTCGTCGGCTGCGATGAAGACGCCGGCCGTCCGCGAGCGGCTGAGCTCGCTCGGCGCCCAGATCGTGACGGACGACCGCACGACGCCGGATTATCTCGCCGGTTTCGTGAAAAGCGAGATCGAGAAATGGGCCGCGCCAATCAAGGCGAGCGGTGTCAGCGCCGACTGAACGCCCGGGAGGTCCGGCGATGACGGCGTTCGCGCCGGACTGTCCCCACGTCGATGAGGTTGTGCCGTCGCCAAACCATGGCGAACGCCGCCTCGCGCGCCCCGACATACTGCTGCTGCACTACACCGGCATGCGCGACGCGCAGTCCGCGCTGACGTGGCTGTGCGATCCCGCCAGCGAGGTCTCCGCGCATTACTTGGTCTTCGAGGACGGCCGCATCGCGCAGCTTGTGCCGGAGGCGCGGCGCGCGTGGCATGCGGGCATATCGTCCTGGGCCGCTATCACCGACCTCAATTCGCATTCCATCGGCGTCGAGATCGTCAATCCGGGACACGAGTGGGGCTACCGCGACTTTCCCGAGGAGCAGATCGCCGCGGTGACCGTGCTGTGCCGGAACGTCGTCGGGCGCCACGGCATCCGGCCGGAACGGGTGCTCGCCCATTCGGACGTCGCGCCGGCGCGCAAGCAGGACCCGGGCGAACGATTTCCGTGGGGCCAACTCCACGCGGCGGGCATCGGGCATCGAGTACCGCCGGCTCCCATCGAAGGTGGGCCGGTGCTGACGATCGGCGACAGCGGGCCGGGCGTCCGGGCGCTGCAGGAGGACCTCGTGGATTACGGCTACGGCGTCGACGCGACCGGACATTACGACGAGGCGACCGCGCTGGTGGTGGCCGCGTTCCAACGCCATTTCCGGCCCGCACAGGTCGACGGCATCGCCGATATCTCGACCGTTGCGACGCTGGATGCGTTGCGCGCCGCGCTGGCGGGCGGCCGGCAATCGGCTTGACGGCGCGCGCCCTCGCGCCCATTCAACACAGGTCAGCCGGCCGGACGGCCGTCCCGGCAATCGCCGAAAGGCCGCCGGGGAGGAAAGTCCGGGCTCCAGGGACAAACGGTGCCGGATAACGTCCGGCGGGGGCGACCCCAGGGACAGTGCCACAGAGAGCAGACCGCCGGCCCCGTCTCTCCGCTTGAGAGGTCGATCGCCGGTAAGGGTGAAAGGGTGCGGTAAGAGCGCACCGCGTCTCCGGTGACGGAGACGGCATGGCAAACCCCACCGGGAGCAAGACCGAATAGGGACGGCGTGGGATGTCACGCGAGTGGCTTCCCGATCAGTCCGGATCAGCCGTCCGGGTAGGTTGCTCGACGCGCCGGGTAACCGGCGTCGCAGAGGAATGGCCGTCGCGCGCGGGGCAACCCGCGCCCTACAGAACCCGGCTTACAGGCCGGCTGACGCCAAATAACGGGACGTTCGGCGGCAACCCGCCGGACGCCCGCCCAATTTGACTTAAGCAAGCTGGCTGGTAAGCTAGCTGACAATGCAGATGGAAGCTTATATGTCCGAAATTGGCTCTTTCGAAGCGAAGAACAGGTTGTCTGAATTGATCACACGAGCCGAAGCGGGGGAGGAGATCGTCATCACCCGTCGCGGCCGTCCCGTCGCAAAACTTGTTCCGATGTTGAGCAATTCCGATCGCGAACGGGCAAGGCGGGCGATGGAGCAAATTCGCAACCGCGCCAAGGAGGCAAAGCTCGGTCCCTTCGATTGGGAGGAATGGAAGCGCTATCGGGACGAAGGGCGGGAATGAGCTTCGTCCTGGACAGCTCGATCACACTTGCTTGGCTTTATCTCGACGAACTCACGCCGGCCGTCTTGCAGGTTTCCGAAATGGTCCGCGAAACGGGCGCGTCGGTGCCGACGATCTGGCATCTGGAAGTCGCGAACAGCCTCCAGAGGAACGTGCGCCGAGGCCGCGTCGACTCGGCTTTTCGAGATGCATCATTGGCCGACTTGTCACGCTTGGACATTCGAGTCGACGGCGAAACCGTTGCGTTTGCCTGGTCATCGACGCTCGAACTCGCAAAGCGGTTTCGCCTGACACTCTACGATGCCTGCTACCTCGAGCTCGCACAGCGGCGCGGGCTGCCACTGGCCACGCTCGACCGCGACTTGCGCGCCGCCGGCCAAGAGCTCGGCGTGGAATTGCTCGGTATCTGACGTTATCCTAAGCTGCCCGGAAGGCTTGAGCACCGACTGTTAGGACCTGGGGAGACAATTACGGATGTCCGATACCGCAAATCCCGCGCCCGCCGCGCCGCCGCAGCCTCAAGAGGCGCCGAAGACCTTGACGCAGAAGCTCACGAAATGGGCGACCACCATCTTCGGCATCATCATCGCGATCATCGGCGTGTTGAAGCTCTCCGACACCTTCATGCTGCCGTCCTGCGCGTCGAGCCGGTCGTCCGACACGCTCACCAGCATCTTCAAGAGCAAGGACGTCGAAGTCACCGGCATCACCGACCAGAAGACCGTCACCGACACGATGTCGGAAAAGACCTGCACGGCGCACGTCAAGGCCCCCAAGGAGGAAGCCAACATCGACTACAAAATCTTCTGGGACGGCTGGTCCGCCAAGGTGATGATCACCAAGGTGAACTGAGCAGCCTTGCGCAGGCGCGTTCGCCGGCTCCGCTCGTCCCTGGAGCCGGGCGCCAAGAGCAGCGCCAGCCTGAATCAAGCAGACGTAATCGCGAGCCGCCAGCGCGGCGGGCCTGGGTTTCGCTGTCGCTCAACCCAGGCTACCGTCCTCACATCTTCTTGTAGGCGTCGACGATGGCCTGGCCGTCGGCGCCGGCCTTCTTCAGCCAGTCGGCGGTGAGCTGCTCGCCGATCTTCTTGAAGCCGGCCGCGAGTTCGGGCGCTCGGCGGCTGCACCTTCATGCCCTTGGCCTTGAGCTGGTCGAGGTACCAGGTGGCCTTGTCCTCCCACATCTTCCAGCCGCGCGTCCTCGGCGGTCGGCGGCCGCTTTCAGGATCGCGTCCTGCGTCGGCTTGTCGAGCGCGTCGAACGCCGCCTTGTTGACGAAGGTGACGTTCTTCGGAATCCAGGCCTGCGTGTCGTAGAAATGGTCGAGCGATTCCCACACCTTGGAATCGTAGCCGGTGCCGCCCGACGACATGAACGAATTGACCACGCCGGTCGCCAGCGCCTGCGGCAGTTCGGCGGCCTGGATCGTCACCGACTGCGCGCCGACGAGTTCGCCGATGCGCGCGGTGCCGACATTATAGGAGCGCCACTTCAGGCCCTTCATGTCGTCGACCGTGTTGATGTCCTTCTTGGCGTAGATGCCCTGCGGCGCCCACGGCACGGCGAACAGCAGCATCGAGGCCCTGCGCGGCGAGCTTCTTCTCGATCGCCGGCTTGGAGGCGGCGTAGAGCTTCTTGGAGTCGGCGAAGCTGGTCGCCAGGAACGGCACGACGTCGATGCCGATAGATCGGGTCCTCGTTCTCGTGGATCGACATCAGCACCTCGCCCATCTGGGCCTGCCCGGTCTGCACCGCGCGCTTGATGTCCGGCGCCTTGAACAGCGAGGCGTTGGGATGAACGGTGATCTGCAAGCTTTCCCGCGGTCGCGTCGGCGACGTCCTTGGCGAAGGCGATGAGGTTTTCGCTATGCGGGTTGTCGGCGGGATAAGCCGCCGGCAGGTTCCATTTGGTCTGTGCCGACGCGGGCGCGATAGCGCCGGCGAGCGCGAAGGCCGCGCACGCGGCAAGCAGCAGGCGTTTGGTCAACATCGGCGATCACCTCGGTTGGAGTTTGCACCAAGTCTAACAAATCAGTCTGGAAATGCGAGCTTGGGAAGGAACAGCACGATCTGCGGGTATTCGGTGATGATGAATACCGCGACGATCAGCAGCAGGAAGAACGGGAACGCCGCCCTCGCGACGGTGAAGGTGTCCTGGCCGCTCATGTTCTGCAGCACGAACAGGTTGAAGCCCACGGGCGGCGTCATCTGCGCCATCTCGACATGGATGACCAGATAGACGCCGAACCAGACGAGATCGAGCCCCGCCTGCTTCACCATCGGCAACACGATGACCGCGGTGAGCACGATCATCGAGATGCCGTCGATCAGGCACCCGAGGATGATGTACATCACGCTGAGATAGAGCGCGAGCATGCCCGGGGTGAGATTCTGTCCCTTCACCCACTCGGCGAGCGCCGCCGGAATTCCGGTATAGGCCATCGCCGCGGTGGTGTAGGCGGCGCCCGCGAGGATCAGCATGATCATGCAGGTGAGCCGCGTCGCGCTCATCACGCTTTCGAGAAATGTCGCGCGCGTCAGCGTTCCGCTCCACCACGCCAGGAGCAACGCGCCGGTGACGCCCCAGGCGGCGCATTCGGTCGCCGTCGCGAAGCCGAGAACGAGCGACAGGAACACTGCCATGATCAGCAGCAGGCATGGCAGCAGCTTGGCGGACTCGCGCAGTTTCTGCCGGAACGGCATCGGCGGATCACGCGGCGGCGTCTTGCCGGGATTGAGCAGCGACCAAAGGATGATGTAGCCCGAGTACAGCGCCATCACGAGCAGCCCTGGCAGGAAGCCGCCGAGGAACACCTGCAGCACCGAGACGTTGGCAGTCACCGCATAGACCACCATCGGAATCGATGGCGGAATGAGCAGCCCCAGCGTGCCTGAACCCGCGAGCGAGCCCAGGCTCATGCCCGGGTCGTAGCCGCGCTTCTCCAATTCGGGCAGCGCGATCTTGCCGATGGTGGCGCAGGTCGCGGCGGACGACCCGGACACCGCCGCGAAGATGCCGCAGCCGATGACGTTCACATGCAGCAGGCGGCCGGGAAGCCATTGCAGCCACGGCGAGAGGCCGCGGAACATCTGCTCGGAGAGCCGCGTACGGAACAGAATCTCGCCCATCCAGATGAACAGCGGCAGCGCGGCGAGCGTCCAGGACGCGCTAGCGCTCCAGACCGAGGTCGCCAGCACGTTGCCAATCGGCACCGTGGTGGTGACGAGCATCGCGGTGAAGCCGACTAGGCCCAATGCGACCGCGATCCAGACCCCGCTCGCCAGGATCGCGATCATGATGACGAGCAGGAGGATCGAAAGCTCCGGCAACGCGAGGCCAGGGATCATCTAGATGCCCCCGCCTTCGGCGACGCGCTCGACCAGTTCCTCGGGAGTCGTCGGCGGCTCTTTCTCGTAGGTCGGCTTGTTGCCCTTGAGCACATGGACAAGCTCGTCGACCACCGCGATGAGGAGTATGATGAGGCCGCCGGAATAGCCGAGCTGCGGAATCCACAGCGGCATCGCGAGCACGCCCTGCGCCATGTCGTTGAAGCGGAAGGAATCGTAAGTCATCTGCGCCGCGTACCAGGCGAAATACGCGATGAAGGCGCCGCCGATCGTCAGCGCCACGATTTCCATCGCATGGCGGCCTGCTGGCGGCAGGCGCTCCAGCAGAAGGCCGACGCGGATCATCTCGCCGCGCTTGAAGGTATGGGCAAGCCCGAGAAATGACATCGCCACCAGGCACCACGCCACGATGTCGTCCCCCGCCGGGATGTTGAGCCCGAATTGGCGGCCGAGCGACATGACCATCATGATGACGAAGATCGCCACCAGGAAGACGCCGGCAAGAATGCCGGCGGCGAGATAGAGACGATCGAGGACCGTTCGGATCATGCGCGGACGGATGGCCTTCCTGAAGAACGGGCGTCGAGGCCCGACCGATGCAATCGCCGCGCCAAGTCAGCTTCCCGGCAAGGCGCCGACCTGCGGCACGAACATGTCCGACCACGACGCCGGTTTCACCTTGATGGTTCCGGCGCGGTGCATGAAGTCGGCGAAATCCATCACCCCCTTGGGGGTCGTCGAGAACCGCGTGTCGGTGTCCTCCAGGATCTTCAGCACCTCGTCCTGCGAGACCTTCACGCCTGATGTGCGTACGAAGATTTCCGCCGCGCCTGCCTTGTCCCTGGCGATATACTGATTGGCCTCGTCGAGCGCCGCGATGAAGGCGGCGACCGTCTTCGGATTGGCGTCGGCGAAGCGCCGTGACGCGAAGACGACGTCGAGGGTGATGTTTCCCAGCAGGTCGACCGAATTCACCACCCGGTGCACCTTCTTGTCCTGCAGCTCGATATAGGAGAATGGCGGAGAGGTGAAATGCGCGGTGATCTCGGTCTTGCCGGACAGCAGCGCCGCCAGCCCTTCCGGATGCGGCAGGCCGACGGTCAGCACGTCGAGCTTGGCGTAATTCTCCGGCCCGAACTCCTTGGCAACCGCCATCTGCAGCACCACGGCGGAGAGCGAGGTCTTGATGCCGGGCAGCGCGATCTTGTCCTTCGCCGTGAAATCCTTGAGCGAGTTGACCGCCGGGTTGATCGTATTGAGATAGAGCGATGTCGCGGAAAGACCGCTCAGCCCCACCACGCCGATGCGGGCATTATCCCGGGTCTTCGCCCACAAGGTGATGAAGCCCGGCGCGCCGATGCCGGCGACGTCCAGCGTGCCGGCGATCATGGCATCGTTGATGATGTTGCCGCCGTCGAACATGTGCCACGTCACCGTGAGCGGGGCGAGGCCGGCTTTCTCGGCCTGCCTCTCCAGCAGCTTGCGGTCCTGCATGACGATGAGCGGCAGGTAGAGGATGCCGTAGCCCTTGGAGATGCGGACTTCGCTCGCCTCGGCCCGCGCGGGCGCAGTCCCGGCAACCAGGCCCGTCATCAGCGCCGCGGCGGCGGCCACAACTCTCAATCGCTTCACAATGCTGCTCCTTTAGGGAAGGAAGAGGCTGGCGTCCCTATTTTCGCCCATGATAGTCGCGAAAGGAGCGCCTGCGCAAAGCCGGCGCTTCCTGTCACGACGCGATGGAGCTTCACCGCATGACGATCCGACGCCCGATCATCCTTGCCCTGGGTGCCCTGCTTGCAGCCGGCGCCGCAAACGCGGCCGTCCTCGATCCCTATGTCGGCAAGAACATGTTCGACAAGGTGCGCGGGCGCGCGATCTATCAGGTTCCGGAGATCAAGAAGGACTTCGTCGCGAAGTTCGGCGAGAAGCGCTGGAAGACGCTGCTCGCGTACCAGACTTCCCAGCCCATCGAAGCGGTGAATGATGCAGCGCTTGGGCGCCTCATCATCACTTGGCAATGCAAGCCGAGCGACTGCCCCAACCAGGCCGCCGTCGTGCTGCGTCCGGCCGGCGAGGTGGTGGGCGTGTGCTTCGCCGGAGATCACGGCACCGAGTGGCTGGGAGACGGCTGGCGCACCGATGCGCCGCAAAGCGACTGCAGCACCGAAGCCGCCGACATCGTGATGCATTTCAAGGCCGCGGCCAAGCGCGCCGGGCGCTAGAAACTGTCACCTGGGCATCGTTTTTGCTACACAGCCGCCGGACCTGAGAGGCGGCGTGAATGGACACTTCGATAGCAGGGAATTGGGATTTCTGGATCGACCGCGGCGGCACGTTCACCGACGTGGTCGGCCGCGCGTCCCGACGGTTCGCTGGTCGCGCACAAGCTGCTTTCGGAGAATCCCGAGGCCTATGGCGACGCCGCCGTGCAAGGCATCCGCGACCTGCTGGGGCTTGGGACCGGAGGGCCGATCCCGCCCGGTGTGGTCGGCGCGGTGAAGATGGGAACGACGGTCGCCACCAACGCGCTGCTGGAGCGCAAGGGTGAGCGCACGCTGCTGCTGATCACCAAAGGCTTCCGCGACGCGCTCAAGATCGGCTACCAGGCGCGGCCGAAGATCTTCGCCAAGCACATCGTCAAGCCAGAGATGCTGTACGCGCGGGTCGTGGAAGTCGCCGAGCGCGTTCGTGCCGACGGCACGGTCGAGCAGGCGCCTGACCTCTCGGACGTGCGCGGTGATCTCGAACGCGGCGCGCGCCGACGGCATCCATGCGGTGGCGATCGTGTTCATGCACGCCTACCGCTACCCCGAGCACGAGAAACAGGTCGCGGCGCTCGCCCGCGACATGGGATTCCCGCAGGTCTCGGTGAGCCACGAGGTTTCGCCGCTGATCAAGCTCGTCGGACGCGGCGACACAACGGTGGTGGATGCCTATCTGTCGCCGATCCTGCGCCGCTACGTGGCGCAAGTCGGCGGCGAGCTGATGACGCCGACGCCACCCAAGCCGCTGGCGGGTGGCGGCTGGGCGAGCGATGATCCCATCCGCCTCATGTTCATGATGTCGTCGGGCGGGCTCACCGCCGCGGAGCTGTTCCAGGGCAAGGACGCGATCCTGTCCGGCCCGGCGGGCGGCGTGGTCGGCATGGCCGAGACCGGGCGCGAGGCCGGGTTGAACCACCTCATCGGCTTCGACATGGGCGGCACCTCCACCGACGTGTCGCATTACGCCGGTGAATACGAGCGCGCCTTCGAGACCGAGGTCGCGGGAGTGCGCATGCGCGCGCCAATGATGCTGATCCACACGGTCGCGGCCGGCGGCGGCTCGATCCTGCATTACGACGGGGCGCGCTTCCGCGTCGGCCCGGATTCGGCCGGCGCCAACCCGGGGCCGGCCTGCTACCGGCGCGGCGGGCCGCTTGCCGTGACCGATGCCAATGTGATGCTCGGCAAGCTGATGCCGGATTTTTTCCCGAAAATCTTTGGCCCCTACCAGAACCAGGCGCTCGACGCCGGAGTTGTGCGCCAAGGCTTCGCCGAACTTGCAAAGCAAGTCGGCGACAAGCCGCCGGAAGATATCGCCGACGGCTTCATCCGGATCGCGGTCGAGAACATGGCGAACGCGATCAAGAAAATCTCCGTGCAGCGCGGCTACGACGTGACGCGCTATGCGCTCAACTGTTTTGGCGGCGCCGGCGGCCAGCACGCCTGCCTCGTCGCCGACGCGCTCGGCATGACCACGGTGCTGATCCATCCGTTCTCGTCGCTGCTCTCGGCCTATGGCATGGGCCTCGCCGACATCCGGGCGACGAGGCAGCAGGCGATCGAGGAAAATTTCGACGACGCGGGACTGGCGTCGATCGCGGCGGCCGGTGCGAAGCTCGTCGATGATGTGCGCGGCGAAGTCATCGGCCAGGGCGTTCCCCGGCGCGACATCACCGTCCACGTGCGTGCGCACATCCGTTACGCGGGGACGGATACGGCATTGGTGGTGCCGGCGTTTTCCCTGCGGCCATCCTTCGAGACGCGTGCTGCGCACGCTCCTCAGGATGAGGGCCGGAAGGTGCGGCAGCGCCCCGGCGCCGTGCCGCCAACGCCGGCCTCCACTCAGCCTCATCCTGAGGGGCCAGAGCGGAGCGTGGGCATCCCGAAGGACGAGACGGCCCCAGACCTCGCCGCGATGAGATCCGCGTTCGAGGCGGCGCACAAAGCACGGTTCGGATTCATCGACGGGAGCAAACAGATCGTCATCGAGGCGGTATCGGTCGAGGCCATCGGCGGCGGTGCGAAGTTCGCCGAAACCGAATCCGAAATCACAACAGCGCCCCTGCCCTCGCCGGCCAAAACCACGCGTTTCTTTTCCAACGGCGTCTGGCACGACGCCGGCGTCTATGGTCGCGAGCAGCTTTTGCCCGGCCACAAGGTCGACGGTCCCGCCATCGTGATCGAGCCGCACCAGACCGTCGTTGTGGAAGCTGGCTGGCGCGCATCGCTGACGGCCAAGAACCATCTCGTGCTCGACCGCGTGGTGCCGCTTGCGCGCATCCATGCGATCGGCACGCAGGCCGATCCGGTAATGCTGGAAGTGTTCAACAACCTGTTCATGTCGATCGCCGAACAGATGGGCGTATCGCTGCAGAACACGGCGTATTCGGTGAACATCAAGGAGCGGCTCGATTTCTCCTGTGCGGTGTTCGCCCATGACGGGACCCTGGTCGCCAACGCGCCGCACATGCCGGTGCATCTCGGCTCGATGGATCGCTCGGTCGAGACCATCATCCGCGACAATGCCGGCCGCATTGCGCCGGGCGACGTGTACGCGATCAACGCGCCCTATAACGGCGGCACGCACCTGCCCGACATCACGGTGTGCACGCCGGTGTTCGGCACGCATCCCGCCGAAAGCTGTCCGCTTCCAGACGTCCGGCCCAATGGCGACATGCACGTCAGGATGTCGGAAGAACCCGAACCTGAGATTCTGTTCTGGGTGGCCTCGCGCGGCCATCACGCGGACATCGGCGGCATCTCGCCCGGCTCGATGTCGCCCAATGCCACCAGCATCGAGCAGGAAGGTGTCTACATGGACAACTTCAAGCTCGTCGACCGCGGCACCTTCCGCGAGGCTGCGCTGATGGCGGCGCTGACCGGCGCTAAATATCCGGCGCGCAACCCGATCCAGAACGTCAACGACATCAAGGCGCAGATGGCCGCCAACGAGAAGGGCGTGCAGGAGCTGCGCAAGATGGTCGAGCACTTCACCATGCCGGTGGTGCAGGCCTACATGCAGCACGTCCAGGACAACGCCGCCGAAAGCGTGCGGCGCGTCATCGACCGCCTGCATGATTCCGAATTCTCATACGAAATGGACCAGGGCACGGTGATCAAGGTGAAGATCACCGTCGACAAGCAAAAACGCGAGGCAACGGTCGATTTCACCGGCACCTCGCCGCAGCAGCCGACCAACTTCAACGCGCCGGAGCCGGTGACGCGCGCCGCCGTGCTCTACGTGTTCCGCGTCATGGTCGACGACGACATCCCAATGAACGCCGGGTGCCTGCGGCCGATCAACATCGTGGTGCCGCCGCACTCCATGCTGACGCCGGAATATCCCGCCGCCGTCGTCGCCGGCAATGTCGAGGTGTCGCAGGCGGTGACGAATTGTTTGTTCGGCGCGCTCGGTGCGCTGGCCTGCGCGCAGGGCACCATGAACAACCTCAACTTCGGCAACGCCAAGTATCAATATTACGAGACGATCTGCTCGGGCTCGCCGGCAGGCCCCGGCTTTGCCGGCACCGACGCCGTGCATACCCACATGACCAACACGCGGCTCACCGATCCCGAGGTGCTGGAGTTCCGCTACCCCGTGGTGCTGGAGGATTTCCACATTCGCAAGGGCTCGGGCGGGCGCGGCCAATGGAACGCCGGCGACGGCATCCGCCGCACCATCCGCTTCCTGGAGCCGATGGAATGCACATTGCTCACCGGCCATCGCCGGGTGCCGCCGTTCGGGCTTGCCGGGGGCGAGCCGGGTCAGCCGGGCGAGAATGCGGTGCGCCGAAAGGATGGTCACGTCGAGAAGCTTAAAGGCTGCGACGCCACCGTAATCGATGCCAACGAAGCGATCATCATCCAGACGCCGACCGCGGGAGGCTACGGGAAGGTAGATGCCGCGTAGGGTCTCACGCCGCCTTCGCCACGACCTCCTTGACCGTGGGCACATCCATGCGCCGCCACGCGGCCTGCATGAACTGGAACATGCCGAAAGCGAACAGCCCCGCCGCTGCGGCGCCGAGCAGCAGGCGTCCGTAGGTCTGCTCCTGCAAGGTGCGCAAAGCACCTGACAGCCCGGCGGCCTCGCCGGCATTGAAGTGGAACGCGGCGGTCACCAGAAACACGCCGATCATGACGAAGATCACGGCGCGCGCGAGATAGCCGATCCACGCGATGGCGATCATCCAGGCGCGAGGGCCTGATTGTCTGCTGAGCTGCCGCCGGAAATCGGCACGCGCCGGCTTCACCACCTGGAACAATCCGGCCGCGGCAATGGCGACGCCGATCGCCATCGTGATCCATTGACCGAACGGCTCGCCGAGCAGCCACGCGGTCCAGTCGCGCGCCGCCTTGTCGTCGTCGCCGCGCACGCCGAACACGATGCTGACCGCCAGCGCCGCCATGCCGAGATAGAAGACACCGCTGCCGGCGAACACCACGCGGCGCCAGCAACCGCGGAAGTCGCGGCCGCACCGGTCCGCATCGAGCCCGGCCTGGACGAACCGCCACCCGGCGAAACAAACGAGCCCGGCCGCCATGACCCACAGCATGATGTCGCCGAGTGGCTGCGCCAGCACCCGACGCAGCGCGCCCGGTGTCCCCTCCGCCTGCCCACCGCCGAACGCAGCCAAGCCTGCAAAAATCCCGACCAGCACAAACACGATGCCGCGCGCGACATAGCCGACGCGCGCCATCCAGGCGAAGGCGGAGTCGTCACGGTCAGGCCCCGCCATGGGCCGCCGTCACCGGCAACCGAACTCGCGTTCGAGGCGCACGATCCGCGCGACGCGCGCACGCTGGTTGGACGACAGCGGCAGCTCATATTCGGAATCATACGAGCAGCCGGCATTGCCGAAGGCCGCGATCGCGCGCGATGTCTTGAAGCAAAAGCCGGCCCGTTTGTAGATCGCATTGCGCTCGTGCCAGAGTTGGCCGCAGCTTTGCGCGAACGCCATGCCGGTCGAGGCGAGCATCACCGCGCCGACGACGGCGCCAAGGATCGGGAGCGAGGCGAGACGCATCGAAAACCTCCAGGTGACGCGAGCCATCAGGCTCGCCGATGAAGGTTGCAATCTAACATGCCATGCGGTGCGAAAGCGATTGTCCCGGCAGGGTCCGAGGACGGTTCAGTCCGCTCCCGGCTCGGCCGGCGGCAGCACCGGATTCGGCAGGGTTTCGAGCGGCATCGGGGCGCGTTCCGGCGCGAAGCCGGTGGCGCGTCCGATCGCACCGACCGCGCCGGTCACGAGCGGCATGCCGCGCCTGCTCGCTACGGCATCGCCGGGAATCGCCGCTGGCTTGCAGATGACGCGGCCGTTGGCGTGCCGCATCAGGTCGAGGTGCAGGTGATTGTAATGGTAGACGTTGGAGCCCGGGCCAAGCACGGTGGTGAATTGACGGCAGGCGGCGGCATGGATGTCGTGCATGAAGCCGCGCTCCTCGGGAAGCCCGCGCCAGCCATGCTGCACCGTCACCTTGCGGCCGTCGGCGAGCGTAAAGCCGGCGACGTCCAGGGCATTGCCGAAGGCGTGTTCGGAGATATGGGCGCCACGCTGGCCATTCATGCCGCGGCATGAATAGGCCGAGATCTGGTGGATTTCGACAATCGGCTGGCCAAACCAGCGCTCTGCCGCCGGCTGCACCGAGTCCACGATCCAGCGGTCGACCGCCGACACCATGGGACACGCCAGCGTGGCGGCCGGCATCACCGCGGCCGGACCACCTGCCATCCGAGGGGCGCGCGGCGGCCCAAGCGGCGGCAGCGGCTCGGCGGATTGCGGCGGCGGTGCGTAGGGCCCCTGCTGGGATGTCGCGGGCGGCATCGAGTCTTCAAGATCATCGGTGTCGTTTTCCGGCGTATCGACACCCGGCCCGTGAATGGTCATGGGTCCGGCCGGCGCGCGCGAGGCGGAATCCGGCGGCGCCTTATAGGGCGACCCATTGTAAGGATCGCGAGGATAGACGGGAGGCGGCGGCGCATAGGGCGCCCGCACCGGCGCCGGCGAATATTGCGGGATGCCGCCCGGCGGACGCGGATCGTCGGCAAAGCCCAGCGCGGTTCCGCTCCCGAGCGCCGAAACCTTGAGCGGGAAATCGGCGCCGCACATCCCCGGGCCGGAGATGGGCTTGAGTTGCGCGATGCCCGGGCCTTCCCTGACGGCGCCGGCCTTGAGGCAGGCGACCTCGGCATCGTGACGCCACGGCTCGCGCGTCTCGAACAAGCTGCTGCGGCCGCAGCCGAACAGCCCGAGGAGAACGAGGGAGCCGACGAGATACAAACGAACTCCAACCCTCATGGGTCGAAAATGCGAGCGAGTCCGTTAATGGCGTGTCAATGATGCGGAGCGGGCCGCAAACACGCCCGCACAAGGTAAACAGTGCGATAACGGACGGCGGCGGCGCGCAAGGCTCAATGTGCCCGTCCTTGATCGGCGATGCCGTTTCGGACGATATCGCGGGAGGAGATTTGCCATGGATGCCAGGACGGACGCACGCTCGCATGCCCAGCGCGGAGGACAGATGCTGTCCGCACTTGATCTCGCGCGGCGCATCGAATCGGGGGAACTCACGCCTGCCGACGTGATCGGCCTGTGCAAGGTGGCGATCGACGCGCGCGAGGCGGAGGTCGGTGCCTTCGCCGCACTCGACCTCGACCGGGCGCGGCGTCACGCCACAACGTCCGGCGCCGCATTGGCGAAGCTCCCCCTGCGAGGGCTTCCGGTCGGCATCAAGGACATTCTCGACACGGCGGATTTCCCGACCGAATACGGCAGCGCGATCTATCAAGGCTACCAGCCCCGCGCCGACGCCTCCGCGGTCGCCATGGTGCGGCGGGCCGGCGGCATCATCCCGGGCAAGACCGTGACCACCGAGCTTGCGCACATGCAGCCGGGCAAGACGCGCAACCCGCACAATCTCGACCACACGCCGGGCGGATCGTCCTCCGGTACCGCGGCCGCGGTCGCCGCCGGCATGCTGCCCATCGCGCTCGGCACCCAGACCGGCGGATCGGTGGTGCGGCCCGCCGCGTTCTGCGGCGTCGCCGGCTTCAAGCCGTCCTACAAGCTCATCCCCACCGTCGGCGTGAAGTGCTTCTCGTGGACGCTCGACACCGTCGGCGTGTTCGCGGCGGGCGTGGCGGATGCGGCGTTTGCCGCCGCCGCCATCACCGGGCGGCACCTGCGCGTCGATACCGCATCGCCGGTGCCGCCACGCATCGGCGTGTTGCGCAGCAAGATTTCATCGGAAGCGAGCGACGACATGCAGGCGGCTATCGAGGACGCCGCACGCGCCGCAGAATCCGGCGGCGCCCAGGTCAGGGAGGTCACGCTGCCACCGATCCTGGAGGACGCTTGGCAGATCCATCCCACGGTCCAGGACTATGAAGCGGCGCTCGCGCTCGCCTTCGAATACGACCATCATCGCGACCGGCTCGGCCCCAAGCTGCGGGAGTTGCTCGACCGCGGCATCGGGACCACGGTGGACGCCTACGACGCCGCGCGCCGCACCACCAAACAGGCCCGCCGGGCGCTCGCCGCCTTCTTCGCCGACATGGACGTCGACGTGCTGCTGCTGCCGTCGGCGCCCGGCGCGGCGCCGCACGGTCTTGCCTCCACCGGCTCGCCGATGTTCAACCGGCTGTGGACACTGATGGGCACCCCGGCCGTCAACGTGCCGGGAATTACTGATAGCGGCGGGCTTCCGCTCGGCGTGCAGATCGTCGGCCGCTTCGGCAGGGATCGCGCGACGCTGGAAGCGGCGTCATTCGTCGAGACCGTGATCGCTCGCGGCAATTGAACTCCGGCAACCAGCAGGTGGACCTATACGTCCGGCGTTCTCCACAGCCGCCGCGGTGATGTTTGAAATAAATCAGTGAGCATTTTTGAACAGTTTCATGATGTTCGCCGCAACGCCCGACCAGACACATACTCGTTCGCCTACAAATGAGTTTGGCGCTTTGGAACGCGATGGATGTCTGCTAGGCTTGCCTCTGCAACAGACTGGAGGCACGTGCCGTGAACATGGCTCTGAGGCTGGATGTGCTCGCTGCGTGTGTAGCGTTCGCGTTCATCGGCGCTATCCTGATCCGTGCGTTCTGACCGTCGATTACAAACAATAATTCCGACTTGAACGGCCAATATTTCAAACACCGGCGAGCATCCTCTCCGGTGTTGTCGTTTCAGCGGGCACCGTGCGAGCTATTCCGCCGCCTGGCGCGAGATCGGATCGTAGTTGAGAATCGGCGCGAGCCAGCGCTCCGCCTGTTCGACCGGCCAGCGCTTGCGCGCGGCATAATCCTCGACCTGATCGCGCTCGATCTTGCCGACGCCGAAATAGTGGCTCTCGGGATGACTGAAATAGAACCCTGACACCGACGCGCCCGGCCACATCGCATAGCTCTCGGTAAGCTGGACGCCGATCGCCTTCTCGGTATCGAGCAGACGGAACAGCGTGTCCTTCTCGGTGTGATCGGGCTGTGCGGGATAACCCGGCGCCGGACGGATGCCGCGGTATTTCTCGCCGATCATGTCCGGCGCGGCGAGCGTCTCGTCCGCCGCATAGCCCCAGAATTCCTTGCGCACCCGCTCGTGCATGCGCTCGGCAAAAGCCTCCGCCAGACGATCGGCGAGCGCCTTGGCGAGGATGGCGGAATAGTCGTCGTTGCGCAGCTTGAAGCGCTCGGCGATGGTTTCCTCGCCGAGGCCCGCGGTGACCGTGAAGCCGCCGACATAATCGGCAAGGCCGGTTTCGCGCGGCGCGACGAAATCCGATAGCGCCACGTTGAAGCGCCCTTCGCGGCGCACGAGCTGCTGGCGCAGCGTATGGGTCACGGCGAGCGGCGTCGTGCGGCTATCATCGGCGAACAGCACGATGTCATCGCCGTCGCCGTTCGCCGGCCAGAAGCCGACCACGCCTGACGCCCGGAACCAGCCTTCGGCGATGATCTGGTCGAGCATCTTCTGCGCGTCGTCGAACAGGCTCCGGGCCGCCTCGCCATATTTCGTGTCGTCGAGGATCGCGGGATACTTTCCGACCAGTTCCCAGGTCGAGAAGAACGGCGTCCAGTCGATATAGTCGCGCAGCTCGGCGAGCGAATAATTCTCCAGCACCTTGGTGCCGAGGAAGCTCGGGCGCGGCGGCGCGTAGCCGGCCCAATCGAGCTTGAGCGCATTGCCCCGCGCCTTGGCAAGCGGCAGGCGCAGCTTGTCCTCCTGGCTGCGGCCATGCGCGGCGGCGATGCGGGCATATTCTTTCTGGATGTCGGCGACGTAGGTCCCGCGGTTCTCGCGCGACATCAGCGCCGAGACGACACCGACGGCGCGGCTCGCATCGTTGACATAGACCGTCTGTCCGCGGCGGTAATTCGGATGGATCTTCACCGCCGTGTGGACCCGGCTGGTGGTCGCGCCGCCGATCAGCAGCGGCAGGTCCAGGCCCTGGCGCTCCATCTCGCCGGCGACGAAGCACATCTCGTCGAGCGATGGCGTGATCAGGCCGGAGAGCCCGACGATGTCGGCTCTGTGCTCGCGCGCGGCGTCGAGAATCTTCGCGGCCGGCACCATGACGCCGAGGTCGACGACCTCGTAATTGTTGCACTGGAGCACGACGCCGACGATGTTCTTGCCGATGTCGTGGACGTCGCCCTTGACGGTCGCCATCACGACCTTACCGGCGGACTTCGCGCCGCCGTCCTTCTCCTGCTCCATGTACGGCATCAGGTAGGCGACAGCCTGTTTCATCACGCGGGCCGACTTCACGACCTGCGGCAGGAACATCTTGCCGGCGCCGAACAGGTCGCCGACCACGTTCATGCCGCTCATCAGCGGCCCTTCGATGACGTGAAGCGGCTTTTCGGCGGCATGCCGCGCCTCTTCGACATCGACCGCGATGAAATCGGTGATGCCGTGGACAAGCGCATGCGCGAGGCGCTTGTCCACCGGCCATTCGCGCCACGCGAGGTCCGCCTCCTTGCTCTCCTTGCCTTCCTTGCCGTGAAACTTCTTGGCGATGTCGAGCAATCGTTCCGACGCATCCGGACGGCGGTTGAGCACCACGTCCTCGCATGCCTCGCGCAAAGCCGGATCGAGGTCGTCATAGACCGCCATCTGCCCGGCATTGACGATGCCCATGTCCATGCCGGCCTGGATGGCGTGAAAGAGGAACACCGAGTGCATCGCCTCGCGCACCGGCTCGTTGCCGCGGAACGAGAATGAGAGGTTCGAGACGCCGCCCGAGATGTGGACGTGCGGGAGCTGCGCACGGATCTGCCGGGTCCCCTCGATGAAGGCGACGCCGTAGCCGTTGTGCTCCTCCATGCCGGTGGCGATGGCGAAGATGTTGGGATCGAAGATGATGTCCTCGGGCGGGAAGCCGACCTGGTTGACCAGGATGTCGTAGGCGCGGGCGCAGATCGACACCTTACGCTCCATCGTGTCGGCCTGGCCCTGCTCGTCGAAGGCCATGACGACGACCGCGGCGCCGTGGCGGCGCACGATCTGCGCATGGCGGATGAACTCCGCCTCGCCCTCTTTCATGGAGATCGAGTTCACCACCGGCTTGCCCTGGATGCACTTCAGGCCCGCCTCGATGATGCGGAATTTGGAGGAGTCCACCATCACCGGAACGCGCGCTATGTCCGGCTCCGCGGCGACGAGATTGAGGAACGTCACCATCGCGGCTTCGGAATCAAGTAGCCCCTCGTCCATGTTGACGTCGATGATCTGGGCGCCGTTCTCGACCTGGTCGCGCGCGACGGCGAGTGCCGCCGTATAGTCGCCCGAGGTCACGAGCTTGCGGAATTTCGCCGAGCCCGTGACGTTGGTGCGCTCGCCGACGTTGACGAACGGAATCTCCGGCGTGAGCGTGAACGGCTCGAGACCTGACAGTCGCAACCGACGCACGATCTCGGGGATGGCGCGCGGCGTCTTGCCTTCGATGGCTTTCGCAATGGCGCGGATGTGATCCGGCGTGGTACCGCAGCAGCCGCCGACGATGTTGACGAGGCCGGACTCGGCGAACTCGCCGAGCAGCTCCGCCATGTAGTCCGGGCTTTCGTCGTAGAGGCCGAACTCGTTGGGCAGGCCGGCGTTGGGATAGGCGCAGACCAGCGTATCGGCGACGCGCCCGATCTCCGCGATATGCGCGCGCATCTCGGTCGCGCCGAGCGCGCAGTTGAGCCCGATCGACACCGGCGAGGCATGGTTGATGGAATGCCAGAA
This sequence comes from uncultured Alphaproteobacteria bacterium, assembly GCA_963776455.1. Lineage (GTDB taxonomy): Bacteria > Pseudomonadota > Alphaproteobacteria > Rhizobiales > Xanthobacteraceae > CAVZMU01. Next base: position 498,784 of record CAVZMU010000008.1, read on the forward strand.
CGCAGCGGGCGTCTGCCCCGACAGCAGACGGCCGGAGCGGTCGGTGATAGTGCCGGATATCATCACCGGCACGCGCATGCCTCGCGTTTCGGCAACTTCGGCGATGGCATAGATCGCCGCCTTGGCGTTGAGCGTGTCGAAGATCGTCTCGATCAGCAGAAGGTCGGCGCCGCCGTCGAGCAGGCCGCGGATCTCCTCTTCATACGCGATGCGCAGGTCGTCGAAGGTGACGGCGCGGAAGCCGGGATTGGAAACATCAGGCGAGATCGACGCCGTGCGGTTGGTTGGCCCGATGGCGCCGGCGACGAAGCGGCGGCGGCCGTCCTCCTTCTCGACGACCTCCGCGGCTTCGCGGGCGAGCTTCGCGCCGGCGACGTTGAGCTCGTAGGCGATCTCCTCCATGCCGTAGTCGCCCTGGGCGATACGCGTGGACGAGAACGTGTTGGTGGCGACAATGTCGGCGCCGGCGCGCAGATAGGCGGCATGGATGTCGCGCACGGCATCGGGGCGCGTCAGGTTGAGCAGGTCGTTGTTGCCGCGCACCTCGCGGTTCCACGCGTCAAACCGCGCGCCGCGGTAGCCGCCCTCATCGAGCCCCAGCGCCTGGATCATGGTGCCCATCGCGCCGTCGAGCACGAGGATGCGCTGGGAGGCGAGCGTGCGGAGCTCGGCTTCGATGGGGGAGACGGCATTACACGATGAATTCATGGTCACGCCGCCTCTTTCTTCGCGTCGGGGCGCAGGCCGAGCAGATGGCACACGGCGAACACGAGGTCGGCGCGGTTCATGGTGTAGAAGTGGAAGTCGGTGACGCCGCGGTCGACCAGATCAAGCACCTGTTCGGCGGCTACCGCCGCTGCGATCAGCTTGCGGGTGGCGACGTCGTCATCGAGGCCCTCGAAGCGCGCGGCGAGCCAAGCGGGAACCGACGCCCCTGCCCGCTCGGTGAAGGACTTCGCCTGCTTGAAGTTCTGCACCGGCAGGATGCCCGGCACGATCGGAATCGTGATGCCCCGGGCGCGCACCTTGTCGAGGTAGCGGATGTAGAGGTCGTTATCGAAGAAGAACTGAGTAATAGCGCGCGTCGCCCCGGCATCGACCTTGGCCTGCAGCATGTCGATGTCGGCCTCGACGTCGGCGCTGTCGGGGTGCTTCTCCGGATAGGCCGACACCGAGACTTCGGCATCGGGTGCGACGCGCTTGATGCCGGCGACAAGGTCGGCGGCATGGAGGTAGCCGCCGGGATGCGGGGCATAACGGTCGCCGACGCCGCCCGCCGGATCGCCGCGCAAGGCCACGATGTGGCGCACGCCGGCGCCGCGATAGGCGCGGATCACCTCGTCGACGTCGTCACGCGTCGCCGAGACGCAGGTGAGATGCGCGGCGGGGACCAACGCCGTCTCGGCGAGGATGCGCTTCACCGTCGAATGGGTGCGCTCGCGCGTCGAGCCGCCGGCGCCGTAGGTGACAGACACGAAATCGGGAGCGAGCGGCGCCAGCCGGGTGATCGATTCCCACAGCGTGCGTTCCATCTCGTCGGTCTTGGGCGGGAAGAATTCGAACGAGACGCGGATGCGCGGCGATGCGCCGAGGAAGCGGCTCGCGCGCTCGGTATTTGCCGGGCTCATCACGCCACCTCCCGCGTGCCGGCCTGCACCACGGCCATGCGCGGGTCGCGACCCAGCCACAGCGAGACGGCGATCTTGCCGTCCGACGCCGGGTCCGGCGCCAGCGTGCGGTGGCTGACCGCGTCGAGCCCTGCCGCCGTCATCCACTGGCTGATCGTCTCGGGCGGGAAGCCGAGCCGGCGATGCGCGTGCTCCTCGCGCAGAAATTCGAGGTCATGCGGCGCGAAGTCGATGACCAGCAGTCGTCCCGCAGGCCGCAGCATGCGCGCCGCCTCGGCGATGGCGCGGCCGCCGTCGTCGAGGAAGTGCAGGACCTGATGCACGATGACGACGTCGAAGCCTTCGCGCGGCATCGCGAGGTCGTAGATGTCGCCCTGGCGCACACTGCAATGGCGCAGGCCGGCACGCTCCAGCCGCGAGCGCGCGATGAGCAGCATGTCGAGGGACAGGTCGATGCCGAGCCCGCGCTCCAGCGACGGCCCGAACATCTCGAGGACGCGGCCGGTGCCGGTGCCGAGGTCCAGCAGCGAGAGGAACGGCCGGTCGCCGAGCACGTCGCAGATTGCGCCCTCGACCGCATCGTCGGAGACATGGAGCTTGCGGATACGGTCCCATTCTGCGGCGTGCGAGCGGAAATAGGCTTGCGCAGCGGCGGCCCTGGCCGTGCGCACGGCGGAAAGCCGCTCGCGGTCGCGCGCGATCACCGGGTCGGCGGGGTCGAGGGCGCCGAGCAAGGTGCGCGCGAACTGTCCGCCGCCGCCATGCTCCGCCATGCGGAAGAAGGCCCAGCTTCCCTCGCGGAAGCGCTCGGCGAGGCCGGCTTCAGCCAGCAATCGTAGGTGCCGGGAGATCCGCGGCTGCGACTGCCGCAGGATTTCGGTGAGGTCGGAGACGGTCAGTTCGGCTTCGGACAAAAGGGCGAGGATGCGCAGGCGCGTGGATTCGCCGGCGGCCTTAAGCACGGCGCTGAGGTCGTCGAAGCTGATCGTGGAATCGGACATCGCATCACGGCTCGCCGGAGCGAAGGACTATCTTTCGCTCAGATAAAGATATCTTTATGCCGTTAAGTCAGGGAACTCAAGTGGGCAAAGGCGGGCGAGTGGGTCTTTTCCAGTGGGACAGCGCCCATCACTCCGGCGCTTCGATCCACGGCGGCCCGTCTGGCCAGCCGGCGCGCGTGCTGGCATCGTGCGGGCAACGGAGAACCACATGGACGAGCATTCCGGCATCCGTCCGGGCGAGATCGCGGTTCCGCTTCCCGGCCGCTTCGATGCCGGCGTGTATTTCATCGGCAGCATCCGCACGCCCTGGGCCCGGCGCGAAGACTGTCCCAAGAATTCCCGGGAGTCCCAGGGCGTCTGCACGATCGACGTCGATCCACGCTGGCAGCGCGGTCTGTCGGGGGTGGAGACCTGCTCCCACCTCCTGGTGTTGTATTGGATGGATCAGGCGCGCCGCGATCTCGTGCTGCAGATGCCCCGGCATTATGCCGAGGGCCGCGGCACCTTCGCGCTCCGCTCGCCGGTGCGGCCGAACCCCATCGCCGCCAGCGTCGTCCGGCTGGTCGGAGTGGACGGACCACGGCTGTCGGTCGTCGGCCTGGATTGCCGCGACGGCACCCCTTTGCTCGACATCAAGCCCTATTTCGCGTCGGCGGACGCCGTCCCAGATGCCACCGTCGGCTGGCATGCTGACCGAAAGGGGCGGGATTAGCGGGCCGCGCCTGGAGGTTCGACATAAGGGATGGAACCTCTGGGGGCTACGAGGATTGTAGGAGACGGGGGCGGGTTCCGTTCCATCATTTCACGACTACCGACCCGACCGCAAAAGCCGGCAGCCCGCCGGCTTTTACTGTTTAATGATTCGTTATTACTTTTCTCACGACGTCTTTCTCTGCTCAATATTTGAGCCGACTTCGCCATACCAAGATTGTTCTTGATAAAACGGAACTTTGAACCTTCTGCGCCGTTGGTGCGACGAATTCGCGTAGAGGGGAATGTCATGACCAGCATCGGTTTTCGTCTCGCAGCCATCGCAGCCGCCGCCGGCGCCTGCCTGATGACATCCGGCGCGAATGCCGATCCGCTCGGCTATTCCGGGCCGTTCGCCCGCCAGACGTCGGTGTTCGACGGTGTCGTCCGCGAACCCGCGGTGGAAGAGACCCAGTCCGAGGATGTGACCGAGCTGCCCGCCAATCTCCGCCGCCAGGTCGTGAGCTATCCGACCCGCGAGGCGCCCGGCACCGTCATCGTCGACACCCCGAACACTTACCTTTACTACGTGCTGGGCAACGGCAAGGCGCTCCGCTACGGCATCGGCGTCGGCCGCGAGGGCTTCACCTGGGCGGGCGTCAAGACCGTAGAACGCAAGGCCGAATGGCCGGATTGGCATCCGCCGGCGGAAATGATCGCCCGCCAGCCCTACCTGCCGCGCTTCATGGCCGGCGGCCCCGGCAACCCGCTGGGCGCGCGCGCCATGTATATCGGCGGCACGGTGTACCGCATCCACGGCACCAACGCGCCGAACACCATCGGCAAGCGCGTGTCGAGCGGCTGCATCCGTCTCACCAATGATGACGTTGCCGACCTCTATTCACGGGTGAATGTCGGCACCAAGGTCGTGGTTATGCCGATGCGCGGCGTTCCTGCCGAGGTGACGCGCGCTCCGGCCACCAGCTACGCGCCCGTCACCACGGCGAGCGGCTACGGCCAGCCGATGCGGATCAACTGATCTGCCCATCCGAAGGGTCTGGGTACCGGTCCCTGGACGCACAGAGTTCAATGCCGTAAGGCCCGTTTCTCACCTGAGGAGCGGGCCTTATGCGTATTGCGGTCATGGCGGCTGGTGCCGTCGGCGGTTATTTCGGCGCACGCCTGGCGGCCGCCGGACACGACGTCACGTTCTTCGCCCGCGGCGCGCATCGCAAGGCGATCGAAGCGAACGGCCTGCGTCTCGAAAGCCGGCTCGGCGACCTTCTGCTCAAGGATGTCAAGGTCACCGACGATCCGTCCACCGTCGGACCGGTCGACCTGGTGCTGTTCGCCGTCAAGCTGTGGGACACCGAGAAGGCGGCCGAACAGACGCGGCCGCTGATCGGGGCCGACACCCGGGTCGTCACGCTTCAGAACGGCGTCGACAGCGTCGAGCTGCTGACGCCTATTCTCGGCGATACGGCAGTGATCGGCGGTTCCACCTACGTGGTGACGATGATCGGGGAGCCGGGCGTCATTCGCCAGGAGAGCCCATTCGCCCGCATTCGCTGCGGCCGTCTCGACGGGCGGCCGGACGACAAGCTTGCCGGCTATGTCGATCAGATCAAGCAGGCGGGTATCGATATCACGCTGTCGAAAGACATGCGGGCCGATATGTGGATGAAATTCGTCCTGCTGACGGGCACCTCCGGCATCACCGCGAGCACACGCCAGCCGCTGGGGCCGATCCGCGACGATCCGGACATGCGGGCGTTGTTCATGAAGCTGCGGCTGGAGACGATGGCCGTCGGCAAGGCCGCCGGTGTCGCCTTCCCGCCGGATTTCCCCCAGGAGCTCGAACGGTCCGTGGACGCCTTTCCGCCGACCATGAAGGCCTCGATGGCCAACGACCTCGACGCGGGCAACCGCCTTGAGCTGGATTGGCTCGCCGGCAAGGTGGTGACGCTCGGCCGCACGCTCGGCGTCGCGACGCCGGCGAACGAGGCGGTCTACGCGATCCTCAAGCCCTATCGGATGGGGCGCTCCTGACCAGACCCGCATCGGACGGTTTGTCTTCGACGGCAGCCGGTGCCACGCCGCCGCCGTCGACCTGTGGCGCGCGCGGCGCCCGCGGTGACAGAAATACGGCAATCCGGCGCGTGACTTCCGGCGGATTCGCCGTCATACAGGCAGGAATTCGACCGACAGGAGATCGCGTTGGCAGATCGTTCGAAAATCGATGCGGCTCAGGCCGGCTTCAAGAAGCTGATGAGGGACCAGGACGGCAAGAAGGCCATGTCCGAGTACGAGACCGAGACCGCCGCGGTGCGCGCCAAGACGGCGCGGCTGAAGGCGCTTCGCCTGGCGCGGGACGCGGCCGAAGGCAAGCCTGCCGCGCCGCCGGCAGCCTCCCCGAAGAAGAAGGCCGGCGTAAAGGCAAAGAAGGCACCGGCCGGCAGCCTGTCGGACTGGCTGAAGGACCGCGAAGGCAGCGGCCACAATAACTAAAGCCTGAAGCCTCTCAGCCGCCGCTGTCTTTCACGTCGGTGTCAGGGCGATCGGAGCCTGGCGCGTTTTCCGTGTGCCACTTGCCCTTCTCGTCTTCCCACTCGATGACCTCGGAATGGCCCGGCACCCGCTGCTCCTCGGCGGCGGCCTTCGCCGCAGCGAGCGCGCCGGCATGGGTTGGGAAAGCCTCCGAGAACACGCCGTCGACCTTGTAGGCCCAGCCGCCGTCATGCTCGACGATTTGATACGTGACGTGGGACATCCGTGGCACCTCCGGTTGGTCGCCTGCGCAACTTACCGCAAAGCGCCGCCGCTTGCACGGCGGCCCCGCGGGGCGGGCGTCACTTCTTCTGGCGGTCGTCCTTCAGGATGGCGTCCATCGCCTGGACCAGCCGCTTGTCCTTGTTGGCCTTGCAATAGGCGATGATGTTGCGAACGCCCTCCCTGACCTTCGACAGGTTCATCGTCTGCTTTTTGGCCGCCCCATTGGACCAGCCGCTGTACCAGATGCCGAGAAGATCGGCGTCGTTCTGATAAATGCCGGCAAGCTGCTCGCAGGTGAATTTCTGCACGTCGATGTTGCCGTTCCGGTCGGCGAATTGGGCGACATCGACCTGTTTCGCCAGTTCGACCTGCGCCTGGGCGGCAGCGGGGCAATCCTGCTCAAGCTGACTCGCCAAATCCATGCCGGCGAATGCCGCGCCGGGACGAAACACCGAGCCCTCCCTGATGTTGAACGTCCTGCCCGCGGCAGGGAACGCCACGGCGCGCGTCGCGGACCACGACCCGTCCGCGTTCTTCACGAAGGAATCGCACGGCGTGCCATTCTGCTGCGCCTGCGCGGCCGTGACGCTGGCCGCGAGCGCGATCGTCATCGCGAGAACCGCTAAACGATGCCGCATGATCATCCTCCTCATGCACGAGGCCAAGCCGCCGCCGATCCGGGCGCGCCGCACCATGGTCGTTAGCGTGACGCGACCGGCCAAAGCAAGTGCGGGCCAGCGCGGTAACGCCAGGGGCTCCCATGAGCAATGCGACATGGCAACATGGCGACGTGGCACGGCGCAGGATTCGCTGCGACTATAGGCGGAGCGTCAACAGCCCGAGCAGCAGGAATGCGATCGCCGACAGGCGATATTGCGGCTTGTCGCGCGCGCGCTCGGCCAGGACGATCGCGAACACCGCCGCCATCCCGCCCAGGCCAAGGCCGCCGGCCAGCGGCAACATCATCGCCGGGAGGCAGGCGCGCACGCAGCGCGTGCCGTGAAGCAGCCCGAATCCGATCGCATCGCGATCCGCCTCGGGCGCCCAGGGGCGCAACGCGACCGTGCCGTGACACCGAGTGACCGCGCGAACCTTGGCGGCCGAGAGCTGCCATTGCGCGGCCAGCACGCAGAAGGCCAGCCCGACCCATTGCGCCATATCCACCGCCTGAAGGGCCGCGCGCGCGACGACGAGCATCACGCTCGACGCCGCCGCCACAGCGAGCCAGGCGAGCGTGAAGCCGGCGATGAACAGTCCCACCGAACGATCGCGCCGCACCGCAAAGCTGCGTGCCGCGACGTGCCGCACCATGGGCACGAGCAGCGGGAACATCATTGCGACGATCATCACCAGCCATTCGGCGGCCCATCGGCCCGGCTCGATCGCGGCGAATCCCGCCGCCATGTTGGCGAAGAGCCCGTCGAGCAGCGTGACCCGCGCCGCGATGCACAGCGCGAGCGAGCGTTCGTCCGCGGACAGCCAGAACAGGATGAGCCACGCCGCGGCGGCAGGGACCAGCAGCCAGCGTACGACCGGCGAACTCAACCCGGATCGTATGCCTGCCGTGAGGAAGGGTTCGAGACGAGCCTTCGAGCGGGTCGCATCAACCGTCATCACGGTCAATCGTAGAACAGGTTGACCTGGCCGACCTTGATGCTGGACTCGCGCGAAACCGGTTGCACATAGTCCTCCAGGCCGGGCACCGCTTCCATCGACGAGGGCATCACGCCTTCCCGCACGAAGCTCACTTTGAGGCGCGAGACGCTGCCGTCGGTCAGGCCGAGCTTTCCCGCAAGCTCGGTGATCTCGAAGACATGGTTGAGGCCGCTTCCGCCGTGGCCACGGTCGGCATCGCTCGCGCGCTCGAGGCCGAACGTCGTCATGATGCCGGCAAGCATCGGTTCTTTGTCGTCGTCCGGCAGGTCGATGTAGACCTTGTAGTCGCCGGGTATGCCCGCGCCGGTGATGTTCTCCAGGCTGAGATAAACATGCTGCGGCGTCGGCACAGTCGATTCGAGGAATGACTTCGTCTTCATCTTTGCGACCAGCGGGACCTCGGTGCGGGTCACGTCGCCTTCGAGCGCGATCGGCCCCTTGTTGGCACCCGCCAGCTCCGGCCGGGCAGGTTCCTCAACCATGGCAACCTCCAACGTCTCGAGGGCATGAGGCTTTGCGACCGGCACATGATCGTATTTGTAGCCGTGCAGGACCTTTGTCGTGTCGAGCATGTCCTGGCTGACATAAGTGAAGGCCTTGCCGTTTGCATCATGCATGTTGAACGCGAGGTCCGTGAGCCAGTCCGCCGTGGTCGGCGTCTTGAAGGCGGAACCCTGATTGCGCCAGACCTCCCAAAGGCGGTCGATGTTGCAATGATGGAGCCAGAATATCGGGTCGAGGGCGGCCGTCCTCGGATCGCCCATAAATCCGCTCGACCCGCCGATCTTAGTATGAATGCGGTTATGAGGCAGGCTTTCGAGGGCGCCGTTGTCGCCGCCGCCCGGATTGAAGCCGGTGACCGGCCCGCCAAAGCCGGACGGCACGCCGGGAGTGGAGTTGGCAAAATTCCGGAACGTCAGCGCCTTCAGCGTGACCACCGAATTGTCGAGCAGGAAGTCTCCGTTGCTGACCTGCGCGCGCCTCGACCACAATGCGTTGGGTTTGCCGTTGACGTTGCGATCGAAGAGATCCGGCGGCATGAAACGCGCATTCGGGTTGGCCGAAAGGCTTTCGCTGTAGTCCCAATAGGGCAGCGCCCAGTCCGCCGGCCCGCCGAGATCGGCGATCGTCCTGGCGACGATGGCTTCGAAGGCGGCGAGATAGCCGCGATGCCAGGACAGGAAGAACCAGCTCTGATGCTGGCATTGGTCCCAGAAATCGTCCTCCGACGCCGGCTTTGACATCCCGGCCGGAACGCCGTGCACGGCCGCGAGATAGCGCCAGCTCGTCGGATCGTTGACGGGGCGCTTGATCATCGCGTCGACCGCCTTGCGATACCAGGATATCGCGGGATCGCCCTGCGGCAACGACCATACGCTTCTGCGAATCCTGATCGCCATCGTCAACCTCCCCGTTGGCTCGCCACAACCTGTGCGATAATATCGCGCTTTCTTCGCAACACCAGTGGTATCGCGGTCCAGGCCACGGCCACGCCGCCCCCCGCCGGCGCGCGCAGCCTCGCGCACACGCGCTTGCTTTCAGCGGCAAACGTGCACACTAGGGCGGACGGAGCCAATCGGGCCGACCCGGGCGGTCCCGGCTGCAGCGGTCTCAACCTTCACAGGAGCAACATCATGCGAGTTTCGTTCGGACATCGCGCGGCGCTCATCGCCCTGACCGCCATCGCCGGCATCGGCCTGTCGTCGGCGGTCACGACATCGGCGCGTGCCGACAACGGCCGCATCGTGTTTTCGGTGATCAAGGGCGGCTGGTTCGTCGGTGCCTCCGGCGGCACCGGGGTGCTCTACTTCCGCGGACGGACCTATCCGGTCTCGGTCGGCGGCGTCAGTGCCGGCCTCATCTTCGGTGCATCGCGGACTAATTTTCGCGGCGCCGTGAGCAATATCCGGCGGCCGTCTGATGTGAGCGGCATCTATGGCGCGGCCGGTGTCGGCGGCGCGGTCGGCGTCGGCGCGCAGCTCATCACGCTGCGCAACGAGAAGGGTGCCGTGCTGACGCTCTCCGGCCGGCAGATCGGCCTGCAGGTCAACGCCGACCTCAGCGGCCTGAGCATCGCGCTGAGATGAGGGCGCGCACGGGCTTGCAACACCATGGCCGTCCAGGTTCTCGCATGACACGAACCACGACCTTGATCCTGGCGGCAATGGCGATGCTTTCGATGCCCACGGCATCCTACGCCGCCGGCAAGCGGCTGCCCGGCGAGCGGGCCGGCGTGACGCAGCACCGCATGCAATGCGATCCCAGGCAGGTGAAAGCCGGCGACACGCTCCACATCCGCCTGCCATCGCACCATGGCGGCGATTTCGCCGTGAAGAGCCCGAAAGGCGAGCTTTATTTCATCGCATTTTCGGAGCTGGACCCTGCCGCCCCGTTGCAGCCGCTCATTGCGGTGGACGCGTTCAAAACCATGACGGAGTTTTCGGTCAAGGCCGCAGAACTGGAGGGCATTCCCTCGTGGACGCCCGGTCCCAAGCGAGGCATCTTCAAGGAAAGCGGCATTTACACCGTGCTCGTCAGCCCGGCGCTTGAAACCGAAGATCCCGACATCCAGGGATGGTGCAAGATCAGGTTCAAGCGCTGACGCGCCGATCAGGCCGAACATCGTAACGGGAGTTTTAACCCACTTTTAAGCCGGCGCGGCGGCATCGGAACGCTGCTTCAGGTTGAGCGTTGTGGCATGTCAACTCCGACTGGCCACAGGCAATGCAGGTACGGGCAAGCGACTGGAAACTCGTGATCGAGGAGCTGTGGTCGGCTCCGGCGTTCGATTACCCTGAAGCGGCGCGGCTCCTGGCAGAGATGGCGCAGCAGAATAAGGAATCCGACCTCCAGCATGCCGCGTCGCAGGCGCTGCCGAGCTTGCGCGCCGCGTGCGCCGAGGGCGCCGACCGCGGCAGCAGGGAACTCGCCCAGAGGCGCTTCGGCGCGGTGCGCGATGTCCTGCATGCCCTCACCGCGCCGCGGTTCGGCCGGCGGCGGGGCGACGTCGAAGCCCTCACCCCGGACGACTTTCATCGCCAAATGCTCGCATTGCCGCCCGGGCGCCGCCTGTTCGGAGCGGAAATCCATCAGGCCTACAAACACGCAGCGAAGAAAGTGCACCCCGACGTCGGCGGCAGCGAAAAGGCGTTCCAGGAACTCACCGCCGCCAGGGATGCTTTGATGAAGGCGATCTGATTGGGGCACCGTGACCTTCGCCACGTCCGCAAAAGTCCGGCTTACGGCTTGCGCGCCGTCAGTCCGATGATCGCAGACAGGCCGGAATGGCCTTCGCCCTCCCGCAGCTCGCGCTCCTCCTCGACGATGGCGACATCGTCGAGATCGCCGAAGGCGCCGTCCAGCATCGCGCGGGTGTAAAGGTGCTCGATGTTTTTCGGTCCGCCCGTCCCGTAGTCGAGCTGCTTGGGCGTGTAGCCCTGGACGATCAGCAAGCCGCCACGTTTGAGCGCCCGCCGCATGCCGGACCATTTCCGCTCGCGCTCGGACGCCGTGCTGAACTGCGTGAAAATCTCCGCGACCACGTCGAACGTTTCTTCGGGATAAGGCCAGGCGTGGACGTCGGCCTCGATAAACGTGACCGCGACCTTGTGCTCGGCCGCGAGCGCGCGCGCCTTGACCTGCGCGGCGGGAGAGAAGTCGAGCGACAGGACGTCGAGACCCTGCCGCGCCAGCCATACACCGTTGCGGCCCTCGCCGTCGGCGACCGCCAGGACCTTTCCCGTCCCCGGCAGCAGCGGGGCGCAGCGGACCAGGAATTCGTTGGGCTCCCGGCCGAAGCGGTAGTCCGGCGTGGAATAGCGCTCCTGCCAATGCTGGAAGTCTGTGGCGTTGGTCATGTGAAGGCTGTCGCAAGCGAGAGGGGCTTTGGCGTAGCGAAGCGCGACATTATCACGTTCGTCGCGTCTTTGCCCTATGCCGGCTTGCGCCCTCATCCGTCGAGACGCCGCTTCACGCCTCCTCAGGGCGAGGACCCAAGCACAAAGCGCACCGGGTGCCGACGTCGGCCGGCGAAGCGAGTAGATCGTGATGCCGCGCCAACGCTTGCCGTCTATCGCCGCTGGTCGATGACCATGCCCTTCATCTCGACCACTTCGAGATCACGCGTCTTCACCCGCATGAGCTGCCGGAGCGTGTCGTTGTCCCAGCGCGGGTCGGGCGCACCGCTGATGAAGTTGTCGCTGCCATTGTCGGCGAGGATCATGCCGTAGGTCTTGAGCGCCTGCAGGATCGCCTGGACTTCCGGCGCGAAGCCGGAAATATCGTAACCGGCCTTCAGGCGCACGCGCATTCCCATCGGCGGCAGGTTGGCGTCGTGAGCGCTGCTCGCCCAGTGGCTCGCGGGCGGCACATAGGCGCGTCGCGTCTTGGCGAGCGTGAAGCGCAGCGCATGCTCGATCGCGTTCCCCTCGACGGCCTCGTCATAGCGCACGAGCCCGGGCAGGATAGGCAGGCCGGCAGCGTCGGCCGACGTCCAGCGGTCGGGACGGACCTGGTTCTTCTTCAGGTCCCATATCGCGCCGCCGTCGGCTTTCCAGCCGCCTTTGCCGTCGGGGAACGCGTTGAAGACCTCCCACAGCATCCAGGTATCGCGGTCGAGCACAATGATGTGGCGATCGCCCGTGCCCTTCGGTCCACCTTCGATCGGCGCGTCCGGCGGGATCGGGTACGGGCCGGGATCGCTCTCCTCAGCATAGGTGAACTTGACCGGCACGCGCCGCTGATTGCCCGGAACGACGACGTAGGGGATGCCCATCGGCGCGCCTTCCCACTCGGGGCCGAAGTCGGCGCGCAGCGTCTTGTCGAGGCCGACGCGCGCGAGAATCCGTTGCGAGTTCGGATCGACCGGGTCGCCCGAGATGTCCCGGTGCCACGGGCTGTCGTCGGGCAGCAGGCGCGCGCCATTGAGACTGGCATTGGGGCCGGGCCCGACCTTGCGCGGCTCATCGCCTGCCGCCGTCGCGGCTGTCGGCGCCGTCGGAGCGGACGACGCCGTCGGAGCGGGCGGCTCGCCGCCCTCCGCCAGCTTCTTCGCGTAGGCGCGCGCCAGGTCGGCGTAGAAGCCGCTGGGATAGCTCTTGAGAAACGCGTTCCACGCCTCGATCGTGCCGAGCTCCTTCGCGGCGTCGAAGGCTTCCTTGGCCGAGATGTCGGAACCTTGCGCGAGCGCGCTGCCGCGCCACGCAGGCAGCTCCAGCCCGGCCGGCAAAGCGACCGGCATGGCAGCGAGAAGCATCGCAAGGCAGAGGCGCTTCATGCTCGGATGGTCTCCTTCGACATCATCAGTACGCGATCCGATGCAGGGGGCAAAACCCCGCGCCCCGCCTCGGCCGCGATGCCGATTTGGCTTGCGCCCGTCCGCGTGCGCAAGTGCGATATCGCCGCAGCCCGCGTAGCCGCATGAGCAAAGCGAAATGCGGAGCACCATGGCGTGGACAGATGTCGGCTCCGAATTTCGCGAGCACTCAATCCAGGCTACGTGCCCGTCACGGCCATAGCTACCACGCCGCTACTTGCCGATCGGGCTGGTCCATGAATGCCTCAGCCGGGCACCATGCCCTTGGCCTTGATCACCGCGATGGCTTCCGGCGTGCGCAGGAACGCGGTGAACGCCCGCGCGGCCTCGGCCTGTTTTGTCTCCGCCGCCACGCCGCTGGTGAACACCAGGTCCTTCTGCAGGTCGCCGGGGAACGGGCCGGCGATGTCGACGCCGGGCGCGATCAGCACGTTGGTCACGAACATCCCAAGCTCGGCGTCGCCCTTGGCGACGGTCTCGGCGATCTTGTCGTAAGCCACCGCCTTGGTCTTGGCCTTCATCGCATCGGTGATGCCGAGGCGCTCGAAGGTCCTGGCGATATGGGCGCCGGACGCGCTCTCCGGATAGAACGTCACCGATTGTGCCTTGAGCATGGTGGCCTTGAATGCGTCGGGCGTCGAGATGTCGGGCTTGGGCGCGCCCGCGCGGATCGCGACGCCAAAGCCGACATGCGCGATGTCGGTCGTCGGGCCGGCGACGAACTTGGCTTTCGCGGCGGCGTCCTGGAACACGTCAATCGGCACGCACGCCACGTCGAACGGTGTCGAGGACGCGAGCCGGATGAGCTCCGGCGTGCCGCCGAACCGGATGGCGAGCTTATGGCCGGTGGCGCGTTCGAACGCGGGGCCGAGCTCGCCCATGATCGCCGCCGTCGCGCCGCCCGCCAGCACCTGAAGCTCGGCGGCCCTGGCCACGGCAGGCGCCAGCGCCATCGCCAGGCCGAGCGACGTCGCGACGAGCAAGGATGCATCCATGGTTTCCTCCGGCAGCTTTTGTTCGGCCGCATTTTTTACGGGCATCGTTTTTATAAGGCGAAGTCTCTCAGGCGTCGATGGATGACTCGGCCCAGAGCCGTTTCGCGGTCCGCTGACACACACTCCGATCGTTCCGGCGAAAGCAGTAGCCCGGATTGATCGTCAGCGAAATCCGGGACTATCCTTTCGGTTCGCCAAAACGGTCCTGGCTTGCGCTGGTATCCGCACGCGGCGGTTACGCACATGCGACCCGCGCCGGCGCAACCACATAGGTGAGCGGGCGAGGGCATTCGATTTCGGATTTCGCGGCACCCATCCAAATGAACGCGTCGCCGCAGTGCGCGGTTGCGCTATTTCCTCAAACCATCCCGCTGCTCGACCAGCCGTTTCAGCTCCTCGTCCTGCGCGGCGATGCGATCCGCGTTGCGGGCCTCGTCGGCGGCGCCCGAGGAGGCGGCGGCCTGCTCGGTCAATTGACGGATGTTGTCGCGCAGGATCGCAATGCGGTCGTCCAGCTCCTCGCGCGACAATGTGCTTTCGTTGGCCATGAACTGTCCTCTCCCGTTGTGTCTGCGCCGCAGGGCGTGAGCGTCCCGCGGGCCTTTTTCTGCCAGTCTACCACGCGAGCAGGCCCCGCCGCGGCCGTGGCCCGGGATGCGTCACGCGCCGCCAGGCTTCGCCTTGCCGACCCAGGAGGGCGACATTCCGGTTTGCGTTTGGAGGCGCGGAAAAAACCGCATCAGGTCGAACACGGTGCCTTCGTTCATCGCCGCGATATCGTTCGGCGCATCGACCGGAATATAAGTCAGGTATTCGCGATCGTTGCCGTCGCCGAAGTCGACCTGCTCGTAATACTCATAGAAATAGAGCTGCCCGCACTCGCGGCACTTGAACAGCGTGCGCTCGAGATGGCTGGTGTCGACGAAGGTCTCGACCGTGTCGAACATGTCCTTCACAGCCGGCATCCCGACCAGCTCCGGCTTGTCCCAGAGCACGCATTGCGTCGGGTCGCGCAACTCCCGGATTTCGGCCTCGCCCATCAGAGCGCCTTGTTGCTTTCCCTCACCAGCTTCGCATTCTTCGCCGCGTGCGCAGCCTCCGTATTGAGCGCGGTGGTGTGCGGCGCTCGCGTGGCGTCTTGCACCTTGCCGGCATCGACATAGACCTGCTGACCCATGGCGTTGAACTTGTCCGACATCTCCTTCATGCCCGCTTCCGGGCTGAGGCCAAGCGCCGCTTTCTCGTTGTTGCCGAGGGTCGCCGCGTAATCCCTCACGTCCTGCGTGATCTTCATCGAGCAGAATTTCGGCCCGCACATCGAGCAGAAATGCGCGACCTTGTGGGCGTCCTTGGGCAGCGTCTCGTCGTGATAGGCGAGCGCGGTGTCGGGATCGAGCCCGAGGTGGAACTGGTCCTCCCAGCGGAAATCGAAGCGGGCGCGGGAGAGCGCGTCGTCGCGAAGCTGCGCGGCCGGGTGTCCCTTGGCGAGGTCGGCGGCGTGCGCCGCGATCTTGTAGGTGATGACGCCCTGCTTGACGTCGTCGCGGTCCGGCAGGCCCAGATGTTCCTTCGGGGTGACGTAGCAGAGCATGGCGCAGCCAAACCAGCCGATCATCGCAGCGCCGATGCCCGAGGTGATGTGGTCGTAGCCTGGCGCGATGTCGGTGGTGAGCGGCCCCAGCGTGTAGAACGGCGCCTCGCCGCATTCCTTGAGCTGCTTGTCCATGTTGATCTTGATCTTGTGCATCGGCACGTGGCCGGGGCCTTCGATCATCACCTGGCAGCCCTTCTGCCACGCGACCTGGGTGAGCTCGCCTAGCGTTTCCAATTCGGCGAACTGCGCGCGGTCGTTGGCGTCGGCGATGGAGCCGGGGCGCAGGCCGTCGCCGAGCGAGAACGAGACGTCATACTTGCGCATGATGTCGCAGATCTCGTCGAAGCGCTCGTAGAGGAACGATTCCTTGTGCCGCGACAAGCACCACTTCGCCATGATGGACCCGCCGCGCGACACGATGCCGGTAACGCGGTTGGCGGTGAGCGGCACATAGGCGAGGCGCACGCCGGCGTGGATGGTGAAGTAATCAACGCCCTGCTCGCATTGCTCGATCAGCGTGTCCTTGTAGCATTCCCAGTCGAGCTTGACCGGGTCGCCGTCGACCTTTTCCAGCGCCTGATAGATCGGCACGGTGCCGATCGGCACTGGCGAATTGCGCAGGATCCAATCACGCGTGTTGTGAATGTTGCGGCCGGTGGAGAGGTCCATCACCGTGTCGGCGCCCCAGCGGATCGCCCACACCATCTTCTCGACCTCCTCCTCCACCGACGAGGTGACGGCGGAGTTGCCGATATTGGCGTTGATCTTCACCAGGAAATTGCGGCCGATGATCATCGGCTCGAGCTCGGCGTGGTTGATGTTGGACGGGATGATGGCGCGCCCGCGCGCGATCTCGTCGCGTACGAATTCCGGCGTCACGAAGGCGGGGACCGATGCGCCGAAGCTTTCGCCGTCGGCGATCGCGGCCTCGGCGCGGTCGATTTGTTTCTTGCGGCCGTGGTTCTCGCGCTCGGCGACGTAGATCATCTCCTTGGTGATGATGCCGGCCTTGGCGAATTCGTACTGAGTCACCGGAGCGCCATCGAGCGCGCGCAACGGCTTCGGCGTATTTGGGAACATCCGCGCGAGGTGCTTGCCGGAGACGTTGCCGTTGTCGACCGGCTTGAGCTCGCGGCCGTCGTAGTCCTCGACGCCGCCGCGCTCGCGCACCCAAGGCGCGCGCACGCGCTTGAGGCCCCTCTCGACGTCGATCGCGACGTCGTTGTCGGTGTAGGGGCCGGATGTGTCGTAGACTGGCAGGTTCGGCTCGCCGGCGCCTTCGCTGAGCATGATCTCGCGCAGCGGCACGCGAAGGTCCGGTGCCGCCTCCGGCACCACGTGGATCTTGCGGGAGGACGGCAGCGGCCCGGTGGTGACCTTCGGGGTCTCGAACTCGGATGCGGGAACGGGCTTGTTCATCGGTTCCTCCTGTTTGTCTTATGCGGCCTGGGCGACGTGTTCCTCATGCCGCTTGCGCGGCCCTGCCGAGCCACGCGCGCACGCGAGCGTCCGGATCGGCGTTCTGCGTCACGTCGCTGACGACGGCGATCGAATCGGCGCCAGCGTCGAAGATCGCGGCCGCCTGCTCCAGCTTGATGCCGCCGATAGCGACCAGCGGGATCGTGCCGACGCGGCGCTTCCATTCGGAGATGCGGGCGACGCCCTGCGGCGCGAAGCGCATCGCCTTCAGCGTGGTCTCGTAGATCGGGCCGAGCGCGATGTAATCGGGCGCGTGGGTGAGCGCGTTGTCAAGCTCGGCCTCGTCATGGGTCGAGAGGCCAAGCGTGATTCCAGCGCGACGGATTGCCGGCACGTCGGCCTGCGCCAGGTCCTCCTGGCCGAGATGGAGATGCGGGGCGCCTGCTTCGATCGCGGCCCGCCAGTAATCGTTGACGACGAGCTTTGCCCCGCGGGCCGCGACGAGCGCGTCGCGCACCAGCGCCAGCGCGGCGGCATGATCAAGGTCCTTGGCGCGGAGCTGGATGGTGCCGACGCCAAGCGCCGCGAGCCGCGCCACCCAGGCGAGGTTGTCGACCACGGGATAGAAGCGGTCAGGATACGGCATGCCAGAACGGTGTCCCGACAACAGGGGTGGATGGCGAGGCGAAGTCGCGTGGGCCCATGAGCCCGGCGTCGTGGGCGGCGCGGCCGGCGTCGACGCCGAGGCGGAAGGCATTCGCCATGGCTACCGGATCGTCGGCCTTGGCGATCGCGGTGTTGAGCAGCACGGCATCATAGCCGAGTTCCATCGCGTGCGCGGCATGCGACGGCGCGCCGAGCCCGGCATCGACTACCAGGGTCACGTCGGGGAGCCGCGCGCGCAGCAACCGCAGCGCATCCGGATCGACAACGCCGCGCGCGCTGCCGATCGGCGCCGCCCATGGCATCACCACCCGGCAGCCGGCATCGACCAGGCGCTGCGCGACGCCGAGGTCCTCGGTCGTATACGGAAAGACTTCGAAGCCGTCCTTGACCAGGGTCGTGGCGGCCTCGACCAAGCCCACCACGTCGGGCTGCAAGGTCTCGTCGTCGGCGATCACCTCGAGCTTGATCCACGTCGTGGCGAACAATTCGCGCGCCAGCCGCGCGGTGGTCACCGCCTCACGGGCGGTGCGGCATCCCGCGGTATTGGGCAGCACGGTGACGCCAAGCTCGCGGATCAGGGACCAGAAGGCATCGCCGGTCTTGCCGCCGGCGGACTCGCGGCGCACCGAGACCGTGACGATCTCGACGCCGGAGGCGCGGATCGCAGCCTGCATGATCGCGGGGGAAGGATAGAGCGCGGTGCCGACCAGCATCCGCGAGGCGAACTCCTTGCCGTAAAAGGCGACCATCGCGTCAGCCTCCCTGCCGCGGCGTGAGGATCTCGACGGCGTCGCCATTGTTGAGCGGCGTCTGTGTCCAGCGCGCACGCGGGACGACGTCATGGTTCACCGCGATGGCGAAATGCGTGCCTTCGTATTCCAGCTCCCGCAGCAGCGCGTCGACATGCGTCGCCGCGACGTCGCGCTGCTCGCCGTTGACGATCAGGCGCATCGCATCACCTCGTTGTCGATCGCGCCACGCTCGACATAGGCCAGCGTCAGTTCGGCGAGCGCCGGGGCGAGCAGGAAGCCATGGCGATAGAGACCGTTGACGCTGATGCTTTGGCCGTCGACCGCGATGCGCGGCAGGTTGTCGGGGAAAGCCGGTCGCAGGCCGGCACCGATCTCCTTGACGCGCGCCTCACCGAAAGCCGGATGCACCGTGTAGGCGGCCGTGAGCAATTCGAGCAGTGAGCGGACGCTGACGCCATCGTCCTCGCTTTCGATCGTGGTGGCGCCGATGACGAAGCGATTGCCGTCGCGCGGCACGATATAGAGCGGCCAGCGCGGATGGATGAGGCGCACCGGGCGCGACAGCGCGATCTCGCCGGTTTCGACCACCACGATCTCGCCCTTGACGCCGCGCAGGTCGCCGCATGTCTGCGGCGCGGTTTCGCGGGCGCCAAGGCCGCGGCAATCGATCACCACGCCGGCGAGGTCGCGCGGATCGCGCGCAGACGTGAACCGGATCGAACCGTTCGCCGCCGCGAACGCGGCGTGCAGCCGAGGCAGGACGCGGCGCGGCTCGACATGGCCCTCGCCGGCAAAGAACAGCGCCTCGCGAAAGCGGCCTGCGAGCGCGGGCTCCAACTCGGCAAGCCGGTCGGCACCGATGCGCTCATGCTGCGGCGCCAGCCGCGCGAAGCGTTCAAAGTCGGCACGGTCGCGCGGATGGGCCACCACCAGCGAGCCGTTGAATGGGATGTCGAGGTCGGTCTTGCGCCAGAGGTCGAGAGATCGCGCGCCCAGCCGCGTGATGACAGGCTCGGCGCCTTCCTGCTCGCACCACGGCGCCAGCATGCCGGCAGCCCAGTGGCTCGCTGCGCCCGCCATCGACGCGTCGCCTTGCTCGAACAGTGTCACCGGATAACCGGCGTGCGCGAAGGTCAGCGCCTGCCACGCCCCGGCGACGCCGGCGCCGATGACGGAAATAGCCTGACATTCGTCGGACGACTGATACATCCCTGTCCCTTCGCCGGCATGACCCGGATCAGGTTCAAAGGGTTCACCGCAGCGGCTGCCGGAACGACCGGCGGCCATGGCGGAATCTCAGCCCCTGCCGGGGCTCCCCTCGGAACGAATCCAATGTAGGTCGGCGCGGCCCGATGTCAACGCAGGCGTCCCGCGGTCCGGCGCGGCGGAACTCCGACAGGCGGCTCGCCACGGCATGGCCGGTCCCGGATATCGCGCCCGCGCCACTTGCGCTATTATCGGTTCGCGCGATTCAATCAAAACGCTACGGGAGGATTACACATGAAACGCTTCGCCGCGCTCGGCATCGCTTTGGTCATCGGCATCGCCGCATCCTGGCAGGCCGCGGGCCAAGGCAACGACGGCTGGGTGACGCTGCTCGACGGCAAGAGCCTCGATCATTTCGACCAGATCGGCGATGCCAACTGGACGATCACCGACGGCGCCGCCGTGGCCGACAAGGGCAGCGGCTTCCTGATCACGAAGGAGTCCTACGGCGATTTCCAGATCCGCGCGGAGTTCTGGGTCGACGAGGATGCCAATAGCGGCATTTTCATCCGTGCCACCGATACCAAAAAGGTCACCGCCGAGAACGCCTACGAGGTGAACATCTTCGACAAGCGGCCGGACCCGAGCTACGGCACCGGCGCGATCGTGAACGTCGCGAAGGTCGATCCCATGCCCAAGGCGGGCGGCAAGTGGAACACCTACGAGATCACCGCCAAGGGCGACACCTTCACGGTGACGCTCAACGGTCAGAAGACCGTCGACGGCGCAAAGAATGCCAAGCACGCCAACGGCCACGTTGCGCTGCAATATGCCCCCGGCGTCGTCAAGGACAAGGGCATCGTGAAGTTCCGCAAGGTCGAGATCAAGAAGCTGTAGCAGCAGCGCAATACCGCAACGCGAAGAGGCACCCGCGGCTTTCGCGGCCTGCCTCCGTCACGCCGCACTCCGACGCCAGGAACGAATCAGCGGGCGGGCCGTTTCCGTCCGTTGGCTCTTTGCGTGAGGGACGTGGCATGGCGGACAAGCGCGCCGAAACGATGGTTGCCGATAACGGCATCACCGAAGACGTAAGCCGCCGCCTTGAGAACATCACGCGGCTATCCGACAAGCTGGTCGGGACGTTCGGGCGGCTGGCGGTCAAGGAAGCGCTGACCGAAGTGCCCCCGGGAGAAGCCACGCTTCAGCAGCCGCATGCCGAGCCTGCCCGCCTCGCGGTGCCGATGGGCAAGCCGCTGCAACTCGTCAGGGACGAATTCTATTTCATCGCCCGCTGTCCGGTGAACGGCGGAGATTCTAGACGCGATCCACGACGACACGGCGGGCATCGGCTCGCCGCTGAGCGGGCAGTGGCGCGTGACCTGCGCCGATTGCAACACCGCCCACACGTTCGATCTATCGACGATCCGCGCCGAATGCATCAAGCCGGTTGCGCCAACGGACGGCTTGGACAACTGGCCGACCTAGCGCGGCCCCCACGATAGAAGCGGTCCCGTGGGGAGCTTTTTTCCTCCGCCGACGGCATTCCATTCCATGCTAATCGAGATGCTGGCGATCTCCGCCTCGTTCGAGAATTGACGCATGGATTTATTGCTGCCACTTGCCGAGATTGTCGCCGCACGGCTGGTTGCGCGGCGCGAGACGATCGCCATCGCCGAATCCTCAACCGGCGGCCTGATCTCCGCGGCATTGCTCGCCGTTCCGGGCGCATCGGCCTATTTCGTCGGAGGCGCGGTGGTCTACACGGGCACGGCGCGGGTCGCGCTGCTCGGCATCGACGCCGGCGAGATGGCTGGGATACGGCCGGCGAGCGAGCCTTATGCGGCCCTGGCGGCGCGGCGGGTGCGCGAGAAGCACGGCACGACCTGGGGCCTCGCCGAGACCGGGGCATCCGGACCGGCCGGCAATCGCTACGGCGACCCCGCCGGACACGCCTGTATCGCGGTCGCGGGACCGGCTGAACGCACCACGACGCTGGAGACCGCAAGCAGCGACCGGCAGGCCAACATGCGGGCCTTCGCGGCGCATGCCCTGGAAACACTGGCGGCAACGCTCGCCGCCGAGGGCTGATGGGGTCGCCTGCCGTTGTTCGGCGCGAAGCCGTTCACCAAGCATTCACCCAGATAAATGTACGTGTTTTCAAAGCCCGCCTGCTCACAATTACGTCAAATTGTCGGATGTATATCCGGGGCATGAGGGACGTAACGCTCGGCGGCTCGCAGATTCGCCGACCGCAATCTTGGAGGTGACGTGATGAAGAAGATTCTCGCTGCAGTCGCCGCGGTCGCGATCGTCGCGACATCGGCCGTTTCGATGTCGACCGAGGCGAGCGCGCAGTGGCGCCATCGCGGCGGTGGCGGTGCCGCCGTCGGCCTCGGCATCCTCGGCGGCGTTATCGTCGGTTCGGTGATCGCCAGCCAGTACGGCCGTCAGTATGTGGTGGAGCCGGGCTACGAGCCCTATCCGGTGTACCGCGTCCGCGGTCCGGTTGGCTGCCCCGGCGGCTACTGGGCGCGACGCCCGCTTTACGATGCCTATGGCAACGTGCGGGGCTGGAGCCGTCCGCGCTTCTTCTGCCCGGAAGGATATTGATCCCGGCATAAGCGGCCTGAGCTTCAACCCGGCGCTTCGCGGCGCCGGGTTTTTTGTTTGCTGATGCCTTTGCAGCCCGGAGGAGCGAAGCGAATCCGAGTGTCGAAGCGTTACGGCCCCCTGCCCGCCATGCGGTCGACCACAGCCTGGCTTGGCCAGCAATCGAGCTTCAACCCGTTGGCTTTCTGATAGGCGCCAAGCGCAAGGCGTGTCCTCATGCCGGCCTTGCCGTCGATCTTGTCCTGATAGATGCCGAGGTCCGTGAGCTTGCGCTGCATCGTCTCGAGCTGCGCCGTCTGGAGCTGCGTGACTTTGGCCCAAGGTGTCTCGAACGGCCGCGCATCGCCGATGCGGTCGGCGAGATGGCCGACGAACAGGACATAGAGGTCGGAGAAGTTATAGTCCTTGATGACGTAGTAGTTCCGCAGGATCAGGAAAGCCGGGCCGTAGTTCCCGGCCGGCAACAGCAGCGACGCAGTTTCGGCCAGTTCCTCCCGCGAGAGCTTGCGGTCATAAGCCGGCAGGAAGCCGCGCTTGAGCCATTCGCCGATGGGGCGCGTGACGTCCGGGTTGGCCTCCGTGCAGTCGATCCCGCTCGGCGCCCGCACCTCGTAGGCCCAGCGCCTCCCCATCTGCCATCCCTTGGCCGAGAGCTGGTTCGCCATCGACGCCAGGACGTCCGGCACGGAACTCCAGATGTCGCGGCGGCCGTCGCCGTCGAAGTCGACCGCATAGCGATCGAAGTCGCTCGGCAGGAACTGCGGCTGGCCCATGGCGCCGGCCCATGAGCTGCGGAAATCGGCGAGCTTGACGTCGCCGCGCTCCAGCATCTTCAGCGCGATGATGAATTCCTGGCGGAACTGCTCCTTGCGGCGGCCGAGCCACGCCTGGGTCGCGAGCACGCGGATTGCCGGATAGGGCAGCTTCACGACGCCGAAGTTCGTCTCGCGCCCCCAGATCGCGAGCACCACAGACCCGGGGACGCCGAACTTCCGTTCGACGGCCGCGAGCGTGGCCTGGTGCTCGGCCGCAAGCTTGCGGCCCTGCGCGGACAACCGGTCGAAGCTCGATTCCTTCAGATAGTCAGCCGGCGTCTGGACGAACTCGGCCTGCCCTTTCTGCGGCGCCTCCGGGCGGCCGGGGATCACGAGATCGGGCAGCGACAGATCGGGCTCAAGCCCGCGCGTCGCGGCATCGAAGGTCGCGCGCGAGACACCGCTCCGCTGCGCATCAGGCCAGACCGACCCCAGCCATTGGGCAAAGGCAGCATCCGCGTGCGCGGGCCTCGTCGCGCACGGCATCGCGAGCACCATCAGACTCACGAACGCAAGCCACATCACGGTTGCCACACGAACGGACATGGGCTTCTCCGGCCGAAGGTAAAGGCCTGTTGAGCTTATCGTCCGGCTTTGGACGCGTCCTGGCGTCATATCCTCAACGCTGATTCCATGAATAACATTCAATTTCTGTCTAATTAGGGCCCTGTGGTCAAAAGCGACCATCCCGGCCGGACGGAAGCGCCACAGTGCGGCGCCGCCTTCCGGCAGTTCTACCAATAGGGAATGAAAACATGATCACAATGAGGAATGCCCTGCTTGCCGCCGCCGCGACGCTTGCGTTCGCGACGCCCGCATTCGCGCAAGACAGCTCGCCATGGGACCTCAAGGACCGCATGGCTTACGCCCTGACCCCGTCGGGCAAGATGATGACCATGGCGATCAGCGACAGGGGCATGACCATGATGTCCCGCCACGCCAAGAGGGTCCCGCACGGCACGGTTTTCTTCATGAACAGCGGACAGCTCTACATGATGCCGCGCGGAGCGTTCGACCGCGCCGGAAACTTCATGGCCGGCGGCGCCTGATCCTCCAAGGCCCGGCCCGCGCGTGAGGCTGCCTCGGCCACAGCCTCACGCAACGGTCCCGGCGCGATCAGTGTCCGGTCTTGCCGGCATGCTGCTCTTCCCCCGACTGGCCGATGCGGTCGACGACCGCGATGCCGATCGCCGAGAGGATGAAGACGCAGTGGATGATCGTCTGCCACATCACGCCGGTTTCCGTGTAGACAGTGCGCCCGGTGCCGAGGCCTGCCGGCCTCGATGAAGGTGCGCAGCAGATGGATCGACGAGATGCCGATGATCGCCATCGCCAGCTTGATCTTGAGCACGCTGGCATTGACGTGGCTCAGCCATTCCGGCTGGTCCGGATGGCCATCGAGGTCGAGGCGCGAGACGAAGGTCTCGTAGCCGCCGACGATGACCATCACCAGCAGGTTCGAGATCATCACCACGTCGATGAGCCCGAGCACGACCAGCATGATCTGCTGCTCGTTGAACTCGGTGGCATGGCTGACGAGATGCCAGAGCTCCTTGAGGAACAGCACGACGTAGACGCATTGGGCGACGATCAGGCCGAGATAGAGCGGAAGCTGCAGCCAGCGCGACGAGAAGATGAGCTGCGGCAGCGGCCGCAGGCCGGTGTAGCCTTTCGGCGGCAAGCGGCGTTTCAGGAGTCATCGACATCGGGAATCACCTCGGCGCGGGACGCGCCCGCGTTGAGCCGCGCCTGTTTATCGCGCGGACAGGCGACCGGTCGAGCGGTCGCGCTGACGCAAGCCGCTCTATGCGCAGCCATCACCGCGCGAACTTCTTGTACTTCATCCGGTGCGGGATGAGCGCGTCCTGTCCCAGCCGCCGCAGCTTGTCGGCCTCGTAGTCCTGGAAGTTGCCTTCGAACCACTCGACATGGCTGTCGTCCTCGAAGGCGAGGATGTGGGTGGCGATGCGGTCGAGGAACCAGCGGTCATGGCTGATGATGACGGCGCAGCCGGCGAAATCCTCCAGCGCCTCTTCCAGCGCGCGCAGCGTGTCGACGTCGAGGTCGTTGGTCGGCTCGTCGAGCAGCAGCAGGTTGGAGCCGGACTTGAGCATCTTGGCGAGATGCACGCGGTTGCGCTCGCCGCCTGACAGCTGAGCCGACCTTCTTCTGCTGGTCGCCGCCCTTGAAGTTGAAGGTGGAGCAATAGGCGCGCGAGTTCATCTCGCGCTTGCCGAGCAGGATGAGATCGTTGCCGCCGGAGATTTCCTCCCAGACGTTCTTCTTGGCGTCGAGCGTGTCGCGCGACTGGTCGACATAGCCGAGCTGCACGGACTCGCCGATCTTGATGGTGCCGGCGTCGGGCTTCTCCTGGCCGGTGATCATGCGGAACAGCGTGGTCTTGCCGGCGCCGTTGGGACCGATGACGCCGACGATGCCGCCGGGCGGCAGCTTGAAGGTGAGATTGTCGATCAGCAGCTTGTCGCCGAAGCCCTTGGTGAGCCCGTCGAAGTCGACGACGTTCTGGCCGAGCCGCTCGGCGACCGGGATGATGATCTGCGCCGTCGTGCGCTGCTTGTCGTCGGCCGCCTTGAGCAGGTCCTCGTAGCGCTGGTAGCGCGCCTTGGATTTGGCCTGCCGCGCCTTGGGCGAGGACGCGATCCATTGCTGCTCGCGCTCGAGCGTTCGCTGCCGCGCCTCGTCCTCGCGGCCTTCCTGGGCGAGGCGCTTCTGCTTCTGGACCAGCCAGGACGAGTAGTTGCCCTCGTAGGGAATGCCGCGGCCGTGGTCGAGCTCGAGGATCCAGCCGGTGACGTTGTCGAGGAAGTAGCGGTCATGGGTCACGATCAGGATGGCGCCCGGATAGTTGCGCAGGTGGCCTTCCAGCCAGTTCACCGACTCGGCGTCGAGATGGTTGGTGGGCTCGTCGAGCAGCAGCAGCTCGGGCTGCTCCAGCAGCAGCCGGCATAGCGCGACGCGGCGGCGCTCGCCGCCAGAGAGCTTGGTGACGTCGGCGTCGTCCGGCGGACAGCGCAGCGCGTCCATCGCGAGGTCGACCTGGGAATCGAGGTCCCACAGGTTCTGGCTGTCGATGATGTCCTGGAGCTTCGACATCTCGTCGGCGGTCTCGTCCGAGTAGTTCATCGCGATCTCGTTGTAGCGGTCGATCAGCGCCTTCTTGGCGCCGACGCCTTCCATCACGTTCTCGCGGACGGTCTTGGCGGGATCGAGATGCGGCTCCTGCTCCAGATAACCGACGCGGGCGCCTTCGGCGACGAAGCCCTCGCCGGTATAATCCTTCTCGATCCCCGCCATGATGCGCAGCAGCGTCGACTTGCCCGAGCCGTTGACGCCGAGCACGCCGATCTTGGCTTCGGGGTAGAATGACAGGTTGACGTTCTCAAGCACCTTGCGGGTCGGATAGGTCTTGGTCAGACCCTGCATGTGATAGATGAATTGACGGGCCATTCGCGCCCTGTCCCTCTGGTTGGAAGCGCCCGCGGCGCCGGTGTTTCGGGAAATTCGAGGCCTGATGTAACGACGCGGGCCCCCGAGGGCAAGCCGGACGCGCCAATCAGAACAGCTCGTACAGGTCAGAAAACCAGAGCGCCTTGCCGGCATCCCAGGAGGGCAGCCCGTAGGCGCGGGCGAACGGCGTGATCCATTCAGGCCCGAAACGCTCCTCGATCTCGGCTCCCAGCAGGGCGAGGTCGATGTAGCGGTCGGCCCTCCCGGCGCGGCCACAGTCGATGAAGCCGACGATCCCGCCCGCATCGATGCGGACGTTGTCGAAGGTGGCATCGCCATGGGCGACCACCACGTCCTCGGATGCCGGCAGGCTCGCGGCGAGGCGGCGATAGAGGTGTTTTGGCGTGACGCCTTTGTTGCGCAGATCGAAGGCGCCGGGGTCGACGCCGCCGCGCGCGACGTCGCGGCGGGCAAGGTCCAGACGGACCGCGACGCTCTCGTCATAGGGACATTCGGCGAGAGGAAGCGCGTGAAAGGCCGCCATCGCCTCAGCCAGGCGCGCGACGATGTCGGCGGCCGGACGGCCACATTCATTTGGGGTCACGCCCGGCACCGCGCTCATCATCGCGGCGACCACCCCGTGGGTATCGTGGACCCGCAGGATATCGGGCACGCGCAAGCCACGCGCGCCGAGCCAGCCAGTGCGTTCGATCTCGCCGCGCAAATCGGTCGCGGCCGATGCCTTGGCGATCTTGAGGTAGCGCTCCGGCGCGCCGGGGATGCGGACGCGGAAGACCGAGGCCGCGCTCATTCCCGCCGTCACCGGCTCCAGCGTGCCCACCGCCAGCTCAAATCGCCAGGAGTCCGGCAGGGCGGCGAGAGCGCGCGCGATCGGTTTCGAATGAGCCATCCACCAGTCCTTGGGGCCCGGCCGGCGGCCGTCCGGAACGTAACCTTCCGGAAACGACGTCTCACACATTCCGGATGAAGCGCCCGTACAAGATCGCAGTCGAATCGAAATCTCACCGCTTTTTAACGAATTCCGGCCGACCATCATCCCGCTGAACGACGTCACGCTCGAACGCGACCAATGAGCGGACCGCAAGGGAACCGGCGGAGCAGGTCATGGTACGCAAAGCTGCAGGCATCCGGAAGGCGATCAAGGGCTTCATGCGAAGCATGACCGCGATGTTCGATTCCTACCATCCGGAGCTGCACTACATGCGCGGGCCCGGGCCGAAGTGGCACGAGAAGCATCCCTCGTATTGATCGCGTCCGCAGCTGCGACGTTCGATCAGGCCAAGACTTCTCAGCCGCAAAGCGACGCTGCCATCGCCAATGTTCGGGCCGTCGAACAATTGCTGCGGCGGGAAATCGAAAGACCTGCGGCCACGTACCGGCGGCCGGGCGGCCAGGATCAAGCGCCCGCATCCTGATCACTGGACGAGTTCGCTCGAAAACCGAAAGGGCGCGGACTTGGTCCGCGCCCTTATGCCTCCCCAGGCATCGATCTCGTGATCAGCGCGGCACCACCGTGCCGGCGGGCGCCATGGCCATCGCCGGCGGCGCCGCCGCGTCGATGATGGTGGCAGCCAGGTTGCGCGCGAAACAGTTATAGCCCCAGTCATTGAGATGAAGCCCATCGGCGATGCTGAAGGCGTCGAACGGCAACTGGTGGCCTTCGCGCCAGCCCTTCATCATCTCGAAGCGGCGAAACACGCCGACGCGATGTGCCTGCGCCTGCGCGCCGATGAGCCCGACCATCGGCAGGGCACCGGCCTTGGCGATGGTCGCCGCCGTGTACTGGACATCGATGAGCACGACATCCACGCCCGCCGCCTTGAGGCGCTTGATGCCGGAATCGATAAGTATCTTCTCCAAAGCCAGAGGCCGGTCGCGCATCACGGCATTGGCTCCGAGCTGCCACAGGACGAGGTCGGGCTTCTCGGCGATCACGTCGCGCTCGAAGCGGGCGAGCATGTCGCCTTCTTCCTCGCCGTTGACGCCTTTGTTGATGACGCGGATCGGAAGGCCGCGGAAGCGCTCCTTCAGGAAGACCTCGAGGCGGCTCGGATAGGACGCCGCGGCCGACGTCGCGCCGGCGCCGGCTGTCGATGAGGAGCCGATGGCCACGATCGTGAGCGGGCCGCCATGCTGCAGGCGCGACCGGGTGCGCGTAAGCGGCGCGTCAAGCGCGGCGGCGGACAGCGTGCAGACCGGATTCACGGACTCGACGGCCTTGACCGGCGCAGTCACAAGAACGGCCGCGCCGAGGGCGAGCGTAAACAGACTGAGTTTTGAGGCCATGATCGTTGGTCGCTTGCAAGGTCCGTGCGGTTCAACAAAGACGTTCCCTTTCTTGAACCGCGATGGGTTATGCCAGATCGCCTTACCCAGCGGCATCCGGATGACTACGAGGATTAGCCCAAAATTGTCAGCGAACGGCAAATGCCGGCCTTTTCCGAAGCGGTAGCGGCCCCGCATGCGTCGACATGATGAATGGAAGTCCGACACGACATGGACAATTCGAACGATACCTATGGCGTTGTGCTCGCCGGCGGGCAGGCGCGCCGCATGGGCGGCGGCGACAAGGCGCTGATCCGCATCGGCGGCGCGACGATCCTGGACCGCGCGCTGGAGCGGCTGGCGCCCTCCTGCCGGGGCATCGTCCTCAATGCCAACGGCGATCCCGCGCGCTTCGGGCGCTTCAACCTGCCCGTGATCGCCGATGACGTGGCCGGCTTCGCCGGCCCGCTCGCCGGCGTCCTGGCAGGGCTGGACTGGCTGGCCCGGCACCAGCCGGACATCGCATGGATGGTCAGCGCGCCCGGCGACTGCCCGTTCCTGCCGCGGAACTTGGTCGCTCGGCTCCACGCCGTCCGCCTCGCCGAGGACAAGCCGCTCGCCTGCGCGCAATCGGGCGACTGGCGCCATCCGGTGGCGGCGCTGTGGCCGGTCGCGCTGCGGGACGACCTGCGCCATGCGCTCGTCGGCGAGGACCTGCGCAAGATCGAGGTCTGGACCGCCCGCCACGGCGTTGCGCTCGCGTCATGGCCGGTCGAGCCGGTCGATCCCTTCTTCAACGTCAATACGCCAGACGATGTGATCACGGCCGAGCATTTGGCACGCGATACCGCCGCATAGCCGCGCTTATCGGCGACGGGCTCATCCGATCAGCGCGCTGTAGGGCAGGAAGCCGACCACCGCGCCTTGCTCGACGACCGTATCGTCTTCCGTCAATTCCACCAGGCCGTCGGTCTCCGTGAGCGAGGTGATCACCCCCGCGCCGTCCTGCTTGTATTTGTCCGCTTCGATCATGCCGTCGGCCGCCCTCCGCAGCGCGACCCGCACATATTCGCGCCGGCCCTGCTTCTTTTTGTAAGGAAAGGCCGCGCGGACCGGCAGCGCGATCAGCGGTTCCGGCATGGCGCCGGCGAGCCGCAGCAGCAGCGGCCGCACGACGCGGGCAAAGGTCACGAACGCCGCCACGGGATTGCCCGGCAGTCCCACGAAGGCGGCGCCGATGCCGGGCCGCGAGCCGGGGATCACGCCCATCGCCACCGGCCGTCCGGGCTTGATCGCGATCCGCCAGAACACCAGGCGCCGGACCGCCTCGACCGCCGACCTCACGTGATCGGCCTCGCCGGTGGAGACGCCGCCCGAGGTCAGGACGAGGTCGTGATTCTCGGCGGCGCCAGTAATGGCGTTGGCCACGGCATCGGGCTCGTCGCGCAGGATGCCGAGGTCGGTCACCACGGCGCCGAGGCGCGCGAGCATCGCGGCAAGCAGGCGGCGGTTGGCGTCGAACACCGCGGCCGGCGGGCGCGCCGCACCCGGCTCGACGATCTCGTCCCCGGTGGAGAACAGCGCGACCCGCACCCGCCGGCGCACCGGAAGTGCCGTCAGCCCGATCGCGGCGGCAAGCGCGAGATGCTGCGGCGCCAGCCGGCGGCCGGCTGGGAGCGCGACGGCGCCCGCATGCATGTCCTCGCCGGCCAGGCGGCGGTTGGCGCCGCGCTTGAGGCCGGCGGGCACGATCAACGCACCGTCCTCGACCCGGCAATCCTCCTGCATGAACACGGTGTCGGCCCCGGCCGGCATCGGCGCCCCGGTAAAGATGCGGACCGCCTGGCCGGACGCGATGCCTCGCGCCGCGGCTTGGCCCGCGGTCACCCGGCCGACGATGGCGAGGCGCGTCTCGTCGGCCGCAGAGAGGTCGGCATGGCCCACCGCGTAACCATCGACCGCCGAGTTGTCGAAAGGCGGCAGGTCCAATCCGGCGATCACGGCGCTTGCCACCACGCGCCCGAGAGCATCGCCGAGATCGACCCGTTCGGTCTCGGCCACCGGGACCGCCCGCTCGGCGATCAGCCGCTCGGCCTCGGCGATCAACATGAGCGGCCCGGAGAAGGCGAAGCAGTCGTCGGAAAGCTGGGCCATCAAGGCATCCCGTGCGCCACCGCCCCGATCGGCACGGCGTGCGCGATCAGGATATCGACGATGGCGTCCACATCGTCGAGGTCCACCACAGGCACCCGCGCATCCGGCAGCGGCCGATCGGCGGCGACGGCGACGATGCACGGGTCGTCCGGATGCAGCAGCGGCTTGCCGACAACGGTGCGATGAACCTCCAGCTTAGGGTGGCTCTGACGCTTGAAGCCCTCGACGAGGACGAGATCGACCGCCGAGAGTTTGCCAAGCAGCGCCGCGAGCGGCATCTCGGGCGCGCCGCGCAGTTCATGGATCAGCGCCCAGCGGTTTGCCGAACTCACCAGGACCTCGGTCGCGCCTGAGGCGCGATGGGTGTGGGAATCCTTGCCCGGCTGGTCGACGTCGAAAGCGTGATGGGCGTGCTTGACCGTCGACACCGTGAGGCCGCGCTCGACAAGGCGGGGAATGGCCTTGGTCAGCAGGGTGGTCTTGCCCGATCCGCTCCAGCCGGCCAGTCCGATGACGCGCATGGGCGCTTATAGCAGGATCGGGGATAGCCTTACGGGACACGTGTTTCACGTGAAACAATTCCTATTTTTATTTGACATATCGGTATCATGCTGGTATGTCTAGACATATGACTGGACGCACGACGATACGGCTGCCGCTGGATTTACTCACCCGGGCGAAGCACAAGGCCGTAGCGGAAGGGCGCACGCTCACGTCGCTGATCGAGGATGGGCTGCGGCTGGTGGTGGCGGACGAACGCGCGCCGGCCAAGATGCGGGTGGTGCCGCGCGTCAGCACGGCGACAGGCGGGCCGATGCCGGGAATCGACGTCGGCGACTCCGCGGCGCTCCAGGAGATGGACGATCTGGACTCCTTCCGCCGGATGAAAAACTTCAAATGATCCTGCCGGACGTGAACGTGCTGATCTATGCGTTCCGTGCCGACATGCCTCAACACCAGATTTGCCGCCGCTGGCTCGACGCCGTCGTGAGCGGCGACGCCCGGTTCGGCATCTCGCCATTGACGCTGAGTGCCGTGGTGCGCATCACCACCAACCCGCGCATCTACCGCCAGCCCAGCACGCTCGACGAGGCGTTCGAATTCTGCGCGGACCTGTGCGGGCAACCGCATTGTCGGGTGGCGGAGCCGGGCGAGCGGCACTGGAACATCTTCCGCCGGCTCTGCATCGAGACCGATACCCGCGGCGCGCGCGTTACCGACGCGTGGTTCGCAGCGCTTGCGATCGAGTGGGGCTGCGAATGGATCACGCTCGACCGCGACTACGCCCGGTTTCCTGGACTGAAGTGGAGCGTGCCTGGACCGTAGCCGCAAGGCGAAGCATATCGCGCCGCAATGAGCGAACATCCGTCAGCGCGGAAGGCTCCGCTCGGCTCCGAACGAGGATTACGCGGCTATGCCCCGGTCAAGCCGTCGCGATATAGGGGGACCATGGCGGAAACCGTCCTGGACCTGCGGGGCCTCAAATGCCCCCTGCCCGCGCTCAAGGCGCGCAAGGCTCTCACGAAGCTCCCGGCGGGAGACACGCTGGTGCTCGAATGCACCGATCCGCTTTCTGCGATCGACATCCCGAACCTGGTGCGCCAGACCGGCGACGTGCTGGAAGACAACACGAATCCGCATGAGCCTACACTCCTGGTGTTCCGCATCCGCAAGAGCTGAAATCACAGCCGGACGGCTCCCCGGCCTCGCAGGCGATTGTGAGACCGCCGTTAAATGGGTAACCAGTGCGCCTCGAAAGCAGGCGCGGGAGGACGACGGCGATGCGGCATCAGTGTGCGATTCTCGACGATTATCAGAACGTCGCCCTGACGATGGCGGACTGGTCGACGCTCTCCGACAAGGTCGACATCAAGGTCTTCAACGATCCGATCCCGGCCGACAGCGTCGTCGAGACACTGAAGCCGTTCGACATCGTCTGCCTGATGCGCGAGCGCACGCTGTTTCGGGCGCCTGTCATCGAGGGACTGCCGAGCCTCAAGCTGATCGTCACCAGCGGCATGCGCAATGCCGCGATCGACGTCGCGGCAGCCACGTCCCGCAACATCACGGCATGCGGGACGGAATCGATCGGCCATCCGACTGCCGAGCTGGCCTTCGGCCTGATGCTGGAGCTTGCCCGCGGCATCGGGTTCGAGAATGCGCGCATGCATGCGGGGGAACGATGGCAGATCGTGCTGGGCAGCGAGCTTGCCGGCAAGACGCTCGGCATCGTCGGCCTCGGCAAGCTCGGCAGCAAGGTCGCATCGATCGCCAAGGCGTTCAGCATGAAGGTGATCGCCTGGAGCCAGAACCTCACCGAGGACAAGGCGCGCGCCGGCGGCGCCACGCTGGTCTCCAAGGAGGATTTGTTCCGGCAATCGGATTACATCACCATCCACACCCAGCTCAGCGACCGCACACGCGGCGTGATCGCCGCCAAGGAACTCGGGCTGATGAAACCGACGGCGTATCTCATCAATACGTCACGCGGACCGATCGTTGATGAAGCCGCACTCATCGATGCGCTGAAGGCCAAGCGTATCGCCGGCGCGGGCCTAGATGTTTACGATGTCGAGCCCCTGCCGGTCGGAGCCCCCTTGCGCGCTCTCGATAACGCGCTGATCACGCCGCATCTCGGCTACGTGACGTCGGACAATTATGCCCGCGTCTATCCGCAGATGGTGGAAGACATCCAGGGCTGGCTCGATGGCAAGCCGGTGCGCGTGATGGCCGCGTGACGCCGCGTCAGCGGACGAGTTCGGCGACCTGCTGATTGCCCTCGGTCGACACTAGGCAGCGGCCGCTGAGGTTGGCGGCCGAGACGCTGGCAAGCGGACTCGCCAGCGGATCGCAGCCGACGAGCCGCGGCCGTTCCTTGCCGTCGGCGGGGGTTTCGATCGGAACCTGCCGCGTCGGCTCGTCGCGGCGCTCGCGTATTGTCACTTCGGGGAGCCGCACACCCTTGGACACGACGGTCACATTGGCAACGGGATCGGTCCGGAACAGAATCCGGCCGTCGGCGTCGCGATAGACGACGGTCGCCGCGTCGAGGCCGACGACCTCGACCGTGGTGATCGTGTGGGCGCCGTCCGCGTTCTTTACGAGAGGCAGCCGGTCGCCTTTGCCCGAGCGCTCGAGGCTTCCATTTTCCGCGATACCGGCAGAGTAAAGGTTCTGGGCCTGCGCGAATGTCCAGTTGCCGACGACGACAGCGGCGTCGCAAATTCCGAGGGCGGCGAAAATCCCACCCGCGATCAAGGCGGTGCGGTACATCTGAGGCTCCCCGCCCGGACGACTTTCCGAGCCATTTGACCGGTTCGCCACAATCAACGTGCAATGAAGTTGAATGTTCCGACGCCATCGCGCCCGAGAGAGGCTGAAATTGCGCGAGGCTAAGAAGTCGAGCCGGAATTCAGTCTTATTGTAAGCAACCACGCATGCGTTGCTCGCTTCAACTGGCGAGAAGCTGGGTGCCCGGTATGACGATCCGGCACCGCACGCCCTCGGGCGGGAACGTCATCTCGACCTCCGCTTCGAGCGAACCGGCCAGATTGCGCTCGATCACCAGCCGGCCGAAACCGCGGTGGTCCGGAACCGTCACGGCGGGTCCGCCGGTCTCGCTCCACAATACTTTCAATGCGGGCAGATCGGACGCCGAATCCAGCGTCCATTCGATCGAAATCTGGCCGCTCGGCACCGACAGGGCGCCGAACTTTGCCGCGTTCGTCGCAAGCTCATGGATGGCGAGGCCGAGGCTCTGGGCGGCTTCCGGCCGCAGATGGAGCGCAGGCCCGGTGATCGTGACCTGGGAGCTGCTGCGGTCGAGGTAATGCCCGAGCTGCGAGCGGACGAGGTCCCCAAGCGCGGCACCGTGCCACCCCTCCTGGACCAGGAGGTCGTGGGATCGCGACAACGCCTGGAGGCGGTTGCTGAACTGATCGAGAAATCCTTCCAGCGTCTCGGACCGCCGCGCGGTCTGGCGCGCCATCGCCTGGATCACGGCGAGCAGGTTCTTGGAGCGATGGGTGAGCTCCCGCATCAGCAGCCGCAGGTGCGCCTCACCTTCCTTGCGCTCGGTGATGTCGACGGCGGCGCAGGTGAGCCCGACGATCGCGCCCGACACGTCCCGCAGCGGTTCTATATGAAGGTCGAGCCAGCGCGTGACCGAGGCCTCGGTGATGCGGACCTCGCCGTCCTGCGGCGCGCCCGTCTCCAGCGCCTGGCGCTTCATCGCCGCGACGGCGGGACGGCTCTCGGCCGGAATGATTTCGTCATCTGTGCTGCCGACGATCTCCGGCACGCTCTTTCCGAACATGGGATTGCTGATCGAGGTGTAGCGAAGCTCCTGGTCCTGCGTGAATACGGTGACGTTGGAGCCGCGCAGCGCCGTCTCGTAGCGCTGCAGCGCCGTGCCGAGCTCCGCGGTCAGGCGCTGCTGCTCGCTCTCCAGCGAGCGGATGCGCGTGACGTCGATGGCGGCGCACATGATGCCGTCGATGCCCCCGTCGGTGCCGAAGGTCGGGTCGACATGAAGCGCGAACTGCACGCGCGCCTCCGGCATGGCGAACGACGCTTCGATATCGACGGGCTCGCCACCGTCGAGGACCTTGCGCTTGACCGCGAGCACGAACTCGCCATCGGGCGATGGCAGGACATCGTCTCCCCGAGGACTGTAGGACCAGGTGTTGCGCAGCTCCCGGTCCTGCGAAAACAGATAGACCTGCGCGCCACGCAGCGCCGTCTCGAACCGCGCCTTGATGAGGCTCAGTTCCTTCGTGCGCTCGGTCACGCGGCATTCCAGCTCCCGCTGCACGCTCTCCAGTTCGCGCAGCGTCGCCTCATGCGCGGAGACCTCGCGGCGCAGGCGGCGATTGAAGTCGGCAAGCTGCTGGGACGAGGGAATGCGGACCAGGTCCGCGAGCTGGGGCCACATCAATGCCAGGGTGGCGACGGCCGCCGTCGCGGTCGTCGCCTTGGCCACGGCGTGGAGGCCATAGGCCGGATACCAGATGGTCACGAGGTCGACGATCTCCGTCACCCCCGCGGCGAGCAGGACGCCGCCGAACCACCACGCCAGCGCGCGGTGGCGGCGCGCCAGGTCCTGACGGCGCCGCGCGAACCAGAGGATGCCGATCGGTATCGCGATGAAGCTCACGGCCGAAAAGAGGTCGCCCGCGGCATGGAGTGCGACAAGGCTCGGGCGCCACGACAGCGACGCCCCGCGGGCCACGTCGCCGGGCGCGCCAAAGAGCCAATCGACAATGGCCATCATCATGTTGCCTCGCGCCTCATCTTGCCCGCGCCGATCTTTTGGGCGCTTATCGCGGCGCGGTGAACGTTCTCATTGCCAGGGTCGCCGACGATATTCGCATGTCGCAGGCTTGTGGGGTCTTGCCGTCGAAGCGACGCTGATTTGCAGGCATGGTTCCGGCATGACGGCTTTCATGCAGCTCTCGCCGTCCTTATGAAACGTCGGACCAAGCCTAATGTTTCACAGCACGATTTCCGCCCAAACGCGCGCCATGCCGTGAATTGCACGCCGCCGAATAGCGCCCGCGACGCGAATTTGCTGGCGGCGCTGCTTGCCTCGACCTCGAACTTTTTTCGGTCGTAGCGGAACCGACATCGCCGGTGAGCCGTTGTCGTGACGGCCCGGCCACCATCCCCTCCCCTCGTGCATGGCCGGTTCTGGGCGTAGTCGGCGAAAACCGCCGACTACGCCCACATATTATCGACGAACATTTCGTTCCGGAACTTTTCGCGGCGGCGTGGCGTTGTCGCGCGTATATCGTTGACGCATTTCAGGGTTCTCCATGGCGCGAAAGTCCCGGCCCGCGGCGCGGAATACTCGGCCGACCGTGCGACGGGCTGTGCGGGGGTCGAACCAGGGCGAGGTCGCCGAGATCCAGCAGCTCCTGCGGCAACTGGAAGGCCGGTTGGAGCAGTTGACATCGACCGCTGCGACGGAAGCCCGCACGGCGAGCAGCGCCATTCCCGACATCATCACTGAGGCGTTGACGGCGCTCGCCGAACGATTCCGCGATACCATCCATGACAAGGCGCGCGACGTCGGCGAGGAAGCTGCCCGCGTCGGCACGGATGCCTGGAAGAAGATCGAGAAGGACATCGGCGCGCGGCCGCTCGTCGTCCTCGCCGTCGCTGCCGGAATTGGTTTTCTGGTCGGACTGTTCGGACGGAAAGCCTGAGGCCGCTCACGGGAGAAGCGCATGGGCCAGATTGCCGCCCTTGCGGCGCAGCTTTTCGGCGGAGTCGCCGCCAGATGGCGGCGTCTTGCCGTGGCATTCGTGGTTTGCGCGTTCCTCCTTCTGCTCGCGATCATCCAGCTCACGATCGCCGCCGCGAAGGCGCTGGAGATGCTGATCGGCCCCGTGCTGGCAAATCTTGCCGTCGCCGGGATTCTCATCCTTTCGGCGGTGATCATCTATCTCGTCGCACGGCGGCAACCCCGCACGGTGGAAGACACCGCGACCGACGCGTCGCTAACCGAACTGATCGGAAAGGGCCTGCCGACAGAATTGACCGCCGCGGCCATCCTCGAAGCCGCGCTGCTGGGTTATTCGCTGGCCGGCAAGCGGCCCAAAAAGCATTAGGGGCGCTTCTCGCGAAGCGCCCAGCCACAAAAGCATTTGCGGATTCGACTCAGACGCTGGAATTTGCAGGCGAGCGCTGGTCGCGGCGCTTGGCCCGGCGCTCGAAGAACAGCGCCTGACTGATGATCGCCGATACGGTCGCCGGCTGAAACGGCTTGGCGATGAGGAACGCCGGCTCGGGGCGCTCGCCGGTGAGGAAGCGCTCCGGATAGGCGGTGATGAAGATAACCGGCACCTCGAAGGCCTCCAGCAACTCGTTCACGGCATCGAGGCCGGAGCTGCCGTCCGCAAGCTGGATGTCGGCAAGGATGAGGCCCGGCCGCTTAACCTTGGCGAGCGCGAGGGCCTCGGAATGGGTGCGGGCGATGCCGGTGACCTTGTGACCCAGCGACTCGACCAAGCCTTCGAGATCGAACGCGATCAGCGGCTCGTCCTCGATCACCAGCACGTCGGTCGCGATCTCGGCGGCAAGCTCGCGCCCGGCCTCCTCGACCGAGCCGCGCACCGTCGCAGCGTCCACTCCAAGGATGTCGGCGCCGTCGGCTTCCGAAAAACCCTCGACCGCGACCAGGAGAAAGGCTTGGCGCGCCTGCGGGGTCAGGTGGCTCAGCCGCTCTTCCGCGGGCATCCCGGTGCCTGCGGGCTCGATCCGGCTGTTCACCGAAACCGCGTTCCAGACCTTGGTGAAGGCGCGATAGAGAGCGACACGGGCATCGCCGCCCTTCTCCAAAATGGACGGATCCTCGATCAGCGCCTCAAGCACCTCGGCGACATAGGCGTCTCCTGAACTCTGGTTGCCCGTCAAGGCACGGGCATAACGGCGTAGAAACGGCAAATGAAGCGCAACAATATGCGAAGTCGACACGGAAACCCTCCCACAACGAATATCGGATACTACGCCCTAACGCTCGATACCAAAATAAGTTCCTGTATGGAACCAGTTGGCACAAAGCGCGTTATATCGCGCACGGTCGACTCGCGCGGGGGCCCGAGTTCTCCATTCCATCAGGATGGGCATGGGGCTGGATACGGGGCGAGGATGGCAAGATGAAGTCGCGAAAAGCGAGCGGGTCAGGATCATCAATGGATTCAAGTTCAGGTGCGTCCGAGCGGAGCGAGGGAACGCTCGGAAAAGAAGTTCAGGTTTCTATCGGGTCACAACTCCGGAAACAGTACCAGAAGATCGTGGAAGAGGGCGTGCCCGACCGATTCCTCGATCTGTTGCAGCGATACGACCAGAAGATCCAGGAACGCTCCTCGGCAACGCCGGCCGGACACGACGACACCGAGGGCAAGGACCCCCAATCATGAGCCTTGACGCATCGGTCCGGGATGCCGTCCTGGCGGCGGTGCCGAGCCTGCGCGCGTTCGCCATTTCCCTGTGCGGCAATGTCGACCGCGCCGACGATCTCGTGCAGGAAACGCTGCTCCGGGCGCTCGCCAACATCAATTCCTTTCAGCCTGGATCGAACATGCCGGCGTGGCTGTTCACGATCTTGCGCAACCTCTTC
Source organism: uncultured Alphaproteobacteria bacterium (assembly GCA_963776455.1). Taxonomy (GTDB): domain Bacteria; phylum Pseudomonadota; class Alphaproteobacteria; order Rhizobiales; family Xanthobacteraceae; genus CAVZMU01. Next base: position 537,932 of record CAVZMU010000008.1, read on the forward strand.
CGCTCGGAATACCGCAAGCGGCGCCGCGAGGTCGAAGACGCCGACGGCAGCTACGCCCAGAGCCTGAAATCGCAGCCCGAGCAGACCAGCCGCGTCGAGTTCGAGGAATTCAGGACGGCGCTGTCGAAGCTGCCGCCCGATCAGCGTGAGGCGCTGATCCTGGTCGGCGCATCCGGCTTCTCCTACGAGGAAGCGGCCGAGATCTGCCAATGCGCGGTCGGCACCATCAAGAGCCGCGTCAACCGAGCGCGCTCGAGGTTGTCGGAGACGCTGGCGATCGAAAGCGCCGACGATTTCGGCCCGGACGTCGCGACCCGGGCGATCCTGGCGACAACGGGGTCGAGCTAAAAGCCTCGCCGCCTCAGACAGAACCAGAGAGCGGAGTCCGCCGTGGCACTCCAGACTTACCGCGCCAAGCGCAACTTCGACGTCACCGCGGAGCCGCGCGGCATCAAGGCGAAGACGTCCGGCCATGCCTATGTCATCCAGAAGCACGACGCGACCCGCCTGCACTACGACCTGCGGCTTGAGCTCGACGGCGTGATGAAGAGCTGGGCGGTCACGCGCGGTCCCAGTCTCGTGCCGGGCGAGAAACGGCTCGCCGTCCAGGTCGAGGACCACCCGGTCGCCTACAACACGTTCGAGGGCACCATCCCCGCGGGCGAGTATGGCGGCGGGACGGTGATGATCTGGGACCGTGGACGCTGGCTGCCCGATCACGATGCCCACAAGGGCCTCGACAAGGGGCATCTCGATTTCACGCTCGAAGGCGAGAAGCTCAGCGGCCGCTGGCACCTCGTGCGCCTGCGCGGCAAGCCGGGCGAGAAGAAAGCCAACTGGCTGCTCATCAAGGCGCACGACGACGCTGCGCGCACTGAAGGCGATCCCGACATCCTGGTGGAGATGGATCGCTCTGTCGTTTCCGGGCGCTCGATTCCGGAGATCGCCGAAGGCAAGGGCCGCAAGCGGGTCTGGCATTCCAACCGCCCGGCCAAGGAGAACGTGAAAGCGGGCGCGACGCGCGGAACCGCCGCAGCCCCGGCGCCCGCGATCGCGAAGGCTCCCGCAGCCGCGCCGCGACCGAAAGCGCCGCGCGCACCGCGACGCGCCGCCGCCAAGAAAACCAAGACCAAGAGCAAGAAGGCGAAGCCGGCAGGCGCGCCGCTGCCGGATTTCATCCCGCCGTCGCTGGCGACGCTGCGCGCGGCGGCGCCGGCAGACCCGGGCTGGGTCCATGAGGTCAAGTTCGACGGCTATCGCATCCAGGCGCGGCTCGACGATGGAGACGTGCGGCTGCTGACCCGCAAGGGGCTCCAATGGTCGGCAAAGTTTCCCAACATCGCGGACGCCGTCGCGGCGCTGCCGGCCGAGACCGCGCTGATCGACGGCGAGATCGTCGTCGAGACCGCGGTCGGCATCTCCAGTTTCTCAGGCGCTGCAGGCCGCGCTCAAGGACGGCCGCCGCGACGGCTTCGTCTATTACGTGTTCGACCTGCTTCATCTCGACGGCCGCGACCTCACCCGCTTGCCGCTCATCGAGCGCAAGGCCGAGCTGGCGTCCCTGCTCGAGCGCGCGAAGGATGCGGGGCCGATTCGCTACAGCGAGCACTTCGAGAACGATGGCGCCGCGGTGCTCCAGCAGGCCTGCAAGATGGAGCTGGAAGGCATCGTATCCAAGCGCAGGGACGCGCCCTACCGCGTCGGACGCTCCGAGACCTTCATCAAGACCAAGTGCTCGAATGCGCAGGAGCTCGTGGTCGGCGGCTATTCGCCGTCGACGTCGATGCCGAGGGCGATCGGCGCGCTCGTGGCCGGATATTATCGCGACGGCAAGCTGGTCTATGCCGGCCGCATCGGCACCGGCTACACGCACGCCGTGGCGAAGGATTTGTGGAAGCGGCTACAGCCGCTGGAGCGCGCGACCCCGCCCTTCGACGAGATTCCGCGCGAAGAGCGCCGGCGCCGCGATGTGAACTGGGTCGAGCCTGTCACCGTTATAGAATCGGAATTTCGCGGCTGGACTGGAGAGCAACTCGTGCGCCAGGCGGCCTTCAAGGGCGTACGCGAGGACAAGCCGGCCAAGGAGGTCGTACGGGAGATGCCGATGCCGAGCACGGATGCCACGGAGAGCAAGTCCAAAGTCGCTGCGGCGCGATCCTCGGCAGGCGCGGCGGCCAAGACCGCGCCAGCCAAGACCGCGGCAGCTCCGGCGAAACCGTCCGCCGCCAAATCGCCTGGCGGCAAACCGTCCGCCGCTAAATCGTCTGACACGAAGCCGCGGAAGGACGGCGACGTGCGCTTCACCCACCCGGACCGCGTCTACTGGGTGGACGTCGGCGTCACCAAGCAGGATCTCGCCGATTATTACCGCATGGCGTGGGAGTGGATGGCGCCGCACGTGGCTGGCCGGCCGCTGTCCCTCGTGCGCTGTCCCGACGGCACCAAGGGCCAATGCTTCTTCCAGAAGCATGCGTCCGCCGGACTGACGGATTCCAACCTGCGCACGGTGATCGACACCAACAAACGCCAGATCATCGCGGTCGACGATATCGACGGCGTGCTGTCGCTGGTGCAGGCCGGCGTGCTGGAAATCCACGTGCGCGGATCGATGCTGGAGCGTCTCGACCTGTGCGACCGCATCGTCTTCGACCTCGATCCTGGCGACGGCGTGACCTGGGCCGACCTCATGGCGGCGGCGAAGGATGTGCGCGAGCGCATGGCGGCGCTGAACCTGGAAACGTTCGTCAAGCTGTCGGGCGGCAAGGGCCTGCATGTCGTGCTGCCGATCGAGGGCATCGGGTGGGACTCCGCCAAGACCTTCGCCCAGACGGTGGCGCTCGTCATGGCGGCCGACATCCCGGACCGCTACGTGCCGAAGATGACCAAGTCGATCCGGACGGGAAAGATATTCATCGACTACCTGCGCAACTCGCTGGAGCAGACGTCGGTCGCGGCGCTATTCGACGCGGGCGCGGGACGGCGCGCCGGTCTCGGTGCCGGTGACGTGGCAGGAGCTCGGCCGCGTCAAGGCCGCCAATCAATATACCGTGCACAATCTCGGCAAGCGCCTCGCCGGCTTGAAGCAGGATCCGTGGGCCGAGATGGAACGGGTGCGCCAGAAGCTTCCCGACGCCAAGGCGCTACGGAGCAGGTGACGCGGCGGCCGCCCGGCCTTGCGCGGAACGCTTTGTTGTCTTCCGTGTTACCGGCGAGCGGACGCGGTGCGGCGACCCGTCGCAGCCGAGGCATACAGTCCCAGAGGATTCCATGGCGCGAAGTCGAGTCACCCGGCCGAAGCCCAAGTCCGCCGCGGCCAGCGCCAAATCGTCCCTGACGATCTCAAAGTCGGCCGCCGTGCGCGAGGACCGCGCCGACCTTGTCGACAGCACGAAAGCGCAGGTGCACGCGCGCAACGAATGGTTCGGCGCGTTCGCTCAAACCGCGTCGCGCTTCACGGGCAAGCCCATCACCTTCATCGTCGCGGTGATTCTCGTCATCATCTGGGCCATGACCGGCCCGTTCTTCCACTATAGCGACACCTGGCAGCTCGTCATCAACACCTCGACGACCATCATCACCTTCCTGATGGTGTTCCTGATCCAGAACACGCAGAACCGCGACATGCTCGCGGTGCAGGTCAAGCTCGCCGAGTTGATCATCGCGGTGCAAGGCGCCAAGAACAGGATCGCGACGGCCGAAGACCTGAGCGAGGAAGACCTGGAAGCGCTTCACAAGGAATATTGCGGCCACGCGGAAACCACCCGCGAACATCTCGAACGCCGCCGCGCCAAGGCCACGGCATAATCACATGCTGCCGCGCTTGCCGGAGACCAAGCCCGGCGGGGCCGCACAGTCCCGTGGCGCCGGCAACCCAGGGGCGTTATGGCAGCGCATGGGGGTGATCGCGTAGTATAGCGCATTCACTTCCCCTCCTGCGGCCCCCCCCTTGGATTTCGACATGAGCCAGTCCCGCGAAAGCCACGCGACCCATCAGCCACGCGTCGAGGACGAGCGTCTGGTGAGCGGGCGCGGCCGTTTCGCCGATGACGTCGACGCCCCCGGCCAGGCCTTCGCATATTTCGTGCGCTCGCCGCACGCGGCGGCGCGCATCGTCTCCATGGACGCCACGGAAGCCCGCAATGCTCCCGGCGTGCTCGCGGTGCTGACGGCCGCCGAGATCGAGGCTGGCGGGATCGGCACCCTGTCGCGTCATCCGCCGATGGCGGGGCGCGGCGGCGTGAAGCTGGTGCAGCCGTTCCGCCCGGTCCTCGCACGCGACCACGTGCGCCATGTCGGCGAGCCGGTCGCAGCGGTGATCGCGGACGCGCGCTTCGCCGCGCAGGACGCGGCCGAACTGGTCGCGATCGACTACGAGATCGAAGACGCCGTCGTCGATCTCAAGGAGGCGGCAGCATCCGGCGCGCCGCAGATCTGGCCCGACGCGCCGGGCAACATCGCTCTCGACTGGATCCTGCCGGCGGACGACGGCGCCAACGCCCGCGCGGTCGAAGAGGCGATCACGGGTGCCGCGCATGTCGCGCGCGTGTCGGTGGTCAACCAGCGGCTCAACGTGGCGTCGATGGAGCCGCGTGGCGCCACCGCGTCCTATGATCTCGCGACCGGCCGCTACACGCTGCGCTCCTGTTCGCAGGGTGCCGGCGCGCTGCGCGACCAGCTCGTGGCGATCATGGGGCTCACGCCGGAGCGCCTGCGCGTGGTCACCGAGGATGTCGGCGGCGCCTTCGGCATGAAGACGCCGGCCTATCCGGAATATCCGGCTCTGCTGCTGGCGGCGAAGACCACCGGACGGACGGTGCACTGGATGTCGACGCGGTCGGAATCCTTCCTGACCGACTATCAGGCGCGCGACACCATCACCGAGGCCGAGCTTGCGCTCGACGACAAGGGCCTTTTCCTGGCGCTGCGCATCCGCCACCTCGCCAGCATGGGCGCCTATCTCTCCTCCCACAGCGCGCATATCCAGACCAACAATTTCGCGCGCTGCTTCCCGGCGATGTACGACATCACGCGTGTCGCCGTGGAGGCGCGGTGCGTCTTCACCAATACGGTGACGACCGGGCCCTATCGCGGCGCCGGCCGGCCGGAGGCGAACTACGTGCTCGAGCGCGCGGTGGACGAGGCCGCGCGCATCACCGGCATCGACCGCGCCGAGCTGCGCCGCCGCAACCTCATCGCGCCGTCGGCGATGCCCTACAAGACGCCGGTCGGCACCATCTATGACGGCGGCGAGTTCGCCGCGATCCTCGATAAGGCGCTGGTGCTCGCGGACTATCGCGGCTTCGAGACGACGGCGCAAGGAAGCGGCCAGGCGCGGCAAGCATCGCGGCATCGGCATCTCCTGCTTCCTCGAGCATTCAGGCGGCGTGCCGACCGAGGGTGCGTCGCTGACCTTCACCGCCGACGGCAAGCTGACGCTCGCCATCGCGGTTCAGTCCACCGGCCAGGGCCATGCCACGGTGTTTCCGCGCCTTGCGGCGCAGCGCCTCGGCATCGACGCATCGCAGGTCGTGCTGCGGCAGGGCGATACCGACCTCGGCGTGAAGGGCTACGCGTCGGTGGCGTCGCGCTCGACGATCACGGTCGGGCACGCCGTCGTGACCGTGGTCGACGTGTTGCTGGAAAAGGGCCGCAAGGCCGCGGCGCACCTGCTGGAGGCGGCCGAAGCAGGACATCGCCTATCGCAACGGCGTGTTCGAGGTCGTCGGCACCGACCGGCGGCTCACGCTGTTCGAGGTCGCCGAGAAGGCCGCGGCCCCATCCTCGGGGTTGGAACCGCTCGACAGCAACGAGACCGTCGATACGCCGCAGACCTTCCCGAACGGCTGCCACGTCGCCGAGGTCGAGATCGATCCCGACACCGGCGTCACCACCATCGTCGCCTATAGCGCGGTCGACGACTGCGGCGTGGTGCTCGACCACACCTCGTCGAGGGCCAGGTCCATGGCGCGCTGGCGCAGGGCCTCGGCCAAGCGCTGTACGAGAACCTTGTCTACGACGCGAGCGGCGGACAGCTCGTCACCGGCTCGTTCATGGATTACGCGATGCCGCGCGCCGAGCACATGCCGCCCGTCAAGGACGCGCTGCATCCCGTCACGGCGACCACCAATCCGCTCGGCGTCAAGGGCGTCGGCGAGGCCGGCACCACGGCATCGCTCGCCGCGGTGATGAATGCAATCGCCGATGCAATTCCCGGCGGCGCCGGCACCAAGCTGGACATGCCAGCCACGCCCGACAAGGTCTGGCGCGCGTGCCGGAAGGGTGTGTAAACAGGAACCAGATTTCGAATGAGACGAACGCCTGTTCGTCACAACAAGCAGAAACCATTGGAGGACACCGCATGGCCCAGAAGGCTGACAGCAAGATCGTCATCAGTTGCGCGATCACCGGGGCGATCCACACGCCGAGCATGTCGGACGCGCTACCGGTCACGCCGGACGAGATCGCCACCCAGGCGATCGACGCCGCGCATGCCGGCGCCGCCATCATCCATCTCCATGCCCGCGACCCCAAGGACGGCCGGCCGACCCAGGACCCCGCGGCGTTCATGCACTTCCTGCCCCGCATCAAGCAGTCGACTGACGCCGTGCTCAACATCACCACCGGCGGCGCGCCGACGATGCCGGTGTCGGAGCGCATCTCGGGGCCGCTGAAGCTCTCGCCCGAGATGTGCTCGCTCAACATGGGCTCGATGAACTTCGCGCTCTATCCGATGATCCCGCGCGTGAAAAAGTGGAAGCACGACTGGGAGAAGCCCTACCTTGAAGGCTCGGTGAGCAACATCTTCCGCAACACCTTTGCCGACATCGAGCATATCCAGCAAGAGCTCGGCGTCGCCCACAACATCAAGTTCGAGCACGAGTGCTACGACGTCGGCCACCTTTACAATCTCGCGCATTGCGTCGACCGCGGCTGGTTCAAGCCGCCGATCTTCCTGCAGCTCATCTTCGGCATCCTCGGCGGCATCGGCGCCGACATCGAAAATCTGATGTTCATGAAGCGCACGGCCGACAAGCTGTTCGGCAAGGATTATCTGTGGTCGGTGCTCGCCGGCGGCCGCCACCAGATGAACTTCGCCACCGCCGCCGTGATGATGGGCGGCAACGTCCGCGTCGGGCTGGAGGACAGCCTCTATATCAGCAAGGGCAAGCTCGCGAAGAGCAACGCCGAGCAGGTCACCAAGATCCGCCGCATCATCGAGGACCTCGGCTACGAGATCGCGACGCCGGACGAGGCGCGCACGATGCTCGGCCTGAAGGGCGCCGACCGGGTGAAGTTCTAGAGCTTGATCCGCCTATGCTGGATGAACTTCGTTCGTTTCAAATTCCGAGATACGCCGCCTTCACCCGCGCGTCGTCACGCAACGCCGCGCCGGTGCCCGACAGCACGATGCGTCCGGTCTCGATCACATAGCCACGGTCGGCGATCGCAGAGCGCGGCGTAGCACATTCTGCTCGACCAGCAGCACGGTGACGCCTTGCCGCTTGCAACCCGGCGATGGCATCGAGAAATCTGATCGACCAGCACCGGCGCCAGCCCCATCGACGGCTCGTCGAGCAGCAGCAGCTTCGGCCGCGCCATCAGGGCGCGGCCGATCGCCAGCATCTGCTGCTGACCGCCCGACAATGCGCCCGCGGCGACGAGCGCGCTTCTCGGCCGAGCACCGGAAACATCGCGTAGACGCCCTCGATATCGGCCGCGACGTCGGAATCGCTTGCGCGACCAGGCGCCGAGCCGGAGATTGTCCTCCACCGACAGCGGCGCGAACACCTGCCGTCCTTCCGGCACCTGCGCGATGCCGCGCGCGACGCGCAGATGCGGCGCCGAGCCGATCGATGCGGCTCGCCCGCGAACGGATCGATGCCGCTCGCAACCGGCTGCACACCGGAGATCGCGCGCAGCAGCGTCGTCTTGCCGGCGCCGTTGCTGCCGACCAGCGTGACGATCTCGCCCGTCTTCACCTCCAGCGAGACGCCGTGCAGCACCTCGATGCGGCCATAGCGGCTGACGACGTTGTCAATGGCGAGCACGGCGCCGCCTCCTGCCGCCGCGGCGTGCCCGAGATAGGCCGCGATCACCGCCGGATTGCCGCGCACCTGCGCCGGCCGTGCCCTGCGCCAGCGTGCGGCCCTGATCGAGCACGTGGATGCGGTTGCGAGATCTTCATCACCAGCCGCATGTCGTGCTCGACCAGCACGACCGCGACGCCGCTGCGCCGCGATTTTCTGGATCACGGCGTCGATCTCCGCGGTCTCGACCGCGTTGCAGCCGGCGGCGGGCTCGTCGAGCAGCAGCACCTTCGGCTCGGTCGCAAGCGCGCGCGCGATCTCGAGCCGCTTGAGCGCGCCGTAGGGCAGCGTCGCCGGCCGGCCGATCGGCGACGTCCGCAAGCCCGACCAGGGCGAGCAGGTCTTCGCGCCTTGCCGCGCGTCTCGCCGGTTCTGGCGCCGCACCGACGGCAGCGCGCAGCAGATGCGCGAGCACGTTGCGCCGTTCTCGTGCAGATGGCGGCCGACCATCACGTTCTCGGCCGCCGTCATGCGGAAGAAGATCTGCAAATTCTGGAACGTGCGCGACAAGCCCTGCTTGGCGCAAGCGGTGCGGCGGCAGATCGGTCACGTCCTTGCCGCTCGAGCAGCACGCGGCCGCGCCTCGGCGCGATAGAGACCGGACATCGAGATTGAACAGCGTGGTCTTGCCGGCGCCGTTCGGGCCGATGATGGCGAAGATCTCGCCCGGCTGCACGGCGAACGACACGCCGTCGACGCGCGGTCACGCCGCCGAAACGCGATGCCGAGATTGTCGACCGCGAGCGACGCTCATGACGCCGTCCCCGCCGATGACAGCGCCGCAAGCGACGGCACGATGCCCTGCGCGCAGGAAGATCATGAACACGATCATGATCGACGCCGAGCGCGATCGTGCTCGTAGTCGTGGAACACCGTCAGCACCTGCGGCAGCATGGTGAGCATCGCCGCGCCGACGATGCTGCCGAAGATCGAGCCGAGCCCGCCGAGCACCGCCATGGTGACGAACTCGATCGAGCGCAGGAAGCCCGCGGTCGCCGGCGTCACCAGGCCGTCGAACAGCGCCAGATAGGCGCCGGCGACCGCCGCATAGATCGCCGACAGCACGAAGGCGATCAGCTTGTAGCGCGCGACGTCGATGCCGAGCACGCGCGCGGCGATCTCGCTGTCATGGATGGCGCGCAACGCGCGGCCCGGTCGGGCTGTCGATCAGATTGACGGCGAGCAACGCCGCGATCACCAGCGTGCACGCCGGAAATCCAGTACCAGGTCAGCGAGCCGCGCGCGACCCAGCCGAACAGCACGAGGCGCGGCACCGGCATGCCGTCCGGTCCGCCGGTCCAGCGCGCCTCGTTGGTGAACACCATCGCGATCAGCAGGCCCATGCCGAGCGTCGCGACGGCGAGGTAATGACCCTTCAGCTTCAGGATCGGCCGGCCGATCGACGAAGGCGAGCACGCCCGCGATCGCGACGCCGGCAATCAGCGCGAGCCCAGGACGGCACGCCGAGATGCGTCGGCGCCGACCGCGACCGCATAGGCGCCGATGCCGAAGAAGCCGGCATGGCCGAGGCTCACCTGCCCGGCAAATCCCATCAGCAGATTGAGGCCGAGCACGGCGAGCGCGAAAATGAAGACGAGCGCCGCGATGCGCAAATAGAACGGCGACGGCAGAGAGACACAGCGGCAAGGCCGCAACCGAACGCCGCGATCAGCGACGACCGCGCCGTAGCGCGCGGGCGAGCAGCGCATCCCGCGGACATCGGCCGGCGCCATCAGACGCGCTCGATCGCGGCGCGGCCGAACAGGCCCTGCGGCATCACGAACAGCACGGCGAGAATGACGAGGAACGCGATCGCGTCCTTGTAGGCCGACGAGATGTAGCCGGCGCCGAACGTCTCCAGCAGGCCGACGATCAAGTCCGCCGACCACCGCGCCGAGAGGATTGCCCATGCCGCCGAGCATCGCGGCGGCAAAGCCCTTGAGCGCGAGCAGCGTGCCGACATCGTAGTTCGTCAGCGTGATCGGCGTCACCAGGATGCCGCCGATGGCGCCGATCGCGGCCGACACGGCGAACGAGAGGCCGACGATCGCGGCGGTGTTGATGCCGACGAGCCGCGCGGCCAGCCGATTGGCCGCGGTCGCGACCATCGCCTTGCCGAGCAAGCGTGCGCGGTCATGAACAGCCCAGAGCGCCACCACGATGACGCCGGCGCCGACAAGCACGATGACGCTTTGCGGCAGGATGGTCGCGCCGCCGAATCGAACGGCTCGGTCCCGGCGAACGGCGGATAGCGAATGGAAGTTCTTGTCGAACACGATCGCCGCGACGCCGCGCAGGAAGATCGAGGCGCCGATGGTGATGATGATGAGCGTCACCGGCGGAGGCGCCGCGCGCCGGCTCGATCGCGAGGCGATGCAGCAGCAGGCCGACCAGCACCGCGACGACGATCGCGAGCAGCGCCGCGAGCGGCAGCGGCACGCCGGCGGCGACCGCGAAGACCGTCACCATGCCGCCGATCATGACGAATTCGCCCTGCGCGAAATTGATCACGTCGGAGGCGTTGTAGATCAGCGTGAACCCGAGCGCGACCAGCGCATAGATCGCGCCGACGTCAGCCCGGAGAACAGGAATTGCAGGAATTCGGGCATGCCCATCGCCTGCGCTCCGTCATGCCCAGCGAACGCAATCAGGCTTGCGTCCGCGTCACTCGCACCAGCGTCCAGTCGCCGTTCTTGATCTCCAGCATGCGGAATGCCGAGAGGTCGAGGCCGAGATGGTCGGTCGGCGACATGTTGACCACGCCGCCGGTGCCGATGAAGCCCTTGGTCTTCTCGATCTCGTCGCGCACCTTGGCCTTGTCGGCGCCGCTTGGCGCGCTTCATCGCCTCGACCAGGATCATCAGCCCGTCATACATGTGGCCGCCGAAGGTCGAGACCGGCTGGCCGGTCTTGCTCTCGTAGGTCTTCTTGTAATCGACCACGACCTTCTTCTGCGGATCGCTGTCGGGCAGCTTCTCGGCGACGAGCAAGGCCGCGGCCGGCAGGCGCACGCCCTCGGCCGCTGCCGGCGTCGCCAGCTCGATGAACTGCTTCGAGCCGACGCCGTGGCTCTGATAGAGCGGATACGCGCGATGCCGAGCTGCTTGTAGTTGCGCGTCACGATCGCCGGCCCCTGGCCGAAGCCGGGATTGATCACGGCCTGCACGCCGGCCTTGCCCTTGATGTTGGTGAGCTGCGGCGGTCATGTCGTTGTCGCGCGGGCTGGTAGGTTTCCTCATGCAGGACCTCGATGCCGTATTTCGCGGTCACGGTCATGCACTGGTCGCGCATCGACTTGCCGAACGCATCGGTGCCGGAAATCATCGCGATCTTGGTGAGGTTGCGCTTCTTCATGTCCTCGAAAATCTTCTCGCAGGCCATCAGATCGGTATGCGGCGTCTTGAAATTCCACTTCTTGACCGGAGAGACCGCCTGCACCGCGCCGGCGAAATTGATCAGCGGAATCTGCGCCTCTTCCGCGAGCGGGATGATCGCCATGGTGGTCGCCGTGGTGGAGCCCGCGAGCAGCGCGTCGACCTTGTCCTGCTCGATCAGCCGCGTTGCGAAAGTGCGCGCCTGGTTCGGGATCGCCGCCGTCGTCATAGATCGACGAGCTTCGATCTGCTGGCCGTTGATGCCGCCCTTGGCGTTGATGTCGGCGACATACATTTCCAGCGTCTTCTTCTCGGGATCGCCGAGGAACGAGGCCGGCCGGTCGACCGACAGCACCGCGCCGATCTTGATCTGCGCCTGTGCGAGCGACGCCGACAGAGCAGAGCCGCCGCGGCGCGCAAGCCATTTGACGCGCAAGTTTCATGATTTTCCTCCCTTGGATTTTCTATTGAGTTTGCTGGGAATCTGTTTGGCGTCACCGGCGTAGACGCGTGCATCGAGATGCTGCAATCGAAACAGTCGAACGAGCTGTCGCGCGGCACGCGCTGCGCCTCGAAAGATTCCATAGCCTCCTCCCGGCGAGGGCCCGCGATCCTTGAGGCGCTGAGGCCCCGTCGCGTTGACACCCGAATGTCGGGCCATATTAATTATCCGACCGACCGGTCAGTCAAGTGCTAGTCGGTCGCAGACAGAATTCGAAGCGCAAAAGCGCCGAAATCGGGAGGAGATACAATGGACGAGAGTCCCATTCTCGTCGAGACGCGGCCGAACTTCCGCATCGTCACGCTCAATCGTCCGCAGCGGCTCAACGCCTTCACCGAGGACATGCACCGCGCTGAAGGCCGCGCTCGACGAGGCGGAGGCCGATTCAATGCCGCGCCATGCTGATCACCGGCGCCGGACGCGGCTTCTGCGCGGGCCAGGATCTCGAACGACCGGCTGGCCAAGCCCGGCGAGAAGATCGTGCTCGGCGCGACGCTTGGAGACAATATTACAATCCGCTGATCCGCAAGTTGCGCAACCTGCCCTTCCCGGTCGTCGCCGCGGTCAATGGCGTCGCCGCCGGCGCCGGCGCCAATATCGCGCTCGCCTGCGACATCGTGATCGCGGCGCGCTCGGCGACCTTCCTGCAGGCCTTTGCCAAGCATCGGCCTCGTGCCGGATTCCGGCGGCACCTGGTTTCTGCCGCGGCTCGTCGGCGCCGCGCGCGCGCGCGGGCTGGCGCTGCTCGCCGAGCCGCTGACGGCGGAGAAGGCCGAGAATGGGGCCTGATCTGGAAATGCGTCGACGACGGCGTGCTGATGCGGCGAGGCCGGACAAGCTGTGCGCACGTCTCGCCGCCGCGCCGACCTTCGGCCTTCGCTGATCAAGCGCGCGCTCGACGCCGCCGAGACCAACGATCTCTCGCCCAGCTCGACCTCGAACGCGACCTGCAGCGCGAGGCCGGGTCGACGCCCGACTATGCCGAGGGCGTCGGGCCTTCATGGAAAAGCGCTCGCCGAATTTCACCGGCAGCGAAGGCTCTTGACCATGGACGCCGCGAGCGCATCGCGCGCGCCTGCGCCGACGCGATGTGGGCGGAGGATTCGCGCGAGCCGGGGGCTCGGCATGCAGCTGATCTCGGTCGAGCCGGGCCGCGCGGTCCTCGCCATGACGGTGACCGAGACGAATGGTCAACGGCCACAACATCGTGCCACGGCGGCTACATCTTCACGCTTGCCGATTCGGCCTTCGCCTTTGCCTGCAACACCTACAATCAGCGCGCCGTGGCCCAGCATTGCGCGATCACCTTCGTCAATCGCCGCGCAGCTCGGCGACCGGCTGACCGCCCGCGCCGTCGAGCGAGCAGCGCGCCGGCCGCTCCGGCATCTACGACGTCACGGTGACGCGCGAGGACGGCACCGTGATCGCCGAGTTCCGCGGCCATTCGCGCACCATCGAGGGCGAGATCGTTCCCGGCGCGAGGCCGAGTGCGGCGAGCGGATAGGTAGCTGATCGGCCGGCGCAGGCGCGCCAGATGCACGATGCAGTCCATACGTTCCCTCGGCCTCGAGCCGATCGAGACCGCCTCGCGCGACGAGATCGCGGCGCTGCAGACTCGAGCGGCTCGCAATGGTCGCTGCGGCATGCCTACGACAACGTCCCGGCCTACCGGAAGAAGTTCGACGCCGCCGGCGTGCACTCCCGACGATTTCAAGCGCTCGACGATCTCGCCAACTTTCCGTTCACCACCAAGGAGGACCTGCGCGACAATTATCCGTTCGGCATGTTCGCGGTGCCGCAGGACAAGATCGTGCGCATCCACGCCTCCTCCGGCACGACCGGCAAGCCGACCGTGGTCGGCTACACGCAGCGACGACATCGACACCTGGGCCGATCTGATGGCGCGCTCGATCCGCGCCGTCCGGCGGGCGGCCCGGCATGAAGGTGCACGTCGCCTACGGCTACGGCCTGTTCACCGGCGGGCTCGGCGCGCATTACGGCGCCGAGCGGCTCGGCTGCACGGTGATCCCGATGTCCGGCGGCATGACCGAGCGGCAGGTGCAGCTCATCGTCGATTTCAAGCCCGACATCATCATGGTGACGCCGTCCTACATGCTGGCGATCCTCGACGAGTTCCGCGCCAAGGGCATCGATCCGCGCGACGACCTCGCTGAAGATCGGCATCTTCGGCGCCGAGCCGTGGACCAATGCGATGCGCGCCGAGATCGAGGAGGCGTTCGACATGCACGCGGTCGACATCTACGGCCTCTCCGAGGTGATGGGCCCCGGCGTCGCCAACGAATGCGTCGAGACCAAGGACGGCCTGCACATCTGGGAGGATCATTTCTATCCCGAGATCATCGATCCGGAGACCGGCGAGGTGCTGCCCGACGGCGAGCACGGCGAGCTCGTCTTCACCTCGCTGACCAAGGAAGGCATGCCGGTCATCCGCTATCGCACGCGCGATCTGACGCGGCTGCTGCCCGGCACGGCGCGCACGATGCGGCGCATGGAGAAGGTCACCGGCCGCTCCGACGACATGATGATCGTGCGCGGCGTCAACGTGTTCCCGACCCAGATCGAGGAGCAGCTGCTGCGCTGCGACGGGCTGTCGCCGCATTACCAGATCGAGCTGCGCGCGAGGAGCGGCTCGACGTGATGCGGCTCCTGGTCGAGGCGCGGCCCGATCACGCCGACGAGGCGCTCGCGCGCCGCGCAGGCGGCCGCTGCTCGCCGCGCCACATCCGCAACAATATCGGCATCGGCGTCGATGTGATCGTGGGATCCCGGCAGCGTCGAGCGCTCGGCCGGCAAGGCGCGGCGCGTCGTGGACTTGCGGCCGAACGACTGAACCGCTGGTGTGGCGCTAGACTTCGATCGTAGTCGACGGCGACCGCCGGCGTCAGCGGGTGCGACTGGCAGGTGAGCACGAAGCCCGCCTCCATCTCCCACGGCTCGAGCGAGTAATTCTGACTCCATCGTCACCTCGCCCTTCGACAAGCTTGGCGCGGCAGGTGCAGCACATGCCGCCGCGGCAGGAATAGGGCATCTCGAGGCCGGCGCGCAGCGCCGGCATCGACGATGCGTCTCGCCGTCGCGCGATCGGACACGTCGTGACGTCGCGCCGTGGAGCGTGACACGCGCCATGCGCGACCGCGGCTCTGCCTTCGGCGGGGCGTGCCACGAGCGGCGGGCCGTTCGGCCGGCGCGCCGTCGGCGGTGAAATATTCGACGTGGATGATGCTCCGCCGGCACGCCGAGCCGCGATCAGCGCCGCCCTGCTCTCGTCGATCATGCCGCCGGGCCCGCACAGGAAGGCGTGATCGATCGGTCGGCCGGCCCGCCGATGCCGCGAGCAAGGTCGCGATCTTGCTCGCGCGTCGATGCGGCCGTTGAGCAGCGCGATCTCCTGCTGCTCGCGCGAGAGCACATGATGCACGGTAAGCCGGCCGAGGAAGCGGTCCTTCAGGTCCTCCAGCGCGTCCTTGAAGATGATGCTCTGCGCGCGTGCGATTGCCGTAGATCAGCGCGAACCGGCTTTCGGCTCGCGAGCGAGCATCGTGCGCGGATCAGCGACATGACCGGCGTGATGCCGGAGCCGGCGGCGATCGGCGAGGTAGTTCCGTGCGCGGCGGAGGGATCGGGCGCGACGCCGAAGCGGCCCTGCGGCGTCATCACATCGATCGCGTCGCCGGGCTTCAGATCGCTCGTGCCGAAGCCGAGAACACACCGCCCTCGACCTTCTTGACCGCGATGCACAGTTCGCCGTCGTCGAGGCCGCTGCAGATCGAGTAGGAGCGGCGGATTTCGCCGGCGCCGTTGCATCGCGCGCAGCGTGAGATGCTGGCCGGGATGAAAGCGATAGGCGTCGCGCAAGTTCCGGCGGCACCGCGAACGCGATCGACACCGCATCCGGCGTCTCGCGCCGCACGTCGGCGACCGTCAGGCGGTGAAACGCGACGGCCATGCGCCTCAGATGCACTTGAAATAGTCGAACGGCTCGGCGCAGGCGCGGCAGCGATAGAGCGCCTTGCAGGCGGTCGAGCCGAATTCCGAGATGCGCTCGGTATCGGCCGAGCCGCAGCGCGGGCAGGCCACCTGCTCCTCGCCGAACAGCGCGCGGCGCGCCGGCCTCGCCGGCGGGCGGCGCGATGCCGTAGGCCTTGAGCTTCGCCTTGCCGTCCTCGGTCATCCAGTCGGTGGTCCAGGCCGGCGACAGCACGGTCGTGATTTTCGGCATCTGCGAAGCCGGCCTTCGTCCAGCGCGCGTCTCGATCTCGAGCGCGATCACGTTCATCGCCGGGCAGCCGGAATAGGTCGGCGTGATGAATCACCTCGATCGTGCCGTTCTCGATGCGGACATCGCGCAGGACGCCGAGATCGCGCGATGCGTCAGCACCGGGATTTCCGGATCGACCACCGCGGCGGCCGCCGCCCAGGCGCGGCGCGCAAGCTGCGTCCGCGTCGGCGACCAGGCGACTGCGTCGGCGATCGCGCTCACCACCGTGCGCCCGGATAGGCGCGCTGCAGGAACTGCATCTCGGCCAGGATGTGGCCGAGATGTTCGCTGTGCCGGCCGCTGCGGCCGCCGGTCTGCATCCAGCCGTCGCGCGGGCGCGGCAGCGTCGCCTCGTCGAGCACCTCGTCGATGCTGCGATCCCAGACGGGTCGAATCGGCGCCGGATCGACGGCGATGCCGGCCGCGATCAGCGCGCGCTCGACCTCGTCGGCCTCGAACAACTCGCCGGTGAAGGGCCAGAGCTCGTCGAGCGCGTCCTGCGTGCGCGTATGGCTTTCGTCGGTGCCGTCGCCGAGCCGGATCATCCATTCGGCGGCGTGGCGGACGATGATAGGCCATCTCCTTCACCGCCTTGGCGGCGATGGCGGCAAGCGTCGCATCCTTCGAGCGCGTCAGCGCCTCGAAATAGGGATGCGCGAACGCCGCATAGAGAAGCTGCCGCAGCGATGGTGGCGGCGAAGTCGCCGTTCGGCTGCTCGACCAGCAGCACGTTGCGGATAGTCCGCCGCGTCGCGCAGATAGGCGAGCGCATCCTCGTCGCGGCCCCTGCCTTCGACTTCGCCCGCATAGGTGTAGAACGAGCGCGCCTGTCCGATCAGGTCGAGCGCGATGTTGGCGAGCGCGAGGTCCTCCTCCAGCATCGGCGCATGGCCGCCCCATTCCGACAGCCGATGACCGAGCACCAGCGCGTTGTCGGCGAGCCGCAGCGTGTAGGCGAAGAGCGGAGTCTCGGACGTCTGGTCACTGCGCGGCCGCGCTCACATATGCCCGACTTCGTCGGGCACGTCGTAGAAGGTCGGGTGGCGGTAGATTTTCGCGCCGGTCGGCTCGAACAGCATGTCCTTGTCGGCGGGATCGGACGCGGTGATCGCCGTTCGACGGCACCACCCAGATCGAGAGCCCCTCGCCGCGCCGCGTGTAGACGTCGCGCGCATTCTGCAGCGCCATCTCGGCGTCGACCGCGTGCAGCGCTGCCGACATGGCGGTGCGCCAGGCCGTTGCGCGTGCGGATGAAGACCTCCCAGAGCGGCCAGTTCTTGTCGGTCATGACGCGACGTCTCCGCTTGCTTCATCCCTTCCCGCATCGCGGGACAGGTCACTCGGCGGCGACCTGCATCGCCGCTGCGCGCGGCGCGGCGCTTCTCCGCGAAGGCGAGCGCGGCCTCGCGCACCCAGGCGCCGTTCGCGATGCGACGTGCGCGCGCGTCTGCGATGCGCTGCACGGTTGCAGGGGCCGTCGCCCGCGACCACGCGCTTGAATTCGTCCCAGTCGATCTCGCCGAACTGCCAATGCCCGGTCGCCTCGTCGAACGTCAGGTCCGGATCCGGGAACGTGAGGCCGAGATAATGGCGCCTGCGGCACCGTCGCATCGACGAATTTCTGCCGCAGCTCGTCGTTGGTGAAGCGCTTGATCTTCCAGCGCATCGACGTGTCGGTGTGCTGGCTGTCCTGTCGGACGGGCCGAACATCATCAGCACCGGCCACCACCAGCGGTTCAGCGCATCCTGCGCCATCGCCTTCTGCTCGGGCGTGCCGCGCGCACAGCGTCACCATGATCTCGTAGCCCTGGCGCTGGTGGAAGCTCTCCTCCTTGCAGATGCGGATCATCGCGCGCGCATAGGGGCCGAAGCGAGCAGCGGCAGAGCGGGATCTGGTTCATGATCGCGGCGCCGTCGACCAGCCAGCCGATGACGCCGATGTCGGCCCAGGTCAGCGTCGGATAGTTGAAGATCGAGGAATATTTCGGCCTTGCCGGCGAGCAGCTGGTCGACGAGCTCCTCGCGCGACGACGCCGAGCGTCTCGGCGGCGGCGTAGAGATAGAGGCCGTGGCCGCCCTCGTCCTGCACCTTGGCGAGCAGCGCCGCCTTGCGCCGCAGCGACGGCGCGCGGGTGATCCAGTTGCCCTCCGGCAGCATGCCGACGATCTCGGAATGGGCATGCTGGGCGATCTGGCGCACCAGCGTGCGGCGATACGCCTCCGGCATCCAGTCGTTGGGCTCGATCTTCTCCTCGGCGTCGATGCGCGCCTGGAAGCGCGCCTCGCGCGCGGGATCGACGCTCGCCGCGGCCTCTCGGGTGTTGAGCCCCTGGGTGTACATCGCCGTCCTCCCGCGCCGGCCCATGGCCGGTGCTGGACAGACATATTACCACAAGGCGGAACCTGAAAGAGGCCAAGGGGCAGCGCGACATTGCGCACCGCCCCCGAATGGAACCTCGGGGCGTCAGCGCGCCGGAGGCGGAACCTCGCGGGAAGCGGTCGGCGCCGGCGGCGAGCCGCCCGGCAGCACCACGACGCGGGTGCCGACCTGGACGCGCTGGAAGAGGTCCTCGATGTCGCCGTTGATCAGTCGCACGCAGCCCGACGAGACGAACGAGCCGATGGTCGAGGGCTGGTTGGTGCCGTGGATGCGGTACAGCGTCTTGCCGAGGTAGAGCGCGCGGGCGCCGAGCGGATTGCCGGGTCCGCCGGCCATGAAACGCGGCAGGTAGGGCTGGCGCTCGATCATCTCCTTGGGCGGGTGCCAGTCCGGCCATTCCGCCATGCGGCTGACGCGTTCCGTGCCGGCCCAGGTGAAGCCTTCGCGGCCGACGCCGATGCCATAGCGCATCGCCTTGCCGTTGCCGAGCACCAGATAGAGGAAGGTGTTCGGCGTATCGATGACGAGCGTGCCGGCAGGCTCGCGCGTCGGGTAGGTCACGAGCTGGCGTCGCAGGTGGGCGGGGAGTTCCTGGGAGGCGTTGAGCTCAGGACGTTCCTCCGGCGGCAGCGACGAGTAGATCGACTGCTGGTCGGGATTGATGGCCTGCGGCCCGGGGCCGGGGCGCACCGCCTGGTCCGGCGGATCGCCCTGCTGGCCCGGCCCGATGGCGCCCGGCGGGCGCAGGTCGGCCTGACCGGGCACGTTCGGATCGTAGGAACGGGGGCCGTATTGCGGCGGCGGACCGCCGTAGGGACGCGCAACGGGCGGCGGGCCGTACGGACCGTCATCGTCCGGCACCGCGCTGTAGGTCCGGCCGTCCGGCGGCGGCAGGCTGCGCTCGTAGCGCACGCCCGGAGGCTGGGCATAGGGGTCCTGCGACATATAGGGACCAGGGCCGGCGTTGCGGGGCGGCGGGCCGTTGCGGTAGTTTGGCGGCGGGACCGCGCCCGGCACGTCGTCCTCGTCGTCATCCGCGGGCGCGGCGCCGCGATAGCCGGGAGGCGGATAGTCGCGCGCGGCCGGCGGG
This sequence comes from uncultured Alphaproteobacteria bacterium, assembly GCA_963776455.1. GTDB lineage: Bacteria > Pseudomonadota > Alphaproteobacteria > Rhizobiales > Xanthobacteraceae > CAVZMU01. Next base: position 557,644 of record CAVZMU010000008.1, read on the forward strand.
TAATCGCGATACTGCGCATGAGCCGGGGCCGGATCGAAGACAACGGCGCCAATCGGAATGGCCAATCCTATTACGGCGCCCAACGCGGCTATCGCTCTCGCTGTCATCACATATTCCCTGCGGGACCAAAGACTTCCACCTGCCCTGGGCATCGCCCAGGATGGTGGCGCATTCAAGACCGGATTGCGGAAGGCCCGCGCCGCAATCGCCCACGCTCCGCCCAAAGTCTTGGCGGGAAAGGGTTAATATCCGCTATTCAAGCGCGATCGCGCCGTCGATTTCGAACGCGAGCCCCGATGTCCCTTGAGCAGGCCGTCCGCCTCGGCCTGCCGCACCGCCACCTCGATGTCCCGTTGCAAGGTCACGCCGACGGTCTTTAGGACTTCCGCAACCTGGTATTCGGCGCTTGTTCGTCCATGACATTCTCCGAATTCATAAGTAATTCTGCCCGCATCGGGAGATAGGCAAGTTTTGCCCGCTTTTCCGACATGAAATAATGGGATAAAAGATTTGTTAGGTCAGAAGTAACCAGTTCCAAGCATCCTGTTGCAAGTATCCTGCTGAACGACGAGGCCATGGCCATGAGCGACGTTTCCACCCGGCGCGACGATCAGGCGCCGCCGCGCGAAACCGGTGTCCAGGAATTTCCGCGTCGCGACCCCCGCCCCTATCGCCGGCCGGCCGAGCCCAGCGCCAGCGAAAGCCTGATCACCCAGGCGACCTCGGTCGTGCAGCGCGTCGCCGTGACCTCGGTCAGCGAGATAGACCGCCTCATCGCCGAACTCGAGACCCTGCGCGAGTTCCTGCGCCAGGAAGGCGTCCGCATCCAGCGCGAGATCGACGGCTATGCCCGCCTGAGCGAAGAGGCGGTGAAGTCGACCAAGATCATCGGCGAGAGCGTGACGCAGTGGAAGACGACGCTGCAGAATCTCGGCGGCCGCCGCTAGGCCGCATCGCGGGACGTTCAAGCAGGCTCCGCATTTCCGCGAACGCCCGGACTTCAGCGTCGCGTCTCACTCCACGAAGGCCAGCGGCCGGGCGACCGTTTCCAGCGACTTGCGCTCGGCGGCGATGCCCCAGCGCCATTCCACGCCTGCCGCGATGACCATCAGCGCCGCCCCGAGCAGGTAGCCGCCGAACACGCTGGCGCGCGAGCCGGTGTCGATCAGCATGCCGAACAGGAACGGCCCGATCACGCCGCCGATGCCGGTGCCGACCGCATAGAAGAACGCGATGGCCAACGCCCGGATCTCGAGCGGAAACATCTCGCTGACGGTGAGGTAGGCGGAGCTCGCCGCCGCCGAGGCGAAGAAGAAGATCACCATCCAGGCGACTGTCTGCTGGGCCGCAGTCAATGCGCCGACCATGAACAGATAGCCGGAGATCGCGAGCAGCACGCCGGAGATCGCATAGGTGAAGGTGATCATCACACGGCGCCCGATCGTGTCGAACAGCCGCCCGAGCAGCAGCGGCCCGAGGAAATTGCCGAGCGCGAAAGGCAGCAGGTACCAGCCGACGCGGGCGGCAGGAATGGCGTAGAAGTCGGTGAGGATCAGCGCGTAGGTGAAGAAGATCGCGTTGTAGAAGAACGCCTGCGAGGCCATCAGGGCAAGGCCGACAAACGTCCGCGTGCGGTAAACATGAAACAGCGTGCGCGCGACCTCGCCGAGCGCGGTATGGCTGCGCGTGCGCAGGCGCACGCGCGCCACGTCTCCCGCCGGAATGTCGCCGCCGCCCTGCCGCACCCGTTCCTCGATGCCGGCGACGACCCGCCGAGCCTCGTCCGCGCGTCCATGCGTCATCAGCCAGCGCGGGCTTTCCGGAATCCAAAGCCGCATGAAGAAGATGATGAACGCGAGCGCCGCGCCGATCAGGAAGGCGAGACGCCAGCCGAGGTCCGGCGCGATCACCGAGGGATCGAGCAGGACGATGGAGCCCGCGGCACCCATCGCGGCGCCCACCCAGAAGCTGCCGTTGATGACGAGATCGGTCCAGCCGCGCACGCGCGCCGGCACCAGTTCCTGGATGGTGGAATTGATCGCGGTGTATTCGCCGCCGATGCCGGCGCCAGTGAGGAAGCGAAAGAGCACGAAGCTCCAGATGTTCCAAGAGAACGCGGTCGCCGCCGTCGCCAGCATGTAGACCACGACGGTGACGAAGAACAACGTCTTGCGGCCGAGCCGGTCAGTGAGCCAGCCGAAGAACAGCGCGCCACACACCGCGCCCGCCAGATAGGCGCTGCTCGCAAGCCCGATGTCGGCGTTGGTGAACTTCAGCGCGGGGCTTTCCTTGAGCGCGCCCGCCAATGCGCCGGCGAGCGTCACCTCCAGGCCGTCGAGAATCCAGGTGACGCCAAGCGCCACGACGACGAGGACGTGGAAGCGGCTCCATGGGAGGCGGTCGAGGCGTGCCGGAATGTCGCTCTCGATGATGGCACTGTCCGGTGACGTCGTTTGGCCCGGAGGCGAGGTCGCTGCTGATGACATCGGAATCCGGCCCGGCTGGCGATGAAGCGGAATTCGTTGCTTAACCACTGCTACGGACCACAGTTCCAGCCGCCCACGTCCCGCCTTTTGACAAATCGCGGAGTTCGGCGTTGATCGCGGCAAATCTTTTTCCGCTGGGGCTGCCGCGATGGACTCGGATGCCGACGACATGTCCTCGCCGGGCCTGCTTACCTATGCCGTCGGCGACATCCATGGCTGCCTCGACAAGCTCAGGCATCTCCTCGATCGTTGCATGCGGGATGCGGCCGGCCGGGCGGCGCGATTCGTTTTCGTCGGCGATTACATCGACCGCGGGCCGGACAGCCGCGGCGTCATCGAGACGCTGCGCAAGCTGCAAGCGGAGCTTCCGGACGTCATCTGCCTGCAAGGCAACCATGAGGCCTTGCTGATCGAAGCAGCCGAAACCGGCATCGACGACCATTGGCTACGAAACGGGGGCGACCGGACCCTGGCCAGCTACGGCGTCGAGAATGTGCACGAAATCCCCGGCAATCACCTCGACTGGATTGCATCGCTGCCGTTCTTGTTCGATGACGGGCGGCGCTTTTTCGTCCATGCCGGCGTCGACCCGGCACGGCCGCTCGACCAGCAGAGCGAATACGACCTGGTATGGGTCCGCGAGCCGTTTCTCTCCAGCGACCGGGATTTTGGCCGGCTGATCGTCCACGGGCACACGCCGTTGTCGGGCGGCCGCCCGGACCTGCGGCGCAACCGCCTGAATCTCGACACCGGCGCCGTCTATGGCGGTCCGCTGACCGCTGCCGTATTTGCGGCGGATACGACGCCGCCGATTGCTTTTCTCGACGACCAGCCGACTTCCGGAGTGGTGGCTGTGGGGGCCTAGCTGACGGGCTTGCGACGTGCCCACGTTAGGTGCGACGCAGCAATCCCTTCACAAATCCTTCGACGAAAGTATCATGGGGCCGGGACGACTTCGGAGCATTCAGGCCGCCATGCGACAGAGCCGATTGGGATACTATGCCGATTTCGTCGTTTACCCGTTCCTGGCATTGGCTTTGGCGGCCGCCGCACTGCGCGGCGCTGCGCCCTTTGCGTGGCTGGAATGGATAGCGGCTTTTCTTGTCGGCCTCTCGTTCTGGACCTTCTTCGAATACATCCTTCACCGCTTCATCTTTCATGACTTTCCGTTCTTCGGAGACCTGCACAATGCACATCACGCCGATCCGACGGCGTTTGTGGGGACGCCGACGGCTCTGGGCGTGAGCTTCATCCTTTCCGCGATCCTGCTGCCGCTGTGGTGGGGCATCAATTTCGACTTTGCGAGCGCTCTCACGGCCGGCTTCGTCGTGGGATACGTCTGGTACGCCGGCATTCACCACGCGCTGCACCACTTCGACATCAAGCCGGACAGCCTGTTGTTCCGCGCCAAGCGGCGCCACGCGCTGCATCACTACGCGCGTCAATCGTGCAATTTCGGCGTCACCAACGGCGTCTGGGACCGCGTGTTCGGAACCAGCTTCGAGACGCGGTGAGAGCGCTCAGTGCGACGTGAGCGCCTGGATCTCGGCCAGCAACGACTTATTGACCGGAAGGCCTTCGGCTGCGGCCTTGCCGCGCGCGGCGAGACGCCGTGCGCCGGGAATTCGCGCGCCGGCCTGGTCCTCGATCATCGACGCCAGCACGGCGAAGCGAGACAGCGTATTGGCGCCGCCAAATGCTTCGGGATCGAACGCGATGATGAGCTGCCCGGTGTCCGGCGGCGGCCCCTTCGCGTCGAGGAACGACGATGCCTCGGCCGCATAGCTCGCGCCGGTGAGGCCGGCGGCAAGCAGCTCCACCATCAGCGCCAGTGCGGTGCCCTTGGCATCGCCGAGCGGCAGCATGGTGCCCTTGAGCGCCGCCTCCGGATCGGTGGTCGGATGGCCGTCGGCATCGAGCGCCCAGCCCTCGGGGATGCGCTCGCCCTTCTGCCTGGCGGCGAGGATGTTGCCGCGCGCGACCTTCGACAACGACAGGTCGATGACGATCGGCGGACGATCCGGCAGCGGACAGGCAAAGGCGATCGGATTGGTACCGAAAATTCCGCGCGAGCCGCCCCATGGCGCGATCGCGGCGGGCGTGTTGGCAAACATCAGCGCGGCGAGCCCTGCTTCCGTCAAGCGTTCGACGTGATGCCCGGCAACGCCGCAATGATGCGAGCGGCGGATCGTTGCGGCGGCGATGCCGTTATGCCGAGCCGCATCGGGCAACGCCGCAAGCGCGGCATCGATCGCCGGATAGGCGAAGCCGTGCGCGGCGTCGACCGCGATGACGCCGGGCCTCGGGTTCGCGATGGTGGGAATTGCGAAGCCGTCGACCTTGCCGGCCCTGGCCTGCGCCGCATAGCTCGGCACGCGCGACAGCCCGTGGCCTTTGAGGCCGTCGGCCTCCGCGGCGACGAGAGCGCGCGCCACGCAGTGCCCATTCTCGGGCCTCGTGCGACACGCGACTAGCGACGCGGCGACGAGTTCTTGTGCCTCATCCAATGTCAGGGTGGGCATGAAGCGCTCTCAGGCGCTGCGATAGAGCTTGGTCATCACGAACTCGCGGTGGCCCAGCGCCTCCGCCGCGGTGAGGCGACCGTTCGCGGTGCGCACGATCATCTCGATCAGCGCATCGCCGGCCTGCGGGATGGTCATGTCGCGGCGCAGCACGCCGGACACGTCGACGTCGATATGCTCCGACATGGTGCGGATGGTCTTCGGGTTGCCGGAGATCTTGATCACCGGCACGATCGGGTTGCCGATCACGTTGCCCTGGCCGGTGGGAAAGGTGTGCACGGCATAGCCCGCCGCCGCCATCAGCGTGACGCACTCGGCCGCCGCCGATGAGGTGTCCATGTAATACAGGCCGGGGCCCTTCTGCGGCGCCTCGGCGGGCTCCAGCACGTCGATATAGGTCGAGGTGCGGCCGATCTTCTCGAGATTGCCGAGCGCCTTCTCCTCGATGGTGGAAAGACCGCCGGCGATGTTGCCCTTGGTCGGCTGCGATTCCGACAGATCGTCCTTCTTGTGCGCCTGGATCACCTCGTCCTCGTAGGCTTGCCAGACCTTGAACCACTTCTCGCCGATCTCGGGCGTCGCGGCGCGCGCCTTGGCGAGATGCTCGCCGCCGGTGATCTCCGAGGTCTCGCCGAAGCAGCCATAGATGCCCTGCGGGATGAGCTTGTCGTACATGTTGCCGACCGTCGGGCAGGACGCGAGCCCGGTGGTGGTGTCGCTCTCGCCGCACTTGGTCGACACCCACAACTCCGAGATGTCGCAGTCCTCGCGCTTCAGCTCGGAGGCCTGCTGCAGGAAATCCTTGGCGGCCCGCGACGCCTTGGCGATGGTCCCGATGTCGCCGGTGCCCTCGATGCCGAAGCCCACGACCGGCTTGCCGGTCTTCGCGATGCCGTCGACGACGCGCTTGGTCCAGCCGTCCTCGATGCCGATCACCACGACGGCGGCGACGTTGGGATTCGAGCCGGTGCCGATCAGCGTACGGAAATGGAGGTCGAGATCTTCGCCGAACTGCAGCCTGCCATAGGCATGCGGCAGCGCCATCGTGCCCTTGATGTTGTTGGCGACCGCCTCGCAGGCGGCGTTCGACAGGTCGTCGAGGGGCAGGATGACCACATGGTTGCGCACGCCGACGCGGCCGTTCTCGCGCCGCCATCCCGAGAAGCGCAGGTTCGACTTGCCGTGGGAGTTGCCGTTCGACTTGCCGTTCGACTTGCCGTTTCCGCTCGCCATGACGTTCACCACCGCTTGGTCTTGAGATTATGCACGTGGACATGCTCGCCCTTGGCGATGTCGGCGACGGCCTTGCCGATGTCCTGGCCGTATTTGATCACGGTGTCGCCGGACTTGATGTCGACCAGTGCGACCTTGTGGCCGATCGGGACGTCCATCCTGGCCTTGAGATTGAACGAGGAATCGTCTGCCGTGACGACGACCGCCATGTCGGTGCCGGCCTTGAGGTCCTCGACCACGACCACGCCGACGGTATCCTTCTTGTCGTGAACCAGCAGATGCGGCGCCGGCATGCAGTTCCTCCCGCGAAAACGCTTTCATGATCGGATAGAGCGTTAGCGGTCGCAGATCAAGAAGCGCAGCACATCCTCTGCTTCATTCGGCCGGTGCGGCCGACAACCGCAGGCCAAGAGCCTTCATGACGCGCAAGATGGTGCCGAACTCGGGATTACCGTCCGCACCGAGCGCTTTGTATAGGCTTTCGCGCGAGAGGCCCGTATCGCGGGAAATCTGAGACATTCCTCGTGCGCGGGCAACGTCACCCAAGGCTGCCGCGATGACGGCAGGATCGCCGTCTTCAAGCGCGGCATCGACGTAAGCAATGATGGCGTCTTCGCTGTCAAAACGTTCAACGGGGTCCCACAATTTTGTATTAGGCGGCATTCAATCGCTCCACCTTTTCGCCATCGCTTGCACGTTCCAGATGTCGCGTGCCTGCGTGCGCTTATCCCCGCCGCCCAGCAAAATAATCTATGTGTTGCCACTGGAGGTAATACACGCGATATCGGTCCGTAATCGATCCGCAATTCCCGCACACCTTCACCAACCGATTTGTCGCCCGCATTTCCAAGCGAAAGGCACCGAATCCGGACATCGATACGCGCCTTAGCCCGTAAGTCGCGCAATGAAGCAAGCCAACGAGCGTATTCTTCCGTTTCGCGAATTTCGATCATATCGTATCCTATAGGATACAGAGCGCAAGGCCGTTAATCCAGCCCAAATCCCTTCGCGCGCACGAAGGCACCGAAATCCGCGCGCTGCGGGTCGGCATATTGCCGGGCCTTGTCCTCCGACCAGCCGTAGAATTCCGCCGCGCCCCAGCGCCCGGGCGAGCGCTGCCTGGCGTAGGGCCACAGCGCCGCGCCGGCGGTGGTCGTAGGCATCGATGCGCTGCGCGAGATCGCCATCGTCGTAGCGATCCTCGTGTAGCGTCACGGCAAGACCGAGCCGCGCCGTGATGCCGCCATCCCCCGCCGGCCAGCCGACGCACATCCCGGCCAGCGGGATCACCCGCTGCGGCAGCTCCAGCAGCTCGCTCACCGCCGCCGCATGATCGCGGATGACGCTGATCGGGCAGCAGCCGAGCCCGACCGCAGTGGCGGCGCGCAGGAAGGTCGCCAGCACGATCGAGGCATCGCTCACCGCGTTGTGGAACTGATCGAGATGATCGTTGGGAAACGGCTTGCCGCGCAGCTCGGCGACGACCGGCAGCCGGCGGCCGCTCGCCAGGAACACGAGGAACACCGGCGCCTCGCTGATCCACGGCATCTCCGGCAGCAGCGCCTCGATGGCGCGCCGCTTGGCCGGATCGCGCACCACGAGGATGTCCGCCTGCTGGAGGTCGCTCTTGGACGGCGCCGACAGCGCGCAGGCGCAGAGCAGCCGCAGCAGCGCCGGCTCGACCGGCTTGTCGAGGTAGCGGCGGTGCACGCGGTGGCGATGCGATACGGGTGAGCTCGTCCAGCCCCGGCAGGCCGGGATCGACCGCGAACGTTTCGCCGAAACGCGTGGCGAGCGCGGCCTGCAAGCGCGAGGCGGAAGCGGCATCCGGCATGGTTTGTCCCCTATCGCCACGGATTCATGGCAGGGTATTCTAGTCACGGCGCAAAAACGGCATCGCTGCAAAGCCAAAAACAACTACATATCGCCAATGACCGGAGGAGACCGATGAAACCGTTTTCCACTTCCAGGCGTTGGCGCGTCCTCGCAGTCGCGGCCGCCGCCATGATGATGCTGCCTGCGGTCGCCGGCGCGCAGACCAAGACCGTCCGCATCGCCAAGCAATTCGGCATTTCCTACCTGCCGCTGACGATCATGGAGGAGAAGAAGCTGCTCGAGGAGCAGGGCAAGAAGCTCGGCCTCGACCTCAAGACCGAATGGGTGCAGTTCACCGGCGGCGCCGCCGATGAACGATGCGATCATCTCCGGCAATCTCGATTTCGCCTCCGGCGGCGTCGGCCCGCTGCTCACCATCTGGGGCAAGACGCGCACGAATCTCGGCGTCAAGGGCGTCGCGGCGCTCAACTCGATGCCGCTCTATCTCAACACGATCAATCCCAACGTGAAGACGATCAAGGATTTCACCGACAAGGACCGCATCGCGCTGCCGGCGGTGCAAGAGTCTCGATCCAGGCGATCACGCTGCAGATGGCGGCGGAAAAGGTGTTCGGCCCCGGCCAGCACGGCAAGCTCGATGCGCTCACCGTCTCGCTCGGCCATCCCGACGGCATGGCGGCGATGATGAGCGGCAAGTCGGAGATCACCGGCGCATTTCACCTCGGCGCCGTTCATGTACCAGGAGCTCGACGACAACGCGCGTGCGCAAGGTGCTCGACAGCTACGAGGTGCTCGGCGGACCGCACACCTTCAACGTCGTGTGGGCGACCAACAAATTCCACAACGAGAATCCGAAAGTCGTCGAGGCCTTCATCGCGGCGCTCGACGACGCGATGAAGCAGATCGCCGCCGATCCCGCCGAGGCCGCCGCCATCTGGGTCAAGGCGGAGAATTCCAAGCTTCCGGCCGCCTAGATCGAGCGCTCATCCGGCTGCCGGAGAACGAATGGACCATGGTGCCGAAGAAGATCATGGCCTACGCCGAATTCATGAGCCGCATCGGCATGCTCTCGGCCAAGCCGGGCGCATGGCAGGACGTGTTCTTCCCCGAGATTCACAAACTGCCGGGCAGTTGATGGCGGAATCGGCAACCGATCGCTTTGCACGTCGACGTCTGGCGCGGCGCGGCGAGACGGCCGCTTCCAGACCTTCGATGTGCCGCGGCGCGCGCATCAGACCGTGCTCGACGTGGTCACGGAGATCCAGCGCGAGCAGGATGCGACGCTCGTCCTACCGCTTCGCCTGCCGGGTCGGCATGTGCGGCTCCTGCGCCATGGTGGTGAACGGCCGCCCGCGCTGGACCTGCCGCACGCGCGTGAGCGAGGTCGCAAGCGCCGACGGCGCAAGCTGCAGGCTCGAACCGCTGCACAATTTCGCCGTGGTCAAGGATCTCGCGGTCGACATGACGGCCTTCTTCGACAAGTGGCGCGACGCCAAGGGCTACTTCGAGCCGGGCGAGAAGCCGGCGCAGGATCTTCGCCGTCGTGCCGCCGGCGAGCCCGCAGCGCCAGGCGGCCGACGCCGGCATCGAATGCATCGGCTGCGGCGTGTGCTATTCGGCCTGCGACGTGGTGGCGTGGGACAAGGATTATCTCGGGCCGGCCGCGCTCAACCGCGCCTGGACGCTGGTCAACGACGTGCGCGACGGCGGCAGGATGCGCGCCTCGACGGCGGTGTCCGGCAGCGCCGGCTGCCACGCCTGCCACACCCACATGAACTGCACAACGTTCTGCCCGAAGGGGATCGCGCCGACCTACTCGATCGCCGGCCTCAAGCGCGCCATGATGACGCGCGCGCTGGGGAGAAAGGCATGACCGCCGCTCCTCTTCGTCGCGCAGCGCATCAGCGCGGTGGTGCTGGCCTTCGCCGTCACCGTGCATCTCGCGACCATCCTCTATGCGGTGCGCGGCGGGCTGACCGCCGCCGAGGTGCTCGGCCGCACGCGCGACAACGGCTGGTTCCTCGCGCTTCTACGTGGTCTTCGTGCTCGCGGTCGCGGTCCATGCGCCGATCGGCCTGCGCAATGTCCTGCGCGAGTGGACGGCGTGGCGCGGTCGCTCGCCTCGATATCGCGCTGGCGGCCGTTTGCGGTCGCTGCTGCTCGCGCTCGGCCTGCGCGCGACGCGGTTCTGCGCTCTATGTTCGCATGATCCGCGCCTCGCACCGGCAGCCCGGTTTCGTCGCGGCGCTGCTGCATCGGCTTGTCGGGTGTTGCGCTGGCGATCTTCCTGCCGCTGCATTTCCTCGCGCTCGCGACCGTGCTGCGCGGCGCCGATGCCTTCGACTCCTTCCTCGACGCCACCCGACACCCGGTGGTCAAATTCGCCGAGTTCGGGCTGGTCGTCGCGCTCGCCATGCACATGGCGCTCGGCCTGCGCGTGCTCGCGATCGAGTTCCTGGCACTGCGCGAACGCACCGCCGCGGCGGTCTCGCTGTGCCTGGGCCGCGGCGTCGGCGGTCGGCCTTGCGTTCCTGCTCAATGTGGGATGACCCCGCCGTCGCGGCGGCTCTCTCGCCGGGCATGCTCGCCATGCTCTGGCTCGGCGGCTTTGTCGGCGCGGTGGCATCGGGCGGCGCCGGCTTTGCCTTCGCGCTCGTCGCGGCGTCGATCTGGCTGCACGTGCTCGATCCCGTGCACACGACGCTGCTGGTGCTCGTCGGCAGCACCTTGTTGCAACTCGGGACGATCTGGCCGCTGCTGCCGCACGTTCAGATCCGCGCGGCTCTGGCCGTTCATCGCCGGCGGGCTGCTCGGAATCCCGCTCGGCGTCGTCGCTGCTGACCTACACCAACCCGAACGTCGCTGAAGATCGGCGCTGGGGCTGTTCCTCGCGGCGTTCGGGCTTTACGCGCTCGCGGCACCGCGCCTGCCGGTGATCGCGGCGGCGGCCGCACCGGCCGATGCCGCGGTCGGCTTCGCCGGCGGCATCCTGGGCGGCCTCGGCGGCTATTCCGGCGTGCTGCCGACGATCTGGACGCAGCTTCGCGGCTGGCCGAAATTCGAGGCCCGCGCGGTCTATCAGCCCTTCATCATCGTGATGCAAGTCGTTACCATGGTGGTTGTCGGCGCGGTGGCGCTGGATCGCCTCGCCATCGTGCTGCTGATTGCCGTGCTGCCGGCGCTGCTCGCCGGCGGCTGGCTCGGTTGGAAACTTTACGGGCGTCTCGACGAGCGGCGCTTCCGCCAATTTCTCGCCGCGCTTCTGGTGGTGTCGGGCATCACGCTCGTCATATAGGTGAAGCCATGCAGCTCGATCTCAAGGAAGTCGAGGAGCTCGCGAAGGTCGCTCTATATCCGCGCGCTCAAGCTCCTGCCGCGACGACATCAAGTCAGGCTTCGACCGAGTTGCAGCGCCGCGAGACCGACGCGACCGGCACGCGCCGTGCTCGCCACCATGGTTGAGAATATCGCGGTCGCCGAGCGCACCAACAACCTGCTGTGCCAGGACACCGGCATCCCGATCTACAACATCACGATCGGCCGCGACGTCGAGCTTCGACGGCCTCGGCATGCAGGACGCGATCCGCCGCGGCTGCGAGCGCGCCACCACGGAGCATCCGCTGCGCTCGTCCGTGGTGCATCCGCATCACGCGCAAGAACGAGCAGACATCCTGCGGCATCCGCATCCCGATCATCCATGTCGATTTCGATGCGCGCGAGGAAACGGTCGAGATCGAGATGATCCCCAAGGGCTCGGGCTCGGAGAACGGCTCGTTCCTGCAGATGCTGATCCCGGCGGACGGCGCCAAGGCGATCAAGCGCTTCGTCATCGACAAGGTGATCGAATGCGGCGGCCGGGTGTGCCCGCCGACCATCGTCGGCGTCGGCATCGGCGGCACGTCGGACCTGTGCATGCATCTGGCCAAGGTCGCGGCGACGCGCCCGCTCGGCACCTCGTGCGCCGACCCGGAAGGCGCGACGATCGAGGCGGAGCTGTCGCAGGCGGTGAACGAGCTCGGCATCGGGCCGCAGGGGCTCGGCGGCTTCTCGACGGCGTTCCGCGTCCATGTCGAGGTCGCCGCGACCCACATCACGATGAACCCGGTGGCGGTGAACATCCAGTGCCACTCGGCGCGGCGCGCGAACGCCGTGATCACGCCCGGCGGGATTGCGTTCCGGTGATCGCGAAGAGTGTGAGCATCATCCCTTCCCCACCCCTCCCATTGACAAGGGGAGGGAGCAGGCCGAGCGCGCCGCGACGGCCTCATGCCTTCTGCACGATCGATAGGAGAGAGACGACCGGCCGTGCAGCATGGTCCCCTGCCCCTGAAAGGGGGAGGGACAGGGAGGGGGTCAAATCATGACTCACCACATCCTCGAAACGCCGGTCACCGAAGCGCAAGTGCGCGCGCTGCATGTCGGCGACACCGTCACGCTGGAGCGCACGCTGTTCGGCATCCGCGACGCGACACTGATCGCGATGTTCGACAAGGACCGCCGCACGCATCTCGATCTCAACGGCCATGCCGTCATCCACACCGCGCCGAACGTGAACAAGGTCGCGCCCTCACCGGATGGCGCCGTCGGGCTACACGCCGCTGTGCATCGGCACAACGACCTCGATGCGGATGGAGCGCTTCACCCGCCCGCTGATGGAGCGCGAGGGCGTGCGCATCGTCATCGGCAAGGGCGGCATGGGGCCAAAGACGCTCGACGCCTTCCGCGACATCGGCGGCGCCTATCTGGCGATCGTCGGCGGCGCCGCGGCGCTGGAGACCACGTGGATCGAGACGATCGAGGACGTCGATTTCGACGACCTGCATCCCGAAAGTCTGTGGAGGTTCCGCATCAAGGGTTTCGGCCCGCTGCTGGTCACGATGGACTCGCATGGCAACTCGCTACATGCCGACGTCAACGCAAGCGCCGCCGCACGGCGCGCCGCGGTGCTCGCATCGATTGGAGCGGGCGAGTGAATCCGGTGTGGTCCATTGTTGCGCGCGCTAACTGCATCAGGAAGCCGCACCTTGCTCCGTTCGTCCCCGCGAAGGCGGGGACCAGGAGCCCAGATTCGAATTCGGCGAATTGCCGCTCTGGATTCCCGCTGTCGCGGGAATGAGCGGAGGGTAGGCTTCCTCTTGTGACTCACATCGAAACACTGGACACCGACATTCTGATCCTCGGCGCGGGTGGCGCCGGGCCTGTTCGCGGCGCTGCATGCCAAGCAGGCGCAATCCCGATCTCGACGTCACCATCGCGGTGAAGGGCCTGCTCGGCAAATGCGGCTGCACCCGCATGGTGCAGGGCGGCTACAACGTCGCGCTGGCGCCAGGCGACTCCATCGAGCGCCATTTCATGGACACGATCGAGGGCGGCGGCTGGCTCAACGACCAGGATCTCGCCTGGCTGCTGGTGACGACCGCGCCGGTGCGCATCCGCGAACTGGAGAACTCGCTCGGCTGTTTCTTCGATCGCAACTCCGACGGCACGGTGCATCAGAAGGCGTTCGCCGGACAGACCTTCGACCGCACCGTTCACAAGGGCGACCTCACCGGCATCGAGATCATCAACCGGCTCGCCGAGCAGGTGTGGCGGCGCGATGTGCGGCGGCTGGAGGATCACCGCGCGCTCGACTTTGTTCCGGCGGCTGATGGCTCAGGGCTGGCCGGCGTGCTGATGCTCGACATGCGCACCGGCGAGCCGAAGCTGGTGCGCGCGCACGCCACGCTGCTCGCGACCGGCGGCGGGCCGACGATGTACCGTCTACCACACGCCGTCCGGCGACAAGTCCTGCGACGGCATGGCGATGGCGCTGCGCGCCGGCCTGCCGCTGCGCGACATGGAGATGGTGCAGTTCCATCCGACCGGACTGCTTGCCGGACCCGGTACGCGCATGACCGGCACCGTGCTGGAGGAAGGCCTGCGCGGCTCCGGCGGATACCTCACGGATTCCACCGGCGAGCGCTTCATGTTCGAATATGACCCGCGCGGCGAGCGCGCCACGCGCGACATCGTCTGCGCGTTCGATCCAGGACCGCATCCGCAAGGGCTTCGCCTCGCCCAACGGCGGCGTCTATATCGAGATGGGTCATCTCGGCCCGGAGCGCGTGCGCCGCGAGTTCAAGGGCATGGTCGAGCGCTGCGCCGATTGCGGTTTCGACCTCGCGGCCGGCCGCGTCGAGGTGGTGCCGACCGCGCATTACATGATGGGCGGCCTGCCGTTCGCCGCCGACTGCACGACGGAAATGCCGCGACTCTACGCGGCCGGCGAGGACACCGGCGGCGTGCACGGCGCCAACCGGCTGGGCGGCAACGGCGTCGCCAATTCCACCGTGTTCGGCGGGCTCGCCGGCGATGCCATGGGGGCGCAGGTGTGGCCCGGGCCGCTGCCCGAACCTGACCGCGCCGCGCTCGAGGTTGCGGCCGCGCGCGCGATGGCGCCGCTCGGCCGCAAGGGCGGTCGATCTCGAAGGCATCCGACAACGGCTCTACGATGCGATGTGGAACGACGTCGGCATCCTGCGCACCGCGGACGGGCTCGCGCGCGGCGCCGCCACGCTCGATGCGCTGTGGTCGGAAGTCCAGGCCGCAGGCGTGCCCGATCCGGAGCCGCGCTATAACCTCACCTGGATGGACCGGCTCAACCTGGAAAGCCTGATCCTGGTGAGCCGCGCGATCTGCGCAGCGGCGCAGGCTCGCAACGACAGCCGCGGCGCCCATTTCCGCGAAGACCACCCGCAGGCATCGGACTTCGCGGCCTCGCGCTACACGATGGTGCGCTTCACGGATGACCGCTTCTCTGTCGATGCGGTGCCGGTGGCCTTCACCCGCGTGCGACCGGGCGACAGTCTGCTGTCGGAGGCGGCGGAGTAGCCCTGCGGCGCTCACCCTGAGGTGCAAGCGTAAGCGAGCCGCGAAGGGCGACGGCCTGCGCCGATCATCCTTCGAGGGCCGCGCTTCGCATGGCCACCTCAGGATGACGGTTTACTGTCGGCGCTTCGCCAACGACTTTCCTGCGCGTCATGGCCTCGGCGGCGCATTTGGATGCATGCGCATCGCGGTTGATGACCTGCAGATTCGGCAGGCCCCAGAAACCCAGCAGCGCCGGCCACGACATGTCGCGGTGCTCGCGCCACACCCGGAACAGCGGCACGCGATGATCGACCTCGGCGGTTTTCCATAACCGTCCCCCCGTGTCGGCGCAGCGACGTCCCTGCAGCTTCTTGAGCAGTTTTGTCTGGTCGCTCGGCGCATTCCACAATTTCCATGCGACCACGCATGCGGTGTGCCAGGACGCGTTGCGGTTAGGGCCGCAGCCCCACAGGTCGGCGTGCCAGCCGAAGCGATAGACCGGCTGGCCGCAGACGCAACAGGAGCCCGGCCCGCGCGCGAAGGTCGGCTCGCGATACGGCGCAGGTGGCGCGCGGAACGTCGATGCGAGGCCTTTCTCGGAGCCGAGGCGCCACGTCCATCCCTCCGGCGTTCCGCTACGCGCCGCAAGTGCGCGGGCGAGGCGATCGGCCCGCACCGGATGGGCGCGCCAATAGGAATCAATCGCGAGACGCGGCATCGGCGGCGTAAATGAGCGATTGAGGGCGTGGGTGAGCACGGGGGCGGGAAAAACTGCCGGCAGTGCGCGGTTGAGGCGCGCCAGCGCTAGATGATTCCGCTCCGCGCGCCATTCCGACAGCTTCATGGCAATCCCCCGATGATCCCGGGGGGATGCTGCCTGGCAGCCCGTTAAGGTTTCGTCAACTCTATGACATGCGGCCGGCAAGACGCGTTGCCACGCGCTGCGCCTCCAGCGCCAGCCGCGTGACCTCGAACACATGTTCCTGTGTCATTGCCGTCTCGGTGCGATCGCGCACGTCGGCGAGGACATGGCGGAAGTAGGTTAGCGGCTCCTTGCTGCCGTCGATGTATCGCGTGCCCTTGCGGTCGGCGATGAAAATATGATCGGTACCGGGCCGGCCTTCGATGTCGATATATTTTCGCGCTTCGATGTAACCCTCGGTGCCGAGCACGAACAGGCGCCCGTCGCCCCAGGTGGACAGGCCATCCGGCGTGAACCAGTCATTGCGGATGTATGCGGTCGCGGTGTCGCTGCGCAGCAGCACCTCGCCAAAGTCCTCGAAGGCCGGCACGTCCGGCATCGCATAGTTCGCGACGCTCGCGCTCACGACTGCGGCGTCCCGCGAGCCGGTGAAGAACAGGAACTGGTCGATCTGGTGCGACGCGATGTCCGCCAGGATGCCGCCATAGGTCGCGACATCGAAGAACCACAGCGGGCGGATCGCACGGTTGAGCCGGTGCGGGCCCAGCCCGACGGTCTGGATGACGCGGCCGATGGCGCCATCCGCCACGAGCTTCGCGATTATCCCCATCGAGGGCACGACGAAGCGCTCGGAGAAGCAGATGGAAAAGATGCGGCCGGTCTCGGCGACGCATCGACGGACGATCTCCAGGTCCGTGAACGTGGTGATGCCGGGCTTGTCGACCATCACGTCCTTGCCGTTGCGCATCGCCTGCATGGCGATCGCGGCGCGGTCACGCGGCACGGCGGCGCAAGCGATCACATCGATCGAGGCATCCTCCAACAGGCGTTCGCGATCGACCGCCTTGAGGTCGGGAAAGCGCTCGCGTACGCCGTCCAGCACCCGGGCGTCGCTGGTCAGCGGGCAATAGCCGGCGCATTCCGCACCGGCCGCGATCAATTCGCCAATCAGGTGATAGACGTGACGGTGATCGATGCCGACGACACCGAACCTGATCATGATGCCTGCTCCACCTTCACCGGCCTGCCGCTCGCGCCGGTTTCGATCAGCGCGTCGATCAGGCGATGGACCCTGAGCGCCTCCTCACCGGTGACCTTCGGTTCGCGGCCGCCCGCGATGGCATCGAGGAAGTCCGCCATCACGGCGCGATGGTAATCGTGCGGGAAGGCCATCGGATCGGCGCCGGTGCCGCCCGCGCTCTGGTCGGGCGCGACCGTGACCACGCGGCCGTCGTGATACAGCACGTCGAGCGCGGTGCCGGCCAGCGACGCGGTGGCGTTGCGGAAGACCATCTCGATGCGCTCGGGAAAGCCGGGATAGGCGGCCGTGGTCGCGTCGATAATGCCGTGGGCGCCATTGGCGAAGCGTGCCGCGGCGCAGACCATGTCCTCGGTCTCCATGCGATGCACCGGCGTCGTCGTCGCATAGCCGGTGACCTCGGCGATCGGGCCGGCGAGGCTGAGCATGAGGTCGAGGGTGTGGATGCCTTGCGAAATCAGGACACCGCCGCCGTCGCGCACCATCGAACCGCGGCCCGGCTCGTTGTAGTAGCTTTGCGGGCGCCACAGGCGAATGACGGTCGAGCAGCCGACGAGGTCGCCGAGTTCTCCGTCGCGCAGCAATTCGGCGAGCTTCATGCCGGCCGGCCGGAAGCGATGCTGAAGAACGATGCCGAGCGTCACGTGGGCGCGCCGGCACGTTGCCACGAGCTCGACGGCGCGGGCGGTGGTGATCTCCAGCGGCTTCTCCAGCAGGATATGCTTGCCGGCCTCGGCGCAGCGCCGCACCAGGTCGAGATGCGTATTGGGCGGCGTCAGGATCGCGACGGCGTCGATGCTCTTATCGTCGAGAATCGTTTCAAGGCTGTCGCATAACGGAAACGGAAAGCGCGCGCCGAATGACTCCCGCCGGGCCGAGCCGGGGCTGAACGCGTACGCCACGTCCACGCGATCCTTGAGGTCGATAAGCCCCTTGGCGTGCGGCGTCACTGCCATGCCGAGGCCGATCAACGCGATACGCTTGCGTGTCATGATTGCGATCGTTCCAACTCCACGATGACGGCTTGCCAGGTCGATTGTTCGTGCAACGCACAACAACCACCCGCGCCTTGCGAACGCGCAGCCTTTCGCTTAAGCGACATGTTACCCGTTGAACCACCTTTTCCCGCGCCTTCGCAAGACGCTCATGCCATCGCCTACCGACAACCTGCGCCGCCTCACCGATCTCTACGCGACGATGGTGCGCATCCGCGCCTTCGAGGAAGCCGCGCTTGCGGCGCATAAGGCGGACGAGATTCCAGGGCCGCTGCATGTGTCCATCGGGCAGGAGGGCGTCGCCGCCGGCATCTGCATCAACCTGCGCAAGGACGACCGCCTGACGTCGAACCATCGCGGCCACGGCCATGCCATCGCCAAGGGCGCGGAGCCGGCGCGCATGATGGCTGAGCTTTATGGCCGGGCCACCGGCTATTGCCGCGGCAAGGGCGGCTCGATGCATATCGCGGATTTCTCTGTCGGCATGCTGGGCGCGAACGGCGTGGTGGCGGGCGGCATCCCGATCGCGTGCGGCGCCGCGCAGGGGCTCAAGCTGCTGAAGTCGGACGCCATCGTCGCCTGCATGTTCGGCGACGGCGCAATCAATCGCGGGCCATTCCTCGAAGGACTCAACTGGGCGGCGCTCTACCGCCTGCCGGTGCTGTTCGTGTGCGAGGACAACGGCGTCGCCGCCTTCACGCGCGCCGACAGCGTCACCGCCGGCGCCGGCGTGGCAGCGCGCGCCGAGGCGCTCGGGGTGCCGGCTGTGACGGTCGACGGCAACGACGTGATGGCGGTGGATGCGGCGGCCGGAGAAGCGGTCGCGGCGGTGCGACGCGGCGACGGTCCGCGCCTCGTCCATGCGCGCACCTATCGCCTGACTGGCCACACATCGACCGACGCGGCGGCCTGGCGCGAGGCCGGTGAAGTGGATGCCGCACACGGCCGCGAGCCGTTGTCTCGCTTGGCAGGAGTGCTGGCCGAACGCGGCATCGCTGCCGACACGTTGAAGACGATCGTCGCTGACGCGCAGGCCGAAATGGCGCGCGCGCGCGACGGCGCTCTCGCGGCGCCATGGCCCGATGCGAATGTTGCCTTCGAGGACGTGCAGGACGTGGGGTCTGTCGCATGGCGCCCGTGACGAGAAGAAAGCGCGCGCCGTGACCCACGTCACCCTCATCGAAGCCGGGCGGCTTGCGGCGCGCCAGGAGATGCGGCGCGATCCCACCGTGTGGGTGCTGGGCGAGGATGTCGCGCGCGGCGGCCTGTGGGGCCAGTACAAGGGCTTCCTCGACGAGTTCGGCGCCGAGCGCGCCGTCTCTACGCCGATCTCGGAATCCACCATCATGGGGGCCGGTCTCGGCGCCGCACTGGTCGGCACGCGGCCGATCATCGAGATGCGCATCTTCGATTTCGTGATGTGCGCGATGGACGAACTGGTGAACCAGATCGCCAAGGTCCGATACATGTTCGGCGGGCAAGCCAAGGCCGCCGTGGTGGTGCGCATGCCGCACGGCATGTGGCGCAACTCCGCGGCGCAGCATTCGCAGATGCTGGAGGCATGGTTCGCACATCTGCCCGGCGTCGTGGTGGTGACCCCTGCGACCGCGGAAGACACCGCCGGATTGCTGGTGTCAGCGATACGCTCCGACGACCCGGTGCTGTTCTTCGACCCCAAGGACCTGTTCGGCGTGCCGGGCGAGGTCGCCGACATTATCGAGCCGATCCCGTTCGGCGTCGCACGGCTGGCGCATGAAGGCGACGCCGCCACTATCGTGACGTGGTCAGCGGCGGTGCCGGTGGCGATGGAAGCCGCGATCACGCTCGCGGCGGAAGGCATCATGGTCGACGTGCTCGACCTCCGCACCATCTGGCCGTGGGACGAGGATGCGGTGGTGGTGTCGGTGATGAAAACGGGCCGCCTGCTTGTCGTTCACGAAGCGGTGGAGGTCGGCGGCTTCGGTGCCGAGGTGGTGGCGCGGGTGATCGATCGTGTCGGCCCGGGCGGCCTCAAGGCGGTGAAGCGCCTCGGGGCGCCGCGCATCCCGATTCCATTCTCGCCGCTCCTTGAGAAGGAGATACGGGTGACGGCGGACAAGGTGGCGAGGGCCGTGAAGGGGCTGCTGGGCTAGTTATCGGTCCGATTTGCGCCGCCGGTCATTGCTGCCCGTCCTTCGAGACAAGCCTGCGGCGCTCGTCAGGATGAGGTCGGCGCGTGTTTAAAATGCCGTACCATCAATCCTCCAACTCCATCAATCCGGCGCCGTTGAACCCGCCATCAGCCGCGACGATCTCGCCAGTGACGTAGCTCGACATGCTGCCATCGAGCAGGAACATCACCACGCCCGCGATCTCAGCGGCCTGGGCATATCGGCGCATGGGGATGCGCTCCTGGTAGCGCAGGTGATCGCCCCCGCCATGCAGCGCGCGCACCATCGGCGTATCGACAGGGCCGGGCGCCACCGCGTTGACGCGAATGCCGTAGCGCGCGAGGTCGACCGCCATGGTCTTGGTGAGCAGCACAACGCCGCCCTTCGAGGAGCCATAGGCGGCGCGGCCCTTGCCGCCGCGCAGGCCGGAGATGGAGGCGACGTTCACGATCGCGCCGCCGCCATTGTCCTTCATGACGCGTGCGGCGGCGCGGCCGACGATGAACGTGCCGACGAGGTTGATGTCGAGAATCCTGCGGAACACCTCGACCGGCGTATCGAGCAGAGGGATATCGGCGGCGATGCCCGCCGAATTGACCACGCCGTCGATCCTGCCGAACGCACCGGCCATCTCCGCGACGATCGCTTCGACCGCCGGCTCGTCGGTAACGTCGGCATGCGCGATGCGCACCGCAGGCACGGCGGCGAACTTCTCGCGCATCGCGCCCAGCGCCGCATCATCGCGATCGAGCAATCCGACACGCCATCCGGCCGCAAGCAGACGTTCGACGCAGGCGAGGCCGATGCCGGAGGCGCCTCCGGTGACGATGGCGGCGCGCGAAGATACGCGGTCGTCACCCGAGGATTGCAGCACGCCCACGGCAGCCGTCATCGAAAGCCCCCTTGTCGCCTCTCCCATGCTTGCCCATGATGGGAGCGATCGGCTCGTTCCGTAAAGCCCTGGTTCACACGGGCGCGGAGAGCCACGCCGGCGCCAAGCCGTGCCGGCGGAGAAAACCTAGGGAGATGAGCGCCATGCCGTTCACCACGACGCGCCGCCACGTGCTGCTGGCGGGCACCGCCGCCGGCGCCACGATCGCCATGCCATGGGTCGCCAAGGCGGCGCCGGAATTCTCGTTCAAATACGCCAACAATTCGCCGCTGACGCACCCGCTCACGGTGCGGACGATGGAAGCGATGGAACGCATCAAGCAGGAGACCAACGGCCGCGTCGACATCCAGGTGTTCCCGAACAACCAGCTCGGCTCCGACACCGACATGCTGAGCCAGCTGCGCTCCGGCGCGCTGGAATTCTTCACCCTGTCGGGCCTGATCCTGTCGACCTGGTGCCGGCCGCGTCGATCAACGGCTCGGCTTCATCTGGGAGAGCTACGACAAGGTGTGGCCGGCGATGGACGGCGATCTCGGCGCCTATGTGCGCGGCGCAGATCGCGAAGTCCGGCCTCGTCGCGATGGAGAAGCAGTACGACAACGGCTACCGCCAGATCACGTCGTCGACCGCGCCCGATCAAGACGCCCGAGGACCTGAAGGGCTTCAAGATCCGCGTCCCGCCGAGCCCGCTGTGGACCTCGATGTTCAAGGCGTTCGACGCTTCGCCGATGTCGATCAACTTCTCGGAAATCTATTCGGCGCTGCAGACCAAGGTCGCCGAGGGCCAGGAGAACCCGCTCGTCGATCATCTACTTCGCCAAGCTCTATGAGGTGCAGAAGTATCTGCTCCGCAGACCAACCACATGTGGGACGGCTTCTGGTTGCTGGCCAACGGCAAGGTGTGGAACGGCCTGCCGGCCGACCTGCGCGCGATCATCGCCGAAGAACCTCGAACGCGTCGGCGGTCGCAGCAGCGCGAGGACATCGCCAAGCAGAACGCCAGCCTGCAGGCCGACCTGACCGTCCAAGGGCCTGGAGTTCATCACGGTCGACACCGAGCCGTTCCGCGCCAAGCTGCAGCAGGCCGGCTTCTACAAGGAATGGAAGGGCAAGTACGGCGACGAGGCCTGGGCGGTGCTGGAGAAATACACCGGGGCGATCTCGTAGGCCCCGGCACATGAGGCGCGTCATCGTTCGAGGCTCGCTTCGCCCGCGCCTCGGGATGACGCGGCGCCTGGTGCGCTGAGGGTCCCATCATCCTGAGGCGCCCGCCGGAAGCGGGCCTCGACGGAAGCGGGACGGAGTTTCATCGTCAGCCGCAAAGACTTCCATGGCCAGCGCCGTTCATGCCCGCGATAGGGCAATTTTATCGAGTTCGAATCGCGCCCTCGAAGCCGCACTCGGGGGCGCGATCGATGTCGTCGCCGCGCTGCTGACCGCGGTCGAGGTCGTCATCCTGTTCGCCGGCGTCGTCTCGCGCTACGTGTTTCACCGGCCGTTCACCTGGTCGGACGAGCTCGCCTCGATCCTGTTCCTGTGGCTCGCCATGCTGGGCGCGGTGGTCGCGTTCCGCCGCTCCGAGCACATGCGGATGTCGATGCTGGTCACGATGGCGCAGGGGCGGCTGCGTGCGTTCTTCGAGGCCTTCGCGGTGGCGCTGGCGGTCGCGTTCCTGGCGCTCGTGCTGTGGCCGGCGATCGAGTACGCGCATGACGAGATCTTCATCGTCACGCCGGCGCTGGAAATCCCCAACATCTGGCGCGCTGCGGCACTGCCGGTCGGCTGCGCGCTGATGCTGGTTTTCGCGGCCTGCGCCTGATGCGCGTCGGCGGCATCATGCAGATCCTGCTCGCACTCGCATTGATCGCCGCGCTCGGGACCGGCGCTGTGGCTCGCCAAGCCGCTGCTGATGGCGATGGGCAACTACAAGCTGCATCGTGTTCTTCGTGCTCCTGGTCGGCGCCGGGGTGCTGGCGGGCGTGCCGATCGCCTTCGTGTTCGCGCTCGCGACCTTCGCCTTCCTCGCGATCACGACGCGCACGCCGCTCACGGTGGTGGTCAGCCGCATGGACGAGGGGATGACCCACATCATCCTGCTGTCGGTGCCGCTGTTCGTGTTCCTCGGCCTGCTGATCGAGACGACCGGCATGGCGCAGGCGATGGTGGATTTCCTGGCGAGCCTGCTCGGCCACGTGCGCGGCGGCCTCTCCTACGTGCTGCTCGGCGCGATGTATCTCGTCTCCGGCATTTCCGGCTCGAAGGCGGCCGACATGGCGGCGGTCGCGCCGGTGCTGTTTCCCGAGATGAAGCGGCGCGGCGCCAAGCCCGGCGATCTGGTGGCGCTGCTGTCGTCGTCAGGCGCGATGTCGGAGACGATCCCGCCGAGCCTGGTGCTGATCACCATCGGTTCGGTCACCGGCGTGTCGATCGCGGCACTGTTCACCGGCGGGCTGCTGCCGGCGCTGGTGCTGGCGCTCGCGCTGTGCGTGGTCGTGTGGTGGCGCTACCGCAACGACGACCTCTCCGGCGTGCGGCGCGCCAGCAGGCGCGAGATCGCTCACGACCTTCGTCATCGCGCTGCCCGGCCTCGCGCTGCCGTTCCTGATCCGCGCCGCCGTGGTGGAGGGCGTCGCCACCGCGACCGAGGTCTCGACCATCGGCATCGCCTACACGATCGTCGTCTGCCTGCTCATGACGCGCTCGTTTCCATGGTCGCGGCTGATGCCGATGCTGATCGAGACGGCGTCGCTGTCCGGCGCCATCCTGTTCATCATCGGCGCCGCGACCGCGATGGCGTGGGCGCTGACGCAATCGGGCTTCTCGCGCGACCTCGCGGCGGCGATGACCGGCCTGCCCGGCGGCGCGTCGACCTTCATGGCGGTCTCGATCGTCGCCTTCGTCGTGCTCGGCAGCGTGCTCGAAGGCATTCCGGCGATCGTGCTGTTCGGCCCGCTGCTGTTTCCGATCGCGCGGCAGCTCGGCATCCACGAGGTGCACTACGCGATGGTGGTGATCCTGGCGATGGGCATCGGGCTGTTCGCGCCGCCGTTCGGCGTCGGCTATTACGCGGCCTGCGCGATCGGCCGCGTCAATCCGGACGACGGCATGCGGCCGATCTGGCCCTACCTGGCGGCGCTGGTGGTCGGCCTCGTGGTGGTGGCCGCGGTGCCGTGGCTGTCGACCGGGTTCCTGGATCGGTGACGTAACCCGAGCTGCAGCCTCCGCTCGTCCCCGCGAAAGCGGGGACCCAGCCTTTTTCTATT
The DNA here is from genome assembly GCA_963776455.1 of uncultured Alphaproteobacteria bacterium. Classification (GTDB taxonomy): domain Bacteria; phylum Pseudomonadota; class Alphaproteobacteria; order Rhizobiales; family Xanthobacteraceae; genus CAVZMU01. The sequence goes on from CAVZMU010000008.1 coordinate 581,831, forward strand.
CATCTGGATTCCCGCCTTCGCGGGATTGCGCGGAATACGCGTCAGCTCCGGCGCGCCGACATCAGCCGCGCACGGCGCCTGCCGTCAGGCCCGACACCATGTAGCGCCGGAAGACGTAATAGATCGCGGCGGGCGGCAGCGCGTAGATCAGGCCGGTCGTCATCAGCAGCTCCCAAGGCGAGTCGTCGGCGGCGAGGAAGTTGCCGAGCGCGACGGGAAGCGTGACGTCGGTGTCGCGCGACAGCAGCAGAAACGCATAGAGGTATTCGTTCCAGGCGAGCAGCAGCGCGTAGGTGCCCACGGCGACCAGCGACGGCATCATCAGCGGGACATAGACGAGGCGAAAGAGCTGCAGCGGCGAGGCGCCGTCCATCACCGCCGCCTCGTCGAGTTCAATGGGCAGCTTGTCGGACGCCTGCTTGAGCACCCAGATCGAATACGGCGCCGCGATCGTCACCATGGCGAGGATGAGCGCCCACTGGCTGTTGAGCAGGCCGTACAACCCCATCGTGCGGTACATCGGCACGGCGAGGAACGCCGCCGGGATGAAGTAGGTGAACAGCGCGAGGTTCATCACCAGCCGCCCTCCCCTCACCTTCAGGCGGCTGATGGCGAAGGCCGCGGCAGTGGCGATGAAGAGCGTGATGACGCCGGTCGCCACCGCGATGAATAGCGAGTTCCAAAGCTGCAGCCAGAAGTGGCTGAGAAAATAATGCTTCTGCCCGAACACGACCTCGAAATTGCGCAGCGTCGGATGCGCCGGCCAGAGCTGGCCGGAGAACGCCGCCTCCTTCGGTGAGATCGCGAACAGGAACAAATGATAGATCGGAATCAGCGTCCACAGCAGCACAGGGATGCCGACCAGCAGCAGCTTGGCTTCGGTGGTGACCGCGCGAACGGTCTCCCGGTTCATTTCGACAGCCGCTTCATCATGAAGAACACGAGCGGCAGCATGAGCGGCAGCGCCACCACGATCGCCGCCACCGACATGTCGACCTCGTCGAGCCGCAGGTAGCGGATGCCCAGCGTCGCCAGGACGTGGGTGAGGTCGGCTGGGCCGCCGCCGGTGAGCAGATAGACGCTGTTGAAGTCGCCCAAAGTCCAGATCATCGAAAGGATCGTGCAGGTCAGGTACAGCGTCTGCATCGACGGCCAGGTGATGTACTTGAACTTCTGCCACTTCGATGCGCCGTCGACGGATGACGCTTCGTAAAGCTCGTCGGGGATCGCGAGCCGCCCGGCAATCAGGATCAGCGTCCAGAACGGCAGCGACTTCCAGATATGGACCAGGATCGCCATCGTCAGCGCGATCGCCGGATCGTTGAGCCAGTTGGGTCCGTCTTCGCCGGTGAACTTGAAGATGAGCTGATTAACCACGCCCCATTCCGGATTGAGCATGAAGCGCAGCGACAGGATGGTCGGGATCGACGGCACCGCCCATGGCAGAATGAACAGCACCGACAGCCATTTGATCCAGGCGCGACTCTGGATGAAGAATCCGGACAGGCCGAGCGCGACCATCATCTTGAAGTTGATGCCGACGATCAGGAAGATCAGCGTGTTGACCAGCGAGCGCGCAAAGATCGGGTCGTCGAACAGCTTGACGTAGGTCGCCGGATGGCGCGCGAGCCAGAAGCCGTAGCCGACCGGATAGAGCACGAAGACCAGGAACACGAGGACATAGGGCGCGATCAGGATCAGGCCCCACACCTGCCACGACGACATCCTCCGGGCGCCGGTGTCCGGCGCGACGTCATCATGGACTGCGGACACAGCTAGGGTCGACATACGTACCCTTGCGGCCGGCCGCCTGGGCGGCGCGGCCGATGGTTCAGGACCTCAGCCGGCGACCTGCTTGATGCGAGCGATCATCTCGTCCACCGCCTTGTCGACGGGCACCTTCTCGTTGACCACGCGGTTCATCGCCTTGGCCCAGATGTTCTCGTTGTTCAGGATCGTGAACTTGTAGTTCTTGACGAAATCGAACGTCGAGGTACCACCCATGAACTGATTGTAGACCGCCTTGCGGTGACGATCGGCCTGCCAGAACGCGCTCTTCTGTCCCGCAATCGTCACCGGAAACCACCGGCCGAGCGCGCCTTCGACATACGGCTGGAGGTTTTCCTCCTGGAGCAGAAATTTGACGAATTCCTTTGCCTGCGCCTTGTTCTTCGCGTTGGCGAAGATCACGCCGGTCTTGACGTCCGAACGATACTTGATCGGCGAGCCGTCCGGCTTATTGGGGAAAGCCGCCGTGACGATGGTTTCCTCGTAGGCCTTCTTGCCGGCGGCGCGTTGCTCGGGCGTCAGCGTCGGATTGGTGGAGTCCTCGAACCATTTCGCCGCGATCGAGATGGTGAAGTTGTGCGTCATTACGGTCGTCTTGTTGTGGAAGGCAACGTTGTTGTCGGGGTCCTTCCAGGTCGTCGACGACGGCGGCGTGCAGCCCTTCACATAGGGGTCGGTATAGTCCTTGAGCGCGCCGATGAGGCCTTCCTTCACCTTCGGATCGTCGACGAGCAGCTTGCCGTCATCGTCGACCAGCTTGACGTTGTAGGCATCCATGAAGGTGTAGAAGGACTGCAGCGAGTCCGTCGAACTCGACCCCCATCGGCATGCCGATGCCGAAGCCGCGCGTGCCGCTGGCTTTGCGGTAGGCCGGCTGCACCTTGTCGCACCAGAACGACCAGTATCCTTTCCAGTCGGTCGGAATGTCACTCATCTTGAAGCCGGACTGTTCGAGCATGTCGCTCCAGATCTGGACATGCATGGTCTGCTGCTTGAGCGGAAAGCCGTAATAGGCTTTCTTCTTGGTCTGATCGTTGAAGAGGAAGGCCGTTTCGATCGTGTTCGGCGCGAACGCCGCTTTCATCGGCGTCAGGATGTCGGAGAGGTCTTCGAGCTTGCCCTCGAAGGCCCACTTGCCGCCGGCCTGGACGTCATAAGTGTCGGAATACGCGACGTCCGGCGGCGTCCCGGAATCCAGCGCCGCCACCGTCTTCGGGATCATGTCCTGGATGGCATATTGCGACAGCTCGACCTTGATGCCGGTCTTGGCTTCGAACTTCTTGATCGCCGCGAACAGCGCGTCGTCCTCGGACTTGTAGAAGCCCTTGCCCCACCAGACGGTGAGCTTGTCCTGCGCCGTGGCCGCGCCCGCATAAAGCATGCCGGCGGCCAGCGCCGCGGCGAGCGCAAGCGCCCGCGTTCCCCTCGATCTCATGGCAACCTCCCTGATGGACCATACAGTCCTTGTCGTTGTCGATTGAGGGAACGCTAACATGTCAGGCGCGGGCGTTGAAGCCCATCGGCCGCCGTGAGGGAAAATTCGGCGGTCAGCCGCTTCGCAACCGCGCAAGGCGGGTCGCCGCTTCGGCATTGGCCGCGGCGCAGCGCAGGAACGCCACCGCGTCCGGCGCCTGGCGGAAAAACGCGGCCGGGCCGGGTGTCTGGCGATCCGACGCGATGATCTCGCAGCCCCGTGATTCGCGCGCCAGCGCATCGGCGTCGAGGACTTGGCCGGTCGGATTGATGACGACCTCGGCATGCTGCCTCAGCGCTGCGACGGTGCGCTCGCCGTAATAATTCGCCAGCATGTCCGGGATGTGGTGAGAAAGACGCGGATCATGGACTTCTCCGTCCGGGTTCAGCCCAAGACTTCAGCGCGCCGCAGGCTCGCGATCATCGACACCCTCATCAGGTAGTCGCGGGTGCGCCCCGGATCGGCCGCGATCTCCCGGAGCGAGTCGCGAAACTCAGGTCCGGCCCCTTCCAGATTGCGCTTGTTCCGGATCGACTGCGACTCGATATATTCGAGCGTCACGAGACGGCGCTGACTATCGAACCGGTCCAGGTCGTCGGCCGCGACGCGATGATGCCAGACGTCGGCAAGCCGTTCGGTCAGGTTGATGGCGTCATGGATGCCGCCGTTCATGCCCATGCCGCCGAGCGGATTATTGATGTGGGCGGCGTCGCCGATGAGGAAGGCGTGCCCGTGCCGGAACGTCTTCGCGACGCGCTGGTGCACGTTGTAGAGCGTCACGTGCGCGATCTCGTAATTCTTGAGGCCCGGCACGACCTCGGCCATCAGCGATTGCGCGAACGCCGGCGTCAGTGCCACGTCGTCGCTCTCGTCGGCACGAATGGGAAACATCACGCGCCACAGCCCGGGGATCTGCAGCAGGAAATGCCAGCGCTGCGGATCGGCCACGTAGTTGACGGAGACAAGATCAGGGATGGCGGCGTGGAAATCGAACGGCGTGCTGACCACGAGGAAGCGCTCGGGCCACGTGAAACCTTCGAACGCGATGCCGAGCGAACGGCGCACATCGCTGCGCGCCCCATCGGCGCCGATGAGCCAGCGGCCGGAACGCATGTCGCTCCGGCCGGCGCGCGCGAGCGATACGCGAACGCCCGAAGCATCCAGCTCGACGCCTACCACGCGCGCGTCAAACACGATGTCGAAGATCGCGTCGCGGCGAAGCTGGTCGAGCAGGATGCGCGTCAGCTTCGATTGCTCGCTCTGGAGCCGGTAGGGGTGCCGCGTGACGTCGGCGAGGGTGCCGAAGTCGAACTGTCCCATGAGGCCGTCACGGCGTGTGCGATACTGAAATGCGGGCGCGACCAGCCCCTGCGCGATCAGCGGCTTCGCGGCGCCGAGGTCGTCGAGCATGTCGAGCGTCGGCGGGTGGAACGTAGACGCGCGGGATTCCGTGGCAAGGTCCGGCCCCGACTTCGTACACGGTGACCGGCACGCCGCGCCGCACGAGATTTGCCGCGGCAGCCAACCCGGCGGGTCCGGCGCCGGCGATGAGGACGCGTTCGTCCATCGGCCGACGCCGCGTCCTATTGCGCCATCTGGACGCCGCCGCGCGTCGTGATCTCGCGCCACTTGACGGTTTCGGAGACGATGAACCCCGTCAGCTTCTCCGGCGGACCCGAGTCCGGCTCGGCGCCGAGGTCGGCAAAGCGTTGCAGGATCATGGGGTCGGCCATCGCGGCGTTAAGCTCGGTATTGAGCTTGTCGATGATTTGCCTCGGCGTATCGCGCGGCGCCAGCAAGGCGATCCAGCCGGATGCGATGTAGCTCGGAATGCCGGCCTCGGCGCTGGTCGGCACGTCGGGCAGGATGGCGAGGCGCTTGCCGCTCGCCACGGCGAGCGCCCTGGCGCCGCCGGCCTGCATCGGCGCGTTCACGTTGGGATGACCACTGGAAGCCGAGCGGCACCGCGCCGGCGATCAGGTCAGGACCGTATTGCGCGATGTTGCGATAGGGCACGTGGTCGAGCTTGGTACGCCGGTCACCTGCTCGAAGAGACACGCCGGCGAGATGCTGCGAGCTGCCGATGCCGACCGACCCGTAGTTGAGCTGGCCGGCCGCTCCTTGGCGTAGGCGATAAGCTCGGCAACCGAGTTCACCGGCAGCTTGGTGCTGACGACGATCAACGTTCGGAAAATGTCGCGAACAGGCGCGATCGGCGCGAGGTCCTTTCGGGATCGTAGCCGAGGTCGCGGAACAGCGCTGCGGTTCGCGGCCAGCGGACCCGACCGCGCCAGCACCAGCGTATAGCCGTCCGGCGCCGCCTTGCGCGCCCGCGGCGGTGCCGATGTTGCCGCCGGCGCCGGGCCGGTTGTCGACGACGAAGCGCTGGCCCGAGCGATGTGCCCATGCGTTCGAGCACGATGCGCGTCACCACGTCGCTCGCGCTGCCGCCGGCGAACGGCACGATCACCTGGATCGGACGGTTGGGATAGGTCTGCGCGGCGGCAACACTGGCGCCGAGCAGCGTGGAGAGCAGGGCAAGAGCTGCCATCGACCGCGACCTCGATCGTCCGTTTTGCATCAGCCATCCTTCCATTCAAACCCGGTGACGTCCGCGGTTCGCGCGAACCGACAACAAACGAATTCAAGTTCCCTTGAACTTTGGCGGGCGCTTGGCGTGGAACGCCTCGACGCCTTCGCGGAAGTCGTCGGACTGGCGCAGCCGGCTGTAGCAGTGGCCTTCCAGCTCGATCGCGATCGACAAGCGTCGCATCCTCGGTGTCGTTGAGCAGCTTCTTGGCGGTGCGCTGGGCGAGCGGCGAGAACGTGCGCAGCTCGTCGACCAGCGCGTCGGTCGCGGCTTCGAGCTCGTCGTCGGGCACGCATTCGGTGGCGATGCCCCACTCGTAGGCCTGCTTCGCCGGAATGCGCCTCGAGCGCATCACGATGTCCTTGGTGCGCGTGATGCCGATCATCTTCTGCAGCCGCGCCGAGCCGCCGGAGCCCGGAATCTGTCCGAGCTTCTGCTCCGGCAGCGCGTAGAAGCCGGTCTCCGAGACGATGCGGAAATCGCAGGCGAGCGAGAGCTCGAAGCCGACGCCGAAGCAGTAGCCGCGATTGGCGACGATCACCGGCTTGGCGCAGCGCGCCGGCGCGGCGATGTTCCAGGCGAGCTTCGACACCGTCTCGGGCGTCGCCTCCATGAAGCCCTTGATGTTGCCGCCGGAGGAGAAATGCTCGCCGATCGCGCGCAGCACGATGACGCGCACGCGGGCATCCTCGTCGAGCGCCTCGAACACGAGGCGCAGCTGGTCGCGCTGCGGCATCGACACGACGTTGAGCGGCGGCCGGTCGAGGATGATGTCGGCGCGCTCGCGCGCCTCGTCGATCTCGACGCGAAAGCCGTCGAGCTCGGCAAGCCGCGGATCGGCGAATGTCATGGGCGGATTCATGCTGCGGTTCCTTGCTGGCGCGTTCCATCCGCGCGTTCGGCTTCATATTCGCCCGCCACCAGCTTGCGCCGCAGCAGCTTGCCGACCGGCGATTTCGGGATCGCCTCGACGAAGACGTAGCGGCGCGGACGCTTGAAGTTGGCAAGCCCCGAGGCGCGGCAGAATGGCGTCGAGCTCGCCGTGGTCGACGGACGCGCTGCGCTTGACGAAGGCGGCGACGATCTTGCCCCAGCGCTCGTCGGCGAGGCCGACCACCGCGACCTCCGACACCGCCGGATGCAGCGACAGGCAGCTCTCGATCTCGACCGGCGAAACATTCTCGCCGCCGGTGATGATCATGTCGTCGACGCGGCCGGTGACGAACAGATCGCCGTCGCGCATCGAAGTAGCCGGTGTCGCCGGTGAAGTACCAGCCGTCGCGCAGCGCCTTGGCGTCGGCGTCCGGCCGCCGCCAATAGCCCTCGAACGACTTCGTCGCCGGCAAGGAGCGCGATGATCTCGCCTTCCTCGCCCGTTTGCGCCGTGTCGCTTGGCGAATGCGCGCCGAGCTTCACGACGCGGACCATCTGGTTGATGCCGGCGCGGCCGGCCGAGCCGGGCTTGGCGGGCGCGTTCTGGTCGATGGTGAAGGTGTAGATCTCCGACGAGCCGTAGTGATTGACGAACAGGTCCGGCTTGAACGCCGCCGTCAGCAGCTTGAGCAGGCCGTCGGTCATCGACGCGCCGGCGAAGCCGAGCTTGCGCACGGACGTCACGTCGGTCGCGGCGAAGCGCGGGTGATGCAGCAGGTCGTGATAGAGCGTCGGCACCAGATAGAGATTGGTGATCCGCTCGGCTGCGATCAGCTCCAGCGCGCGCGCGGCATCGAAGCGCGGCAGGCAGACGAACGCGCCGCCGATCAGCGACATCGCGAGCAGCGAGCGCACGCCCATCGTGTGATAGAGCGGCATCACGCCGAGCGTGCGCTCGCCGTTGCCGATAGAGATTCTGCGCCACATGCGCGAGCGCCGCGGCGCGTTCCGCGCGCTGGCGGCGCGGCACGCCCTTCGGCTGCGCGGTCGTGCCCGAGGTGTAGAGCATCACCGACCAGGCGTCGGCGGCCACACGCGGCGTGGCGTCCGGCGTCCGCGGTCGATGAAGCTTCCGAAAGCGATGGCCCCATCGCCGGCAGCCCCAACACGATGCGCGGGCGCGCCTGCGCCTCCCGTGACGCGCCGACGGCTTCGGCCGACACGTCCTCGTAGACGAGGGCCTTCGCTCCGCAGTCGCCGAGGCAGAAATCGAGCTCGTCGGCGCTCGCGCGCCAGTTCAGCGGCGTGATGATGATGCCGGCGAACTGGCAGGCCCAATGCAGGGTCGCGGCCTCCCAGCGGTTCTGCAGCACGGTGACCAGATGATCGCCGGCCTCCAGCCCCAGCGTCGTCAAGCCCCGCGACCGACGGAGGAGATGCGGCGATACCATTCCGCATAGGTCAGCCGCAGGTCGCCGTCGACGATCGCGAGCGCGCGTGGATCGCGCGCGACGCTCGCGAGAAAGCTGGTGCCGAGATCAAGCATCGTCGCGGCCTCCCGCAGCTTCGCGCGCCGCATCGAGCGCGGCCGCGACGATCGGCACGTAGCCGGTGCAGCGGCAGAGATGTCCGCCGAGGAATTCGCGCACCTCGGCCTCGGTCGGGATCCGGCGTGTCGCGCAGATAGCCGTCGAGCGACATCAGGATGCCGGCGCGTGCAGAAGCCGCATTGCAGCGCGTGGTGGCGGCGGAAGGCCTCCTGCAGCACCGAGAGTCGGCCCGGCTCCGGGCGCCAGGCCCTCGACGGTGCGAAGGCGCGCGCCATCGACCTGCACCGCGAGCGTGAGACAGGCGCGCGCCGGCGCGCCGTCGATCTCGATCGTGCAGGCGCCGCACACGCCATGCTCGCAGCCGACATGCGTGCCGGTCATGACCAAGCGCGTGGCGCAGGAAATCGGTCAGCAGCATGCGCGGCTCGGCCTCGGCTTCGACGGCGCGGCCGTTGAGCTCGAAGCGGACGCGATGGCGGCGCGGCGGCGCTCAGGCGCGGCATCGGCGCGCCTCCTCGATGGTCGCGCGGCCGAGCCGGCGGACCAGGTCGCGGCGATAGCGCGGCGGTGGCGTGCAGGTCGTCGCGCGCTTCGAGGTCCCAGGCGAAATCGTCGAGCGCATCGTCGAGCGCGCTGCCGTCGAGCGTCGCCGAAGTCGCGCGCGATCGGCGCGATCGGCCACGCCGCCGACGGCGAGCCGCGTGCCGTTCGCGTCGGCGACCGCCGCGCAGGCCACGATCGCGAAGTCGCCGTGCCGCCGCGCGAACTCGCGGAAGGCGTAGCCTTCGCCCGGCCGCCGGCACGGGAAACCGCACGGCCTCGATCAGCTCGTCGTCGTCGCGCGCAGTCGACATCAGCCCGGTGAAGAAGTCATCGGCCGCCATGCGCCGCGTGCGCCCTGCTTGCGACGACAGATCGACCTCGCCGCCCGAGCGCCACCAGCACAAGCGGCAGTTCGGCGCTCGGGTCGGCGAGCGCGATCGAGCCGCAGACCGTGCCGCGCGCGCGCGTCTGCGCGTGACCGACCCACGGCAGCGCGAGCGCGAGCAGCGGCTGGTGCTCGTGCCAGTTCGGGCCAAGCCAGCAGCTCGGCCTGGCGCACGGCGGCGCCGACGCGGATGGCATTGTCCGTCGACCGCGATGCCGTCGAGCTCCGGGACATGCATGATGTCGACCAGCACGCTGCGGGCCGCGCCATCCGCATCGACAGCAGCGGCACCAGCGTCTGGCCGCCGGCGATCACGCTGGCGTCGCCGCCTTCGGCGGCGAGCACCTCATGCGCCTCGCCGAGCGTCTCGGCGCGCACATAGTCGAACGGCGCGGGCTTCACCGCCGGGCTTCGGATGCGACGCGCGCGTTCCGCGGATGGAGAAGCGCCGCGAGCTTGGCCGGCGTCAGCGGCAGGTCGATGTCGGCAACGCCGAGCGCATCCGCGACCGCGTTGGCGATGCACACCGGCGTGCTCATGCAATTGCCTTCGCCGACGCCCTTGGCGCCGAGCGGCGTGAACGGCGACGGCGATTCCATGTGCAGGATCAGCGGCGACGGGCACTTCCGTCGTGGTCGGCACCAGATAGTCGGCGAAGGTGCCGGAGAGGAAAGCGCCGTCGGCGCGCGTAGACGTATTCCTCGTAGATCGCGGCGCCGAGCGCATGCGCGAAGCCGCCGGTGATCTGGCCGGCCACCATGCCGGGATGCAGCACGCGGCCGCAGTCGTGCATGGTGACGTATTTGTCGATGCGCACCGCGCCGGTGACGCGATCGATCTCGACGCCGCAGAAATCGAAGATGAAGCCGTGGCAGAGCGACGAGTTGATCTCGTCATCGTCCGATCGGCGGCGGTGAGTTGCGGCGGCGTCCAGAACACGGTCTCGCGCATGGCCTGATCGCTCCTCCGCAAGCGTGCCCGGCGCCCAATGCGCTGCCGGCGGCGAGGCGCGCGAACGGCAGCGCGTTGTCGGGATTGCCGCGCGCGCGCACGCGACCGCCGGCGAACTCGATCTCGTCCGCCGGCACGTTGAGCTGCGCGGCCGCGGCGCGCGCGAGCTTGCCTCGCATGCGCATCGCCGCAAGCTGCACGGCGCCGCACGACCGCCGGCGCGAAGCGGCTGGAATAATTGCCCGACGCGATCGACCAGGCGTCGCGCGCGGTGTCCATCTCGGTGATGACGCGGATGTCGCGACGGCTTCAGCCCGAGCGCATCGGCGACGATCTGCGCCACCACGGTGCGATGGCCCTGGCCCTGCGGCACCGACGCGATGTGCACCGACACGCGCGCCGACCGGGATCGAGCGCGATCGTCGCGGTCGCCTGCGCGCCGTTCTTCGGTCCGGCCTTGCGGCGCTCCTCCGGCGTCAGCACCGTCGTGATGTAGCCCATGTTGGAGACGCTCGGCTCGACCACGGCGGTGAGGCCGATGCCGTAGAGCCGGCCCTCGGCGCGCGCCGCGTCGCTGCCGCGCCTGCAAGCTCCGCGAGGCCGCCGTCGTCGACCGCCTGCGTCCGACGCGCGGCCGGATAGTCGCCGGAGTCGAGCAGCCCGCCGGTCGCGGTGCGATACGGAAATGCGCCGGCCGGCACCAGATTGCGCCGGATCACGTCGAGCGGATCGAGCTTCGAGTTCGACGGCGATGCGCTGCATCAGCCGTTCGAGCGCGTAGTAGACCTGCGGGCCGCCGAAGCCGCGGTTCAGCCCGGTCGGCGTCTTGTTGGTCAGCACCACGCGGTTGCGCACCGAGACGTTGCGGATGTCGTAGGCGCCGGTGAGATTGCCGTGCATGCGATAGAGCGTCGCCGGCTCGGGCGCGCGGATATGCGCGCCGACATCCTCGATCTGATCCCAGGCCAGCGCGGTGACGCGGCCGTCCGCCTCGACGGCGGCTTCGAGCGTCGTCACGCGGTTGGTGGCGGAGCACCGAGGCGGTCAGATGCTCGAGCCGGTCCTCGATCCATTTCACCGGGCGGCCCGCGACGCGCGCCGCGATGCGCCATCAGCGACGATGTAGGGAAACACGCCCTGCTTGACGCCGAAGCTGCCGCCGGAATCCGGCGGCGTGCGCAGCCGCAGGCGATTGCCCGGCACTTTCAGCGCCCGCGCCATCACCGCGATGGATGCTGAACGGTCCCATGAAGTTCGCCAGCACGTCGTAGGCGTCCTCGCCCGGATCGTAGTCGGCGATCACGCCGTAGGTTTCGATCGGCGTGCAGGAGTTGCGCGGATAGTGGATCTCGACACCGCGATGCGGTGCGCCGCCTCGGCGAACGCGGCTTCCGGGATCGCCGTAGCGGAACGAGCGGTCGCTCGCGATGTTGCGAGCCGAGCCTTCGTGCAGCATCGGCGCCGTCGGGATCGAGCGCATCGCGCGGATCGCATGACGCGACCGGCAGCGGCTCGTAGTCGACCTCGATCAGTTCCAGCGCGTCCTCGGCGAGATAGCGATCCGCCGCGACGACGACCGCGACCGGCTCGCCGACATAGCGCACGCGATCGACCGCGATCGGCCAGCACTGGATCGGCGCCTTGCACGCCGACGACGCAGCGCTCGCCCCGAGCGCGGTCACATCGGCGCCGGTGACCACCGCGGCGACGCCCGGCGCGGCGCGCGCCGCCTCGGCATCGATGCTGCGGATGACGGCATGCGCGATGCGGCGAGCGCAGGATCGCCGCATGCAACGTGCCGGGCGGCACGCCGAGGTCGTCGATGTAGCGGCCGCGCCCGGTCAGCAGCGCGGCGTCCTCGACCCGTTCGATCGATTGGCCGACCCAGGTGGCCGCTGCCGTCATCGCTTGGCGTTCCCCTTGCCGCATGCTCTTTCGGCATGCCGCACAAGGCTGTCACAAAAGCCGGCGGAGCGCGATGGCCGCCAGTCTCACCGCTTACCCTGGAGTCTCATTTTAATGGACCGGGGAGCCCATGCGCGCCACCGAACGGAATTCGCTGGGATTGACGCCTGCGTGGTCGCGAAAGAAACGGGTGAAGTGCGCCGGCACGCTGAAACCCAACCGATCGCTGAGGCTTCCGAGATTTTCGCTCGCGTTGACGATCGCATTCACCGCGATCTCCATGCGCAGCACGTTGAGGTAGACACGCGGCGTTACGAGGGCAGAGCGCTCGAACAGCCGGTAGAAATGCGCCCGCGACAGGCCGGCCTCGCGGGCGAGCGCGTCGGTGTCGCAGCCGTTGCGCGGGTCGGCGCGCAGGAGATCGATGGCCCGCCTGATACGCGGGTCGAAGCGGCTGCGAGCGGCGCCCTGCGCGGCGAGAGGCACCGACAGCTTGCGCCACGGCGTGAACCGCTCGATCACGGCAATCATCAGGTCGGAGAGAAGCTGCTCCTGTTCGGCACCGGCGCCGGGATCGGCCAGCATCGCCTGCGCAAGCTGCATGGCAAGCCGGCGGACGCGCGTCGACAACGTCCCGGCGGGCTGCTCGAAGAAGTCCGGCGTGCCGCTCGCCGCCCAGTTGGGCCGAAAGGTCTTCAGCCATGCGGGCTCGATATAGAGCGCGAGGATGATGGTCCGCGGCCGATGCTGGTCATGGACATAGGCATGCGGCTCCCAGGCATTGATGAGCACCGCCTGGTCGTCGGTGAGCGGCACCAGCCGGTCGCCCACCGCGAATTGCGTGTCGGCGCCTTCGGCCTTGATGAGCACGTGGCAATGCGGATGGGCGTGGCGCACGAGGGAGCGGTCCATGTCGAGCAGCGCGACACGGCCGAAAGCACCATGGGCTATCCGCAACGCGGTCGACATGGGCGGACGATCGTCTCCCTCGGCCAAGCTGATAGATGCGCCAGCATCGTAGCGCAACGGCCGCGCATCCGCAGGCTTAATCCGCTCGCTGGCGAGGAGGCTGGCACGCATCGCCTTGCGCATCTGAACCGATCCTGTTGTTTATCCGCCGGTCAAGAGGATCGCCCGCCATGGCCGAGATTCAAGCGCGAATGGAAATTACGCCGCCCGAAACCCTCGGGCGCAATGCGCCGCCGCCGGTCCGGACCTTGCGCGACTGGCTCGATCATCTGGCGGCGCGCGACCGGCTCGCGGTGATCCGCGACAAGGTCGGCGCTGCGCTTCGAACTCGCCGCGATCGCCAAGCGGCTCGACGGCGCGCGCGCGACGCTTGTTTCCCGCGCCCGGACGGCCACCAAGTGCCGGTCGTCTCCGGCCTCGTCTCGCAGCCGCGCCTGGATCGCCGACGCGATGGGCGTCGAGCCGGGCGACGTGCTGGCCCGCTTCCAGGATGCGGCGCGCTCAATCCGCTGCCGTGGCAGGAGGTGACGTCGGCGCCGGTGCAGGAGGTCGTGCATCGCGACGTCGATCTCGGCGCGCTGCTGCCGCTGCCGACCCACAACGAGCACGACAGCGGCGCCTACATCACCGCCGGCCTGATGATCACGCGCAATCCGAAGACCGGCGTGCAGAACGTCTCGATCCATCGCTGCCAGGTGAGCGGGCCGCGACCGGCTCGGCGTGCTGCTGCTGCCGCGCCACACCAATGCCTTCTTCGAGATGGCGGAAGCGCGGGCGAGGCGCTGGAGGTCGCGATCGTGGTCGGCGTCGATCCGCTGACGCTGCTCGCCTCGCAGGCGATCGCGCCGATCGACCTCGACGAACTGGAAATCGCCGGCGCGCTGCAGGGGCGCCCGCTGCCGGTGGTCAAGTGCGTGACCAGCGAGCTGCGGGTGCCGGCCGAGGCCGAGATCGTGATCGAGGGCCGCTTCCTGCCGAAGCGTGCGCGAGCCCGAAGGTCCGTTCGGCGAGTTTCCGCAATATTACGGCGAGCGCGCCAACCGCCACGTCATCGAGGTCGATGCGGTCACGCAGCGACGCGACGCGATCTTCCACACCATCGTCGGCGGCGGGCTCGAGCATCTGCTGCTCGGCGGCATTCCGCGCGAGGCGACGCTGCTCGCGCATCTCAAGCGCAGCTTCCCCAACGTGCGCGACGTGCATCTCTCGCTCGGCGGCGTCTGCCGCTATCACCTCTACGTCCAGATCAGCAAGCGCCAGGAGGGCGAGGCCAAGAACGTGATGATGGGCGCGTTCGCCGGGCACTACGACGTCAAGCAGGTGATCGTGGTCGACGAGGACGTCGACATCCACGATCCGGCCGAGGTCGAGTGGGCGGTGGCGACGCGGTTCCAGGCCGATCGCGACCTCGTCGTCATCCCGGAAAGCCAAGGCTCGAAGCTCGATCCGTCGACGCGCGACGGCGTCGGCGCCAAGATGGGCCTTGACGCGACCAAGCCGCTCGCCGCCGGCGAGATGGTGTTCAAGCGCATCCGCGTGCCGGGCGAGGACGACGTCGATCTCGGCCGCGTGACGGCACCGGGCAGCAGCGTCGACTGGCGCCGGGCGCTCGCCACCTGACCGGGAATATCCGGTCACTCGGCAGCGGCGGCTGGCATCTGGCGAGCGGCGCGGCGACGCGCCGTCACTTCTTGCCGTCGGAACCCTGGCTCTTGCCCTGGGGCGCAAACGGCGACGGCGGCGGACCGGCCTTTTTCTTGTCCTTGTCCGCTTTCGGCTTTTTCTTTTCCTTGTTGCTTCGCATCTGACCCTTGGCCATGGCGTCCTCCGGGGTTGGCAACGATAGGCGAGATTAGCACGATCCGAGGCCGGATTCGATCACCGCGGCGGCGGTCCCGTGTTCAGGGCCGCTGCACCACGCGGTGGTCGCTGAGCTTCTTCACCGAACCGGCCGCCAGCGCGGTCTCCACGGCGAGCGCAACCGTGCAGACGTGGCCGCATTTGTGGCACGTCAGCTCGCTGCCGGGCTCAAGAATCATGGGACCGGAAAACCGGTGATCCGCGCAGGCCGGACACTGGCCGACCGCGCCAAACATGAAATAGGTGGCCATGTGGATTCCTCGCCGCGGGACGGCGGCGGCGCACCGACCCGGCCGAATCAGTGAACGGCCCGAGTCAGTGTGCGGCCCGTTCCTTCATCTTCTCTTCGGCGCATTTGTTGACCAGCAAAGCCCGCTTTTCCAGTTCGCGCGGAGCCTTGCGGTCGTTCTCGAGCTTCATCCAGCATTCGCCGCGCGCCTTCTCGACCGTGTAGGGGACGGCAGGGTCCTCCTCGACGGGATCCGGCGGCCTGGCCGGCTCGGCCCGCGCCGCCAGGCGGGGGCCGGAAGCCGCGAACTCGGACGACCGCGCCAGACCATCGATGGCGGCGGCGACGCTGGGCGAAAGGCCTGCCAGCACGCCAAGCGCGAGGGCCACGGTGAGCGTCAACATTCGGAAGCATGACATGGCGGCGAATCCAAAACCGGCGCCTGCTACTTATCGAAGTCCTTCGGTGTTTCCAAACGATATGAACGACGGTCGTGCCCGCCATCGGCCTGCGATTCCACCGCGCCGTGACGGTCATGACGTGGTCCGGTCCGCCGCAGCGTCCCCGCCACGCAGCTTGAGATCGATCGTTGCGGCGAAAAGGGCGTTCTGTGACGTCAGCCATTCGACGTCGGCCCGGCTTCGCGCGACCCCCATGACGAGCGACATGTCGGCGCTCTGCCGGGCAAGGCGCGAGAGGGAGAAGATCGACCACCACGATTGGACGGCGAGCTTGGTCGCCGCATTGCTCCAACCCATCAGCAGGACGTCCGGGCGGAAGCGCCGGACGGTGTGCGCGATGCGCCAGGGATATTCCTCGATGATCCCGAGGCGAAACGGCCGCGCCGAATGCCACGGGAACCGTCCTGCGATCTCCCGGAAGGCAAAGAGGACGACGCGGTCGGCCATGGCGTGCTTGTCCACCAGGTCCCGGACGCGGCGATACAGGGCGTCGTCGTATTCCTTGCATTCCAGCAGGACCTGCCAGCCCCGTCCGGCCGCGAAGCGAAGCGCCTCGTCGAGGAGCAAGGGGGGCGGCTCTGCGCTGCCGGCAAATGGATCATGGCGCAGCACCACGTCGCTGCGATCCGCCGAATACCGGATGTCCAGCTCGACGCCGCCGATGCGAGCATCGCCTGCAGCACGGCCCATTGCCGCCAGGGTATTTTCGTCGCGCCCTTCCGAGAAGCCGCGATGGGCAATGAGGAGCATGCGCGATGACCGGGTTTTCGGCGGACATGCCGTTGCCCGCGAACCTATGGCGCCGCGCGGTTCGAGCGCAATGCGGCGCGCCCGTTAACCCGGCATTAATCATCTGGGCCGACATTCAATTCCTTCGGAAAGTGATCGGATCGGGGGCCAGCACGGATGTACTGCGGCCCCCGGTTTCGTTTCATCGGCCGCCATGTAGCCCTGAGGCCGCCCATCGCGTAATAATCGCGCCGGGCGTTGCGCGTCGGGGGACCGCTGCCCGTCACGGCGACAGGGGATGGGACCCATGCGGCGATTCGCGTTTTTGACCGCCTTCGGATCGCTGATCGCGGTGCCCGCCGCGCTCGCCCAGCAGCAGCCGTTCGTGTGGCCAGATCCGCCGGGAACCCAAGCTCAGCCGGCACCGGCACCGGCGCCCACTCCTGCGCCGAAGGCCAAAAAGGCGCGTAAGAAGACGGTTCCACAGGAGACGGCGGACCCTCGCTTCGAGGAGGAGCCGGGCTCACCCGCACCCGATACGGTCGTGCCGCTGCCCGAGAGCCCCGCACCGCCGGCACGGGCGCCGAAGACAGCCGTCAGGACCACGCTCAACATCCTGTGCGACGGGCCGTTCGCCAAGACCGTCAGTCACGATGCCCTGGTGAAGGCGTTCGGCGCGCGCAATGTCGTTGCCCAGGGCGCCGCGGCCGGAGGCCCGACGATCCTGTTTCCCAACGATCCTAAGCGCCGCCTCGAAGTGACATGGCGCGATGCCGCGGCACGCCGGCGCGCCGCGGCCATTGTCATCGAGGCGCAGTCGACCTGGCGCGCCCGCGGCTTCCGCATCGGCGATTCCCTCGCCCAGGTCGAGAAGGTGAACGGCAAGCCGTTCCGGCTAAGCGGCTTCGAGGGAGAATATGCCGGCGCCGCCCGCGACTGGCAGGGCGGCAAGCTCGACAAGCTGACCGGCGGCTGTCAGCTCGGCATGCGATTCACTGGCGATCCCAAGGCAGCAGCGGACGTCCGTGCCAAGGTTGCGAAAGGCGATCTCGTTTCCGACAATGCCGACGTCAAAGCCGCGAAGCCGACCATCGTCGAGCTGGTCGTCGGCTATCCGGAATAGGCGCCGGCCGTGAGCACCGACGCGGCTTCGACCATGGCGTCGCGGCGCCCAGGCACCGGGAACCCTCTCATCACGCGCGCGTCCTTTCTATGCGGCGCAAGCGCGGCAGCGTGCGCCATGGCGTTCGGCCCCGCGCGGGCTCAGCCAGGAGCTAAAATGCAGACACGGCCTATTCCGGCCTCCGGAGCGCAGCTTCCCGTCGTGGGCCTGGGCACATGGCGCGGCTTCGACGTCGGCGCGAGCGCCGCCGAGCGCGCGCCGCTCGCGGCGGTCACCGACATGCTGTTCGAAGCGGGCGGCACGGTGATCGATTCCTCACCGATGTACGGACCGGCGGAAGCCGTCACCGGCGACCTGCTCGAAGCCGCCAAGACGCGGGACAAGGCGTTCCTGGCCACCAAGGTCTGGACCCGCGGCAAGGCGCAAGGCATCGCCCAGATGGAGGAATCGATGCGGCGCCTCCGCGCCCGGCGCATCGATCTCATGCAGGTGCACAATCTGCTCGACTGGCGCACACATCTCGCGACGTTGCGTGCATGGAAGAGCGAGGGACGTATCACGTATCTCGGCGTGACGCATTACACGGCGAGCGCCTATGACGAGCTTGAGGCGGTGCTGCGCGCCGAGACCCTCGACTTCGTGCAGTTCAATTATTCCATCGCGGAGCGGGAGGCCGAACGCAAGCTCCTGCCTCTCGCCGTGGAACGCGGCATCGCAGTGCTGGTGAACCTGCCGTTCGGCGGCGGAGGTCTTCTTTCCACATTGCGCTCGCGCACCCTGCCTGCCTGGGCCGCCGAGATCGGATGCACGAGCTGGCCGCAGATACTGCTTAAGTTCGTGCTCGGACACGCTGCTGTGACCTGCGTCATCCCCGGCACCAGCCGGCCCGAGCACATGCGGGACAACGCGCGTGCCGGCATGGGCCCGATGCCGGACGCGGCGATGCTCAAGCGGATGGTGGCGGACGTCATGCCTTAGCTTTGACCGGGACCGGCCGTGTCAGGCACGGCAGCGGCCGCAGCCTTTGCCATGCGAAACAGACACCAGGCCGTGGCCGCTATCGTCACAAAACCATGGAATGCGGCCAATCGACTTCACTACCCAACGATGGTCGCCACCCAACATCCCCTGTGCTTAATTATCCCCGCCAGACATGGGAGACATGGAATGCGCAGGTTTATTGCGTCCGCCATTATTGCTGTTGGAATGACCGCCGCGATGTCGTCGTCGGCTCTCGCGTGGGCCTGCCGGGCGACCAGCCCGACGTCCTTCGGCGTCGGCTGGAACTATTATCGCGCCATTGCCGCCCAGCGCGCGCTCGCCGAATGCGCCGTCCGCACGCCGCGCGGCCTCGTGTGCCGCCTGCGGTGGTGCCGCCCCTGATCGTTACGACCGGCGGACGGCTGCGCCCGGCACGGCCCTCCCGCGGCGCCGTTCGACGCCGGCAAGCGTCGTCCTATCGCTTGCGGCGCAGCGTTCGCGAGCCGGGCCGGCCGCCGGTGGACATCGGGCGATCGGGGATCGATTCGATGCCCGGCCCCATCTCGTCGAGTCCGGGCTTGCGAGGCCCTTCACGATTTCCGCCGCGTGACCGCGCATCGCGCGTCGTCACGACGGTGAGGCGCTTCGCGGTTGGATCGTCGACCACGGCCAATTCCGTTGCGCGCAGGCGCTTGAGCTCGTCGCGCAGCCGCGCGGCCTCCTCGAAGTTGAGGTCCGCCGCCGCGGCGCGCATGCGGGTCTCCAGGTCCTTGAGGACCGCCTCGAAGTTATGGCCAATGGTCGCGGCGTCCTCGGCCCAGGAGCCGGAGCCCTTGCCGCCGCCGGTCTCGATCAGCACATGGTCGCGCTCGTAGACCGAGTGCATGATGTCGGAGATCGATTTCTTGATCGACTCCGGCGTGATGCCATTGGCGGTGTTGTATTCCGTCTGCTTCTCGCGGCGGCGGCTGGTCTCCGCCATGGCGCGCTCCATCGAACCGGTGACGCGGTCAGCATAGAGGATCACCTTGCCGTCGACGTTGCGCGCGGCGCGGCCGATGGTTTGCACTAGCGAGGTCTCGCTGCGCAGGAAGCCTTCCTTGTCGGCGTCGAGGATCGCGACCAGCGCGCATTCCGGAATGTCGAGGCCCTCGCGCAGCAGGTTGATGCCGACCAGCACGTCGAAGGCGCCGAGCCGCAGGTCGCGGATGATCTCAATGCGCTCCAGGGTGTCGATGTCGGAATGCATGTAGCGGACGCGGATGCCCTGCTCATGCAGGTATTCCGTGAGGTCCTCGGCCATGCGCTTGGTCAGCACGGTGACGAGCGCGCGGTAGCCCTTGAGCGCGATCTGGTTGATTTCACCGACAAGGTCGTCGACCTGCGTGCGCGCCGGGCGCACCTCCACCGGTGGGTCGATCAGGCCGGTCGGGCGGATGACCTGCTCCACGAACACGCCGCCGGATTCGTTGAGCTCCCAATGGCTCGGCGTCGCCGAGACGGCGACGGATTGCGGCCGCATCGCATCCCATTCCTCGAACCGCAGCGGTCGGTTGTCCATGCATGACGGCAGGCGGAAGCCGTATTCGGCGAGCGTCGCCTTGCGGCGGAAGTCGCCGCGATACATGCCGCCGATCTGCGGGATGGTGACGTGGCTTTCGTCGCAGAACACAATGGCGTTGTCGGGCACATACTCGAACAGCGTCGGCGGCGGCTCGCCGGGGCGGCGGCCGGTGAGATAGCGCGAATAGTTCTCGATGCCGGCGCAGGACCCGGTCGCCTCCATCATCTCCAGGTCGAAGATGGTGCGCTGCTCCAGCCGTTGCGCTTCAAGCAGCCGCCCGGCGGCGTTGAGCTGCTCGAGCCGCCACTTCAGCTCCGCCTTGATGCTGGACATCGCCTGGATCAGCGTCGGGCGCGGCGTCACGTAGTGCGAGTTGGCATAGATCTTCACGAACTTCAGTTCGTCGGTCTTGCGGCCGGTGAGCGGATCGAACTCCTCGATCGACTCGACCTCGTCGCCGAACAGGTTCACCCGCCAGGCGCGGTCCTCATAGTGCGCCGGGAAGATGTCCAACGTGTCGCCGCGCACCCGGAACGAGCCGCGGTAGAAGTCGCCGCCACTGCGCTTGTATTGCAGCGCCACGAGGTCGGCGATCAGGCGGCGCTGGTCGATGCGGTCGCCGCGCTTGATCGCGAAGGTCATTGCCGAATAGGTCTCGACCGAGCCGATACCGTAGATGCACGACACCGAGGCGACGATCACCACGTCGTCGCGCTCAAGCAGAGAGCGGGTCGCCGCGTGGCGCATGCGGTCGATCTGCTCGTTGATGGAGGATTCCTTCTCGATATAGGTGTCGGTGCGCGGGACGTAGGCCTCCGGCTGGTAGTAGTCGTAATAGGAAACGAAATACTCCACCGCGTTGTCGGGAAAGAAAGACTTGAACTCGCCATAGAGCTGCGCCGCCAGCGTCTTGTTCGGCGCCAGGATCAACGCCGGGCGCTGCGTCGCCTCGATCACCTTCGCCATCGTATAAGTCTTGCCGGAGCCGGTAACGCCGAGCAGCACCTGCATACGGTCGTTGCGCCTCACGCCATCGACGAGCTCGGCGATCGCCGCCGGCTGGTCGCCCTTGGGCTCGAACTCGGACTTGATGACGAGCGGCACGCCGCCTTCGGATTTCTCCGGGCGCGGCGGGCGATGCGGCGTCCACACGCGCCCCTGCTGTCCGCCCTCGTCGCGGAATTCCGCGCGGCCTTCGCGCAAAAGCTTGTCCAGGGACTCCGCCGTGGCGGCGACGCCGAGAGTGGAAAGATCGAACTTGGCGCCGCGCCGCCGCGCGGGCTCCGGCTGTGCTCCGGCGTCAGGCCCGGCCGCGTCATCCTCGATACCCCACGCCTTTGCGACGTCGGGGTCGAGCGGGCCGAGTTGGGTCTTGTCGACCGGAACGCTGCGTAGCGGGTTGAGCGGCCCTCGCGGCTCGCGCTCGAACGGTTCGCGCGCGACATAGCCCTTCTGCGGGGCTTCCTCGAAGCCCTGCGGCGTCGACAGCCGCGCCTTGTGGGCGGCGGAAAAGTCAGCGCGGCGGTCGAACGAGTTATCCGCCGGCTGCTGCAGGCCGGTCTGCGATCCGACGCCGGACGTGCCGCGCGCGATGCCGGGATTGAGCAGCTCGGCGAGCGCCGGCGCGATCGGTCGCAAAGGCTCCCGCGCCGCCTTGGCACGCGTCGGCCGGGCGGGGTCTTTCGGCTTTTTCGGCTTGTCGGGAGGTGCGGCCATCTGGCCGAATATGGGTCGAGTCCCGGTGCGATGGAAGACCGGTTCGGTGGAGACTCAGGCTTGCCGCGATGAAACCGGATTCCCGCTTTCGCGGGAATGAGCGGAGTTTGTTCAACGTACGACAACCGCGCTTCAGCGCAGATGCTGCCGGATCATCTCCACCTGTCGCTCCGGCGTCGTGCCCGGCGGGAAGAAGCCGAGGTATTGTCCGTCCCGCCCGACCAGATAGATGAACCCGGTATGGTCGATGGCGTAGTCCTCGCCGGGACCGCCTTCGACCTTGGCGTAATACACCTTGTAGGCATGGGCGACCTTGCGGATCGCGTCGGCCGAGCCCGTCAGCGCGACCAGCCGCCGGTGAAACGCCGTCACATACTCGGCGAGATGCGCGACCGTGTCGCGTTCCGGGTCGAGGCTGATGAAGACCGGCTGCACCGCCTCGCCCGCCTCACCCAGCAGGTCCACCGCCTGGGACATCGCCATGATATCGGTCGGGCAGATGTCCGGGCAATAGGTATAGCCGAAATAGAGCAGCACCAGCTTGCCGCGGAAGTCGGCGGCGGTGCGAAGCGCGCCGGTCTGATCGGTGAGTTTGAACGGCCCGCCGATCGGGCCGCGGTTCCACATCAGGTCGTCCATCAACTGGGCGGCGGACGGCTCGCTGATATCCTGCGCGCGGGCCGGCGCGAACAGGACGAGGCTCATCAGCAATCCGGCCCAAGCGGCACGCATCACGCTTCGAAGGTGAAGCGGCTCCCGGTCGTCGAGGGCAGCACCCGATCCGGCATCTGCTCGCGCACCGCGCGGATGAAGTTCTCGCCGCTGCAATGCATCGGGATGACGACGTCCGGATTGAGGGTCTTCAGTTCGGCCACGACCTGGTTGAGATAATCGGCCGGCGCCGGTCCGAGATGGAAGCCGCCGACGATGGCGTGGACCTTCTGAATGCCGGAGACCTCCTGCGCCTGGCGAACCGAGTTGACGATGCCGACATGGCCGCAGGAGCTGATCACCACGAGGCCCTTGCCGCGCAGATTGAAGCAGGTCGCATGCTCGTGGATGTGCTCGTCGGGCACGGTCTTTCCCTGCAGTTCCGCAGTGGTGTAGTGGCTGGCGTCACAGCCGAGCCCGTCCTTGATCTCAAACTTGACGAAGGTGTTGGGCAGCACGCGCTCGATGCTGGAGCGCTTGATCTTGCCGGTGGTGAAGGCATGGCCGGCGACCACGGTCGGATTCTCCGCCAGCACCGTCGTCACCTTCTGTGCGGCAAGCTCGCGGCGGTCGAGCACGCCGAAGTCGGTGAATTGGCCGGTCGGCGAGCCGCTGAACCGGGCGCAGAAATTGTCCTCGCCGCCGGCATAGAGCTTCACGTCGGCGGGAAGCACGCTGCGGTACTTGCCGAGGAAGCCCTGCAGGCCGCCGAAATGATCGTAATGGCCGTGGCTGACGATCAGCGCATCGATCTTGCTCGGATCGACCTTGAGGATGTCGATGTTGTTGAACAGCGCGTCCGGGCTGTAGCCGAAGTCCAGCATGATGGTGCGCGGCTCGCCGGCGCGCTGGGACTCCAGGAACAGCGACAGCCCCCACTGATTGTGCAGGACCTTGCGATAATCGGCGCCGCGCCCCGAACCGGGCGGCTGATGGGCGACGCCACCAACGGTCGCGGGCTTGAGGAATTGGTCGTGGCTGGAATCGACGATGACCCGCATCGCGAGCTTGTCCACCACCGGCACCTCGATCGGTGCCGCGCTCGCGATCTCAACGCAGGAGAAGCCCCCTGCCGCAGCCGCCGCGGCGAACGCCGCCGAGGCCTTGAGTACATCGCGCCGCCTGAGTCCATCCGACATTGAGGTCATCCCGTTAAGTGGCAACCGCCGCCGTCATGCTGGCGGCCGTTATACGGCAACGATCGAAAGCGAGGAAGCAAAAGACGCCGCAAACACTCGCCGTCCTGGCGTTGTTCGGATCGGCGTACGGGCGAAGCAGGATTTTCTAATTATGCCGCCGCGGACGAAACGATATGCGCGCGCATTTCAAAAACCGTGGACCACTTGCTGCGTATGCTCCACCGCCGGCGGTTCGGCGAAGTACGGGCCGACGAGCTTGCGCCATTCCTGGAAGTCTGCGGAGCCCCGGAAGTCGACGGTGTGGTTCTCCAGCGTCTCCCACTTCACGAACAGCCGATAGCGGCTCGGATGCTCGACCGAGCGCTGAAGCTCCATGCCCTGGCAGCCTTTGGCGCGGCGAAACAGGGGGCCGGCCTGTTTCACGCCGGCCTCGAAATCGGCTTCCTTGCCGGACTTCACGTCGATCTGCGCGATTTCAAGAAACATCTCGTTTCCCCACTGACGATTATTATGTTGCCGCGTGACGCACCCGCGGTGGCCGCAATGCGGCGCGGCCCATTGATACACGAGCGCGACGACCCGGTCTGTAGCACGGCCCGCGATCAACGAGCCGCGGCGGCGGCCGCTGCCTGCAGGCAGTCACGACAGAGACAGGTCTCGCCGGCGGCAGGCATCGGCAGCCGGATGGGTTCAGCGGCGCACCAGCAATCGCCGCCCGGCTCGCACGCGAAATACGCGCCGCAGCGGGCGCATGCGATGCGGGGCGTTGGGCGATTCTGAACAGGCGGCGGCATGCGCCACTATGCGCCTCTCGACCCATAACGAAAAGACGCCAAGCGGCGAACGCAGGCCAGATGGTTGACATCGTCAACTATTTACATGACGCTGTCGTCGATCGCTGTTGGGCTGCCTTCATGACCGAAACTGACCTTGCGCAGCGTATCTCCGCGATACGCCGCTTCAATCGTTTCTACACCCAGCGCATCGGCGCGCTGGAGGAAAGACTGCTGCATACGCCGTTCTCGCTCGCGGAAGCACGCGTGCTTTATGAGCTGGCGCATCGCAACAAGCCGACGGCCACCGCGCTCGGCCAGGACTTGGGCCTCGATCCCGGTTATCTGAGCCGTATCCTGCGCGAATTCCACAAGCGCGGCCTCATCGCCCGCGAGACATCGCGCGCCGACGGACGCCAGACCCTGCTGTCGCTGACCGAACGTGGCGCCAAGACTTTCGCTCCGCTCGACGCGCGCACGCGCGACCAGATCGGCCTGATCCTGAGCCGGCTGCCGGCGCGCGAGCAGGCCCAGCTCACTTCCGCGATGGGGACCATCGAGGACTTGCTTGACGGCCGCGCGGCGGAGCGAACGCCATTCGTTCTGCGGCCTCACCGGCCCGGCGACATGGGCTGGGTGGTGGGCCGCCATGGCGCGCTCTACGCGCAGGAGTATGGCTGGGACGAGACGTTCGAGGCGCTGGTCGCCGAAATTGCCGCCGCATTCATCCGCAAATTCGATGCCGCGCGCGAAGGCTGCTGGATCGCCGAGCGCCACGGCGAGAATGTGGGATCGGTGTTTCTGGTCAAGCAGTCAGCCCGCGTCGCCAAGCTGCGGCTGCTCATCGTCGAGCCGAGCGCGCGCGGGCTCGGCATCGGAATGCGGCTGGTGGAGGAGTGCATCCGCTTCGCGCGCGATGCCGGATACGCCAAGGTGACGCTGTGGACCCAGAGCATCCTGACCGGCGCGCGGCACATCTATCAGAACAGCGGCTTCGTCATGGTGGGCGAGGAGCCCCACAGCAGCTTCGGCCATGACCTAGTCGGGGAATATTGGGAGCTCAAGCTTTAGCAGTCCCGCCGACGCCCGAGCCATCGCCTTCCGTCCGGGGAGGCGCGCGTTCGGCGCCGTATCCCGTTGGTGCGCCTTTCGATAACGTGCCGCGCAATGCCAGCCCGTTCGCGAGCCGCTTGATTTTCGCATGTCCGAAAAGGATTGAAGCCGATGATCGACCTGCATTACTGGACCACGCCGAACGGTCACAAGATCACGATGTTCCTGGAGGAGACCGGCCTTCCCTACACCGATCATCCCGGTGAACATCGGCAAGGGCGAGCAGTTCAAGCCGGAGTTCCTCGCGATCTCGCCCAACAACCGGATCCCGGCGATCGTCGATCACGAGCCGGACGGCGGCGGCGCGCCGATCGCGGTGTTCGAGTCCGGCGCGATCCTGCTCTATCTCGCCGACAAGACCGGAAAGTTCATTCCGGCTGACTTGCGCGGACGCACCGACGCGATCCAGTGGCTGTTCTGGCAGATGGGCGGGCTCGGGCCGATGGCCGGCCAGAACCATCATTTCGCCCACTACGCGCTCGACAAGCTGCCCTATGCGATCGATCGCTACCGCAACGAGACCAACCGGCTCTACGGCGTGCTCAACAAGCGGCTCGCGGATCGCGCGTTCATCGCCGGCGACTATTCCATCGCCGACATGGCGAGCTATCCTTGGATCGTGCCGCACGAGCGCCAGGGCCAGACGCTCGATGACTTTCCGCACCTGAAGCGCTGGTTCGACGCGATCCGCGAGCGTCCCGCAACGATCCGCGCCTACGAAAAGGCGAAGGCGGTCAATCCCAGCATGGGCGGCATCCGCACCGCGGAGGAACGCGCGATTTTGTTTGGCCAGACCGCGGCATCAATCGGATTGATCAAGACCGGGACATAATTATTGCTCAAGGGTGCAAGCCGTCGCGCGACCGGGCGGAAGCAGCCGGGACGCCCTATGAAATAGCCCGGACGTCGCTTCGCCCGTCCGGGCGGCGCGTGCCTATCCAGCTTCGCGCCGCTCAATATCCCCGGCTCCAGTAGTAGCAGTAGCGCTCGATGTTGCCGGGGAGGTAGTCGTTGTAGTTCCCCCAGGTCTCGTATTTGGGAAGCTTGATCTCCTTCATCGCCTGGTCGGCGCATTTGCCGGCATCGGCATATTTCTTGGCCTCGGCCGAGAGGTCGGACATGTAGTTCATGAGGTTCTGCAGATCCTGCTTGGTGCCGAGCCGCCCGCCGGCATAGGGGTGGCCGGGGATCAGGCGGTCCCAATCAAGCGCCATTACCTTCTTGAGCGATTCCTCCCACTCGACCGGATTGGCGGTGTCGGGCAGGTTGCGGAACAGCACGCTCTGGATCGGAACAAAATCGACGGCGAAGATGATCTTCTCCTTCGGCAAGAACATCGCGAGCGAATTGTCGGAGTGATTGCGGCCGGTATAAATCAGTTCCAGCGTGGTGCCGCCGAGCTTGATGGTCTTCTTCTTGTCGACGACCTCGTCGGGGATCACGGCGTCGGGATACTTGACCTCAAGCAGATGCTGCTTGGCGAGCTTGTGGGCGATGACGCGCGCGCCGAGGTCCTTGAACGGCTTGCCGCCGGCGATGTGGTCGTAGTGGTGGTGGCTGTAGATCAGGTATTTGATCGGCTTGTCGGTGACTTTCTTGATCTCGTCGATATAGGTCTTCACCGCCTGGGGGCGCAGGTAGCCGATCGGGTCGGTCGCGATCACGCCGGCGGACGTGACGACGAACATCGACTGATGGCCCTGGTAGCGGAAGATGTAGACGTTGTCGGTGCCATCGACCTTGCGGGTCGCGAACAGCGGAGGCGCAGCGGGCGCCGCCTGCGGCTGGACTGCCGGCGGCGTGGTCTGCGCTTGCGCGATCGCACTCGTGCCGATCACGGCCGCCGCCACCGATGCAAACATGATTGTTGCGTATGCCATTGCCGCCTCCCCTCAACACATTGCACGGCATCGTTGAACGACGCCGTCCGCCGCGCAAGCCCGCATCGGCGTGGTCACGATGTCGCGCGGCGCAAGGAGACAAACCAGGGAGGCAAAGAATTATTCCCGCCGCGGCAATCCGCCGGCTTCGCATTTATCGTTCGACAGGAAACGAACTTGAGAGCCGGCAAGGCAACGACGCGACCGCGCCGGCGGGCCGGCTCCGACTTCAATCGCCGCCGCCGACATAGCCGCCGATGCGCCAGGCGCCTGCGGTGTCCTTCATGAAACAAAGACGGTCGGTGTACGGCGACACGAGCGAGTTGGGCGCGATGAAGCCGGTCTTGCCGGTCGGCGTCGCGATCCGCGCCCACGAGATCCGCATCGGGTCGGCGTCGGTCTGCGGACCCTCGAAGCCGAGTACATGGACGAAGTTCAGGCCGAGCGTCTCGATCACGGCCGCGTTAGGCTGCGGAGCGGCACGCACCTGCAGGCCGGCCGTGCGCGGATAGGACCATTCGATGCCGTCGCTCTGGGATTCCTCGATTAGTTGATCCCGCGCCGCTTCGTCGAACTGGGGAGCGGCGGGCGCACAGGCCGCGCTGGCGCGGCCGGGCAGCGGCCCCACGCTCGGTTCGACGGCAAAGCCTCCCAGCGATTCCCATCCGCCGCCGTCATCAGAATCCAGGCCGAGCGCGGCCGTGAGATTGTCGATCGCCGGCTTCTTGGGATCGAAGTTGCCGCCGAAGTCGCGCTCCCAGAAGAACTCCCTTGCCACCCGCCCGGCGAGCGCTGCCCGGTCCTTGCGTTTGGCGATGTCGCCCATCTCCTTGCGCAAGGCGTCCAGCCCCGCATCCCGGACGGCGCCGGGAACCGTCACCGCGACCGGCTTGTATGGTTTCTGCGGTTGCGACTGCGCGGACGCAGGCGGGCTCGTGCCCTGCGCCATGGCCGGCGCGTGGCACGCGGCGGCGAGCGCCATCGCCAAGATGACATTGTTGCGAAGAGAGGCCCTAAGCATCCGGGGTTTCTCCAGCAGGAGGGCGTCACATCGCCGGCTTCATTGCTGCCGGCACGAGGCGACGTGGATCGTATACGGCAAGGCTACCAGCATCTTCCAGGGCGCGCAGGCAAATTCGCAACCTTCGTGGGCTCGGCGGCCCACGTGCCCGTGAACGCGGCGGCAAGCTGCCCGGGGCCGGATCACCGGCGTGGCCCGTGCGCAACGCCGGTGCACCGATCACTGTGCCGAGCAATTGCGCACTTGACCCTCGCGGACCGGCGCGGCACCGTCGTGCTCCTTCACGGAGGCAATGATGGCGAGCCGCGGACTTCTTCGGGACTATGCTCGGCGTGGGGCTCGCGCTCGGCATGCTGCCGGCCCGGGCGGCGAGCCTGCTGGAACAGAATTTCTGGCTGTCGGGCCCGCGCTACGACGCTGTGGTGCCGCTGTGCCAGGACGCCGCCGCGCTCTCCAAGATCACGTCACGTTTCGCCGAGAAGGAAGGGCGCTTCTGGCAGACCAACCTGCAGCTCGTCGATTTCGAGCGTGTGCACGAGGTCGCCTTCCGGCCATGGGCGGCGGGCACGATCCCCCGGCGCTGGTGCCGCGCCGTCACGCTCGTTTCCGACGGCCGCAAGCGTCCCATCTACTACTCGATCATCGAGGACGGCGGACTTATCGGCGCGACATTCGGCGTGGAATGGTGCGTGGTCGGCCTCGACCGAAACTGGGCCTATAATCCCGCCTGCAAGATGGCGCGGCCCTGACGCAATTCGTTCGCTCATCCTGTCTTTGTTTTGTTCTGGCTACGTTCTCTTTCATGCCGTAGCGTTCAAGTGTTGATTGCATGATCGGGGGTACGTCATGCTCGGTTTTTCATGTCGCGTGGTCGCGCTTTTCGCCGTCCTCGCCTGGACGACGGCTGCGGCGCCAGCCCAGGACCGCAGGCAGAATACGCCTGGCCAGTTCGATTTCTACGTCCTGGCGCTGTCATGGTCGCCGTCCTTCTGCGAAGCGTCGGCCGAACGCGGTGCCGGCCGCGCGCCCCAGCAGCAGTGCGGCGAGCGGCCCTATTCGTTCGTCGTGCATGGGCTGTGGCCGCAATACGAGAAGGGCTTTCCGGAATATTGCCAGGTCCCGGCCCCTCGCCTCGACCGCAACATCGTCTCCTCGATGCTCGACGCTATGCCCGCGCGGCGGCTGATCTTCCACGAATGGGATACGCACGGGACGTGCTCGGGTCTCTCCCCGCGCGCTTATTTCGACACCGTGCGCAAGGCCCGGGCGGTGGTGAAAATCCCCAGCGAGTATCTCGACATCAAGGCGGCGCTCACGGTCACGCCCGATGAGGTCGAGGAGGCGTTCGTGAAGGCCAATCCCGGGCTGACGCGGGGTGCGATCGCGATCGACTGCGACAACAGGCGTCTGCGCGAAGTCCGGGTCTGCCTGACCAAGGAACTCGGTTTCCGCGAATGCCCTGACGTTGACCGCCGCGCCTGCCGACGCGACCGCATCGTCATGCCGCCGGTCCGCTCGCGGGCGGAGAATCCTGCGACCACCGGCGGTCGCTGAGGCCGGCGCTCACGCCAAACGATGAACTATCGGCACGCGTTCCATGCCGGCAATTTCGCCGACGTCGTCAAGCATGCGGTGCTCGCCCGCATCCTCGTGCACCTCGCCGCCAAGGCTGCGCCGTTCCGGGTCATCGACACCCATGCCGGGGCGGGGCTTTACGATCTCGCCGGCGCGGAGGCGAGCCGCACCGGCGAATGGCGCGACGGAATCGGCCGGCTTGCCGCGGCGGAGCTCCCGCCCGAAGTGAGGTCCTTGCTTGCACCTTATCTTGACGCGGTCGCGAGCCTCAATCCGGACGGGACGCTTGTTGCCTATCCAGGGTCGCCCGCGCTGGTGCGCGCCCTGCTGCGGCCGCAGGATCGTTTCATCGCCTGCGAACTCGAACCGGACGCGGCGCGCATCCTCGCCGAAAATCTCGGCGCCGACCGGCGAACCAAGGTCGTCACCATCGACGGATGGACCGCCCTCAAGGCCTACGTTCCCCCGGTCGAGCGCCGCGGCTTGGTGATGATCGACCCGGCCTTCGAGGCACCGGACGAGTTCGCCCGCCTGGCCGGCGGGCTCCTGGCGGCACACCGCAAATGGCCGACCGGCATCTATCTGCTGTGGCACCCCGTCAAGGACCGGCGCGAGCCGGACGCTTTTGCGCGTCAACTGGCAGCGAGCGGTATCGCGAAAATCCTCCGCGCGGAATTCTTCGTCGCCGCGCCGGATCCCGAGCGTCTCAATGGCTGCGGCCTGATCATCGTCAACGCGCCGTGGCGCCTGGAGGACGAGCTTCGGATCATCCTTCCCGGACTTGCATCGATCCTCGGCCGCGACCGTTCCGCATACGCCAAGCTCGACTGGCTCGCCCGCGAAAAATGATCGCGGCATATTCTCGCCTCTTTTCACGATGCCGGCATTTGTCTAGTTCTAATAGAACTGGCTTGCACGTTCTGCCTCCGGAGGGGGGCCGGCGGATGACTGAGGCCGCGCGCGGCTGATGCTTTGCCGCTTCGAATGTCGGGCCGAGGCCGTTGTGCCGAGGGGGCGGGCGGCGAAGCAACCTGCGGGGGAAAGGAGCTTCCCGATGGCACAGAGCGGTGTTGTCAAGTTCTTCAACGGCGAACGCGGCTATGGCTTCATCAAACCGGACGACGGCGGCCGCGATGTCTTCGTGCACATCACCGCCGTCGAACGCGCCGGACTGAAATCGCTGACTGAAGGCCAGCGTATCGATTTCGACATCGAGCCCGACAAGAAGGGCAAGGGTCCAAAGGCCGTGAATCTCGTCGTCACCGGCTGACATTCAGCGTTCAGTTGCGCGTTCCGGTCCGCCAATGGCGGCGGGACGTGCGGTCTCATTTCCCCGGGCACCATCATGATCCTGCGCTCCTCTCCGGCGTCACCCTTCGGCCGCAAGGTCAAGCTCGCCGCGTCGCTTCTCGCCCTCGACAAGGAGTTGCTGATCGAGACGGCGGACCCCAACGACCCCACCGACGCGCTCCGCCGCCAGAACCCGCTGGGAAAGATCCCGGTCCTGGTCACGGAGGACGGCACGGCGTACTACGATTTGCGGGTCATCCTCGAATATCTCGACCACCGTGCCGGCGGCGGTCTCATCATCCCTACCGAACCGGCCGCACGATTTGCCGCCCTTCGCCTGCAGGCGTTGTGCGACGGGCTGATGGACGCCGCCCTGCTGCGCGTCTACGAGGGCCGCTGGCGCAAGCCGGACCGGCATGAGGCGGCATGGACCGACTATCAGGCCGCCAAGATCGACCGTGTCTTGTCCGTGCTCGAAGCGGAGACGCCACCGGTGGAGCCCATCCATGTCGGGCAGATCGCGCTCGCCGCCGCGCTCGGCTATCTCGACCTTCGATTCGACGGTACCTGGCGCCGCGATCGGCCGCGGCTGGTCGGATGGCTCGACGATTTCGCGGCCCGCCTTCCCGCTTTCGCCGCCACGCGCATCGCCGCATGACGGCGCGGTGGCCGTGTCCGGCAGCACAAAAAAAGCCTCGGGCCAGCAGCCCGAGGCTCGCATGCGATCAGCCGGCGCGATCAGTAGCGAGCGACGATCGGCGCGCCCCAATTGAAACGGTAGTTCACGCCGAATTTGACGACGTGCATCGTCTGGTCGACGTCGAAGCCGTCGATTGCGCGGACCCCCGGCGCCGGAGCGGCATTGGCAAAGCCGACATTCTTGGTGCCGAGGTCGATGTAGTTGTATTCGACCTTGGCGGACCAATTGTCCGCGAACGCGTATTCGATCCCAGCTCCGGCCGTCCAGCCCGTATGAGTTCGCGCTGGCGGATGAGACCAGCGCCGCCGGGCCGCCGACCGGCGTAAACGTCTGGGAATGATCTTCATTCGCCCAGGCAAAGCCGCCTTTGCCGTAAATGAGGACCCGGTCCCAGGCATAACCGACGCGGCCGGTGACGGTGCCGAACCAGTTGACGTCGGTCGAACTGGTCCAGGCCGTGGTCGGAATCTGCACGCCGGAGCCGGACTGGCCGCTCCAAGACGCGTCACCCTCGATGCCGAAAACCCAATTTCCGGTCTGCCAGTTGAAGCCGATCTGACCGCCGCCGATGAACCCGTCGGCACTGAAGGAGGCAGCATTGCCGGTGAAGGCGCCGGGGAAGGTCTGGGTCCAGTCCTTGTCGGCCCAGGCGCCGCCGACGTGAGCGCCGACGTAAAAGCCGGACCAGTTGTAATAGGACGGCGTGATGGTCGGCGCTTTGTAGACCGGACGGTTCGCGAGGTCCGCCGCGGCCGCAGGGAGCGTGCCGGCCGCGAGGACGGCAAAGGCAAGGCCTGCAAAAAGTGCTTTCTTCATGGGCACAGCCTCCGTCAGCCGGACACAGCGCGGATGCGCTGTTATTGGCCATTAACGAGGAAGCGTCCAGTTGGATGCGTGAAGCTACGACGAATAGCTCGGGCGTGTGTCGCCCAAGCCACAACATCGCGATTTTACCCTATCAGATTACCAGAACCTCAGCTCACAAGCCGAGGTTCGTGACGATAGGGAGCCGATTAATACCGCGCGACGATCGGTGCGCCCCAGTTGAAGCGATAGTTCACACCGAACTTCACGACATGGACCTGCTGATCGACGTCGAAATTCGCAGTACCCCCCGTGACGGCGGTGAAGGTGTGGTTGTCGGAGCCGAAGTCCATGAAGTTGTACTCGAGCTTTGCCGACCAGTTGTCCCAGAAGGCATATTCGAGGCCCGCGCCGACAGTCCAGCCGGAACGCGTGTTGCCCGTGGTGCTCGTGACAGCAACGCCACCCGGGTTGGTCTGGATGAAGTGATCTTCGTCCACGAACGCGGCGCCGCCCTTGACGTAAAGGAGCGAGCGGTCGAACGCGACGCCAACGCGGCCGGTGACCGTGGCGTACCAATTGACGTTGGTGCATCCCGCGAGGACGCCGGTATTGAATGCGGTGCAGCCGTTGGCGTCGGTCCAGGAGAAATCGCCTTCCACGCCGAAGACCCACATGCCGGACTGCCAGTTGACGCCGACCTGTCCGCCGCCGAGGAAGCCGCTCACGTCCGACGAGCTCGAAAAGCCGGTGCCGATCGCGGCGGGCGACGTTCCGGTCCATTCCTTGTCGTTCCAGGCGCCGCCGATATGACCGCCGATATAGAACCCGGTCCAGTTATAGATCATCGGAACCGCGACCGGCGCCTTGTAGACGGGACGCGCCGCGAGGTCGGCGGCCGCCGCGGGGAGCGCTGCGATGGCGAGGGCCGTAAGGGCCGCACCGGCCAAAAGGATTTTCTTCATAGGCGTACTCCGTCTGCTCTTCGATCTTACGTCGTTTGCAGGCCGCACCATGATCAACCGCCGGTGTCGCGTCCAGTCGCACAGCGTATTTTCACGACGAAAGCCCGCGCGGTGTGTCGCGGAGGTCACGGAATCCGTCAAAACCCAGTGAAATTACGAAATCCATAAATACTTCATAAGCCAAGAAAATCTTGTCACCCAAACTGGCGATCCGACATTCCTGGCAAGACCATCCTATCATACCAATGAAAAAGCCCCGGCCGACCGGCCGGGGCTCTTCAAGCTAAGTCGGAGCCGATCAGTACCTGGCGACGACCGGCGCTCCCCAGTTGAAGCGATAGTTCACGCCGAGCTTCACGATCTGGACCTGCTGGTCGACGTCATAGCGTTCCACCAGC
The DNA here is from genome assembly GCA_963776455.1 of uncultured Alphaproteobacteria bacterium. GTDB lineage: Bacteria > Pseudomonadota > Alphaproteobacteria > Rhizobiales > Xanthobacteraceae > CAVZMU01. Next base: position 615,891 of record CAVZMU010000008.1, read on the forward strand.
CCGGCCGGAGTCGTATTGGCGGTGTAGGTGAACGAATGATTGTCCCTGTCGAAGTTCAGGTAGTTGTACTCGACCTTGACCGACCAGTTGTCCCAGAAAGCATATTCCAGGCCGGCGCCGACTGTCCAACCGGTGCGGGTGTCGCTGATGGTGTTGGTGGTCGTCACGCCGTTGAACGTGATGAAGTGATCCTGGTCGGTGAACGCCGCGCCACCCTTGACGTAGAGCAAGGAGCGGTCGAAGGCGACGCCGAGACGACCGGTGGCGGTCGCGTACCAGTTCGAGTTCGAGCAGCCGGCGAAGTTGACGTTGACGGACTGCCGTCCGCAGCCGTTGGCGTCCGTCCAAGAGAAGTCCCCTTCGACGCCGAACACCCACATGCCGGACTGCCAGTTCACTCCGATCTGACCGCCGCCGAGGAACCCGTCCGCCGTGCCCGAAGAGCGATTCGGGAAGCCGACCGCAGGCGTGCTGGAGAACGTCTGGTTCCAGTCGCTGTCGGCCCAGCCGTAGCCGACGTGGCCGCCGATGTAGAAACCGGACCAGTTATAGATCATCGGAACCGCAACAGGCGCCTTATAGACAGGGCGGGCTGCGAGATCGGCTGCGGCTGCGGGAAGGGAGCCGATCGCGAGAGCCGCGAGGGCCGCGCCTGCCAAAAGAGCCTTGTTCATGAGCATGTCTCCGTCTTCTTTGAAGTTCTGATTCTTGCGCCGTTCGAAGCCGCACATTGATCAACCTCGGGGGTAGCGTCTAGTGGGGAATCCGGCACTTTGAAACGAAAGCCGGCCGGTGTGTCCCCGACGACACAGAATCTGGCTTAAGTCACTGAAAAACAGCGAAATTCGTAACTATCTATAAACCACGAAAACGCTTGCCTGCCGCGCGCCTGTAACGCCGTACCGGAGGGGGGGCGGGATATGGCGCTCACAGCCGCCCAAAAGCGATGATTCGACCGTCCGTTTACCTGCCGCGGCGAGACCTGGAAGCCGTGCCCGGCAATGAACGGCGTCGGCGCCCTGCTGGGAGCGATCAAGCGGGATCCGGGGGCAGGCGGGCGCTACGCATCGTCCGAATGGCGTGGTATTGGCCCTCCCTCCGACCGCCCGGGCCGCGGCGGACGATGTCCCGCGCCGGATTGTCCCCTACTCGATTGAAACAGCCCACTCGCGTCGATCGTGCGTTCGCATTACCTGTGGCTCGATGGCTGCTCCAAGCAAAAACCTCGAGCCTGATCTCGACCTCAAGGAGGAGGACGACGAGCAAACGCTCCCCGAGGCCGAGGACGCTATCCTTGATGGCAAGGGCGAGGGATCGGAGACGCTCGCGGCCGGCCGCGCGGCGATCCTCCGCTTCGCCAGGCTCGCCCCGCCTGCGCCGGGCGTCTACCGCATGTTCGATGGTGCCGGCGAAGTGCTCTATGTCGGCAAGGCCAAGAACATCCGCAAGCGCGTGATCGCCTATGCGCGCCCGACCGGCCACGACACGCGCATCGCGCGCATGATTGCGGCGACGTCGCGTATCGAATTCATGACGACGGCGACCGAGACCGAGGCGCTGCTGCTCGAGGCGAACCTCATCAAGCGGCTGCGGCCGCGATTCAACGTATTGATGCGGGACGACAAGTCCTTCCCCTACATCCTCATCACCACCGATCATCCGGCGCCGCAGATCGTCAAGCACCGCGGCGCGCGGGGCCGCCCGGGCAACTATTTCGGACCATTCGCCTCGGCGCAGGCGGTCCATCGCACCATCAACGCGCTCGAACGCGCGTTCCTCATCCGCTCGTGCTCCGACGCAGTCTATGAGAGCCGCACGCGGCCGTGCCTGCTCCATCAGATCAAGCGCTGCGCCGGTCCGTGCACCGGCGAGGTCGCTATTGCCGACTATGCCGGCTATGTCCGCGAGGCGCGAGCATTCCTCAACGGCCGCAGCGGCGCAGTGCGCGACGATCTCGCCAAGGAGATGGAGCAGGCCGCCGAAAAACTGGATTTCGAGCGCGCCGCCGCCTACCGCGACCGGCTCGCGGCATTGTCGGCCATCCAGGCCCACCAGGGGATCAATCCGCGCAGCGTTTCGGAAGCCGACGTGTTCGCCGTCTACCAGCAGGGCGGCTTCACCTGCGTCGAGGTGTTCTTTTTCCGCACCGGGCAGAACTGGGGCAACCGCGCCTATTTCCCCAAGGCCGACCGCTCGCTCGCGGGATCGGAAGTGCTGGGCTCGTTCCTGGCGCAGTTCTACGACGATAAGCCGGTGCCGCGCTGCGTCCTGATCTCCGAGGATGTTCCCGACCGGGAGTTGCTGGGCACCGCGCTCACCACCAAGAGCGGACACAAGGTCGACGTCGCCGTGCCCCAGCGCGGCGAGCGCAAGGACCTCGTCGACCACGCGCTCGCCAATGCGCGGGAGGCACTGGGTCGCAAGCTCGCCGAGACGTCGTCCCAACAGCGGCTGCTCACCGCGCTTTCCGACCGGTTCGCCCTGGCGAAGCCGCCGCGTCGAATCGAGGTCTACGACAACAGCCATATCCAGGGCTCGAACGCCGTCGGCGCGATGATCGTCGCCGGCCCCGAGGGCTTCCGCAAGAACCAGTACCGCAAGTTCAATATCCGGATGCAGCTCGCGCCGGGCGACGACTACGGCATGATGCGCGAGGTGCTCGACGCGCCGCTTCAAGCGGCTGATGATCGAGGTGCCGCGGCCCGTCGCGACGGATGCCGGCCCGCCCGCGCCGGCCGAAACATCCTCCGAAACGGCAAGCGAGAGCGTCGCGGAATCGCCCCTGCTCGACGTCCTGCCGCCGTCGCTACCTTCCGACGTGGACGCGCCGGACGACGACACTGATGTGTCATGGCCAGACCTCATCGTCATCGACGGCGGCCCGGGCCAGCTTGGTGCAGCACGCGAGACCCTGGCGGCCCTGGGCCTCGGCGGCATGCCGATGGTCGCCATCGCCAAGGGCGCCGAACGGGACGCCGGCTACGAAACCTTCCACATGCCGGGGCGGGAGCCGTTCCGCCTGCCGCCGCGCGATCCCGTGCTTTATTTCATCGAGCGCCTGCGCGACGAAGCGCACCGATTCGCGGTCGGTTCGCATCGCGCCCGGCGCAAGCGGGACATCCGCGAGGCGGGGCTGCAGGAGATTCCCGGCATCGGGCCGACGCGCAAGCGCGCCCTGCTCCATCACTTCGGCACGCTGAAGGCGATCGAGCGCGCGTCGGTCAACGATCTGTCGCAGGTTCCGGGCATCAATGCGGAAACCGCGCGAAAGATCTATGACTTCTTCCACGAGCAGGCGCGATAACGATGCCGAGACCTGCATGTTTCGCCGGTTGACGCTGCGCAACCGCGGGTGTTCTGTCGCGCCATGACCGAGGCCGCTCATCCCCATCTTCCGACACGCGCGCTCTCGCTGCCGAACCTGCTGACCTATGCGCGCATCGCCGCGGTGCCGGTGGTCGTGGGCTGCATGTACTGGACGGGGATCGGCAATGGCGGGCTGTGGCTGCGCTGGGTGGCGCTCGCGATCTTCATCGCGGCCGGCATCACCGATTTCCTCGACGGCTACTTCGCGCGCATCTGGGGCCAGCAATCGCTCCTCGGCCGCATGCTCGATCCGATCGCCGACAAGGTCCTGGTGGCGTCCTGCCTGCTGATGCTTGCGGCCGACGAGACGATCAAGGGCTGGGCGATCCTCGCCGCCATCATTATCCTGTGCCGCGAGGTCCTGGTGTCGGGCCTGCGCGAATTCCTTGCCGACCTGCGGGTCGGCGTGCCGGTCACGCAGCTCGCCAAATGGAAAACGACGCTGCAGCTCGTCGCGATCGGCTTCCTGATCGCCGGCGAGGCAGGCGACAAGGTGCTTCCGATAACGACCGAGATCGGGATTGCCCTGCTGTGGATATCCGCGATCTTCACGCTCTATACCGGGTGGGATTATTTGCGCGCGGCGATCCGGCACCTGATCGAGGAATAGATGAAGCTGCGCTACTTCGCCTGGGTGCGCGAGCGCGTCGGCAAGCCCGAAGAGGATATCGATGTGCCGACCGGCATCGCGACGGTGGGCGACCTGATGGAATGGCTTGCGGGACGCGGCGAGGAATACGCCTATGCGTTTGAGAGGCGGAACGTGATCCGCGCCGCGATCGACCAGACGCATGTCAAACCCGGAGCGGTAATCGCCGGGGCGCGGGAGATCGCGTTTTTTCCACCCATGACCGGGGGATGAGGTCGACGTGACCGTCCGCCTGCAGCGCGAGGACTTCGACGCCGCCGCCGAGATCAAGGCGCTGGCGGCCGGCCGCACCGACATCGGGGCCGTCGTCACCTTCACCGGCATCTGCCGTGGCAGCGATTCAGGCGAGCCGGTGACCGCGATGACGCTGGAACACTATCCCGGCATGGCCGAGGACGAGATCGCGCGCCACGTCGCGGAAGCCGAGAGGCGCTGGGCGCTGCTGGGCGTCACGGTGATCCACCGCTACGGTCGCATGGTCCCGGGCGACAACATCGTGCTGGTGGCGACCGCATCGTCGCACCGGCCGGACGCCTTCGCGGCGGCCGAGTTCCTGATGGACTACCTCAAGACGCGGGCGCCGTTCTGGAAACAGGAAGAGCGCGTCGGCGATAACCGGTGGGTCGAGGCGAAGTCTGCCGACGATCACGCGGCAGAACGGTGGAACCCAGCCAAGCGCGACGCGGCGGAGTAGCGACGCCGTACTGTCAGGAAACTGATCGCAGCGGTATCCCGTCATAGATTTCGCTTAACAAGCACCGCAAGCCAAAAGCAGGCAAGTCGAGTTCATCACCCGCCTTGGTCAGAACCTTATGAGTCCATTCGTGACCGACCTTGAGGTCGACTCGGACGTCGAGCCGTTCCTGCTGGACGGTGAGAATACAAATGCAGGCGATATTTCTTTTGTAGATTTCGCGTTTCTTATGGATCCACGTCCCGTCGCTACGCGAAACAACCTCTGCGGCGAGATAGAAACGATCGACATAGCGTGCATCGAGGTCGGGGATCACCGCATCCACCACCGCGACGTCCGGCTCGGGATCATAGTTGTCAACCGATGGCGAGACGTTCATGCCCAGGCGCTGCAACGCCATCAAGCCCGGAGCATGATCGCGAAGCGCATTGTCGAGGATCCGCTGCAAGTTACCTGCGATGCGCTGATGAGCCAGCGTGGGCGGCGTCATCATTATGGCGACACCATCGATAAGCTCCCAGCGCTCGCGCTCTGGCCGGCCTTCCAGGAAACTACGGAATTCCTTCACCGATAACGGCGGCGGCTTCCGTTGTGCTGCGCCGGCCATCTTGTGCTCCCAAACGGCATCACGCGCCGACGGTATCACATCCGCCGCGTCCGGGGGAATTATGCCGCCGCCGCCTTGCCCTTGGGCTGAACTTCGGCGGTGTAATCGTCCATGAGTTGCCGGGTGATGCCGCCGGGGTTGAAGTTCCAGGCCGCGATCTGCGACACCGCCGTCACTTCCGCCGCGGTGCCGGTGATGAAGCATTCCGAGAAGTTCGGAAGCTCGTCCGGCATGATGCGCCGCTCGATCACCTCGAAACCGCGGCGCTTTGCCAGGTCGATCACCGTGCTGCGCGTGATGCCCGACAGGAAGCAGTCGGCGGTCGGCGTGTGGATTTTGCCGTCGCGGACGAAGAAGATGTTGGCGCCGGTGCATTCGGCCACCCTGCCCTCCCAGTCCAGCATCATGGCATCAGCGAAGCCGTTGCGCTCCGCGCGATGCTTGGAGATGGTGCAGATCATGTAGAGGCCCGCCGCCTTCGCAAGGGCGGGAGAGGTCCGCGGGTCGGGGCGGCGATACTCCGCGAGGTCGAGCCGGATGCCCTTGAGGCGTTGCGCGGGATCGAAGTAGCTCGGCCATTCCCACGTCGCAATCGCGAGGTGGATCTTGTTGCCCTGCGCCGAGACGCCGAGCTGCTCGGACCCGCGCCACGCGATCGGGCGGACATAGGCATCCGTCAGCCCGTTCTTCTCCAGCACAAGGCGTTTGGCGTCGTCGATCTCGGCGACCGAATAGGGGATCTCGAAATCGAGTATCTGCGCCGAGCGTTTCAGGCGTTCCGAATGCTCGGTACTCTTGAAGACCACGCCGCCATAGGCGCGCTCGCCCTCGAAGACGGCGCTGGCATAATGCAGCCCGTGCGTCAGGACATGAACTTTCGCGTCCGGTCCGGCCACGAGTTTGCCGTCGAACCAGATCAGACCTTCCATTTGGTCGAAGGGCACAGCCATGGCGTTTCCTCGTCGATTTTCATGCGACCGCGCGGCGGTCGTTGCCAGCATTTTGCCTCGGCGGCCAAGTCTCGATATGTTCGGCCCGGCATACCAGCGCCTGCGAGCGTGCCGCAACCAGAACCCCGGTTGGGACCCGGTTTGGGTACGATCCTTTCGCAAACACGGCGTTCTGAGTAACAATCAAACCGAAATATGTCAATATGGCTGACATAATTTTTGACGCGAGCGACCAGGCCGCGGTGGCGCCAGATGCCGGCGCCGAGGCTGCCGGCGACCCGGTCTGGGACATCATCGAGCTTCTGTTCTTTGCCTATCGCGACTTCGTCGGGGACGCCGACGACGCGTTGGCGAAATTCGGCTTCGGGCGGGCGCATCACCGCGTGCTGCATTTCGTCACCCGAAATCCCGGCATGAAGGTCGCGGACCTGCTTGTCGTCCTGAAGATCACCAAGCAGTCGCTCGGCCGGGTCCTCAAGCAGCTCATCGACGAAGGCTATGTGGTGCAGAAGGAAGGTGCCAACGACCGCCGCCAGCGGCTGCTCTACGTCACGCCGCGCGGCGAGACGCTCGCCATGAAGCTCGCGGGACTGCAGACGACGCGGATCGCGGGCGCGCTCAAGGAGCTCGGGCCCGCCGCGCATGAAACGGCGCGGCGCTTCCTCACCGCGCTGCTGGACGCGGAGGGCCGCGACGGCGTGGTCCGTTTCATCGCCCGGGCCGACCGCGCCGGCCGGGCGCGCTGAGCGCATGAGCCGCGCAGCCCTCCCCGCTTCCCGACGACGCGCCGCATTTGCTCGTGGTGGACGACGACAACCGCATCCGGGACCTGCTGTCGCGCTTCCTCAAGAGCGAAGGCTATCGCGTCACCACCGCCGAGCATGCGACCGATGCCCGCGTCAAGCTCGACGGCCTCAGTTTCGACCTGCTGATCCTCGACGTCATGATGCCCGGTGAAAACGGGCCTCGACCTCGCCAAGGCGATCCGCCAGGGAACTGGGCCATCCGGAGTGCCGATCGTGATGCTCACTGCCCGCTCGGAGACGGAAAGCCGCATCGAAGGGCTGGAGCTCGGCGCCGACGACTACGTCGCCAAGCCGTTCGAGCCGCGCGAATTGTCGCTGCGCATCGCCAACATCCTCAAGCGGGCGCGGCCCGTCGCGACGCCGCAGCCCGAGTCGGTGCGCTTCGGCGATTTCGTGTTCCATCTCGGGCGCGGCGAGTTGCGGCGCGCCGATGAGGTGATCCGGCTCACGGACCGCGAGCGCGAAATGCTGAGCGCGCTCGGGACCGCGCCGGGGGAGACCGTCACGCGCCTCGCGCTCGGTGGCAACGGCGGCTCGGTGAACGAGCGCGCGGTCGACGTCCAGGTCAACCGCCTGCGCCGCAAGATCGAGCGCGATCCCACCAATCCGCTATACGTGCAGACCGTGCGCGGCATCGGCTACCGGCTGGTGGTGGACCCATGACGACGCTGGACATCGGGCTCACCACGCTGCGCTCCGCCGGGACCCGTGTCGCCGACGCCTATGACCGCTTCGCCCTTTGGCTCAAGGGCTACATGCCCAAGGGCCTGTTCGCCCGCTCGCTGCTCATCATTATCACACCGATGGTGGTGCTGCAGTCGGTCGTCGCCTTCGTGTTCATGGAGCGGCATTGGACCACGGTGACGCACCGGCTGTCGGCAGCCGTCACCCAGGACATCTCGGCGCTGATCGATATCTACCGCAACTTTCCCCAGGATGCCGAGCAGGCGACGCTACGGCGCATCGCCCAGGAACGTCTCGGGCTGGTGGTCGAATTCCTGCCGGGGACGGACCTGCCGCCACTTGGGCCGCGGCCGTTCTTCTCACTGCTCGACCAGGCGCTGTCCCAGGAAATCGGCAAGCAGATCCGCCGCCCGTTCTGGATCGACACCGTCGGACGCTCCTCGCAGGTGGAGATCCGCATCCAGCTCGACGACTCGGTGATGCGCGTGTTCGCGCGCCGCAACGCCGCCTACGCGTCGAACTCGCACATCTTCCTGCTGTGGATGGTCGGCACCTCGGTCATCCTGCTCGCCGTCGCGATCCTGTTCCTGCGCAACCAGATCCGGCCGATCCTGGCGCTGGCCGACGCATCGGAAAGCTTCGGCAAGGGCCGCGACGTACCCGGATTTCCGGCCGCGCGGCGCCCGCGAAGTGCGGCGCGCGGCGCTCGCGTTCATCGAGATGAAGCGGCGCGTCGAGCGCACGATGGAACAGCGCACCACCATGCTGGCAGGGCGTCTCTCACGACCTGCGCACGCTGCTGACGCGCTTCAAGCTCGAGCTCGCGCTGATCGACGACAGCCCCGAAATCGAGGCGCTGCGCAAGGATGTCGACGAGATGGGCCGGATGATCGAGGCCTATCTCGCCTTCGCCAAGGGCGATGCGGGCGAGCAGGCGGCGCCGACCGACATGGCGGCATTTCTCGACGTGCTGAGCACCGATGCCGAGCGCAACGGCCACAAGGCGAGCGCGGTGTTCCATGGCCATCCGATCGTGACCGTGCGGCCGGCGGCGTTCAAGCGTTGCCTCGCCAACCTCGTCTCGAACGCGGCGCGGTTCGCCCCGAGCATCGCGATCACCGGCCACCGCGATCACCGCTGGCTGACCGTCACGATCGACGACGACGGACCGGGAATCCCGGCGGCGATGCGCGACGAGGTGTTCAAGCCGTTCCTGCGGCTCGACGATGCACGCAACCAGAACGAAGGCGGCACCGGCCTCGGCCTCGCCATCGCACGCGACATCGCGCGTTCGCATGGCGGGGACATCATGCTCGGCGACAGCCCGCTCGGCGGCTTGCGGGCGACGGTGCGGGTGCCGGTCTGATCAGGCCGCCGCCGGCTCGTCGCCGGCTTCGCGGTCATAGGGATCGTAGCGGCGCCGGCGCGAACGGCCCGGCGGACAACGCGGCACGAACCGGCAGAGATCGTTGAGGAAGCCGACCCAGCGCTGGCCCCGCGCCAGTTCGCGGTCGAGCGCCGCCAGCGTGCGCGCCAAGCCGGGGTCGTCGTCTTGCAGCCACACGCGCGTCACGCGGGCATATAGCAGGGTGAGGCCCTGGGCGCGGATCGCGCCTTTGAGGCCGGCGGTATCGATGCCGGCGGCATTGAGCATCCACGCCTGCGAGCGTGCGGCGAAGCCATTGAGCGCGAGCGCCAAGCCGGGATTGCGGCAGGCCGAGCGCATCAGCGAGCGGATCGCCGGACGATGCGGCGCGAGCAGCTCGAACCGCCGCATCAGCACATCGAACAACCGCTCGCGGGGCGATTCCTCACCCATGTCGCCGTCGTCGGACGCCAGCACCTTGCGGTCGATATCCTTCATGTGTCCGGCAAGCACAGCCATCACCGAGCCGAATTCCGCGCGGCATTCGGCAAGGGACACCCCTGAGCGTTCGGCGATCGCGCCGAAGCCGATGTCCTCGATCGGCTTCTCGGCGAGCAGCGCCAGGAAGCCTTCGATGATCCGGTCGCGGTTCGAGGCAGTACGGGGCGGCAGTCGAGGGGTGGCAGTTGTGGGCTTGCGGGCCATGACGGCCTCCTGTCGGACGGGATGAGCCTGTCCACCAATGTAGTGGCGCAAAGCGGGCTGTTCCAAGGCGGCGGCAGGAAGCGCGACGGCCGCGCCAACTTTCCTCAGCCCGCCAGATCGCGTCCTCGCCGGGTTGCGGCGGCGACCGCCTTGCGCATCAGCGGGTCGAGCCCATCCGGCGCCATCAGGACATAGAGCGCCGCCGCCGTCGTGCCGCCGGGCGAGGTCACGTTGTGGCGCAAGGCCGCGGCGTCGGACGGCGAGCAATGCAGCATCTCGCCGGCGCCGGCGACAGTCGCGCGGGCGAGCCGCGACGCGAGGCCGGCCGGCAGGCCGGCAGCTTCGCCTGCCTTGGCGAGGCTTTCGGCGAGCAGGAAGACGTAGGCCGGGCCGGAGCCGGAAACCGCCGTGACCGCGTCGAGCAGTCCCTCGTCGTCAACCCATTCGACCGCGCCGGTCGCGCGCAGGAGGGTGTCGGCGAGGTCCCGCTGCGCCGCCGTCACCCGCGCGTTCGCCACCGCGACGGTGATTCCGCGGCCGATCGCGGCCGGCGTGTTCGGCATTGAACGGACCAGCGCGGTGCCGGGCAGCGCCTGATCGAGAAAGGCCAGGGTCCGGCCGGCCATGATGGAAACCACGGCGGTCTGCGGACCAACAATGCTCGCCAGCGCCGGCACGATATCCGCCGCGACTTGCGGCTTGACCGCGATAATGACGACGGCGGCCCGCCCGACGACGCCGAGATCGGGATTCACGCGAGCGCCGCGTCCACCTAGCACCGCGATCTCAGCCGAAGGCTGAGGCTCCAGCACCACAACTTGCCGGGGATCGAGGCCGAGGCCGAGCCAGCCTTGCAGCAGCGCGAAGCCCATCTTGCCGGCGCCGACCAGCACCAGCGTCCCGGCGAAGTCGCGCAACGAGCCATTCATCGACGTAGGAGGCAAATCGGACATCGGTCAGCCAAGGTTGGATTCCGGCACGGGCATTTATCCGCAGTCGTGTTTCGAATGTGCCCGTGAAATGCTAATTTGCCTATCGTCGAAATCCCGGCGATGGAGACGGCGGTGCTGGAATGGCTGAGTTTCGATGGCCGATTGCTGGCCCGTTTTCGGCGTTGGCTGGATCGCCAGCCGGACCGGGATCCATCCGCGCTTCCGCTCCGGCAAAAGATCGGGCGTATCGCCCTCTCGATCGTGGTCCTTGCCGTCATCGTGGCTGCAGTGACGCGGATATTCGTGCAGTTGCAGGCCGGCTAATGACCGCTCACGCCTCGCCGGCGGTCTCGAACATCGCCGCGTCGAGCGCCTCGCGCGCCGACTTGCCGGCCCACACGACGAACTGGAACGCTTGGTAATAGCGCTCGCAGGTATCGACCGCGGCGTCGAGCAGCACCTCGCATTGCCGGCCGGTGCCCTCCATGCCGCCGGCCAGCAGAAGGGCATGCCGGAACATCACCACGCCGTCCTGGGTCCACAGGTCGAAATGCCCGACCCAGAGCTGCTCGTTGACCTGGCTGACCAGCGCCAGCACCTCGCCGCGCCGGCGTTCCGGCACCTTGAGGTCGAAGGCGCAGGCAAAATGCAGCGCCTCGATCTCGTCCATCCAGGTGAAGGCCGCGTGATAGCCAGTGAAGCGGCCGTCGATCGCGATGGTGAGTTCGTCCTCGGCCGCGCGTTCGAAGGCCCAGCCGTTGACGCCGGCGATCCGCTCGACCACGTCGACAGGATTCGGCCGGCGCGCTTCGCTAAATTCGATAAGGGACATGTCGTCTCCAGGTCCGGGCAAGGGGTTGCTACGGAACGCAAGGCCGATCGGAATTTGACGCAGAAGATCACTGAAAGGAGCGGTGCCGGGACTTCGGCCGCCGCCTGAACCCGGGCGAATCAATCGCTGAACAAATATAACCTCACGGGAGTCCCCCGGCCAAAGGCTAAAAGCGATTCCCTGTGGATTCACAGGGACTTCATGTCACCCCATTGACATAAGAATCGCAGGCGCCAGTCCAATTCATCCCGCTGATTTGACTCTGCTTTTGGCGGGGAATGGCGCGGTGTCACCGGCGCTGAAGACGCCTGTGGATGGCGTCAGTCGAACAGGCTGGATACCAATTCCTCCGCCGCCGTCCGACCGATCGCCTCGCCGATCAGGCTGGCGATCGACAGCACGCGGATGTTGCGGGCGACTCGCACTGCTTCGCTCGGCTGGATCGAATCGGTGATGACCAGTTCCTCCAGCCGCGACGCCGTGATGCGGGCGACGGCGCCCCCCGACAATACGCCGTGGGTGATGTAGGCGTAGACCTTGGTGGCGCCCTGCTCGATCAGGGCGTCGGCGGCATTCACCAGGGTGCCGCCGGAATCGACGATGTCGTCGATCAGGATGCAGGTGCGCCCCGCGACGTCACCGATGACGTTCATGACTTCCGACTCGCCCGCGCGCTCGCGCCGTTTGTCGATGATTGCGAGGGGCGCGTCGATCCGCTTGGCGAGGCCGCGGGCGCGCACGACGCCGCCGACGTCCGGCGACACCACCATCACGTTCTTGAGATCGAGGCGCTCGCGGATGTCCCGGACCATGACGGGCGAGGCGTAAAGGTTGTCGGTCGGGATGTCGAAGAAGCCCTGGATTTGTCCAGCATGGAGGTCGACTGTCATCACCCGGTCGGCGCCGGCGCGCGTGATGAGGTTGGCGACCAGCTTCGCCGAGATCGGGGTGCGGGGACCCGGCTTGCGATCCTGCCGGGCGTAGCCGAAATACGGCATCACCGCCGTGATGCGGCGCGCTGAGGAGCGGCGCAGCGCATCGATGATGATGAGCAGCTCCATCAGATGATCGTTCGCCGGGTACGACGTCGACTGGAGCACGAAGACATCGGCGCCGCGGACGTTCTCCAATATCTCGACGAAGACCTCCATGTCGGCGAAGCGGCGCACCACCGCCTTGGCCAGCGGGGTTTCCAGGTAGGCGCCGATCGCCTCGGCAACCCGAGGATTGGAGTTGCCGGCGACGAGTTCGGATCGCACCGTTTCTCTTCGCCATTCGCAACGCCCTCGTCACCCCGCCTTGCCGGCGGCGTGGTGATAACAAGCAGCCCTCCGCGCTGGCAATACGGCGGCGGACTTGTCCGGCCTCTTTTTGGCCGCGTCCCATTGCACGGCCCGGCGGTATTATCGGTGCGCTATCGCCCGACGTTCACCTGTGCGCATGATCGCGCAGGGAGCGAATCAGAACCAAGGAGAATTCATGCGCAACATCCTGCTCGCCGCAATCACCGCCGCAGGGCTTGGGCTTCTCGGCACGTCGGGCGCGTTCGCAGCTCCGGCTGCCGGAGCGTCCGTCCGCGATCTCGCATCGTCGACGTCGAGCATTCAGGACGTTCGGTTCTGCGAGATGCGGTGCCGGCATCGCGGCATCTCACGCCGTGTATGCGTGAAGTTTTGCCGTTGATCATCACTGACGTTACGACCGAGAGGCTGCCCGCAAGGGCGGCCTCCTTCATTTGAGCGCCTGCCGTCAGCGGCTAGATCGCAAGTGCGATCGCATTAATGTGGCGCCCGTAATCGCTCTCGCCGCGATGGACCGAACGCCGGTAGCTGAAGAAGCCGGGGTCGGCGTAGGTGCAGCAGCCAAGATCCTCGACGCGATCGATGCCTGCGCGCTCAAGGCGGGACGCGATATAACCGGGGAGATCGAACAGCGCGTGGCCCTCCCGGGATGACGCGATGAAGAATCGCGCATTGCCGCTGTCGGCGTCACGGAAACGCGCGGCGAATTCGGGCCCGACCTCGTAGCTCGGCTGACGTATCATCGGGCCAAGCGCGGCGAGGATGCGCCGGCGTTCTGCACCGATCTTCTCCATGGCGGAGATGGTGTTTTCGATCACGCCGGTAAACGCGCCTTTCCAGCCGGCATGCGCGGCACCGATGACGCCCGCCTCGGCATCAGCGAACAGCACCGGGCCGCAGTCTGCAGTAGACACGCCGATCGCAAGTCCCGGCACGCGCGTCACCACGGCATCGACATGCGGGCGGGTCTCCCGCGTCCACGGCGCCTCGGCGACGACCACGTCGGGGGAATGGACCTGATAGGCGGTGATGAAGCGCGCCGGCGCGACGCCTACGCTCGCCGCCATGCGGGCACGATTCTCCTCCACGAGATCCGGCCGATCGTTCGATCCCTGGCCGCCGTTGAGGCTCGCGTAGATACCGTCCGAAACGCCGCCCTCGCGGGTAAAGAAGGCGTGGCGGATTCCGGGCAAAGCGGCGAGTGAGGAAGCCTGGATGAGCATGCGGCCTATGTCGCGGCTTGGCCGCTAGGTGTCAAACCCGGGCAGTGCCGCGATCCTGGAATCAGCGAACGCGACGGCCTTGAACAATTCGCCCATTCCGGTGGAACCCCGGGCGGTGAGGCGCGCGAGCGCGTCATCGATGTTGGCGCCCTGCGTCGGGGTCGCTCTCACCTTCAGCATCCGAGCGCGTTCAGCGATGCCGAGCCGGCTCAGGAACGTGCCCTGGGCTACTGGCGGAAATAGCCGCGCGCCGCCGCGTTCTGCCGCCCGCGCAAGCGCCGCGAAATCCACATGCGCCGTGAGGTCCACCTCGCCCGGCGACTCCAGCGGACTCACGAATTCGTGGCCGCGGATCGCCTGCAGCGTGTCGCCGACGCCACTTTCGAGATGCCCGTAATCGATTACCAAGGCCGCGCCGCCGAAGCGCACCATGCGTTTGGCGAGATCCATCGCGATTTGATCGGAGCGCCATTCGTAGAGCGCCCCAACCGGCGCCGCGCGGATGCGCATCGGCAGCAGCCCTTCGAGGCCGCGCACCGGCTCGGGATGCAGCGCGTATACGAGGCGGTCTTCCGCCTCATCGATGCCCACCATCCGCTCATGCCAGCCGCCCGGCCCCTTCACGGCCTGATGCACCGGCAGCGCATCGAAGAACTCGTTGGCGATGACGATCAGCGGACCATCCGGCAGCGCGCGGACATCCGTGTGCCACGACATCGGCAGGCCCAGCCCCAGCAGCACCTCCTGCTGCCGCGCGCGCAGGCGCGCGCTCGCTTCGATGAGATGGACATCGACGGCGGCGCGGAACGCCGGCACCACCATGAGGGCGCGCAATGCATCGGTCATCAGCGAGCCGCGGCCCGGCCCGAGCTCGACGAGGTTCACGCGGACCGGCGCGCCCATGCGCTGCCACACCGCTGCGGCCCACAGCCCAAGCAATTCGCCAAACATCTGGCTGATCTCGGGCGCGGTGATGAAATCTCCCTTGGCGCCGAACGGATCGCGAGACGAATAATAGCCGTGGGCCGGGTGGGTGAGCGCCAGCGCCATGTAGCGGGCGATGGAGATCGGCCCGTCGACGGCGATGACGCGGCGAACCTCCGTCTCCAGCGGGGTCACGGCACGTCCGGGCTCGCCTGCACGACCGGGGCCGGAGGCGCCGGCGGATGCCGCATGGCGAACCGGATCAGCCCAACGCCGAACAGGACCAGCGGCACCGACAGCAGCATGCCCATCGTGAGGCCTCCCCACAGGAACCCGAGCTGCGGGTCAGGCTCCCGGAAGAACTCCGCACAGGACCGGAGAATTCCGTAAGCGACGGCAAATAGGCCGATCACGAGGCCCGGGCGCCGCAGCGCTCCGGCGCGGACCGCGATAGCCAGCACGATGAACAGCACGAGCCCTTCCAGCGCCGCCTCGTAAAGCTGGCTCGGATGACGCGGCAGCGGCCCGCCGCCGGGGAACACCATGGCCCACGGCACGTCGGATGGGCGGCCCCACAATTCGCCGTTGATGAAGTTGGCGACGCGGCCGAGCAGCAGGCCGATCGGCCCGACCGCGCAGGTGACGTCGCCGAGCGACAGCACCGGAATTCCGCGGCTGCGCGCAAACAGGATGACCACGATCACGCATCCGGTGAAGCCGCCATGGAACGACATCCCGCCCTTCCAGAGCTGAAGGGCTTCGAGCGGATGCGCCGCAAAGTGCTCGAAGTTGTAGAACAGCACATAGCCGACGCGGCCGCCCAGGATGATGCCCAGCGTCACCCAGAGGATGAAGTCGTCGAAGTCGGCGCCCGTCATCGGCGCCGGGCCGCCCCACAGGCGCGCGTTGCGGATGATCGTGCGGGCATAAAGCCAGCCGAGCAGGATGCCGAGGATGTAGGCGAGCGCGTACCAGCGGATCGCGAACGGCCCGAGTTGCACGAGCACCGGGTCAAAGGCGGGAAACGGAATCGCGAGAAGCGGCATGACGGCGGGCCCGGCAAAGAACGGGTCATGCGGTTGCCGGATCGGCGAAGTCAAGCTTCGGAATAGGTGGCGCAGGCAACCCGCATAAACCTTACCGGAGGACTTTTCTTGATCGGGACATCACGTGGGGGCAAGGCTGTCGAACGCCGCCAACGCGGTGCCGTCGCGAGCCGTCTCTTCGACGTGGGCCGGCTTCGCCGGACGGAATGCTTCGCGCGCGAGCGATGTTCGGCCGGTCTCGAATTTTCTTCTGCCGGATTCGCTCCAGGGGGATGTGAGGTCAGGATGTCGCACGGACGCCGGATAGCGGTCATCGGGTTGGGATATGTCGGCCTTCCGGTCGCGGTCGCGTTTGCGCGCTCCGGGATGCCCGTCGTCGGATTCGACATCGATCACGGGCGCGTCGCCGAACTTCGTGCGGGCCGGGATCGCACCCGTGAGGTCGAGAAGGCGGATCTTGGCCTTGCGACGCTCACCGTCACATCGGACCAGAAGGCGCTCGCGCGATGCGACTTCTTCATCGTGACCGTGCCCACGCCCATCGACTCCGCGAGGCGTCCGGACCTGGGCGCCTTGCTGCGCGCGTCGCAAACCGTAGGACGCGTGCTGAAGACCGGCGACATCGTCGTCTACGAGTCCACGGTCTATCCCGGTGCCACCGAGGAAGACTGCGTGCCGGCGCTGGAGGAGGCCTCGGGCCTGACGGCGGGCCGCGATTTCACCGTCGGCTATTCGCCCGAACGCATCAACCCCGGCGACAAGGAGCATCGCTTCGAGACCATCCGCAAGGTCGTGGCCGGCCAGGACGCCGCCACGCTCGAGGTCGTCGCCGACGTCTACGGGTCGGTGGTGACGGCCGGCATCCACAAGGCGCCGTCGATCAAGGTCGCAGAAGCCGCGAAGGTGATCGAGAACACCCAGCGCGACCTCAACATCGCCTTCATGAATGAGCTCTCGGCGATCTGCCATGCGCTGGAGATCGACACGCTGGACGTGATCGCGGCAGCCGGCACCAAGTGGAACTTCCTGCCGTTCACGCCGGGACTGGTGGGCGGCCACTGCATCGGCGTCGATCCCTATTACCTCACGCATCGCGCCGAGAAGGCGGGCTACCACCCGGAGGTCATCCTGTCGGGCCGGCGCATCAACGACAATGTCGGCCAGCGCGTCGGGCGCGAATGCATGCGCCGGCTGCTCAAGGCGGGCACGATGCCGGAACGCGTCACGATCCTCGGCCTCACCTTCAAGGAGAACGTGCCGGACATCCGCAATTCCAAGGTGATCGACATCATCCGCGAGATCGAATCCTTCGGCGTGCCGATCCAGGTCCACGATCCGCTTGTCTGTCCCCGCGAGGCCAAGAACGAATACGGCGTCGACCTGATCGACGAAGACGCGCTCGCCCCGGCGGACGCGGTCGTGTTCGCGGTGCCGCATAAGAGCTACCTGGAGGCTGGCTGGCCGCTCGTCACCCGCCTGCTCAAGAACCGGCGCGGAATTGTCATGGACGTGAAGGCCAAGCTCGACCGCGCCATGGCGCCAGACGGCGTGGAGCTGTGGCGGCTGTAAGCCGGCGTCGGGAACGGCCCGCGACGTCCGGTCGCGGACTTACCACTGGTTGCGAAGACGAATTGCGCTCAAAAACGTACTTGCCGGTCCTACGGACGGTGGTATGACGATGCCGCGGCGCGTTCCTCTGTTTCTCGCCCGAAACATCGAACGACATCACGGTGAAATCTTCCGCAGGTGTAGTGCCCCGGTTGCACGACCTGAGGGGGTGAGCTTCCAAAGCTCAACGAACGTGCGAAGTCAGGAGAGGCGCGGTGTTCTGGCCGCGCTGGGGATTCCGAACGACGTGATCCAACGGATAAAAGGGAGAATGCGATGAGAATGTCACGACTGATGATCCTGGCCGGCGCCATCTGCCTGCCGCTTCTGTCGATTGCCCCTGCGCAGGCGCAGGCGACCCGGACCTGGGTGTCGGGCGTCGGTGACGATGCCAACCCCTGCAGCCGGACCGCGCCCTGCAAGACCTTCGCGGGTGCGATCTCGAAGACCGCCGCCAAGGGCGAGATCAACTGCCTCGACCCCGCCGGCTTCGGCGGGCTGACGATCACCAAGTCCATCACCGTGTCCTGCACCGGCGTCGAGGGCGGCGTCCTGGTGTCCGGCACCAACGGCTTCATCGTCAACGTGGCGGCGACGGACAAAGTGGAGCTTCAAGGCCTGGACTTTGAAGGCCTCTCGGCAACCAGTCTGGACGGCATCAAAGTGATCGGCAGCGGGAAAACATTCATCCGCAATGTCCGGATCAACGGCTTCAACGGTAATGGTGTCAATGTTGTCGGCACGGCGAATGCCAACGTCGTCATCGTGGACAGCTTCATCACGAACAACGGTGGCGGCTTCAACGTCGCAGGAGCCGGCGGTGTAGCCAACTTCGGTACCATCCTCCACACCATGATCGACGGAAACACGAGCTTCGCGGTGCAGGTCACGGGCGCCAACAATTCGGTTACCGTAGCTTCAAGCGTGCTGACAAACAGTCCGGCAGGCGTCAGCTTGTTGAGTGGCGGCGTCGCCGCTTCCTTCGGGCCTAGCAATATTCTCACGGGCAGCGGCGCCTTCGCGCCTACCCTGCCGTTCAAATAAGACCTGAGCTCACGACGAAAAAGCGCTGCGCGGCCTACAGCCGCGTAGCGCCTCCTTTTAGAGGGGGCGGCAGGCCAAGTCCGATATGCAAGCCATTCATCTTGTAAGTATTGCCGACGATCTTAATTTTGATGAAACGGGGTATCTGGCAGCGAATCCCGATGTTGCAGCCGTAGTCCGGGCCGGCAACCTGGTGAGCGGGCGACAACATTTTAATCTTCATGGGCGCACCGAAGGTCGAAGGTTACGTCTCCAAAATGACCTTGACGTTCTCCGGGCCGAGAAAATGGAAAGGCTGAGACCTTTCCTTCGTCTCGATCTACCACATATCGAGCGCGGCCTTAAGCTCGATTTTATTACGGAGGCGCTTCGGAACGAGACGCGAATCGTTGATACGGAGCTTGTCGCCGAGGACGCTTACCTTCCGGTGGTTACGGAGATGGTCACGAGCATGCCGGATGGGCTTATTCTCGACTGCGGTGCAGGCAGAAGGCCGACCTATTATTCGAATGTCGTCAACTACGAAATTGTCGACTACGACACCACCGATGTAATCGGAGTGGGAGAACATCTTCCGTTCGACGACGCTACCTTCGATGGTGTCATCTCGGTTGCAGTGCTCGAACACGTCCGCAATCCGTTCCGGTGCGCAGCGGAAATATGTCGGGTCCTCAAGCCGGGAGCGCGGCTGATCTGTGGCGCGCCATTTCTAGCGCCACTGCACGGATACCCCCACCACTACTACAACATGACCGGGCAAGGGCTGCGCGCTCTGTTTGAAGATGAACTTGAAATCGAGGAACACACCGTTCCGGATGTGAATTTGCCGATCCACGTTTTGGCTTGGGTGCTGGCCGTCTGGGCTTCCGGCCTGAGCGGTGCGACACGCGAGGAATTCGAGTCCTTACGGATAGGTGAGTTGATCGGGAAGCCTACGCATCTGCTCTCGCGTCCCTGGATCACGGAACTCTCCGAGAAGACGAACTTCCAGCTTGCTCTCGGGACCATGATATTCGCCCGCAAGCGCTAGATTTTGTCATCCGTTGAGCAGGCCCGATCCTTGACCTATATGCAGCCTTCCGCTGAAGGAGCATGGCGAGCGCGCAACTGCCCGGGAGATTTCTTCGGCCGAAGAGCATCACGCTGGACGGAAAACACGAGCAAGATTGCAATCTCCGCTTTGACTTCACAAATCCGCCTTAGCTGTCGTTTTGATCGGCTCGCGGGCTGCTCGCCTGCTCGATTTGATGTGATCTTTGTTGGAGTTGCTCCTTAAGGTCCGCGATCTCACGGTTTTTAGCTTGGATCCGGTGGTGCATTTCGCAATATTCCTGGAAAAATGGAAGGCCCAGGGCAAAGTCGGATGGTATTTCGGGCAGCTTGCCATTGCTTGCAACGAAATAATAAGAGCCATAGCTCGGACCTTGATAGTCAATGCTGCTCAGAGCCGGCGTTCTAGGCAAGGCATCGAGAACTCGCGACGGCCCTATGACCGACATAACCGTCAATGCCGCGTACCCAATGGCGACATACTCGAACTGCTCCGAAAGAATTCCGTGCAGTTGATCGGGCGAAAAACGCCAATGGTGAAACGGGTTGTCGCCGAACAAGCTGGAAACGTAGGTGTCGAATGTCCCGTCGGGAACGGACCCCACAAGTATGCCATCCCGCGTCAAAACCCTGCGTAACTCCTTAACGGCGTCATCCGGATTTTGAACATGTTCCAACGTCTCCAAACAGACGACCGTGTCGAAGAACCCTTCTGCGAACCTCAGTGAGTTAATCACGCCCGTTTCGAACGCTCTATGCTCACCCGCGTAGGTGGAGCGAGCCTCCTCAATTGCGGCCGCCGCATTGTCGACGCCGACATAGCTGGTCACGCGGCTATTCTTGCTGAAAAATTCCGCTCCATATCCGACGCCGCACGCAACATCGAGGACTTGGCCGTGCGCCAGGGCCGCGGCAACTTCATACCGGTGCCTGTGCTCCAACGTTGAATAAGGCATCGATCTAAGATGCTCGGCGTGCATGCGTTCCATAGCAAACGCTCCTACCTGGATGGGCAAATTTCGCAAGACGGCACCGCAGGCATCGTCATTTTATATCTTGGCCCCGGCATTCGAACAGAATCAAACAACCGAGTTCCATGATTGAAACCGAGCTCTCGGATGACCGATCGTTCAAGTGGACGGCGCCTGCTTTTCGTCCTCTTACGTCGTGCTGTTATGCGGGGTGAGCTTCAGCCAAGCGTTGGAGAACAAGTTTCCCGGAATACGGATGAGATCGCAATTGCCCACGTTGCGAAGCACGTATGGCAGAGACAACTGATCCTGATAGGTCCATTTGAGATTTTCCTGCCACCACAGCTCGTTCGCCTTTTTCATTCTGTCAGAAGTAGGCTCCCGTCTCACGATCACGCCGCACGCGTATAGCCCCGCATGGGGCGGAACGACCGAGCGGTACGCCTCGACTTGAGCCAGGATGGGCAGGTCCTGGTATTTGGGCAATATCACGCTGGCAGCGGCCTCGTCGTAGATGCAGTCCCTCCAGGGATGGGCAAACATCGCCCAATCGCCGACGCCGAGGTGATCGCGCATATCCGCGACGAAGGTCGAGCTTTTGATCCGAAGGCTCGCATCGATCCAGATCGACAGATCGGCGCGGCGTCGGACCGACAGGGGCGCGTACCGCATCGCCAGACGGCCGCCAGGGAAGACCTTGTGGCTAAGCAGCTTGAAGGTACTTCGCCTGCATGCGGGGGTGGACGTGCCGGTCCGTCCTGACGTGAATGACACGCCACGCCCCGGCGCGGGAGGGCATCGTGGTATCGGTGAAGCAGATGAAATCGCACGGCGTGGATTGCGGCGCTGGTTGCTTCAACGCGTCGTAGCCGCCGAAGATCGCCGTATACACCACGGCGCGCGAATGTCTCATGATGCCGCGCCACCCGCCGCGGATGCATTCATCTCGTGATCGATCATACCGGACTCTAGGAACGCTAAAGAACTCGCGCCGCTTTCAGCCGCGCTTCGACAACGCTCCAATCATTGGCGACGAGGTTCAATGCCTCGTCATGACGGCCTTCGATGTCCGAGAACGGCATGTCGATGAAGCGCGCGACCGCGTCGTCATAGCGGTCGGCAAGGACCCGCGACTTGCGATCCAGGCCGGTGACCACCGTCAGCCCTGTCCACGGCGCCGCGATCGTAAAGACGTCGAGATCGGGACGATAATGCTTGAGACAAAGCACGACCTTCCAGACGTCCCCGGTATGGAACTTGGTATCGCATGCGCGGCTCTGCGTGGCCTCGTCGAGCGGCACGGTATCATGGACCAGGATGACCGACCGCGGGCCGCAATGGGCCTCGAGGTTGATGAAATCCTTGAGCGCCTGCTCGTAGAGATGCAGGCCGTCGATGAAGCCGACGCCCAACGGGCGTCCATTCAGCAGGGGCTCCAATCCGCGGCGCGCGAAGAACGCGTCGGAGGTCTCGGGATAGATATGGCTTTCGGCCTGGATCGGCGCCAAGACCGTCGCGTGGGGGTCGATGCCGATCGCCACGGTCGGCGGCTTGATGCGGGCCAGCGAAACGCCTTGCGAAACGCCGATCTCCACAACGGTTTCCGGCGCGAGCGCGGCGTAGAGGCGCTCAAGCCATACGTAATAGTGATCTCCCGGCATCCGCAATGTCGCGATACCGACATGCGCCTTGACGGTGTCCGGCTGGAGCTCAAGCGCTGCGCGATAATGCGACCGTGCGGGCTCCGCCTCGCCAAGCATGCTAAACGCCTCGCCCATCGCGAGATGATAGTCGGCGCGCCAAGGGGACGACGGGCCGGTCCAGGGCAGCCATATCGCAGTGAAGGACAGCAGGCGCTGCGGCTCCGGCTCATCCGGCGCCCGCTCGCGCGCCAGGCAGGCGACGCCGGCGGCGCCTTCGTATCGGCCGGCGCGGAATTCCGCCTGCGCCAGTTCGACGAGTTGCGCGATCACCGGGTCGGCGGGCTGCTGGGGCGGTTGCGCCGACCACAGACCCTGATCGAAGCCGAAACCCAGCGGCGGATTTTCCGTATAGAAGGGATGGACGGCGGCGTGGACCATCCGCGACAGCGCTGCGGGCGGCAGCGTGCCGATATAGGCCGGGCGCGTCTGGAACGCGGGGGTGTCGTACGGCTTTCCCCGGATCGCCTCATACTGGCCTGCCCAGCGCGGCCAGTCGCGGATCATCCGCTCGTTCGGCGCATTGGTGGCGATGCCGCCGTGGAGCTGATGGAACGTCGCTTCGCCGAGCAGGAACACGAGCTCGGCCCCCGGCAATTCCACGGCCCGGCGGAGAACGTCGGCATTGACCAGTCCACCGCCCGGTTCGTCAAAGCGCTCATCCATGCCGCCAAGCCGGTCCCAGACCTCCCGGCGCAGGAACAGGGCATTCGACTCCGCGATCGGCCCCAGGCAGTTGAACACCGAGGATTTATCGAGCGTCCCGATCTCGAAAAGACGGTAGCCATCCTGCGGCCACGCTATGCTCGCGAGCAGCGCATCTTCGCGGGCGTGATCGTAGCCGTTCAGCATCGCGCGCCGCTGGAGGTCGTGGCCGAGATACCAGCCCGTCGCAGCGACGACCGCGGCGCTCGCAAGCTGAGTGCCGTGACGCGCGAAATGGAGCAAGCCCGGCGTGGCGATGCGCGCGCCGTCGATCATCATCCCGACGACGTCGCCGCGCGCTTCGGCGAGGCCCCGGTTGACGGCATTGGCCGGCGACGGCGGAGCCGGATCGATACGGATGAGCCGGAAATTTCCCGTCAGCCCGCCCAAAATGCCTTCGTCGAAAGCGGGCGAAGAACCGTTGTCGACGACGATAACCTCGTACTCGCTTTTGTCGATGTGGCGCTGATAATCGGCCGACAGCGAATACAGCGTCCGCGCAACTTCGCGGGCCATGTTATGCACGACGACAACGACGGAAACCGCCGGCCTGGACTGTGCCGGTTCGCTCCGGCGAAGCTGATGAACCCAATTCAACATGAAATGCTCAATGACTTTCCGATTGCCGGGGCCAGGCCACGATGGGGTCAAGTGGACTTGTCATGATTGCCTGACCGTTTGTTCGAGCAGGACATTATCGGAAAATCGACCGTCATTGTTACGGATCATGCGCTACGCCGCGCCCTGCAGGTAATGCTCACGAAAAAAATCCGGCTCGAACGGGAAGGGTCGGGTTCCAGACGGTGCGGCCGTTGCGAGCGCGGCCGGACGGCCGGCGACAAGCTGACCTCGGATATCCAGCAACACGCCGACGAGCTTGTCGGGCGGCAGTTCGACCGGGTAGGTCCAGCACCAGGGCACTCCTTCGGTCCGCTCCGGAAAGGCGCCGATTTCAGGAACCAGAACCGGAATACCGGCCGCGAATGCCTCGCTCAGGGTGTAGCTGTATGTCTCCGGCCAGCGCTGCGGGAACAACATGAGGTGCGGCGCGATCCGGCCGATCATCTCAGGAAGCTCCGCGTTCCCGTAAGGACCGGTGACCGAAATGACGGCCCTGACGCGGTTGGCGCGGGCCGCCAGCGTCGAATTGAACTCACCGATCACGTGCCAGGTGATCGGCGCGCCGCGCCGCGCCGCCGCCTCGACGCAATCGAGGAGGTACGCGCCGCCCTTGTGCTCCGTCATGACGCCGAGGACGCCGACGCTCAACGTTTGAACGGCATCGAGGGGGCGGGGCGAAAACGCGCGCGAGGGCCGGTACAGGTCCTTTTCGTGCGGCACCACGATGATGTTGGCGGCGGGAACGTATCCGCGGACGCGTTCCGCGGCGTCGACGCTCGGACACAGGACCCTGTCGGCATCCCTGATCATCGACATTCCGAGATTGCGCCACCACAGGATATCGGTGCTCAGCTTGTACCCGTTCTCCATAAGGCAGCGCAGGCAGCCCTTTTCATCGGGCTCGCCGCAATAGGATTTTCGTGCCGCATCATCGTTATGCGGGGACAGAGCGCGGTGTAATCGTGGATCGACAGGTCATAAGGGACACCGAGATGCTTCAGGAAGGTTGAGACCTGGCCGGACACTTCGAGGACATGGTGGACATGGACCTGAGAGATTCCGAACGAACGGAGGAACGGGACGACGTCGGCCATCTTGTCCGCCGTGAATTCGATGGCCCGCCGCAGCGGGTGTTCGGGAATCAAGAGCGAGAAGCCCACCCCCTCCCCCTCCCGGCGCGCGATGAGGACCAAGTGACCCGCCACGTCCGCCAGGCCATCGGTCAACTCGGCGACGTGCTTCTCCGTGCCGCCTCCCCCCGGATGGAGGAGATGCAGGACGACGGAACGTCCGCTCCGCTTCCACAAGGCCGCGGTCGCAGCCAGCCGCAGCCGCATGGCGGGGTCGTTTTCGACCCAGACCGCGACCTGCGTCTCGTAGGTCGGATAGCGGTTTCGCAGCAGCGCGGCCGCCTTGTCCTTCCGCTCCATGCTGGAATCCGCAAAGCTTGTCTCGCCAGCATGGAATACGAAAACGTCGCCGGCGAGGAGATGGCGCCATCCGCGCTCCAGCGCACGCTGGCAGAAGTCGACCTCTTCCCCGTAGCCTTTGCCGAATGCCGCTTCATCGAATCCGCCGACCTCGTCCAGGCAGGCGCGCGTGACCAGCATGCAGAAACCCACGCCAGTAGGTAGGTCGACGGCGCGTCCGGCGTTCGCCTGCCTGCAGGCGAGATCGATGTCCTCAAGCGAAAGGCCGGCCGGCAGCTCCGACTTTCCGCCGATATCCGGATAGCTGCAGATCGTCGCGTTGTTCGAGAATGGCGTCACGCTTGCGATGCGCGGCGCGGCATAGGCCTGGACGGCGAGCCGGTCGAGCCAATTTCCGTAGACCTCGGCATCGCTGTTGAGCAGGACGACGTCGTTTCCCTCCGCGGCCGAGATGGCGCGATTGATGCTGGCGACGAACCCCATGTTGGACGGGTTCGTCAGCAGGAGCAGGCGGTCGTCGTCCGGAAGACCCGACAGATAGCTGCGGATCTCGGGTTCCGGGCTATCGTCATCGACGATGATGAACCGCCCGAAGGCGCCATTGAGCGGCCGCGAGCGCAGCACGCTGTCGATGCATCGGCGGGTCTCGGCGAGCCCACGATAGACAGGCACGATGACATCGACGCAAAGGCCCGACGGCACCTCGGCGCGCTGATCGCCAACGGGCAGCAGTTCGCCGATTCCCGCCGTGCGGGCCGACGACGGCCTGTCGGCATTGACCGCGACGTGGCCCAGCCGGTCACGCGGCCCGATGCGGAAAAATCTCGGAGCGTCGGACGCAACGGGAGCCTGGCGCGGCCTTCGGCCTTCGGCGAGGCCGTAACGAAGAAAGTGCTCAAGCGGATTGATTTTCGTCGCGGCAACATCGGGGTTGTTCTCAAGATACCATTTCGTGTCGAAGTTCGGGCTCGGATCGCATCCGTTCTCCGCCCCGACCTGGAAATAGTGAAGGAGCGGATTTCATCCCGCCGGAAACGACGTCGCCGTTCTGCGCCGCATACCAGTCGGTATCGAAATATGGATTAGGATCGCGCCCCCGCGCCGCGCCGTCGCTGACGTAATGGATCAGCGGGTTCACCCCAGCCGCGGCAACATCGGGATTCTGCGCGAGATACCAGTCCGTGTCGAATAGCGGATTTGGATCGTAGCCTTTTGCGATTCCGAAATGAACATAATGCGTGAAAGGATCGATGCCGCTTGCGGCAACGTCCGGATGGCGAAACACATACCAGTTCCTGTCAAACAAGATTGGGGGGTCGGAGACGACTCGCCGAAACCTGCGATGCACCGAGGGCGCAAGGAATTGCAGGATCGTTGAGACCGACCGACCGAACCGCCGCGGCCCACCAGCCGCCCGCGCGGCCCGGGCCCGCGCCCACCGGATCGCAGTAGCAATCTTCGGCTTCAGTCGTCTCATCAGCGCGCGGCGGGCGCGCAACGACCACGCGAGCAGGGTGTCGAGAATGTCATAATGCAGGTTCGCCCAGGGAGCCGGCGCCGGGGTATCGGGACCGGCATGTGTTTCGGCCGATACGGTCCCTGACTGCAACGGATGTAAGTGGGCGCTCTCCAGCGCCGCGGCGCGCGCGGCCATCGCCTCGTAGCGCGTCGTGAGTTCCTGATAATGATCGAGGCTGTCCTGGAGCCGCTTCCTCTCCTCGTTGAGGGCCTCCTGCACGGTAAGTGCATGCCCAAGCTGCGCGAACGTCCTGCGCACGTGATGGCAGGACTGACTTTTCAGGCGAGCTGCAAACAGCGCCTTCAACTGCGGACCGACGTTCGGCCCCACGCCCAGGACGCCGAGCCCGTGGCCGTGGCGAAACTCGAAGTGCGGAAATCGACCGCGAAGCTCTTCCCAGGCGCGGAATACGCCGGAGTCATTCTCGCGCACATCGTGGAGCAGGATGATGCCGCGGTCGGACATCTTGTTGACCGAGCGATGGTAATCGTGCGCGACCGCGTCTTGCAACCCATCGATATGCAGGAGATCGATGCTGTGGTCCGGGAAGTGCTCCAGCGCATCATCGAACCTCAAGCGTACCAGACGCGAGAACCCACCATAATGCTGGTCATGATATTGCGAGAGCGCCTGATAGGCCTCCTCGCCGTAATGACCCGTATGTTCATCCCCTTCCCAAGTCTCGATGGCGAAGCAGCGGGTGGGAAGCCCAAACGTTGAAACCGCCTGGCAGAATGCCAGATACGAGTTGCCGGTATGGGTTCCGAGTTCGACCAGGACGCGGGGCCGGTGCTGCGCCATGATCCAGCCGGCGAACGGAATATGCTCGATCCAGCCAAGGGGCTCCGACAAACGGTCGGGCCGGATCAGGGCGGGACTGATCAGGTCGAGCAGGTTTTCCAGCGTATCTGACGACGACACGGCCACTGGCGGCCCGGAATTCGCAGGGTCGCTCATCATCGGTACTCGGCATCCCCCTGGCCGGCGAGCACGTTGGACGAGCCCACCGGACGCGACGATGCGGCCGTACATCTGGGACGCTGCGGACGATGGATGAGTTCAAGCAGGCGCGCCAGCCGCGGTTCCGCGGTGCGTTCTGCGAGCAGCTTCTCGTCCGCGAGCCGCGCGGCATTCCGTTTCAGCGACCGCCGCAACTCGGGATCGACGATGAGACGGCGCATGGCGTCGTGGAAACTGTCCGCGTTCGGCCGCGCGATCAAGCCGGTGTGCTCGGGGATGATGGACTGGTTGTAAGCCGGCAAGTCGGCCGCGATCGTGGCAAGTCCCATGGCGGAATATTCCAGCCACTTCACGTCGCTCTTGCAGCGGTTGAAGAGCACGTCCAGCAGGGGCGCGAGACCGACATCGTACCTGCCGCGCGACTGAAGCCACGTCACGAATGCCGGATAGGAGTTTCCGATCCCAGCGGTCCGGTACACGACGTTCCACGAGCCATCCGGGTCGATTTCGTTGGTGACGCCGATGAGATCGAGTTCGATCGCTTCGCCAAACTCACTTTTCAGTTGCGACCACCCCGGCCTTATCAGTTCGTCGAAATCCGGGCGATGCGTGCGAGTCCCCATATAGAGGAAGCGGACGGGCCGGCGTGAATCGTCAACGTCGTGGCCGCCGGCGCTCCACACCCGGTCGTCGATCTGGTTCGGCACGACGGAGATGTGCTGCGCGATTCCGGCGAAGCGTTCCGCCAGCGATCGGGTGGACACCCAGAATTCGTCCGCCTCCGCGATCAGACGCAATCCCACCGGCTTGAATTCATCATAGAACCCACGTTCGGGATGGTGATCCGGGAGCGACATGAGATCATCGTCGAGGTCGAAGACGAGACGCGCGCCCGTGTCCGTGCAATAGGCGAGGAGCCGCTCGGCTTTTTCCAGGGAATTGACGACCGTGCGCTGGGTGATGACCACGTCCGCGGTGAAATACGGCAGGTCCTCGAAACCCACGAACCGGACATCCAGGCGATCACTGACGATCCGCTTCGTCAAAGGAAGAAACAGGCGGAGATATCCACAGGCGTTGGGCTGCGTCTCATCGAGCATGTCGAGGATGCAGAGCACGGAGGGCATCAGGTCTCCCGACGGCGGCAGCGCCCTTCGGTCGCATTGTATCGCCGCATTGCAATCTCCTGATACTCCTGGTAGCAAGCGCCGCGATTGGCGGCAAGGCCAGTTGTACCCAGCCGCAACTTGTTTGAAAGAGAATTGCAAATCTCGGTCGGCGCCTCAATGAATGCGAGCCCGGCGGAAACGCGCGGGCGGGCCTTTGCGACGCCTGCCGGCGCCCATCCGAGTGCGGCGACCGCGTCCATGGCGGCGGATTGGCGCGGGAACGTGACTTGGCGCATTGGCGGAGCGATAGGCCGCAGCAGCTCTGGATCCGTTGGATGACCTACCGCGATCTTGCTTCGCCCCGTTCCCTCGTCGTCCTCTTTCTGGTCTTTTGCACCGTCGGCTATGTGCTTCCGACGCTGGCCGCGTTGTTCATTGCCAATCGCGGCGTGCGGGTCGACGTCGATGCCAATATCCAGTCGGGCCGCATCGTCGAGCTCTATGTCAACAGCCGCTGGAATGCGCCCCTCACCATTCCGATTACGCCGGGGGTTCGCCGCACCTATAGCTTCCCGCACATCGTCGAAACCGTAAACCAACTGCGCGTCGACCTTGGAAAGATCAGCGGAGCCGCGATCGAGGTCCATGACATCACCGTTTCGGTCGACGGCAAGATCGCCAAGCAATACGGACCGGACGTCATCTATCAATGGCTGCAGGCGCAACCGGACAGCACGGCCGGTGGCGCCAGCAATCTTGCCGACCATGTCGCCTACGTGCAGAAGGCCTCCGGCCCGGTCTTCGTCATCTCCGACGTGTTTGCCGGGCGCATCCCGGCAGCCCTGCAGTTGCTCCTTCCCCAGGACCGCGAGGGCATCCTGATGGGATTCTGGGCCGCGTTCCTCGCGATGATCGCGCTCGCGCGGACGCCGCTTCTGGTTCGATGCCAGACGTTGATCCTCCTGGTGGGCATCCCGGCGGCATCGGTCCTCGCCGTGCGTCTTGCCTATGCGGTGATCGACACGGCGGACCCGGTCGATCAGGCGGTGGGCCATGCCGGCTTCCGCGGCCTTTCCATCATGCCGAACCGGGTCGCCGCGGCAGCGGTCCTGGCAACCGCGCTGCTGCTCGCGGCCGCGGCAACCTGGATCACGCGAAGGGCCAGGCCGCGCAACGGCAACACCGTGGCGCCTGACGAAGCCGTCTCGCGGGATGGCGACCGCTCCCGGCTTCTTCGCCGCTTCGCCGTCGCATTCGTTGTGCTGATCGTCGCATCGCTGTTTCTTGCCGAGGTCTATCCGAGGATACTCAATCTGCGCGTGCCCTTTGCCAACGATTGGGACGCCAACAACGTCAATTTCTGGCAATACCTCATCTATCAGGGCTTTCGCCCATTGCGGGACTTCTGGTTCCCCTATGGCGGGACATGGACATTCGCGCTGCCCGCGCCGTGGGGCCAATTGTCCGAAGCTTCGATGCGCGCCGCGGTCCACATCGTGCTTTTCCTGGCGCTCGTGCGCTTGTGCGGAATCGTTCCAGCGATCCTGATCCTTTTCGTCGTGCTGGTGAGCGACAGGATCCAACTGATGTGGGCGCCATGGCGCTACCTGCTCACCACCAACGTGGCGCTGACTTATATCGCAATCGGAAACGAGCGGACGCATTTCAGCGCGCGGCACCTGTTGTTCGGCATCGCCTTGTCGCTTGCATTGTTCTTCGAGCCCATCCAGGCGCTCTATGCGGCGCCTGCAGTGCTTGCCAAGCTGGTGCTCGACGTCGTCGCGCGCAGGCCCGCCATGGGCGGTTCACTTGTCAAGCGGCTGGTCGCTGAGTTCGCCTTCCCGCTTGTGTATCTCGTTGTTTATTTCTTCGTGATTTCGGATGTCGGCGAGCTTCGCGCGATCGTATCGTTCACGCTTTCATTGGGCCCACACTCCTATTCGTCGGCAACGCCGGCCGATCTGGCGGGAGCGGTCCAATGGCCGTTCGGCATCGGCCTGTTCCTGCTGGCGGCGCCGTCGGCGCTGATCGGCGCGGGTCTCTATCGCAAGCTGTCCGGCGTCGGCACGATTCCGGCGGTCGACGAAGTCCTCATCGCGCTCGGCATCGTCGGCTTCATGTTGTTCCAGAAAAACCTTATAAGGATCGCGGAGTGGCAGTTCACGCTGCCGAGCCTGCTCGCGATGATGATCTGGCTGGCCCGCGATCCCGCATTCCGCCGCTGGCAGGTCGCCGTTGTCGGTGGCGTCGCCGGCGGGCTCCTGTTCTGGTCGCTAACTCTCACCGGCGCACCGGGAAATGTCTTTCGGCAAGCGGTCGCCGCACCCCTGAACGTGATCGACAATATCGGCGGCATGATCCGATCCCCGGACATCGTCGCCCAGGCACGCGACAACACCTATTCGGCCGCGCGGTTTTCCGGATTCCCCAACCTGGGCGACGTCGCTGCGCGCCTTCGAACCTTGGGCGGCGGTGAATTTCCGCGGCCGGTCTACGTCATCGGCGACACCGCGATGCTGTATGCGGTGCTTGGTCAGGCGCCACCCTACAATTCCAATGACTACAATACCTCCCCCATTTCCGAGCAGCGCCGTGTAATCGATTGGCTCGTTCGGCAGCAGCCGCGATTTGCCGTCTGGAATACGAACGATCTCCAGTTCGACGGCTTCCAGCGCACCATCCGCCTGCCCCTGCTTTACACTATCAACGTCGCGACGTTCGTGCCGGTCGACGCCGTCGGGCAATTCGCGATCCTGAGGCGCCGCGCCGACGGCGAGGTGCCGGCGCTGGCATGGTGGCGCGACCATCTCGGCGCCACCATCGATTTCGGAGGTTTGCTGCGGCGGAGCAGCTTCGACCGCATGGCCGACTGCACGGATGCGCCGTCGCTGGAGCGATGCACGCCGTTCCTTGTCATCACCGTGCCGCCAGAGCTGCGGTCCCAGCCCCGCCTGGCGGTGTCCGTCGCCGTCGGCGACGTGCCGTTCCGCATCGAGTTCATGCCCAACGCGAAGATCGGCACATACCGCGTCAGGCTGGACCGGTTATGGTTCTGGGATGCCGCCCGCGCGGCCGGACTGCCGTTCCGCGTTGTCGGGGCGGAAAACCCGACGGTGACCACCGCGCTGGCGACGAAGGCGCCCGACGACCGGTTCTTGTATTGACGCTTTGGGCGCCATGCGCTTGGCATGCTCGCGACCGCCGCGAGCAGATGCTGGGGCCCGGATTACAGGCCTTCCAGCAGCTTGATGAGGTAGCCGCCGTAGCTCGTCTTCGCGAGCGGATGCGCCAGCGCGGCGAGCTGCGGCATTGTCGATGAAGCCCATGCGCCAGGCGATCTCTTCCGGGCCGCCGACCTGAAGCCCCTGACGTTGCTCGATGGTGCGGATGAAGGTACCGGCTTCCAGCAGCGAGTCATGGCTGCCGGTATCGAGCCAGGTAAAGCCGCGTCCCAGCGTCTGCACGATAAAGCTCGCCGCGCTTCAGATAGGCATTGTTGACGTCGGTGATCTCAAGCTCGCCGCGCCAGGACGGCTTGATGCTGCGGCCGCGATCTCGACCACGTGCTCGTCGTAGAAATAGAGCCCGGTCACGGCCATATGGCTGCGCGGCTCCTTCGGCTTTTCGACGATCGAGACGACGCGGCCCTGAGCGTCGATCTCGGCAATGCCGTAGCGTTCCGGATCGTTGACGGGATGCACGAAGATGGTCGCGCCCTTGTCGCGGCGCTCGGCTGCGCGCAGTGCATCCGGCAAGCCCATGGCCGAAGAACATGTTGTCGCCGAGCACGAGGGCGCGAGCGCTGCGCCGCCGAGGAACTCGCGCTCCGATGATGAACGCTTCCGCGAGGCCGCGCGGCTCGGGTTGCTCGGCATAGGTCAGCTTGATGCCCCACTGCGATCCGTCGCCGAGCAGGCGCCGGAACAGCGGCAGATCGTACGGCGTGCTGATGACGAGGATGTCGCGAATGTCGGCGAGCATCAGCACCGACATCGGATAGTAGATCATCGGCTTGTTGTAGACCGGCAGAAGCTGCTTCGACACCGCGAGCGTCACGGGATGCAGCCGCGTTCCGGCGCCGCCGGCGAGAATGATTCCCTTCACGTCCGCCACCTCGTTCCGTTTCGCGCGCCAGCAAGCGCATCGAGCGTTGCCGCGATGCGCGTCCTGCCACGGCCGCAGCCGCACGCCGTAGACGTCCGCGATCTTGCCGCAGTCGAGCACCGACATGGCCGGGCGCCGCGCCGGGGTCGGATAATCGGCGGTGCGTGATCGCCTCCAGCCGAGGAACGGCGCGCACCATGCCGCGGCGAGGGTCGCGAAAATCGCTCGCGGGCGAAGCCGTACCAGGTCGTCCGGCCAGCATTGGTCAGTGGAATGTGCCGAACGCGGCATCGCTTGCCGTGCAGCCGCGGCAGGATGCGCCAGATCGCGTCGCGCGAGATCGGCGGCCGACGTCGGCGTGCCATGCTGATCGGCGACCACCCGGACCAGGTCGCGCTCGCGCGCGAGCCGCACCATGGTCTTGAGGAAATTGGATCCGTGCGCGGCATAGACCCAGGCGGTGCGCAGGATCAGGTGACGCGGCATGCGTCTCGCGGACCGCGCGCTCGCCGGCCTCCTTGCTGCGGCCGTAGACGCTCGTCGGCGCCACGGGATCGTCCTCGGCGTAAGGCATCGGCCTTGCGGCCGTCGAACACGTAGTCGGTCGACAGGTGGATCGAGCACCGCGCCGCTATCCGCGGCCGCCGAGGCGAGGTTGCGCGGGACCTGTCTCATTCACCGCGAAGGCGCGATCGCGATCGGTCTCCGCCTTGTCGACCGCCGTATAGGCCGCGGCATTGATGATGATGTCGGGCCGATGCCGCCGCACGGCGTCCTCGACCGCCGTCGCGGTCCGCGATATCGGCGTCGGCATGCGTCAGGCCGTGCAGCGCGAAGCCCGCCGGGCGGCGACCGCTGCATGAGTTCGCGCCCGACCTGACCGCCAGCGCCGAACACCAGGACCGTCCGCGCGACGGTCATCGGTCATCGTCGCCGAGCCGGCCGCCTTGGCGAGCCCCAGCCGCTCGCCGTCGTAGCCGCGCGCGCGAACCGCCGCGCACCAGTCGAGATTGTCGAGATACCAGATGACCGTCCGGCGCAGCCCGGTCGCCAGCGTCTCGCGCGGACTCCAGCCCAGTTCGCTGCGCATCTTGCCGGCATCGATCGCGTAGCGCAGGTCGTGACCCGGACGGTCGGCGACGAACTCGATCAAGCTCGGCGTGCGGGCAATGCGGTGCATCGGGCCGGCGCTCATCGAGGATGCCGCAGATCAAGTGGACGAGGTCGAGGTTGGTCATCTCGGCGTCGCCGCCGATGTTGTACTTCTCGCCGACCCGGCCGCGCGACAGCACGCAGCCACAGCGCGCGCGCGTGGTCCTCGACGAACAGCCAGTCGCGGATGTTGGCGCCCGCTGCCGTAGACCGGCAGCGGCCGCCCGCGCACCGCGTTGGTGATCATCAGCGGGATCAGCTTTTCCGGATGCTGATAGGGACCGTAGTTGTTCGAGCAGTTGGTCATCACGACCGGAAGGCCGAAGGTATGGTGCCAGGCGCGCACCAGATGGTCGGACGCCGCCTTGCTCGCCGAATAGGGCGAGTTCGGCGCATAGGCCGTGTCCTCGCGGAAGCGCTCCCTCGGCTGCCGAGCGAGCCATAGACCTCGTCGGTCGAAACGTGGTGGAAGCGGAAGCCGTCGCGTCGCGCCGCCGGCAGGCCGTCGAAATAGCGGCGCGCCGCCTGCAGCAGCGTGAAGGTGCCGACGATGTTGGTGTCGATGAACGCGCCGGGCGCGTCGATCGAGCGGTCGACATGGGATTCCGCCGCGAGATGGAGCACGGCGTCGGGCTGATGCGTTGAAAAGATGCGGTCGAGCGCCGCGGCGTCGCAGATGTCGGCCTTCTCGAACCGGTAGCGCGGATGCCCGGCCAGCGCCGCGACCGCCTGCGGCGAGGCCGCATAGGTGAGCTTGTCGAGATTGACGACCTCGGCCTCGGTCTCGGCGATGAGCAAGCGGCACAGCGCCGATCCGATGAAGCCCGCCCCACCGGTGATCAGGACCTTCATGGCGCGCCGGCGCCCACGAATGCTCCGGCGAGATCGCGCAGCCGCGGCAGCTGCTTGTCCTTGTCCGAGACCACTGCCTGCTCCGCCGCCACGGGCCAGTCGATGCCGAGGTCGGGGTCGTTCCACAGGATGCCGCCGTCGAGTTGCGGCGCATAGGGGGCGGAGACCTTGTACAAGACCATCGTATCGGGCTCGAGCGTGCAGAAACCGTGGGCGAAGCCCTCCGGCACGAACAACTGCTGCCAGTCGTCGCCGTCGAGGTCGATCGCGACGTGGTGTCCGAAGGTCGGGGAGCCGTCGCGGCAGTCGACCACGACGTCGCGCACCCGTCCCCTTCAGCACCATCACGAGCTTGGCCTGCGCCATCGGGGGTGCCTGGAAATGCAGGCCCCGGACCGTGCCGGCTGATTGCGAGACGGAGCAATTGTCCTGCACGAAGTCGACCGAGATGCCGGCGCGCGACAGCGCCTGCTGGTTATAGATCTCGCAAAAAACGCCCCGGGCGTCGCGAAACCGGGGTGGCCGCACGAGTTTCACGTCCGGGATGTCGAGCGCTACGACGTTCCATGGCATCGTCGATCCTGCGCGGCCAAAAGGCATCTGCCGCTTTTAGCGAAGGGGTCGGACCGCCGCAACCAACGCGTCAGTCGGGCAGGCCGTCGTCGCGATAGGACCGCGAAATGTCGAGGTGATAGCGCTCGGGAAGATGGTTCCGGAAGCCCTGCGGCGTGAGCGTGCGGGCAACGAGGTCCTCGACGATGCGTTCCGAGGCGTGGCCGTCGCCGAGACCATGCTCCCAGGTCTTGCCGTGGAGGCTTTCGAGCTTGTTCAGAACCTTGTCGAAGGGATAACGCTCGGGCGCGCTGGGGTCGAACTTAACGCTCGATCCGCAATCATAGACCTGCGGCCGCTCGGTGGCGCGGCGCATCTGGACGGAGGGAACCTGCAGCACGGCGGTCTCCTCGACCACGGTGCCGGAGTCGGTGATCACGCCACGCGCGGTCGCCATCAGAAGCAGCATCTCGTCGTAGCCGATCGGGTCCACCATGATGACGTTGTCCGGCAGCGCGAGGCCATAGGCCGCGAGCTGCTTCTGGGTGCGGTAGCTGGCGGTGAAGAATATCTTGCGATCGGTCGCCGCGAACAGCTTGACGATGTTCGCCAGGTTGATCGGGATCGTGGACGTTCTCCCGGCGGTGGCAGGTCACGAGATAGAACTCGTCGCGCTCGATGCCGCGCTCGCGAAAAAAGGCCGGCGACGCCATCTCGTCGTACTTGGCCTTCCTGGCGAAGTAATAATGGTTCAACACGTCGACGATGAGGTTCTGGACCAGTACGATGCTGTTGGGATTGAGGCCTTCGGCGACGCCCTGCTTCTTGTATTCGGGAAAGTAGGTGTAGATGACGTCCGAGAGGTGATCGATGGTGGTACGATATTTCTCCTCCGGCATGCGCCAGTCATAGGCCCGCATGCAGCCCTCGATATGAACCACCGGGATGTTGTTCTGGGCGGCGGCGAGACAACCCATCACCGTGTTGGTGTCGCCGAGAAAAACCGCGGCTTCGGGCTGCATGTCCGCCAGCACGGGATAAAGCTTGCTGACGACGGCCGCGACCGTTTCGGCGTCCGTTGTCCCTCCGGCGTTGAGTTCGATCTCCGGCGGGGCGACGCCGAGCTCGCGGAAGAACACGTCCTTGAGATTGTCGGAATAATGCTGGCCCGACCAGATGAAGACGACATCGAGGTCGGTGCGCTTGCGGATGGAGTTGAGCACGAGGCTCGCGCGGATGACGTCCGGCCTGATGCCCAGGATGATAGCGAGCTTCTTGCGAGCCATGTCGGAGACCTTCGTTGGATTTTCAGGGATGGGCCGCCGCGGCGAGCACGTCCGGCCAATCCGGCGGTCGCGGCGTGAGCGAATCGAGCAGACGATACCGGCTGGTCAGGCATCGGTTCAGCGGTTGCGGCGCTTGCGCCCGCACGACGTGAATGTCTGGACGCAGCAGGGCCGCGAGATGTTTCAGGAGGTCGAACTTCGACAGCACGGAATTCGGCGCAAGATGATGGATCGGCCCGGCTGCCCTGACCCGGGAAAAGTTTCCACGCTCGATGAGCGCGCCGCACGCCTCGGCGAGTTGCCGCGTCGTGAGGCCGGACCAGAGGTGATCGACGTAGCCCGGGACGGTGGCGCCGGGCGTCTGATCGCACACCCAGGCCCACAGGCCGGCGCGACGCCCCGCCGCTGGCGGTCCCACGATCGAACAGCGGATCGTGATGCAGTGGGTTCCGCCGATCTCGCCCGCCGCCTTGGTGATCCCGTACGCATCTTGCGGCCCCAACCGCGCGTCCTCCGTCACGGTCCCGCAATCGGCCGGCAACACCGCGTCCGTCGAAATGTGGATCACCCGCAGCCCGAAATCCGCGGCGACGCGGGCAAGCCGGTGCGGAAAGACCGCGTTGACGAGGAGCGCGCGCTCGCGAGCCGCATCGTCGGCCACCGGACCGATCTGTGATGCCGTGACGGCGACCGCATTGAGGATGACGGCGGCCGGACCCAGCTTGCGGGCAAGGGCGACAAGGTCCTCGTCCGGCTGAAGCACGTCGAACCGGACGTGGCCGGAATCGCCGCGGCGGTCGGTGGTCAGGGTATCGAATCGGGGGCCGAGCACGGCTGCCGCGACGTGGCCGAACATGCCCCCGGCCCCGAGCACCAGGATATCCGCCGCCATGTCCCGTCACCGCATCTCAGAACAGCCGCATGTCAGGCAACGGCGTCACCCATGTCCCCGAGAACCAGCTTTCCTTTGCGCTGATGACCTCGGCATAGTTCCAGGCCGTTACGAAGACATAGTCGGGCGGAGATTCCTTGAACTTGGCGGGAAACACGATCGGCGTATGCGTGCCCGGCATCAGGCGGCCGGCGCGCAACGGCGATTCGTCCACGATCGCCTCGAGGAAATGCATGTTGCAGGCATTGAGCCACAGCGTGGCCTTTCCGGCCGCGCCGTAGGCCCAGATGCGTTTGGTCTTCGCGAGCTCCCCCAGGGTATCGCCGACGATCGCGATCTTGCGGCCGATATGCTGCCCGAATGCCATCCAGGTCGGCGGTGCATTGAGTTTTGTTTCTGCTTCGAAAGCCTTCACCGCGTCGTAGTCGGCGGTGGGCGGCCGCGTCGAACGCGACGCGCTCACCCGCAGCGATCCGCCGTGCATCGGAAGCCGCATGGCGTCGAAGACGCGAAAGCCGTGCCGCGCCAGCAGGACTTCGATCGTGCCGAGGCTGTAGAACGTGAGGTGCTCGTGATAGAGCGTGTCCCATTGCAGCTTGTCGCGCAGGTCGCCGGCATACATGACCTCGAGCACGATGATGCCGTCGTCCTCCAGGCAGCTTGCCGCAGCGTCAAGAATAAGCTCGGGGTGCGCGTTGTGGGCGAATGCGTTGCTGCCCGTCACGACGTCGCAGCGGCCATGCTGCGCCGCGATGCCCTCGGCGGTCTCCCGATTGAAATAGCCGGTGACGACCTTGAGGCCCTTGTCGCGCGCGAGGCCGGTGATGTTCTCGGAGATGTCGACGCCCACCGCGCGGATGCCAAGGCGTTCCAGCGGAGCCAGCAAGATGCCGTCGTTGCAGCCGAACTCGACGACCAGCTTCGGACGGTAGCGCTCCTGGAGCCACGCGGCATAATCGGCGAAGTGCTTGACCAGGGGACCGACAGTGCTCGACGCGAACGCGTAATCGCGGAACAGGAGATCCGGGTCGACGGGATCGACGATCTGCACAAGGGCGCAGGCGTCGCAGACATGCACCGGAAGCGGAAACGTCCGCTCGCGGAAAATCTCGTCTGTTGACCGCAGGAACCCGCCGGCAAGCGGCATATCGCCGAGATCGAGGAACTCGCTCAGGCCCTCGTTTCCGCAAGCACGGCACGGCATCCGGTCTGTCCCTCGCAACGCGGCGCCAAAATCCGGCCGGCCGCCGGACCCCGCAACTCATAGCCAACATGCCATTATGTGACAACACATCGGGCCGCCGCCGTCAGAACCAGCGGCGGAGTCCCGCGCGATGCATTCCCGCCCTCAGCAGCACATAGCCATAGCCCCAGATTTCGGACGCGAGCTGAAACTTGGTCTGCCCGCCTTCATCGAGCGCGCGAGGCTTGCCGGGCACATATTCGACCGCACCGCCGCACAGCGTCACCTTGAAGGTCATCTCCGGGCAAACATTGAAGCGCTTCGCCGACAACCCGAGGGCCTGCACAAACACCCGGTCGAACGCCCGAAATCCGTAGGTCGTGTCGGCAACCGCCTCACCCAGCAAGAGTCGTGTCAGCGCGCGATAGACGAATTGATACATGCGATATTTGAACGGAACCGCGGCTGCATGCTCCTCCCGCATGAAGCGGGAGCATTGGGCGAGCTGCTTTCCCGCGCGAAGCGGACGCAGCAGGGCCGGAATGAGCTCGACCGGATCGTGGCCGTCGGACGAGAGCAGGATGCAGTAGCGTCCTTCCGCGAAGGCCATGCCGTAACGCAGGACGCCGCCGAGTCCCGGCTGGAGGTGCTTGCGGGCCAGCACGCGGACGTGCAGCGCAGGAAACTCGCCGGCCGCCGCAAGCGCCGTTTGAATCGTGCCGTCGGTGCTTTCGTCGTCCACTACGAGCGTCTCGACGCTCAGCGAATTGTGGGTGACGACGCGGTGCAATCCGTCCAACGTATCCCTGAGCACCGGCGCGTCATTGCGGCAGGGCATGATGACGCTGATCTCGCGCATTCAGCGTTCCTCGACACGCCAGGGGTCCCACTTGCGTGCCGGGAAGCGAATGTCGTCCTTCATCGATTCGTCGAGCGTCGACGTCGAGAAAAACATGATCTTGGCATCGCCCGTGAGCGACATGAAGCCGTTGACGTAGCCCGCCGGCACGTGGAGCACGGCAGGTGAATCATCCGACAGGACGAACCGATGGATCGGAAGGTCTAGCGACGGATTGCCCCAATCGTCGATGGCTATGCAGCACACCAGGAGCGTACCGCCCACCGCCGTGCAGAACTTCGCCTCATGCCTGTGGCCGTGCCAGGCGCGCACGAAGCCGGCGCCGTGGTTGGCCACCGTGTAGAAACGTTTCACGCCGGCGAACGTGAAGTCGTTGACGAAGCCGACCGCGCCGCGGTCGTCGATGGCGCGTTGTCCGCGGAGCAACTCGGGAAGCTGGGTCACGGGTCACCTTGAGGGCTGACGGGCTTTCAGCGCCAGATCGGAATCTCGCCGCCGAGCGGGCTCCTTGCAGGCACCAGAATGGGCCTGAGATAATCGAAATTCGAGATACTGCACGTCGCTCGGATCGCGGATACGCCCTTCGCTCACGACCCTTCCTACTTCACGGATGCCGAGGTCGACATCGAGCCCGGGATCGAAGCCGAAGGTGCTGCGCGCCTTGTCGCTGCAGACCCTGTAGTTCCGCGCGTCCTGCGTCTTGATTTCGGTCTTCTCCACCTCGATGCCGGGAAACAGCGCGGCGATCCGGTCGGCTAGTTCCGCGATCTTGAGGTTATCGTGGTGAAGATTGAAGACCCCGCGATGATTGGTGCCGAGCACCTGCGTGATGGCGGTGCCGACGTCGCGGACGTGCAGCAAGGGACGGTATTGCTCGCCACCGAATACGCTGACGCGGCCATAGAGGCAGGCCTTGAGGGTGAGAAGGTTCAGCACGAGGTCGAGCCGGATGCGGGAGAAATTATCGCCGAGACCGAACAAGGTTCCCAGCCGAAAGCTGGTGCCGCCGGCCTCGCTCACCATCTGCTCGGCGGCGTGCTTGGTGAGGGCGTAGAGCGAAAGCGGATTGAGGGGCGAGTCTTCGGTGAGGAGGCCGTCCTGGGCTCCGTAGACCGAACAGGTCGACATGAAGATGATCTGACGATCGAACGAACGCACCAGCGCCTGCACGGCATCGACATTGATCTCGCGCGTCAGCTTTTCATCGAGCGAGCACGCGCCGTCGCCGACCAGCGCGGCAAGCCAGACCACCACGTCGGCCCAATCGAGATGCGGCCTGAGGCGGCCTATGTCGCGGATGTCGCCGCGCACCAGGTCGATCGGCTTCAGGTAACGGTCTTCGTACAGCAGGAAGTCGTAGACGCGGACGTCATGCCCTTTGGCCAGCAACTGGTCCGTCAGGGCGCCGCCGATATATCCGGCGCCTCCTACAACCAAAACCTTGGCCATTCCCGCCGTCCTGACCATAATTTATTGAAGGTTGAAGATTTCGCGCTCAATACACGACGGTGGAAAACGAGTAAAGGCTGCAGAACTCTTGGCGAAACTAGTTCCGATTCAACGAGGAGAAGATGGCGCGGCGGTGCGACGAACCCGGTGATCCGGCGACGCAGGGCAGGCCGTGCCGCCTCGCCGTAGTGATCCCGATGTACAACGAGATCGCCGGCGCCGAGACCTGCGTCACGCGCGTCCTCTCGGTGCTTCCCACGCTGGCGACGACGACGGAGCTCATCGTCGTGGATGACGGCAGCCGGGATGGCACCGGAGAAGCGCTCGACGAGCTCCGGCGGACGCTCGGCGCATTCACGGTCGTGCATAAACCGAACGGCGGTTATGGCAGCGCGCTCTGCGCCGGCGCGCGCGCCGCACGCGACCGCGGCGCCGACTATGTCCTGTTCATGGACAGCGACCTCACCAACCCGCCGGAGCATATCGCGCGGTTCGTGCCTGCGATCCTGCGCGGCGTCGACCTGGTCAAGGGAACCCGATTCTCGCAGGGAGGCGACATGGATGCCGTCCCCTGGCGCCGGCGCATCGTCTCGATCTGCGGCAACTTGGTTGCCCGCGCTCTGTTTCGAATGGGCGTTGCCGACTGCACCAATGGCTTTCGCGCGATCCGCACACAATTATACCTCGACATGCCGCTCAAGGATCGCGGCTTCTCGGTCATTCTCGAAGAGCTTTATTGGGCGAAGCGCACCGGCACATCGGTCGCCAGCGTGCCGACCTCGCTGTCGTCGCGAACCGGCGATCAGCGGCCATCGCTATTCATGTATCGACCGGCCGTCATCTTGTCCTATCTGAAGCACGCTTTGAAGGCGTGTTTCGCCCGCTATCCTCGCGGCCGGTCGTGTCGCGACGACGTTCAGACCGGATGATCGCCGCGCGAGCCTGGCGCGGTCGACCGGCTCGTCTTCGGGAACGGGAACCTACCGGTAAACGGCGCGCCGCACGAGCGGCAGGCCGGTCAGGCCCATGACCAGCGTCGCGCACATCCCGAGGAAATGCGTCAGGATCGCGAAGGCAAGCGCGACCTCCTGCGGCGCCCCGAACACGATGGCGGCAAGAGCGTAGCCGGCATGCAGGATGCCGATGCCCGCCGGGACGCTCAGCAGGGCCATTCCGATCGCGCCGAAGCAAATAGCCAGCGCGGCGGTCGAAATCGGCGCAACGGGCCAGATGCCCTTCAGGATCAGGGCAAAGCCGGCGATCGCGAACGCCCACACCGCAATCGTCGCGACAAAAGCGAGAGCGACCCGCCTGGGTTCGCGCAAGACCTGGAATCCATCGAGAACGCCTTCCACGCGGGCGTGCCAGGCGGCGCCTCGCGCCGGTGCAAAACGTTGAAGCCAGCGTTTCGCCAGGATCAGGACACGATCCCGCATGGCAAGCAGGATCGCTATCGCTCCCACCCCCAGAACGCAGGCGACCGCAAGCGTCATCGCGCCGCCGTTGACGATGGCTGGAATGCCGGGGATGACCGCCAGCGCCACCGCGAAAACCATCAGGATCGCGATCACGTCCATCATGCGATCGATCACGACGACCGAGAGGGCGATGCTGGCGCTGACAGATGCGGCATTCCGTAGCAGGAGGATCAGGACCATCTCGCCGGCCCGCATCGGCAGAAGCAGATTGACAACCTGAGCAACACTCTGGGCGCCGACAGCGTCACGCAACGGAACTGTGCCGCGGAACAAGATGGCCAGCCGGCACGGCCGTGCGATGCGCTCGGTGATGAACAGGAGAAATGTGCCAACCCATAATTCCCACGGGCACTCCCTGAGCGCGCGAGCAATGGCGTTCAGTTGCACATTGCGGAAAAGTACCCAGCACAGCGCTCCGACGATGGCGATCTGAAGCGCAAGCAGGGATATCTTGCGCGGCGACATCGCAAAAAGGGGGGAAGACAGTCCCGTCGGCTTCACATGGGATGGCTCACGGACTGCGGCAGAAATCAGTTG
This sequence comes from uncultured Alphaproteobacteria bacterium, assembly GCA_963776455.1. GTDB lineage: Bacteria > Pseudomonadota > Alphaproteobacteria > Rhizobiales > Xanthobacteraceae > CAVZMU01. The sequence goes on from CAVZMU010000008.1 coordinate 659,037, forward strand.
CTCCAGGTCTTGTTTTCGCTTTTGGATGGTGCAGAGCGTCGCGGCAGCCGACGGGTGATCCCGAACAGTCTGTTCGGCGTGCGCAACTGCCGCTAAGACGTCCTGCATCTCGCGTTCGAGTTCCGAAAGCCTGCTCATGCTACTAGGCCCAAGGGGACGGCCACGATGCCCTTCGGGTGTTCTTCACGACTGAAGCCCCATTTGCTCTGCCAATAGGAACGCCACCACACACCCTCTTGATGCAGCGCATCATGCGGCAGATACACTTGAGAACATAGGAACCGCATTTTGAGGCAGCTTTTCCGATTATCAATCACCCAGTCAATCGCAACCCTTTGAGTAGAAGTCCCATCGTCATAAAACGCTGCGGCGATTTTACGAATGACATCCACGTCCTCGGGATGGGTTTTTCAGTCGAGAAGCTGCCATCGATCCAATAGCGGCCATGTATACTGCAGGTATTCCGGCGCCATATGAACGGCCGAAGTCCACTGATGATTTGCTTGCGTGTCCTGGACAACGGAAACAAATCCACGCAGACTTGCTCGACCTCCTACAACGACAAGAAATGAAACTCCGATAGGAAAAAGACGGGAGAAGTCTGGTGGACGCGACGGCGGCTTTGGTGCTTGATGATAATTGAATCTGCGAATTGCGTGATCCGGCCGGGATGGCAAGCGGTAACACCCCATTGTATTGAGTCCAAGCGCATTTTGACCCGCATGGGATATCGAAGATCGAACAAGAACGAGCGGCCTGTCCTTGGACAGCCGGCCGTTCTCTGCGTCTCAAACGTCCGGTGCGAGGGTTTTTCCCGTCCTGCGGTTGACCCGCTCCATCCCGCGCGCGGCGCATCGACGCCGGAAAGCGGCGCCCGCGCGCGATCATCCGACGAGTCACACTAGCACGCCATGGCTCCGCTCCGCCCTCCTGTCTTTTATATCTGTCATGCCATCCACGATCACGACATCGTCTTCGGCCAGAACCTCACCGACTATTTCAATCAAGCGAATATCAGGTCCAAGACCATCCTGTTGAACACCGACGGGCAGCGACCCGAATTGGAGGAGTGCTTTCAGGATCCTGCCATCGGCGTAATCGGCTTCAACTCGCAACTCGACCATTCCTGGATTCGCTCGACGCGCTTCCTGGACGCTGCCGCGGAAAGGGAGATTCCGGTCATCCAGTGGATTCTCGACCACCCCAGTTCCCGCCTGGGGGAATACAACACCTCTACGGCGGCGAATTCCCGCTTCCTGTTCAGCTCCGCCTATGCCGAAACCTACTTCAATCGCTATGGCATCAAGGGTGCGCCGACGGCGAGCGTCGCCTGCGTCGGTCCGAGCCGGCATTCGCGGGCCGATGCCTTGACGTTTCAGTCGTTCGCCGACCGGCCGGTGGCCTGCATAGTTGCCATGAACCTGCGCCGTCTCGGCGGAACGATGGAAGACGCCCGGGCGAGGATCGCGGCGCTCGAACCGCAACTGGCCGCCGCCGTGACGGAAACCATCGAACGGGCGCGTCACGATCTCGTCGATCCAATCGAGGTTCACCTCGACCGTGCCCTGCAGGCCGCAGGTCTCGGCATCTCCGACGCGACCCGCCACATCTGCATGCAGGCCGCCGAGGAGATCGTCCAGATCACGCGTCGTCGCCACATCCTGGCGGTCGCCCGCGAATTTCCTGTCCTGATCCAGTCCGACGAGGCGTCACGTCCGTTTCAGGCCGGTGCACGGGCGGCATTCGAAGAGGAGGTCAGCATGGCCGTGACCTGGGCGCGACTGAAGCAGGCCCGCGCGCAAGTCAGCGTCAGCAATATGCACGACATGGTGCATGACCGCGTTCTCAATGGGCTGAACGCGGGCTGCCTGAACATCGTTGAGGACAGTTTCGCTAGTCGCCAAGTGTTCAAACACGGGCGCAATGCATTGCTGTTCCGATATGATGACGACAGCTTGCGCGAATGCCTGCGCATTGTCTGCAGTGACATCAAGCTCACCTACGCGATCGCCTCCCGCGGATTTGCGCTGCGGGACAGGACCCCGTTCCGCTTCGGCGGCTTCAAGAACATCCTGAAGCTGGCGCAGGGACTCCCGGCGGAACCGACGATGGGAGTGCTCCGCCGGCTGACGAGCCGATTCCAGTCACGCTTCCAGGTCAGCCGGGCAACGTAAGACATTGCGTCGCGGCGTGCGGGCCTCCATCACGGATACCCGGGCAACATCCCGTTTCGGTTCGCACGGCTTTGCCGGCGGCGGCCGGAACCGTACGCCCGCGACATCAAGGCGTTGCATATCTCCGGCGCCGAACGTCTCATGATGTATTCGCCAAACTTTGCATTTTTCCCCATCGACGATAAAAGGGCTAGTGTCGGCAATGATCGGAGTTGGCTGAAACCGCAATGATAGACACGGACGCCTGTATCACGTCCGTCGCTTTCGCGTCCGGCGCCCAGCCTCCTCCCGTGGCGCGGCGGAGGTCGCCCAAGGCCATCAGGCTGCTCCTGCCAGTCTGGGGGCGGCGCTACATCGCACAATTCATCAATATTGGCCTGCCGACCCTGATCGCGTCCGGCAATCTACCGGCCCTCGCGGCGGCGTTGCCCTGCAAGCTGGTTTTCCTGACGAGCGCGCAGGATGCCGCCATCCTGCGCAAGCACCCGGCGTGCCGCTATCTTTCCTCGATTTGCGAGGTCGCGATCGAAACGATCGATGACCTGATAACCGGCGACAATTACTCGACTACTATCACGCTGGCATATGCGCGCGCCGTGAAAGCCGCCGGCCCCGACATGGTCGATACCTGCTTCTTCTTCCTGATCTCCGATTATCTGATCGCCGACGGCTCGCTTGCCCATGTGCTCAAGAGGGTGCAGGCGGGTGCCTCCGGCGTGCTTGCCGGCAACTTTCAGGTCGTCGCAGCAGGACGCGACCCAGACGCTCTTCAGAACGGTTTGACCGCGGCACAGTCGAGCTCGTCCTTCCGGCGCGCGAATTGATGCGCTGGGCGCTTCGCCACCTTCATCCGATGACGGCGGCCAATACCGTGAACTTCCCGCTGTCCCACAGCGTGCATTCCAACCGGCTGTTCTGGCGCGTCGACGAGAATACCTTGATCGGACGTTTCTACCTGATGCACATGATCTGCATCCGGCCCGGAGGTCACCGATTTCACCGTCGGCTCGTCCTGCGATTATTCCTTCATTCCGGAGATGTGCCCCTCGGACAATGTCGAGATACTGACCGATTCCGACAATTATCTCGTCGTCGAGATGCAGCCCCTCGACCATGAACGCGCGATGCTGCGGCTTGGCGCCAAACAGCCCCGGGAACTGGCGGCCAGCCTCTCGGAATGGACGACGGCGCGCCACCGCAAGAACGCCCAGACTGTGATCGTCTTCCACGGCGAGGACATTCCCGCGAGCTTGCCGGAGGCGACCGCGGAATCGGCAGCCTTCATCGCGGAGCTGGAACGCCTGATGAGCGCGACCCCGCAACCGCATCGAGATCATCCGTACTGGATAGGCGCCATCGAGGCGCATAATTGGGCGATCCGTCGACGCAACAACACATCGTCGGAACAGACGCCGCAACAGCGCGCGCCTATCAGCGTCCGCAGCCTGGCCCAGCGGGTCCGCGAGAGGTCTGTTTGGGCGTCCGCCTAACGTGCGACCGTGGCATCCCCGGTGGCCCGATTATCACGTGATCCGGAATTGCCTTGCAAGGCTGGTCGGGCCTCGCTCCCGACTTCTGATCGTGTCTCCGACACCCCACCTCTACGCCGACTGGCTCGGGAGCGACGTGGAATCAACCACGAGCCTGGAAACGCGCTCGCTGCTCAATCTCCTCGCCGAGCAGTATCAGCCATTCGTCGGCGCTTTCGACGGCTGCATCCTCATGGCAGGCGATGAGGAGTTCGATCTGGCCGCCTCGGTGATCGAACGAATCCGGCCACTCCTGACAGCGAACGGATTCATAGTGATCGCCGCCCTTAACGGCCGGGGCACTGTCCTGGGCGAGGGTTTTACCAGTCATCATCGTCCGGAACTCTTCGAAATTCCTCCACCTCGGCATGGTCATGAGCGAGGTGAATTTCGTCCAGGCCGGCCCTCTGAGGCTCGCCGTCATCGGCATAATGGCGTGGCTTGCGGCAGGCATGCTGCGCCGGCCAGGGGTGTATTATCCGTTGTCCGTGATCCTCAGCGGATTCCTGCTGGGCATCAGCCTCGCCGGCAGCCTCATGGCGATGCGCGTATCGTCAAATGCCGGCCGAAGAACCTGCTCCAGCGTCACCACGGTACTGCGGCTATCGAGCCGCCACGTTCCGTTGCCCGATTTCATCAGGGACGATAAGATTTATAGCCGCGCAAACCGATACAAGCTGCTGCCAGGCCTCACCTCCGACGATGATCTCTATGGGCGTGCCTACCGGTACGAGCTTGCGCCCTCGCTCAAGAAAGCCGTCGAAACCACTTCCGATGAACGTCGATGAGCGGACGCCGCGGTGGTGGGTCCGCTCTCAAAGCTCTTGCGGGTCGTGCGCCGAGGCGCGGGTTACATTTTCATTCACGCCCTTGCAAGATGACGGGTAGTGCGTGAGCGACGACATCCCGTTCGACCGGACATTCGATCTTCCGCCGGGCCTAGTCGAGGATGTCCGGCCGGGCGTACGCCGCCTGCTCGCCGACAACCCGAGCCCTTTTACGTTCAAGGGCACGGTGAGCTACATCGTCGGGCGCGGAACGTCGCCATCATCGATCCCGGGCCGGACGACGCGCGGCACATCGCGGCTCTGCTCGGTGCCGTTCGCGGCGAGACCGTCACCCACATCTTCGTCACCCACACCCATCGCGACCATTCTCCCGCCGTGCCGGCGATCAAGGCGGCGACCGGCGCGACGGTGCTCGCCGAAGGTCCGCACCGGGCTTCGCGGGCGCTGCATTCCGGCGAGATCAGCCGGCTCGAGGCGAGCGGCGATCTTGATTTCCGTCCCGACGCCGTGCTGGCGGACGGCGACGTCGTCGCCGGCCCCGGCTGGAGCGCTTGAGGCGGTGACGACGCCCGGCCACACCGCCAACCACATGGCGTTCGCCCTCGAGGGAACGGACATGCTGTTTTCCGGCGACCATGTCATGGCATGGTCGACCTCGATCGTGGCGCCGCCCGACGGCTCAATGACCGATTACATGGCCTCGCTGCACAAGCTCGGCCGCCGCCGCGAGACGGTGTACCTGCCCGGCCACGGCGGCGTCGTGAACGATGCGCCACGGTTCGTCCAGCGCTACATCCGCCACCGCGAGGTCCGCGAGACCGCCGTGCTCAGCCGTCTGCGCCAAGGCGCGTCGGACATTCCGACGCTCGTGCGGGCGATCTATATCGGCCTCGACCCGCGCCTTGCGGGAGCCGCAGGCCTGTCGACTGCTGGCACATCTTGAGGACTTGGTCGCGCGCGGCATCGTGGCCACCGACGGCCTGCCATCGCTCGCCGGCCGCTACCGCCTGGCAGCCTGAGACCCGGCCGCATCCTCAATGTCTTCGAGGAGAGCGCGGACCCGGCGGGCATTGGCGCCGAAGTCGTATTTGCCGTAGCGGGACGCCGACCGGATGTCGACGCGCGTGCCGCTCGGATTGCCGCGGATGCGTACGGCCACGTCGTCCCGCAGGCCCATGATCGGGGTGCGGGCCACCGCTTCGATATGGCCCTCGCGGCGTCCGCCCTGTGGCGAGCGCGCGTCGATCACCAGCCATTTCCGTTTGGTGATGACGTCGAGGACGGCGTCGTAGACTTCCTGCGGCGGGCCGGAGAGTTGCAGCGGCTCGATCTCCGGGTAGCCCGTTCGCTGCAGCGCGGCGGCTGCGGCGGGATAGGCCACCGGATTGGCGTTGCGCGGCCGCAGCCGGGCGATCGCCTCGAATCGCGGCGCATCCGCCGTATCGGTGGCGATGTCGTTGAGCACGGGCAGCCCATAGCTGCGAGCGGCCAGATAGGCCGGATAGGCGATCAGCGCGACGGCGACGAAGACCGCCAGGACGGCATGGCCGAAGCCCTTCAGCCCATGGTTCCAGATGACGATGAAGGCCGCGAACGCGAGCACGGCACCGGACGCCGCAATCGCCATCGCACCCGCGAATGTGACGAGACCCGGCACCGGGTCGATGAACCCCGCTTGCAGGAGAACGATCGCAAGCAGCGCCACCGCGAGCGCGAACAACGCAAGCCGCCGCGACAAAAGCGCCAGGCGCGATGGCGGATCCTCGGGGATGCGGCGGCGCGCCATCTAGCTTCAGCTTCCCGCGCAGATGCTTTTGAGCGCCAGCCATTCGGCCGGCGTCATCAGGCCGGCGGTGGGCGTCGGCGTCGCGGCGGCGTTGATAATGGCGACTCGCTTGTCGGTTTCCGGATGGTCGAGCAGGATCTTCATGCCGGGGTGGATGGCCCCGGCGATCCGCGTGAGGATGGTGCCGAGCGCGCGTGCGTCGCCGCCCGCCCGCGCCATCAGCCCGACGCCGAAGAGGTCCGCACGGGTTTCGACCTCGCGCGAATAGGACGATCTCAGGATCGCGCGCGTCGCGAACACGACCGCGCCGCCACCGACGAAATCGCCAAGCACCATGCCGAACAGGAACGACAGGCCGGCCCCCTGCAGCACGGACCGGGTTCCGTCGCGATTGGCGACATGGCCGATCTCATGGGCGATGACGCCGGCGAACTCGTCCGCGTTGTCCGCCTTGTCGATAAGACCCTCGAACACGTAGATGCGCCCGCCGGGGATCGCGAAGGCGTTGGGCTCAGCGCGGCGCACCACGGCGACCTGGAGCGGGAGCGGAAGGTCGGCCGACCGTTCCAGGCGCGCCATCAGGCGATCGAGGGCGGCGCGGCCCGCGATCTCGCTCTCGGCCTTGCCGCATTCGAACGGTTTGCCCTGCTGCCCGGGGTTGAGCATCGCGCGCACCCGCGAGTCCACCGCCTCGCCGAGCCGCTGCTCGGCCGCCTGCGGCACCACCGGGGCCAGAAGGTCGGCCAGCACGGGCACGCCGAATACGCCCACCGCCAGGAGCGAGGCGGTCGCGGCCAGGCTCCAGACGATCACCTTGCGGCGGCCGCGGCGCTGCACCGCGCCGGTCTGGTCGACGCTCAGCGCGAGGTCGTCGATCGCGGCGGCGAGGGCGGGATCGCGGACGTCGAGACGGGCGAGCACCGCGCTTCCCACCTTGCCGAGCCGCAGCATGCCGTCGGGCGCGTCAAGCTGCTCAAGCTCGCTGTGCGGCCACTGCGCCAGGATATGTCCTTCGACGGAGCGCACGTTCACGTTCGCGGCGTCGAGCTCGACGGTCACCGGGTGGCGGACGCTCGTCTGCCCGTCGTAGAAGATGGCGGGGCCCGCCTTCACCATTGCGTCCTCACAGGCCACCGACATTCAGGGCATCCGCCAGGCCTTCGCCGAAGGCGGAACTCGGCCGGCCACGCGCCTGGACACGATCGAGCACGTGGAGGCCTGACAGTTCGAGCGACTCGAAGGCGACGCGCCAGGAGCGCAACTTCACGGTCGCCTGATAGATGGTCGAATATCCGAGCATGACGACGACGTAACCGACGATGCCGGCGCCGATACCGAGGAACTCGGCGAGGTCAGAGCCTGCGAGCGATCCCATCACGGCACCGAACGCCGCCAGGGCCAAGAAGCCGACCACGCCGGTGATGATCGCGAACAGCAGCGCATAGCCGAGGAAGCGCAGGTAGACGCCGTACATCTGCGTCGTCCGCAGGCGCGACGTCATCGCGAGGTCGCCGAACCGCAGGCCCGACACCCACCACCGCAGCAGCAGCGCCTGGAACACGGGATACAGCACCGCGGCCGCGACCACGCTCCAGACGACACCGATGATGGCGGAGGCGACCGCGGCGCCAAGGTTGGGGCTCGCGTTCTCAATCTTGCTCCAGGGATTGCTGCCGCCTTTTTCGATCGCATCCGCAATGGCGGGCCAGTCGACGCCCCCGATGGCGATGACCATGCCCGCCACCAGCGGCGCGACGACGATCAGCCACAGCAGGAGACCGCGAAAGAACAGTCCGGTGCCTGACCCGACGAAGCGCCCGCCGAGATCACCGTAGAAGGTGTTGCTCATCTTGTAGCGTTCGAGGCTCGCCTGCGCCCACGGATAGGCAAGGCCAAGCGTGATCGCGATCACGATCCACCACAGCACCGCGCGGAAAGCGTAGCGCCACGCCGCGCCTTCCTGGTGGAAGCGGATGCCGCGATAGACCGTCCGCGTCAGCCGGTATCGCCGCGCGCGATAGATCGCGAACTGGCCGAACCATCCCAGTAGTGCAAAGGCGAGGATCGCGGAGATCGGTCCGAGCACAGTCAGGCTCGCCACGAAGGTGGCGATGTTGATCGGAACCAGCACCGTGATCGCGATAAGAAAACCGACCAGGAGCTCGCGGGGGGTGCCGGAATATTCAAGCGTGTCGCCGGCGACCTCGGTATTCCCCCACAGGAAGCGCCGCATGTCGGTCGCGAGCCAGAACCGATAGATGCCGAGCGTCACCATCAGCAGGGCCGCGCCGCGGATGAGCAGCCGCCAATAGGGGCGATCCCGGCCCAGGAAACGCACCGAACGGGCGGCCGCCGGCACGGGCGGGACGGCGGGCACGCTGGACGGCGCCGCCGCGGTCGCGTCGGGTGCGGTCATGCGGCTCTCGGCTGCGAAGGGATCGGCATGTCGGGCGGGCACCTTATTGCATCGCCCGCCGCCGGAGAGAAGCCTCCTCCCGAACCGAACTGACGACCGTGACCGGGCGCGCGCTACTCCGCCGCCACCGCGGTCGGCAGCACGTAGTCCTTGAACTGCTCGCGCAGCGTCATCTTCTGGATCTTGCCGGTCGCGGTGTGCGGGATTTCGTCGACGAACACGACATCGTCGGGCATCCACCATTTGGCGATCTTGCCTTCCATGAAGCGCGAGGATCTCCTCCTTGCGTCGGCGATCTGCTCCTTCTTCGGACACGATGACCAGCAGCGGCCGCTCGTCCCATTTCGGATGGCGGATCGCCGATGACCGCGGCTTCCGCCACCTTGGGATGGCCGACCGCGAGATTTTCCAGGTCGATCGAGGAAATCCATTCGCCGCCGGACTTGATCACGTCCTTGGCGCGGTCGGTGATCTGCATGTTGCCGAACGGATCGATGGTGGCGACGTCGCCGGTGTCGAAGAAGCCGTCCGCGTCGAGGATCGTTGCCGCCCTCGCCCTTGAAGTAGGATTCGCGCGACCGCGCACACGCCCTTCACCTTGAGGCGGCCGAAGGTCTTGCCGTCCCACGGCAGGTCCTTGTCGGCGTCGTCGACGATCTTCATCTCGACGGTGAACGGCGCCGCGCCCTGCTTCGACTTCACGTCGAGGATGCTTCTCGCAGTCGAAGGCGCCGTAGTCCGGCTTGATCGCGCAGATCGAGCCGATCGGATTCATCTCGGTCATGCCCCAGGCATGCGCGACGTGTGACGCCGTAGTTCTTCTCGAACTTCTCGATCATGGCGCGCGGACAGGCCGAGCCGCCGATCAGCACGCGGCGCAGGGTCGAGAGCTTGAGATTGTTGGTTTCCATGTGGTCGAGCAGCATCAGCCAGATGGTCGGCACCGCGGCCGTCATGGTGACGCGCTCGCCTTCCAGCAGCTCGTAGATCGACTGCGCCGTCGAGCTTCGTGCCCGGCAGCACCAGCTTGCAGCCCGACCATCGGCGCCGAGAACGCGATCGACCAGCCGTTGGCATGGAAGAACGGCACCACCGGCATGATGGTGTCGCTGCACCGACAGGTCGAACGCGTCCGGCGTCACCGCCATCATGGAGTGCAGCACGTTGGAGCGATGCGAGTAGACGACGCCCTTCGGATTGCCGGTGGTGCCGGAGGTGTAGCACATGCCGGCGGCGGTATTCTCGTCGAACGTCGGCCCAGCGGAAGTCGCCGTCGACCTCGGCGATCCAGTCCTCGTAGGCGCACCGCGTTGCGCAGGCGTCGTCTGCGGCATGTGCGCCGCATCGGTCAGGATCGACGAAGCGCTCGATGCGTCGGCAGCTTGTCCTGCAGCTTCTCCAGCAGCGGCACGAAGGTCAGGTCGAGGAACATCAGCCGGTCTTCGGCATGGTTGACGATGTAGACGATCTGTTCCGGGAACAGGCGCGGATTGATCGTGTGATAGACGGCGCCGAGGCCGGTGATGCCGTACCAGGTCTCCAGGTGCCGCCAGGTGTTCCAGGCGAGCGTGGCGACGCGGTCGCCGAGCCCGATGCCTTCCCGCTCCAGGCGTTGCGCGACCTTCAGGGCGCGAGCTGCGCACCTGCGCCATAGTTGGTGCGGTGGATCGGACCTTCGATCGGAGCGCGACACGACCTCGCGGTCGCCGTGCTGGATCGCGGCGTGGTCGATGACGCGATGGCAGAGAAGCGGCCAGTCCTGCATCAATCCGAGCATCGTTCCCTCCCGAGCGGCCTTTTCGGCACGTTGGCCTAGGCTTAAAACCGTTGGCGGCCTTTCCGCAAGGTTATCCCGGCATTGCGCCGGCGCAACAGTGTCGGGTCCTGTACAAAAGCCGCAATCGATGCCCAATCGTCGGGCAAAGCCGCCGAGGCCTCATTGACTTGCCGAACCGCGATCGCTCTTGCCGCTCTCCTTGCCGGCGCAGCCGCTGCCGTAGCCGGCACTGGCGAGAGCTACGCCGCCACGCAGTCCGGGTTTCCGCAGTTTCGCCGCTCGATCGAGACTTTGTTCTCCGGTACGCCCCGCAAGCGGCGCACGGGGCGCAAATCCGCCCGCACCAAACAGGCAAAGCCGGCTCCGCCCCGTATCGATCCGGTGCCTTGGCCGCAGCCGAGGCCTGCCGATGCCCGGCCCGCGATCCCCGCCGTCGCGGTGCCGCTGCCGCCCGAGCGGCCTATCCAGCAGGCGAAGGCCGATCCCGCACCGCCGGAGAAGCTCAAGCCCGGGACGCACCCGGCCGAACAGGCTCCTCCGCCTTCGCCGCCGGCCGCCGCCGAGACGCCGGCCTCACCGCCGCCTGCGACGGCGCCCACGGGTCCCTCGGCCTGCCAGTTGCGGATGACCGCGGACGTCGCGGTGATCCATCCGCTGCCGCCTATCACCGGCCCCGGCCAATGCGGCGCCGAGGACGTCGTCCGCCTCGATGCCGTCGTGCTCAAGGACGGCAAGCGCGTGACGCTCACCCCGGCCGCGATATTGCGCTGCCCGATGGCGGAAGCCGTCGCGCACTGGATGCGCGACGACGTGGTGGCGACGGTCTCGGAGCTCGGCGGCGTGCCCCGCGTGCTGGTCACCGCAGCGTCCTATGATTGCCGCGGCCGCAACCGCGTCATCGGCGCCAAGCTCAGCGAGCATGGCCATGCCAATGCGGTGGACCTGCGCGGCCTCACCCTCACCAACGGCACCGCCGTGGACTTCACCGACAAGGCGGTGGCGAAGGATTTCCGCGAGCATATCCGGCACAGTGCCTGCGCGCGGTTTGCGACGGTGCTCGGTCCGGGCTCGGATGGCTATCATGAGAGCCACATCCATCTCGACCTGATCGAGCGGCGCGGCGGCTATCGCATGTGCCAGTGGGACGTCCTGACGGTCCCGGATGTCGCGAGCATCCCGATGCCGCCAGAGCGGCCGAAGGCGCCGGACGGAAAGAACTAGCGCACCATTTTTTGAAATTGCATCGCCAGTCGCGCCGCTGGCCCCGTCACCCTCTCCCCTTGTGGGAGATGGCGATTGCGCTGAACGCCCATCAGGTTCAGCGGCAGATGCTCAAAATGCAAACGGCGCCGGATCAAAACCGGCGCTGTTCGCATTCAAATCCGGAACCCGGTCAACCGGCGCTAAAACCTGGAGGCGCGGTCGTAGCCCGAAAACGATGCGACGCGCGGATTGGTCGGCGAGTTGCCTTCCTTCGGCGCGATGACCACCACGACGGCGCCCATCTTCACCTTGGAGAACAGGTCGATGACGTCCTCGTTGGTCATGCGGATGCAGCCCGACGAAATGGCTTGGCCGATATATTCCGGCTGATTGGTGCCGTGCACGCGGAACAGGGTGTCCTTGTTGCCCTGGTAGAGATAGAGCGCACGCGCGCCGAGCGGATTATGCGGGCCGCCGGAGACGCGCTCCGGGATATTGGCAAGCCTGCGCTTGATGTCGGCGGTCGGAACCCAATCGGGCCATTCCTGCATGCGGCCGATGGTGGCGACGCCGGACCACGCCTGCGCCTCTTCGCCGACCGTCACGCCGTAGCGGATCGCCTTGTTGTCGGCCAGCACGTAATAGAGATAGCGCGCATCGGGATCGATCACGATCGAGCCGGGCTTTTCCTTGCGGTGATATTCCACGATATGGCGCTTGTAGGGCTCGGGAATCTCCGCCTTGGCGTAGGGCGCCGCGGCGAGAAGCTGGCGGTCCCGCGGCTTGAGGCTGGCTTCCGAAGCAGGCTCCAGGGTCGACTGCATGCAGCCGCCGAGCATCAGACCGACGACGAGAAAAGCGCCCGCTCGCGCTGCCATGACCCCGAACATCATTTCAATCCATTGCTTCCAAGAAACTGCGACTCGTCTTGTAGACCGAAGGCCGGGAAGGTTCTAGTTACATCAGGCGATGCGGCGTCATCCTGTGCCGGCGTGTTGTAAGAATGCCGCACTCGCACGCCCCATCCAGCCTTGCGATGGCCCCCGAACACGCTGCAGCGAAGATAGCGGCGCGCCGTTAACGGGCGGTTTACCCTAAAATATCCAATACGATGCGATCGCCGTCGGCAGCGCTGGTGAAACGCCACACGAGCGAGCGATTTGCTGCCCATATCTGCCGCACTTCGCGCCCATAAATCGGGCGCTCACAAACCGGCAGCCAAACAAGTGCCGTCTTCAAGGAAGGAAAGCGGATGCAAGCCTCTCGTCCACAGCGCGACACCACGAACGACCGCGCCGACCTCGCGCCTCGTTACGGCCGGATCGGAATCCCGGCGGTCGCGGCGGCGCTGCCCTACCAGAGCGCCGCCAGGAACCCGGCCTATGCCCCGGCCGTTGCGCGTCCCCGCGACGACGACGAGGGTTCGCAGGATTGAGCCGCCCCCCTCCCCGGCCCGTATAGACCCGGAACGATACGATGGACGGGTCCATTCGGGCGCGTTACGGATGGCGAACGAAGCGCGGACAGGAACCGGCAGTCGGCCGACGGCCCGCCTAGGTTCACATCCGGAAGAAGACCATGCTGGCGACCTATATTCCGCGCGGCAACGCGCTCGAGCGCCGGCCGATCGACCCCGGGGAAGCAATCCCGGAAAACGCCATCTGGTTCGACCTCTTCAATCCGACGCCGCAGGAAGACAAGCTTGTCGAGCGCACGCTCGGCGTGGCGGTGCCGACGCGGGAGGAGATGCAGGAGATCGAGGTCACCAGCCGCCTCTATGTCGAGAACGGTGCGCGTTACATGACCGCGACCCTGATGTGCCAGTCCGAGACCGCGACGCCGCGGACGACGCCGGTCACCTTCATCCTGGCGCAGCATCGCCTCGTCACTGTGCGCTACGACGAGCCGCGCCCGTTCGCGATCGTCGGCGCGAAGCTCGCCCGGACCTGCGCGATGCCGGTGGCCGGCGAAGCGGTCATGATGGATTTGCTCGACGCGGTGATCGACCGCGCCGCCGACATCCTGGAGCGCGTCAGTTCCGACGTCGACCAGGTGTCGCACGAGATCTTCGAGCCTGAGAGCCAGGAGACCGACCGTTCGCGCTCGGCCAAGGACATTCTCAAGACCATCGGCCGCAAGGGCGACCTCACCTCCAAGGTCCGCGAAAGCCTGGTCTCGATGGGCCGCATGCTGCTGTTCCTCGCCAACGAGGCGGACACCGCGAAATGGCCGAAGGACATGCGTGCGACGCTCAAAGGCATGCAGCGCGACGTAGCATCGCTTTCTGACCACGCCACCTATCTCTCGAACAAGATCACCTTCCTGCTCGACGCCATGGTGGGCGTCGTCAGCATCGAGCAGAACAACATCATCAAGATATTCTCGGTCGTGTCGGTCGTGCTGATGCCGCCGACGCTGGTCGCCTCGCTCTACGGCATGAACTTCAAGCACATGCCGGAGCTCGACTGGCAGCTCGGATACCCTTACGCGATCGGGCTGATGCTGATTTCCGCCGTGCTGCCGCTATTGTTCTTCAAATGGCGAAAATGGTTGTGACCGGCTCAGCAAGTCGCTGACCAGCAGACCCCAAGATTTCGCGGACGCGTGCTTAGACTGACACGGTTGCGGGCAATGACGCCTCACGCCTTCATCGTCAGCGAGCCTGAGCGGCACGTCCAGCGTGTAGACGAAGCCGGTCGGCTCGATAGGCGAGCTGGACCTGGCCGTTCAGTTGCTGTCCGAGCGACCCCATCATGCGGGTGCCGAAGCTTCGCCGGGTCGGCGGCTCGACCGGCGGGCCGCCCTTTTCGGTCCATGTCAGCCGCAGCCGCTGCGTGTCGTCGTCGATCGTCCATGCGATCTCGACGCGGCCGGCCGGCACCGACAGCGCGCCGAATTTCGTGGTGTTGGTGCATAGTTCGTTGAACGTCATCGCCAGCGCGATCACGGCGCCGGACGTGATCCCGATATCGGGGCCATCGATCGAAAAACGCCCTGCGCCCTGGCTGTCATAAGGTTCGGTCGCGCCGCGAACGGTGTGCGCAAGGCTGGCATTGGCCCAGCTGACCTGCATCAGCAGATCGTGCGCGCGCCCGAGCGCGACCAGCCGGCCTTCGATGGCCTGCTGGCCGTGCTCGATGCTCGTCGCGGTGCGCAGGCTCTGCGAGGCGATGGCGCTCACGGTCGCGAGCGTATTCTTGATGCGATGATGCAGTTCATCGAGAATGAGCTTCTGCAGCTTGTCCGCGGCCTCGCGTTCCTTGGCGTCAATGCCGGCCTGCGCGAGCAAGGCCTTGGCGTCGATGCCGGCCTGTTCCAGCAGCAGCCGGAGGCTGTCGTTCTCGGCCGTCAGGAGATTCCTGCGCGGCGGAGCCGAGCGGCGTCGCCTGACGGCTTGTCGCGGCGCAGCGCTTCGACGGCAAGCGGCATGGCCGCTTCGGGACGATCTTCAGCGCGCCCGCGCCCACCATCTCCTGCAGTTCGGCGATCATCTGCTTCACTTCCAGCGGCTTGCCGAAGAAGCGGCTGTCGGCCGGCTTGTCCGCGTCGGACGACTTTGACCTGGCCGGACACCAGGATGATCTTGATGGCCGGCCAACGGTCATGCACGGCGTGGGCCAGCTTCAATCCGTCCATGCTGCCGGGCATCTGGATGTCGGAGAACAGCAGCGAGATGTCCGAGCGCGATTCAAGAATGGAAAGCGCTTCGTCGGCGTTGACGGCTTCGACCGCGGTGAACCCCGCATCCTCGACGATATCGACCGCGCGCATGCGCAGCACCATCTCGTCTTCGACGACAAGAACGTTCGTTGCCGGCACGGCTTGATCTGTTGACATGGATGACCTGACGCTTTCATCGAGGAATGCCGGCAGGACAGTCCACGCCGGTGCGGTGGTTTTGGCCAGCCGCACGCTTCACTATGGAAATTCTCAAGGTTGGCTTGGCCGGCGCAGCCGGTCGCGTCACTTGCCGCGGCGCCTGATCGACATGGCGCGGCGCCAAAGACAATCAACCGTGTGTGCGCTTATCGCCGGCAAATGGCGAGGGAAATATAAAAATTCCGCCATGGAACTTCCCGTGCTTGTGCCGGGCAGTGCGACGAAATGCGTTCGGCTGGTCCGCGCCTTTCGCGCTCGGAATCTGACACGTGCTGGCCGCCGTTGATATGGATCTCGGCGCCGTTCAGGTACGAGGAGGTTTCGGTGCACAGCACGTAGATGATCTTGGCGACCTCGTCCGGGTGCCGAGACGCTGCATCGGTATCTGCTCGACGATCTTCTCGGTCCCGGGCGACAGGATCGCGGTATCGATCTCACCCGGCGCAATGGCGTTGACGCGGATGCCGCGGCGGCCGAAGTCCGACGCCATCTCACGGGTGAGCGACGCCAGCGCCGCCTTGGACGTCGCATACGCGGCGCCGGCAAAAGGATGGACGCGCGAGCCGGCGATCGAGGTCACATTGACCACCGATCCCTTGGCGGCTTCCAGCTCCGCAATCAATCCGCGCGCCAGCATGATCGGCGCGAAGAAGTTGACGCCGAACACCTGCTTCCACAGACCGACTCCGGTCTCGATGGCGCCCAGCCGGCTGCCGCCCTCGCCCTTGGGCGAGATCGCCGCGTTGTTGACCAGGGCATGCAGCTCGCCGTTTCCCAGCCTCCGCTTGATCTCCGCGATCGCCTCCTCGGTGTTGGCGATGTCGGAAAGGTCGACCTGGATATGGTCTTCCGGCCCGGCTTCCCACGGACAGTTTTCCGGAAACGGATGACGCGAGCAGGTTATGACGCGCCAGCCGGCTGCCGAAAACCGCTTCACGGTGGCATGCCCGATGCCGCGGCTTGCTCCGGTGAGGAGCAGGGTGCGGCGCGGCTGGTTCGTCGAGGACACGGACATGATGTGACATTATAGCACAATCGCAGACATGCGCAGGCGCATACCGCTTCAGTATTCAGCTCTTGCACGGCAAAAACCGCTCGCGCATGGCTCTAAAGCTATCCACGGATGAAATCATCCCGACCGGCAACTGACACTTCTATGTTGCATTGCGCTCGTCAGCTTGACTGACTCATGTGCGACAGTTATCCAATTATCAATGTCGCGCAGGAGGGTTTGATGTCAGTTGAGAAGATGCAGCTCAAAGTCGAACTCAATTTCACGAAGCTGCTGGGGTTCAAGAGCGTGGCGTCGGCGTCGCAGGACGGCGAGCGGCTGAATCGTGCCTTGGACGATACCTTCAACAAGGTCAGCGAGCTTCCGCCCGCGCACGCCTAGGCGTTTCCGCCGGCGAATTCGGCGCGATCCCATTCGCGCCAGGATAGTTCCGTGTTTCTTCCCCATTCGCTGCCACCGCCTGAATCGCTCGACGCCGGGATGCGGGCGTCGCTGGCCGGCAGCCTGACGTATCTTCATGATGCGCTGAAGTCCCTGCCTGATTTTGATGGCATCGCCATAGACGGAGCGGTGAACGGGATCCGGACTCATCGGGTCCCTCCCCGTCTGTTCGGCCGCTACTACGATCTCGTGCTTGCCGCCCGCGCGGCGCGGTACGCCGAAGCGGCCGCGCTGTTCTATGAAATCATTGAACTCGCGGCGAAGGCGCCCGCGCTCGCCGTGGTTCCTTTCACCGAGGACGCGCTCGGGAAGGACAGGGCGCGCTATGGCCGCCTCGTCGGCGGCAACACCGACTCGCCCACCATGCTGGCCGCGCCGGATCCCCGGGACTGGACGAATTTCAAGAACAACGTCCTTGCCGCGTTGAAGCTGATCGACCGGGCGGATGAAGGACTGGCAGCCGAGGCGCGCGCCCTCGTCGCGGAGGTGGTCGGGGCAGGACCATCGCGCGAAAAAGGCGTGCGCACGTTCGGCGGCATCTCCTCGTTCATGCTGTGGGGCGCCGTGTTCCTGAACACCGAGAAGCACCGTACGACGCTCGATCTGTTCGATGGGCTGGCTCACGAGACCGCTCATCACGTGTTGTTCGGTCTGTCCCCGGATGAGCCTCTGGTGACCAACGCAATCGAAGAGCGTTATGCGTCGCCGCTGCGGCCTGACCCGCGGCCGATGGACGGCGTGTTTCACGCGACGTTCGTTTGCGCGCGCTTGCACTATGCCTTTGAGCGGCTCCAGGACATGCCGAAGCCGACGCTTTCGTCCGCCGAGCAGCAGCTTGCCCGCGACCGCATGCAAAGCAACGCGCGGCGGTTCCGCGACGGCTACGAAACGGTGCGGCGATTCGGCAAACTGTCAGAGACCGGCGAGCGGATCATAAGCGCCGCGGCGGATTACATGCAGCACGCGGCTTAGGTGGCCGCGGCTATTCGCCACTCCGAGTAGCGAACCGTCTCCAATTGCTTCTCTGTGCCCAAGAAGTGCGCTTGACGGACCTCGACCCCACGGATATCAAAAATCCATCGTAGCGTTGGAGATGATCATGTCCCATTTGAAAGCCGACGCCGTCCCTGAGATCGAGCTCGACCTCACGAAACTGCTTGGCTTCAAGCGGGTCGCATCATCCTGCCAGGATGGCGAGCAGCTCACGCAGTCCTTGGATGACAACTTCAACAAGATCGGGACCGAGACACAGACTTGATCGCGGTCGCCGCCAGGTTTTGGCACCATGCTATCGCGGATGGTGTCGTTTTTCTTCGGTGTTCTCGGTCCTCTGCGGTCATCATTCTGGAATGCAGGCTTCGCTTGCCGGCAGCCTCGAATATTTTCATGCCGCGCTGAAATCTCAATCACCTTGCATCGACTGTCTCTTCGACGGCACCCTGTTTCGGTCTCCGATGCATCGTGTCAGCGCGCGGCATGGCTCGTGCCGGCGCTGTATCATCGAAAAACAGGTGCAAGACATTGCACCGAGATTTGTCGATGGGCTCCGCACCTGGCGGCGCTTCAGAGGCATCTCCGCCACCGGCGGCCGGATCATGGGTGCCGCCGCGAACTCCACGCTGCACGCCGCCTAGATGAAGGACGTGACGAAGCCCGCGATTACCGATGGCGGCCCGCTGAGTCTCGCTGCAGAGGCGCAGACGACCCTCTCCGAAGCGATCGCAACGCGGATCGCCAAATGTCCTGACGGTGTTGTCCGATCTTACGGCGCAGCCGGCACTCTTCGTCAGGACACCTATCGCGGTCTTTGGCAGCGAGCGGGGTCCATCGCGGCGGAACTGGCGTCGCGCGGAGTGCCGCCGGGGCGTCCGGTGGTCCTGCTCCTCGACGACGTCGCCGACTTTGCTGCATCGTTCTGGGCGTGCGTGCGTGGCGGGTTCATTGCCGTTCCATTGAATGGCGCCGCGCAAGACACCCTTCGCAACTCCGAAAATACGACGTTCCGCGACGTCCTGCGCAAGCTGAAGGCTGCGACGATTCTGACCGACGCCCGCTTCGAAAGCCTCGCGCGATCCTTCGAGCGAGAAGCCGGCGTTGACGTCATCGCGCTGGACGAGGGCTTTCGCGGCTCTTCGTCAGCCTGCGCCGATGGACCGCCAGCCGATCCAACATGGCTCATCGCGACTTCCGGTTCGACTGGCCTTTTGAAGCTTGCGGCGCTCAGCCAGCAAGCTTTGCTGCATCGACAATTTCCAAGCCATATGCCGGCCAACACAGGCCTTGATTATCTCGCCACGTTTCCGATCGACAGCATCGCCACGACCCTGTTGCTCTTTCCGCGATTTCGCTCCTGGCTGCAGATACCGGGCTCGCTGCTCGCGTCGGCGCCGACGTCGCTGCTCGATGCCGTCGAACAGTTCGGCATAGGGTCGTTATCGCTGACGAATTCCTCGGCGAAGCTCGTCCTGTCCGCGGCCGCGCGCAACGGTGGCCGCTGGGATCTCAGTTCGCTCCGCCAGGTCGCGCTCGGCGGCGAGCCCGTGGTACCCGAGCTGATGCGGAAGCTCAGCGACTTTCTCGTCCTCCAGGGGGCACGAGGGGACATCATCCGTGCCGGCTACGGCTCGACCGAAACGGGCGCGCTCGTCAAAGGAGCCGACCCGACCTTGCCCGAGAACGACGACGCAGGCGCCGCGCGGCTCGGCTCTTGTCCTCCGGGCACATCCCTCCGCATCGTCGGCGACGATGGCGCGCTGCTGGCGGAAGGCGAGGACGGCGACGTGCAGGTGTCGACGCCTCTGAGGATATTCAGTTGCTACTGGGGCGAGCCGCAGGCGACGCGGGACTCGTTCACGCCCGACGGGTGGTGGCGGACGGGCGACACCGGGCATCTTCAAGATGGGCAACTGACGCTCAAGGGGCGCCGCAAGGAGATCATCATCGTCCATGGCCGCAAGTTCTCGCTTGCCGCCATCGATGGCGAGCTACAGCGCGTACTGCCGCTCGATACCAGGGCCTGGTCATGCGCCGTGCATTGGCCGGGCGAAGACGCGGAACGACTGGCAGTCGTGCTCGTCGCGTCGCAGAGCGGCGCGGATGCTTCACGCCAGCTTGCCGACCAGGTTCGCCACACGGTCGCGCGGCGCTTCGGCATCCGGCCATCGCCCGTCCTTGCCGCATCGGCCGAGCTGATTTCGCGGACCGCCGGGGGGAAGCTCCGCCGATCCGCGCTGGTTTCGCTGGTGCGCTCCGGGACATTCGGTCCTTACGCCGATATTTCGCCGTCGAAGACGGCCGCACCGGAAAGCCCCGAAGCGGCGGAGCAAGCCCTCGCGGCGATATGGTGCGAGGTGCTCGGCGTTTCCGGCGCGCCCGACTCCACCGTCACCTTCTTCGATCTCGGCGGCGACTCTCTCCGCGCCGTGATACTGCAGGCTGCGATCGAGGAGCGGTTTGCGATCACCATTGCTGCCGACGACTTCTTCGTCGACCCGACCTTCGCCACGCTCCTGCGTCTCGTCGCAAACAGGCCCGGACATGTGCCGGCCGAGCCGCTGTTGAGCAGGCCCCAAGCGGTGGCCGAGTTGGAAAGAACATTCGCCGCGGGCGTGACCCCCGATTATGCCCTCGCCACCGCATATCAATGGGCGAATGCCTGTCACGAGCTTCTCGCAGCCGGCCGCCTGCCGATCCTGGAATACGCGGTGCGTCACCTCACTACCGTCTATCCCGACATCGAATACCTCGCGACCATCGCCGCGTGGTTCGATGCGATCCCGCGGGACGATGGACCGGCGATCCCATTTTCGGACGATGTGGATGCCGAGGTGCAGATCGTCCGCCGCGAAGGATGTGAGAACGTGCTGTTCTGCTTCTGCGGCGCGCAGGGCACGCTCGGCGTGCCGCTCAACCTGGCGCATGAGTGGCTGGGCCGCATGCCGGTCAGCCTGGTTTACATCAAGGACGTCCGCGACATTTGGGGCGGAGGCGGCTATCCGACCCTGGCAGCCGACCATGTCCGGTCGGCGCAGGCGCTGCTGCAGATCGCGAGGACGCTCGGCGCCCGCCGGATATTTACGCTCGGCGTGTCGTTGGGCGGATATCCCGCGCTGCATTACGGCCGCAAGCTCGGCGCCGAAGGGGTGTTGAACCTCGGCGGCGCGACGGACCTGTCGCCCGAATTCGACGCCACCGAGGCCCTGTCGACCTATCCCACGCTCCTGCAGCAATCTCCCGATTATGCCGTCGGCCTTCGTGCCGTATACGCGGCATCCGAATGCCGTCCCCGTGTCCTGCTCGTGTTCGGCGACGGACATGCAATCGACCGGCGGCAGGCAGAACGCATGGCCGGGCTGCCCGGCGTCGAGTTGATCGCCGTCGATCGCTGTGCCCAGCACAATGTCAGCGAGACGCTGATGCGCCGCAAGGAATACGCAGGGATACTGCATCGGCTGCTGTCGCTGCGGGCCATTGAAGCCGAGGTGGCCAAACCGCCGGCGCAACGTCCGCTGATCGTCCGCACCCCATGGGACCGGGTCAAAAACCTGACCCGGCGCTGATGGGCGCGCCTGCCGTCACGGATAAAGGCCCGCCTTCGTCCAAGGCGTCTCAATCGATTCGCGCCGGAACTGGACGCGCTGGTGCAGCCGAAACGGCCGATCGTGCCAGAATTCGACCGCGAGCGGTACGACGCGAAAGCCGCTCCAGTGCGGCGGCCGCGGCACGGAGCCGACGGCATGCTTTGCCGTGAAGCGCGCGACGGCCTTCTCCAACGCGAACCGGTCCTCCAGCGGCGAGGATTGCTTGCTCGCCCAGGCACCGATCTGCGCGCCGCGCGGCCGCGTGGCGAAATAGGCGTCAGCCTCGTCGTCGCTCACACGCTCCACCGGGCCGCGGATCCGTATTTGGCGGGTGAGCGATTTCCAGTGGAACAGGAGCGCCGCCTTGGGATTTCCGGCGAGCTCGCGGCCCTTCCCGCTTTCCAGGTTGGTGTAGAAGGCGAAGCCGCGTCCGTCGAAGCCCTTGAGCAGGACCATGCGCACGTCCGGCAGCCCGTCGGCGTCGACGGTGGCGAGCGCCATGGCGTTGGGATCGGCCGGTTCGACGCGCACCGCCTCCTCCATCCAGGCGGCAAACAGCGCCAGCGGCTCGCCGGTATCGGAAAAGTCACCGGCCGTTAACCCGATCGGGTGTTCCATCGTAGCCAAATCTTCATGGTTCGGAGGACGCCTTGCGCGGCTCGACCCCTCGGCCGGACCGGCATCCGTCTTATAGTGGAAGCCCGGTCGCCCGCCTACGGCGCGGCGCGTTGCCGGTGGTCGTGATGGTCCTCCTGCTGGGCTGCGGGGGCTGCAGCTACCAGCTCAGCGGCTTTCGGGACAAGGTCGGCAAGCCGGACAAGACCGACGTCACCGGCACCGTCGTGCCGCTCAAGACGACCGCCCGCGTCGTCGACGCCACGCTTCCGTCCGAGGGCGACCTCGCCTTCGCCAAGGCTGCCGCCCAGGACGTGCTCAATCGCGACGGCGGCGACACCAGCGTGCCGTGGGAGAACCCGCAGACCGGCGCGCGCGGCACCGTCACGCCGATCGCCGCTGCCTATAGCCAGGACGGCTTCACCTGCCGCGACTTCCTAGCGAGCTATGTTCGCGGCAGCGCCGAGTCCTGGCTTCAGGGCGAGGCCTGCCGCATCCATGCGGGCAAGTGGGACATCAAGACGATGCGCCCGTGGAAGCGAACCTGAGACGATCGGCATAGGCCATCGTCATCATTTGCCCTTCGTCCTGCGTCATTCCCGTTGCAGATCGGCAACAGTCATCCCACATTGGCCGTGGAGACTCGATACGCGGGCGTCAGCCGGCGGACGATTCAAGCGGAGTTCACACCAGCCATGCGCGACCCCTACGAGGTCCTGGGGGTGCCTCGGACGGCGAGCCAGGACGACATCAAGAAGGCGTTCCGGAAGCTTGCCAAGAAGCTGCATCCCGACGCCAACAAGAACGACGCCAAGGCGGCGGGCAAGTTCGCCGAGATCAGCGCCGCCCATGAGCTGCTGAGCGAGCCTGACAAGCGCAAGGCGTTCGACCGCGGCGAGATCGATGCCGAGGGCAAGCCGCGCTTCCAGGGGTTCGAAGGTTCGGGCGCTGGCCGCGGTCCAGGCGCCGGTTTCGGCCGCGGCGGCAACTTCGAGAACTTCACCTGGGGGCCGGAGGATTCCGGCGGCGGCGCGGTAATTCCGGGGCGGCGGCGCGGGTGCCGGCGGCTTCGGCGACATCAACGATATCCTGAAAGACATGCTCGGCGCGCGCGCCGGCCGTGGCGGACGCGCCGGCTCCGGAACGCAGTTCGAGCCGGAGGAATTTGCGGCCCGTGGCCGCGGCGCCGACGTCACCGCCGAGACCGCCATCAGCCTCGAAGAGGCGGCCGAGGGTGGCTCGCGCCGCGTCCACCTGCCCAACGGCAAGGAGGTCGCGGTCAAGGTCCCGGCCGGCATGACTGACGGGCAGCAGATCCGGCTCAAGGGCCAGGGTTATCCCGGCGCCGGCGGCGGACCCGCCGGCGACGTGCTGATCACGGTGCACGTCGCGCCGCATCCGCAGTTCAAGCCGGAAGGCGCAAACCTGCGGGTCGAAGTGCCGATCACGCTCTACGAGGCGGTGCTCGGCGGCAAGGTGCGCGTGCCGACCCTGGATGGCGCCGTCAACCTCGCGATTCCAGCGGGCACCAGCGCCGGCCGCACGTTTCGGCTCAAAGGCAAGGGCATGCCGGCCAAGACGGGCCGCGGCGACCTGTTCGCGACCGTGCGGATCGTGCTTCCCGAGGGAGCCGATCCCGAGTTGGACGACCTGATGCGCAAATGGCGCGACGAGAGACCCTACGACCCGCGCGGCGACGCCGCCTGACCATTCGCCGCGTCCTTGCGCGGCTTGGCCGCCGGATCGGGCGAGGCCGACGTCCTGCCGCCTTCGAGCTGGTCGTAGGCCGACTGGGCGACCTTGAGCAGCCGGTCGCGGTCCGCCGGGCCGCTCACCACATAGGCCTTGTCGTCGTCGATCCAGTAGAACGCCGCCACCTGATCCGACGCGCTGTAGCGCAGCGCGGTTTCCGGCGATTTCACGCGCGAACAGTAGAGCGTGAAGCGCTCGCCCGACGTGCCCTCGTACATGAAAAAGGCGGCGGGACCGGCCGGCCCGGGCAGCAAGCGCCCGCCGACCAGCTTCAGGCCCAGTGGGCCGAGATTGGGGGCGCGGACGGCGTAGTCGAGCCGCTTGGACAGCCACTGGACGAGATGCGCCTCCTCGGCGCCCGGCACCTCCACCGGATGGCGGACCTCCACCGCGTAGAGGCGATAGGCGTCGATCGCCTCGGCGGTCAGCGTCTTGGCGGAGCCCCGGGGGGCTTCAAGCACGCCGCGGCCGAACCAGCCCACGCTCCCACCGGCCAGGAAGGCAGCCACCGCAGCCGCCGCGGCATATCGCATCCACCTCCGGCTCGACCGGGCCAACCGGTCGAGGGACAGCCGAGGCGGCACCGGTTCATGGACGATTCCCCCATAGCGCGCGTGCAGCATCTCGACCTGCGCGCGCCACGCCGCCACCATCGTGGCGTCGTCGGGATGGCGCGCGAGCCAGGCCTCGACCTCCGCGCGGCGCTCCTGCGGCAGCTCGCCATCGATGTAGGCGTGCAGTTCGTCCTGAGTCACCGGCCGATTGCGATCGATCATCTCCGTCCTCGAGTCACTTGATGCGGCGCAACGCCGGGCGTTCGCCGTCGAGATAAGCTTTGACCTGGGCACGCGCACGCGCGAGCCGCGACATCACCGTGCCGATCGGCACGCCCTGCATCTCGGCGACCTCGCGATAGGTCAGCCCTTCCAGCACCACCAGGAGCAGCGCCACCCGCTGTTCCTCGACCAGCCCGGCGAGCGCGCGGCTGATATCCCGGCCGCCGGCTTCCGGCCCCGCCATGTCGGGGGCGTCGGCATCGTCGATCGGCAGCAGGACCGGACGGCGTGACAGCGACCGCAGGCGGTTGCGGTTGAGGTTGGTGAGTATCGTGTAGAGCCAGCTGCGCACGTCTCCACCGAGAAACAAATGTTCCGATCGCAACGCCCGCACCAACGTGTCCTGCACGAGGTCGTCGGCCGCCTCAACATCGCGCGTGAGCGCGCGCGCATAGCGCCGCAATGCGGGTATGGCCGCCTCGACACTCTGCCGAAAGCCGCTCAAGCGCTTCTCGCTCCCTGACGCCCGATCGGGCTCATTGGGTCAGCCGCCCCGAGGCACGTCGATCCATCGTCAAGCGCGGCTGGGCGGAAAACTGTTCTGTTTTCCTGCTACGCTTGAGCCGTCCCGTGATCGGCAACGGCCATCTCGTAGTCAATAAACACCGCAAGCTTGCAGCTATTCCAAAGTCCGCCGGCCCTATGCTTGAAGGCCCATCCACCCTATGCCATACGAACCTCACCGGCCAGAAACCAGCTCGGGACACACTGGCTCAGGATTTGCGCTTCATGGCGGATGCCCACGGTCTCATGCGCGGCAAGCGCGGCCTCATCATGGGTGTCGCCAACAATCGCTCGATCGCATGGGGAATCGCCAAGGCATGCCGCGCCGCCGGGGCGGAGCTCGCCTTCACCTACCAGGGTGACGCGCTCAAGAAGCGGGTCGAGCCGCTCGCCGCCGAAGTGCAGGGTCTCGTCGTCGGCCATTGTGACGTAACGGAACCCGCGACCCTCGATGCCGTCTTCACGGCCGTCGAGCAGGCCTGGGGTTCGCTCGATTTCGTCGTGCACGCGATCGCGTTCTCGGACAAAGCCCAGCTCGACGGGCGCTATGTCGACACCACGGCGGACAACTTCGCCAAGACCATGCATATCAGCTGCTACTCGTTCACCGCGATGGCGCAGCGGGCCGAGACGCTGATGCCCAAGGGCGGCGCGCTGCTCACGCTGACCTATTACGGCGCCGAGAAATGGATGCCGCACTACAACGTCATGGGGATCGCCAAGGCCGCGCTCGAAGCCTCGGTGATGTATCTCGCCGCCGACCTCGGCCCGAAGAACATCCGGGTCAATGCGATCTCCGCCGGTCCCGATCAAGACGCTCGCGGCCTCGGGCATCGGCGACTTCCGCTACATCCTGCGCTGGAACGAATACAACGCCCCGCTCCGGCGCTCGGTGTCGGCCGAGGAGGTCGGCGATACCGCCGTCTACCTGCTCTCCGACATGTCGCGCGGCGTCACTGGCGAAATCCATCACTGCGATGCCGGCTACCACATCGTCGGCATGAAGCATCCCGACGCGCCGGACATGGCGTTGGAGAAGGAATGACGCTCCGAGCGACCGTCGCTCGGGGCTCGCTTGGCCGTACTTGGATGACGGCGCGGACGTAAGCCGCTACAAGGCGCCATGTCGTTCAACACCTTCGGCCACCTGTTCCGCGTCACCACCTTCGGCGAGAGCCACGGGCCGGCGATCGGCTGCGTGATCGACGGCTGCCCGCCGCGCATTCCGTTGACCGCCGCCGACATCCAGCGCGATCTCGACCGCAGGCGGCCGGGCCAGTCGCGCTTCACAACGCAGCGCCAGGAGCCCGACGCGGTCAAGATCCTGTCGGGCGTGTTCTTGGACGATGCGACCGGCCAGGAATTGACCACCGGCGCGCCGATCGCGCTGCTGATCGAGAATGTCGACCAGCGCTCCAAGGACTATTCGGCGATCAAGGACAGCTACCGGCCAGGGCATGCCGGCTATACCTACGACGTCAAATACGGCTTCCACGATTATCGCGGCGGCGGGCGCGCCTCGGCGCGCGAGACGGCGTCGCGCGTCGCGGCCGGCGCGGTCGCCCGCAAGGTCGTGCCGGGCGTGACCGTGCGCGGCAGCGCTCGTCCAGATGGGTCCGCACAAGATCGACCGGTCACGATGGGATTGGGATGAGGTCGCGCGCAATCCGTTCTTCACGCCGGACGCCGAGAAAGCTGCGTTCTTCGCCGACTACCTCGACGGCGTGCGCAAGGCCGGGTCGTCGGTCGGCGCGGTGATCGAGGTGGTGGCCGAGGGCGTGCCACCCGGCCTCGGCGCGCCGGTCTATGGCAAGCTCGACGGCGATATCGCCGCAGCGCTGATGGGCATCAACGCCGTGAAAGGCGTCGAGATCGGCGAGGGTTTCGCGGCCGCCGAACTCTCCGGCGAAGACAATGCCGACGAGATGCGCATGGGCAACGACGGCATGCCGCGCTTCCTGTCCAACCATGCCGGCGGCATCCTCGGCGGCATCTCGACCGGGCAACCGATCGTGGCCCGCTTCGCCGTGAAGCCGACGTCGTCGATCCTGACACCGCGCCAGACCGTCGACCGCTACGGCGACGAGGCCGAGGTCGTCACCAAGGGCCGTCATGATCCCTGCGTCGGCATCCGCGCGGTGCCGGTCGGCGAGGCGATGGTGGCATGCGTGATCGCTGACCATTATCTGCGCCATCGCGGGCAGGTCGGCGAAAGCCCGAAATGGCCGTTCGAAAAGCCGGCAGGCTGACGCCGCTTTGCCTATAGCGCTGACGACCGCTCTATTTGTTTGGAGATATTTGCGTGCTTGATCCCCAACATCGCGTCGACGCCGTGATCGAGGCCTTCGGACAGGGCGAGATCGTGGTCGTCACCGACGACGACGACCGCGAGAACGAGGGCGACCTGTTCGTCGCGGCCTCGCTGTGCACGCCCGAGAAGATGGCGTTCATCATCCGCAACACGTCCGGCATCGTGTGCGCGCCGCTCTCCGTCGATGAGGCCAAGCGCCTGCGCCTCGATCCGATGGTGGCGCTCAACGACGCGCCGCTCGGCACCGCCTTCACGGTCACCGTCGACGTCAAGCACGGGCTGACCACCGGCATCTCGGCGGAGGAGCGCACCGGCACCGTGCGCGCGCTCGCCAATCCCAATAGCGGCGCGAATGACTTCGTGCGCCCCGGCCACGTGTTCCCGCTGGTCGCCAAGGAGGGCGGCGTGCTGATGCGCTCCGGCCATACCGAGGCTTGCGTGGACCTGTGCCGCCTCGCCGGACTGCCGCCGGTCGGCGTACTGTCGGAACTGATGAACGACGACGGCACGGTGATGCGCGGGCCGCAGGTTGCCACCTTCGCGGACCAGCACAGCCTCAAGCGCATCTCGATCGCCGATATCATCGCCCACCGGCAGGCGCGGGAGAAGCTGGTGGAGCGGCTTGGCGAATTCTCGGTGCCGAGCGAGATCGGCCCGCTGAAGGGCTATGCCTATGGAACGCCGTTCGATGAGGTCCACCACATGGCCTTCGTCTATGGCCGCATCGGCGACGGCACCAACGTGCCGGCACGGCTGCATCGCGCCAACCTTATCGCCGACATGTTCGGCGGCGCTCGCCCAGTGCACGCGGCGCTCCAGCACTTCAAGCGCGACGGCCGCGGCGTCATCGTCGTGTTGCGCGACGGATCGGCCGGCGTGCCGACGCAGGCGATCCCGCATGACGGTGATACGCCGTCGGATGCCGCACGCACGCGCCAATGGCGCGAAGTCGGGCTTGGGGCGCAGAATCCTGCGCGACCTCGGCATCACGTCGATCAAGCTGCTGACGACCAAGCAGCGGACTTATGTCGGCTTGGGAGGCTTCGGGATCGAGATCGCAGGAACGGAAACGCTGGAGGGTTGAACCCGTCGGACCGGCCCGGGCTCAGCGTTTGCCGTCGCGCTCGCGCAGAACCTCGCGCATGACATCCCTTACGATACCAGCGAGGCCCTTGATCAGTCCGTCCACTTTGCTCTCCAAGGACGTGAAGCGACTTTCGTTATTTCTCTCCATGCGGTCCAGCCGCGACTTGATCGCCGCGAGGTCGTCGCTGTTCTGACGTGTCTCGTGGAGGATGTGCCGGGTCACCAGCTTCTCGCCATCGACCTCGCGTTCCACAACGTCGACGCGCGCTTCGAGCACGCCGAACTCTTCCCGGGTCACATCAGAAGCCATCGGCCGCATCTCCTGTCTGTTGCAAGTTTACCACACTTTTGATCCTTCGCCAGCTATGCTGACATTGCGGGGCAAAGCGGAGGCGAGAATGCGCCGGCGCGGATCATTGTTCATCGCCTTGCTGGCCGGCTGCACGGGCCTGACCGGCCTCGCCGGCGTGCTCGCTGCGCCGAGCACCCCGCGCCTCTCCCAGGACAAGACCGTCGCCAATGTCGACGTCGAGCTCGTGCTGGCGGTCGACGTTTCCTACTCGATGGACCCGGACGAGCAGGCACTGCAGCGCGAAGGCTATGTCGCGGCGCTGACCTCGCCGGACTTCCTCAATGCGCTGCGCGGCCTCGGCCAGGGCAAGATCGCCGTGACGTATTTCGAATGGGCGGGCGTCGCCGACCAGAAGATCGTGATGCCGTGGCGCATGATCGACGGGCCGGAAGCTGCCGACGCGGTGGCGGCGGAAATCTCCCGCGCGCCCTATCGCCGAGCCTCGCGCACCTCGATCTCGGGAGCGCTGACCTTCGCGCTGCCGCTGTTCGGGAGCGGCGAATATCACGGCCTGCGCCGTGTCATCGACGTCTCCGGCGACGGCGCCAACAACCAGGGGCCGCCAGTGACCATCACGCGCGACCAGGTGCTGGAGAAGGGCATCAGCATCAACGGACTTCCGATCATGCTCAAGCGGCCGAGCCTCAGCACGATGGATATCGAGAATCTCGACGTCTACTACGAGGACTGCGTGATCGGCGGCCCCGGCTCCTTCGTGATCCCCATCAAGGATCGCGACAAGTTCAAGGAGGCGATCCGCACCAAGCTGGTCCTCGAAATCGCCGGCCGGAAGCCCGAAACCAAGGTGCGGCCCGCCGCGGCCAATACGCCGCGCATCGACTGCCTCATCGGCGAAAAGATGTGGCAGCAGCGCTGGGGCGGCGGCATCGACCGGCTGTAGGTCCCGTCATCGCGCAAACCGCGCGACCAGTTCCACATGTGCCGAATACCGAAACTGGTCGACCGGCGTGACCTGCGTCAGCCCATAGCCGCCGCCGGTCAGAATTCTGGCATCGCGCGCGAAGGTCGCGGCATTGCATGACACCGCGACGACGACCGGCACCCTGCTCTCGGCGAGCGCGCGCGCCTGCGCTTCGGCGCCCTGGCGCGGCGGATCAAACACCACCGCGCCGAAGCCCTTGAGCTCGGCCGCCATCAACGGACGGCGAAACAGGTCGCGCAGCACTGCGTCGACCGGCTTCAGTCCAGGCACGGAGGCCGCACGGCCGAGCGCCGCGATGGCGCCGGCATCGGCGTCGATTGCCGTGACCCGCGCGCGTTCGGCGAGCCGCAAGGCGAAGGGCCCGACGCCGCAGAACAGGTCGGCGACCCGTTTGGCGTCGCCGGCGTGGCTCGCGACCAGCCGCGCCAGGATGGCTTCGCCTTCCGCGGTCGCCTGCAGGAATGATCCGGGTGGCAGCGTCACCGTCGCGCGGCCGAATGCGATCGTCGGCGGCGCGCGTTGCGCGATCAGTTCGCCATGGCGCGTGAGACGGGCGAGCTTCATCGTCTCGGTGAGCCGCACAAGTTCGCTCGCGCGTGCCGGCGCCAGCGGCCCGGAACCGCGCACGTCGATATCGAGCCCCTGCGTGGTCGCCGTCGCCTGGACATCGAGCGGCTTGTTCGCCGGCTTGAGCACCTCGGCGATCGCCCATGCCGCGGACAGCGCTGCGCTCAGGCCCGGCGCCAGGATGGGGCAATGGTCGATCGCCACGATGTCATGCGCCCGCAACGCCGCGAAGCCGACCCGCAGGATGTCCTGCGCATTGCGCCGGGCATGGAATACGGCGCGGCGGCGGCCCTCGCCATGGCCGTCGATCAGGTGATCGACGGGCGCGTCCAAGCCCGCCTGCGCCAGCGCGTTGACGACGAGATCGCGCTTCCAGGCGCGATAGCGATCCTCCCGCCAGTGCTGGATCGCGCAGCCGCCGCACACGCCGAAATGCGGGCAGACCGGCGCGATGCGATCGGCACTCGGCGTTTCGACATGCAGCATGTGTCGGCGGTCGGGATGGCCCGGCACCGGCTCGACGGTGACGGTCTCACCGGGCAGCGTGTATGGCACGAAGACCGGTCCGTCCGGCGTCTCGGCGACGCCGTCGCCGCGATGGCCGATGCGCGAGATGACGCGTTGCTCAGTCACGCACGGCCCCGACGAAGAACTCCCTGTTGCCGTCGCCGCCGGAGATTGGCGAGACGAACGTGCCCATCACCGTCCATCCCAGGGTCCGGACGAAGGCAGCGATATCGTCGCATACGGCGGCGTGCATCATCGGATCGCGGACGATCCCTTTTTTGGTGCCGCCGCGGCCGACCTCGAATTGCGGCTTGATCAGCGCCAGCAGATAAGCCGGAGTACGCGCGCGAGTCAGCGCGGCCGGCAGAACCAGCTTGAGCGATATGAAGCTCGCATCGATCACGATGAAGTCCGGCGCCTCGGCAAGCAGCATCGGATCGAGCGTCCGGATGTCGGTGCCTTCCAACGATACGATCTCCGGTCGCGCCCTGAGCTTGGGATGAAGCTGCCCGGTGCCGACATCGACCGCATAGACGCGTGTCGCGCCGCGCGACACCAGCACATCGCTGAAGCCGCCGGTCGATGCACCGACGTCGAGGCAGATGCGGCCCATCGGGTCAAAACGGAAATGATCAAGCGCCGCCGCGAGCTTCATGCCGCCGCGCGACACCCAAGGATGTTCCGGCGCTGCCTGCAGCATCGCATCCGACGCGATCCCGTCGGACGGCTTGTGCACCACGACGTCGTCCGCTCTCACCAGGCCCGCCGCGATCGCGGCCTGCGCCTTGGCGCGGCTCTCGAACAGATCACGCTTGACGAGAAGACGGTCGGCGCGTTCGCGTCCGGTCATCGCGCGTTCCCGCAGCGGCGTTCGACGATCCTATCGATGCAGCTTTTTGGAACAAGTGTCGGCAAGGATCGTTGCCTGTGCAATTTGGCGAAGGGCGTCGCCGCGGTTCGTCTCGGTATAGGAGGAAACAACATGGCACGGAAATATTCGAAGAGCGCCTCGAAAGATGTCGAGGGCGCGATGAAGAAACGCAAGAAGGGGACGCTCAAGAGCGGCGGCAGCAAGAAGAAGGTGACGAGCCGCAAGCAGGCGATCGCCATCGGGCTTTCGGAGGCGCGAGCAAAAGGCAAGAAGGTGCCGGCCAAGAAGACGGGCAAGACGGCCAGCAAGAAGAAAGCAAGCAAGAAGAAGTAGGCGCGACGCCGCATGCGCCGGCCCACGGGTCGGGCGCATGCGATCGATGATCCTGACGATCGTCAGGACCATCATGCCGGCAATGGGATGAACTCCACATCATCGCTCGGCACACGCTCGAAGCGGCCCGCCCGCCAGTCGGCCTTGGCCTGCTCGATGCGCTCCTTGCTGGACGAAACGAAATTCCACCAGATGTGGCGCGGGCCGTCCATCGCGGCGCCGCCCACAACCGCGAGACGGGCGTCGCTCACCGCTTTGACGGTGATGCGGTCGCCCGGCCGGAACACCAGCAGGCGTCCGGCCTCGAACCGATCGCCGGCGACATCGATCTCACCGGACGAGACATAGATCGCGCGCTCCTCGGCGTCGGCGTCAAGCGGAAACGCGGCCCCCTCGGAGAGCGTGACGTCGGCGAACAGCGTATCGGACGACGTCGTCACCGGAGAACGCGCGCCCAGCAGGCTGCCGGCGATGACGCGGACGGTCTTGCCCTCTCCATTCACGACCGGAAGCACGTCGGGATCGTAATGCAGGAAGGCCGGCGCGCCTTCTTCCGCCGTCTTCGGCAGGGCGACCCAGAGTTGCAGGCCGTGCAGACGCCGGCCGGGTCCGTTGCGGTCCGCGCGGCTGCGCTCCGAATGAGCGATGCCGCGCCCCGCGCTCATCCAGTTCATCGCGCCCGGAAGGATCGAGATGTCGCTGCCGAGCGAGTCCCGGTGCACGATCTCGCCCTCGTAGAGATAGGTCACGGTGGCGAGCCCGATATGCGGATGCGGCCGCACGTCGAGGCCGGCGCCCGAGCGGAACTCCGCCGGTCCGAAATGATCGAAGAAGATGAACGGCCCAACCATGCGGCGGTTGACATGCGGCAGCGCGCGGCGGACGCCGAAGTCGCCGAGATCGACGGCCCGGGGCACGATGACCAGCTCGATAGCGTCGCAGGTATGGGCATCGCCCGTGACCGGGTCCTGGCCGGGAAAGAAGCTCATGCATGCGCTCCGATCACAATGGCGCCCCTCGGCCGAAGCATAGAGCGCTATGTGGTGCGTGGCGAGCGGGCGCTCAAGCCGCGGGCGGTGGGCTCACGCGCGCGAAAGTGCCGTCTGGTGCAAACGCCTTGACGAGGTCTGCGCCGTGCGTGACCCACTCGGCGGCTGGTACAGGGCCGCACACGAGCATGAAGTACTCGTACGGCGCGCGCCGGTCGCCGGCCATGATGAACTGGAAGTGCATGCGGAAGAAGTTCCAGCGCAGCCGCGCGTAGACGCCCGGGGCAAGCATGTCGCGGAAGCGCAGTTTCCACACCTGCGAATTATTGCGGTCCGCCACGGGCACGCCCGCCGCCTGCATCGGATCGCAGTAGACATTCATGACGTCCTTGCGCGCCTGGCAGTCGACATAGGCGACGCTCGGCTCGCTCGCGAGACGGCGCACCGCCTCCCGCATCTGCCCGCCGCGCGGATAGAAGCCCAGAAGCGGAATGAGCGTGCCCAGCGCTATCACGGTGAACCGCGGCACCTGACGCGCGAAATCCGGATCGAGCTCCAGCGCGCGCGCGGCCAACGGAACGCATACGGCCGCGCCGCCGCTGTGACCGATGACCACGATCTCATCCACGCCGCCTTGGCGGGCGCGGGCGATTACGCGCATGGCGAGGGCATCGACCCGTTCGCTGAATGCCGGCTTGCGGCCCTTCACCCAGTCGTCGACCCACAGCCACGCATCGACGAGATGGAAGACGTACCATGCGCGCGCGATCTTGACGCCCATCGCCCAGACCAGGCCGACCGCCAGGATCCCGTCGAGCAGGGCCAGCGACACGGATGGAATGAATGCGAACACGACGCGGGCTGCCGCCCAGCCGGCCGCGAGCGGGATGAGCCCCAGCAGCAGCAAGGCCACCGCCGGATAGAGATAGAATACGCCGAAGCGCCAGCTCACCCGCAGCAGCCGCCAGATCACGCCGTTGAACAGGTTGTTGAAATACAGGGCAGCGGCGCGAGGAAGACGATGCCGTTTCGGCTGCGCCATGTCGGCGGCGATGAGGTCGTCCCAGCGCAGCATCTCGTAGGTGGTCGAGACCTGCCAGTTCGGGGCGATAGCCTCCACCTGCCATCGCGCCGCGATGCCGTCGGCATCGGTCTCGGCCGGTCCCAGGCGCGTGTCCACCGACCACACCCGCGCGAAGCGGGCGAGCTCGCGGCGGAACAGGCCGTGATAGCCGGCGACACCCTGGGGATCATAGCCCGCGATATAGAAGACGTGCCGCCGACAGATATTGCCGCGCTCGCCGTTGGCATCCGCGGGGGTCATGGAAAGCGACAGCCGCGCGTCGGTCAGCTTGCGTCGAACGGAGCGGTGCCGGTCGGCTTACCGGACGCATCAAGGGTGATCTTCTCGACCCGCGCTTCCGCCTGCCGCAGCAGCTCCTCGCAGCGGCGCTTGAGCGATTCGCCGCGCTCATAGATCGCGACCGATTCCTCGAGCTCGACCTTGCCGCCCTCGAGCTTGGTCACGATCGACTCCAGTTCGGCGAGCGCCTTCTCGAAGGTCAGCCGGGCGATATCGGCATTGGCATCCTCGGCCATTGCGTGTTCCTGATCGATGACAGGGCCGTTCCGGCGCCGGCTGCCCCACGTCTACCCGTGCATGAGCGCGGTGACGTGGGCGGCAACCGAGTCGGCAAGGCCCTTGAGGTCGTAGCCGCCTTCCAGCGTCGAGACAATGCGGCCGCCGCAATGCCGGTCCGCAACCGCCATGAGCTTCTGCGTCACCCAGGTGAAATCGGCCTCGACGAGGTTGAGGCTGGCCAGCGGATCGCGGGCATGGGCATCGAATCCCGCCGAGATGATGACGAGGTCGGGCCTGAACTGTTCCAGGCGCGGCAGGATCACGGCCTCCATCGCGGCGCGGAACTGCGGCCCGCCATCGCCCGGATGCAGCGGCGCATTGACGACGGTGTCGTGGCTGCCGCGCTCGGTGCGCGCGCCGGAGCCGGGATAGAGCGGCATCTGGTGGGTCGAGCAATACATCACCGTGGCGTCGTTCCAGAATATCTCCTGGCTGCCGTTGCCGTGATGGACGTCGAAATCGACGATCGCGACGCGCTCCGCGCCATGGCGCTGCTGCGCATGGCGCGCCGCGATCGCCGCGTTGTTGAACAGGCAGAAGCCCATCGGCGTCGCCGTCTCGGCGTGATGGCCGGGCGGCCGCGTTCCGACGAAAGCGTTGGCGGCCGTGCCGGCCATCACCTCGTCCACCGCGCGCACCCCACCGCCTGCGCCCCGCAACGCCGCTTCGAAGCTGCCCGGCGACAGCGTGGTATCGGCATCGAGCCGCGCGAGGCCGGACTGCGGCGTCGCATCGCGGATCGCCTCGACATAGTCCATCGGGTGGCAGAGCGCGATGGTCTCAAATTCGGCGCGAGGCGCCTGCTCGCGGACCAGCAGATGGAACCGCTCGCCCGCCAAGGATTCCTCGACCGCGCGCAGGCGGTCCGGGCGCTCGGGATGGCCGGCGGGTGTCAGGTGGTCGAGGCAGGCGGGATGGGTGAGGTAGAGGGTGGACATGGTCAAATCCTGTAGCGCGTCGATCACTTCAGCGCATCATGGCGACAAGTCAGAGGATCAACGCATCACAATATAGACATCAAGACATCAAACGACTATAGTTACATCCATGAGAACGACGTTGACGCTCGACGACGATATTGCCGTTCAGTTGAAACGCCTTCTCAAGGCCCGCGATGGCCGTCTCAAGGATGTCATCAATGAGGCGCTGCGTCGCGGTCTGACGGAGATGGAAACACGGTCCAAACCTCGCAAGCCATTTCGAACGCCAACCATGGACCTGGGAAGACCTCTTATCGAAAACATGGACAACATTGCCGAAGTCCTCGCAATTGCCGAAGGTGAGGACTATAAGTGATATTGGTCGATGCCAATCTTCTGATCTACGCCAGCATCCCGACATTCTCACAGCACCAGACAGCCAGAGCATGGCTGGATAAACAACTCGTCGGTCAGGCACGAAGTCGGACTCCCATGGGAAAGCCTGATCGCATTTCTTCGCGTCGCCACGAACCCTCGTTTATTCCCGCGGTCAGCGACGATGTCCGAGGCTTGGCAGCAAGTGCAGACATGGCTCGGCTGCGAGCCCGTATGGATACCATTGCCCACTGAACGCCATTCCGACGTACTGACCACGGTGATTTCGATACCCGGCGTGCATGCGAACTTGGTTCATGATGCTCATTTGGCGGCTCTGGCCATCGAGCACGGCCTGACGCTTTGCTCGACCGACAGCGACTTTGCGCGGTTCACTGGCGTAAACTGGATCAATCCGCTGAGAAGGTAGTCGAAAATCCGTCAATCTAGCCCTTTGCCTTCATGCTCACGCTCGCCGGCGGCGTCATCTCGTCCGGCACGAAGAAATCCGGCGCGAGGTCCTGGGTGGGATCTACCCGGTATTGGTCGAAATCGGTGACGCCCTCCCCGGTGAGGAACGTATCGTCGATCAGAAAATTACCGGTGAAGCTTGCGGCGGGCTTGGCGAAGATCGCCGCCGCCGCGTCGGCCAGGATCTCCGGCGTGCGCGACATCGCCATGATCTTGTCGCCGCCGAGCAGGTTGCGGATCGCCGAGGTCGCGATGGTGGTGCGCGGCCACAGCGCATTGACCGCGATCCTTGCCGCGCAGCTCGCCGGCGAGGCCCAGCACCACGAGGCTCATGCCGAACTTCGCCATCGAATAGGCCGTACGTGCCGGCGAACCATTTCTCCTTCATGTCGAGCGGCGGCGACAGCATCAGGATGTGCGGATTGTCGGCCTTCACGAGATGCGGGATCGCATATTTCGACACCATGTAGGTCCCGCGCGCATTGACCTGATGCATCAGGTCGAAGCGGCGCATGTCGGTGGTCGCGACCGGCGTGAGCTGGATCGCGCTCGCGTTGTTGACCACGATGTCGAGGCCGCCGAAATGCGCCGCGGTCCGGTCGATCGCGGTCTTCGACGGAGTCCTCGTCGCGCACGTCGACAACGAGCGGCAGCGCGTGGCCGCCGGCCTTCTCGATCTCCTCCGCGGCGCTGTGGATGGTGCCCGGCAGCTTGGGATGCGGCGTCTCGGTCTTGGCGGCGACCGCGACGTTGGCGCCGTCGCGCGCGGCGCGCAACGCAATCGCAAGGCCGATGCCGCGCGAGGCGCCGGTGATGAACAGCGTCTTGCCTTTGAGCGACATCGTGTTTCCTCCCGCGTAGGCCGTTATTTCGCTACAGGACCTTGCCTGGATTCAGGATGCCGTTGGGATCGAGCGTGCGCTTCAGCGTGCGCATCAGTTCGAGCGCGACCGGATCCTTCACGGCAGGCAAAAGATCGCGCTTGAGGATGCCGATGCCATGCTCGGCCGAGATCGAGCCGCCGTATCGGATGACGATGCCGTGCACGACGTCGTTGACGTCATGCCAGCGCGCCAGGAACGCGTCCTTGTCGGCGCCGAGCGGCTGCGAGACGTTGTAGTGAATGTTGCCGTCGCCCATGTGGCCGAACGGCAGCGGCCGGGCACCCGGGATGAGCTTGACGACGGCCGCATCCGCCTCGGCGATGAACGCGGGCACGGCGGCGACCGGGACCGATACGTCGTGCTTGATGGAGCCGCCCTCGCGCCGCTGCACTTCGCCGAACATCTCGCGGATGCGCCAAAACGCCTTGGCCTGGTCGAGGCTGCCGGCGATCGTCGCATCCGTGATGACGCCGCGTTCCAGCCCTTCGGCCAATATCTCTTCCAGGCTCTCGCGCAGGCCGTCCTTCGCCTGCGACGACAATTCGATCAGCACATACCAGGGATGCACCGATGATAGCGGATCACGCGACACGGAGTCGTGCTTGAGCACGGCGTCGATGCCGATGCGCGCCATCAACTCGACGCTGGTGACGCCGCCTGCGGTGCGGTCCTGCGCGATGCCGAGCAGGTCGAGCGCGGCCTGCGGCGACGGCACGCCGACGAACGCGGTCTCGACCGAACGCGGGCGCGGCAGCAGGCGCAGCACTGCGGCAGTGATGATGCCGAGCGTGCCTTCCGCGCCGATGAACAAGTTCTTGAGATCGTAGCCGGTGTTGTCCTTCTTGAGCTTGTTGAGATTGTTCAGCACCCGCCCGTCCGCCAGCACGACTTCGAGCCCGAGCACCTGCGAGCGTGCCACCCCATAGGCGAGCGCGGTAGTGCCGCCGGCATTGGTGGAGAGGTTGCCGCCGATCGTGCAGCTTCCCTCCGACGGCAGCAGCAGCGGATAGAGCCGGTCGGCGCCGGCAGCCGCCTCGCGCGCGCGCCCAAGCGTGACGCCGGCCTCGCATGTGATGGTGTTGGAGATCGCATCGACATCGCGGATGCGGTCGAGCCGCGTCAGCGACAGCAGGATCTCGCCGTGATGCGGAATCTGCCCGCCGACCAGCCCGGTATTGCCACCCTGGGGCACGACCGCCGTCCGCGTCTCGTCGGCGAGCTTGAGGATCGCGGCGACCTCCGCCACCGAGCCGGGCCGCAGCACCATCGGCGTGCGGCCGTGATAGAGGTCGCGCTGTTCGACGAGATAGGGCTCCTGCGTGTCGGGATCAGTGACGGCGTATTTTCCACCGACGATGGCCGCGAAGCGGGAGAGGAGGTCGGTGTCGGCGAGGGCGCGAAGGGGACCCATCATGGTTTTTCCATGGTATGAGTTTGATCGGTCCACGGATTGTAGACGCGTATAACTGTATGAGCGAAGTCCCTCGTATTGCGAGTCGCGATCGCAACTCGCGTATTCGTGCGGTGGCGGAGAGCAGAAGGTCCGCGGGAGCGGCGGTTTTCCGCTTGGCGGCCATTCGCCGCATGAGATAGAGCCAATCGATCAGGATATCCGCCGATATGGGCAAGACGCGATCGACAAACGAGGCAATGACATCCTCATCAATCCAGCGCATCAGCTCGTGTTGGCGCTCATGGCTCTCAGTGAGGGAGACTCTCGAGAAGGTAACTCCGCGATCGTCACGATGCTGAGCGCCAGGAGCTCGGGAGGTTGCTGGGCAATCCAAGCGACAACTTGCCGGTTTGGTCGGGCCTTACATTCTCAGACAGGACGTTGGTGTCGATAAGCCATTTCACGCCTCATCATCCCCAAATACCGGTTCGTCGCGAAAAACCATCTTGGTCCGTGCCGGGATCTTTAGGCCAAGTCCGCGGTATTTTTTCGAACCATTGATGAAATCCTTCATCGTGCGGGGATTTGTTGTTCTCGCCTTTACTTCGACCTTCTCTACATCGGAGACGACGACCACATCCTTGCCGTGAACCGTTACGATTTGGTGGTCGCCGCTTCGCGCCCGTCGCACAGGTTCCGACAACTGCGCCTTAGCATCGTGAAGTTTCCAGCTGTTCGCTCTTGTCATCCCTTACTCTCTAACTAGCCAGACTAGTCATAACCACAACTGCGAGGTTACCGGCAAGGGCCCCGCGGCGCCGCCGCGCGGCGCAGACGATCGTTAATGGCTTCGCCCAATCCCTCGTGCAGGATTGGCGCCACCGCGATGGTATGAGTTCCGGCGGCATCCGCCGCGCGTAGATAGGCAAACAGATTGGCCGCCGCCTCCACGAGGTCTCCCTTTGCCGAGAGGCTGAAGATCGCCAGGGCGCGCGAGGCTCCTTCGGGCAGCCGGGGGCCGAAGGCAAGCAGCACCTCGCCGGGCGTTACGTCCTTGGCATCAAGGCGAAGCCCTGCGCGCGCGGCGCATAGTGCGACGCCAGTTGCCCCGGCGCGAGCGGCGCTCCGGCCGCGGTCCCTGCCGATGGCTCCACGAGCGGCGCGCCGAGCACAGCTTCGATATCGGCCCGCGGCACGCCGCCGGAACGCAGCAAGGCCGGCTGGCCGAGGCAGGCCACGATGGTTGATTTCCAACCCGATCCGCGTCGGTCCGCCGTCGACGATGAGGTCGACGCGGCCGACGAGGTCCGTCAGCACATGCTGCGCCGTGGTCGGC
The DNA here is from genome assembly GCA_963776455.1 of uncultured Alphaproteobacteria bacterium. GTDB lineage: Bacteria > Pseudomonadota > Alphaproteobacteria > Rhizobiales > Xanthobacteraceae > CAVZMU01. The sequence goes on from CAVZMU010000008.1 coordinate 699,309, forward strand.
GACACATGCCCCGAGCGGTGGCCGATGGTGCCACGACCGGCTTCCCGAACGCCGCAGAGAACTCTCCTGCGCCACCGCATGATCCGGGACCCGGATCGCAATGGTGTCGAGGCCTGCGATGGCCAGGTCCGATACCGGACAATCCGCGGTTTTGGGCAGCACCAGCGTCAGCGGCCCCGGCCAGAACGCGGCGGCGAGTTTCTCTGCGACCTCATCGAAGCGCGCCAAGCGCCGCGCCGCGCCCACGTCCGCCACATGGGTGATCAGCGGATTGAAGTGACGGCCGCCCCTTGGCGGCATAGAGCCGGGCGATCGCCGCGCCGTTGGTGGCATCGGCGCCGAGGCCATAGACGGTCTCA